>NZ_JARZHH010000179.1 GCF_029946515.1 Polyangium sp. 6x1
GGCTGTCACCCTCTATGGCCGGCCTTTCAATACCGTTCGGCTAGACTCGTCTTTTCTTACTCGCCGGAGAGAATGCCGTCTCTCCTGCAAAAACCCACGACCCCCAAACAGCAACGCCAGCATGCTTGCACTGCTTGGGTTTAGGCTCTTCCCCGTTCGCTCGCCACTACTGGGGGAGTCGCTTTTGCTTTCCTTTCGTCCAGGTACTTAGATGTTTCAGTTCCCTGGCTTGGCTGCCACATGGCTATGTATTCACCATGGGCTGGCAGGTAATCCCTGCTCGGGTTTCCCCATTCGGAGACCTCCGGATCACAACCTGTTAGCGGTTCCCCGGAGCTTTTCGCAGCTGTCCACGTCCTTCATCGCCTCTGATCGCCTAGGCATCCACCGTGCGCCCTTCGTAGCTTGACCGTACCCCTAAGGCACGCATCGAACTCGCGCCCGGAGTTCGATTGCCGAACTTCCGTGCGCCAGCTCTTCACTAGCTTTAGGACGCTATCTATCGATCTATTTAGTTGTCAGAGATCCGGGACGCCGAAGCGTCGCAGTCTTTTGGTGTCTGGCGGTCCAGACGGTGGAGCTGAACGGGCTCGAACCGTCGACCTCAGGCTTGCAAAGCCCGCGCTCTCCCAGCTGAGCTACAGCCCCAAGAGCATTCCAGAACGCTCAGGTGGGCCAGGGCAGAGTTGAACTGCCGACCTCACGCTTATCAGGCGTGCGCTCTAACCACCTGAGCTACTGGCCCAAACTGCAGCCTCCGCTCGCGCGGAGCCGCAGCTCGGTCCCTGGAAACTGGATTGTACGCTTCACCGTGTGGGACGGGTTTGACCCCTAGGTATGCGCCGAAGCGCTTCCTTAGAAAGGAGGTGATCCAGCCGCAGGTTCCCCTACGGCTACCTTGTTACGACTTCACCCCAGTTACCAGCCACTCCTTGGGGGCCTGCCTCCCTTGCGGGTT
>NZ_JARZHH010000180.1 GCF_029946515.1 Polyangium sp. 6x1
CCGCGTCTGCCTCCGCCTCCGCGCACGCTGACCTCGCATTGCGCCCCTTCCAAACCGACCTCCCCGCGCGCGGACCCCTCTCCGCGCCCCTTCCAAGCCGACCTCCGCATACGCCGACCTCGCATCGCGCCCCTTCCAAGCCGACGTCCCCGCGCGCGGACCCCTCTCCGCGCCCCTTCCAAGCCGACCTCCGCATACGCCGACCTCGTATTGCTCCCCTTCCAAGCCGACCTCCCCGCGCGCGGACCTCGCGTTGCGCCCCTTCCAAGCCGACGTCCCCGCGCGCGGACCTCGCGTTGCACCCCTTCCAAACCGACCTCCCCACGCGCGGACCCCTCTCCGCGCCCCTTCCAAGCCGATCTCCCCACGCGCCGACCCCTCTTCGCCCCCTCTCCGCGGGCACGCCGCTTCCTTTCGGATCGCCCCCGCTCCATTCCGGATCGCCCCTCGCTCCATTTCGGAGCAACCCCCTCCCCGTCGCGCCCCTTTCCGGGCATTTCCCTGCTGGCATTCTCCTTGCCAGACTGCCTCCCGAACCCGCGGCGCGACATCCCGTCGCGTTCGTTTCCAGCGAGGTGTCTCTCCCATGCCGACGACCACCACCCCCGCCAAGCTCTCCCGCGCCGAAAAAGCCACCATCTGCCGCAAGCTGCACGATAACCTCGTCATCCGCGCCCAGCTGGGCCCCGCCGAGCCCGCGCTCGACGC
>NZ_JARZHH010000181.1 GCF_029946515.1 Polyangium sp. 6x1
GGCACCGGCGGCACGGCCGGCAGCGGCGGCAGCGGCGCGTCCGGCGGCAGCGGCGGCGCCGGCGGCAGCGGCGGCAGTGGCGGCGACGGCGGCACCGCCACCCTGGACTGCAGCGCCGGCAAGGTCGTCGACGAGGAGGACGATACGAAGCGCTGCGTCAACGCGACGAATCTCGTGAACGAGATCCAGGCGCCAGCCAGCGTGACGTGGGCGGACGAGGTGGTTGAATTCTCGTCCCAGTACGGCACGATGGAGTATTCGGCCGAGCAAGCCCTCGGCGCGCCGGACGTCTATCCCGCCGGCGCCGACGAGCCCAAGGCCTGGGCGACGCAGGCCCTCGACAATGCAGGCGAATTCCTGACCGTGGGCTTCAAGACGCCCGTGATCGGCGAGGCCGTCTGGGTCTACGAGACATACAACCCGGGCGCCATCTCGAAGATCACGATCACCACGAGCGAAGGCGACAAGGTGATTTACGAAAACGCAGCGCCCGCGACCATCGGCGGCTGCGCACACATCCGCTCCGCGCCGACCAAAACCTGCGCGCCCATCTCCGCCGTGCGCATCGACCTCGCATCCGACAAGGTCGACGGCTGGAACGAGATCGACGCCGTCGGCATCCTCCCGCCTTCCATGCCCTGAGGAGCCGCCGCGCCGGGGCGCTGCCCCGGACCCCGCGGGGGCTGTTCGCCCCTCGACCCGAA
>NZ_JARZHH010000182.1 GCF_029946515.1 Polyangium sp. 6x1
GGCAGGGGGCGTCGCGGACGCAGTCGCAGAGCGGCGGAGCGGCGCGGGGCGGCCAGAGCGGCGGCGTGCGTGGGGCGCAGAAGGGGATGGCCCGCGGCGGCGGCGCGCGAGGGCAAGCTGCGTCGGCGCCGCGCAAGCAGCGGGCGCGCGGCTGAGGGGGTCTCGGCCCTCGTGGGCGGCGGGTCGGGGGGGCCCGCCGGTCGCGAGCGCCGAGGCAAACGTGGGTGACGGGTTCGGGGGGGGCCCGTCACACGCGGATTGCGACGCGACCTCGCACCGATGACGTGCCGCGCCAAAAGCGCGCAAAACTTTTCACAGAAAAAAGATTGAATAAAATCACGCCGCGCCAAGGGCGCGCAAAATTTTTCGCGGATAAAAAGATTGAATAAAATCAGCGGCCTGCATTTCTTGTTCACCACGTCCCGGACGACCTTTTTCGCTTGACACACACCGCCCATTTCATGATTTTTGGGGACTCACCCTTGTCTTCAGGGAGGTCCCATGGCGAAGCTTTCTTCTCATTGCATTGCGGTTGGCGCCCTTCTCCTCCTCGCCCCGAGCGCGGCGCTCGCGCAGGCCGGCCAGGCGGCGCCGCCCGCGCCCGAGGGGCAACCCGCCGCGCCTGAGGCGGCCCCTGCGCCGGCCGCGCCGGCAGCGC
>NZ_JARZHH010000183.1 GCF_029946515.1 Polyangium sp. 6x1
ACCGTGCCGCGGCCCTTGATCGAGAACACGTCCTCGATCGCCATGAGGAACGGCTTGTCGATCGCGCGCTCCGGCTCCGGGATGTAGCTGTCGAGCGCCGCGAGGAGCTCGCCGATCTTCGCCTCCCACTTGGGGTCGCCCTGCAGCGCAGGCAGCGAAGCACCACGGATGACCGGCGCGTTGTCGCCGTTGAAGTTGTACTTGTTGAGGAGCTCGCGGACTTCCATCTCGACGAGGTCGAGCATCTCCGGGTCGTCCACCGCGTCACACTTGTTGAGGAAGACGACGAGGTAGTTCAGGCCGACCTGGCGCGCGAGGAGCACGTGCTCGCGGGTCTGCGGCATGACGCTGTCGAGCGCGCTGACCACGAGGATCGCGCCGTCCATCTGCGCGGCGCCCGTGATCATGTTCTTGATGTAGTCGGCGTGGCCGGGGCAGTCGACGTGCGCGTAGTGCCGGTTCGGCGACTCGTACTCGACGTGCGCGGCCGCGATCGTCACCGTCTTGGTCTCGTCGCGAACGGTGCCGCCCTTGGCGATGTCGGCGTACTTGATCTCTTTCGCAAGCTTCTGCTTGGACTGGACCTTGACGATGGCCGCCGTGAGCGTCGTCTTGCC
>NZ_JARZHH010000184.1 GCF_029946515.1 Polyangium sp. 6x1
GCCCGCCGGAGCACGCGCTCGTGCTGTCGGTCGACGAAAAGTCGCAGATCCAGGCGCTCGATCGGACACAGCCGCTCCTGCCGATGCGGCCAGGCCAGGCGGAGCGTCGCACCTACGATTACAAGCGGCACGGGACGACGTCGCTGTTCGCGGCGCTGGATGTGAAGTCAGGCAGGGTGATCGGCCAACTGCACCGCAGGCACCGGACGCAGGAGTTTTTGGCATTCTTGAGGATGATCGAGAGCAAGGTCCCGAAGGAGCAAGAGGTCCACCTGATCCTCGACAACTACGGCACGCACAAGACGCAGCCGGTGAAGCGCTGGTTGCTCAAGCATCCACGCTTTCACCTGCACTTCACGCCCACAAGCGCATCTTGGCTGAACCTCGTCGAGCGTTTCTTCGCAGAGCTGACCGAAAAGCAGCTCCGTCGCGGCGTTCATCGCAGCGTCCGCGAGCTCGAAGAGGCCATCGTCGCCCACATCGAGGCCCACAACACCGCCGGCAAGGCCTTCGTGTGGACCAAGTCGGCGGATGAGATCCTCGAACGGGTAGCGGCTGCTTGTGAACGTATTTCTAACTC
>NZ_JARZHH010000018.1 GCF_029946515.1 Polyangium sp. 6x1
GCACGCAGACGGACACCTGCCAGTCGGGCACGTGCACGGGGGGAAACCCGAGGGTCTGCACGGCGCAGAGCCAGTGTCACAATGCGGGGACCTGCAACCCGTCGACGGGCACCTGCTCGAACCCGACCAAGGTGAATGGCAGCACGTGCAATGACGGCAATGCGTGCACGCAGACGGACACCTGCCAGTCGGGCACGTGCACGGGGGGAAACCCGAGGGTCTGCACGGCGCAGAGCCAGTGTCACAATGCGGGGACCTGCAACCCGTCGACGGGCACCTGCTCGAACCCGACGAAAGCGAATGGCAGCGCGTGCAATGACGGCAATGCCTGCACGCAGACGGACACCTGCCAGTCGGGCACGTGTACGGGGGGAAACCCGAGGGTCTGCACGGCGCAGAGCCAGTGTCACAATGCGGGGACCTGCGACCCGTCGACGGGCACCTGCTCGAACCCGACGAAAGCGAATGGCAGCACGTGCAATGACGGCAATGCCTGCACGCAGACGGACACCTGCCAGTCGGGCACGTGTACGGGGGGGAACCCGAGGGTTTGCACGGCGCAGAGCCAGTGCCACGATGTGGGCACCTGCAACACGTCGACGGGCGCCTGCTCGAACCCGACCAAGGCGAATGGCAGCACGTGCAACGACGGCAATGCCTGCACGACAGGCGACGTCTGCAACGGCAGCGGCTCCTGCGGCGGGACCTCGATCACGTGTGATGCACCGCTCGACGGGTGCTACGAAGCGACCCCCAACTGCTCCAATGGGATGTGCGACTATACGCCAAAGTCAGCAGGGGCGGCCTGCGACGACGGCAATCCCGGCACGTACATGGATGTATGCGATGGTTCGGGGACCTGCCTGGGGGCGTGCGATCCCGTCTACTATTGCTCCGTGACCACGTGGAACGTGCTGTGTCCCGGCGGCGGCTTCAAGATCGTGCATCCGTTCGTGGCCTCGGATGGGTATTGCATCGATCAATACGCGTGTGGCCCGAACCATCACCTCTGCCCGGAATGATGTCCCGCCCGTCCCCTGTCGCCGCCGCTGACGCGGCGACCGCTCAGCCCCACCCGAACCGCCGATAAAACCACCGCTTCACGATCTCGACCGCCCCCAGATACGCCACCACGAGCGGCACGAGGATCACGAAAAACACCGGCGGCAGCGGCGCGAGCCCGACCTTCAGCCCGATCGGCGTGAACGGCAGGAGCATCGCGAGCGCGACCATCGACAGGCTCGTCACGAGCAGGGCCCGGCTCGGCTTGCCTCGCAGCGGACTGCCCTGCGTCCGGATCACGAAAATCACGAGCACCTGCGTCGCCAGCGATTCGACGAACCAGCCCGTCTGGAACAGCCGTTCGTCTCCCTTGAACAGGTGCAAGAGCAGCACGAAGGTCACGAAATCGAAGAGCGAGCTCACCGGCCCGATCGCCAGCATGAAGCGACGAATGAACGGCATGTCCCACCGGTGCGGCCGGGCCACGAAGTCCTCGTCCACCCGGTCCGTGGGGATGGGCATCTCCGAGAGGTCGTACAGAAAATTGTTCAGGAGGATCTGCGCCGGCAACATGGGCAAGAACGGCAAGAACAGGGACGCGCCGGCCATGCTGAACATGTTGCCGAAGTTCGAGCTCGTCCCCATCAGGATGTATTTGAGGATGTTGCCAAGCGTCCGCCGCCCCTCGACAATGCCGTCGGCCACCACCGAGAGGTCCCGTTCGAGCAGGATGATGTCCGCCGCCTCTTTCGCCACGTCGACCGCGCTGTCCACCGAGATCCCCACGTCCGCCGAATGCAACGACGGCGCGTCGTTGATCCCGTCGCCGAGATATCCGACGACCCGCCTTCGTTTCTTCAAGGCGAGGATCACCCGGTTCTTTTGCGTCGGGTTCAGCCGGCAAAACAGGTTCACGGTCTCCACGCGCGCGTCGAGCGCGTGCACGTCGAGCCGGTCGAGCTCGTCGCCCGTCAGGCAACCGCGCACCTCGATGCCGAGCTTTTTGCAAACGTGCGCGGCCACGTGCTCGTTGTCCCCCGTCACGATCACCACGGATACGCCCGCGCCCGAGAGCGCGCGGAGCGCCGCGCCCGCGCTCTCCTTCGGCGGGTCCTCGAAGGCCGCGAAGCCCGCGAAGACGAGCTCCGTCTCGTCGCGGATGACCACGTGCTTGCATTCGGGCCCCTCGGCTTTCCAGGCGATCCCGAGCACGCGGTACCCCTCCCGCCCGAGGTCTTCGAATCGCTCGGAGAACGCGCGCCGCGCCGCCGCGTCGAGGGGACGGACGTCGCCCGGCGCGTCGCCCTCGTAATGCGTCGAGACCCGCAGGATCTCCTCGAACGCGCCCTTCACGACGAGCCGCGTGTCCCCGTTTCGCCGGACCAGCACCGAGATGCGCCTCCGCTCGAAATCGAACGGCACCTCGTCGAGCTTCTCCCAGCCGCGAATATCGACGGTCTCATGCCGCAGGATCGCCTCGTCGAGGGGGCTCTTGAGGCCGGATTCGAAGAAGCTGTTGAGATAGGCGAGCTCGAGCACCCGCGGGCTGTCGCGGCCCTGCGGGTCGAGGTGCTGTTCGAGGCGAATGCGCGCCTCGGTCAAGGTCCCCGTCTTGTCCGTGCAGAGCACGTCCATGCTCCCGAGGTCGTGAATGGCCGAGAGCCGTTTGACGAGGACCTTCTTTCGCGACATCCGCAGCGCGCCGCGCGCCAGGGTCACCGAGACGACCATGGGGAGCAGCTCCGGCGTGAGGCCCACGGCGAGCGCAATCGCGAACAGGAACGAGGTGAGCCACGTGCGCTCGCGGACGAGGTTCACGAGCAGCACGAACAGCACCATCCACATCGCGAGGCGCAGGATGAGCAGGCCGAAATTGCGCGTGCCCATCTCGAACGCCGTGGGCGGCGCCTGTCTCGAAAGCGCGACGCCGATCTTGCCGACCGCCGTGTTCGTCCCCGTCCGCGTGATCACGGCCTTGGCGCTGCCGCTGATCACGGACGTGCCCATGAAGACCTCGGCCGCGGCGCCGTCCGCGTTCGTCGCGTCCGCGCTCGGCCCCGGGTGTTTTTCCACGGGATAAGGCTCGCCCGTCAGGAGCGCCTGATTGACGAAGAGGTCACGCGCTTCGATCAGCGTCCCATCGGCGGGGACGAGATCACCGGCCGCGAGGACCACGACGTCGCCAGGCACGACCTCCTCGGTCGGGACCTCGCGCGCCGCGCCGTCCCGCACGACCGTGGCGCGGACGCGCGTCGCTTTGCGCAGCTCCTCGGCCGCCCGGCCGGCGCGGTGCTCCTGCACGAAATCGAGGACCACGCTGAGCACGACCATGACCATGATGATCGTGGAGCTCTCGAGGTCTCCCGTCGCCGCGGAGACGACGCACGCCGCGAGCAAGAGGAGAACGAGCGGGTTCTTGAATCGAGCCAAGAACTCCAGAATCGTCGCGCGCCGATGCCCGGCGAGCAGGACGTTCCGCCCGTGGACGGCGAGGCGCCGCGAAGCTTCGGCCTGCGAAAGACCCACGTTCGTGCTCAATGCGCCTCCCCGACGCCGAGCTCCTCCGCGAGCGCGAGCGTCCTCCGATGCACCGGCACGTCTTCGAGGAAGCTCCGCCGGAATTCAGGATCCTCGATGCGCGCCGCCGTCGAAAGGAGCCCCTCGCGCGCCACGCCGAGCGCCCCCCGTGTCGCCTCGATGTCTCCCGTCGCCATGCGGGCCTCCACGACGGCCAGGCGCAATCGGCTCTCGGTGATCCCCATGCACCCCTGCGCCGAGAGCCGCGCGAGCTCCTGCTCGGCGATCTCGCGCGCCTCGGCCGCGCGGCCTTGCCGCAGGAGGGACGTGACGAGGAACGTCGAGGCGGGCAGCCGATAACTCGGCATGGTCGAAAGGGCCTCGCGCGCCTCGCGCGCCTCCGCCTCGGCGCCCGCGAGGTCCCCTTCGTGCAGCAATGCGCTCGCGAGGCACCCGCGCGCGAACCTCGCGAACAGCGTCGACGCGGGGTAAAGGTCGATGCTCTCGCGCGCGAGGCGCGCGAGCTCTTCGGCGTCGCGTTCGCCGCCGAGCATCATGAGGATCCATTGCATGGTGCTCGTGACTTGCGCGCTCATCAGCGGATCCCCCACGCGCTGCGCGAGGGTCCGCGCTTCACGCGCGAGCGCCTCGGCCTTCTCGCGTTGCCCCATCCAGGTCAGCATGAGCGCGGCGCCGCAATGCGTGAATACCAGGTGCCGGAGATCCCCCACCTCCAGGAAGCCCGCGGCCACCTTGCGGAAGAGGACGAGGGCCTCCCAGGGATCGAGCTCCAGCAACATGAGATGACAGGCCCGGGTCTGAAAGGCATGGCAGCGCTCGCGGATGTCCGTCGTCTCCAGGGCGTCCTCGGCGCGCCGCACGTAGGTGAGCATGTCGCGCGCCATCGCGCGCTCGCCGGCCACGGCGAACCCTGTGACGATCATCGACGCCATTTCCATCGCCATGGTGCGGGCCGAGCGGTCCGGCTGGGCGGCGGCCATGTCCGCGACGAACTCCATGGCTCGCTCCGAGCGGCCCGTGAACATGCAGTACGAGCAAAGCACGAACGTGGCCCTGCACCAGGCGGCGCTGCCGGGCCGCGCGAGCGCCCGCACCTCCTCGCCCAGGCGCAGGACCTCGTCCGTGAAGCTCCACCGGTAATGATGGGCCATGACCTGCCAGCTCCGCAGATCCAAAAGCTCCTCGCCGCGCGCGCCGCACGCGACCCCGCGCTCGACGTGTGTGAAGACGGAGTCGAGATCGAACCGCGCAAACGACCGCTCGGCGGCGCGCGCGTGGTAATGGCAGGCGCGTTCGAGGTCGCCGCCGCGCTCGAAATGCTCGGCCAGCACCGTTGGGTCCTGCTCGCCGTGCCGCTCGAGCCATTCCCCCGCGAGACGGTGGCCGAGCGCCCGATCGTCGCCGAGGAGCATCGAATACGCGCCTTCCCGGAAGAGCGCGTGGCGGAAGCGGAGCTCGTCCTCGCCGGGAAACCGGCTCTCGCGCGCCTTCACGACGAGCTCGCCGTCCATGAGCCGCGAAAATGCCTCCCGCACCTCGGATACGTGGTGGCTCGGGCCGAGCAAGGCCGCGACCCCGCCGGCCCAGAACGTCTCGCCGAAGACGCTCGCCGCCCGCAGCATGCGCCGCGCCGTGCCGTCGAGCTGCGCGAGCCTCGATTGCACCATCGAGACGACCGTCAAGGGGAGCGTCGTCCGCTTCTCCTCCGCCGCGCGGATGAGCTCCTCCAGGTAAAACGCATTGCCATCGGAGAGCGCGCAGATCCGCGCGACGGTCTCGCCCGAGGCCGCGTCGCCGAGCACGTGCCGGACGAGCTGCTCGCTCGCCTTCGGGCCGAGCTTCCGGAGCCGCAGCTCGTAAAAACGCCGCTTCGACCAGAGGTTCGGAAAGACGTCGTGGACCTCCGGCCGCGCGAGCGCGAGCACGAAGAGCGGCGCGCTCCGACATTCCCGCAGCGCGGCGTCCACGAGCTGCGCCGTCGGTCGATCGCTCCATTGCAAGTCGTCGAGCAGGAGCAAGACCGGCCCCGCGCTGCATTCGGCTTGCACGAAGGAGAGCCAGGCGTCCTGGATGCGATCGGCGAGGAGCTGGGCATTCTTGCGCGCCTCGCGGAGCGGCGTGCTCTCCGCGTCGGGAAATGGCGCGGAGGTGATCTCGCCGAGGAGCTCGGCCACGGGCCGCCCGGCGGCGCCCATGCGCTCGCTGACGCGCGCGAGCAGCGCGTCCCTTCGTGCTTCGAGCGGCTGACCTTCCTGAAGCCCGCACGCGCCGCGAAGCGCTTGCCCGAGGAGGCCGAGCGCCGAGCTTTGCCGGAGCGGATCGGCGCGCGCGCTCCAGATTTGAATGGAATCCTTTCGGTCGCGGAGCGCCCGCGCGAGCTCGTGGGCCAGGCGCGATTTGCCCATCCCCGGCGGCGCCACGACGAGCACGCCGTGCGCGAGCCGGTCTTCCACGCATTCCTCGAAGAGCTGCGAGACCATGGCGAGGTCGCGCTCCCGGCCCACGTACGGCGTGGGTTTTCCGAGGAGCAGCCGCGGTCCCTCCGCGGCCTGGCGCCGCACGACGGCGCGCCGCTCGCTGCCGGTGAGCGCGCCCCGGGGGCGCTCCGGCGCCGGGGCGTCGTCGTCCACGATCCACGAGGCCGAGAGAGCCGCAGCGACCGCCTGTCCGTCGGCCGGCCGGCCTTCCGGGTGTTTCGAAAGCATGTGCGCGACGAGCGTCGCGAGCCCCTCCGGCGCCCGCGGGACGAGCTCCCGCAGCGGCGGGGGTTCTTCGAAGAGCGTCTTGCTCACGACGGCCAGGAACGTCGCCCCTGGAAACGCAGGCCGACCGGTCAGGCACTCGAAGAGGACCGCGCCGAGCGAGAAGACGTCGGCCCGCGTGCCCACTGCCTCTCGATCGCTCGCTTGCTCGGGGGCCATGTACCCGGGCGTCCCGACGACGAGGCCGGTGTCCGTCAGCCGCGAGGCCCCCGGGAGCTGGGCAATGCCGAAATCGAGCACCTTCAATCCCTCGATGCGCCCGCCCACGAGGAACAGGTTGGCCGGCTTGACGTCGCGATGCACGACGCCCCGCGCGTGCATCGCGCCGAGCGCCTCGGCTGCCGCGCGCAGCAATCGAACGGCTTCCCCGACGCTGAGCGGCCCGCGCCGGAGGCGGCTCGCGAGGTCCTCCCCCTCGAGCCATTCCATCACGAGCCAAGGCTCGCCGGACGGAAGCGCCCCGCGCGCCACGTACCGCACGATATGCGGATGCGACGAGGTGGAGAGGATCGTCGCCTCCCGCTCGAAGCGCGCGGCCGCGTCTTCCCGAACCGCCCGGAGCACCTTCACGGCGAGCCGCTCGCCCGTCGAGCGCTCCCGCGCTTCGTAGACGTCGCCCATCCCGCCGGTCCCCGCGAGCCGCACGAGCTCGAACCGCCCCCCCAGGGTCTCCCCGCTCCCGCGCATATCCCCACCCTCTGCCCCGACTGATGACGCTACCATTGCCTCCCGCGCGCCGCGAGGTTATGCGCGAACCTACGGCCATGACCACCCCCGTCGAGCCTGCCGAGACCGAGACCGAGATCCCGCCGGAGCTCGTCCCCCGCAAGCGCCGCTTCTGGCCCGTCGCCGGTGTGTTCGCCGCGCTCGCGGGTGTGGCCGGCTTCTTCGGCCTGCGCGCTGCGAGCGAGCCCGAGCCGCTGCGCGTCGTCGTCGCGGTCGACCTCGACGGTCACTTTTGGGACGGCTCGCGCGCCTCGGCGATGCTCGTGAACGAGCTTTGCCAGCGCCTCGACGCGATCGGGTTCGAGCCCGTGCGCGCCGGTGACCCCGAGGTCCTCGAGGTCCTGCGCGAGGCCGAGAGTCCCGAGGCGGCTGCGAAGAAGCTCCGCGCTTCGTTCGTGGTGAAGGCCAAGCTCACGCCCGAGACGATCGAACATCCGGTGGAGGGCGGGTACTTCGAGGCCCGCGCGGACGCTTCGTTCGAGGTGCACCACGTCCGCGACGAGGTCGCGCAGAGCGGCCACCTCGTGGGCTGGGCGGGCGGCAAGCAGAAGACCGAAGCCTTGCGCCGCCTCGCCGAGACGCTCGCGCTCCAGGCCTTCGATCAGGTCGTCCCGCACCTGATCAAGCACCCGGCGATCGAGAGCATTTTCAAGGGCAGCGACATCAAGCTCGCCGACCACGTGGCCAAGGCGAAGCAATACGTCGAGGCCCGCGGCGACCGCCTCGGCGAGGCGCAGCGCACCTACGAGGACCTCGCGAAGCGCCGCAAGGAGTTCGACAAGGGCCCCGCGAAGGTCACCTACCACAGCGCCCTCGGCGCCGACGACGCACTCGGCGGATCGGCCGCGCCCGGGTTTCTCGTGAAGACGGCCGACATCACGCCGTTCGTCGCGCCGCGCACGATGAAGCTCTCGTGGATCACCGGCCTCGAAACCCTCGAATGGAGGCAGCCCGGCGGCGAACGAAAGCAGCTCTGGAGCGGCTATCACCTCTTCAGCTATCCGGCGGCCGCGCCGGACGGCGGGCGCGTCGTGTTCGCGGAGGACCTCTTCGGCTGGGCGAAGACGCTCACCGTGGTCGACCCCGACGGCAAGGCGCGGCGCCTGCGCATCGACGAGGAGCACCGATTCTCCTCGCCCGAGGTCGCGCCGGGCGGAAAGGCGGCCGCGCTTTACGATCGCCCCTGCCGCGATTGTCCGGGCAACCTGCTCGTCGTCGCGCTCGACGACGGCAAGACGCTCTTCGAGCGCGGGCCCGAGGGCGGCTTTTTCTCGGGCATTGCCTGGCTCGGCCCGAGCCGGCTCGCGTTCCTGCACACGCCGATCGCGCGCATCGAGCCCGGACCGGACGGCGAGGAACCGAAAACCCCGCGCCAGAGCTTGTACGTCACGGACCTCGGGGCGTCGCCGCCCGCCGTGACGTCGCTCCACGAGGCGCAGGACCACGAGCGCTTCGCGGCCCTCGAAGCGAGCCGCGACGGCAAGATGCTCGTCATGGAGACGACGGGGACGGGCTTCGCGGTGTTCGACGTCGAGGCGGGCAAGCTCGTGCGCTTCGATATCGGATCGGTCTCGGAGAACCCGAGCTTCTCGCCCGACGGCAAGCTCGTCACGTTCACCCTTCACGGCGACGTGTACCTGTTCGACGTCGAGCAAAAGCACGTCCGTCGCTTGACCAAGAACCCATGGAAGGAGCGCTATCCGCTCTTCTCCGAGGACGGGACGCGCATCTATTTCGAGTCCACGAGCGACGATCCAAACTACGAGCGCCGCACGATGTCGCTCATCGGCTCCGTCGCGGTGAAGGACGCCGGACCGCCGGAGCCTGCGAGCGCGCCGTGAGCACCATGTCCCCGCAGCAGATCATCCTCGTCACCGGCGCGACCGATGGAATCGGACGCCAGACCGCGCTCGAGCTCCTTCGCCGCGGCGCCCACGTCCTCGTGCACGGGCGCTCTGCGGCGAAGGCGAAGGCGGCGTGTGAGGCGCTCGCCCGCGAGAGCCGCTCGAACGACCTCGCGCCCGTCGCCGCGGATCTCTCGTCGATGGCCGCCGTGCGCGCGCTCGCCGCGGACGTCGAGGCCCGCGTGGATCGGCTCGACGTGCTGCTCAACAATGCCGGCGTCTTCATGCACGAGCGAACGCTCACGGAGGACGGATTCGAGACGACGTTCGCCGTCAATCACCTCGCGCCGTTCCTGCTCACGCACCTGCTCTTGCCGCGCCTCCGCGCGAGCAAAGAGGGCCGCATCGTCACCGTGAGCTCGATCGCCCATACCCGCGGGCAAATCGAATTCACCGACCTCACGTCCGAGCGTTATTTTCACGGATACGCGGCGTATGCCACGTCGAAGCTCGCGAACGTGCTCTTTGCGTATGAAATGGCGCGGCGCCTCGCCGGGACGCGTGTCACGTCGAACGCGCTGCATCCGGGGGTCATCGGCACGAAGCTCTTGCGCAGCGGCTTCGGCATGGGCGGGGGCACGGTCGCGCAGGGCGCCGCCACGTCCGTCCGGCTCGCGATCGACCCCACGCTCGCCGGGGTCACCGGCAAATACTTCGCCGACGAGCGCGAGGAGGCCTCGTCGAAGGCGTCGCACGATCGCGCGCTCCAGCGCCGGCTCTACGAGGTCAGCGCGAAGCTCGTGGGCATCGAGGGACTGCCGGACGTCACGTAGGGTGAGCTTCGCCCCTTGTGGTCGGGTTGGCAGTGTGTACACTCCGCGCCAAACCGAACACGGAGAACACCCACCATGGCGACGATCACGCTGAAGGGCAATGCGATTCACACGACCGGCGATCTCCCGACGAAGGGGGGCGCGGCGCCCGATTTCAACCTCGTCCGGGCGGACCTCTCCCGGGCCACGCTCGCGTCGTTCTCGGGCAAGAAGATCCTCAATATCTTCCCGAGCATCGACACGCCCGTTTGCGCCATCTCGGTGCGCAAGTTCAACAAGCTCGCGTCCGAGAAGGGCGTGACCGTGCTGAACATCTCCGAGGACCTGCCCTTCGCGCAGAAGCGCTTCTGCGGCGCCGAGGGCCTCGACAAGGTCGAGACGCTCTCCGCGTTCCGCTCCTCGTTCGGCAAGGATTACGGCGTGGAGATCACCGACAGCCCCTTCGCCGGCCTCACGGCGCGCGCCGTCGTCGTCCTCGATGAAGGCAACAAGGTCCTCCACGCCGAGCTCGTCCCCGAGATCGCGCAGGAGCCGAATTACGACGCCGCGATCGCCGCCCTCGGCTGATCCGCCCCGCCTCCCTCCTTTCGCGCCTCCCCCGCGAAAAAGATTACACATTTCCAAAGATTGACGCCGCTTCCAGGCGCCTCGACAATCTGGCGCATTGCGTCGAGCTCCTGCCGCTCGAAAGGCGACGGCTCGGCGCTCGAAGGGAGTATGGCGTATGAGGAAGCTTGCGCTTGCGGTCGTTCTCGGTTCGGGTCTCGTTTCCGTGGGGGGATGCACGGTCACGCAATACGAGCCGCCGCCTCCGCCGGGGCTGGGCGACGGCTGCACCGCGGAGGCGGTCTGCGACGGGGACACGATTTCCCTCGCGCAGGGGGTCGTCACCCAGAAGGACGACGTCTACCATGCCGTCGCGGCCGCGCGCGACGGCGTGGTGTTCCTGGGCGGCTTCGGGTCGGGGACGGCGGAGCCCGAGGGCTTGCCGAAAGCCGGCCACGTCCTGCTCACCCGGCGCGCCCCTGACGGGACGCTCTCGGATTGGTCGAGCAAGTTCGTGCCGGGGCAGGATGGCACGCTGGTCCAGGTCGCGAGTCTCGCGGTCGCGCCGAACGGCGACGTCGCGGTGGCCGGGTATTTCAGCGGCAAGCTCCAGATCGGGATCCAGTCGTTCACCTCGCTGGCGAGCTCGTCGGACGCGTTTCTGGCCGTATTCGACGCGACGGGCGCGCTCCGGTACGTCAAAGGCATCGGCAACGACGCCTACCAGGTGGCGCACGCTGTCGCGTTCGATGCGGAGGGCAATGTCTACCTCGGCGGCTCGTTCACGGGGGCGGTGAATTTCGGCGGCAAGGAAGGGCTCGAGGCGCTCGGCACGGGCGACGGGTTCATGGTCTCCTACAAGCCCGACGGCACGTTCCGCTGGCAGGTGCCGGTGAGCGGCGAGGGATTTCAGGCGGTCTACGCGCTCGCGGTCACGAACGACGGCGACCTCATCGCGACGGGGCTCATGGATGGGGTGAGCTCCTTCGGGTCGCTCGAGGGTGCGGTCACCCAGGGCAAAGACATGTTCCTCGCGCGGCTCGACGCGGCGTCGGGCGAGGTGAAATGGGCGCAGAAAACGGCCGGGTCGGGCAACAAGATCGTCGACGCGATCGACATCTCCCCGAAGACTGGCGAAATTGCGCTCGTCGGCAAATTCAGCGGCGGGACGATCGACCTCCTCGGCAAGCAATACACGAACGGAGAGGTGGACATCCCGGACATGTTCGTCGCGTTTTATTCGTCGACGGACGGCGCGCTCCTCCGGAGCGCGGCATTTCAAGGACCCGGTATCCAGTCCGGGACGGGCGTCGCGTTCGATCCGGCCGGGGATGTCGTGATCGGCTGCTATTTCTCGAAGCAGCTCGAGCTTGGCATCAAGCTCCTCGAAACATCGAGCGTGCTCGACGGGGACGGCTGCGCCTTCAAGCTGCGGGGCGGGACCCTCGATGTCGTCTGGGGCCACGACTATGGCGACGCCTGGTCGCAGGGCGTCACCGCCGTCGACGTCTCCCCCTTGACGGGCCGCCCGCTGCTCGTCGGCGGCTTCCAGAGCAAGCTCGCGGGCGTCCTCGACGAGCCCCAGAGCGCCGGCGGATTCGACGCGTTTTTCCTCGAGCTCTCGCCCTGATCGTTTTTCGCTTCAATCGGCCGGCGCCTCGTCCCCGCGCCGCAGCACCTCGCGCGCCACGATCTCGGTGAGCGTATAAATCACGAATGCGTCCTGATCGTCGATCGGCTTCTCGTGGTCGCGGGCGTGGATCTTCTTCCGCCGCTCGTTGATCGCGCCGAACACGCTGTCCTCGAACTTTCCGATCCGCTTGTGCTGCCGGCACGCTTGCACGAGCTCGCCGAGCGTCGCCTTGCCGATGTCCTTGCCGCCCACCTGCGTGACGGCCGGCGTCACCTTCGAAAGCATTCGCTTGAGCATCGTCTCGGCGAGCCGCGCGCACGCCACCACGACCCGCTGCGGCTCGCGCGCTTCGAGCGAGAGCCGTGCCGAGGCGAGCTCCCGCAAGGTCTCCCGATCGTCGGTGTCCCAGGTGAAAAGCGAGACCGGCAAGGCGAGCGTATCCGTGGCGAGCGTCGTCAGCACGACCTGCGGCCCGTGCATCTCCTCGACGAGCTCCAGGTAGCCGAGCGCCACGAGCTTCTGCAATCGCAGCATGAGGTCGCGGTGGCCGAGCCCCACGTCGTTGATCATCACGGTCGCGATGTCGCTGCCGTTCTTGCCGACGAGCTGGAGCACCCGATAATCGAGCGTATCGAGCGGCCTCGTCGCGCCCTCGATGGATTCGCTCCGGAGCACCTCCCGCGCCCTGCGCAGCGCGTCCGCGTCGAATCCGTAAAACCACGCCTGGTGGTGCAAGACGAACGGAATCAGCGCGGCCGAGAACACCGAGAGCGTGACGTCGAAGGCGAAGCTCGGCAGGGCCATCTTGGCGGGCCAGGCGACGAGGACGAGCCCGTCGAGGGCCACGACGCTCTGCCAGACCGAGGTGAGCGCCGGGTAAATCGCGAGCAGCGTCCGGTGTTGCCCCGCGGTCACGTCCGTGGCGCCGAGGCGGATCAAGATCAGCACGGCCGGAAAGCAGGCGAGCAGGAGGAAGACGACGCAGAGCCGCGCGAAGAAGCGCGCTTGGGCCAGGGCGGAGGCGTCGATCCAGAGTGGCTCGAGGGCGCGGGCCACGAAGGGCAGGGCCACGGCCAGGAGGATCACCGGCAGCATCGAGAGGAAGTGGCGATCCTTCAGGGGGGAGAGGTCGGCGAGCGGGCGCCTCGCGCTCGTCCCGGACTTCTCTTCGGTGGACCTCGGGGCGGACAGGGCCGTCATCGCGGCGAGGATATCCTCGTCCCGAAAAAAAGTTGGTCACAGAAAGGCCCCACCTCGCAACGTGCCGATCGCGCGACGCTCGCGCTCGGAGGGAGGACGTGATGGTGAACGTGTGGAAGGTCTCGACGCTGGTGCTCGCGGGAGCGCTCGTCGTCGTCGTCGGCAGGGGGGCGGTGCAGGAGTCGGCTGCGTGTGACGCGGAGCTGCCGACGGCCGAGCAGATCACGCGGCTGAAGCTCGCGCGGGGCCTCGCGTTCCTGGAGCGCGCCGAGCAAGAGGTCGAGCAAGCGAGCGCTGCCCGCCCGCGCGAGCGCGCCAATGCGCTCGCGCAGATCGCCAAGGCCAAGGTTTCGATCGAGCTCGCCCTCGGCCCCGCCGCCGAGCCCGAGCCCCGCCCGCTCCCGAAGCCCGTGCCGCGCCCGCTGCCGCGCAAGACCACCGAGACGCCGGCCACGCAGGCGGCGGGGACGACGGTGCCGGCGAGCGTGGTGAACCCGTTTTTGGTGTCCACGCGCAAGGATCCGCTGAACGCCCGCAACTGATCCCGAACGTTCGCGCGCGCCTCGCCAACCAAACGCGCGTTCGAGCGTCCAAGGGCCCATGGCCTACCGCGACGACGCGCACGCCCTGGAGATCAAGAAGTCCGAAATCGAGGCGCGCCTCGCGCACATCGAGGCGCAACGACGCGAGCTCGCCGAGCTATCGCGCGAGGCCGCGGACCTCGGCGAGGAGCTCGCGGACGTGAAGCGCCGGCTCGAAGAAAAGCGGCGCTTGCCCTTGCTCTCGCGTGTCGAAGTCGCGGCCCCTTGCAGCGCCGCATGGGCTTCGATGGTGGGCGACGATCGCGTGAGGTTCTGTTCGTCCTGCGAAAAGAACGTCTACAACCTCTCGGCCCTGACGGCCCAGGAGGCGGAGCAGCTCCTTCGCGAAAAAGAGGGCAAGCTCTGCGTCCGGTACTTCCAGCGCAAGGACGGGACGGTGATGACGGATGATTGTCCCGTGGGGGTGCGTAGACGGCGCGTGCGACGGTCGGTGGCCACGGCGGCCGTGATGGTGGGCGCGTTGGGCGCGTTGGGCGCGGGGATCGATACCCTGCGGTTTCTTCGGAACTACGAAACGATGCTGCTCGATGAAAAGCTCACGCGCGTGGAGCCCGCGCGCGATGCGCACCCGCCCGAGCTCCTCGGCAAGCTCACGCCGGAGCAATTCCTGCTGCTCGACGAGGGCGCGGAAAAGGCGCCGGAGAAGCCCGCGGAAAAACCTTAGGAGACGCACCTCGTGCTGCGGCTGTTGGGCGTGTCCTCTCCCGCGACCGTGGTGCCATGGATGACGACGGGCAAATCCCCTCCGCGAGTCGTTGACAACGCGTGGGCCTGCGGCAATTGTGTCCGGCCCATGGGGATTGCGCCTGGAGGGGAAGTGAATCCATTCGAAGGTAAAAATTCGTTCGACGGCGAGACGTTCGACAAGGTCACGCTCGAACGAGCGAACCTCGGTGATCGAGAGTTCTCCGATTGCGTATTTCGACGCTCCAGGCTCAGCGAGGGCCGATGGACGCGGACGCGACTCGAGGGCTGCATCTTCGAGGAATGTGATCTGCGTCAAGCCGACGTCACCATGCTCTCGCTGCGAGGCGTGACGTTCAAGGCCTGCAAGCTGATGGGGATCAACTGGACGAAAATTGCGAAATTCCCCGACGTGTCGTTCGAGGACTGCGACCTCCGCTATACCGTGATGGACTCGCTCGCGCTACGCAAGACGCGCTTTCTGCGGTGTGCGATCACCGAGTCGGTCTTCGCGTCGATGGACCTCTCCGGCGCCGTGTTCGAGGAGTGCCGTTTCGCGGGGACGCGCTTCGACGATTGCGACCTTCGCAATGCGCAGTTCCCTCGCTCCTCGGATCTGTTCGTCGATCCGGCGAAGAACAAGGTGAAGGGCGCTCACGTTCCGCTCGAGACGGCCATCCTCCTCGCGACCTCGTTCGGCATGCGCGTGCTCGGCTTCGACGGCGAGGACCGAGACGTTTGAACGTCGCTACCCGACCCGCGCCGTCACCGCCCGAAGGATCTGCTTTTGCACCGCCGCGAAGAGCGCGAGGACGGGCAAACTCAGAATCACGTTCCCCGCCATCACGATGTGCCAGCGCACGCCCGTTCCTTGCTCGCGGAGCAGGGCGACCGCGAGAGGCAAGGTGCGGACGTCGTCGTCGGTCGTCATGACGAGCGGCCAAAAATAATCGTTGTAATGGAACACGAAGCTGAAGAGGAAAAGCGACGCGAGCGTCGGCCGTAGCATCGGCGCGAGCAGGCCGTAGACGATCCGGAGCTCGCTCGCGCCGTCGAGCCGCGCCGCCTCGATCATCTCGTCGGGCACCGAGAGCAGCGCTTGCCGCACGAGGAACGTACCGAGCGCGCTCACGCCGAACGGCAGGACGAGCGCGGCAAACGTGTTCACGAGGCCGATCGGGCCGAGCATCGAGAAGACCGGGACGAACGTCACCTGCGCTGGGATGAGCAGGCACGCGAGCACCAGGGCAAACGCGACCTTCTTGCCGACGAAATGCAATTTCGCGAGCGCGTATCCCGCGGGCAAGGCGAGCAGGATCTGGAGGAGCGCGATGGCCACGGCCATGGCCGTCGTGTTCAGGAAATATCGGCCGACGGGGATCGCGGTGAGGACCTCACGGTAGGCGTCGAACTGGATCGATTTCGGGATCGGCCACGCGGGCGCCGCCACGATCTCCGGCAAGGTCCGGAGCGAGGTGAGCACCATCCACGCATACGGCCCGACCCAGAGCAGGGCCACGACCCCGAGCAGGATCCCCGAGAATCGGAGCTTCATGCGCGCCTCGCGCCTGGCTTGCCGAGCCGCCAGGAAAGGAGCTGCAATGCGGTGAGCCCGAGCAGGAGCACGAAGAACGCGACGGTCATCGCGCTCGCCCGGCCGACGCGCAGGTTCACGAAGACGTGCTCGTAAATCGCGTAGACGAAGACCGTCGTCGATTTCACGGGCCCGCCCTGGGTCATCACGCGGACCACGTCGAAGGCCTGGAACGAGAGGATCAAGCTGGTCGTCCCGACGAACGAGGCGCTCGGGCGCAGCATGGGCCACGTGACATGCAGGAACCGCGAAAAGGGCCCGGCCCCGTCGAGCGCCGCGGCCTCGTGCAAGGAGCGCGGGATGTCCTGGAGCCCCGCCAGGAAAATCACCATCGAATACCCCGTGATTTTCCAGACGCTCACGGCCGCGAGCGTGTAGAGCGCGACCGCCGGATCGCCGAGCCAGTTCTTGGGCGTGATGCCGACCGCGCGGCAGAGCGTCGAGAGCAGCCCGCCGTCCGCGTCGAGGATCCACATCCACAAGAGGGCCACGGCGACCCACGAGACGACGTACGCGCTGAAGACCGCGCCCCGCACGAAAGCATAGAGTTTTCCGGGCCGATCGAGCGCGAGCGCGAGGCCGAGGCCGAGACCGAGCGAGAGCACCACGACCACGACGCTATAGGAGAGCGTCCGCCCGATCGTGCCCCAGAGCTCGCCGCTCGCGAGGATCTGCCCGTAGTTCGCGGCGCCCACCCATTCGGGGGGCGTGAGCATGTCCCAGCGATACAAGCTGTTCTTGAAGACGAGCGCGAGCGGCCAGAAAAAGAAGAGGCCGAGCACGAGCGCCGTCGGGGCGAGGAAGAGGTACGGATCGAGCGGGCGCTTCGGCTTCATGGCTCCCCCGCGGCGCGGCGCGCCTCGTCGAGCGTCGCCCGCGCGTCCCTCCGGGCGAGGACGGCCTCTTCGAGCCGCGGCTGCACCGCCTCGCGCTGGATGCGGAACAAGGACGGCGCCCACGGCCACGCGAAGGCGTCTTTTAATTGATCGAGCGCGACCCGATCGTTCGGATGCTCGCGGTAATACCCGCTCGCTTCGAGCTCGGCGAGCCCCTTCTGCGAGACGGGCAGATATCCCGTCCGCGTGGCCCATTCGTTCGCCTGCCGCGGCTGCATCATCCATTGCAGGAATGCGCGGGCCGCGGGGCGCTCGGGCTCCGACGAGGCGGCCGGGATGACGAACATCGTGCCGCCCGTGGGCACGCTCCGGCGCACGTCCGCCGGCAGCGGCGCGGCGCCGACCGGGAACTTCGCGTTCGTCTCGAGGTACTTGAGGAACGCGGTCGACGTCCAGATCATCGCCACCCGGCCCGCCAGGAAATCGTTGTTCGTGGCTTGCCAGGCATTGTAATCGCGGCCCGGCGGCGGCTTCATCGTGCGCTCCTCGTGCACGAGCCGCTGCCAGAATTCGAGCGCGCGCACCCCGGCCTCCCCGCCGAGCGAGGGCGTCCCGTCGTCCTCCACGACGGTCCCTCCCGCCTGGCCCACGAGCGCCACCCAGAACCACCAATCGATGGGGCAAGCGAATCCGTGGCGGGTCACGGTCCCGTCGCTCGACCGCAGCGTCGCCGCGCGGGCCACGGATTCGAGCTCGCTCCAGGTCGTCGGCGGGCGCAGGCCGAGCTCGTCGAAGAGCGCGCGGTTGTAATACGCGATCGGCGTCGACCGATTGAAAGGCGCGCAGACGATGGGCCGCTCGCTGCCCCGCACGAAACACCCGGTTTGCCCGAGGGCGGGGACGACGTCGCCGGTCACGTGGTTCGTCTCGTCGATCGGCAGGAGCGTCCCGGCCTGCGCGAGGTAAGGCACGACCTCGCCGACGACGTGCGTGAGCGCCGGCGCCGCGCGCGCCGCGATGGCCGTGCGGAGCTTCGCCAGCGCCTCGAAGTAGTCGCCCTGGTAGATGGCCTTGATGCGATACGTGGATTGCTCGGCGTTGAACCGATTCACCAGCGAGAGCAGCACCTCGCGGTTGGTCCCGCCATACGCGAACCACAGCGACGCCTCGCCGTCCTTGCCGCCGCGCGCGCAGCCCGCCCCCGCGAGGGCGGCGAACGACGAGGCGAGCGTGATCAGCGCGTCCCTGCGCCCGAGGCGCACGCTCATCCTCGCGCCTCCGCGAGCCTTCGGCCCGTCTGGGCATCGAAGAACATGCAATGGCGCAGCTCGACCGCCGCGAGCAGCGCGTCGCCCGGCGAAAAGGCCCCCCAGCCCGGCATGCGCGCCGCGATCCGCGTGCCCGACGCGTCGAGATAGAGATACGTCTCGGCGCCGAGCGGCTCGGCGTGCACGACCTTCGCGGAGATCGAGATGTCGTCGGCGCGTGGTTTGTCGCGCACGATCGATACATGCTCCGGCCGGATCCCCACGACGACGCGGTTCGGCAGCCCGAGCGTGACCGGCACCGAAAAGAGGAGGCTCGGCGCCTCGATCGTCCCCGCGTGGTGCGTCGCCTCGATGCGATTGATGGCAGGCGTCCCGAGGAACGAGGCCACGAAGACGTTCGCGGGCGCCTCGTAAATGTCCCTGGGCGCCCCCACCTGCTGGAGCACGCCGCCCTTCATCACGGCGATTCGATCGCCGATCGTCATTGCCTCGACCTGGTCGTGCGTGACGTAAATGCTGGTGACGCCGAGCCGGCGCACGAGCGAAGCGAGCTCGACGCGCAATTCGGCCCGGAGCGCGGCGTCGAGGTTCGAGAGCGGCTCGTCGAAGAGAAAGACCCGCGGCGAACGCACGATCGCCCGCCCCATCGCGACCCGCTGCCGCTCCCCGCCCGAGAGCTCCCCGGGGCGCCGATCGAGCAGCTTCGACAAACCGAGCATCTCCGCCGCCTCGCGGACCTTTTTGTCTTGCTCGTCGCGCGGCATGCCGCGCATTTTGAGCGGGAAGGCCAGAATCTCGCGCACCTTCATGTGCGGGTAGAGGGCATACCCCTGAAACACCATCGCGACGTCGCGGTCCTGCGGCGCCACGTGCGTGACGTCGCGCCCGTCGATCCGGATCGTGCCCGCGTCGGGCGTATCGAGTCCCGAGACGAGGCGCAGCGTCGTCGATTTGCCGCAGCCCGAGGGGCCGACGAGCACGAGCATCTCGCCGTCGCGCACGTCGAGATCGAGTTTGTCGAGGGCGGGGATTTCGGTGCCGGGGTGCCGCCGGACGAGGCCGCGGAGCTCGATCGTCGCCATGGCTCAGGTCCCGACGACGACGAGCTCGGGCACCTCGGCCGCGCGCGCGAGCAATCCCGCCTTCGGGCGCACGCCGACCGGCACGCGCGAGGCCGCGAGCATGGGCACGTCGTAACTCGAATCCCCGAACGCGCCGAGCAGCGTCGCGCCCGGGCAGGCCTCGCGCAGCGCGATGGGCTTATTGTCCCCATACACGGGCCGCCCGGCGAGCTCGGCCGTGATGCGCCCGTCTTGCATGCGCGGCGTCATCGCGACGACGCGATTCGCCGGGATTCCGAGGAGCGCCACGCCAATCTCGACGATCCAGCGCGGCGAAGCCGAGACCACCCACACGGGCACCTTTTCGGCCTCGGCCCAGGCGAGGATGGGCAAAAGAAATCGATGCAGCCGCGCTTCGAGCCCTCGCGAGGCGACGACGCGCCGGGCAAACCCCTCCGCCTCCGCGAGGGAAAACCCCGCGAAGACCCAGGCCATCATGGCGAAGGCGCGCGCTTCTTCATAGGTGCCGTCCGCGAGCGCGCGATAGAGGCCCTGCGCGATGTCGATCGTGCTGCCGTCGGCCTTCACGCCGGCCGCGTGGGCCTCGACGATCAGCGCCTCGCGCGCCTCTTCGCGCACCACCGCCTCTTCGATCAGCGCCTCGAAGAGGTCGTTGCCGACGTCGCCGCTCCAGAGCGTACCGTCTGCGTCGAACGCGAGGACCGGGTCCTCCTCGCGCGGGAGCGCCGCGCGCGCGGCCACGAGGCGCCGGACGACGCCCTCGGGGGTCTCGTGAATCGGGGTTCGGCCTTGCTGCACGGCCTCCCCCCTACCACATCCAGGGCGCGGCGGGGGATCCTGCAGGCAAACGAGGCCGTCCGTCGCAGTCCTTGCGCCGCCGCGCACGCCTTGCGTGTCACGGCGACGAGATCCGCCTCGACCTCGGGTATTTCTCGATGTTTTGCGTGGCTTCGCCCCGCGGCACGATCGTTGCGATGTCGGCTTTCCCATGAACACCCGACATGCCGTCGTTTGGGTCGATCACAATGAAGCGCATATTTTCCACCTCACGCCCGACAGTTATGCCGGCGAGGTGATCCGGTCGCCGCACGCGCACACGAAGCTGCACCGCAAGGCGGGCCCGACGGCTTCGTCGGGGCACGCGAGCGAGGACCCGCATTATTATCACGACGTCGCGATGCACCTCGCCGGCACCGAGGAGATCCTCGTGGTCGGCCCGGCGAACGCGAAGCTCGAGTTCGTCCGTCACCTCGAGCTCCACCATCACGACCTGCGCGCGAAGGTCGTCGCGGTGGAGACGATGGATCACCCGACCGACAAGGAGATCGCCGCCCACGCGCGCGCCTACTTCAAGCGCGAAGGCACGCTGTAGCGAGCGTCCGTCAGCCCTCGAGCATGCGCGCGAGGCCGCGGAGCGGGATGCCGATCCAGTCAGGGCGATTGTCGAGCTCGTAGCCGATCTCGTAGATGCACTTTTCGAGCACGTAGAAATCGAGGAGGAGGTCGATGTCGGGATCGCTTTTCGGGAGAAACTCGCTCTCCGCGGCCGCGCCGAGGTACCCGGCGAGGTAAACGGCCTCGGCCCAGGCGACCCAGGCGTTCGTCCAGGGTTCGAGCACGGGCAGGTCCTCGGGCCGCGCGCGTCCGGAGGCGAGGGCGGAGGCCCCCGCGTAATCGAAGGAGCGGAGCATGCCGGCCACGTCCCGGAGCGGCGTGCGGCGGTAGCGTCGCGTGGCGAGTGGGCGTGTGGGTTCGCCCTCGAAATCAATGAAGACGAAATCGTCGCCGGTGAAGAGGACCTGGCCGAGGTGGAAGTCGCCGTGGCAACGAATTCGCGTGGCGTCGACCTTGCGTGCGCCGATCGCCTTGAATCGCCGGTCGACCTCGTCCTCGCGACCGCCGATCTCTCGCGCGACCTCACGCGCGCCCTCCGGCAATGTGTGCGCGCGCCGGCGCACGGCGTCGAAGGTGCGGGCGAGCATCGCGTGCGCGGCTTGATAAAGCGATTGCTGGTGCAGCGTGGAGTAGGGCTCGCGGCCGAACGTGGTGTCGGTCGCGTCGGCCGCGAGCGCCGCGTGGAGCTCGGCCGTCCTCTGCCCGAGTTTCTTCAGCCAAACCACCTGCGCGCCGAGGAGATCGTGCACCGTGGGCGGCAAGGGAGAGCGCGCGCGTTCGGTGAACGTGCCCCGCGGCAATGGCGGCGCGGCGCCCGCGCGCGCGGCCTCGTCGGCGAGGACCCTTTCGAAGAAGAGGTCGAGGGATTCGAGCGTGGACTGGAACGCATTCCCCCGGCTCGGCACCCATTGCTGGACCATGCCGAGCACCGTGCGGTCGCGCCCGGGCACCTGGTATTCGACGGCGCCGCCGAGCCGCGGGACGTTCGGGTACCCGCGCGCGTCGAGGAACGCCTGGACCTCGAATTCGGGATTGATGCCCTCCTCGACCTGGCGGAAGACCTTGAGCATCACGCTCTCGCCATACACGAGGATGCTGTTCGATTGCTCGGCCGAGAGGAGCCGGCCGCGCTCGGTGGCCTCGTCCGGGACGCTCTTCAGGAAGGGGTGGGGGAGGAACCGCAGATCGCCGCGCGTGCCGGTGAATTTCGCGCCCTGGCGCACGAAACGGAGGAGCGCATTCGAGAGGTCGGGGTCGACGAGCGCGTCGATGAGCGTACCCTCGACGACGTCGGTGTGCCCATTGCTCACGTGCAGGCGCACGGCCGCGATGACGGCGTGGGCTGCGGTCTCTTCGAGCTCTCGCGCGCGCTCGCCGGTCGCGAAGGTGATCGGCAGGACGTAGGTCTCCGGAGGCCCGGAGGCGAAATCGACGCGGACGAAGAGCAGCCACGCGAGCGGGGCGCTCGGCTCGCCGAGGGGAATGGCGTCGAGGATCGACGCGCTCGAACGCGCGCGGCCCTTGCTGCGGAAATACCGCCGCCCCGCGAGGTAATTGCAGAGGATCCGTTCGAGCGAGCGCCGGCCCTCGGGCCGCCGGACGAGGCTCTCGATGGACTGGTAGGCGAGCAGGACCGGGAGCCTCTCGCGCGGCGCGATTTCGAGGGGCGCCGTGCGTTCGAGGCCGAACCAGAAGAAATCGTGGGGCCCGAGCGAGAGCGGGTATTTGCCTTCGACCTCGGGGAAGCGGGTCCGGCCGAAGAGCTCCGTGGGGACCATGCCGCGGAAGCGCGAGAGGTCGAGCTCGACGAACTGGCCATATCGCGAGAGGTTCGCGACGACGAGCACGTTCTCGTCCCGGTAGGAGCGGACGAACGCGAGGACGCGGTGGTTGTCGGGCTGGAGGAACTCGATCGTGCCGCGGCCGAAGACCTCGTATTGCTTGCGCAGGCCGATGAGGCGCTTCATCCACCAGAGCAAGGACTGCGGGTTCGCCTGCTGGGCCTCGACGTTGACGGCCTCGTAATGGTACTCGGGGTCGACGATGACGGGCAGGTAGAGGCGCTGGGGGTTGCACCGCGAGAACCCCGCGTTGCGGTCGGAGCTCCATTGCATGGGCGTGCGGACGCCGTCGCGATCGCCGAGGAAGATGTTGTCGCCCATGCCGATCTCGTCGCCGTAATAGAGGACGGGCGTGCCCGGCAGCGAGAAGAGGAGCGCGTTCATGAGCTCGATGCGGCGACGCGTGCGCATGAGCGGGGCGAGGCGGCGGCGGATGCCGAGGTTGATGCGCGCGTTGCGCTCCTCGGCGTAAACCTTGACCATGTAATCGCGGTCCTCGTCGGTGACCATTTCGAGCGTGAGCTCGTCGTGGTTCCGGAGGAACGTCGCCCACTGGCACGTCTCGGGGATCGATGGGGTCTGGCGGAGGATGTTGACGATCGGGAAGCTGTCCTCGAGCTCGACCGCCATGAACATGCGCGGCATGAGCGGGAAGTGGAAATTCATGTGGCATTCGTCGCCGGCGCCGAAATACGCGGCGGCGTCGCTGGGCCACTGGTTCGCCTCGGCGAGGAGCATGCGCCCGCCCTCGTAGCGGGACTCGATGTGGGCGCGGAGCTTTCGCAAGAATGCGTGCGTCTCGGCGAGGTTCTCGCAGTTCGTCCCTTCGCGCTCGTAGAGGTACGGCACCGCGTCGAGGCGCATGCCGTCGACGCCCATGTCGAACCACAGATCGACGACCTCGAGCAGCGCCTGGTGGACGGCTGGGTTGTCGAAGTTGAGGTCGGGCTGGTGGGCATAAAAGCGGTGCCAGTAATAGGCCCGCGCGACCGGATCCCAGGCCCAGTTCGAGCTCTCGAAATCCTGGAAGATGATGCGCGCCTCCTCGAAGCGGTTCGGCGCGTCGCTCCAGACGTAGAAATCACGGTGCGGATCGCCGGGCGGGGCGCGGCGCGCGCGCTGGAACCAGGCGTGCTCGCTCGACGTGTGATTGAGGACGAGCTCGGTGATGACGCGGATGTCCCGGTCGTGGGCCTCGCGGAGCAAGCGGGCGAAGTCCTCGCGCGTGCCGTAGCTCTCGCTGACGCCCGTGTAATCCGCGATGTCGTAGCCGCCGTCGCGGAGCGGGGAGGGATAGAACGGTAGGAGCCAGATTGCCGTGACGCCGAGGTCCTGGAGGTAATCGAGTTTGTGCACGAGCCCCGGGAGATCCCCGATCCCGTCGCCGTTCTGATCGTTGAACGCGCGGACGTGCAGCTCGTAGACGACGGCGTCCTTGTACCAGAGGGGATCGCGCTTCATAGGAAATACTCGTAATCGGTCTCCCTGCGGGCGAGCCTCCGTGCATGGAAGATACAGGCGGGCGACGTCCGCGGGTCGATCTCGACCCAGTTTCGCTTTCCTCGGAACGTATAACGCGCGCCGCTCAGGAGGTCATGGACCTCGAAGCCGCGCCCCGCGTCCGTGAGGCCCGGCAGATCGAGCTCGACCCACGCGCCGTGGCGGTGATACGGGTCGAGGTTGACGACGACGATCAGCGTGTCGTCGCCGTGCGTCTTGCCATAGGCGAGGACGAGGTCGCTGTCCGTCTGGAAAAAGCGGAGATTGTCGTTGCGGGCGAGGGCGCGGTGCTCCATCCGGATGCGGTTCACGCGCGTGATCATGGGGCGCAGGCTGTCCGGCCTGCGGAGGTCCCAGCGGCGGAGCTCGTATTTCTCGCTGTCCGCATACTCCTCGGCGCCCTCGCGCGGGGGCTTGTGCTCCATGAGCTCGAACGCCGGGCCATAAATGCCATACGAGCTCGACAGGGTGGCGGCGAGGACGAGGCGGAGGAGGAACGCCGCGGGCTCGCCATTCTGGAGGTGCTCGGGCAGGATGTCGGGCGTGTTCGGCCAGAAGTTCGGCCGGTAAAACTCGGCGATCTCGGTCCTCGTGAGGTCGTGCATGTACGACGTGAGCTCGTCCTTGGAGACGCGCCAGGTGAAATACGTGTACGACTGGGTGAAGCCGCGCTTGGCGAGGCCGTACATGAGCGCCGGGCGCGTGAAGGCCTCGGAGAGGAAGACGACGTCGGGGTGGTCGCGCTTGATCGAGCGGATGACCCATTCCCAGAACGGCAAGGGCTTCGTGTGCGGGTTGTCGACCCGGAAGAAGCGGACGCCGCGGGCGATCCAGAACCGGAAAATGCCTTCGAGCGAGCGCCAGAGCTCGGGCCACTCCTCGGTCTCGAAATCGAAGGGGTGGATGTCCTGGTATTTCTTGGGCGGGTTTTCGGCATGACGCGCCGTGCCGTCTGCGCGGCGCGGGAACCACCCGGGATGCTCTCCGACCCAGGGGTGATCGGGCGAGGCCTGCAAGGCGATGTCGAGCGCGACGTCGATGCCGAGGCGCGCCGCGGCCTGGAAGAACCTGTCGAAATCGTCGAGGGTGCCGAGCGAGGGGTGCACCGCGGTATGCCCGCCCTCGGGCGCGCCGATGGCCCAGGGGCTCCCGACGTCGCCTTGCTCGGCGATGAGCGTATTGTTTTTCCCTTTGCGGTTCGTGTGGCCAATCGGATGGATCGGCGGGAGGTAGAGGACGTCGAAGCCCATTTCGGCGACATACGGCAGGCGCGCCTCGGCTTCGGCGAAGGTGCCGTGGAGGCCGGCGTCGCCGAAGGAGCGAGGAAAGACCTCGTACCACGCGGAAAAGCGGGCCTTTTCGGGGTCGACCACGACCTCGAGCACGCCCGGATATCGCGTGGCGAGGCGGCGATCGGGGTGGCGCGCGGCGGCCATGCAAAGGCCGCTGTCGAGCGCGAGCGTGATTCGTTCGGTGAGCGGGAGCGTGTCGTCGCGCAGGCGCGCGGCGATGTCCGTGAGGGAGCGGGCGTCGTCGCCGGTCGCGTCCTTGGCGGCCTGTTCGAGCAAGATTGCGCCGTCGAGGATGTCGACGGAGACGTCCTGGGCCGCCTCGACGCGTTTCTTCAAATCGCGGCGGAACGTACCGAACCGATCGATCAAGGCCTCCACGGTGTATTGCCAGAGGCCGATCGTGTCGGGCGTGAACGACGCGACGAATCGATCGGGCTCGGCGGTGGCTTCGAGCGGGACGGAGAGCCAGGGCGGATCGGGATCACCGACGGACGGCGCGGGGCGATAGAGGAGCGAGCCGACGAGCAGATCGTGCCCGTCGGCGTACACGATGGCCGAGACGTCGATGCGATCGCCGAGGATACGTTTGATCGGGAAGCGCCCGCCGTCGATCTCGGGACGGACGCGCTCGATTTGCACACGCCGGCGGCCTTCTTCAGGGAGCTTGTCGAGATCCACCGAGGCGCTTCGATGCGCCCGGGCGCAGCGTGGTTGTCCGAGCGGGCGGGCCCGGGAAAAGAAAGGTTGTCGTCCGGCCGAGGTCCAGGGTAGTGGCGGACCTCGTGATCGAAGCATCCCTGGATCCCCATTTGCGCGCCCGCATCGTCTCGTCCCGGCCCCTGCCCGGCGTTCGGGCGGGGTCGGCGCTGGTTTGGCACGACGAGCGATTGCTCGTGATCCAGGACGACGCATTCTCCGTGGTGTGGGTCGATCCGGCGTCGGAGGCGATTTCGCGTGTCACGCTCGAAGGGAGCGGGGAGGAGCTGCCCAAGTCGAAAAAGCCTGATTTCGAGGCGGCGTTCGTCGGGCCGGGGCGCGTCGTGACCCTTCTCGGCTCGGGATCGGCGGACACGCGGAGGCACAAGGCGTCGCTCGATCTCGATCACGGCCGCGTGCACGTCGCGGACCTCGGGCCCCTCTTCGACGCCGTCGAGGCGCGGCTCGGGGCGAGGCCGAACATCGAGGGCGCGGTGCTGTCCGGCGAGGTCCTGCGGCTCTTTCATCGCGGCGCGGGGCGCGTGGCGAGCGCGATCGTAGACGTCGCCCGCGGCGCGCTCGAAGGGCGCGGCGTGGAGCTCCTCGGTCACAGGATGTACGATCTCGGATTCGCGGGAGGCGTGCCGCTGCATTTCACGGACGCGGCCGCATTCGGCGGGCGGACGTTGTACCTCGCCGTCGCCGAGGGCACGCCGAACGCGATCGACGACGGGCCGGTCGTGGGCGCCGCCGTCGGGTTTTTCGCCGGGGATCGAGCAAAATACGCGATCCTCGAAGAACCTTCGGGGGAAGGCTCGTGCCGCAAGGTCGAGGGGCTCGCGTTCGATCCGGAGCGAAAGGCGATCTGGGCCGTCACGGATCCCGATGATCCCGAGCGGCCCGCGGAGCTCTGCAGGATCGCGCTGGACGGGTTTTTCTGAGGCGAAGATTTCGGTTTCACCACGACGACGGGCGCCGCCGCGAGGAGACGACCGGGACGAGCTCGTTCGGGGTGAAGAGATCCTTGGTGCGCCAACCTTCGAGGTCGTACTCGTCGAGGCAATGGCCCGCGAAGGCCTTGCAGCGCTCGGCGAGGCCGCTCGTGGTGGCCGTGCTGAGCACGTCGATGCGCATGTCGTCGGCGCTCTCCATGCGGTCGCCGGAGGCGAAATGGCTGTCGATCTGGCCGCCGAGCGCGTCCCAGAGCAGCTTCGTGAGCTTGACCCGGTCGAGCGCGGTGTAGCCGTTCTCGCCGCGCACGAAGCGCTCGAGGTAGGCCCGCGTCTCGGGGTTCATGAAGTCGCTCGCGTTCGCCGAGAGGAAGACGTGGCCATTGCCCACGGCCCGCTCGATGACGTCGCGCAGCCGCGGATACGCGAGGGTCGAAAAGATGCGGAAGGACAAACCATGCTCGGGGTTCGGGAGACATGCGCCATTCGCCCAGGGCGCCGGGACCCGCGCCTGCGCCTCGGTGAGGCCCCAGAAGAGATTGCGGTAGGAGAGGACCTCGCCGAGCGCCGCACGGACCTCGGGCGAGCCGCCGGTGCCCGCCGCCTCGACGGAGCGAAGGAGCAGGCCCGCGAGGAATTCGAGCTTGACGCTGAGGCGCGTGCACTCCTGGAAGCTCACGCGCGCGGCGAAGGAGGCGCGCTGGAAGGCCATCGCCTGCGCAGCCTCGTCGCGGTACAGAAAGACGTTTTCCCAGGGCACGAGCACGTCGTCGAACGAGAGGACGGCCTCGTCCTCTTCGAGGCGGCTCGTCAGCGGATGATCGAAGGGGCTGCCGTGGAGCTTCGTGCTCATGGTGGCGCCCGGGCGGCATTGCAGCTTCACGCCGCGGCTGCCCATGGGCACGACGAACGAGAGGAAGCACTCCTTTTCGCGCACGATGCCCGGCTGAACGACGAAGCTGCAATGGGAGAGCGCCGCGGCCGAGGGGACGATCGTCGTGCCATGGACGACGATTCCGGCGTCGGTCTCGCGCTCGACGTGGAGCGGCGTCGGGGCCGCGGCATTCGGCGAGGGGACGCGAGGATCGAGCATCGCGTGGTGGAAGAAGAGCGCTTGCCCGCTCGCTTTGTGATACCAGCGCCGCGCATGATCGGCGAAGCGGCCATACACCTCGGGCGCGGCGCCGAGCGTGGCGACGAGGCTCGCGCCTTCTTCCGGGCTCTGCCCCATCCAGCCATACGTGATGCGCGCCCATTCCGCGATGGCGTCGCGGGCCGAGACGAGGTCCTCGACGCTCCGCGGGACGCAGAAGAAGCGGTGTGTCCGGGCACCCGAGCCCATTTCCGTCTCCGCCGTGAGCGTCTCCTGCCGCGCTGGATCGTGCAGGGCGTCATAGAGCCGCGCGAGCATCCGCGTGGCGTTGCGGAAGAACGGGTGGTTCGGCACGTCGGTGACGCGCTCGCCGCGGATCCAGACGTCACGCCCGTCACGCAGGCTCTCGAGGTACTCCGCGCCGGTGAGCGGGCGGGTGCGAGACGCAGTGCCATTCGTGCGAGAGGCGCTCATGAAGTCGTCTCCTGGAGAAGCCCGGTCGTCTCGACCGGTCCGCCCGTCCTGCCGCCAAATTTCGCCCAGAATACCCCACAGCGCTGCGAAAGGACGTCGCTTTTTTTGGCGCGCCCGGCGAGCCAGTGCAACATCGCGAGCGCCCCATGCGGAGCCCGCTCGTCCGAACGTTCGTCCTCGTCTGCGCGCTCGCCCTCAGCGCAGGCTGCTCGCGCGAGGTCGCCGAGCTCGACGCTTCCTTCCTCCTGCCGCCGATCTCCACGGCTGAGCCGCGCGCCGCGCTCGCCCTCGACTGCGACGATCTGCCCCCGCTGTCGGCCGAAGAAGCCGCTCGTCCGCCGCTGTCGCCTCCGCGCCTCGAAAAATCGACACCGCGGGGAAAACCGCCGGCCTGGAACGCGCTGGCGGACGTAACGCTGCCGGATCCGGTCGCGGACAAGGTGGACGCGATCGATGAGGCGTATTTCCGGCGGACGGGCAAACACGTGACGGTGACGAGCGGGACGCGGGACGCGGCGCGGCAGGCCAAGGCGATGTACAAGATGCTGCGCGTCGGCGGCGATCCGATGCAGCTCTATCGGAACAAGGAGGCCGCGCGGGAGGTCAAGCAGGCCTACGAGCGAGCGCGCGCGGCGCGCAAGGAGCCGGACGACGTCGTCGCCGCGATGTACGAGGTGCTCAAATCGCAGATCGCCCGCGGCGTGTACATTTCGGCGCACCTCCGCGCGGGGGCCGTGGACGTGCGAAACCGCGACATGTCGTCCGCCGACAAAAAGGCGTTCGTCGCGGCCGTGAACGAGGCGAAAGGCGTGACGCTGCTCGAGGAGTCGGCGCCGCCGCACTGGCATTTGCAGATCGATTGAGGGCGCTTCAGGCGATCGCCGTCGCCCATTCCGCAATTTCCCGCCAGACGGGGAGCGCGCGCGGGTCGGTGACGAGCCCCATGTGATCCGGCGCCCGGCCTTCGTGCTCGGCGTGCGTGACGATCCGCAGCGTTTTGTTCGTGCTGCCGATGCGCGAGAAGAAACGCGTCACGGAGGCGGGGTGCGCGAGGAGTTTGTCGCCCTCGCTCGCCACGGCGAAGACCGGGCACGTGACGCGGGTGAGCGCCTCGGCGTAATCGTACCGGTCGTCGACGCTGGCGTATCGATCGGAGGACCACACCTTCCAGAACTGGCGGATGTACGGCAAGGGGACGGCGTCCGAGCCGATACGAAAAGGTTTGGGGTCGAAGTGACCGACGGCCTCGGCCACGGCGAGCCAGGTCCGGAGGGTGGCCGCCTTCGCGGCGCGCCGCGCGAAGCTCGGTTCGTCCGAAGGGAACCAGAAATTGCCGGCGATCGAGGCGACGGCGTCGGGGGCCTTGTCGGGAAAAACGCCTGCCGAGGCGAGCGCGGCGTGCGCGCCGAGGCTGTGGCCGACGACGATCACGGGTTTGCCCGGGAACAGGGAGCGCGTGAGCGCGACGAGCGCGGGGACGTCGTAGAGGATGTAATCGTCGTACGTGTAGCGCGCGCCTTCGCGCGCCGAGGGGCCGCTCTCGCCGTGGCCGCGGAGGTCCATGGAAACGACCGAGAGCCCGGCCGCGGCGAGCGTCGAGGCGAGGCCCGCGCCGCGCGGTTTGTCCATGCTCCTGCGGCTCGCCATCATCGCGTGCAAGAGCAGCGCAACCGCGGGCCTGGAGCCTTCGGCGAGGATCTCTCCGCGCAGGTGCCAGCCGTCGTCGGTCCGGGCGGAGACGGGCCCGATTGCGATCATGGGGACGAGGCTACCATGCGACGGATCCTTCGCTACAGTGCGCGTCATGCTGGACGAACCGCCGATCACCCTGTTCGCCGCGCAGCCCGGCGTGACGCCGGGATGGGTGATCCGCAACCTTCCCGCCTGGTCTTACACGAAGTCGGTCTACGGCGTGGCGGTGTGGCAGTGGGTCGCGCTGCCGCTCGCGTTCGTGTTGTCGATGCTCACGGGCGCCCTCCTGTCTGCGATTTTCGTGCGCCTCACGTCGCCGATCGCCCGGCGCACCGAGACGAAGTGGGACGACGAGCTGCTCGTCGCGCTCCGAGGACCCGCGACGCTCTTCCTCGGGACGACGGCGTTCTGGTCCGTGGAGCCGGCGATCGCGCTGCGCCGCGCGGCGAGTGATGTCGTGGGCCGGGGCGTGGACGCGCTGCTCGTCGCGAGCCTGCTCTGGGGCCTCTTCGGCCTGCTCGACGTGCTCGCCCACCGCGTGGGGGCGCGCATCGCGAAGGCGGGCGACGCGAAGGATCGCGGCGGAGCGCTCTCGCTCGTGGCGATCTCCACGAAGGCCGCGAAGGTCTTGCTCGTGATCTTCGGGTTCATCCTGGTGCTCGGGCAGCTCGGGCTCAACGTGACGGGGATCATCGCGGGCCTCGGGATCGGCGGTATCGCCGTCGCGCTCGCGAGCCAGAAGACGCTGGAGAACCTGTTCGGCTCGTTCACGATCGGCGTGGACCGGCCGCTGCACATCGGCGATTTCGTGAAGGTCGACGATCTCGTGGGGACCGTGGAGCAGATTGGCCTGCGCTCGACGCGGATCCGGACGCTCGACCGGACGCTCGTGACGATGCCGAACGGGCGGCTCTCGGACATGCGGATCGAGAACTACAGCGCCCGCGACCGGCTGCGCCTGCACGCGAGGATCGGGCTCGTGTATTCGACGAGCCCGGGCGCGGTGCGGCGGATCGTGGACGAGATGCGCGGCTTTCTCGCCGAGCGGCCCGGGATTTACCCCGACGCGATCAACGTCAACTTCATCGGCCTCGGCGAGTCGGCGCTCATGATCGAGGTGATGGTGTGGCTCGACTCCCGCGAGTGGACCGAGTTCCTCACGTGGCGGGAGGAGATCCTGTTCGGGTTGATGGAGATCGTCGAGAAAAACGGCTCGGCGTTCGCCTTTCCGACGCAGACGGTGCACGTGGCGTCGTATCCGTCCCCTGCGCAGCCGGGCCCCGTCGAAAAGAGGCCCGAGCGGTGAGGCTTTACAGCGCGACCGATCTGAAGGATACGTGACAAAAGTCCGAGACGAGGAGGCCCCGTGGCAAGCTGGCGAGACGAGCTCATCGAGGCAGCGAAGACCAAGGCGGAGCGCGACGCCGAGGAGCAGGAACGGCATCGAAAGCGCGTCCAAGAGGCGCTCCATACGGCCGAGAACGCCCTGTCACTGGGCGCCGACGCGCTGCGCTTCACCCGTGATCGGCTGCGAGACAAGGGGCAATCGCCCGCGCTCACCGAGCAGGCAGACGACTTCAAGCTCAAGCTCGGCGATTTCAGCCTGCGCGTGGAGCTCGCTCGGGACGCGGCCGTCGTGCGCGTGACGTTCGGCGACGGCAAGCCGCGCGAGTTCGACTTCGCCAAGGACCGGCACATCGCGCCCGCCGACGTCGAGGAGTACATCGGACGGCGCGCCGTCGAGCTCGTGCGCACGGCCCAGAAGTCTGCGCCCTGGTGATCACGCGCTGCTGATCACGCGCCCCAGCGCATGCTGGTGATCGCGCGCGTGTTTTAACGCTTGGGGGCTCCGCTCGGACAAGCCGAGCTCTGCCCCCAAACCCCAGTTCATGGTAGAGGCGTTGGCCGTGAAGCCGACCTCCTTGCGCCTTCGTGGGCGCCTCGCGATCCACGCGTCCCTCCTCGCCCTGCTCGCCGCCTGTGGCCCCGCGGCCGAGCCCGTCACTCCGCCGCCGCCCGCTCCGCCCGAGCTGCCCCAAGCGGCGGCGCCGAAGGCGGAAAACCCGATCGAAAAAGGGGATCCGCGGCGGATCGAGGAGGACGTGAAGCGGCTCGCGTCGGACGATCTCGCAGGTCGCGGCACGGGTGATGCGGGCGCGCAGCAAGCGGCCGAGCTCGTGGAGAAGCGCTTCCGCGAGCTCGGGCTGGAGGCGTTTGGAGACGCGGAGGGAAGCAGCAAGAGCTTCAAGCAGAAGTTCTCCGCGCGCGTCGGCGCGAAGGTGGAAGCGCCGACGGTCTCGCTCGCGAAGAAGGGGCAGAAGGCGGCGAAGTCGCCGGCGGCGGCCGACGTGATCACGGCGGAAGGCGCGCAGACGGGCGAGGCGAAGGGCGAGGTCGTGTTCGTCGGGCACGGCGTGACGGCGCCCGCGGCGTCGTGGGACGACTACGCCGGCAAGGAGATCGCCGGGAAGGTGGCGCTCATCGTGGACGGCGCGCCGAAGCCCGAGTCGGGCGGGAAAAACGCCGAGGCGCTGCGCGACTTCAAGAGCGTGCGGTACAAGCTGCGCACGGCCCGCGAGCACAAGGCCGTCGGGGCGATCGTGGTGGCCGCGGGCGAGGAGCTGCCGGCCGCGCCGGAGAACGCGAGCGGGATGGGCATCCCAGCCGTGGTGATCAAGCGGAGCGCGGCAAAGGCGCTGTTCCCGGAGATCAAATGGGACGACGCGGCGGTCGCGTCGCCGAAGGCCGCGGCGTCGCCGAAGGCGCTCGCGGGCACGGAGATGAGCGTGACGACGAAGATCGAGCCGACGTTTGCGGACGCGTGGAACGTGGTCGCGCGGCTTCCTGCCCGCGCGGGTTCGAAGACGGCCGAGGAGTACGTCGTGGTCGGCGCGCACTACGATCACCTCGGCAGGGGCGGCACGTCGCACTCGCGCGCGCCTGGCTCGCGCGAGATTCACCACGGCGCGGACGACAATGCCTCGGGGACGGCGCTCTTGCTCGACGTGGCGCGGCGCTTCTCGAAGCTCGCCGAGAAGCCCGCGCGGAGCATCGTGTTCATCGCGTTTGGCGCGGAGGAGCTCGGCACGCTGGGATCGCGGCACTGGGTGGAGCATCCGCCGATGCCGATCGGCTCGGTGACGGCGATGATCAACGCGGACATGGTCGGTCGGATGCGTGACCGGACGCTGGTCGTCGACGGCACGGGGACGGCGGCGGCGTGGCCGGAGCTCGTCAACGCGGCGAACACGGGGCTCTCGCTCACGCTGAAGCTCGGCGCCGAGGGCTTCGGCGCGAGTGATCACGCCTCGTTCACGGCGGCGCGCGTGCCCGTCGCGTTCCTGTTCACGGGCGTGCACGACGACTACCACAAGCCGAGTGACACGGCCGACAAGATCGATGTGGGCGGCATCGACCTCGCCGCGACGCTCGCCGCGCGGCTCACGCAGTCGGTCGCGGACCGGCCGGAGCGGCTCGCGTTCGTCGAGGCGCCGGCGGCGCAGGATCCGCACAAGGGTGGCGGCGGCGGCGGCGCGCGAGGCTTCCGCGTGTCGCTGGGCTCGATCCCGGACTACGCGTGGCAGGGCAAGGGCGTGAAGCTCACGGGCGTGCGTCCGGACGCACCCGCGGCGCGCGCGGGCCTGCAGGCGGGGGACATCATCGTGAAGCTCGACAAGCACGAGATCACGAACGTGCACGACTACACGTTCGCGCTCGGCGATCTGGAGCCGGGTCGCGAGATCACGGTCGAGGTCGAGCGCGACGGCAAGCGCGTGGCGCTGAAGCTCATCCCCGCCCCCGGCCGATGAGCGAACAGCACACGACCCCGTCGAGGCTGGGCCTCGGCTTTCTGTTTTGCGTCGCGCTCGCCACGTCAGCGACGGCGCCCGCGTGCTCGGGTGGCGGCTCCACGCCTCCCGCGCCCGATGCGTCGGCGGACGCAGCGATCGAAGCCGCGGAGGCGCGCGCAGAGCTCGACGCCGCGCTCGCCGATGCGGCGCTGGATGCGGAAGCGGACGCGGATGCGGCGGCGGACGCGGACGCGGATGCAGACGCGGCGGCGGACGCGGCGGCTGCTGCTGCTGCGTTGCCTGGGACCAGCGAGGGTTGTCCGGGCGACATGGTGCTCGTGGCCGGCGAGTATTGCCCGCTCGTGCAGCAGAGGTGCACGGAGCACCACGACGAATTCGAGAAGGACCAGGCGAAGAAGAAAAAAGCTTCCGAGCAGGGCGATGGCTCCGGGCCGAGCACGGTGAGCGAGCGCTGCATGCGGTACGAGGAGCCGTCGGTGTGCCTTTCGAAGAAGCGCACGCCGATGCGGTTCTGCATGGACCGCTATGAATGGCCGAACGAGAAAGGCGAGCTGCCGGCGCTCCTGGTCTCGTGGGGCGACGCGCAGAAGCTCTGCGAGGCGAAGGGAAAGCGGCTCTGCTCGGAGGCCGAGTTCAACTTCGCCTGCGAGGGCGAGGCGATGCTGCCGTACACGTACGGCTACGAGCGCGACCCCACGGCGTGCAACATCGACAAACCCTATCGAAAACGCGAAAAAAAGCTGTTCAAGTACGAGCGATGCCTGAAGCGCCCGGAGTGCAAGGCGGAGCTCGAGAAGCTCGACCAGCGCTTGCCGACGGGATCGATGCCGCGCTGCGTGTCGCCGTTCGGGGTGTACGACTTGAACGGCAACATCAACGAATGGGTGGTGCGGCCGAAGCAGAAATACCCGAACCGGAGCGGCCTGAAAGGCGGCTGGTGGGGCCCGGTGCGCGGCCGTTGCCGGCCGACGGTGGGGTTCCACAAGGAAGACGATTACGGCTACGAGGAAGGGTTCCGCTGCTGCAAGGAGGCGGAGGGGACGTGAGGCGGCGGACGGGCGTCAATGCCCGTTCGTCGCGGCGAGCCAGGCGGCGAGGTCTTCGGGGGAGAGATCGAGGACGACATCGCCGAGCCGCTCGGCGCCTTGCTGAAGGAGCCGCTCGGCCAGCGTCGCGCGCTCGGTCGAGGTGAGCGGCCGGCGGAGGCGGCGTTCGAACAGGTGGGCGAGTGGGGCGAGGCCCTCCAGCCGGCCCTCTTCCCGGCCCTTCTGCCGACCGTCCTCCAAACCTTCCTTGTAAATCCAGTTCTGCATCACGAGCTCCCTGGGTAACATCGTTCTTACCACACTTCGCAGATCGCGGCCTCGCTGATCCGCCTCCGCGAGGACCGCCATGGCCACGCCGAGCTCCTCGAATGCCTCGGGCGGTACTTGCGCCCGGAGATCCGCCATCACCTCGCGAATGCGGGGTTCGTCCGCGTCCACGGCGAGCGGCGCGAAGATGAGCCAGAAGGGGCCGCGCGCCGCGAGCTCGGCGACGGTCCGCTGATACACGGGCTCGATGCGGAAATGCACCCCGGAAAACGGAGCATCCGGGGGCGAGAGGCGATACGAGCCGTGCAGTGGCCAGGGCTCCGCTCGGCCGCCGAGGAGCACGATCACGCTCTCGATCGGCGGTACGAGCTGCGAGCCCGCGCGGCTCTCGGCCGCCACCGCGAGCGCCATCAGCGTTTGGTACTCGTAGCTCCGGAACGGCATGTTCGCAGGCATGTCGCCCTGCCATTCGAGGTGAATCAGCCTCCGCTCGCCCTTCACCTCGACGTCGAGCGTGCGGTCGAGCTCGCGATGGCGCGACGCGACCTGCGTTTCGAGCACGGTTGCCGAGAGCGGGCCCTCGACGCCAAGCAATCCCCGCGCGAGGTCCTCGGGAAAACGGTGCGAGACGTGGCGGAGGATCAGGTCGACGCTGTCGTTCTCTTCCACGGAATCGGTCATCGAACCTCCTTCCTGGACGGCTGCACAACGATTACGTCGGTCCGACGGTTCGGTCAAGAAAAACGTTTGTCGAAAAATGCGCGTCGCGGCTGCTGATTTCGGAAATGAAAATGCGCCTCGACACAGCGCGCCGCGCCGCCGGCCTCCTCCGTCCCCGGCACAGCCCGGCGGGCACGATCCCCGTCTTTTGACCCACCGCGTCGAGCACGCCCCCGCCTCTCGTTAACGTTTTCCACCGGCCCTCGTCTCCGCTAGGCTGCGGGCATGGGGCTTGGACATCGTGGGCGGCACGGCTTCCGCGGCGGGCTCGGGCTCGCAGCGGTGCTCTTCTTCGCGGCGTGTGGCGGGAGCCAGTCCGACGGTTCGCCCCCGACCGTCGAGGGCGGCAACGCGTACGCACCCGCGCCCGGTCAAGGCGCCGTCGCCGGGCAGCAGGCGCCTTATGGCACCGCGCCCCAAGGTCAGGTCACCGGATATGGGCAGACGCCCACCGCGCCGACAGGCACGGCCACGCCCCCGCCGAGCCCGCTCTCTCCCTTGTGCACCGAGGCTACCGCGATCGTGTGCGGCGGTCATCGGTGCAATGCGCAGGCCGGACGGTGCGCGATGCCGTGTGGCTCGGCGCAGGATTGCAATCCGGGGTTCTCGTGTCTGGGGGCGGGCGGGCCGACGGCGATCTGCGTGCCCGGGGGCCCGTGAAGGACGGTCAGGCCGCGCCGGGCTGAATGCCCTGCACGGCGAGCATCTTCTCGCGCTCTTTTTGCTTGTCGAGGCCCTCGTACTTCGCCTCGAGCTTGGCGACGTCGAGCTTCAGGATCCGGCCCCAGAGCATGAACGTCGGGCCGAGGACCGACGTGTAACATTCGGCCTTCACGCGCTCGTCGTAATGGGGATACGCGGCGTGGTGGAAGCTCTTCAGGTTGTAGAACGGGATCCCCGGGTACTTGTGGTGCTCGTTGTGGTACGTGACGTTGTTCCACAAGAAATTGAGGAAATCGCTCTTCGTCCCGTACGTGCGTGAGCTGTAGGCGTCGTCGTCCGTCGCCGGCATCTCGAAATGCTCGATCATCGACGTGATGCTCGCCAGCATCGCCCCGAAGACGAAGGGCAGGGCGAAGCAGAAGAACCACACCTGGAAAGGCATTTTCCAGGCCGCGAGGCCCACGAGCGAGAAGTACCCGAGCGTCTCCAGGTGCGTCCGTACCTGCTGCCCCAGCGTGAGCCGGTTCATGTAGAACTTCATCATCTGCCCGAGGAAATACATCGGGTACGCGAACGTGTAGACGCAGAAGAGGAAGATCTTCGCGAGCGTGGGGTTTTTCGTGTAATCGGTGACCACGACGTTGTCGACGTCGGGGTACGTGTTCGTGATCTTGTGATGGTGCAGGTGATAGTTCGCGTAGAGCGTCACCGGAAACCCCGACGGGGACCAGCACAGGAGCGCGAGCCAGTACGAGAGCGTCTTCGACCGCGTGAGGTTTCCGTGCACGGCGTCGTGCCCCGCCGCCCCGAGCCCGCGGATCAGGTTCGCGATCGTGAACGCGACCACGATGCCGATCGGGATCGCGAAGCGGTGGTGCTGCGTCGCGTAGAGGACCCACGCGAGGCCCGCCCAGAGACCATAATGCAGCGGAATCTTGAGCAGGTAGATCGGCTTGCGCTCGTAGGCCGCGCGCAAAATCTCCCGGGGTACCGCGTCCATGCCCTGTCCGGCCATCGCTCGCTCCACGTAAGAATCGTCGGGGGCGGAAGGTGGCAAAGATCCGGACAGATGACAAGCGCGGACGCTGCTAAGCCTGCGGTATGACGACGCGCATCGAGACCGACACGTTCGGACCCATCGAGGTCGAGGCCTCCCGCTACTGGGGCGCCCAGACGGAGCGATCGCTGCATCACTTCGCGATCGGCGTCGAGCGCTTCCCGAGGCCGTTCCTCCGCGCCCTCGGCGTCGTGAAGAAGGCCGCCGCCCTCACGAACGCCGAGCTCGGGCTGCTCGGGTCAGAGGCGTCGCGCTCGATCGTGGCCGCCGCCGACGAGGTGATCCAGGGCCTCCACGACGCGCACTTCCCGCTCTCGATCTGGCAGACCGGCAGCGGCACGCAGACGAACATGAACGCGAACGAGGTGATCGCGAACCGCGCCATCGAGGCGAGCGGCGGCGTGCTCGGCTCGAAGAAGCCGATCCACCCGAACGATCACGTGAACCTCGGGCAGAGCTCGAACGACGTGTTCCCGACCGCGATGCACGTCGCGATCGCCTCCGAGATCACGGCGACGCTCCTGCCGAAGCTCACGACGCTGCGCGAGACGCTCGCCGGGAAAGCCGTGGCATGCGCGGACGTCGTGAAGATCGGTCGGACGCACCTGCAAGACGCGACGCCGCTCACGCTGGGGCAGGAGATCTCGGGCTGGGTCGCGCAGCTCGATCAAGCGAAGGGGATGATCGAGCGCGCGCTCGCGCCGCTCTACGAGCTCGCGCTCGGCGGGACCGCGGTCGGGACAGGGCTCAACACGCATCCGGAGTTTTCGACGCGCGCCGTCGCGAAGATCGCCGCGCTCACGGGCCTGCCGTTCGTGCCCGCGCCGAACAAGTTCCAGGCGCTCGCCGGGCACGAGGCGATCGTGTTCGCCCACGGCGCGCTGAAGACGCTCGCCGCGAGCCTGACGAAGATCGCGAACGACGTGCGGTGGCTGTCGAGCGGACCACGCGCGGGGATCGGCGAGATCACGATCCCCGAGAACGAGCCCGGTAGCTCCATCATGCCGGGCAAGGTGAACCCGACGCAGAGCGAGGCCGTGATCATGGTCGCGGCCCTGGTGCAAGGGAACGACGTCGCCGCAGGGATCGCCGGCGCGGGCGGAAACTTCGAGCTCAACGTGATGAAGCCGCTCCTCTTGCACGTGACGCTCCAGTCGATCCGGCTGCTCGGCGACGCGATGGCCTCGTTCGAGGAGCACTGCGCGCGCGGGATCCAGCCGAACCGCGCCCGGATCACCGAGAACCTCCAGAAGAGCCTGATGCTCGTGACCGCGCTCGCGCCGCGGCTCGGCTATGACGCGGCGGCGCGTATCGCGAAGAAAGCGCACGCCGAAGGGACGACGCTGCGCGAGGCGACGCTCGCGCTCGGGCTGCTCACGGGTGAGGATTTCGACGCGATCGTGCGGCCGGAGCTCATGATCGGCCCGAACAAATCGATCTAGCCTCGGCGAGCGGGCTCTGGAACGATGGGGCCATGCGCACATTGATCGTCGACATCGGAGGGACGGGCATCAAGGCGATGGTCCTCGACGCCGAGGGAAACGCGCTCACCGAGCGGGCCCGCGTCCGCACGCCCGCGCCGGCCGATCCCGAGGCGGTGCTCGCCGCGATCGCCGAGATCGTCCGCGGACTCGGCGAATTCGATCGGGTCTCCGTCGGCTTTCCCGGCGTGGTGATGGAGGGGACGACGCGCACCGCGCCGCACCTCGACGCGGCCTGGGCCGGTTTTCCGCTCGCGAAGGAGATCGAGGGGCGCACGGGGCGGCCAGCCCGGGTGCTCAACGACGCGGGGCTGCATGGGCTCGGGGTCATCGAGGGGCGCGGGACCGAGATCCTGATCACGCTCGGCACGGGGATGGGCTTCGCGCTCTACGTGGACGGGCATTACGTGCCGAACATCGAGCTCGGGCATCACCCGTTCCGCAAGCGTCAGACGTACGAGGATCGCCTCAGCAACGACGTGCGCAAGCGCCTCGGCAAGCGCCGGTGGAACGAGCGGGTCCGCGGGGTGCTCGCCCAGATCGCCCCCATCTTCAACCACCGCAAGCTCTACCTCGGCGGCGGCAACGCGCGGTACGTGGAGGCCGAGGGGCTGCCGAGCGACGTGGTGCTCGTCGACAACGTGATGGGCATGCGCGGCGGCGTGCGGCTCTGGTCGGCCTGAAAGAAATACCGGGCGCGCGTGGCCAGGGGGATCACCACGCGCGCCCGGCGGGCGGAAGCTTTCGTTTGAGCACCTACGGTATCATCCAGGGTAGCTCGAGCTGAAAGCCCACGAGCACGCCCTGCATGCCGCGTGCCTCGGCGACCACCGTCGTGGCAGTCTCGATGGGGATGAGCTGAGCCTGGAGCGGTCCCACGTAAATGGTGGGCTGCTCGGGGCTCTGCGTGATGTACGTCCGCATGTCGGTGCCCCACAACTGCGCGGGGACGGTCACCGGTACAGCCGGTGTTATGGCACGCGGTGCGCCATACCGGGAGAGGTCCGCGAACGCCTCGAATGCCTCGAACGTATCGCGCAAGACGCGGAGGTAGCCATTCCCGAACGGAGCGGCGGGGATCAAAACCTCGCTGTTCCCCCAGGGCAGGCCGCCCGTCGGAAGTGGCGCCAGAGGCGCCTGCGCCCAGGCCAAAGCAGGCGTGCCGAGCGCGATTCCCATCGCGACGACCGCTCCCAGCACCTTCGTGCAAGCTCCCATCGCACGCTCCTCCATGGACGCACGCCGCGCGCGCGCCGGTGACCGTGGGAGGCGGCGAACCGCCCCCGAATCCAATGGCAAACACGAATATAGCGAGTGCCAGCGACAGTGAAAAGAGGGTCTCCTCACGCAGGCCGCATTTTCCAGCACGCGGTCGCGTCCCGACCCGCTCGCCCGAGGAGGGGCCCGACGTGCCTGCGGCACCTCCTCAGGCGGCTGCTTGCGCCGCCCGGACGTGACACGCAGCGGCAGAAATGAAGGGCGGAGGCGTCACTCCCAGGTGACGTCGACCGGCGTCATCGCGCCGGCGGGGTCGAAGCGCAGGGCATACACGCCCGTCACCGTCGAGAGGAGAAGGATTGCGAATCCATCGCGCGAGAAGAGCCGCAGGTCGAAGAGCGTCGAGAGCTTCTGGACCTGGCCGTCCTTGTAGAGGTCGTCGTAGAGGATCGCGTCGTCCACGCGCTCGATCTCTTCGGCCTTGGCATAACGCATGCGCACGCCGCCGCGCTCTCCCGCCGCCCATACGACGAGGAGCTTGCCGTTCACGTCGACCGCGTCGACCTTCATCTCGCGCGGGCCGAACTCGTATTGACCCTTCAGGATCTTGTCGAACGCGACGTCGTGCACGCGGCAACCGGCGGTCGTGCACTGGCTCTGGGCGATCTTCGTGGCCCAGCCTTTGTCCGGGCCGCCCGGGTAGAGACGCGTGACCACGGCCTCGGTGCCGTGGCAGGAGAGGATGCCGTCGCTGACCTTGGGCGACATCGGCGGGCTCCACTTGCCGCCGACGAGGAAGCTCATGAAATCGTTGTCGTAGCCCTTCACGCGGACGACCATCGCCTCGGTCGATCGGCAGCCGCCGATGTGCGGGGCTTCGTCCGCGCCGCCCTCGACGAGCCCGGGCTCGGGCAGCTCGCCCACGTCGGCGAACGAAGGCTCGGCCGTGCCCGCGACGCCATAAGGCGAGACGAAGAGGCGGCGCTCGTTCTCCTTGGTCACGCCGCGTAGGATGAGGTGGTCCCAGAGGATCTGCGTCGAGTAATAATAATTGCCGACCCGGAAATCAGGCTCGATCTTGGTGCGTCCGGGCGCGCCGCCGGCGGCCCTGCGCGTGAGCAGGAGGTCTTTCGTCTTCTCTTCGAAGCCGAGCGCCGCGGCCGCGCCGTCCTTCTTGGCGTACCCGCCATAGCTGTACATGGCGTCGATCTTGTCGCCGCTGTCCGCGCGGAAGATGCCGGCCCGGCCGCGCTCGCCCGCGAAGACGAGCGGCGCGGAGTCGTCGTCGGCCGTGCCCCAGAGGCGCAGGCCCTGGCCCTTCGGCAGCGAGCCCGGGAGCGATTTGCACGTGGCCTTCGCGTCCTTCGCGGCGAACGTGCAGAGAAACGGCGCCTTCTCCACGCCTTTTTCCTCGATGAGGACGCGCATCACGCCCGCCGGGTGCGCGTCCGTGTAAGCCGCACGCAAGGTGAACGCGGTGCGCGAGAGGGGCTCGGTGAGCTCGCCGAGGCGGCTGGCGTCGAGGGGACGAACGGGCTCGGGCGCGCGCGGACCCTTCTCGACGACGACGCGCTGGACGCCGGCTTTTTGCGCCTGCGCGAAGGCCGCGTCGATCGCCTCGGAGAGGTCGCCCGTGCGCGCCGTCGGCTCGCCGAGGGCCTTCGCCAGAGCTTCGGCCGCGGCGCCGAGGTCCTTGCCGCCTTCCTCGGTGCGCCCTGCGCTCTTCCAGACCTCGGCGACGGCGTGGCCGAGCGACGCGCACGCGGCGGGCCAGGGTTTGTCCACGCCCGGCGTCATCCGCTCGGCGTCGGTCATCGTCATCGCTTCGAGCTGCACGCGGCGGAAGCGCTGGCTCGCGGCCTCTTTCGCGTCGAGCTCGGCGCCGATCGTGCACGTGGCGAGCGCGCTCCACGCCTCGGAGAGCGCCTTCGTGTTCTGCGCGTCCTGATACCGAAGCAGCCCGAAGAGGCCGCCGCCGCCGAGGACGACGGCGAGCGCCCCGAACGTGAGCAACCGGCGCGAGCGCTTCTTGCGGTCTTCCACGAGCTCGTCGACGGGCTCGGGCGGCGGCGGCTCGTGATCGGCCGCGTGCGAGGAAATGGGTTCGTTCATGATGGCGCGTTCTCCCTCCCAGGGCGGGCCCAGACATACCACGCGTTCCGCTCGTCTCGGAAGATTCCCCCGATGGACAGACGGGGATCGGTCTGGCAAGCTCCCGCCGCCATGGCCGGAACCCCCATTCGCAAGACCCTGTACCCCGAAATCGAGCCCTTCCGCACCGGGCGCCTGCGCGTCTCCGACGTGCACGAGCTCTATTTCGAGGAATCCGGCAATCCCACGGGAAAACCCGTCGTCTTCTTGCACGGCGGTCCCGGCGGCGGCAGCGACCCGAAGCAGCGGCGGTTCTTCGATCCTGCCCATTACCGCATCGTCCTCTTCGACCAGCGCGGCTGCGGCAAGAGCACGCCCCACGCGTCGCTCGAGGACAACACGACCTGGCACCTCGTCGCGGACATCGAGCGATTGCGCGAGCACCTCGGGATCGAGCGCTGGCAGGTCTTCGGCGGCTCGTGGGGCTCGACGCTCGCGCTCGCGTACGCGGAGAAGCACCCCGATCGGGTCACCGAGCTCGTGCTGCGGGGGATCTTCCTCCTGCGCAAGTGGGAGATCGACTGGTTTTACCAGGAGGCCGGCGCGGGCGCGTTTTTCCCCGACGCGTGGGATCCGTACCTCGCCGCGATCCCCGAGGCGGAGCGGGGCGACCTCGTGGGCGCGTATTACCGGCGCCTGACGAGCGAGGACCCGGCCGTGCGGCAAGCCGCGGCGCGCGCGTGGAGCGTGTGGGAAGGCAGCACGAGCTTTCTCTTCCAGAACCCGGATTACATCGCGCGGTGCGCGGGCGACACGTTCGCCGACGCGTTCGCCCGTATCGAGTGCCATTACTTCGTGAACCAGGGGTTCTTCGAGCACGACGGGCAGCTCCTCACGGACGTGGGCCGCATTCGCCACATCCCGACGGTCATCGTGCAGGGGCGTTACGACGTGGTTTGTCCCGCGAAGAGCGCGTGGGACCTCCACCGCGTCTTCCCCGAGGCAAACCTTCGTATCGTGCCTGACGCGGGGCACTCCGCGTTCGAGCCTGGGATGATCCACGAGCTCGTCTCGGCGACGGACGGTTTTCGCAGCAAGAAGTGAGCGTACCCGGCGATTGACGGCGCTTCCGAGCCCTGGTTCATTGTCTCCTGCCATGAAGCGTAAGGCCCCCCGGAAAGCGCTCGCCATGACGGTCGAGACGCTCGTCACAGCGGGCGCGTCTTCCTCGGCCCCGAACGAGGACGTGCTGCTCGTGTCGGGGCACGTGTACGGCGTGTTCGACGGGGGGCGGAGCGGGGCGATCGCGAGCGAGGTGTTCGGCGATCGGACGCGCGCGCCGCTCGCGGAGCTGTGTCAGGAAGCGAATCGGCGCATCGGTGAGGCGCGGGCCCAGGATGGGGCACAGGCCGGCAGCGCGGCGGCCGTGGTGCGCGTGGCAAAAGACACGTTCGAGTGGGTGATGGTGGGCCGGAGCCGGGTCGTGGTGGTCCGGGCGGATGGCTCGTTCGAGCGCCTCGCGCCGGAGGACGAGCACGTGCTCTCCGGCGAGCCTTCGGCCGAGGCGTTCGTGCGCGCCGGGGAGCACAAGCTCGCGGGCGTGCGGCACCTGCTTCTGTTCACGGACGGGCTCGCCGCGTCCGGCGCGGACGAGGCCATGGAGGGCCTCGTGGGCCGCTTCCTCGACGGAGGTTTGACGGCGGCGCGGCAGGGGGCGCAAGAGGCGGACGTCGCCGCGGTGGCGATCTCGTTTTTGCCGCCAAACCCGGTCGCGCGGAAGCGCATCTCGAAGGTGCCGCGGCGGATCCTCACGGGGGGCGCGAAGCGCAGCTCGGGCGTGCCCTCGCGAAGGCGGCGGAGCCGGTTTCCCTGATTCCGTTCAGCGGCAGCGGGTCCAGCGCAATCGATAGGTTTGTCGGACCACGCCGTCCACGCTATCGACGGTGAGCAGGCCGCTCTTGCCGCGGGCACCGCGGTCGTCGAGGAGGGCGTCCGTCTTGATTTGCAGGTTTTTTCGGCCCGTGCAGGGGACAGCGCGGTCCGGCGCGACGGCGTCGTGTTTCTCGTAGTTGTCGTCCATTTCGCCCTGGAACACCATCTCGAAGGCGCGCTCCTCGCGGGGCAGGCCGGGGAACGAATAGGTCGAGCGGAGGATGCCGCTGAGGCCCGCTTCGAGGAAGGCATACCCGCGCACGTCGCCGCCCTCGATGGCGAAGGACCAGCCCTGCGGGAAATCGAAGAGGAGCTTCAGGTTGCAGCGCTTCTGGGCGTCGTCGCGGTCGACGCCCGGGCCGACCTCGGCGTAGAATTTGGAAAACAGGATCGTGAAGGCCTGCGCGTCCTGCGAGGCGAGGTAGGCGACCGATCCCTCGGGGCAACCGGGGCCGGAGTATTTGAGGTCGCGGATGGAGAATGCCTGCGGCGCATCGGCCCGCGCTTCGGCGGAGAATGCGGCGATCGCGGCGGTGAAGGCGAGGAGCGAGAGCGCGACATGTCTCATGGTCGTGGCCTCCCGCGGGCCTCCATGAGACGGCCGTGTTTGCTCGGCAAGCGGCCCTCAGCCGTGGCGCGCGCTCATTTCGAGCATGTCCTCATCGCAATGGCCACGGCATGGGGATCCGAGACGAGCATGTCGTGGACGGCACCGGAGCGCGTCACGACCACGAAGTGTTGGTCTTGTGGGTCGCCTGTGAGGTAGCGATAGTGAGGCCTTTCCTCGTCGACCAGGATGAAGAGGTCCTCGCTGAAGGCAAGGACGCAGGCATCGCTGCCGTGGGATGGAGCGAAGATTCCCGCGCTCACCGTGGGGCGTGCGAATTCGCCGGCGCCGAGCAGTTGCTGGCTGGCGAGGAGCGGCTCGGGGGCAATGTATCCTCGGGCGACGATTTCGGCGACACTCGGCGCACCCGGCACGAGCTTGCCCTTGCTGTTCGTGAAAAAGAGGCCCTGCCAGCTCGGAGCGGGGATGGAGATATGAGGACCCAGGATCGGGTCCATCGTGAGGAAGTTCGCGAGCACCGCCGCGCCGGTGCCATTGTCCGCGAGAGACCAAGACAACGGGTTCGGGATGGAAGGGGCGAGCAGTACGACGTCTTCGACGTCGAAGCGGGCTCGGAGGCTCGTTCCATCGGCGATCAGCTCATTCTGTGCGAGCTCGATGAGCTCCCCTCCCATGCTGTGGCCCACGAGGACGTCGGTGCGAAACCCAAGCGCCAGGAGAGCATCCAGGGAGCCTGTCAGGGTCGCAACGTAATCGTCGAGCGTGAGGGCTCCAAAGAGAATCCCCTGGGGCAACGAGCTCCCGTCATGGCCGGGCAGGTTCAGGAGCACCGCCCGGGATGCGTCGAGCTTCTGGTCCGCGAAGACGGCTTCGGCCAGCGGCCGAAAGGTATCGCCCGTATGGGCCAGGCCGTGGAGCATCACGAACGTGCGGCCTCCGTTCGGATGGTCTGGATTCACGAGCACCTGGGCATGGATGTCGGCCGTCACCCCAGGGCGGAGCTCCAGAGGGATCAAAAGGTCCTGCTCGACAGGCAGCGTTGCGAATGCGGGGAGCGCAAAAAGGAATGTCGCCGTCGAAAGCAGGCGGCTCCAGATGGCCACGGATTTCATGGACGTCCTTCCTGATCCGGCATCGCCGGAAGCAAACAGGCGTGGTCGAAGGGCCTGGCGTCATCGCAATGGCACCCGGGCACGCGAGCGCGATCGCCTCTGCTTGCCATTCGCAGGCCAGGCTTCCGTGAGCACACTGGAAGAAGAGAGCACACTGGAGGAGACCGCGACGGATACGAGCGCCGGAGGCGCCGATCTCCGTCGCGAGCGCAGGGGCCTCGACGGTCGAGACAAACCTGCGCATCCCGTCGGGGAGGCGGGAAAAACCGGAATGTGGGGGGCGGGAACGAAAGAGGGGAGGGGAGCCGATTACTTCATCAGGCTCATCAGCGTCGACGCCATGTCGGCCGGGGTCGGGGAGACCTTCACGCCGGCGTCTTCGAGCGCTTCGATCTTCTCGGCCGCCGTGCCCTTGCCGCCCGAGATGATGGCGCCCGCGTGGCCCATGCGCTTGCCAGGAGGCGCGGCGCGGCCCGCGATCAGCGCCGCCACGGGCTTCTTCATGTTCGCCTTGATCCACGCCGCGGCCTTCTGCTCCGCGCCGCCGCCGATCTCGCCGATCATGATCACGCCGTGCGTGTCCGGGTCGTCATTGAAGAGCTCGAGCACGTCGATGAAGTCCATGCCCGCGACCGGGTCGCCGCCGATGCCCACGCACGACGACTGGCCAACGCCCATCGCCGTGAGCTGTCCGACGGCCTCGTACGTGAGCGTGCCCGACTTCGACAGGACGCCGATATGCCCCTTCTTGTGGATATGCCCCGGCATGATGCCGATCTTGCATTCCCCGGGCGTGATGATGCCGGGGCAGTTCGGCCCGATGAGGCGGGTCGGTTTGCCTTCGAGGTACCGGCGCACCTTCACCATGTCGAGCACCGGAATGCCCTCCGTGATGCAGATGACGAGCCGACAGCCGGCGTCCGCGGCCTCGACGATCGCGTCGGCCGCGCCCGCGGGCGGGACGAAGATGCAGGAGACGTCGGCGCCCTCTTTCTTCACGGCGTCTTCCACCGTGTCGAACATCGGGACCTTGTCCTCGAATCGCTGGCCGCCGCGGCCGGGCGTGACGCCGGCGACGACCTTCGTGCCGTACGCGATGCAGGCGCGGGCGTGCTGCGAGCCGTACTCGCCGGTGATGCCCTGGATGACGACCCGCGTGTCCTTGTTGACGAGAATGCTCATCGCAACTGGTTCCTTTTCGTGACGAAAATCATCCCCGGCATCAGGCCGCGGCGCCCTGCTTCACGGCGGCGACGATCTTTTGCGCGCCGTCGCCCATGGAAGAAGCGCTCTCGATTTTCAGGCCGCTCTCGTCGAGGATCTTGCGACCCGCCTCGACGTTCGTGCCCTCGAGCCGCACCACGAGCGGCACCGACAAACCGAGCTCCTTCGTCGCCGCGACGATACCCGCCGCGACCACGTCGCAGCGCATGATGCCGCCGAAGATGTTGACGAAGATGCCCTTCACCTTGTCGGAGCGAAGGATCATCTGGAACGCCTTCTTCACCTGCTCCTGCGTGGCGCCGCCGCCGACGTCGAGGAAGTTCGCAGGCTTGCCGCCGTAGTTCTGGATGATGTCCATCGTGCCCATCGCGAGGCCCGCGCCGTTCACGAGGCAGCCGATGTCGCCGTCGAGCGAGACGTACGAGATGCCCACCTTCTTCGCCTCGAGCTCGACCGGATCCTCCTCGTCCGCGTCGCGCAGATCCGCCCACTCGGGGTGGCGGATCTCGGCGTTGTCGTCGAACGTCACCTTGCCGTCGAGCGCGACGATGTCGCCCTTCTTCGTGACGACGAGCGGGTTGATCTCGACGAGCGAGCAGTCCTCGGCGAGGAAACACTTGTAGAGGCCGTCGAGGAGCTTCGTGAACTGCCGCATCTGCTCCTTCGCCCCGAGCCCGAGCGCGAACGCGAGCTTGCGGGCCTGGTAGGGCGCGAGGCCGATCACGGGGTCGACGTGCAGCGTGTGGATCTTCTCGGGCGTGTCGTGGGCGACCTGCTCGATGTCCATGCCGCCTTCACGCGAGGCCATCACGGCGATGCGGCGGCGGTCGCGGTCGAGCGTGAGCGCGAGGTAGATCTCGCGGTCGATGTCGAGGCCCTGCTCGATGTAGAGCCTGCGGACCTTCTGCCCGGCGGGGCCCGTCTGCACCGTGATGAGCTGCATGCCGAGGATTTTCTCGGCGAGCGCGCGCGCGTCGGCGACGCCGCCCTTGGCGACCTTCACGCCGCCGCCTTTGCCTCGGCCACCGGCGTGGATCTGGGCTTTCACGACGACCACCGGGATCCCGGTCGCCTCGATCAGGCGCTGCGCCGCGGCCTCCGCCTCCGCCACGGAGAAGGCAGGCTCACCCTTCGGCACGGGGATCCCGTAGCGTGCGAAGATTTGCTTGGCTTGATACTCGTGGATTTTCATGCGAGGGCGGGCAAGGTATCACACGCATGAGTCCAGCATGGGATCGAATTTGAGCAGATGGACCGCGGTGGCCGTGATGTCCCTCACGGCATCGAGTTGCGGTGGTCCGACGGAGTTACCAAAAGGGGCGAACGCGACGGGCGTGCCTACCGAGACGCGGAGCGCGCCTGCGGCGGAGCTCGTTCCCGCGGCGACGCCCGCAGCGAGCGCGAGCGCGGCCACCGCGGCGCCGGCGAGCGAGGCCAAAGCGACGTCGTCGCCTTGCCCGGCGGACATGGTCTTCGTCGACACGACGTATTGCCCCGACGTCGAGCTCGAGTGCCTGAAAAAAGAGCACAACAAGCCGAACAAGATCATCATCTGCCACGAGTTCGCCGAGCAGGCGCAGAAGTGCAAGACGGAGCTCAGGCGCCAGCGATACTGCATCGACAAATACGAATATCCGAACAAAGCAGGCGCGCATCCGCCGGTCATGGTCGACTGGTACGACTCGTTGGCGATGTGCCAGGAGCAAGGCAAGCGCCTCTGCTGGGAGAGCGAGTGGGTCGCGGCCTGTGAAGGGCCGAAGAAGACGCCATTCCCTTACGGATACAAGCGCGATCCGAAAACCTGCAACATCGACAACCCCTGGTATCAGCCGGTCCTCAAGAACATTTATTCGCGCGAGGCGTGGATCCAGGAACAGGAGCTTTTTCGGCTCGATCAGAGCGTGTCGAGCGGCGAGATGCCCGGCTGCGCGAGCGGGTTCGACGTCCACGATCAAACCGGAAACGTGGACGAGTGGGTCAACGCGGAGAAGAACTACGAAAAGTCGAAGTGGGCCGGGCTGAAAGGCGGCGCCTGGGGCCACGTGCGCAACGCCTGCCGGCCCATGACCGTGAGCCATGAGCCGGAGTTCACCTATTACTTCGTCTCGTTCCGCTGCTGCGCCGACGCCGCGTCCGATGCCGCCGCCGAGGCCGATCCGACGCTCTGGCGGCCGCCGCCCCAGCCGACGCCGAAGAAGCTGCACGCGTTTTCCCGGGGATGGACGCCGAAGACGCGCGCCCCCCACCAACCCTCCGTGCCGCAGCCGTGAGGTTTTTCCGGGGTGACTAGATCCTCGCCCCTGCCCCTCGCCCGGAGGGAGAGGGGTTGGGGGGAATCGAGCACAGTTACGAGCCTCTTCGCCCCTTCCATCCGCGCCCGAACCCGCCGTATCGTGCGGCAGAAAGTCCCCCTCCGGCGGAGGCTTCCCCCGCATGGTTCCCGAGTTCCCCGGCTGCACCATCTTCGCAACCCTCGCTGAGGACGCGCGCTTCGCGCTGCATCGCGGCCACCTCGAAGACGGCACGCCCGTGCTCGTCGAGACGGCTCGTGCACGCGCCCGCGGCGAGGAGCGCGCGAGGATCCGCCGCGCCCACGCCATCGCCAAGGACCTCGGCGAGAACATCGTTCCGCGCACGCTCGGCCTCGTCGAGCACGGCGATGTGTTCGCGCTCCTGCGCGCCGATCCCGGCGGATGCACGCTCGCGGAGCTGCTCACGTCGCGCAGGCTGCGCATCGAGACCGCGCTGGAGATCACGATCACGCTCGGGCGGGCGCTCTCGACGCTCGCGGCGCACGGCATCGTCCACCGCGACATCGCCCCGAAGAACGTGCTGTTCCGCGAGGACGACGGCGCTGTCTGGATCCTCCACTTCACGTCGGCCGCGCGCGTGGGCGAGGAGTCCTTGCGCGCGCCGAACCCGCAAGCGCCCGAGGGGACGCTCGCGTACATGCCGCCCGAGCAGACGGGCCGCACGAACCGCCCCGTGGACCACCGCGCCGACCTCTACGGGCTCGGCGCCGTGCTCTACGAGATGCTGACGGGCTCGCCGCCCTTCACGACGCAGGACCCGGTCACGCTCGTGCACGCGCACCTCGCGCGCACGCCGAAGCCGCCGCACGAGCTCGAGCCGAACGTGCCGCCGGCCGTGTCGCGCATCGTGCTGAAGCTGCTCGCGAAGGGCGCCGACGATCGGTACCAGAGCGCGCGCGGGCTCGTGGCCGACCTCGAGACCTGCGTCACGCGGCTGCGCAAATCGGGGCGCATCGATCCGTTCCCGCTCGGCGGTCAGGACCGGCCGACGATGCTCGCGACGGCGGTGCGGCTCTACGGTCGCGACGCGGAGCGCGAGACGTTCGCCTCGGCGATCGAGCGAGCGCGCCGGGGCGGGCGCGAGCTCTTCGCCATCCAGGGCGGCGCGGGCATGGGCAAGACCGCGCTCGTCCTCGACGCGGCCACGCGCATCGGCCCCGACGACGCCTACATCATCACGGGCAAGTTCGATCCGATCGGGCAAGGCCTTCCGTTCTCGGGCTTCGGTCATGCGCTCGGTGAGCTCGTGCGTGCCGCGCTCGCCGAGAGCGAGAGCGAGCTCGCGCGCATCCGCAGCGAGATCGACGTGGCGCTCGGGCCGAACGCCGAGCTCGTCACGCGCGTGGTGCCCGAGGTGGGTCTGCTCTTCGGGCCCGCGGAGGCCGCGCCGGACCTCGGGCCGATCGAGTCGCAGAACCGCTTCGCGCTCGTCGTGCAGCGCTTCCTGTCGGTGTTCACGCGGCGCCGGCCGGTGCTGCTTTTCCTCGACGATCTGCAATGGGCCGACCCCGCGTCGCTCAAGCTCCTGCGTGACCTGCTCGCCGATCCGCAGTCGACGTACCTGCTCGTCGTCGTTGCGTTCCGCGGCCGCGAGGACGGCGATGGCTTCCGGTCCGTCGGGCGCGTGATCGACGAGGTCGAGTGGCAAGGCGTGCCCGTGTCGAAGGTGGAGCTCCGGCCGCTGCGCCCGTCGGACGTGCGCGCGCTCGTCGCGGGGCTGCTCGGCTGCGACCTCGCCGACGTGGAGTCGCTCGGCGTGCTCTTGTGGAGCAAGACGAGCGGCAACCCGCTCTTCATCCGGCAACTGCTCGGCACGCTCGTGCGCGAGGGCCTCGTCGAGGTGGATCCTGCGACGGGCGCCGTGGTCTCGGACGAGGCGCGGATCGAGGAGACGGTCACCGACGACATCGTGACGCTGCTGCTCGACAAGATCGGCGACCTCTCGCCCGCGGCGCAGCGCACGCTGGTGCTCGCGTCGGTCTTCGGGCACGAGTTCGCGATCGACGCGCTCGCGGCGCTCGCCGACAGGCCGGAATCCGAGGTGCGCGCGGACCTCGCCGCGGCGCTGACCGAGGGGCTCGTGCTGCCCGTGCGCATGCGGCAAGCGACGCCGCGCGGGACGGGCAAGTCGACCCCTCCCAAGCCGATCGCGCCGCGGGCGTTCCGGTTCTCGCACGACAAGGTGCAGCAAGCGGCCTACTCGCTCCTGCGCCCGGAGGAGGTGCCCGAGCTGCACCTCGCGATCGGGCGTCGGCTGCGCGACGCGAGCGGCACGGAGGGCGAAGGGCTGTTCGAGCTGCTCCTCCACATGAGCCGCGGCATCGCGGTGATGAAGGATCCCGCCGAGCGGCTGGAGATCGCGCGGCTCGCGCTCGACGGCGGGCAACAGGCGAAAGGCGCGGCCGCGTACGAGGCGGCGATCGGCTACCTCGCGACGGGCATGGAGCTCGTCGGCGAGCGTGGCTGGGACGAGCAGCCGTTCCTCACGTTCGCGCTCACGCGGGACCGCGCGGCGTGCGCGTACCTGACGGGCCAGTTCCACGAGGCCGAGCAGCTCTTCGCGCAGCTCCTGTCGCACGCGACCTCCGCGCTCGATCGGGCGAGCGTGCACGACCTCTTCGTGGTCCTCTACGTGACGCAGGGCAGGTTCGCGGACGCGGTGCGCGTGGGCCGCGAGGCGCTCGCGCTGCTCGGCGAGGCGCTGCCGGACGAGGCGGACCTCGAAGCGGCGCTCGCGAAGGAGCAAGCCGAGCTCGCGGCCGAGCTCGACGCGCGCTCGATCGAGTCGATCACCTCGGCCCCGCCGCTCGACGACGCGCGCAAGCGCGCGACCTTGCGGACGTGGATGCACCTCGTGTCGGCGGCGTACGGCACGTCGCCGTCGCTCCTGTACTTCGTGTGCGCGCGGATGGTGCGCGCGACGATCGCGTGGGGTCCGACGGAGCTCTCCGCGTACGGGTTCTCGGCGTACGGCATGAGCCTCGTCGCGGCGCGGCGGTACGAAGAGGCGCATCGGATGGGCGAGATCGCGCTGCGCCTGCACGATCGGCTGCCGAGCCCGAACATCGCCTGCAAGGTCTTCCTGAACCAGGGCGCGACGCTGCACCCGTTCCGCCGCCCGCTCGCGGCGTGCTTGCCGTTCCTCGAGCGCGCGCAGCGCGAGGGGCTCGCGACGGGCGACTTCTCGTTCCTGTCGTACGCGTGTTTCTCGACGACGATGGTGCGGCTCGGGACCGGCGAGGACCTCGCCGTCGTCGAGCAGGAGGCCGAGGGCTTCCTCACGCTGATGCAGAAGACGCGGGATGCGACGTCGGAGGCGTACCTGCGGATCATGTACCAGCTCATCCGTTGCCTGCGCGGCCGGACGCGCGGACGGATCTCGCTCTCGGATCGGGAGTTCGAAGAGGTCTCGTTCGTCGCCTCGCTGGTCGAGAAGAAGCTGCCGTTCATCGCGTGCCGCTACCACGCGGCGCGGCTCGAGCTCGCCCTGCTCTTCCACGACCTCGAGCTCGCGGAGAAGGCGGCCGCCGAGGCCGAGGCGCTCGTGCCCACGGTCATCGCGCAGTACTTCGCGACGGAGATCGCCTTCCACGGCGCGATCGTCGCGGCGGCGCTGCTCGCGAACGGCACGCCCGCGGATCAGGCGCGCCGGCGGGCGGATTTCGAGCGGCGCGAGGCCGAGCTCGCCGCGCTCGCCCGGAGCTGCCCCGAGACGTACCAGCACCGGCTCGACCTCGTCCGCGCGGAGCGCGCGCGCGCGGAGGGGCGCGACGCCGAGGCGATCGATCTCTTCGAGGCGGCGATCGCGGGCGCGTGCGAGCACGGCTTCATCAAGGACGAGGCGCTCGCGAGCGAGCGCGCCGCCGAGCATCACGTCGCGCGGGGGCGAAAGCGCCTCGCGCGCGCCTACGTGCTCGACGCGCGCAAGGCGTACCAGCGCTGGGGCGCGCGCGGGAAGGTGGAGAACACCGCGGCGCGGTACGAGGATCTCTGGGAGAACGAGACGCCGCCGTGGGACATGCCGGCGAACTCGAACCCCGGCGAGCGTTCGTTCGCGACGCTCGACACGGCGACGGTGATCCGCGCGGCGCAGGCGATCGCGGGCGAGATCCTCCTCGAACGCGTGCTCCTCCGCGTCGTGCGCGCGGTGATCGAGAGCGCGGGCGCGGATCGGGGGATGCTGCTCATCGAGCGCGGGGGTCGTCTCTGGGTCGAGGCGACGATGGTGGTGGATCCGGAGCGCCTGTCGGCGGGCCCGAGCGTGCTCGCGGAGGAGAACGACGAGCTGCCGCTCTCGGTGGTGGAGTACGTGCGGCGCACGCGCGAGCCGCTCCTGCTCGGCGATGCGCGCGCGGATCGGCGCTTCGCGAAGGATCGGTACATGATGGCGCGCGCGCCGCGCTCGATCCTGTGCACGCCGATGCTGCACAAGGGCCGGCTCGTGGGGATCATCTACCTGGAGCACGCGCTCGCGACGGAGGCGTTCGTGCCGGCGCGGCTCGTGCTGGTGGACTTCCTGGCCTCGCAAGCGGGCGCCGCGGTGGAGAGCGCGCTGCTCTACACGGAGGTGCAGCGCGTGACGGAGGAGCTGCTCCGCACGAACGAGGGCCTCGAAGAGGAGATCGCGCGGCGGACCGGGGAGGCGAACGAGACGGCGGAGCAGCTACGCGTCGAGCTCGAACAACGCATGGTCGCGGAGCTCGAGCGCGAGTCGCTGCAGCAGCACATCATCGACGTGCAGCGGGAGCGGCTCGCGGAGCTGTCGACGCCGATCATCCCGATCACGAACGACGTGGTCGTGATGCCGCTCATCGGGACGATGGATCGAGCGCGCTCGGACGAGGTGATGGGCGCGGCGTTGCGCGGCGCGTCGGAACGAAGGGCGCGCGCGGTGATCCTGGACGTGACGGGCGTGAAGGGCGGCGACATCTACATCGCGGAGGCGCTCGTGCGAACGGCGTCGGCGCTTTCGCTCCTCGGGACGCAGGCGATCCTGACGGGCATGCGCGCGGACGTGGCGCGGTCGCTCGTGGGCAGCTCGGCGGAGCTCACGGGGATCGTGACGAAGGGGAGTTTGCAGGCGGGGATCGCGTTTGCGATGGGAGCGAGGAAGCGGAGCTGATGCGCACCGCTTGCGCGCCTGCGCAACGGCTGCATCCCGCGCCTCTGCCCCGAGGCCGTTTCGCCCGGAGAAACGCGAGGTCTCGCGCGTTGGTCCGATTCTTCCTTTCGGGCCCTCGGTGACCGACGCCCGCCCCGCCCACGACGCTCGGATCTGGCTCTACGCGTTCGGCTACTTCGCCTGCTACTGGCCTTACAGCGCGCTCACCAAGCTCGCATCGCAGGGCCGGATCCCTGGCATGACGCGCGCGGTCTCGGGCTTCGAGCTCCTGCCCGTCACGACCATCGCCTCGCTCGTGGGCATGTTCGTCTTCCTCTCGTGGCGCGGGCTCTTTCGTTACGCGACGCAGCGCACCGTGCTCGGCCGTTCGATCCCCGTCCCCACGCGCTGGACCTTCCTCTCCGGCGTGGCCACGGCTGTCATCATTGCGACGACCACGCTCGCGTACACGTTCGACGGCGTCTCGATCGTCCTCATGATGCTCTTCATGCGCGGCGGCGTGCTCGTCCTCGCGCCGTTCGTCGACGCGTGGAGCGGTCGCCGCGTCCGTGTGGCCTCATGGATTGCGCTCGGGCTCAGCCTCGCCTCGCTCGCCGTGACGCTCGGAGGCGGCGCGCGGTACGAGATGACCGTGCTCGCGGCGGCCGACGTCGCCGCGTACCTCGTCAGTTATTTCGTGCGGCTGCGCTTCATGAGCCATCTGGCGAAATCGGACGACCCGCACGACACGTATCGTTATTTCGTCGAAGAGCAGATGGTCGCGACGCCGGTGGTGGTGTGTTTGCTCGTGGTGGGCGCGGTGATCGGCAAAGGCGCGGCGCTCGAAGAGCTGCGCGCCGGGTTCGTCTCGATCGGGGATACGGGCGCGCTACTCCCGGCGATAGCGATTGGCTTGCTCTCGCAGGGGACGGGGGTCTTTGGCGCCCTCATTCTGCTCGACGGGCGTGAAAATGCGTTTTGCGTGCCGGTGAATCGCGCGTCGAGCGTGCTCGCCGGGGTGCTCGCGTCGGCGACGCTCGCATGGCTCGGGCTCGGTCAGCCCACGCCGACACATGAGCTTTGGGGTGCGGGAATGGTGCTGTCGGCGATTGCGGTGCTGGCTTGGCCGACGTTGACCGCGCGGCGACGCGGACGGCTCGCGGCCCCGGCGCGGCCTGCGTCCTGATCTCATCAGCCCTTGTCGTTCGCGGGGGCCATTACCTCCCCGCGAAACGCAGATAAAGCCGATCGAGCGAGAGCACGAGGCTCGCGTTGATGAGGGCGTTCGGGCCGCCGAAGGGGGTTGTCGTCCGGCCGGTGGGGCCGATGAGCATCCCGGTAGTGGAGTACCCGAGCGCCGCTCCGAACTCCGGGACGAAGAGATACGACAGTTCGACCTGGAGCGATGCGCTCCACAAGGCCCACGGTGGATCCTCGATCGGTTGCCCGGAGATACAACCTGTCGGCGTGACGACGACGCACGCGGGGCCCTCCGGGCGCCGGAGGATCCTCTGGTCGAGGCCAAATGCGCTTCGTATTTGCAGGTCGCCCAGAATAGGCAACGTCAGCGAGACGTCTTCGCCGAGCGAATCGGTCGACGCGAGCGAATTGTCATAGGAGGGCGCGTCGATCACGTCGTGTCCCCAGCCGAAGGATGCGGAGAACAACATCCAGCCGAGCCCCTGCGCATTGCTGCCGAGGAGCTTCACCTGCTGCCGTACAGCGGCTCCGAGGTGGGTCGCGACCATGAGACCTCGATACCTGCTCCGCTCGGAAGCCGGCAGGGTGAGCGACGACCCGACCAGGATCCACGTGCGATGATCGCCGCGGCCTGCGAGCGTGGGATCACGCATGGCGGCGAGCCCCCCGGGCGGAGCGCCATTGCCAATCACGAGAGGCAAACCCGCGTACGTCAGCATGAGCGGGATGTCCCCGACCACGGGCTCGTCCGAGCGGGTCGTCGTGTCGGAATTCCCCCAGACCCGCGCGATCGAGAGCGACGTGGATGCTCGCAATTGGTGGCGGGGGCGCTGGAGCAGGAAAACGCTCGGATGCAGCAGGAATGTCATCGCATATCGGTCATCCGAAATGCCGATGTTGTCCCTTCCGATTCCTATCGTGCTGGGCGTCACGGAATGGCTCCACGAAAACGTGGTGCCGGCCCATGGGAGCTGCTTTTCGGGCGGGGTCGGGGTGGGCGCGGGCGGGGCCTCCGGCGTCGCAGGCGCGGGGACCGTCGTTTCGGGCGCCGGTGGAGGTGGCGGTGCTTCGGGGGGCGCCGGCGCTGCTTCCTGCGCAGGCAGCGCGGTCTCGTGTGCGGGTGGAGATACGTCCGGCGCGGGTTGCCCGTGGGCCGCGGCCGCGGTCGCGACGAGGATCGTCGCGACCCACGCAGACGTGATCCATCTCCGAAGCTCCATAACGTTCCAGCCCGCCCCCCGCCTCGTCCCCTACCGCCTCCGCCCCGCCCCCCGGACCGCCTCCGCAATCGCAGCCGCCAGCGTGCTCTTCGTCGTCGTCCCTCCGAGCTCCACGCCGAGCTCCACCAACGTCCGCGCCACCGCCGGGCCGATGCCCGAAATGATCACCTTCGTCCCGAGCAGCCGCGCCGCCTGCGCTGCCGCGATCAGCGCGTTCGCCGCCGACGTGTCCACCGTCGGCACCCCCGTGATGTCGAGGATCGCCGTCTCCGCCTGGTGCTCCTGGATCCCCGCGAGCAGCGCTTCAAGAATCTGCTCCGCGCGCGCGTCGCCGATCGAGCCGACGAGCGGCATCGCGATGACGCCCTGCGCGATCGGCACGAGCGGCGTCGAGAGCTCGCGGATCAGCGCCTCCTGCGACGTGATCACCCTCGCTTCGAGCTCCGCCCGCTCCACCTCCGCACGCTGCTCCTCCGAGAGGTCACGGATGATCGCGGCGAGCCCGAGCACCTCCTCGGGCCCCCCGCGCACCACGTAGCAGTCCACCTGCGCCGGGAGCGGAGCGCCGTTCGCGCCGCGCAGCGTGAGCGTCCCTCGATACGTGCTGCCGTCCACGAGAGCCGCGTACAGCGCCTCGCGCGCAGGCGCGTCGCCCGGCCGGATCGCGTCGACGAGCGGCGTGCCGATCACCGACACGCCGTCGCCGAACAACCGGTGATACGCCCCGTTCACGTGCGTCACGTCCCCCTCGGGGCTCGCGATCACGATCGCGTCCGTCGCGTGATCCGTCAGCGCCGCGAAGATGCGCAGCTCGTCGCTCGCCTTGCGTAGATCGGCTGCGCGCAGCGCCACGCTTCGTTCGAGCTCCTGCCGCGCCTCCACGCGCTCCGTGATGTCGAGGATCGTCCCGACGTACCCGACGAGCGCCCCCGCCGGGCTCGTCATCGGCACCATCTTGCCTTGCACCCAGCGCGTCACGCCGTCCGGGCGGATGATGCGGTAGTCCGCGACGAACGGCGCGCCGCTCTTCTTCGAGGCGACGAACGACGACCGGATCTCCGCCACGTCCTCCGGGTGGAAGAGGGTTTGCCAGGCGCGACCGACCACCTGCGTCCGGTCGAGGCCCATCGTCCTCTGCCACGCTTCGTTCGCGTACGTGCACTGGCCCGTGCCGTCGTCCTCCACGAGGCCCACGGGCGCGTGCTCGACCATCCCCTGGAAACGCGCGAGCTCGCGCCGAAGCGCGTCGACCTCGCGCTCCTTCTCGGCGAGGGCTCGTTCGAGCGCAGCGACGCGCTCCTCGATCCTCCCCTCGGCCCCCGTCGACACGAGGGTCATCGTAGGACCTTCTCGCCGGGGTTTTCCAGTGCATCCGGAGCGTCAACCGTTCGTCATGGCGCGATGCGTCCACCGCGCGTCACCAAAAATTGGGCCCGCTCGTCTCGCTTCCGGTAGGGGGGACTTCATGATCATCGCGCTCACCGGACAGAAGGGTGGGATCGGCAAGAGCACCACGGCGGTGAGCCTCGCCGTCGCGGCGCTCGGGCGAGGAAAGCGCGTGCTCCTCGTGGACGCCGATCCGCAGGGCACGGTGCGCACGTGGGGCGAGGTCGCGAGCGAGGCGGGGCACAGGGCGCCGACCATCGTGGCCATGGGCGCGCAGATGCATCGGCCCGGGCAGCTCGACAGCGTCTCGCCCGCGTACGACCTCACCATCATCGATTGCCCGCCGCGCCACGGAGAGATCTCCCGCGCGGCGCTCATGGTCGCGGACGTCGCCGTCTTCCCGTGCGGTCCGACCGCGGCCGACGCCTGGGCGCTCACGGCTGCGATCGAGGTGTTCCAGGAGGCGCGCGCGCTCCGGGACAAACTCGCCGGATGTATCCTCATCACGCGCAAGCAAGGCCGCACGGCGCTCGCGAAGAGCGCGCGCACCGTGCTCGAGACCTCGGGCCTGCCGGTCCTCGGCACCGAGCTCGGGTTTCGCGTGGCCTACCAGGAGGCGATCGCCGTGGGGAAGGGCGTGACCACGTACGCCCCGCGCGACGCCTCCACGAAAGAGATCCACCAATTGCTCGACGAGCTCACGAGGTTCCACCATGGCCAAGAAGCAAGTCGCGGTTTCGCTCCGCAAGCCGCCGTCGCCTGAATCGATCGACGCATTCGTCAGCGGAGACGAGCCGCCCGCCGTCGCGGCCGCAACGCCGAAGCGCGCGCGCCGCGCCCCGGTGAAATCGGAGCGCAGCGCGCAAGCATCGACCGAGGCCTCGCCCGTCCCGCCGAGCGTCACGCCCGTCCCCGAGAGCGCCGTCGTCGCCGTCGAGGCGCGCGTCGAGGCCGAGTCCGCGCCCGCCGCTCCGCCTGCGGAGCCCGCCGCCGCGCCTGCGCCGCTGCCCGAGCCGACGGTCGTGGGCGGCGTGCCGCTCCGTCCCGTCACGATTTACCTGACGCCGGAGCTCGCCGAGCGCCTCACGATCCATTGCATTCAGCACGACCGGGACGTGAGCAACGTCATCGGCGAGGCCCTCACGAATCACCTCGCGCCGCGCCTCGGCGCCGGCACGCCCGACGCCGCCCCCGCGCCCGGCGCCGCTCCGCCCCCGCGCCCCTCCTCGTTCTGGGGCAACGCGCCCTTCCCGCACATGGAATGGCCTCCCCGCCGCCTGGAGCAGATCGTCGAGATCGGACGTTTTCTGCTCGGTGCCGTGCGTCGGCGTGGATACGCGGCTACCGCGTAGTACCGCGCATTTCGACATTCCCTCTTCCGAGGGGCACCTCACATCCGGTGAAATCCTGCACGGCGGTTGAAAGCGCCCTGCCTTTGCGCCGAACATGGCCGCTCGGCGTCGGCCCGCCGTCGCCGTGACTTCGTTACGAACTCAACCCTTGGTGGTTCCTGCTCGGACATGCCGAGCCAGGCCCCAAATCCCTTACGAGGAGCTTCTTCCCATGCGAAAGAGCCGAGTGGGTCTTCTGTCGTTGTCTCTGGTCGCGCTATTTGCGCTCGGTTGCTCCGGTGAGGCCGGTCCGGCAGGGCCCGCGGGACAGCCGGGCGCGGAGGGGCCGAGCGCGGACCCGAGCATCAACGCCATCACGCCGGGCAAGGCGTTCATCGCGCGCCAGACCGAGGTTACGATCAGCGGGTTCAACACGACGTGGACCGAGGCCACGACGCTCGACTTCGGGCCGGGCGTCACGGTCGTCAAGAAGACGAACGCGAGCCCCACGGCGATCGTCGCGACGATCGAGATCGACCCCTCGGCGGCCATCGGCGCGCGCGACGTGAACGTGACCGAGGGCAGCACCACGGTCACCTACAAGGGCGCGTTCACGCTCGACACGCCGCTCGATGTCTCGGTTACCGGCACGGCGGCGCAGGGCTCGATCCTCCTCGCCAGCGCCAAGATGAAGGACCTCTCCACGCCGTTCGACCTGACCACGACGGGCGACGGGCTCTTCGAGCCGATCGCCTTCACGAACCTCGCCATGTCGGGTTCGCCCGGCATCTCGGGCAGTGTGGAGGACGCGCAGCTCTACGGCGCCGACCTCCTGATCCTCACCGACGTGAACACGGCGGCCGGGCCGGCGGAGGTGACGATCGCCAGCGGCCCGCCCGGCGAGGAGATCAGCTCGCCGGCGCCGGCCGCCATGCTGGTCGAGGCGCGCACGCCGACCGCGCTCACGGCGGACATGAGCGTCAGCGGCGCGGTCGATCAGCCCTTTGCCTCGCTGCTGTTCCAGTACACGCCCTCGGGGCCGGGGAAGATCGTCTCCATCGAGGCGGTGGCCGACTCGGTCGACGCAGTGCCGAACTTCGCGGTGCTGCCGGCGAGCGGCAAGTTCTCCGAGCTCATCGCGTTCGACACGGCGCCCACGGTCGAGGTCGGCGCCGAGCCGATCTACTTCGTGTACTGGGACAACACGGGCACGTCGGGCTACTCGATCGACGTGACGGTGAAGGAGATCGTCCCGGCGGAGATCGAGCCGAACAACGCCTGCGCCGAGGCGCAGCAGGTCGCGTCGCTGCCCGCGACCCTCGACGCGTTCAAGATGGCGGACAAGGACGACCAGGACTGGCTCGTCGTCGACATCGCGGAGGGGGACGTGGGCAAGGTCTTGCACGTCGTCACGTCGCCCGGCGAGGCGCAGACGGACACGGTCATCGAGGTCGTGGGCTCGGACTGCACGACGTCGCTCGGCGTGAGCGAGGACTCGAACTACCACGAGGACTTCACGAGCGACCCGATCACGGCGCCCGGGAAGTACTTCATCAAGGTCACGAACTCCACGTACGGCTACTCCGGCGCGCTCTACAACCTCTCGATCACGCTCGAGTGATCCGCGCGTGAGGGGAGCGCGCCTCGCCGGCGTGCTCCCCGCCGCCCCGCCTATTTCCCGGAAAAACCTTCTTTGCGGTCCAAGGGCCTTGACGTTCGTCCGGGCCTTGGGAAAGCTCTGCGCTCCGAAGGAGGAGGGAATCCATGACCACGCAAGAACCGTCGAAGCCGGCCCCGCCCAACTGGCCCCGTATCTCGACCGCGCTTTACTACGAGGATTCGAGGGCCGCGATCGAATGGCTCTGCCGCGCGTTCGGGTTTCAGGTGCGGCTCCTCGTCGAGGGGGAAAACGGCTCGGTCGCGCACTCGGAGCTCGTGTATGGCGAGGGGCTCATCATGGTGAGCCATCCCAAACCGGAGAGGTTTCCGCACGCGAAGGCCCCGAGCCAGCTCGGCGGCGCGAACACGCAGAACATCATGGTCTACGTCGACGACGCGGAGGCGCACTGCGCGCGGGCGCGGGCGGCGGGCGCGAGGATCGTCAAGGAGCTCGAGACGGTCGATCACGGCGAGGAATACTGGTCGGAGCGCGGATACGAGTGTGTGGACCTCGGCGGCCACCACTGGTGGTTCTACGAGCGGCTCCGCAATCCGAAGACGGCCTGAGCGTCAGGGGTTCTGCAATTCGATCGCGCTCTCCCCGGCGCTCGCCGGGACCTTCACCCACGCAGAGCGCGTCTCCGCCTCGTAATAAAAGCCCGAGGGCGCGGCGTCGAACGCGGCGCGCGTGGCGTGCTTGGTCGCCGCGGCGCCGGAGACCGTGACGCCCGCGGGCTCCTCTTCCACGCGGACGCGGAACAGCGTCTCCACGAGCGTGCGCGAAATCGTCACGGAAGCCGCATTTGCGGCCGCGGACGCCTTCACCACGGTGACCGCGTCATCCGTGTCGTGCAGGGAAAAACTCGTGGACGTCGCGTCCGGGAACACGAGCACGGTCAGCTTGCCGGCCGAGGCGGCATTGCCGAGCCCGGTCACCTCGTCGGCGACGTGCATCGGCACGATCGCGCCGGACCGGAAAAACAGCGGCACCTTCTGGAGATCGGCCGAGAAATCGGCGGACACCGTCGCCCCGCCTTCGATCGGCGCGGCCGAGGGCGTCCAGAAATCGTAATAACGTGCCCCTTGAGGCAGCACGACGTCCCGCTTGCCCGTGCCGTCGAGCAGCGGCGCGACGAAGAGCGCGTCGCCGATCGCATACCGATAATCCCCGGCCCAGCTCGCCTCCGCGCCCACGGGCCGCACGGGGACCTCGGCCCCGGCGTACGCCTCCTCGGAGAGGCTGTACCAGAACGGGACGAGCTCGTGGTGGAGCTTCGACCAGAATCGATAAATATCGGCGATCTCGGTCCCATTTTGCGGCACGGTCCAGGGCGTGATGTTCGCGCGGCCGTGGAGCTGCATGAACGGCGACAGCGCGCCGATCGCGGTCCACCGCGCGAAATTCACGGGGTCGAGCGGGATCTGCTCGCTGAGCAGGTCCTTGTCGTCCCGATCGAGATAACCGCCGATGTCGGCCCCGAGCACCACGTATCCCGCGGCCGCCGAGCGGAACATGTGATCGAGCGAATCCGCGAGGCCCACCCAATCGCGGCGGTTGTCCCCCATCCACGCGACGGGCGCGTGCTCCTTGCGGGCGAAGAAGCGGCCCTTGAAATCGTACGACTCGTCCCACGCCCGGACCATCGTGACGAACTCGGGCCCGCGCCGCGCCACGCCATACGCGAGGAAATCCTGGTAATAGGCCTCCGAGTATTCCTGGTGCGGCACGGGCCCCTTCGCCGTCGTGACCGTGTCGAGCCGGACGTAGCTGTCGCCGAAATCGATCTTCCAGCCGTCGATCCCCATGTCGAGCACGCCATTCTGCTGCTCGTGCCACCACGACCGCGCCGACGGGTTCATGAAATCGACCGCGGCGCCCGAGCCTTTCCACCACGAGAATCGCAGCGAATCCTCCACGAAATACCCACACGTCTCGCCCTCCGCGAGGTTCGGCGAGGCCCCCATGTACGCGTCGCCCCCGTCTTCGAGGTCGTACGAGACCGAATTCACGAGGTTCGTGATCCACAGGACGACCCGCACGCCGTCCGCGTGCATGTCCTCCACCATCTTGCCGAAATCGGGGTACCGCGACGGGTTCGGGATGAACGTGTTGTAATGGGTCTCCCACGGGCTATCGAGGACCACGGCGCCGACGGGAATGTCGCGCTCGCGGAAGCCGGACACGAAGGCATACGTGTCCGGGCCGTCGGAGATGTCTTTCGAGATCCAGGGCTCGAAGGCCCAGCGCGGCGTGTGGCGCGGAGGCTCCGGCAGGTTCTCGGCGGGCCGGACGCAGGGATCGGCCGGGCCCGGCGGGGGCGGATTGGACGGCTCGTCCGAGCATCCGGCGAGCGCGAGCGCGACGAGAGGCAATGGCAGATGACGCGAGGCGAACGAAGCCAGCTTCATTTGGGGAGCCTATCGCGGCTCGTTTCCCCCTGCCATGCTCGTCTCGACTGCACATGCTTGAAGCGCGCGGACGGTGCTCGCCGGGAGCGCCCCCTCGGTGGGGGGCGCGGGCACGGGCGCGCGGGATGGAAGCGGAGAGGGGGGTTTCGGAGCCCTCCGGCGCCTGTCGACGACCCCTGGGAGGGGGTTTTCGAGCCCCGGCGCGCCTGTCCGCGCCCTCCGGGTGGGGTTTTTCAGCCTCCGGTGGCTGCTGCCGGGGCGGGCTCGGGCTTTTTTTTGCCTCGGCCGCCTGCCCGGGAGCGAACGACGCTGAAGAGCGAGGGGAAGGTCTTTTCCGGCGCGGGCTCGTGGCGCAAGAGCCACCGGCCGGCGGCGGCGACTTCCTCGTAGGTATCGAGCAAGAGCGTGAACGCGCGGGCGAGATGATCGGCGGCCGTACGCGCCTCCGGGCCGAGCCGTGCGCCCAGCGTGGCGAGGATCTCCTCCGCGGCCTTCACGGCGTCGTCGGCGTCGGTCGAACGGAAGTGCTTTGTATCGGCGGAGAGCGCGTCATAATGGTCTCGATACACACTGGCATAGCCGAGCAAATCCGCGGCGAGGTCACGGTGGCCCGTGCCCCCGCGCAACATGGCGAGATAGGGGCCGACCTCGGGGTGATCATTCAAATGGTACTCGCAGCAGGCCTGCATGCGCGCCTCGATGGCGAGGGCCTTTTGCACGAACTCGACCGGGAGCTTCGCCTCTGTGGAGAGGGCGCGCGCCTTTTGATCCTCGGTCGCGGCATACCAGCACGCCCAGGCGGCCGTGGGGAGCAGCTCGACGAGGCTCGCGTCGAATTCGCTCGCGGGGAGGCTCTTGTAGCGGGCGAGGAGCTTCGGCTCGCCCGCCCGTGCGGACAACCCGAGAGCCGCGACAGCGACGAGGCCCGCGTCAGCATTGACGACGGAGAGGGAATCCACCGGCATCGCTTTGTAGCGAGGCAGGAGCGCGTCGAAGGCTTGCTTACCCTGGATGGGATCGAATGAGGGGCTGCTCATGCGCGGCATGGGACCACAGGAGGAGAAGCGCGCGCAAGAGGAGAAGGGTGTGGACGCACTGTGGGGGTAAACACGCTCTGCGTTGACAGCGACCGGTGTTCCTGGTCGCATTCTGGCAATGATGTCCCCGCGTGTGCGAACCCTCCTGTCCCTCGGGCTCCTCGGCTGCGCGACGATGGCGTTCGTGCCGCTCGGCTGCGGGGCGAAGATCACGTACCCGGAAGCGAGCGAGGGCCCACGCGTGCCGGACGCGACCGCGGAGCGGCTGCGAGAATGCGTGGATGAGTATGGTGGTGACCTTCCCCGAGGGAAATTTACGTTCGACGTCGCGTTGACGGTCGACGAAGACGGACAGGTCGTGGATGTCAATAGCAAAGGCGTGCCCCATGAAGAGCTCGCGAAGTGGCCCGCAAGAGTTCCGCTGACGCGCGGCTACGGATCCTGCGAGTCTTGGTTGCCCGGATGGCCGCGGTAGGACGAACATGACGACGGAAGACGAAAGAATTGAACATATTTTCCAGGATTTTGCAAAAGTGAGCGGCGCTCTTTTGGTTAAATCTTTGAAGCGGACTCGCAGCTTCGCCGAGGCCGTAGACGATTACTGTCGGCTCGAGGCGGAGTTCGTGGCGCGCATGGGCGACAGTGAGTTCGGCGTGCTCGAAACAAGGCGTCGCATCGCCGAAGATATCATCAGGCTGACAGAATCGAAGCACCCACCCTTCCAGACCTGTCGGGACGCTTGGAACGCACGCGTTCTCCTCGGTTTCACAGATATCGACATCGAATGCAGGATGACGTGGTTTTTCGCGGAGTGCTGTCGCTACGACGAGAACCCCGAGGAGGGGCTCGCGGTGCTCGAACCCCTGCTCGTAAAGCTCGAGCGAGGGCTCGAAGAGGCGAGGGCGACGCAGGACTTCACGGATTTCTACGAATACCACCTCGAACGTCTGCGGGAACTCCGTGACGAGCTCCTGGCCCAACGAAGGGGCGAACAAATCCCGGGAAACAGGACGCGTCGGATCGACGAGGCAGATCAAACCCCGTGAGCGCCCTTCGACGCATGCGCCCCTCCTGAGCGGCGAGCCCAAAATGCGGCTCGTCCGCCCCTGTCACTCGCGCCGGCGCCGCCTGCTCGCGTCCCGTGCGCGTGGTACGCTCGGAGACCCACGATGAGCCACCCCGCGCCGGTGAACCTCCTGGACCCCGGATTCAAGGCGAATCCATTTCCCTTTTACGCCCGCATCCGGGCCGAAGCAGCCGTCTATCCTACGAAGATCGAGGACGGTCGCACGGCCTACCTCGTCACCCGATACGACGACGTCGTCTCCGTCCTCAAAGATCCGCGCTTCATCAAGGACAAGACCACCCTGCCGGCGGAGCAACAGGCGAAGCAGCCGTGGGTGCCGGGCTTCGTGAAGCCCCTCGAGCGCAACATGCTCGACGTCGACGAGCCGGATCACCGGCGCCTGCGCAACCTCGTGCACCAGGTATTCACCCCGCGCGTGGTCGAGGACATGCGCGAGCGCGTGCAGCAAATCGCCGACGATCTCCTCGCGAAGGTCGCGGCGAGCGGACGCATGGACCTCGTGCGTGATTATGCGCTCCCGCTGCCGCTCACCGTGATCGCCGAGCTGCTCGGCATCCCCGAGGAGGCGCGCCCCCGGTTCCATCGCTTCTCGAAGGCGATGATGGAGACCACCTCGCCCGTGAAGATGCTGCTCGCGATCCCGCAATTTTATTTCATGCTGCGGCATCTGCGCGCGCTCATCGCCGAGAGGCGCGCGCGCCCCCGGAACGATCTCCTGACGGCCCTCGTGCAAGCGGAAGAGGAGGGCAGCCACCTCAGCGAGGACGAGCTGCTCGCGATGATCGTGCTTCTGACCGTCGCCGGGCACGAGACCACGGTGAACCTCATCGCCTCCGGCACGCTCGCGCTCCTCCAGCACCCGCGCGAGCTCGAACGCCTGCGCCAGGATCCCACGCTGCTCAAATCGGCCATCGAGGAGCTGCTCCGCTTCACGAACCCCGTCGAGACGGCGACCGAGCGGTATGCCCGCGAGGACATCGAGCTCGGCGGCGTCACGATCCCCCGCGGCGAGCTCGTCCTCGTGGTCCTCGCCTCCGCGAACCGCGACCCCGCCCAGTTCGTGGACCCGGACAAACTCGACCTCACGCGCGACCCGAACCGCCACGTCGCCTTCGGCCAGGGCATCCATTATTGCCTCGGCGCGCCGCTCGCGCGGCTCGAAGGCCAGATCGCGATCGCCACGCTGCTGCGCACGCTGCCCGATCTGCGCCTCGACGTCGCGCCGCACACCCTGCGCTGGCGCCCCACGTACGTCGTGCGCGGGCTCGAAGCGCTCCCCGTCGCGTTCTAGCCCTTCGAAACACGAAACCCCCTCCCATCACGCGGATGAGAGGGGGTCTCGGGCTCACGAGCGGGTGCGACTCAGTCCTGCTTGTCGCCCTTCGTGTTCTTGTCCTTCGGCTGCAGCTTCGAGAGGTCCTCGGCGATGAGCGCCTTCGGGTTCATGATCTCGAAGAAGGCCCTCCTCGCCATCTCGCCCGTCTCGCCCTGCTCCTGACGGAGCGCCATGAGGACACCGCGCTCCTTCATGAACTTGAGCGTCTGGATCGCGCCCTTCTTCCGCGCCGCGTCGCCCGCCTTCGCGTCCTGCCAGAGCCGGTAGCGCAAGACGACGCGCGTCTCGGAGTGCGGGCCGTTGTCGAAGTCGAGGTTCTCGAACTGCGCCTGCAGGCGCTGACGCGACCACTCCTGCGGCACGTCCGCCACCTTGATGCGCGCGATCGCCTCGGCGTTCGCCACCCAGCGGTAGAGGTTGCCGCGCTTGAAGTCCTCGTCCGACCAGTAGCCGAACGCCCGGAAGTAGTGGTCCTTCAGGTCGTTCAGCGCGTCGGGGCCGAAGTCGCCGTACATCGCGACCGTGCGGGCCGCCGTCTCCGCCGTGCCGCCGAGGATCAGCGCGAGCGCCGCGGCGTTGCGGATCTCCGGGTTCTGGAGCTTCTCGAAGAGCTTCGCCTCCGTCGCCTGATCGAAGCCGCCGATGCCGATCGCGTGGGCGTAGGCCATGCGCAGGCCGATGTCGAGGTCGGGCGTGAGCAGGTCCGCGAGCTCCGGCGAGATCGACGGCACGGGCTTGAGCGAGAGCGTCGCGGCGTAGCAGGCGCCGATGAGCTGCTTGCGCGGCTCCTTCTTCGCCCCGTACTCCTTCGCCTTCTTCGCGACCTCGCTCATCGTCTTGTCGTCGGCGGACCACGCGAGCGCGTCACAGGCGGCCTTGCGGGCCTCCTCGTGCCACGACTCGTCCTCGATGAGCTCCATGAGCGGCTTCGCGGCCCTCGTGTCGCCCCACTGCCCGAGGCCTTGCGCCGAGCCGTAGGCCACCGCGCGGAGCGCCATGCCGAGCATCGCCAGGCCCGCGCCGTTCAGCGCCTCCTGCGTGATGTCCATCTTCTTGTCGGGCTTGCGCTTGAACTGCTCGAGCAGCTTCGGGAACGACGGCTCGTCCTTCATCAGGCCGACGTAGCGGAGCGCGCTCTGCGCCGTCTCGAAGGCCGCGGGGAACGGAGGCTGCGCGCCCTCCTTCGGCAGCGGCTCCTTCGGGAACGCCCAGTCGCGCAGGTCGTTCTTGATCTTCTCGCTCTGCACGGCGGAGAGGAAGCGCAGGCCGTTCGCGTGCGGCTGCGGGCGGTCCTTGATCCAGAAGATCACGCTGTCCTCGGCCGCGGCCTTGAGCTCGTCCTTCTTGTCGGCGTGGATCATCGCGAGGTCCGCGAGCATGCGGCTCGCGACCACGCGCGGCTCATCCGTCTTCGAGAGGTGACCGCCCTTGCCGGCCTCCCAGAACCGCTCCTGCGCGTAGAGCTTCAAGGGATCGGCGCGCATGCGCTCGCCGAGGTACTTCGCCGCGCGGATGTCGCCGACCTCGGCGAGCCGCGTGCCGGCCTCGCCCTGCCAGTGCAGCGTGGGCTTCGAGCCGTCGAGCCACTTCACGAGCGAGTCACCGAGGCGTGGATCGGCGACGTCCTTCATCATGTCGAAGAGCTGCTTCGTCTCGAACCACTCCTTCTCGGGAGGATCCTTCTTCACGCTGCCGAGCGCGAGCACGAGGCCCTCGCCGCCGATGCCGTCGCGCAGCGCTTCCAGGAACTTCTGCCGGTTCTCCGAGCTTGCGTTGCTGAGCGCCGAGAGCAATGGCGCGCGCGCGGTCTCGTCGCCGATCTTGCCGAGGCCCGTGGCGGCCTCGCGGCCGACCTCGGAGTCGGGATCCTTCACGAGCTGGATGAGCGTCTGCGTCCACTTCGGGCTCGCGTCGCGCGAGAGCAGCGTGGCCACGAGCTGACGCACCGACGGGCTCTGATCGCCCGCGAGCTTGGCGAACTCGTCGAGCGACACGAGGCCCGCGAGCTTCTCCGGATCGAACGCGGTGCCGCCGCCGAGGCGCTCGACCTTCGACAGGAAGCCCTTCCTGTACTGGTCCATCGCGTCCTTGAAGACCTGCGGCTCCTTCAGCGTGACGAGGGCCCAGACGATCTGCGGCTTGTCGCTGTCGTCGGCCTCCTTGAGCGCGGCGAGCAGCGCGGCCTTGCCGGCGTCGCCCTTCGGCGATCCGTAGGAGGCGAGCACCTGCGCGGCGACGCCCTTCACGCGGTGATCGGGCTGCTCGAGCGCCTTGATCGCGTGCGTCACGCCCTCGGGATCCTCGGCGTAGGCGAGCTGGATCAGCGCCTCTTGCTGCAAGGCCCACTCGTTCGGGTTCGCGGCCCACGTGCGCCAGCGCGGAAGCTGATCCTTCACGGGCAGGACGAAGATGTTCTTCTTCTCCTTGACGACCTGCTCGACCGTCATCTTCTCCTGGCCCTGCTTGATGCCGAAGAAGAGCGCGGCCGCGCCGCCGGCGACGATGAGCAACGCCACGATGATCGTGACGGGATTGAAGCGACCCTTCTTGAAGTCGCCGTCGCCGAAGTCTGCGCCGCCGCCGCCTGCGGGCGCGGGCGGCACGGCGCCTCCGCCGCCGGGCGCGCCGCCGGGCAGATCGTCATCGTCGGGCGGCCACTTCGCGAGGTCGAGCCGATCGGGCGTGCGGAGCCTGCGCTTGATGGGCCTCTCGATCCCCCGGGGAGGAGGCTTTTTTCCGTTGGGAAGAGGAGACGGTTCGGGCTGTGCGTTCGGACGATCGAGCATGGTTCCTCCCCGCGTCGCTCTCGTGCGACCGGCGGAGCGGCGGCGCCGCTTTGCGGGGACCGAACATACCAGGGGACGCCTTTCGGGCGCAGCCGCAAAGAACTTGCTAAGGAGAACGGGTGCCTCCGCCCGCCTCCGGCCCCTCCGACGGCAAGCTTCGCTCCTGGGTGTTTGCGGGCCTTCTGGGCCTGGGCGCGCTCGGGGTGCTTTCTCTCTTGCCCCGCGTCGTCGGCGGGGGGAGCCCGTTCGAGGGCAAGCCGGCGCCGGACGCGGTCTTCGCGGTCGCGGCGAACGGCGATCCCGGGGCGCGCATGCAGCTCGAGAGCCTCAAGGGCCACCCGGTGGTCCTGGACTTCTGGGCGACCTGGTGTGGCCCTTGCGCCGCGCAGGCGCCGATCCTCGACCGCATCGCGCGCCGTTACGAGAAGCAGGGCCTCATCGTGCTCGGCGTGAACGCGCACGATCCGCCGGCGAAGGCGAAGAGCTACGCGGAAAAAAAGGGACTCTCGTATCCGATCGTGATCGACGCGGGTCAGGCGGCAGCCGAAGCGTACGACGTGCAGAACCTGCCGAGCCTCGTGGTCATCGATCGCGAGGGCCGCGTCGTTCGGTACATGACGGGCCTCGTGGACGAGGCCTCGCTCGACGAGATCGTCGCCGCGACGCTCTAGTCCCGAGGGGGACGCCTCGCGTCCCCCTCTCGTCCGGGCAAAGCCCGGCCGATTCACCCCCCGAGGCGAGCTCGCTGCGCGATCTCGCCGCGCCGAATGGGTTCGGCGCGCCTACGCAACCGACGTCACGCCCTCGGCCTCGCCGAGCGTGTCCGGCGCGCGCATGACCTCGGCGCGCTCCGCGCCCGCGACCTCGCGGCGATGCTGCGCCCACTGGTACGCGAGGAACCGCTCCACCGCGGCGAGCGCATGCCCCGTGCGCTCCGAGGGAAACACCTCGAAGGCGTGCTGCGCGCCCGGCAGCTCCGCGTAGAGCACCGGCGCGCGGCTCCCTTTGCGGAGCAGCTCCACGAAGAGCCGCGCCTCCTGCACGGGCACGAGCGAGTCGCGCTCGCCGTGCACCACGAAGAACGGCGGCGCGTCGCTCCGCACCTGGCTCATCGGCGAGGCCGCGTCGAACGCCGCGCGCTCCTCGTCGAGCCCCTTCTTCATCACGCTCTTTTCGAGGATCGTGCGCAGCAGCGTGCCCCGCCAGATCCCGCGCCGGTCCGTGAAGTCGTAGACCCCGTAGAACGGCACGCAGGCTTGCACGCGCGTGTCCACGTCCTCGAAGCCCGGCTGGTAGCGCGGGTCGTTCGGCGTGAGCGCGGCGAGCGCCGCGAGGTGACCGCCCGCCGAGCCGCCCGTGATCACGAGGAAGCTCGGGTCCGCCCCGTGCTCCTTGCCGTGCTCGCGGATCCAGCGGATCGCGCTCTTCACGTCGATCAGGTGATCGGGGAACGTGAAGCGCGGCGAGAGCCGGTAGTTCGCCGACACCACGACCCACCCGTGCGCGGCGAGCCGGTACGCGAGGGGTTTGCCCTGGTCGTCCTTGCTGCCGATCACCCACGCGCCGCCGTGCACGAACAGCACCGTCGGCCGCGGCTTCGTGTTGCCGCGCGGCCGGTAGACGTCGAGGCGCAGCTTCACGCCGCCCACGCGCGAGAAGACGACGTCGCGCACGACCTCCACGCGACCGTCGAGCACCGGCAGCGGGAACAGGCGCTGCCGCAGGGAAAAATGCTCGTCGACGTGCGCGCCGATCTCCTCGGGGATCACGCTTCGATACGTTGTCCCGAGCCCCTCGCGGAGCGCCGACTCCGTCACGTCGCGCGCTTTGCGTGCGTCGATCACGATGCGCACGAGCCCGATCCACGACAGCGACACGACGAAGAGCGCGACCCAGCCGGGCCATCCATCGAGCCCGCCGGCCCACACGAACAGCGCCGTCGCGACGGCTTGCCAGAACAGGTGGTGTGCCGCGAGCTCGCCGGTCAGCCACGACGCGAAAAACCCCGCGCCGACCAGCGGCCAGAACTTCCGGGCGGGCCGGAGCGCGTTGAGCGTGAACATCGCTCCGACGCCTGCGGCGATCAGGAAAAGCACGGGAGCGGGGAGCAGGAAGGGCAGGGGCACGTCGCGTGGAGGATGACCGAGGCGCGTGGTGTTGTCGCGCGCCGAGGCGCCATGAAATGCGCCGTCGGGCGAGCGCTGCCTCGCGTGGTATCTTGCGCCGCGATGAAGAAGACGCTCGCGTTCGGAACGCTCGGCGAGCTCATGGTGCTCGTGCACGCCGACGCACCTCCGACCGACGCCGAGTGGAACGCGTACACCGAGGCCTGGGAGGCGCATCATCACTTGCACGGCCGCTCTCGCCTGCTCGTCTCCACGGGCGGCGGCGCGCCGACGGCGGCCCAGCGCCAGCGCCTCGACGAGCGCGTTCGCCGGATGGGCGGGGGCGCCGCGCGCGCGGCGATCCTCAGCGAATCCATCTTCGCGCGGGTGGTCGCGAATGCCTTGAGCGCGATGGAGCATGCGCGCGCGGCCCGCGTCCTCGGCCGGCTCGGCGTGAGCAGTGGCCTCGAATCATCGCAGATTTACCGCATGTTCGCGCGGACCGACCTGCGCCGGGCGCTCGCATGGCTCGACGTCCCCACCACGCGCGAGCCCGAGATCGTCCGCTCCATCGAGCAGCTTCAGGCCGTGATCAAGGACAGCGGCTGACGTTCACGCCGACACGTCTTCGGCCACGCTCGCCACGACCGCGTGCTGAAACCGGAACGTCCGCGCTCGGTCGTACGTCCCCGTCAGGTTCAGCGCGACCTCGTCGAACGACGCACAGCGCGCGCGCCGAAATCCTTCCTCGTAGAGCATCGGCAGCACGTGATCGATCCCGAACACCACGGGCTCGCCCATCTCCGCGACGCCGTCGCGCGCCGCGACCGACGACGGGTCGCGCACGTCCCCCTGACCCATGCGTTTGCCCACGTGATCGAAGAGGATCACCGAGCTCGGGTGGAGTTTTTCGGCGATGCGCCGCAGCGTGGCTCGTACGGCCGGTTCATCCAGGTAATACGTCACGCCTTCCCAGATCAGGAGCGCCGGGTCTTCCGCGAGAAACCCGCTCGAATCGAGCCGCTCCACGAAATCGTTCACCGCGAAGTCGCAAGGCACGTACGTCGCATTCTCGAACGGATATCCGGGCAGCGCGGAGACGCGCGCGAGTTTGTCCGCCTGCGTCGTCGGGTGATCCACCTCGAAGAACCGCACGCCCTTCTGCCCGAGCCGCGCCGCGCGGGTATCGAGCCCGGCGCCGAGAACCACCACCTGGTTCACGCCGCGCGACAGCCAGCGCCGCGTCTCCCGGTCGAACAGCGCCGTGCGCAGCGCCACGAACAGCTCGATGTGCGGATACCCTTGCTCGTAACGCGTCGCGTCCTCGAACCCGCGCGGACCTGCGAGCGCGCGGGCGAACGGATCGTCGCAGAGCGGCGTTTCCCGCTCCGTCGCTCGCGCTCGGAGGGCCGCCACCATCCTCGCCGTTCGGCTCGGCTGCCGCATCGCCTCCAGAATGACAGGGTATGCCGCAACGCGCAACGTTCACGTTTCAACCAGGACGGACCGTGTGCGCCGGAGGGGTCTGTCGTGTAGGATACGACCGTGACGACCCTGCGCCGCGTCGGTTTTCTGGGTGACGTCCATGCCGAGGACGAACGGCTCGCGCGGGCCATCGACGTCCTCGAAGCCGAGGGCGCCTCGCAGCTCGCGTGCGTCGGCGACATCATCGACGGCAAGGGCGACTTCGAGCGCGTGGTCGATTTGCTTCACGCGCACCGGGTCGTCACGGTGCGCGGCAACCACGAGCGGTGGTTTCTCGCGGACGACATGCGCGACCTGCCCGACGCGCACGGTCGCGATCGCGTCTCCGAATCGGCGCGGGCCTACATTGCGTCCCTCCCGGCGATGGTCGAAATCCCCACGATCGCCGGCTCGATCTTGCTCTGTCACGGCCTCGGCGCGGACGACATGACCGGCGTGCAGCCGTGGGACGCGGACACCTGGCTTCGCCACGACCCGTCGCTCCAGCGTCTCCTCCGGACGACCTCGATGCGGTTTGTCCTCAATGGTCATACCCACCGGCGGCTCGTGCGCCCCATCGAGGATCGCCTCTTCATCAACGCCGGCACGTTGTACCGCGATCACGACCCGAGCTTCGGCCTCCTCGACCTCGAAGCCTCCGTCGTGCGCACCTGGCTCTTCGATTCGGACCTCTCCGTCCAGGAAATCGCTCCCACGCCCTTCGACCTCGCCGAGCCGCCTCCGACCCCGAAGCGCCCGCCCGCCTGAAACCTCATTCCGCTCCGCGGGACGATGTTCTAGGCTCGAATCCATGCGCGCCCTCGTCTCGGCCCTCCTCCCGCTCTCCGTCCTTCTTTTTGCGTGTGGCGGCGGGCCTTCCGCATCCCCTGAGCCGGCGAAGGCGCCCGTCGTCGAGGTCGGCGCGGGCCCGGCGGCGCCGCCGTTGCCTGCGCCGGGACCCGAGGAGGGGGCGTCCGAGGCCGAGGAGGCGCGAGCCGCCGAGCCGGTGGACGCCTGCATCGAGCATCTGCGGGAAGGCCGGGGTTTGCCCGAGGTCGCGCCCGGCCCGGATGCCGCGTTGTATGCCGAGGCCCTCGCCGCCGAACGATCGGGCAAAATGAACGAGGCGAGGAAAGGGTACCTGAAGCTCATCCAGCAGTACCCGCAATCGCCCTACATCCCGCTCGTCTATTTCGCGTTCGGCGAGCTGTTTTTCCGGGAAGCCCAGAAGGACCCGTCGAAAAGTGCTCTGGCGAAGCAGTCCTACATGGAGGTCGTGAAATACCCCCCGCCGGCGAACACGGCGTGGCTCGCGGCGACCTTCCGCCTCGCCGACGTCCACCATCAAAATGGCGCTGGCCCGGACGCGCTCGCCGCGCTGAAGAAGCTCGAAGGCGGCGCCGCGAAGGAGCCGGGGGCGCAATGCGCGGCCTCGCTCGCTCCGCCGGGCCGCGCGAAGATGGTCGTCGTGTACGCCGACATCGGCCAGCCGGACAAGGCATTCGAGTTTTTCCGGCGAGCGAGCGGCGACCGGGGCGACGACCGCACGAATGCCCTCGCCATGGTCGCCTCGCTCGCCGAGCTCTACCTGCAGCAGCAGAAGCCCGGCGACGCGGTCAAGGCGCTCCTCGCCGTGAATGCGAACATGTACGACAAGGCCTATTGCAGGCGGGAAGAGGCGCTCGTCGCGAAGCTCGGGACCTCCCTCGACACGGCCCGCAGGCAGGAGCTCGGCCACGCGCACTCCATGCATTGCGTCCCGCACTGACGAGGCTATTGCGAGAGCTTCACCCACGCCGCCGCGAGCACCTCGGCCGCCCGCGTGATCTCCGCCTCCGTCGTCCCTCGCCCGAGCGTCAATCGCACCGATCCGATCGCCTCCTCCGGCTTCACGCCCATTGCGAGGATCACGCTGGATGCCGACTCGTGCCCGTCGTGGCAAGCCGAACCCGTCGACGCCGCCACCTCCTCCGCCTGCGCGAGCAGCGCCGTCCCGCTCACCCCGGGGAACCGCACGTTCAGCGTGTTCGGCAATCGCTTCTCGGGATGCCCATTGAGCGCGAGCCCCGGCACCCGCTCCCGGAGCAGCGCAAACAGCTTGTCCCGTAAAACGTGCACCCGCACGCTCTCGGCCGCGAGGTCTCGCATCGCCGCCTTTGCCGCGACCCCGAGCCCCACGATCGCCGGCACGTTCTCCGTCCCGGGCCGGATCCCCCGCTCGTGCCCCGCGCCCAGCATGAATGGCGCGATCGGCATGTCTTTCCGGATGAACAGCGCCCCCACGCCCTTCGGCGCATACAGCTTGTGCCCGGCGATCGACAGCAGATCCACCCCGAGCTCGCCCACGTCGATTCGCACCTTGCCCACCGATTGCGCCGCGTCCGTGTGCACGACCGCGCCCGCGCGCCACGCCGCCCGCGAGATCTCCTCGATCGGCTGGATCACGCCTGTCTCGTTGTTCGCGTGCATCACCGTGATCACGCCCGTCTCGTCGCTGAGCTTCGCGGCGACCTCGTCCGCGTGCACCCGCCCCGCGGCGTCGACGCCCACGACATCGACCCGATGCCCGTGCCGCGCGAGCCATCCGCAGAGCTTCGACGTCGCCGGGTGCTCGATCGACGACGTGATCAGCTGCGTTCGATCGGGCAGCGCCTCGGCCACGCCTCGGATCGCCAGGTTGTTCGCCTCGGTCCCGCCCGACGTGAAGACGAGCTCTTCCGGCGTGCATCCGACGAGCGCCGCGACCTCCGCGCGCGCGGCCTCGATCGCGGCCCGCGCGCGCCTCCCGTACACGTGGCTGCTCGAAGGATTGCCGAATCCGCCGCGCAGCCAGGGCAGCATGGCGTCGACCACCTCGGGCAGGAGCGGCGTCGAAGCGTTGTAGTCGAGGTAGATCGGATCTTCGGCGTGCACGATATCTGGCGGTACTCAGACCTCGCGTTCGCGTCAAGCGCGCTTTTTTACCGCGGAGCACGTGCGCCTGCCTTGACGTGTCGCTCCCGCTCGTGCGTCCATTCGTTATGGGCGCCGCACGAAGGCGCCCGCTTGATCTGGAGACATACGATGAAAATGCTTGGTATCCTTGGAATTCTGATCCTTTCGGCGACCTCGTTCCTCGCCTGCAGCGGCGGCGAAGGCTCGAGCGGGAGCGAAAACACGCCTCCCGCCTCTTCGCTCGACGTCTCGCCCTCGATCAGCACGTGCGGCGGCTTCCTCGGCAGCTCCGAGGGCGCGAAGATCCCGCCTTCCCCCGCCCCGGCCACGTATTGCGAGGCCGAGCGCCTCCTCTGGAATTACGACCCCGAGACGCGCACGCTCGGCCTGCTCGACGCGCGCATTCAGCTCAATTGCTGCGGCGAGCACTCGCTCGCCGTCGCCGTCGAGAACGGCGTCCACGTCGTCACGCAGACCGACGCCCCGGAAAAACTCGAGACCGGCGACGAGGCGCGCTGCGGCTGCATGTGCGTCTTCGATTATGCGGCCGACATCAAGCCCGTCGAGAGCTCCACGATATCGCTGCGCATCATGCGCAACGTGACGGACGACGAGCCGCCGGTCACGCTCGTCTGGGAGGGCATGGTCGACCTCACAGCCGGCTCGGGCGAGGTCGTCCTCTCCACGGCGAGCGCCGAGCCCTGGTGTGGCAATAGTAACAAGGTCCCCTGATCCTCGGGGCTTCCCCGCGCGCGCAGCCTCGGGTATCCTCCGGCGCGAAAAGCGGTCCGGAGGAGAGATCATGGCGGAAAAGTACCGGCTGGTGACGCGGAGCGACTTCGACGGCCTCGTATGCGCCGTCCTCTTGAAGAAGCTCGGCATCCTCGACGAAATCAAGTTCGTCCACCCGAAGGACATGCAGGACGGCAAGGTCCCCGTCACCGAGCGGGACATCACGACGAACCTCCCCTACGTCGAGGGCGTCCACCTTGCCTTCGATCACCACGCGAGCGAGACGCAACGGGTCGGCAAGCGCGACAACCACATCATCGACCCCCACGCCCCCTCCGCCGCGCGCGTCGTCTGGCGCCATTACGGCGGCAAAGAGCGGTTCGCCGACATCCCCGACGAGATGATGGAGGCCGTCGACAAGGCCGACGCCGCGCAGTTCTCCCGCGACGAGATCCTCTCGCCGAAGGGCTGGGTCCTGCTCAACTACCTCATGGATGCGCGCACCGGCCTCGGCCGATTCCGGCAGTTCCGCATCTCGAACTACGACCTCATGATGCGCCTCATCGACGCGTGTCTGGAGCTTTCGGTCGACGAGATCCTCCAGATGCCGGACGTCAAGGAGCGCGTCGACATGTATTTCGAGCACGAAGCGCGCTTCAAGGAGCAGATCGCTCGCTGCTCGACGGTGCACAAGAACCTCGTCGTGCTCGACCTCCGGAACGAGGAGACGATCTGGGCGGGCAACCGGTTCATGATCTATGCGCTCCACCCCGAGACCAACATCTCGATCCACGTGATGTGGGGCCTCAAGAAGCAGAACACCGTCTTCGCCACCGGCAAATCGATCCTCGACCGCAGCAGCAAGACGAACGTCGGCACCCTCATGCTCGAATACGGCGGCGGCGGCCACGAGGCGGCCGGCACCTGCCAGATCGACAACGACAAGGCCGACGAGGTGCTGAAGACCCTCATCGCCCGGATCAACGCCGACGGCTGATCGCTCTCGTCGCGATCGTCGTTCACAACCCTCCGTCGCCGTCGTCCATCCCTCGCCATGATCAAACGTCGCTCCTTCCTCGTCGGCTCGCTCGCCGCGGCCGCGTCCACGACCTTCGGCTGCGCGTCCCAACCGCCCACGCCTCCCGTCGATCCTGCGGGGGCCGCGGGCGCGGCACCTCCGCCCCCGACGAACCAGAAAAAGAGCCTGCTGATCCTCGGCGGCACGGGGTTCGTCGGGCCCGCCGTCGTCGACGCGGCGCGGGCGCGCGGGTTTGCGATCACCCTCTTCAATCGCGGAAAGACCCGCCCCGAGCTCTTCCCCGACATCGAGAAGCTACGCGGCAACCGCGACCCGAACAAGGACGAGGGCCTCAAGGCCCTCGAAGGCCGGAGCTTCGACGCGGTCATCGACACCTCGGGCTACGTCCCGCGTATCGTCCGCGCCTCGGCCGAGCTGCTTGCGAAGAACGTCAAGCAATACATCTTCATCTCCAGCATCTCGGTCTACAAGGACAACGCGACGCCGAACATGGACGAGACCGCGGCGGTCGGCACCATGTCCGATCCCACCGTCGAGACGATGGGCAAGGAATTCGAGAATTACGGCCCCTTGAAGGCGCTCTGCGAGCAGGCCGCCGAGAAGGCCATGCCGGGCCGCGTCGCGAATGTGCGGCCCGGGTACATCGTCGGGCCGGGCGACGGCACGGATCGATTCACGTACTGGCCGCTCCGCGTCGCGAAGGGCGGCGAGATGCTCGTCCCCGGCTCGCCGAACGACCCCATTCAGGTGATCGACGTCCGCGACCTCGCCGAGTGGCTCGTCAAGCTCGTCGCGGACGGCACGAACGGCGTCTTCAATGCGACGGGCCCCGGCGCGCCGCTCACGATGGGCGGCGTGATCGAGGCCAGCAAGAAGGCCGCCTCGCCGAAGAGCGACCTCGAGCTCACCTGGGTCCCGCCCTCGTGGCTCAAGTCGAAAGAATCGGGCGGCGGCGAGCCGATCGATCTGCCGATCTGGGCGCCGGCCGAGGGCGAGACGGCGGGTTTCCACCGTGTCAACGTCGACCGTGCGCGCAAGGCGGGCCTCACGTTCCGCCCGATCGACACGACGATGGTGGACCTGCTCGCCTGGTTCAATGCATTGCCCCCGGAGCGAAAGGACAAGCGCCGCGCGGGCATCTCGCCCGAGCGCGAAGCGGAGCTGCTCCGCGCGTTCCACGAAGAATCGAAAAAGAAATAGCCGCCTCAGCGCGGATCGAGCGCCTCGCAGACGGGTGGTTTTTCGTTCGTGTTCCAGCGGAACGATTGAAGCCACCCGTCGAGCGTCCTCTGCGCCGTCGGGTCCTTGAACGATTGCAAGAACACGAGGGACCCCGTCCCGCCGCAGATCGGGACCATCACGGCGCGCACCGAGATCGACGTATCCCCCCCGATCGTCCACCACCGCTCGACGCCGGCCCCGAGCGGCGTCGCCACGGGTCCGGTCTTCCCGGCCGCCACGGGCTTTCCCTCCGTGCCTTGTTCGAGCCCGCCTGCGACTTCGGCGAAGAGTTTTTCCTGGAATCGCGGCGTCGTGACGAGGTCCGAGACGAACAGGGCCCCGCTGACGAGCACGTCGGGGCGGCTGATCCGGAGCTCCAGCCCCTTGTTGCCGACCATGACATTCACGCCGAACGGGATCTGCCCGGCGATGCCGAGCCATCGGCTGAAATAATCGTGACCGATGAAGTACCCGCGCTCGCGCTGCGGCAAGGGCGCGCGCGGCAGGAGCCGGTACGGCAGCGCCACGGGTGGGCTCGCGGGCGCGGCGATCGGCGCGTCGAGGATCTGCTTCGCCGCCGCCTCGGCGAGCGGCCCTGCCAAACCACGCACCACGGCCACGCGGGTTTTTTCGGCGCGCACCACGATTCCGTTTTCGATCGACGTGCCCCCGAGCGACAGCGCGCGCAGGCAACCGGGCCGCGATTGGATCGCCTCGACAAACTCGGCCGCGTCGCTCTCCGAATCCCACGCCGTGCTCCAGAGCAGCCCCACGCCGCCGTTCGGCGCAGCGACCAGCGTGTACCGATCGCCGCCCCAGCCCGCGGCCGCCGCCGCGGAGGACGGCGAGCATCGATCGAGCACGACGCGCGTCTCCAGCTCGCCGAGCGTCCCTTCGTCGAGCGTCCGGTATCCCTGGGGCGCCCGCGGCGCGGCCAGCACGACCGGCCGTTCGCCCGCGAGGTATTTTTCGGGGTGGATCACCTGCTCGGTCGAGACCGGCGGCGACGCGAACATTCGATTGACGAGATCGAGCCCGCCAGCGCGATAAAGCTCCGCGACCATGGCCGTCCCGGCGTGATACCGGAAGAGGAGCCGCTCGCGCACGATCGGCAAAGCGCGAAACAGGGCCGCGTCCCCGTCGCCCGCGACGAACCGCTCGGCCGGCACGTCGCGCATGATGTCGGCCGCCCGCCGCACCATTCTTTGAAACGGCACGCCGCGCTCCGACGCGAGGTACGCGAACATCGTGAGCATCGCGTCGCCTTCGAGCAGCGATCCGTACGCGAGAAACTCGTCCGCGCCCATCGTCGCCCGCTTCTCCGCGTCCGGCCGCCCGAAGCTCTGATCCTGAAGCGCGTGCTCGATCTCGTGCGCGAGGATCGCCCGCTCCTTCTCGGCCTCGGCCTCGGTGCGCGGCCGGGACGCGCGCACCACGATGATCCGCTGCTCGTGATCGTAAAACCCGCGCACCTGCTCTTCGAGCACCTCGCTCGTCGTGCTCGGCGGCGAGGCGCCGGGCTTTCCATCGGGCAGGAGATCGAACGCGAGATGGAATGCCGTGCGCGCCTCGTTCTCGGCCGCCGCTTTCCGCTCGGCTCGCTCGCGCAGCGCCGCGAGGAACGCCGGCTCGTCGAGCAGATAGACCGGCACGGGCGCGCGCTGCGGCAATCCGCGCAGGTGCGCGACCTCGGCGACGAGCGCCTGGATTCGCGCTTGTGTGAGCGGCGCCGGAGGAGGGGGCGCGGCAGGGCCTTTCGCGACAGGCGGCGGGGTGCCTGCGCATCCGGCGAGGGCGAGCAGAAGTCCTAGGGCCGCGGTTCTTTGACCTGCTCGATCACCCATCGCGCGATCTCCTTCGCCCCTGGGCCCCCGAAATGCATCCCGTCCGGCCGGATCGGCTCGCCTTGGCTTTCGAGCGCGCAGGGCCCACCGGGGCAGAGCCGTTCTGCGAGGTCGAGCACGCGGATGCGTTGGTCGCGCTCTGCCGCCTTCTCGATGAGCCGGTTGAAACAAGCGACCTGCCCTTTGAGCTCCGGTTTGTCCCAGCCGCCCACTGGCGGCGGCACGCGCGCGACGTACAGCCGGCCGGTCTTGCCGGCGAGCATTGCAAGTTGGTCCCCGAGCACCTCGGCATACGCCGCGTCCCAGGCTGGATCGCAGATACGTTGCCAGCGGCCGTCGATCTCCACGCGCGCGTAAAAACCACCGCCGAGCAGCACGAGCGTCACGTCGGGGTGGAGCTCATCCGCATGGCTCGCCCACCGCGCGTCGCAGGGCCCTCCGTCGTGAGGCACGTTCGTCAAGGACCGCGCCGGCCGCCGGCCCTCCATGATGCTGCAATCGGGCGTGCCCTTTTCGATCACGATCGTCCCCGTGCCGGACTGCACCGCATGCATCCGCTCGCCGAGCGATTGCGCAGCGGAGTCGCCGACGACCAGGATCTTCACCGCATTCTCGGGCACCGGCCACGGCAAGAGCTGCAGCCCGATCCGCATCGTCGCTCGATGCTGCGTGCCCATGAGCAGCGCGCCGAGGCAGAGCGCGACCGACGACGAGAGCACGAGCGCCGGCTGCCCGAACGGCGCGCCGCGCTTGCGGATCGGCTGCTCCAGGAAGTGGTAGGAAATCAACGCCACCGCGAACGTCGTCGCATACCGGAGCGCCGAGAGACCGATCCCGGACAAACCAATTCGCTCCGGCCGCAGCACCACGTAGATTGGCCAGTGCCAGAGGTAGAGCCCGTAGCTCACGAGGCCCACCCACGCGACCGGGCGGAACGCGAGCGCCCGCGCCACGAGGCTCTCTTCGCCGTGCGCCGCGCAGACGATGAGCACGAGCACGCAGAGCTCCGTCGCGAGAAACCCTCCGCGATAAAGCAGCGGGCTCTGCCCGTCGAGCTTCACCCAGGCAAACGCGAGCGCGAGCGCTGCGACGAGGCCGAGCCCATCGAGCGTCCGCACCACGGCCTTCCGCTTCGACGTGCCGCGCTCGGCCATCAGGCACGCGAGCGACGCGCCGAGCAGGATGGCCACGCCGCGCGTATCGGTGCCCATGTAGGCCCGCGACGTGTCCGTCCGGTTGCCCAGCCAAACCATGAGCGCGCCCGACACCACCGCGAGCCCGAGCGACACGGCGAGCATCACCCGCCGCGAGCCCCGCGACAGGTAGAGCACGCCGAACGCGAGCAGCGGCCAGACGACGTAGAATTGCTCCTCGATCGCGAGGCTCCAGGTATGCTCGAGCGGCGACGGCACCTGGAACATGTCCCAGTAGCTCCGCCCCGAGAAAATCGCGCGCCAGTTCGCCACGTAGGCCAGCGTGGCGAGCCCGTCCTTGCGGATGCGATCGATCTCTTCGGGCTTCGCGAGCTGATGCGCATACAGCGCGACCACCGGCAGGAGCGCGAGGAGCGCCGGGAAGAGACGGCGCGCGCGGCGAACCCAGAAAGCCTTGAGATCGATGGTCCCGGCCTTGCTCCACTCCGCGAGCAGGAGCGAGTGGATGAGGTATCCGGACAGGACGAAGAACAGGTCGACCCCGAGATACCCACCGTCCAGCCTTCCATCGTGGAACAGGAGCACGCCGAGCACGGCGAGCCCTCGCAGGCCGTCGAGCGCGGGCAAATGCGGGATGGTGGCGCGGCGGAGCGGATTCGTTTGTTCGAGGGCAGGCGGGCTCACGGGCAGCCCGGGAGATAGCGCATTCCGGGCGCCCTGGACATGAAGAATGTGCGGCCGATGTCAGTGGACGACGGCGGCGCCGTCGGGCATGCCCGCCTCCTCGGTTTCCGGCTGCGGGGCGCCGGCCTTGCGGACGAGCCGGCCCGTGGGCACGAGCGTCGTCGTCGAGCCGCGCAGCTCGCGGAAGTAATACTTGCGGAAAAACAACGTCGGCGCGTCGGTCGCGACGGACGGCTCCTCACCCGGCGGCGGCACCTCGGGCGGGTTCGAGGTCTCGAGCACCTCGCGATCCTCGGCGAGGATGTTGTTGAACTTCGTGGCGATCCACGTGAGCGCCTCCGAGCCGAAGAACGTCCGCGCCGAGGACAGCACCATCTTCGTGTGCCCCTCGTCGATCGGAATGCAATAGATGGCCAGGCGCATCCGGCGTTTCGGCTCGTCGAGGAGCACGAGCTCCATCGCGTTCGGCTTGCGCCACTTCAAGATCTGCCTCTCGTTCGCCTCGAAGTCCCATTTCGAGTAAACCAGGCCGCCGAAGGGGGCGGGCTCGATGCGCATCTCCAGGGTCGTGTCCGGCCGGAGCTTTTTTCGGATGTCGCGGCCGATGCTCTTGCGATGGATGTACGGCAGGTGGGGCGTATCGAGCATGTTCTCCATGGCCCGCGTCCAGTGGGTCTTCCAGACCTCCTGGGTGAACCCGACGTGCCAGCCCTCCTCGACCAGCGCGGGCGGCGGCTCGGGCTCCGTGCCGGCGGGATCGGGCCCCGTGAAGACCCAGATGAGGCGGCCGACCTCGCGCACGGGCACGGGCGTCGCGCCATACCGAGCGCGTTTCTCCGGCGGCACCTGGTTCAGCGGGATCTTCGCGCAGCCGCCGTCTTTCTGGAACGACCAGCCGTGAAAAGGACAGGCGAGGCAGCCGTCCGCGTCGACCTGGCCGAGCGAGAGCGCGACGCCGCGGTGCGGGCATCGATCGAGGAGCGCGCCGACGCCGCCCTTTCCGTCGCGGAAGAGGGCGAGCGTCTCGCCGGCGACCTTCACCGAAAGCGGCTTCTTCCCGAGCTCTTTGGCCAGGATGACCGGAGTCCAGACGTTCGCGAAGCTCTCGAACACGGTTGCCTCCCGCTCTTTTGCTACATCACATGTTCTAAGAAACTTGGAGCAAGTTGTCAAGCCCTCGACCGTGGAGACTGCGGGAACGACGTACCAGGCCCCGGCGCGGACATGAGGGACCGCATCGGATCGATCGAAGGCGACATCGGACGCTCGGACGGGGCCTCCCGTCCCGTGAAGATCCGTAGGGGCGTTTCCGTTGTGTAGATCATGAATTATAATAAAAGTCAGGTGGTGATCGCGCCGGCCGCGCCGGGCCCACGCAGGGGCGGCGTCGGATGCTTGAACTGGCGGATGGATTGGAGTACCAGACGACGAGATGGGCAGGCCCGCAGGCTCACGCAATCCGGACTTCGAGGCGACGCGCGCGTCGCTCGTCGCGGCCGTGCAAAAGCGGCTCTCGGCGCCCGACGGCCCGCGGGCGAGCTTCCGCGAAATGGCGGCGGCCGCGGGGGTGAGCGTCGCGACGCTCCGGCATTATTTCGGGTCGCGCGAGGGCGTGGTCTCGGCCGTGCTGTCGCATTGGCACGAGCGCGGGCAGAGGTACATGCTGGAGGTCGCCACGGGGCCGCTCTTGCCCGTGCGCGCGTCGCTCCGGACGTTTTTGGCTTATCTGGAGATCGGCTTCCGGGGCGGTGTCGAGGAGGTGCACGCGATCGGCCTCGCCTGCGGCCTGCGCGAGCCCACGCTCGGGCCGAGATACCTCGGCGAGGTGCTCGATCCGACGCTCGAATCCGTGGAGGCGCGGCTCGCCCGGCACGTGGCGCGCGGCGAGCTACGCGCGGGCGACGTGCGGCAAATGGCGCTCCTGCTGGTCGCGCCGCCCTTGGTCGTCCTCCTGCATCAAAACTCGCTCGGCGGCACGACGGCGCGCCCGCTCGATTGGGAGACCTTCGCCGACGAGCACGTCGACGCGTTCCTGCGCGCCTATGGCACGGGCCACGAGGCGCCGGCCGAGCCGGGCGCCGAGGCGTCGTTCGGCGGCGGCAGCATACCCCCGCTGCGAAAACGCCCGCGTGGCGGGCACGACGCCTGACCGATCAGCGTTTGTCCGGGTGAATGCCGAGCGACCCCTCACCCCGCGGGCCGCGCGCGGCGCTTCGCTCGGCTGAACGCGAGCGCGGCCAGGGCGACGGTGATCCCGAGCGGGGCCACGTCGTTCGAGCTCCCCGCCGCCGACACGGAGCAGCCCTTTTTCTCCGCCACCGTCGCGGCCGCGGCGGAGGGCTGCGGGGCCGGGGTCGTTGCGGCGGAGGGCTGCGGGCCCGGAGTCGTCGCGGCGGCCGGCTGCGCGGCCGGGGCTTTGGCGCCCGCCACGCAACGGAGCCGCTGCCGCCCCCCGAGGGCCTCATAGGCGACGCACGTGCCGGCCGCGCCTTGGGCATCGGAGCACGCATCGCCGGCCTGCTTCTTGACGCAGACCTCCTCGTCCGGCCCGATCAAGTCCGCGGCCGCGGAGGAGGGGCCGACGAGCGCGGCGAGCGCGAGCAAAACGCCGGAAAGCCGGCGCGCGACGGAGCGTTTGTCCAGGGAAATGAAAGTGCGCATCCAGAACAACTCGCTCCTTCGCTCGGCGAAGTCAAGGGGAACGGGGCGTACAAGGCGCGGGCACGGAGGGCCGCGGCGCCCGGGGCTGGATCGAGGGCGCGATTCGATCCCTCGACGTGCGTCCGGCGGTCACGGCCAATCGAAGAGCGCGCGGCTCGCAAATCCCAGGGTGACGCTCGCCATGTTCGCGGCGAATGCCCACCCGAGCGTCTTTTTCTTGCCCATGAACCGGAAATACCCGGCCTCCGCGGTCACGGCGAACGTCTCGGCGATGACCACCATGATCCAGTATCGAGGCGTCTGGGAGATCCATAACGAGGGATGGGGCGCGAACACGGCGAGGTAAAAGCGCTCCCACAGGGCCGGGATGACGAACCAGACGATCGGGTGCGTGAGCGCGCTCGCGCCGAATGCCTCGTACACGCGGACGCGGAGCCCATAGACGTAAATGGGGATCTCGACGACCTGCGTGAAGACGAATGCCCAGACCCAGTCCACCCCTCACCCCGCGGGCCGCGCGCGGCGCTTCGCTCGGCTGAACGCGAGCGCGGCCAGGGCGACGGTGATCCCGAGCGGGGCCACGTCGTTCGAGCTCTCCGCCGCCGACACGGAGCAGCCCTTTTTCTCGGCGACGGTCACGGTCGCGGCGGAGGGCTGCGGCGTTGGGGTCTTCGCGGTGGCCGGCTGCGGGTCCGACGTCTTTGCGGCGGCGGGCTGCGCGGCCGGGGCCTTGGCGCCCGCCACGCAGCGGAACCGCTGCCGCCCTCCGAGGGCCTCATAGCCGACGCACGTGCCGGCCGCGCCTACGGCATCGGCGCACGCATCGCCGGCGCTCTTCTTGATGCAGCTCTCCTCGTCCGGCCCGATCTCGTCCGCGGCCGCGGTGGCGGGGCCGACGAGCGCGGCGAGCGCGAGCAAAACGCCGGAAAGCCGGCGCCCGAGGGAGCGTTTGTCCTGGGAAATGAAAGCGTGCATCAAGAACACCTCGCTCCTTCGCTCGGCGAAGTCAAGAGCGACGGGGCGCACGAGGCGCGGACACGGCAGGCCGCGGCGCCCGGGGCCGGACCGAGGGCGCGATTCTACCCCTCGACATTTGGCGCGATGGGGCGGCAGAATAGGCGGCGATGGCTCGATGGGTCTCTTGCGCCGCGCTCGCCCTCGGCTCGGGTCGGCTCGCGCGCGCGGGCGTCTCGAAGGCGCGTGACGAGGGCAGCAAGCGGAAGCGGGCGCCTGCGACCGGGCCTTCGAAGGAGAGCGAGCTCGACGAGCAAGGGGGCCGCACCCGCGAGCGACGGGACGACCGCCAAACCATTGCATTCTACGACGACGTAAAAGACACGTGACCTCGGGTATCGAGAGGACCATGGCGAGCACGAAAGCCGGCACGACGAAATCGACGAAGACCACCAAGAAGACGGCCACGAAGAAGGCCAAGGCCCCCGCGAAAAAGGCCGCTCCTCCGGCGAAGAAGGCGGCCGGACGGGCGAGCAAAATGGCGGGGCCCGGCGGGGTGCTGGAGCGGTTCCGCGCCATTTGCATGGGTTTTCCCGAGGCCACGGAGGTCGAGGCCTGGGGGCACCCGACCTTTCGCGTGAAGGACAAGATCTTCGCCGCGATCGGCGGAGAGAACGGCGTGTGGTCGTACGGCGTGAAGACCACGTTCGAGATGCAGGCCGGGCTCGTGGCGACCGACCCGCGATTCACCATTGCGAAATACGTCGGCAAGCACGGGTGGATCGACGTGCGGATCGACGAGCCGAACGACAGCGCGATCGACTGGAACGAGGTTCGGGCCCTCGTCGCGGGCAGCTACAAGATGATCGCGCCGAAGGCCCTCGCCGCGCGCGTCGACCACTGAAAGCCGCGTCTCCCTACGTCACGTCACGTCGTTGACGTATCCTCGGACAATTCTTTCCGAGGTGGAATTATTTTCGCAGATTTCCTGCTCGACGGTGCCACGAGCGACGTGGTAGTCCATTCGTTGGACGACGTAGGTTCTTGGAGACTGTAATGGATTCGGCTTGGTTCCAGCATTGCCCGGGTATGCTCGTGGCCACGAGCCCGGATGGTGCGATTCGTGGCTTCAATTCCGAAGCCGAGCATGTCCTCGGCGCCGAGCGCGTGCGAGGCGGCTCCTTGTTCGAGTCCCTTCACCTCGATCACAGAGACACGGTCGCGTCGGCGTGGGCGAAGATGAATGAGGGCGAAGCCTTTGGCGCCCTCTGCCAAATGCGTGACGTCGAGGGTGTTTTTCGCACGTTTTCGTTGCATGCGCGGCGTTCGCCGGGCGCGGCCGAGATCTACGTCACGATCGTCCCGATGCCGAGCCTCTCCTCGGGCCGGCTCGTCGTGCCCCCCGCCGAGGACGTCGCGCTTCTGCCACCGACCGCGCCCGAGCGTGTTCTCCGCGGGATCCTCGATAACGTCGATATCTCGGTGTACGTGATCGACCAGCAGGGCACGTATTTCGTTCACGATGGCAAAGGGTGCAGGGCCGGCGGCTTCGAGCCCGGGATGCTCATCGGGCAGAATCTCCTCGAGCTTTACAAGGACGTGCCGGATGGCCTGACGCACATCCGTCGCGCGCTCGCGGGGGAGCACGGCCACGTGACGAGCGAGGCCCACGACGTCCTGTGGGAGAGCTGGTTCATCCCGATTCGCGACGCGGCGGGGGAGGTCACGCACATGCTCGGCCTGACGCTCGCCAAGAACGACGTGCGGAAAGCAATGGTCGAGCTCCGGACGAAGATGGAGCTCATCGAGCGGCAAGAAGAGGTCATCCGGAACCTGGAGACGCCGGTGATCCAGGTCTGGGAGAAGGTCGTCACGCTCCCGATGATGGGCGTCGTCGATAGCAAGCGCGTGGCGCGCGTCATGGACGATCTGCTCTCGTCGGTGGTGCGCACGTCGGCGCGGTTCGCGATCCTCGATCTGACCGGCGTCGATATGGTCGACACGATGACGGCGAGCCACCTCTTCAGCCTCATTCGCGCGATCCGGTTGCTCGGCGCGGAGGGGATCGTCACGGGGATCCGGCCGACCGTGGCGCAGACGATGGTGACGCTCGGGCTCGATATGTCGTGCCTGACGACGTGCGCGAACCTGCGCGAAGGGCTCCGGCTCTGCATTCGCCGGATGGCGGAGGAGAATCGCGTCCGGAAGGACGAAGCGGCTCAGTAGCCGACCATGTCCTCCTGCCGCGGGAGGTTCTCCACCTCGCGCGGGCCCGCCGCGAGCAAGGCGCGCCCGCGGCGGAGCGCGAGGTGGCAATCACGCACCGTGGTGCAATCGCGGATCCATTCGACGATCTTCGAGCGGCGCGCCACGGCCTCGACGTCGAAGGCGAAGACCATGGCCATGAGCGGCCAGACGAAGAAGCGGCCGGGGCTCACGCGGCTCCGAAGCGCCGGCGGGACGTTCTCACCGCCGAAATGGCCCTCGGCCGCCGAGAGGATGAATCCGGTGAGCGCCGAGCGGAACGTCTGGTTCGCATAGACGTGCTCGACGCAGCGCTTGTAGAAGAGAAACCCCGGGCTCGTCGGTTCGAGGCTCACGGCGCCGAGGAAGCCGCCGGCCTCGGTGAGCTCGGCGATGGCGCGCAGGCTCGCGGCGTCCGAGACGCCATTGAAGCGGTCGGCGCCGAGGCCGATCGAGCAGAGCAGCTTGAGCTTCACGCCTTCGAGCGAGGCCACGGCGGCGATGGAGACCGCGTCCTCGATCGGATCGCCGAGCCCCTCCTCGTCGCCGCGCATCAGCGAATCGGATCCCCCGTCGACGAGGATCACGGCGTCGACGGCGTGGCGCTGGACGAGATCGGCGTAGAACGCGCGGAGGGCGGGCGCGGTGAAGGCCCGCGCGTAATAGGCGTAGACGAAATGGGGGGCGTTCCCGGGGCGCTCCTTGTCGAGGAAGCTCGCGAGGTGCACCTCGGGGCCGTAATCGGGCGGGGGGCTCGCATGCGCGAGGACCTGCTTGACGACGGCGCCCGTCTCGGCCGTGTAGACGACGGCCGCGTCGTCGATGCGCTCGGGCTCCCCGAACGAATAACTGCCGACGATCACGCGCTTGCCGAGGCGCTCGAGCTCGGGCAGGAGAATCGTCCCTTGCAAGAAATCGAAGCCTCCGCCGCAGCCGCAGAGGAGGACGGTCTCGATGGAAGGATCGGCGAGCCGCGCGAGGAAGGTCGGGAGCATGGCGCGGCGCCGAGGATACCACGGCGGCGGCCTCGGGCATCGACCGTTCGAAAGGTCAGCGGCGTCGTTTCGGCGTGCCGGGCTCGATGTGCCTCGGCTGCGCGCGCCCCTCGCCGGAGAGTCGGGCCGCGAGGTAGTCGTGGTTCATTTGCGTGATGACCTGGAGCGGGATGCTCTTCGGGCACGCGGTCTCGCATTCCCCGGCGAACGTGCAATGGCCGAAGGCCTCCGCCGCCGCGGCCTGGACCATGCGGAGCGCGCGCCGCGCGCGCTCGGGCTCGCCCTCGGGGAGCTTGCCGAGGTGCGTGATCTTCGCGCCCGTGAAGAGCGCGGCCGAGGCATTCGGGCAAGCCGCGACGCAGGCCCCGCACGCGATGCATGCGGCCGCATCCATCGCCTCCTCGGCGCGGTCCTTGCGGATCGTCGAGGTGTTCGCCTCCGGCGCATTGCCGGTGTTGACGGAGACGTAGCCCCCGGCGGCGATGATCCGATCGAGCGCGCTCCGGTTGATGACGAGGTCCTTGATGAGCGGAAAGGCCTTCGCGCGAAAAGGTTCGAGGAAGAGCGTATCTCCGTCGCGGAAGCTCCGGAGATAGACCTGGCACGTGGCCGCGCCCTGGAGCGGGCCGTGCGCGAGGCCGTTGACCATGAATCCACAGGTGCCGCAGATGCCCTCACGGCAATCGCTGTCGAAGGCGATCGGCTCCTCGCCCTTCTGCACGAGGCCCTCGTTGACGACGTCGAGCAGCTCGAGGAGCGACATGTCGGGCGAGGCCTGCGTGCTCTCGTAGCGGACGAACCGGCCCGGTTCCCCGGGACCCCGCTGGCGCCAGACCTCGAGCGCAATCCGCATCACTTGTAGCTCCTTTGCATGGGCGGGGCCGCCTCGAAGACGAGCGGCTCCTTGTGCAGGACGGGGGATTCGCCCTCGCGCCATTCCCACGCGGCGACGTAGGCGAAATGCTCGTCGTCGCGCAGGGCCTCGCCGTCCGGCGTCTGGTACTCCTCGCGGAAATGGCCGCCGCAGGACTCCTCGCGCTGGAGCGCGTCGCGGCAGATGAGCTCGCCGAGCTCGAAGTAATCGGCGACGCGGCCCGCGGTCTCGAGCTCTCGATTCAAGGATTCGCCCTGGCCGGGGACCAGGACGTCCCGGTAAAACCTCTCGCGGAGCTCGGGGATCTGGGTGAGCGCGCGTTCGAGCCCCGCTCGATTGCGGGACATGCCGCACGTGTCCCAGAGGAGCTTGCCGAGCTCGCGGTGAAACGAGGAGGCAGAGCGCTTGCCGCGCGCCGCGAGGAGCCGCTCGATGCGGGCGAGGGTGTCCTTGCGCGCCTCCGCGAACGCGGGGTGCGCGTCGTCGATCGCCGGGGGTTTTGCGCGCGCGAGGTAGCTGCCGACGGCGAGCGGGGCGATGAAATACCCGTCGGCGAGGCCCTGCATGAGCGCGCTCGCGCCGAGCCGGTTCGCCCCGTGATCGGAGAAGTTCGCCTCGCCGAGCACGAAGAGGCCGTCGATCGTGCTCATGAGGTCGTAATCGACCCAGAGGCCGCCCATCGTGTAATGGATGGCCGGGTAGATCCGCATCGGGGTGCGGTAGGGATCCTCGCCGGTGATCTCGGCGTACATGGCGAAGAGGTTTCCATATCGCTCGGCGATGACGTCCGCGCCGAGGCGGCGGATGGCGTCCGCGAAATCGAGGTAGACGCCGAGGCGGGTCGGGCCGACGCCGCGGCCCTCGTCGCAGACGGCCTTGGCCGCGCGAGAGGCGACGTCGCGGGGCGAGAGGTTGCCGTAGCTCGGGTACCGGCGTTCGAGGTAATAATCGCGCTCGGCCTCGGGGATCTGCTCGGGCGAGCGTTCGTCCCCGGCGCGGAGCGGCACCCAGATGCGGCCGTCGTTGCGGAGCGATTCGCTCATGAGCGTGAGCTTCGATTGATGCTCGCCGCTGACGGGGATGCACGTGGGGTGGATCTGCGTGAAGCAGGGGTTCGCGAGGTACGCGCCGCGGCGGTGCGCGCGCCAGATCGCGGTCGCGTTCGAGTTGCGCGCGTACGTGGAGAGATAATAGGCATTGCCGTATCCGCCCGTGGCGAGGACGACGGCGTCGGCGACGAACGTGCGAATCTCGCCGGTCACGAGGTCGCGCGCGACGATGCCGCGGGCCTTGCCGTTCGCGACGACGAGGTCGAGCATCTCGGTGCGCGGCGCGATGCGCACCGTGCCCGCGTGGACCTGGCGGAGCAAGGCCTGGTAGGCGCCGAGGAGGAGCTGCTGGCCGGTCTGTCCGCGCGCATAAAACGTGCGGGAGACCTGGGCGCCGCCGAAGGAGCGGTTCGCGAGTTTGCCCCCGTATTCGCGGGCGAACGGGACGCCCTGGGCGACGCAGTGGTCGATGATGCGCAGGCTCACCTCGGCGAGGCGGTAGACGTTGCCCTCGCGGGCCCGGTAATCGCCGCCCTTGACCGTGTCCTGGAAGAGGCGCTGCACGCTGTCGCCGTCGTTCTGGTAGTTCTTCGCGGCGTTGATGCCGCCCTGGGCCGCGATGCTGTGCGCGCGGCGGGGGCTGTCGTGGAAGAAGACGCATTCGACGCGATAGCCGAGCTCGCCGAGCGTGGCCGCGGCCGAGGCGCCCGCGAGGCCCGAGCCGACGACGAGCACCCTGTATTTGCGGCGGTTCGCCGGGCTCACGAGCGCATATTCGAATTTGCGGCGCTCCCATTTCTGCGGGAGAGGACCGCCCGGGATCTTGCCGTCGAGGTGCATGGATGCCTCCCCCTAGCGCCCTCGCGTGAGCGCGAGCGCGAGCGCGGTGATCGGAATGGCGGCGAGGCCCACGGCGACGATCAGCGCGAGGGCGACGGAGAGCCGCCGGAGCGCGCGCAGCCGCTCACGCCGCAGGGTGAGGCCGAGCGATTGCGTCATCGCGAGCGCGCCGTGCGACACGTGCAAGCCGAGCGCGATCATGCTGACCACGTAGATCACGGTGGGCACGACCGAGGAAAACGCGACCGAGACATTCGAATAGACGCGGCCCGGGGCGTACGCCGGGTGGAAGAGGCCGAGGGTCAAATGGAGGACGTGGTAGACGACGAACCCGAGGAGGACGAGGCCGGTCCAGAGCATCGTGCGCGCGCCGAGGCTGCTCGCGGCGCGCTCGTAGCGGCCATAGGAGATCGGGCGGGCGACCTGCCGGCGCATGGAGAGGTCGAGCGCGAGGACCACGTGAATGCAGAACGACGCGAAGAGGACGGCGCGGGCCGACCAGAGCACGCCGGCATTTCGGTGAAGGAGCGCGCCGTAGGCGTCGAGCGCCTCGGGGCCCGCGAAATAAAGCAGGTTGCCCGCGAGGTGCAGGACGACGTAGGCCGTGAGCACGACGCCGGTCGTCGCCATGAGCGCCTTTTTCGTGACGCTCGTCGCCCCGAGTTCCACGCTCGTCGCCATCGCGGGCCCTCCTCCCTGTACGATCCGGATCCCTCAGCGGTGGGGATAGCCGTAATAATAGACGCGCGGCTGCGCCGGGGCTCGCTGCTGGATGATCACCGAGCGCGGATAAAAGAACGGGTCGTACCACCAGTACGGAGACGCCCCGCCCCCCCAGCCGTAGCCATACCCATAGGCCATCGTGGGCGGGGGAGGCTCGATGCGGCGACGCTCGAACGGGGTCCGCTGGGTGACGACACGACCGTCGGTGTGCACCCGCCAGACGAGGTCGAATTGCGGCAGATCGCTGGCGCCCCGGAGCGACTCCGGGAGCGGGAAATAAGCGTCGATCGTCGTCGATCCGCCGCGCGGGACCACGACGACGGGCATCCCCGCGTCGGTCGCATTCGCGAATGCAGGCGTGGCCTCGCCCTCCACGCCCGCGAAATTCACCCGGAGCTCGCGCGTGTCGACGGCCCAGGCCTCGGCGCCGTCCTCGTTCGCCACGACGAGGCGGACGTGCAGCGAGCGGACCGGTTCGTCGTCCTCGGACAGGCGCACGTCCGTCACGCCAAACGAGCTCACCCGCACGTCACCCTTGCCCGAGCCCGGCGGGACGACGTACCGCGCCGCCGGATACCCCGATACCGACGCGTTGGCTTGCTCGGCGGGCTGATAATAATACGAGGCGCCGCATCCAGTCACGGCGAGCGCGAGGGCGAGGAGCAATCGGCGCATGTCGCTCGATTCGTGCAACCTTCATGCGCAAGGGGAGCGCGACCGTCCTTCCAGGACGCCCGCTCGCGGCCCATCGAAGCGGACGCGGCCTTGGCACTGTGCAATCGTCACCGTGCCCGGTCCGCGCACGGAACGTGCATGGAGCGCGCGCAAATCCATCGAAAGAGGAGGGGAACATCATGGCTGGATTCATGCGCAGACGAGAAGGCCGAGAAGGGCAGCAGGGGCCATCCCGCGAGATGACACAGGCAGGAGCCCGCGAGCCGTGGCGCGAGCAGCGGCTCGCGACCGCCGACCCGTTCCGCTCGCTCGGCTCAACGGATCCATTCCGGCGCATGCGCGAGATGCTCGCGTGGGATCCGTTCGCCGAAATGGAATCTTTCCTGCCGCAAGGCCGGGCCTTCGTGCCCGACATGGAGGTACGCGAGACCCGCGACGGATACATGATCCGCGCGGATCTGCCCGGCATGAAGGAGGACGACGTCTCGATCGACGTCTCCGCCCGTCGGCTCACGATCAGCGGCAAGCGCGAGGAGGAGCAACGCGACGAGGGCGAGCGGTTCTGGGCCTACGAGCGCTCGTACGGGAGTTTTACCCGCTCCTTCACGCTGCCCGAGGGGATCGATCCGGACCGGATCGACGCGAATCTGTCGAACGGCGTGCTCGAGGTGCACATCCCGAAATCGAAGGCAGAGGAGCCGAAGCGCATCAACGTGAAGCGCGGGGAAGGCCGCGCCGAGGAGCAAGGCGCGCAATCGAGCGTGCGTCCGCAGACCACGGCGAGCGGCGCGTCGGGCACGGGCGCGAGCACGACCACGGCGCAATCGTCCGCGGCAGGCGCGGCGGGCGGGGGTTCGGCGGGGACGCACGGGACCTCGCAGGCCACGACGGGCGCGGGGAGCAGCGAGCAAGGCACGACGCAGGGCGGGTCTCGGGAGAAGGCGGCCTGACGTAGGAGCGGCCCGGATGGACAAGGGCGCCGCGGCGCTGCTATCACTGGCCGCGTGCTGCCGTTCGCGGAGGTCGTGCTTTTCGCCGGGATTCAGGGCCTCGCCGAGGCGCTGCCGATCTCGCGCTCGGGGCACGACGCGGTTGCCCGTCTCTGGCTCGATCCGGGCCGGAGCGCCGCGGCGCTCGAGTCGATCCTGCACGTCGCGACGGCCTCCGCGTTGCTCGTCGGCGCCCGGCGGCACCTCGTCGGCGCGGTCTCCGAGGGGCTGCGGGCCGTCGCGCGTCCCTCGCTCTTCCGCTCGTCGCCGGGCGCGCACGACGCCGCCGTGCTCGTGGTCGCGGCGGGCACGAGCCTGCTCGTGCGCGCGCTCGCGGCGCCGTTCGTCGAGCTCTGGAGCGGCGCGCCGATCGCCGTCGGCTTCGGGCTCGTCTGGACGGGGCTCCTCGTCGCCACGATGGCCCTCGCGCCGACCGGGCGCGTGGAGGCGCCGCCGCTCTCGCTCGCGGCGCTGCTCGGCGTCGTGCACGGGACGGGCGCGCTGCCGGGCGGCTCGGACGTGGGCGCGGCGCTCGTGATCGCCATGTGGATGGGCGTGAAGGCCGATCGGGCGCTCGAGCTGGCCCTCTCGCTCACGGGCGTCACGTTGCTCGCGTCGTTCGTCGCGGGCCTCGGCGCGTCGTCCCCGGCCACGGAGCTCGGCGCTTCGGCGATCGGCTTCGGCCTCGTCACGGCTTTCCTCGGCGCGACGGTCGCGATTGGCCTCGCGCGCAGCTTGCTCGAAAAACAGGCCCTCGCGCGGCTCGCGTTCTGGGTCCTCCCCTTGGGCTTCGCCACGGTCTCGTACGGCCGTTCGTTCGGCGGGGTCTCGGGGCGGGAGGGGCCGGCGCCCGTCGTGGTGGCCGCTATGTCCATGGATGACAAACCATGCAATCCGCTCCTCCCGTCTACGCCTTGATCCTCGCCGGCGGCGCCGGCACGCGTTTCTGGCCGGCCTCGCGCGCGGCGAAGCCGAAGCAGCTCCTGCCCCTCGTCGGGAGGACCCCGCTCATCCGGCAGACGGCCGAGCGCATCGCGCCTCTCGTCGACTGGGAGCGGCTGTTCGTGGCGACGGGCAAGCACCTCGTGGAGCAGACGGCCGAGGCTTTGCCGGAGCTCTACGCCGAAAACACGCTCGTCGAGCCCGCCGCGCGGAACACGGCGCCTTGCATTGGTTGGGCGAGCTTTCACATTGCCCGGACGAACCCGGACGCGGTGCTGATGGTCCTGCCGAGTGATCACCACGTGCGCGACGTCGTGGGTTTTCGGCGCGCGCTGGAGCGCGCGGTGGCCTCGGCGGCGAGCGGGACGATCACGACGATCGGGATCAAGCCCACGCACCCGGAGACGGGGTATGGGTACATCGAGCTCGAAGGCGAGGCGCGCGGCGTGGAGGCGCTGCCGGCGAAGCGATTCGTCGAGAAGCCGGACGCCGCGCGGGCCGAGGCCTTCGTGGCCGGTGGCAAGCACCTCTGGAATGCGGGGATGTTCTTTTTCCGGGTGCGCGACATGGTGGACGCCATCCGCGCGTACATGCCCGCCCTCGCCGTGGGGCTCGAGGCGATCGATCGCGCCGCCGAGGAGGGCGAAGAGCAGGCCGCGCTCGAAAAGGTGTTCCCGACGTTGCCGTCGATCAGCATCGATCACGGCGTGATGGACCACGTCGACCATTTCGCGGTCGTCCCCGGCGATTTCGGCTGGAGCGACGTGGGGAGCTTTCAGACCGCGTTCGATCTCGCGGAGAAGGACGCGCAGCAGAATGCGGCGCCCCCGAGCGCGCTGTTCGTCGACGCGCGGCGGAACCTGGTGCTCGATCTGCGCACGGGGGCGGAGGATGGCAAACGCGTGATCGCGCTCGTCGGCGTGGAGGATCTCGTGGTGGTGGAGACCGACGACGCGCTGCTCGTGGTGCCGCGGACGCGGGCACAGGACGTGAAAGAGGTCGTCACGGCGCTCAAGGCGCGTGGACGAACCCGCCTCGTTTGATGGAGAATTCGTCCCCGCTCACGTGGGGACGGACGCACGCGAGGGGTGGACAGGCCGGTCGCGAAGTTGCATTCTCTCCCCGGCCATGAAGGGACACGCGCGCCACATCATGACGCATCACGCCGAGGCCGTCTCGCTCGGGACGCCGCTCGAGGAGATCGCACGGCTGCTCGTCGACGCGCGCGTCGGCGGCGTCCCGGTCGTCGACGAGCACGAGCGCGTGGTCGGTTTCGTGAGCGAGACGGATCTGATGGCGACGCTCTTGCAAGGGCAGACGCCCGGAGCCGCGGCGCGCGACGTGATGAGCCACCCGCCGATCGTCGTGGACGAGTTCGCCACGACGGACGAGGTGATGACCATTCTCCGCACGGGGCAGATCCACCATTTGCCGGTGGTGCGGAGCGGACGGCTCGTCGGGATCATCACCCCGCTCGACGTGCTCAGGTATTTCGTGGAAAAAGTGATGCCGCCCGAGCCCGAAGTGGGCTGACGTCAGAGATTGAAGATCTCGGCGCAGCAGCTCGTTTCGATGCCACATCCGCTGTCTTCGGCGTTCATGCAGGTGCCGACGACCATGTCGCCCTTCGTGCACGTGCACGTCGTCATTCCGCCGCCGGCGGGCGTATCGCAGCTCGTCGAATAAGGCTCGCCCTTGCAGGTCGAGCTGCAGCCGCAGCTCGACGCGCCATCCGGCCCGGCGCCTTCGAAGCATTCTGCATCGTCACAGCCGTTCGCCGTCTGGCACGCCTGCTCGGCCTCGGCCTCGTCGGCGCACTCGGGCGGGGGTTCGTCCGGACAGGTCTTCAACGCGGGCGTATAACACGCCATGAGCGCGGCGGTCTCGTCCTGACACTCGGGACCGGCTTCTTCGAGGATATCCTCGCAGAACGTGGCGCAATCGCCGGGGGCCACCGGGCAGTTGTTGACCTCGGCGACGTGGCAGAAATCCATGCACGTCAGCAGGGGGTCGCCCATCGATCCGCCGTTGCCGCCAGCGCCGCCGCTGCCGCCGTTGCCGCCGGCGCCGCCCGAGCCGCCGGGCCCGTTATTCGTGACGTTACTGCCGCACGCGGCGAGGACCTGCGCAGCACCCAAAAGAAAAAGCCCAACCAAGGTAACGCGAAGCGTTTGCATGGCGCGACCATAGCCGCTCCGCGCAGCTATGTCGAGGACGCATCCGTGCGCCTTATGCTCGCGTAATTGGCAAGTGCGCCGCGGGGAGCTCGTCGTAACGTTTCCCCGTGCGCGGGTGCGCCGCGTCGGGAGCGACGTCGAGCAGCGGGCGGAGCGCGAAGACGCGGCCTTCGAGGCGCGGATGCGGGATTTCGAGGCCGGGTTCGTCGATGCATTCCCCCTCGATCCAGAGGATGTCGATGTCGATCGTGCGAGGCCCCCAGCGGACGGGATCCGGCCGGACACGGCCGAGCGCGCGCTCGATGGCCTGCGTTCGCGCGAGGACGTCACGCGCAGGCAAGGCCGTCGAGAGGAGGACGGCGCCATTCAAATAATCACCCTGAGGCGGGCCGCCCGCCGGAGGCGTGACATAGAGCGGCGAGCAGTCCACCACGACAAACCCCGGCGTGTCGCGCAGCTCGGCGACGGCGCGTTCGATCGTGGCGGCACGGTCGCCGAGGTTCGAGCCGAGGGCGAGGGCGATGCGCCGGGTGTGCTGCATGCGTGTCGTGTAGGGCGCGCGCTCAGTCGTGACGATCGGTCGCGCGGCGGCCATTCGAGGCGCGGCGGCCTTCGGGGCGCGGCGGGAAGGCGCGCCGATCCTCGCCCCAGCGGCGCGGGATGGGCGACCGGCGCTCGACGCCGCTGCCCGCGCGGACGGTGACGCCGACGAAGAGCGCGCGGAGCTCCTCGAAGGTCTCCGGGCGCGCGGCGACGACGGTGGCCGCGTGGCTGCGGCAAAGGTGGAGCGTGCGTCCCTCGACGTAGACGCGGACGAGCGATGTCGTCGCCGAGGCCTCGGCGGCGCAGACGGCGCAGGCGTGGGCAGGCGGGGCCATGCACGAACCCTCGTCGAGACGCGCCGCGCGGGCCAAGTTTTTTGGGCGGGCGGACTAACGCATGCGAGCGGTCTTCTCGACCCACTCGATGACGCGGGCGGACTGGTCCTGGCCGGTGAAGCGGCTGAGCTCCTGGATGCCGGTCGGGCTCGTGACGTTCACCTCGGTGAGGTGCTCGCCGATGACGTCGAGGCCGACGAAGTAGAGGCCGTCGGCCTTGAGGCGCGCGCCGACGGAGCGGACGAGCTCGCGCTCGCGCGGCGTGAGGTCGGTCGGGACGACGCTGCCACCGACGTGGATGTTCGAGCGGATCTCGTCGCCGCGCGGGACGCGGAGGATCGCGCCGAGGGGCTCGCCGTCGAGCAGGAGGATGCGCTTGTCGCCCGCGGACACGGCCGGCAGGAACTCCTGCACCATGGCGAGCCGCTGGCCCTCGCCCGTGAGCATGTCGGCGATGGCGCGGGCGTTCTTGTCGTCCGAGCGGAGCATCATGACGCCCCAGCCGCCGGCGCCGTCGAGCGGCTTGATGACGGCGCTGCCGCCGACGTCGCGGACGAAGTCGTGGATCATGTCGCGATCGGCGGTGACGAGCGTCTTCGGCGTCCACTCGGAGAAGCCGAGCGCGTAGAGCTTCTCGTTCGCGTCGCGCAGGCCCCGCGGGTCGTTGACGATGAGCGTCTTGCCGCGGGCGGGCTCGAGCATGAGCGTCGCGTAGAGGTAGGCCTGGTCGAAGGGCGGATCCTTGCGGATGAAGACGGCCTCGACGTCGTGCAGCGGGAGGCGCTGCGCGCCCTCGTCCCGGCGCAGCGTGATGTACGGCGACTCGGGGAGGATCTCGACACGGTGCGCCGTGGCGAAGGGAAAACCCTGCGAGACGTAGAGGTCCTGCGGCAAGCAGTGGAAGCTCTGATGACCCCGGGCCTGCGCCGCGCGGATGAACGCAAAGGTGGTGTCTTTGTCGTGCGTCACGCGGGCGAGCGGGTCCATCACGAACACGAAGCGCATGGTTTGGCTCTCCTCATCCGGCCGAGGTTGATCCCCGCGGCGCGGCCGGGGCATCCTAGCGCACGCGCGGGGCCCCCGCGCAGAGGAGCTGTACCATGCGAACTCTCCGTGCCCTCTCGACGGCATCGTTTGCCGCCGCCCTCGCGCTGCTCATCGCCTTGCCCGGCTCAGGCTGCAGCGCGCCGGCCGCGCGCTCGCCCGACGAGGCCACGGCGAAGGCCCCGCCGCCCCCCGCGCCGACGCCTGCCGCGCCGTCCGCGAGCCTGATCCCCCAAGGATCCGCGCAGGCGCCCGCGCCTGCCGCGCCTGCCGCGCCGACGAAGCACAAGTTCGCCGTGGCGACGGAGAACGCGACGGCGTCGGCGATCGCGATGGACGTGCTCGCCCGCGGCGGGAGCGCCGTCGACGCGGCGATCGCGGGGGCGCTGGCGATCGGCGTGGTGCACCCCGTGTCGAGCGGGCTCGGCGGCGGCGGGTTCGCGACGGTGTACGACGCGAAGACGAAGGAGATCCGGATCCTCGATTTCCGGGAGACCGCGCCGAAGGACCTCGTGCCCACGGAGCTCGCGAAGCGGCCGGTGCCCGAGGAGCAGCGCGGCGTGATGACGGGCGTGCCCGGCGAGGTCGCGGGGATCGCGGAGATGCACGCGCGCTGGGGCAAGCTCGCGATGGCCGATCTCGTGCGCGGCGCGGCCGACACAGCAGAGAAGGGTTTTCCCGTGAGTGCGCACATGGTCCGCGCGCTCAAGTGGAACGAGAAGTGGCTGCTCGCGGCGCCGCGGTACGGGCTCTTCGCGAAGGCCGGCGCGATCGTGCCGGTGGGCGAGACGGTGAAGAACCCGGCGCTCGCCGCGACGCTGCGGAGGATCGGCGCCGAGGGGAAGAAGGCGTTTTACGAGGGGTCGATCGCGGCCGACATCCTGGCCACGGCGCGGGCCGGCAAGTGCCGCATGACGAAGAAGGATCTCGAGGACTACAAGGTGCTCGATCGAGAGCCGCTGCGCACGCAGTGGGAGGGCTACGAGGTCGTCACGATGCCGCCGCCCTCGGCAGGTGGAGTGATGATGCTGGAGACGCTGCACATGCACTCGAAGGCGGATCTCGCGGCGCTCGGGCACAACACGGGGGCGTACACGCACCTGCTCGCCGAGACGATGCGCGGCGCGGTCGCGGATCGGGTGCGGCTGCTCGGTGATCCGAGGTTCGTGAAGATGGACGTGGCGAAGATCGTGAGCCCCGAGCGGATGAAGGCGCGGCGCGCGAAGATCTCGATGACGTCGACGACGAAGGCCGAGAACTTCCCGGTGAACGACGCGGGCACGACGCACATCGTGACGGTGGACGCGGAGGGGAACGTCGCGTCGATCACGACGACCGTGAACAACATGTTCGGCGCGCAGCTCGTGACGGAAGGCGGGTTTCTGCTGAACGACGAGCTCGCGGACTTCACGGCCGAGCGCGTGGAGAAGCTGTTCGGCATGTCGAAGGGGCCGAACTATCCGAAGGGCGGAGCGCGGCCGACGTCGAGCATGACGCCGACGATCGTGACGAAGGACGGGAAGCCCGTGCTCGCGCTCGGCGGTTCGGGCGGCACGCGCATCGCGACGGGCACGACGCAGGTGCTCTTGTCGCACCTCGTGTTCGGGATGCCTGTGGACAAGGCCGTGGCCGCGCCGCGCTTCGAGACGCCGCCGACGGGCGGGCTGTTCATCGACGCGGCGATCGGGACGGAGGTGCTGCAGGACCTGGAGAAGCGCGGCGAGGTCGTGGACACGAGCAAGCCGAACTTCTCCGCGGTGCAGGCCGTGTCGATCCAGGAGGGCCCGGACGGAGCGCGGGTGCTCTCGGTCGGCGCCGATCCGCGCAAGGGCGGCGTCGGGCTCGTGCAGTAGGGAGGGTTTGTCGGGAAGGGGAGGGTATCGCCCGGGTTTGTCCCGGCGATACCCCTCTTTTCGTTGTTACTGCTGAGCAGCGGCGAGGACGAGCTGCGCGCTGCGTTCGTCGTCGAAGTCCGTCGCGAGCGCGTATCCGACGCCGCTCTTCTCGGCCGCCGCGACCGAGTAGCCGCGGAGTTTGCCCACGTAGACCGGACGCTCGCGCACGACGCGTGGCTCGAGGCGCGTGGCGCGCATCGGCACGGCGCGCGGATCGAAGACGTACACCGTGACGCGGTGTTTGCCGTCGACCGTGTATTGCAGGAGCGCCGCGCGTTGATCACGCATCGCGTGCACGCGCGCGCCGTTGAAGCTCGCCACGAAGGGCTGGAACGCAGGCCGACGAACCGGCACGCCGACGAGCGGATCGAAGCGGATGAGCTCTTCGGGGTTCGTCGTCTCGGGCGGCAAGGGATGCGCGTGAAGCGCGACGAGATCGTCGAGCAACGAGTCCATGCCAGCCGCCGTGACCATCTCCGTCGTCGCGCCACTTCGCGCGAGCTCCGGCGTGGCCACGTCCTTCTGGTTCTTCGCGGCCGCCACCGTGAGCGCGACGCCGGCCGCAGCCGCGAGCGTCGCCGCGTATTTCCAGCTCACGAGCTTCGGCGAGTGGACCTCGCGATCGGAGTCCTTCACGCGTCGCTTCTCGGCGAGCATCGCCGCGTGGATGCGCGCGCGCATCGCGTCAGGGACGCGCTTCGCGGCCGTGCGCTTCATGCTCGCGCGCATCGCTCGCAGGAACGTCACGCGCTCCGAGCACGTGCCGCAACGGAGGACGTGCGCCTCCATGTCGACTGCGTGTCCGGGATCGAGCTCTCCGTCCACGTACGCCGACATGCAACGCGAGAACAACGAGCACTCGTCGGTCATCACCTTGAGCCCATTCATACCGCAGCACTCCGCTTCCGCTTCCGGTACGCCGCGAGGTCCGTCGGGGCCTGGTCGGCCTTGTTCGTCGAGCCCTCGCTCACGATGCCCATGGCGACCGCATGGTCGCGTAACGTCTTCTGCAAGAGCTTCCGGCCGCGATGCAGCCGCGACATCACCGTGCCGATCGGCGTGCCCATCGCATCGGCGATCTCCTTGTAGGAGAGCTCCTCGATGTCCGAGAGCACGACGGCGATGCGGAACTCCGGCGGCAGGTCGTCGAGCGCGCGCTGCACCTCGGCCTCGACCAGCGGCGCGAGGGCCGCCGTCTCGGGGTCGCGCATGCCGCGCATCGTCGTCGCCCCGATCCATCCGTCGGTCAGCGAGTCGACATCCGGTCCTTCGAGGATGTCGCGCTCGAGTCCGCCGCGGCGGTAGCGGTTGATGAAGGTGTTCGTGAGAATGCGAAGCAGCCAGGCCTTGAGGTTCGTGCCCGGCTCGAACTGGTCGCGGGCGCGCATGGCCTTCACGACCGTGTCCTGGACGAGATCCTCGGCCTCGGTCGTGCTTCGCGTCATGCGGCAGCTCACCGCATAAAGCGTGTCGAGGTGGCCGAGCAGCTCCACCTCGAACGTGTCGATCCCCGGAGAACCGCTCCCGGCGCCCGAGATGCTCAGGTCCTGGGCGACCGAGGCTGGCTTTTTACTGAAGAAAAACGCCATCGCGTGCTCCCAACAGGAGCCCCCCGCCGCCTATTCCTCGGTCGAGGTTTCAGGCTGCGCGGGCGTCTCGGGCGTGTGGGTTGGATCACCGCCGAGCTTCCGCACCAGGGCTTCGAGCTCCTCGACGCGCTGCGAGAGGCGCTGCACGTCGGACTGGAGGTCGCGGAAGAGGCCGACGCCGGGCAGGATGTGACGGATCCGCTCGTCCACGGCGTGCTGCCACTGGTCGAGGGTCTGCTTCGAGCTCTCGACGATCTCGGACAAACGCGCCTTCGCGCCCTGGGCGGCCGCGGCGGGTTTGTCCGCCTCGGTCGGAGCGGCGGCGACAGGCGCCGGCGGCGGCTGCGTGGGGGGTTTGTCCGGAGCGCCCGGCGCGGCTGCCTCGGCGGGGGCGTCTTCCGGTCCGCCTCCCGGGATGAGCCGCCCGATCGGGCCGTCACGGAGGGTGTTGAGCAGACGCTCGCCGCGCTCCTGGATCAGGTCCCGCAGCGTCCCGAGAGGCACGCTGCGCGGCTGCGACTTGAGGTCCTCCGAGATGATCAGCGCCAGCGTGACCTCGGTCTTGTCCTCCTTGGTCGCGTTGTCGATGATCTGGACCTCTTCGCCGGCACGGACCATCTCCCCGATCTGCTGGAGGGTCACGTAGCGGCTGTCCTTCGTATCGTACAACTTACGGTTGGAGTACCGCTTGATGACGCGTCGCGGCGTCGCACTGGCCCCGGAGGTCTCCTTCACCGTATCCATGATCTCCCCTTCGCGCTGCGATCGAATTGGACCACCTGTAACGCATATGTGCAAGGTGATGACAGCGTGAATCGTCCGAGGGCCTGAAATGTCGCGGTTGCCATGAATGCCATCGAACTATCCGGGGTCTCGGTTCGCTACGCGGCAGGCGGCTTGGCGCTCGAGAACATCGACTTTTCCGTGCGAAAAGGCGAGATTTGCGCGGTCCTCGGGCCGAACGGCGCCGGAAAGTCGACGCTCGTGAAGGTGATCTCGGGCGCACTCCCGCCCCAGCGTGGCGAGGTACGTGTCCTCGGCGAGCCGCTCGCGCGGATGGAGCGTCGGGAGATCGCGAAGAGGATCGCGCTCGTGCCGCAGTCGTCGGAGCCGGCGGTGGGCTTCGCGGTGCGTGAGATCGTGATGATGGGGCGTGCGCCATACCAGGGCGCGTGGATGCGCGCGTCGAAGCACGACGAGGAGGCCGTGGAGAGGGCGATCGCCGCGTGCGAGCTCGAAGCGCTCGCGGATCGGCGCGTCTCGGAGCTGTCGGGCGGCGAGCAGCAGAGGGTCGCGATCGCGCGGGCGCTCGCGCAGGAGGCGCCGGTGCTCTTGCTCGATGAAGCGACGGCGCACCTCGATGTGCGGCACTTCCTCGCGCTGTCGGAGCTCGTGTGGCGCGAGGTGCGCGAGCGAGGGCTCGCGTGCCTGATGGTGCTGCACGATCTGAACGCGGCGGCGCAGTACGCGGATCGGATCGCGCTGCTCAAGGCCGGCAGGCTCGTGGCGCACGGGTCGATCGAGGAGGTCATGACGTACCGGCGCCTCAAGGAGGTGTTCGAGGTGGAGCTCTTCGTGGGCGTGAACGAGCTCGACAACGCACGGTATTTCCTGCCGGTTCGCCCTCAACTTGGCCCTTTGCCGCGGCGCGATGGATAAGCCCGGGTCATGCCCGGTCATGGAAGGATCACGCTCGCCCTCGCCTGTCTCCTGGCGATCGGCTGTAACGTGAACGACACCGCGCCCGACCTCCTGCGGGTGGTCGACGTGGCGCCGCGCGAGCTCGAGTCGGGCGATCGGCTGGAGGTGCTCGGGACGAACCTGCCGACGGGAGAGGCGCGCGAGGCGACGATCACGTTCCGCGGGACGCTGAAGCGGCCCGGAGAAGCGCCGATCGAAGGGCAGACGATCGTCGTCGACAAGGCGAGGATCTCGACCGACAAGGTGAGCGCCGCCGTGAGCGAGGCGCTCGTGGCGCGGTTCTGCGGGCAAGGCGACGACGCGGCGCACACGACGTTCCACGGCGACGTGAAGGTCACGCTGGAGACGAAGGCCGAGGGCGCGCTGCCGGTGACGGGGTCGGTGAAAGACGTGACGATCGACGTGCGGCCGAAGGCGCCGCGACGCGCGATCGCGCTGGCCCGCGAGCGCGACGGGCAACGAGCGCTCGATTTCCTGGGGATCACGGTTTCACCGGACGCACCGACGTCGAACGGGATCATCGTGGCGGCGGTTCGTCCGGACAGCCCCGCGGCCGCAGCGCGGATCGAGGGCGGCGACGTGATCACGAGCTTCGAGGGCGTGAAGGTGACGAGCGTGGCCGACGTGGTCCCGAGCGGTGAGGAGCGCGCGCCGCTCGTATCGGTGCGGCGCGGCGCCGAGGAGCCGCGGGTCGTGCCGATCTCGATCGAGGGCTTCCACGCGAGCGCGCCTTCGGACCTGCTCGGCGCGGCGATCGTGCTGGGTTTGTCCGCGGCGACGTTGCTCGTGTTCGCGACGCCGCTCGGCGCGCTCGTGGCGTGGCTCGTGCGGCGCGTGGCGTCGCGGCTCGCGTCTCCGCGGACCGGGAAGAAGTCGCCCGTGCGCTCGCCGGTCGCGCGGCTCGCCTCCGAGGTGCATCGCGAGGTGGCCTCGGCGATCGCGCCGCCGGACGCCGATCCGATCCTGTCGAAGCTCGCCCCGGTGCTCGCGTTCGCGGCGATCTCGGCGACGTTCGTGGTGATGCCGTTCTCGCAGCGGCTCCTGGGCGCGGACCTCGACGTCGGGATGCTCTTCCTGCTCGCGCTCGTCGCGCTGCTCGGGCTTGGGTTCGTGACGGGTGGATCGCTCGCGGGCGAGCGCTGGTCCGTGCTGCGAGCTCTGCGCGGCGCGGGCAGGGTGCTCTTGCAGGAGCTGCCGGCCGTGGTGGCGCTCGTGTGTGTCGTGTCGAGCACGGGATCGCTGCGGCTCGAGGACATCGTGGCGGCGCAGGGCGGGCAGGGAGGATCGCCGCTCGACGCAGGCGGGTGGCCCTGGCACTGGTTTGTCTTCCGAAACCCGGCGACGTTCGTGCTGTTCCTCGCGTACGTGACGTCGATGATCACGGCCGACGGGCGCACGTCGGGCGCGCTCCGGGAGGCCGAGGCGAGCGGGGACGAGCTCGCGCCGCCGGCCAAGGTCGGCGCGCGGCAACTCTTGTTCTACTTCGGCGAGTGGGCGCACGTGTTCGTCGCGTGCGGGATCGCGAGCGCGATCTTCCTCGGCGGCTGGCAGCTTCCGGGCGTGGCGGGCGCGACGCAGGAGAGCGCGGGCGCGCTGAAGATCGTGGGCGCGCTGCTCTTCTTGCTGAAGAGCTGGGGCCTCGTGCTGACGGTGGTGTGGCTGCGCTGGGCGCTGCCGCGTCTCTGCGCAGAGGAGCGGTCGCGGATCGCGCTGCGCTGGTTCTTGCCGCTCGCCCTCGTGGCCTCGGCGTTCGTGCTGCTCGGCGCCGTCGCCACGACGACGATCGGGTTCGGCCGGAACGCAGGGCTCGTGAGCGGCGTGGTGACGTTCGTGACCTGGGCCGCGTTCGCGGCGCATTTCGTGCGGCGGATCCAGGTGGATCTGCGGGAAACGCGGTCCCCGCTGCACCTGAACCCCCTGATCTGATCCGGGCGAACGGCGCCGGAAAAAGCGGCGCGGATCACGGCGCTCGCACATTGTGCCCGCGGCGGGCCGCGTTCGCTTTATCCTCTGCGCGGTGGGAGCCGCGAGCCGATCGGCCCGGGAGTTCTGCACGGTGTGCGGATGGCCCGTCCACGGGCCACGCTGCGACGCCTGCGGAGAGTACCGCGCCCCGCTGGCGCTCGAGGACTCGATGCGCAGGTTCGTGCCGCGCGGGCACGCCTCGCTCGATCCTTTCGGGCTGGAGAGGGCGACGGAGGCGTTCCGGCGTGGCGAGTATGCGCGCGCGCTCGGCATCGTGGCCTCCGCCGAGTCGAACCTGACGGCGCGCGCGGTGAACCTGCCCGAGGGGCCGGGCTGGGCGCTCATCGGCAAGGAGTCGAGCGTGTTCCTGTCGCTCGACATGCAGTCGATGCACCTCATCGTGGAGTCGCCCGTGGCGCGCCTGCCGCGCAGCCAGCGCGTCCCCGCGATGCGGCTCTCGCTCGAGCTCTGCGACGCCGAGGCGATGACGTCGCGCGTGTGCCTGCGGGACGATCTGCTCCTCCTGCGCTTCGTCACGCAGCTCGGCGCGGCGTCGCCGCCGCTCGTGCGGCACGTGATCCGCGAGATGATGGCGACGTCGGAGCGGTACGCGGAGATCTTCGTGGCGTCGTTCGACGCGCGCACGGCGGCGCACGGAGATGCGCGCGGCGGCGGAGGGTGGGAGTCGCTCGGGAGGAAACGAACGCTCTCGACGTTGCAGCCGGCGCCGCAGCGACGCTCGGTCGTGCCGCCGCCGCCGTCGACGCTTCGGCCCGCGGACAACGCGCCGCCGCCGGACGACGATCTGCCGCCGATCCTCGCGCCGGCCTTCGCGAACGAGGGAGCGCGAGGCCCCGCCGCGGAGGAGGAGCTGCCGCCGGTGCTCGCGCCGTTCCGCCTCTCCGATACGTGGCGCGGCGAGGACGGGGTGCCGCCGGTGCTCGCGCCTCCCGAGAATGTGCCGCAGACCGCGCGGCTCGGTGTCCCGCAGACGTCCGCGTTCGCCGCGCCGCCTCCGCCTGATCGCGAGCCGCCGCCGGAGACTGCGCGCCTCGGCGCGATCCCGTCGCTCACGACGCCGCTGCCGTTCGCGACGCCCGTCGCGCGTCGGCGCACGGTCCCGGGGATGCCCGCGGTCGAAGGAGCGGCGCGTCCCGGCTCGCCGGACCTCGACGACCTGGCCGCGCGCCGGGCCCTCACGCCCGCGGACAAACTCTGCGAGCTCTTGCATCAGGCGCAGGCGCTCGCGACGGCGCTGAGCTACGAGGAGCGGCCCGCGACGATGCTCCTGCTCGTGCGGGCCGCGGTGTACCGCGGGATCTACGAGTTCGGCGAGGCCGTCCCTGACGCGGTCTCGTACCTCTACCGGAACGCGTCGGGCGTGACGCGGGCGATCTGGCCGAGCGCGTCGCCCGGCGGCAAGCGCCCGTCGTCGCCGATCCCGATGGCCGAGCCGGCGCTGCTCGCGATGGAGCGGATCGTCGCGGCGCGCGCGCAGCTCCCGAAGGAGCGGGCGTTCATCGTCGAGCCGCTCGCGACGGCGGCGCAAGCGCGCGAGCACCTGTCGAAGTACGTCGAAGAGATCGAGCTCGCGCCCCAGGACGCGACGCTCCGCCACTTCCTCGCGCTCGGCGCGCTGACGGAGCTGCTCACGCGGACGCGCTTGCCGGCGCAGACGTTGCAACGGTTGAAGGAGATCGTGGCGCACGCGCATCGCGACGTGCCCAAGCAGGCAGCGCTCGATCTGATGATGACGGCGCTGAAGAGGATCGCGTCCGGATGAGCTCGCGTATCGCCTCGTCGCTCGGAGATCTCATGCAGCACGGCGGCCCGGAGGAGAGCGTGCTCGGCGTCGCGCGGCGTGGCGTCGTGACCGTGACCTCGGGGACGTCGAGCGGCACGGGGTGGGTCGCGCTCGGCAACGGCGTGATCGTGACGAGCTGGCGAACGGTCGGGTTCCAGGCCGAGGTGACGCTCTCGACGGAGGAGGGCAGGCGCGCGTCGGGGCGCGTCGTCGCCGTGGATGCCGAGCGTGATCTCGCGTTCGTGCTCCCGCTCGAGGCGATCGGCGCGGCGCCGCTCCCGCTGCGCGCCGATCCGTTGCCGCGGCTCGGCGAGGCCGTCATGACGTTGATCGCGGCGCCCGGCGACACGCTCGTGACGGCGACGGCCGTCGTGTGCGCCGAGGGGCGCGGCGGCGAGCTCGCCGCGCTCGATCCGGATCTCGGCGCGCGTGCAGGGCGCGGGGGATCGCCCGTGATCGACGCGGCGGGGCGCGTGATCGGCGTGATCACGACGGCGCGGCGGAGCGGCCGAGATTCGCTCGATCGATCGCGCTGCGTCTTGCCTGTCGGTCTCCTCTCGCGCGACCTCCGCGCGCTCGACGTGCCAGCGTCCGAGCTCGGCGAGCGCACGCTCATCCATCGCTGCCCTGGTTGCACCGAGGCGTTCTCCGCGGACAACGATCGTTGCGAGTCGTGCGGGATTCTCCTGCCGCACGCCTTCGAGAGCGAGTCGGCGGGGGCCGAGCGCGTGGTGCGCGACGCGCTCGTCGCGCTGGGGATCGTCGCGAACAAGGCGCGCGTGGGGCCGCGGGCGTGGCGCATCCATCATCGCGCGCTCGGCGGAGACGCGACGCCCTCCGAGGTCACGGTGCGCCTCGACGGCGCGGGCTTGCAGGTGATCTTGCGCGTGCCGCTCGTGCGTTTGCCCTCGGCGAACCACGAGCCGTTCTACCGGCTCCTCCTCACGGCGAACGATCAGACCTCGGGCGTGTGTCGCCTGTCGCTCGCGGGGGACGTCGTCGTGCTCTCGTTCTCCGAGCCCGTCACCGCGTTCGCGAGCGAGCACGACGTCGCCGCGGTCTTCCACGATCTCGTGCGGCTCGCGGATCAGTACCGCAAGGTGCTCGCCGAGCTCTTCGGCGCCGAGCCTCTCCGCGACGGCTCGTGGTGATCACGCGCTCCGAAAAGAGAGCCCGATCCCGGGCGAACCGAAGCCCGGGATCGGGTGGAGGAGCCGACGACCGCGACGATCACTTGCCCAGGAAGCTACCGCCCCTGCTGGGGATGTACTGACCGCCCTTGCTGGGCGGTGCGTACTGGCCACCGCCGCTGCTGGGGATGTACTGGGCTCCGCCCTTGCTGGGCGGTGCGAACTGGCCACCGCCCTTGCTGGGCGGTGCGAACTGGCCACCGCCCTTGCTGGGCGGGGCGAACTGGTTGTCGCTCGGACCGACGTCGTACTGGTCGCCCTGGTCGCCGTACTGGTCGTCGTACTGGTCGCCTTGATCGTCGTACTGATCGCCGTACTGGTCGTCGTACTGATCGTCGTACTGGCCTCCGTCGTTGCCGGGGCCGTACGGCATGCCGCCGTTGCCCGGCCCGTACTGCGCGTCGCGCGGCCCGTACTGCACGCCGCCCTTGCTCGGGCCGTACTGCGTGTCGCGCGGCCCGTACTGCAAGCCGCCCTTGCTCGGCCCGTACTGCACGTCGCCCTTGCCGACGTACGGCGCACCCTTGCCGGGGCCGAACTGCACGTCGCCCTTGCCGACGTACACCGCGCCCTTGCCGTACCCGCGATCGGCATCGCAGCCTGCGCCATCCGCCGAAGCCTCGCCGATGCTCAGGAAGGGTGCGCTCGTGGCGATCGCCGCCGCCAGGAGGAGCTTGATCGAGTTCTTCATCGAGATACCTCTCCTTGTCTCGGGTGCTGCCCTCGCTCGGCGTGCGCCGCGCGCAGGGGACGACGCCTCGCGACGAGCTCCACGCTCGTCGTCGAAGCGCTCGCTCGCGTCCCCATGCAAGGTGGTGGCCGTCGGCCGATCGGACTTCGCGCATCCAGCCTGCGTGAACGCGCGGCCTCGCACGCGGGGAATTCACGAACCACGCGGCGAGCGCTTTCCACGAATCGACCCGCTTTGGAGCCGCGTCCGCCCCGAGGCGATCAAAGCCGCCCCCGGCGTTTCGCAGCGCGTTCGTCCGGCGCGTTCGGGCGTGCGCCGATTTTGCCCCCGTCTATCCGCCGACGACCCGAGCGTGCGCACACGCGCCGGACACGTCGAAGATCGCCGAGCGGGACGTACGTGTCCGTCGTCAGTCCTTCTGCGTCTTCTTCGAAACGACGGCCGCGAAGACGAGCCCAATCGGGCCGAGCACCGCGCACGTGAGGAACCAGAAGCAGCCCCCGCGCCCCTTCGTCGTGGCGATCCAGGCGCCGAGGATGCCGCAGAGCAACCAGACCGGAATGCCGAGCTCGAGCTTCATCACCGCTGACGCTAGCACGCAGACGCGCATCGCGCGGTTCGCCCGCCCCGGCGCGCCTCGTGTAGCCTCTCCGCATGCCTGAGACGAAGACGCTCGACCTCGGCGACGTCGAGCTCTCCTGCACCGTGCACGGCGACGGACCGCTCGTCCTCTGCGCGCACGGCTTCCCCGACGACGCGCGCTCGTTCCGCGCCCAGATCGATCCGCTCGTCGCGCGAGGCTTCCGCGTCGCGTGCCCGACGATGCGTGGCTACGCGCCGAGCGGCATCCCGAAGAGCCATCGATACGACGCCGAAGCGCTCGGCCGCGACCTCTGCGCGCTCGCCGATCGACTCTCGCCCGGCGCGCCCGTGCGCCTCGTCGGCCACGACTGGGGCGCCCTCGCCGCCTACGCCGCGACCGCGCTCGCGCCCGCGCGCTTCTCCCACCTCGTCACGATCGCGGTGCCGCACCTCGGCGCCACGTTGCCCAGGCTCGCGCAGCCCGCGCAGCTCCGTCGCTCCTGGTACACCGCCTTCTTCCAGCTCCGCGGCGTCGCCGAGCGTGGCCTCGCGAAGAACGACTTCGCGCTCATCGATCGCCTCTGGCGCGACTGGTCCCCCGGCTACGTCGCCTCGCGCGAGGATCTCGACATCATCAAGGCAGGCATCGCGCCCCGCGTCTCCGAGGTCATCGCCTACTACCGCGCGTTCTTCACGCCGAGCGCGCTCTTCGGCGCGTCGCGACGCCTGCTCCTCGCGAAGACCACCGTGCCGGCGATCCACATCCACGGCGAGGACGACGGCTGCGTCGGCGTCGAGCTCACGCGCGGCATGGAGAAACATTTCCTCGCGGGCATCCGCGTGCACACCGTGCCGCGCGCGGGCCACTTCGTGCACCTCGAACGACCCGAGGTCGTGAACCCGATCCTGCTCGAGTTCTTCAACGCTCCCTGACGCGCACCTACCGCGCTTCGCCGTCTCGCACCCGCGCGAGCACGCGCACGATGCCCGCGAGGTTCCACGCGGCAAAGCCGAGGAAGAGCGCGACCAGCGCGACGGCCCAGCGCGACGCGCGCGGCGAGCTCCCGTCGATGAGCACCCAGGCATCGTCGGGCACGTTCTTGTTCGTCTGCGCGTGCACCGCTTCGGGCAGGCGCGCGTGGCGCAGGCCTGCTTGACGGAACGGGACGAGCCTGCCGGCGAAGCTCGTCGGCGGCACGAAGCGCGGACCCTCGAAGCCCTCGGGCACGCGGATCTCCACCCAGATCTTGTCGTTGCCCGCGACGGGCGCGAGCCGGAACGAGTCCCCTTCCGCCGCGCGCCCGTAGCGGATCGCGCCCGTCGTGCCGAGCAGGCCCGTCGCGCGCACGTAGCGGTTGTCCAGATCCGCGCCGGGCGTGAGCGTCGCGAGGTCCGGCACCTCCATGAGCTGGCCCGGCGTGAGCGCGTAGCGCGCTTCTCCAGACAGCACGAACGCCATCCATGCGGCCGCGAGCGCCGTGATCCCCATCAGCACCACCGTCGCCGTGCGCTCGCGTTTCGGCGGCGCGGGCAGCGCGATGAGCTCGGGATCCGACCCCGCGGCGTCGAGGGCAGGCGGGCGGGGCGCGGTCAGGGTGGGCGACGGATCGCGGGGCACGAGCAGGGGCGTGGGGGGGGCGTAGGGGTGTCCGGTCACGAGTATAACCGACGGACATCTCCGGGCGGGCGCGGTTCCTTCGTCCTCGCGTCGGATTTCGGCGCCTGCCCGTCCGGTTCCTCGGGGCCGAGCGGGGGATCTCTTGCCCTCGTGCCCTCGCTTTTCTAGCCTACGCGCGTGGCAACGTCCGCGAAGAAGCTTTCCTCCGTCGTCTGCCCCTCCTGCGGGGCGACGAACTCGCCCGTCCCGCCGAGCGGCCGGTGCGTCTCGTGCGGCGCGTCGATGGAGCTCGGCCGGAGCCGCGACGACGGTGAAGGCCGGCGCGGCGGCGACGGGTTCAGCGTCGCCTGGGCCGGCATCGCGCTGCTCGTGCAGGCCGTCCTCACGGCGGCGATCGTCGTCGGCCTGCCGATGGTCGTCAGCGCCTTCGACTTCGAGGGCCGCTACGGGATGATGATCGCGGTGCCCGTCTGGTTCGTCGGGGGCATCCTGCTCGGCATGATCTCGCCCGGAAAGACGGTGGCCGAGCCCGTCGTCGCGACGCTGCTCGTCGCGATCCCCACGGTCTTTCAGCTCATGAAGTCGCAGACCGTCCGGACGCTGCCGCTCTTCATGTACGTCATCCTCGCGGTGATCGGCGTGCTCTTCACGATGGTCGGCTCGTACATCGGCGAGCGCATCCAGATGGGCCCGGCGCCGAAGCGCGCGGGCGCGGATTGATCCGCCTCCGCCCGCACCTCCTCGCCCTGGGCTTCACCTCCGCCCTCGGCTGCGCGTCCGCCGAAGCCGAGGAGGAGCGCGCGCTCGTCGCGGCGATCGAGTCGCTCCGCGACGCGCCGGCGGAGGACCTGGCGGGACGGAAGAACCTCCTCTCGACGCTCGAAAAGAAGCCGGCGAAGAGCCCCGAGGCCTTGCGAGCTCGGGACCGTTGCGTCGAGGCGTACCGACTCCTCCTCGAAGGCAAGGAGGGCACCGAGGGCGTCAAGCGCGCGCTCGGCGGCCCGGGTCCGGTGCCCTCGACCCTGCTCGCGGACCTCGCCGCGGCCGAGGAGAAGATCAAGAAGAGCAGCGACGAGGCCATGCCCGCCTGCGAAAAGGCGGCGACCGAGCTGCGCCTTCGCCGCCGCTGACGGAGTTTTCGGAACCAGGCAAGGGAAAACGCGAGCTGGGGGGTACGGGACACGCGCGCCTCGTGCTAAAGAGCGCCCCCGTATGTTCGACACGCTCGCCCGAGGTTTTCGTCAGGCCCGCAACCGCCTCGCGGGGCTCACGGAGCTCACGGACTCCAACATCGAGCCCGCGCTCCGCGAGGTGAGGCTCAGCTTGCTCGAAGCCGACGTCGAGATCGGCGTCGTGAAGGCCTTCCTGAGCCGCGTGAAGCAGAAGGCCGTCGGCCGCACGCTCGACGCGAAGGTGAAACACGAGGGCGAGACCCTGCAGGTCTCGGCGAGTGATCACTTCGTCAAGATCTGCCACGACGAGCTCGAGGCCATGATGTCGCACGAGGGCGAACCCGTCGTGTGGGCGTCGGGCCGTCCGACCGGGCTCATGATGGTCGGCCTCCAGGGCTCTGGAAAGACGACGACCTGCGCCAAGCTCGCCCGCTACATCGCGAAGCAGGGCAAGAAGCCCATGCTCGTCGCGGCCGACATGCAGCGCCCGGCGGCCGTCGAGCAGCTCAAGGTGCTCGGCAACCAGATCAAGATCCCGGTCTTCAACATCGCGGGCAAGTCGCCTGTCGAGATCTGCGCGGCGGCCGAGGCCGAGGCGAAGAAGCTCGGGCGCGACGTCATCATCTACGACACCGCGGGCCGCCTCGCGATCGACGAGAAGCTCATGCAGGAGCTCGCGGAGATCAAGTCGAAGGTCGCGCCGGACAACATCTTCCTCGTGGTCGACGCGATGATCGGCCAGGACTCGGTGAAGACGGCGCGCGCCTTCCACGAGCGTCTCGGCATCAGCGGCGTCGTGCTGACGAAGCTCGACGGTGACGCGCGCGGCGGCGCGGCGATCAGCATCAAGGAGGTCACGGGCGCGCCCGTCCTCTTCAGCGGCGTCGGCGAGACGACGGACAAGTTCGAGGAGTTCCGCGCCGACGGCATGGCGAGCCGCATCCTCGGCATGGGCGACGTCGTCGGCCTCATGCAGGACTTCGAGCAGGTCGTCGATCAGAAGAAGGCCGAGAAGGACGCCGAGCGCTTGCTCCAGGGCGACTTCTCGCTCGACGACTTCCTCGAGCAGGTCCGCATGATCCAGAAGATGGGGTCGCTGAAGGACCTCGTCGACAAGCTCCCGCTCGGCGGCATGTTCCCGGGCGGCCTGCCGAAGGACGTGAACCTCGACGACAAGGAGCTCGTGCGGATCGAGGCGATCATCCAGTCGATGACGCGGTTCGAGAAGCGCGATCCTTACGCGCTCATCCGCGAGCCGCGGCGTGCCGAGCGTATCGCGAAGGGCTCGGGCACGAACGCCGAGGCCGTCGCGGAGCTCGTGCAGAAGTTCCTGTTCATGAAGCAGATGATGTCGGGCCTCGGCCAGAACATGGGCCTGATGGGCAAGATCCCCGGCATGAAGCAGATGGCCCAGATGCGGAACATGCAGAAGGCCATGGCCGGCATGGGCGGCGGCGGCGGCATGCCGGGTTTCCCGGGCATGGGCGGCATGCCGGGCATGCCGGGCGGCTTCCCCGGGATGGGGATGCCGGGCTTTCCGGGCATGGGCATGCCGGGGTTCCCTGGGATGGGGATGCCGGGCATGGGCATGCCGGGCGGCGGCGCCGAGGGGCCGAGCATGACGAAGATGCGCACGCTCAGCCAGGCCGAGAAGAACCAGAAGAAGGCGCAGCGCAAGCGCGAGCGCGACGCGCGGAAGAAGGGCCGGAAGTAAAAGGCCGCGCATGCGTCGATTCCTCTTCGTCGCGTGCGCGCTCGCCGTCGCCGCGTGCTCGCGGGATCCGGGCGGCGGCAAACCGGAACAGCAAGCGGGCGGGACGGGCGCGAAGAGCGCGTCGGCCGAGGATCCGCGGCGCGTGATCAAGGAGATCGCCGTGAAGGCGATCTCCTCCGGCGAGGCGATCACGATCGACGGCAAGCTCGACGAGCCTGCATGGGCGAAGGCCGCGGACACGGGTCCGTTCGTCGACGTCTCGTCTGGCGCGCCAAACCCGCGGATCCCGGTGCAGGGCGGCGCGCGGCTCCTCTGGGACGATCAATACCTTTACGTCGGCTTCGACGTGAAAGACACGACGATCCGCGGGGGTTTTCCCACGGACGCGCCGGATCCGCACCTCTGGGAGCGCGACACCGTCGAGGTCATGATCGACCCCGACGGAGACGGCGACAACAAAGACTATTACGAGATCCAGGTCAACCCGCAGAACCTCGTCTTCGACTCGCAGTTCGACGATTACAATCGTCCCCGGGGCGGCAATGCCGGCCCCTTCGGGCACCAGGACTGGAGCGCCGGGCTCGAGAGCGCGGTCGTCCTGCGCGGCACGATCGACGCGGACGAGGACAAGGACGAGGGGTACACCGTGGAGGCGCGGATCCCCTGGAAATCATTCGCCAAAGCGAAAGCTTCGCCGCCCGCGCCCGGGGATGCCTGGCGGATGAATTTTTATGCGATGCAGAACAACGGCGGCGTCGCCTGGTCCCCGATCCTCGGGATGGGGAATTTCCACAAGGCGTCGCGGTTTGGCCGGGTGAAATGGGTGCGCGAGTAGCCGCTCAGAGCGGCTCCTGCTGCGTGATGCAATGAACGCCGCCGCCGCCGAGGTTCACGGCCTCGGCGTCGATCGGGACGATTTTCCTCCCGGGAAAAACCTCCCCGAGGATGCGCTGCGCAGCCTCGTCCTTCTTTTTCACGCGCGGCGATCGCCCTTCCTTGAAATAGACCTGGACGAGCACGACGCCATTCGTGACCAGGAAATTCAGGTAACTCGTCGACACGATGACCCGCACCGGCGAGCCCTTCGGAAAGGTCACGCCGCTCGTGTATCGCATCCTCTTCATGGCCTCGTAGACGCCGTCGCCGGGCCGGAGCGTGTCGTAGAGCGGCTCGGGCATCGGGACACGCACGATCCGGAAAGGACGGCCGTCCTGATCGACCGACGCCTCGATCGCCGCGCGCGCCTTTTCGAGCCGCTCGCGCGTCATCGCGCGGATTGCATCTTCCCGCGCCTCGGCCTCGGTCACCTCGCCGAGCAGGATCGTGTGGGCGTCGGCGAAACGCGCATACTCGTCGATGTGCCCTCCCGGCGTGAGCGGCGTGTAAATGCCTCCTGGCAGCGGCCCTTCCCACGTCGCGTCGTCCTCCGCGATTCCTTGCGGCAGCCACACGAAATGCTTCGCGCCGAGCGTCCTTCGGAATTCCGCTTCGATCTGCTCGCGCGAGAGCCCCGGGTTTCGTTGCCGCTCCACCTGCTCCGTGAGCATCAACGTCCCCGCGCCGTTCGACTCCCGATCGCCCCCTTCGCTCGACAGGCTCGACCGCACGACCGGCAGGCCCCGCAGCGCTGCCACGTTTCGATCGACGGCGTCCTCGATCAACCCCGTTCGGCTCGATCGATCGAAGCCGGGATATCCCCAGGCATTGAACGCGTAATCGACGACCGCGCGTCCGCCGCCGCTCGTCCTCACGAAGATCGGCCCCATGTCGCGCAGCCAGATGTCCGCGTGCGGCACGGCGTGGATTCGTACGTGATCGGACGGCACGGCGTCGCGGGCGAGCCGCTCCCGGATCACGCCCGCCTCGGCCTCGTCCTGGGCGAGCAGGTCGACCGACACGTGACCGTGGAGCGCGCGGAGGATGTCCTCCACGACGGGCTCGGTCGGGTGACCTGCCTTGTTCTGGTAGGTCGGCCAGGCGAGCCAGATCGACGCGTGCGGCTCGAATTCGGCCGGGAACGAATACGTTTCTCCGGGCTCCGCCCGCGGTGCGGCGGCCTCTGGGGCCGTCGTACACGCCGCGATCCCGAGGCCAAGGAGAGCGAGGGCGAGGAAGCGCATGGCAGGCGCGATTCGTACCACGAGCGGTGGGGGCTTGGGGGGGAAGGAACGAGAGGTTCGCGCGAAGTTGAGTTATCGTCGCACGCATGCGAATGTTTTCGGCACTCTTGGGGATGGGCCTTCTGGGCGCGGCGAGCTTGCTCTCCGCGTGCGAAGGCGACTCGACGAACAACGATTCGGGGGGCGCGGGGGGCGCGGGCGGCGCCGGTCCGACAATACAGGCCTGTTACGATTACTGTGACGCGCTCGAAGCGAACAGCTGCCCGGATGCGTCGGACACGTGCATGAAGCGGTGCGACGGCTTCATCGACCTTTACACCGCCGAATGCGAGGACGAACTGGGTGCGGCCTACGCCTGCCTTCTGCCATTCGCGTCGACTTGCGCGGACGACCAGGGCGCGTGCAAGGACGCGTGGGACACGTTCGAGACGTGCGGGGGGATGCACGGGTGTCTCATCCTGGGCTCGGACTCGTGCCCGGGAGACGTGGACATGAACGGCGACGTGAACTGCGGCTGCGGCAACCTCTGCTTCAACAAGACCTACGAGACCGACTGCTCGGCGCCTGCCGGCGGCACGATGACCTGCAAATGCCTCGTCGACGGCGTCGAGGTGGGCACGTGTGACGAGGGAGAACAGCAGTCTTGCAAGTCTGCTACGAGGGGCTGCTGCCAGGCCGAATATTTCAAGATTCCCCCACCGTGGGGGTTCTGATTCCGCCCCCCAATTTCGTGGGCAGGTCTGTCAGGCGTCGCTCTGCAATGCCGCCCGCGACGCGCGCTCGATCAAATCGGTCGCCGACTTCTCCAGCGGATCGACCCGCTCGGCGCCCACGCGCAGCCGCAGCGTGAGTCGCCGCGTCTCCTTGCGCTTGCCGAACTCCTCGCGGAGCTTCTCGCTGAGCGCCTTCGCGAGCGCGCGGGAGAACTTGCTGCCCGCGTCGGGCACGATGAGCACGAGGCTCGACGGCCCGTACCGGCCGAGGAAGTTCTTCCGCCCGTAGAGCCCGTGCAGCGTCGTCACGAGCTCGCGCACGTCGGCGTCGATCGACGCCTTGTCCCGCGTCGGATCGAGGCCCCGGAGCGGCAGCTCGAAGACGACGATCGAGAACTTCGTGCCCGTCATCTTCGCCTTCGCGATCGCCTCGTCGAGCGTCAGCCGCAGGTAACGCTCGCTGTAGGCGCCCGTCGCGGGATCGCGAAACAACGGGACGTTGTCCTCCCAGCTCTCGTCGACGGGCTTCGCCTTGCTCTTCGGCGGCTTCGACGAGCCCGAGGGCGGCGCGGGCGCGTCGGCGTAGAGGAGCGGTTTGTCCGCGGGCGGCGGGCGCAGGGGCGCGGGCGGGTTCGCGATCGCCGCGTCGGCGTAGAGGAGCGGTTTGTCCGCGACCGGCACCGGACGGACGGCGGACACGGGCGGCGCGTGGCGCGGGCTCGACGGCGGGGGCAGGGGCATGGCGATCATGGCGTTCGAGGTCACGACGCCGAGGGCCTCGCAAAGCTCGGCGATCGCCTGCGTCGCGCGCTCGGGCCGCTTCTGCGGCTCGAGGTTCGTCGTCCGCGAGAACCAGGCGTCGAACGGGGGGGGGATCCGCACGCCGCGCCGCGCCGCGCGGGTCGTCGCCGGCTCGGGCGGACCCGCCATGATCCGCTTGAACAGCACGAAGAGCGAGAGCGAGCTCTTCGCCTCGCTCATCCAGTACGCCTCACCCGAGAGCAGCGTGTAGGCGAGGTGGCCGAGCGCGTAGACGTCGGCGCGCGGGCCGATCGCGCCGTCGCCCTGGACCTGCTCGGGCGCCATGTAGAGCGGCGTGCCGACGATCGCGGTGCGGCGCTGGAACGTCGTCTCCACCATCACCTTCGCGACGCCGTAATCCAGGATCTTCACGCACGGGCTGCCGTCGTCGCGCGTCGTGATGAACAGGTTTTCGGGCTTGAGATCCCTGTGCACGATGCTCGCTGCGTGCGTCTTGTCGAGCGCGATCGCCGTCTGTCCCAGGTAGAGCACGACCTCGGCCGGCGGCAGCGCGCCGCGGCGCGCGATCATGCTGCCGAGCTCTTCGCCCGAGAACAGGTCCATCACGAGGAACGGCATGCTCGTGCCGTCGTCGATGCCCGCGTCGGAGACCTGCACGATGTGATCGCTCTCGATGCCGCCCGTGATCGTGGCCTCCTGCGCGAATCGCTCGCGCAGGATCGGGTCCTCGATGGTCCCGGGCAGCATCACCTTGAGCGCGCGCCTGCGACGCGTCGCCTCGTCGGCGACCTCGTAAACGGCGCCCATGCCGCCCGCCTTGATGCAGCGGATGACGCGGTATCGGCCGTGAAAGAGCGCGTCGGGTACGAGCACGTGGGCGAGGCGACGCCTTGCCGGGAAGCCGGAGGCGAGCGCGGAGAGCATGGATGAAGATGGGGCCGCAGATCAAGGCCGACGCGTCTGCCTCCGCACGAGCCTCGCGTCCTTCTGCCGCGCGTCCCTTGGATCAGGGAGCTTCTTCGTCGACGTCCGCGCTCGATGCGGCCGCGTCGACCGAGAGCACCGTCAGCATCGACGACGACGGGAAGTCCGTATCGACGAACGTGTCGGTACCTTGATAGATGCGGAAGGGCCGCAGCGGCAGCGTGGTGCTCACCTCCGACCCGTCGGAGGCGATGAGCTTCGCGTCGCCCACGTACGTCCCTTCGGGCAGCGTCACCGTCATCTGCAGCTCTTCGCACGGCTGATAGGCGCGCGCGACCATGCGGCCGGACGTGTCGCGGATGATGAGCTCCATGCGATCGGCGCCGTAGGTCCTGCAGAGGCGCCCGTCGAGGCGCCCTCCGAGCGACCAGCGCTGCGTCACCGTCCCCGTGTCGCGGGTGACGGGCACGTAGATGCCCCCCTCGGCCTGGCACCCCATCGTGGCGGGGGCGAGCGAGAGGACGAAGGCCACGGGGCCTGCCCATTTCAGGATCGAATCGCGCATGGAAAAACCTCCCCCTGTTTGTCGCCGATCAATGCGGCCGATACTCGCGACGAAGCTCGCGAGGTTGCGTCGGCTGCACCGGCGGATAGCCGTACTCGACCGCGGGCGGCGGAACGGCGCGCGGCGGCGCGGTCTGGACCCGCGTGCGGTACATCGCGAGCTCCGGCGGCTCCTCGAGGAACGTCACCCAGCCGTTATCGGTCGGCCAGTACCAGCGCCCCTCGACCAGGTACGCGAGCCGGCCCCGATACTCGACGGCCGGGTACCTGTTCACATCGACGGGAACGGCCTCCGCATACGCCACGTCGTACCCGCCCACGTTCGGGGTCCCGGCCGACAATGTCGCGATACAGCCGGCCGCCAGCATCGAGAATGCGAGGACGGGCAAGAGCAGCCACGCGCCGCGTCCTCCCCGATTCGCTCGCCCATATCGTCCGTCCTGGGCGCCTACGTTGCATCTGATCCGCACAGGTCACCTCGCTTGCGGCTCGGACGAGCAACCGAGGTGCCATCCTCCCGGCGGGCACGCACAACCGTTTGACAAGGGCGCCGTCGGTCAGTAGGGAAGCGCGCCCGTGAGTGCGTCCAAAGTCCCCGTCTCGATCCTCGGCGTCAGCGGCTTTGCCGGCAGCGAGCTCGCGAGGCTCGTCGCCGACCACGCATCGCTCTCGCTCGTGGGCGTCGCCGCGGATCGATGGCAGGGATCGAAGCTCGGCGAGCGCGTGCGCGTGCCCGCGAGCGCCTCGAAGCTCCCTGTCGCGCCGATGAGCGACGCCGTCGCCGTGGCCCGGCAGAGCGAGGTCGCGCTGCTCGCGACGCCCGCCGAGGTCTCGGCCAAGCTCGCGCCGGAGCTGCTCGCGCACGGCGTGCGCGTCGTCGACCTCTCGGGCGCGTTTCGCCTGGAGGATCCGGCCGCGTATCCGCGCTGGTACGGCTTCGAGCACCCGGCGCCGGAGCTGCTCGCCGAGGCGCATTACGGCCTGCCCGAGGTCGCCTCCGCCTCGACGCGCACGGGCGGCGCGAAGGACGCGCGCCTCATCGCGAACCCCGGTTGCTACGCGACGGCGGCGATCCTCGCGCTCGCGCCGCTCGTCGAGGCGGGCGCGATCGACCCGGCTTCGATGTACGTCGACGGCAAGAGCGGCGTCTCGGGCGCGGGCCGCAAGGTCGAAGAGCGGCTCATGTTCATGGAGGTCGACGAGAACCTCTCGGCCTACCGCGTGGGCAACCACCAGCACACGCCCGAGATCGAGCAAGCGCTCTCCCGCGCGGGCCGCGTGCGCGCCTCCGTGACGTTCGTCCCGCACCTCTTGCCCGTGCGCCGCGGCCTGCTCGTCACGGCCTTCGCGCGCCTCTCGGGGGCGGTCCCGCACGACCAGATCGAAGCGCTCTTCCGCCGCGCGTACGGCCCCACGGACCTCGTCGAGGTGCGCGCGCCCGAGGACGTCACGCTCGCCCAGGTCGCGTACACCCCGTATGCGCGCCTCGGCGTCCGCGCCGACCGCGAGCGTGGCACGGTCGTCGTCACCTCTGCGCTCGACAACTTGCTCAAGGGAGCCGCCTCGCAGGCGCTCCAGAACCTCTGCGCCATGATCGGCGCGCCGCCGCTATCGCCGCATTGACAGACAGACCCAAGAAGGGCTCCCCCGCGTCGCGCCTCGCGCCGCGGCTCCCCCTACCCCGAGGTGGCCCGTGAAAATACCGCTTGGTTTCTCGTTTGCCGGGGCCTCTGCCGGCATCAAGGTCAAACGCTCCGACCTCGCGCTCGTGCTGTCGGAGGTGCCCGCCGTCGCGGCCGGGTGCTTCACACAGTCGAAGTCGCGCGCGGCGTGCGTCGACTGGAACGTAGCGCGCCTGCCTCGCACCGACGCGCGCGCGATCGTGGCGAACAGCGGCAACGCGAACTGCCTCTCGGGTGAAGAGGGCGTCCTCGCGAACCAGCGCATGGCCGGGGCCGTCGCCGACGCGCTCGGCGTCCCCATCGACGCGGTCCTCACGTGCTCGACAGGCGTCATCGGCGTGCCCTTGCCGCACGCGAAGGTCTCGGCCGCCATGCCCGGCCTCATCGCCAAGCTCGGCCAGGATCCCTTGCCCGCGGCCGAGGCGATCCTCACGACGGACACCTGCACGAAGCTCGCCTCGCGCGAGATCTTCCTCGGCGGCGATCGCGTGCGCATCGCGGGCATCGCCAAGGGCTCGGGCATGATCCACCCGAACATGGCCACGATGCTCGCGTTCCTCGTGACCGACGCGGCCATCGACGTCTCCTTGCTCGACGCGATCCTGCGCTCCGCGGTCGACGAGACCTTCAACATGGTCAGCGTCGATCGCGACACGTCGACGAACGATCAGGTCCTCGTGCTCGCGAACGGCATGGCGGAAAACGATCCGATCACGCGCCGCGACTCGCCCGAGGCGCAGAGCTTCGCCGCGGCGCTCGTCGACATCTGCCGCGAGCTCGCGCGCACGATCGCCGGCGACGGCGAGGGCGCCCAGCACCTCATCACGGTCACGGTGCGCGGCGCCGAGGACCTCACCTCGGCGCGCGCGCTCGCTCGCGCCGTCACCGAGTCGAACCTCGCGAAGGCCGCGTTCTTCGGGACCGACCCGAACTGGGGCCGCGTCCTCGCGGCCGTCGGCTCGCGCGCCGCCGAGCAGCAGATCCGCTTCGATCCGGCCGTCGCGAGCGTGCGCCTGCAGAACGTCCTCGTCTACGCGCAGGGCAAGCCGCAGTCCTTCGACGCCGACGCGCTCCGCGCGCTCCTTCGTGGCGAGGAGGTCTTCGTCGACATCGAGGTCGGCGCGGGCCCGGGCGAGGCCACGGCCTGGGGCTGCGACCTTTCCTACGACTACGTACGAATCAACGCCGACTACGCCGCGGTGCTCATCGAGTCGCCCGACGGCCCCGTGCGGCGTGATCCGAGCCTCGACCGAAAGACGCCCGAGCTCAAGGCCGACACGCTCGTGCAGGCGCTCCGCTACATCGAGCGCTTCGCCGGCACGCGCGCGGTCATCAAGTACGGCGGCGCCGCGATGGTGCGCGCCGACCTGAAGGATCGCTTCGCCGAGGACGTGCGCCTGCTCCAGGCCGTTGGTCTCCGTCCGATCATCGTGCACGGCGGCGGCCCCGAGATCTCGCGCACGCTCGAGCAGATGGGCCAGGTGACCGAGTTCGTCGACGGCCTGCGCGTCACCGACGCCGCGAGCCTGCGCGTCGTCGAGATGGTCCTCACGGGCCAGATCAACAAGGAGGTCGTCGCCTCGCTCGCGCGCGCGGGCACGAAGGCCGTGGGTTTGTCCGGTAAGGACGGCGGCCTGATCGAGGCGCGCAAGATGAACATGCCGCCGGGCAAGGACCTCGGCTACGTCGGCGAGGTCGCGCGGGTCGATCCCGACGTGCTCGAGCTGTTGCTCGGCAAGGGGTACATCCCGGTCATCTCGCCGATCGGCCTCGGCAAAGACGGGAACACGTACAACATCAACGCCGACACCGTGGCCGCCGAGGTCGCGGTCGCGTGCGGCGCGCGCAAGCTCATCTACCTGACCGACGTCGCGGGCATCCTCTCGAACGGCCTCCTCGTGTCGGAGATGAGCGCCGAGGAGCTCGACGCGCGCATGCGTGACGGCACGGTCACGGGCGGCATGCTCCCGAAGGCGGCGTCGATCCTGCGCGCGCTCGAGGGCGGCGTGGAGACGGTGCACATCATCGACGGCCGCGTCCCGCACAACGTCGTGGCGGAGCTCTTCACCTCGCGCGGCGTCGGCACGATGATCCGCGCCGGCGCACCCAAAGAGGGCGAAGAGTTCCCCATGGGCTGAAGGCCTGCGCTTCGCCATGCTCGACGCGGAGATCGTGATCGTCGGCGGCGGCCCCGCCGGCATCTCGACGGCGCTCTTCCTCGCGCACGCCGCGCCGCGGCTCGCCGAACGGATCCTCGTCATCGAGCGGGCGAAGTTCCCGCGTGAAAAGGTCTGCGCGGGCGCGATCGGCGCGCGCGCGGACAAACTGCTCGCGTCCATCGGCGTGCGCGTCGACGTCCCCTCGGTGCCGATCCACGGTTTGTCCGTGGACGCCTCGGGCCGAAGGCTCGCCGCGCGCGCCGAGGGGCCGCCGATCGGCCGCGTCGTGCGGCGCTTCGAGTTCGATCACGCCTTCGCGCGCGAGGCCATGGCGCGCGGCGTCCGCGTGCGCGACGGCGTGAAGGTCACGGGCCTCGTGATCGGCGAAGGCGACGCGCGGATCGACACCTCGATCGGCGAGGTTCGCGCGCGCGCCGTCGTCGGCGCCGACGGCGTCGGCAGCGTCGTGCGGCGCGCGCTCGGCTTGCCGCGCGGCGCGTTCATGGCCCAGGCCGTCGAGGTCGACACGATGGCGGCCCGCGGCGACGGCCCTCGCGACGTTCTTCATTTCGACATGGCCGCGCGCGGTTTGCCCGGGTACGCGTGGGATTTTCCGACGCTCGTCCACGGCCGACCCATGGTTTGTCGTGGCATCTACGAGCTCCGCGCCGAGGGCGTGCCCGAGCGCGCCGCGACCGAGCTCGCGCCGGCCGAGCGGCTGCTCGCCCGCGCGGACGAGCAGGGCGTACCCGCGTCCGCGTCGTCGCTCCGCCGCTTCGCCGAGCGGGGGCTTTCCTTGCACGAGCCTTTCGCGCGGCCGCGTGTGCTCCTCGTCGGCGAGGCGGCGGGCATCGATCCGGCGCTCGGCGAGGGCATCGCGCAGGCGATCCAGTACGGCGCCGTGGCAGGCCCGTTCCTCGCGCGCGCGCTCGAAGCGGGCGACCTCTCGTTCGCCTCGTTTCCGGCGACGCTCCGCGAGAGCCGCCTCGGCCTCGACCTTCGCTTGCGCGGGCGCGCGGCGCGCTTCGTGTACGGCGGCGCGCGCCCCGTGATCGAGCGATGGGTCACGCGCTCGCACGCGCTCGCGCAGGCGGGGATGGATTATTTCGCGGGTGAACGAGTCGATCGGCGCGCGCTCGGCAGGAGCGCGCTCGATCTCGGTGGAGCCATGCTCTCGTGGGCGCTCGATCAGGCGCGGATCACTTGGGCGCCTCGGTCGGGGGCTTCGCCGTGACGTGCATGAAGAAGTTGCCGATCGACTTGATCTTGAAGAAGGCCATCCCCGTCGCGTCGTCGATCTTCTCGGGCGCGTAGATGGTCCACGTGATCTTCTCGCGGCCCTTGTCGTCGACCTTCACCTCGCCGATCGCCAGGTTCGCGTCCTTCTTGTTGCCCGCGGGGAAGCTGAACTCGAAGGGTTTGTCCAGGGTCTCGAGCGTGGGCGTCTCCGCCGAGTTCTCGATCTGCACGAGCAGCCGGTAGATCTTCCCGATCGGCACGCCCGTCGTCTTGCCCTTCGGATCGAGCTTGAACGTGATGATGTGCGGCGACCCGAGCGAGCCTTCGCGGATGCGGAAGACGGCGCGGCCGCTGTCGTCGCCGAGCTCGAGCTTCGCGCCCGGGCTCGTCGTGAAGATCGATTGCAGCTCCTTCTCGGAGCTCATCAGCACCGGCGGCCGGCTCTCCTCGGAAGACTTCGGCGGAGGCGGCGCTTCGGCGGACGCCGACGCCGTGGGCTGGGCCGTGGGCTCCGGCGCGGCCGTCGGGGTCTCCGTCGGCGCGGGCGCAGGCTTCGCCGCGGGGGGCGGCTCGGGCGTGGCCGGGGGCGGGGTCGGCTCGCCGCCGCACGCCGCGGCGACGACGGCAACGAGCGCCGGCAATCCAAGGGTCGTGAGGCGGAGCAGCTTATCGAAGCGGGGCCGTACGCGCATGAAGCTCGGCGTAGGACGAGGTCGCGCGGAAGGCAAGCCCGAGCCCGCGCGTGAATCTGGCTCTTCTCGACGCCCGCTCTGGCTCGCCGTATAAAGCGGCCCATGCGCACGTCGCTCCTTCCGGCCTTTGCCCTCCTCGCCCTCGCGTGTGGCCCGTCCCCCGCGACCGTCGAACCCACGAAGACGCCGGCCGATACCTCGAAGGAAAAGGGCGCCGCGCAAGTCGCCGCCCCCACGCCTGCCGAGACGGCCTACGACCTCTCGCCGGTGCCGGAGCCCGAGGACGTCGTCGCGTTCTTCGGCTGGAAAAACCCCGCGGCGACGCTGAACGCATTCGGGAGCTGCGCGGCCATCCCGCCGGAGCCGCTCATGGGCGGCGTCGAGGGCGAGCTGCGGAAGGTCTTGCGCGACGTCGTGTCGAGCAACGCCGACGTGCGTGGCCTCGCGGCCGCCGTCTCGCTCGACGCGCCCGTCTTCGCCGTGGCCTCGCTCGAGACGCAGTCGAAGCGCGCCGGCGCCTTCGTGGCCTTCTCGCTCGGCCTCACCTCGCTCGAAAAGGCGAAAATGGCCGTCGAGGGCGCGGGCCCCGTGACGGAGCTCGGCCCCGGCATGTTCCGCATCGGCGGCAGGTCGAGCGCGACGTGCGTGATCGCCGCGTCCGCGGGCGCGACGCCCGCGCGGCTCGTGTGCGGGCCGAAGGAGAAGGACGTCACCACGCTCGCGCCGTACCTCACGCGCACGTTGCCGGCGAAGGCCGGCGCCGCTTCGGACATGCACCTCGAAGTGCGCTTCGCGCCGGCCGAGGCCCGGTACGGCTCGCTCCTCCGCACGCAGGTGCAAGGTTTGCCCGTGATCGCGCAGGCCGAGCTCGCGATCGGCGAGCCCAAGTTCGATCGCGCGATCGTCGACGCCGCCACGGGCCTCGCGGACGAGGTCGTCGCCTTCGCGCAGGACGCGGACAAACTCACGTTCGACGTGGCCATGGATCCGGCGACGTGCCTGCGCGGGAGCGTCGCGCTCTCGATGCGCGGGAAAAACTCCTGGGTGAGCGGCCTCATGGGCGAGCGTCCCGAGCGCGCCGGCCCGCCGCCCGCGATTTTCTGGCGCGCGCCGAAGGACAGCGCGAGCGTCTTGTACGGCCGCGGCACCGATCCGAAGCGCTTCCAGCCGATCCTGCGCACCGCGCGCCTCCTCGCCGAAGGCATCCTCGCGAAGCTGAACATCGGCTCCGAGGCCGATCATCGCGCGGTCGGAGAGCTCTTCGACTGGCCCATGGGCAAGGACGTCGAGACGGTCTCGGCGAGCGGCCGCATCGAGGTCCCGGAGGTCAAGGGCAAGCGCACGCCGCAGCAAGAGGCCGATGCCATGGTGAACGGCTGGATCGGCTGGGGCCTCGCCGGCTACGAGGAAGGCTCGGCGAACCTCGGCAAACAGCTCCGCAAGATCGCGGATGTCTACAACCGCAAGGGCTTCCAGGATCCGCTGCGCAAGGAGCTCGGCCCGGAGCTCGCGAAGGCGATTCCCAAGGTGAAGGTCGGCCCTGGCCCCGCGGCCCTCGGGTCCGACTCGCTGGATCTTTCGATCAGGATCGAGAACGTCCCGGCCGCGCTGCTCGAGATCAAGGGCGCCACGCAGAAGGACCTCGTCACCTTCGAGGTGCACGTCCTGCTCATGACCGACGGCAAGTCGCGCACGTGGATCGCCGTCGGGGGCGGTAAGCCGGACGGGCTCGTCAAGCGCCTGCTCGCGGTGAAGACCGGCGCGCCCGACGCGGGGACGATCGCGTCGCGCACGGATCTCGAGCCGCTCCGCCGCGGCACCTTCATGGGCGCGGGCTTCCTCTCGATGGGCCCGCTGGTCAAGAGCCTCGATCGCATGAAGGAAGTGTTCGGCCCTCGCGAGGATGCTCGCATCCAGCAGCTCATGCGCGCCGTCACGACGCTGCCGCACCAGGGCGACACGCCCATCTTCATCACGTCGAGCTCGACGGGCACCGTGGACGCACCGCGCGGCGAGGTCACCGTCACGGCTTCGAAGGCGACCTTCGAGGACATCGGCTGGCTGATCAAGACGCTCGGGACCGGCGCGCGCCGCTGAGCCTGCTAGGCTCCCCGTCTTCAACGCGACGTGCGATTCGTGCGCAGGGCGAGGGGCATGTCCCTTGCCGTTCGTCCGGAAAACATCGCCGAACCGCAAAGGGGACCATGGACGCTCGAAAGGGAGTAGGGATCGGGAGCATCGCGCCGCGAGGGCCCGGTGCGAGGCCGGTGACGCGCGCGGGAGCGCTGAACCCCGAGTCGAACGACGAGCAACCCGAGCTCACGCAAGAGCAGCGCGAGGAGTTGCGCGGCTTGCTGGACGCGCGGCGCGCGGAGATTCTGGCGAGCATCGAGACGCGCCAGGAGCAAGAGCGCGACACGGGCCGCGAGGTCGGCGACGAGATGGACGAGGCGAACATCGAGGGCGCGACGGCGATGGCTTCGCGCCTGCTCGAACGGGACGTGCAGCTCCTCTCGGAGATCGACCGCGCGCTCGCGAAGTTCAACGACGGCACGTACGGCCTGTGCGAGGGCACGGGCGAGCCGATCGGCTTCCCGCGCCTGCGGTCGCGGCCCTGGGCGCGCTTCAGCGTGGAGTACCAGGAGCAGCTCGAGCGCGAGGCGCGCACGCGCGGCGGCATCTGAAAACCGAGCCCGACGGGGGCGCCAGCCTGATAACGTCTCGGGGGTGATTCGCCGCCGAGACCGCTCGTTTTTGCGGAGCGTCGTGCTCCTTTCTGCGCTCGCGCTCCCCGTCGTCGTGTTCGCGTGCTCGCCGGTCGAGACGGTGTCTCCTGCGCCGGTGGACGCTGGCGCGGATGCGTCGTCTGCGTCGTCGTCCTCGTCGTCTGCGTCGTCCTCCTCGTCGAGCGGCGCGGGAGGGCAGGGCGGCGGCGGAAGCGGCGGCGCGGGCGGTGTCGGCGGAAGCGGCGGCGTCGGCGGCACCGGAGGCGGAAGCGGCGGAAGCGGCGGCGTCGGCGGCACCGGAGGCGGAAGCGGCGGCGCGGGCGGCGTTGGTGGAACCGGCAGCGGTGGCTCCGGCGGAAGCGGCGGCGTTGGCGGAAGCGGCAGCGGTGGCTCCGGCGGAAGCGGCGGCGTCGGCGGCAACGAGCCCGACGCCGGCCCGAGCGACGCCGGCGCGTGCCCCGTCACCACGATGGCCGTGCCCATCCTCCCATCCCCGCACGTCGCGATGTGCTCCCCCGTCGTGTATTCGACGAACCCTCCGACCTCGGGCCCGCACTATCCCTCGTGGGCCGCATTCAAATGGTATGACGCCCCCGTCCCGCGTGGTTTCCTCGTCCATTCGATGGAGCACGGCGCGGTCGTCATCTCGTACCATTGCGAGGGCGGCTGCGCGTCCGAGCTTGCGACCCTCGCGGCCTTCCTCGACGCGCGCCCGGCCGATCCGCTCTGCGCCGCGCCCTTGAAGGCGCGCATCATCGTCGTGCCCGACCCCGAGCTCGACGTCCGCTTCGCCGCCGCCGGGTGGGGCGCGCTCCTCCGCGCCGATTGCCTCGACACGGCCGCGCTCGGCGCGTTCCTCGACACCTATTATGCGAAGGGGCCGGAGAACATCTGCTTCGACGGCGTGGACGTCCTCGCCCCGGGCAGCGGGGTTCCGGCCGATTGCGGCACCCAGCCGATGGATGCGGGCGCCGACGCCCCGTGACCTGACGAGGCACGGGGCGTCGGGGGGCCGAGGCGCTCAGCCCATTGCCTCGCCGGTGTACAGGAAGGGCACCGGCGACCGGCGACCGGCCGTGGTGTCCCAGAAGGCGCCATTCGGCTTTTTTGCGAGGGCGTTCGGAGGATAACTCCCATAGCCCTTCCCGGACGTCGCCTCGTAGTCCTCCGACGACAGGCCCATGCAGTTCATGAACGTCACGAGGAGGTTGTTCATCGGAATCCCGCGCCGGCTGTCATCGTGGAGCGTTTCACTCGCCGGCTCCCGGAAATCGATGTAGTGGCCTTGCTTCAGCTTGCCGCCGGCGCCGCCGGCGACCATCACGGGCATTCCGTTGGCGCTGTGCTCCCCTCCGATCACGACGCAGCCGTATTGCATGGCCCAGTAGACGAGCGAATTGTCGAGCAATGTGCCCGAAGACTCCGTCACCGCGTCGAGGATGCCGAGCAGCCTCGCCACGCGGCTTCCGGTGAGCTTCAGGTCGACCGCCAGCTCCGACGCGGTTTCACCCGACATGGTCTTCCCATAGATCTTGTGGTGCTGCTCGTGACGTGGGTAGGTGCCCATGGACATGCCGAGCGTGATGCTGGCGACGCGCGTCAGGTCACAGGCCATGGCCGCCGCGAGGATGCGGAACTGATTGGTGATCACGGCCTCGATGTCGACCTCGTCCACCTGCATTGCGGGTGTGCACGTGCCGGCTCCCTTCTGGATGTCGGCGACGAGCGACATGTACGATTCGAGCTTCTGCTTGTCGGCCGCCGAGATGCGGCTGCTGTCGCGCACCTTCTTGTAGTCGGCGTACACGGCCTGCAAGAGGGCCGTCTCGCGCGGGTCGCCTTCGGCCACGCCACCGAAGCCCGAAGCGAAAGCATCGAAGAAGGCCTGGGTCTGCTTCACGGGCCGAATCATCTCGAGCTTCCCGTTCGCCGAACGCCACGAGAACGAGCGGTTCTTGCTGTAGTCGTCGGTGATGACCGGGTTGAGGACCACCAGGCGCCGCACCGCAGGCACCTCGGGCCCGTACACCTTTGCCGAGTTCGACAGCATCACATCAATCGACTCCTGGCCGCTGGTCGGTGGCGCCTCGTCATTGTCGAGGCCCGCCGCGTACGAGGAGGCGCAGGTGGGGAAGCAGTATTGATGGTTCCAGTTTTCGGCCAGCACGTCGATCCCGCGCAGCACCGAGAGCTTGCTCGTGAAGGGCGTGAACGCGTCCCCGAGGATGGGCGAGATGGCGCCCGGGAGCTCGCTCAGGGCCTTCACGTTGACGAACGGCTCGATGTTTTGGTTGGCCTTCAATGCGCCGTAGTAGAGCGGGGCGTTCGGACCGTAGGGGTTCAAGACCTGGATGTATCGAGGCGGCGTGGTCTCGGGCCCCGCGTACGCCTCCCTCGGCATCAACGAGCGCAGCGCCGGCAGCACCAGGGCCGCCCCCGCGCCGCACAGGAACAATCGTCGGCTTTTCGGGTTGTATTTCATGGCGTCCTCAGGGCTCCTGCTTCCAGAAAATGTCTTCGTTGGCGATGGTGGCGATCAGCACGGATTGAAGCGTGCCGCTTTGACTTTGAGCCTCTCCCTCGCTGAGGATGCAGCTGTCGTTGGCAATGTCGACGGTGCTCGCGTGGTAATACTCGAAGAGTCGACGCGAGATGCAGGCCCGGGCTTTGTAGCTCTCGGACATGGCGAGCGCGAGCTCCACCGAGTCGCTCAATCGCTCCGGCCCCCCGGGCTCGAGCTCCGGGTCCTGTGCCGTGGTATCAATGGGCCAGGTTGCTCCGGGCTCGCCCTGTTCATTGAACACGAGCTCCTCGCTCCGCGTCGCGCCGAGCTGATCGAACCCCTCGAAGGCGAACCCGATCCCGTTGACTCTCGCGTGGCAGGCAATGCAAGCGGGCGCATCGGTGAGCTTCATCGTCTTGTCGCGATTGCTCATGTTTTCGATGTCGCCGACCTCGCTCTTGCGCTCCGCGACCGCCGCCGGGTCCGGCATCCCCAGCTCGTCGCAAAGGAACGCTTTCCGCAGGCGCGCGCCGCGCACGATGGGGCTCGTGCGCCCGCCAGCGTTCGTCAGCAGCGCGGGGCGGTGCAGCAGCCCTGGGTGTGACGCTGCGCTGGCGACCGGCGCCTCGCTCGACACCACCTCCGTATCGAAGATTCGAGCCATCGCCTCGGACCGCGGGAAAGCCGCGCTCGAGGTCATCAGTTCGTGGAACGTGCCCTCGTCCGACCAGAAGACGTGCTCGAAGAAGTCGAACGCCTCCTGCCTCATCTCGTCCCCGAGCCCCGAGGTATCGGGGATGCCGATCTGCGCGCCCACCGCGGGCATCGGATCGGGCACGGTGCCGAGGCGCGCGTAATAGCGGAAGAAGTCGCGCACCTTGAGGTGCGCCTTCTCCCCGGCGAGCAGGCGCTCCACGTGCGCTCGCACGCCCTCGAGGGATTGAAGCTCTCCGCTGCGCGCCGCCGCCATGAGCGCGTCGTCGGGCATGGTGTTCTGCGTGAGGTACGAGATGCGCGAGGCCACCTCGAAATCGGTGAGGCGAATCCGGCCGTTCTTGATCTCGGCGCCTTCCTCGATGTGGAACACCAGAGAGGGCGACTGCAGCAGTCGACGCAAGAGGTACGAGAGCCCCCCCATATCCGCGCCGGCTTCGTGATAGTAACTCAGGTACGACTGCACCTCGTCGGAGCTGAGATCGCGGCGCCAGACCTGGCCGCCGAATTGCTCCACGACCTCCTCCACACAAGCGTCGGTGAGCGGGCTCGTGCCGGCGCAGCTCGGCAGGTGATCGGTTTTCCACGTGGGGCTCGCCATCGCGAGCTCGACGGCGCGCTTCGACACCTGGGAAAGCGCGAGCGCCGTGCCCACGGGAGGGTTGTCCGTGAAGTCACCGGCGATCACCATCTCGTCGGCCGGCAACCCGGACAATTTCGTCTGAATCTCGGCGTCTCCGATGATGGACTCGCCCAGCAGCGCACCCAGCGTATGGACCAGCTCGGCGTGCGACAGTCGACGCGTGTGGTCGAAGGTGACGCCGCGCGCGAGCTTCCGCTGCTCGGTGCAGGCATACGTGAGCCGAGTCCCCTCGTTTTCCGAAGGATCGGAGCCGCCAATGGTACCCACGCAGCTCACCGCCGTGCAGGCGAGAACGGCGATCCATCCGCCGGCATGAACGTTCGCCAGCTTCTTCATGCGCATCTCCTCGGGCGGTTGCAACGGATGGCGCTGCTCCGCCCGTCCCCAATGAAAAGCCATGCTCCGCAATCTCGGCGCGACGACGTCGACGGCGAGACGACGGAGCACTTCATTACGGGACGATGCGCACACCTGTCAATGCACGCCCTCTCCGGCGCGGGCCGCGTTCGACTTCGCGAGCACGACGAATCCGCTGTGATTTTCGGACGTTTCAGCGTGCCACGTGGATCGGGTGTTCGATTTCGATCCGGGCACGCCGGAGGGCCGTCATCGCTCGTCTTTGTCGGCGAGGAGGTACCGTAGGATCATATCGCTTAGCTCGCGCTGGAATTCACCGCTCTTCACGCGATCACGATGCCGATGCGCCGCGGCCCACGACATGAGCGCGAGCGTCTCCGTCGCGATGAGCAGGCTCGTCCGCAGATCCGGCCTGCGGAAGCGCGGGGCGACCACGGCCAGCGTTCGAGCCAGAAAATCCGCGGTGTGTTCGTATCTCTCGGCCATCACCGTGCGCATGTCGGCGTCGTCCATCGAGATGCCGTGCCGGTCGACGCGCTGGAGCACTCTCTCGACGGTGAAGCCGATCAGGTGCGACGCGACCATCTCGACCGTTTCTGGGTCGATCTGAGCCGGATCGATCTCGGTCAAGCGCCCGAGGAGCACCGCGTACTCCGCCTCCCACGCGCGCCGCTCCGCCTCGCGCAGGAGCGCCACGCGATCGGCAAAGTGGTGGTAGACGGTCCCGACACCGACGCCTGCCTCGCGAGCGACGCGCTTCGTCGTCACGGCCGTGGGCCCTTCGCGCGCGAGGATCCGATCCGTCGCCTCGAGGATGAAGCGGACCGTATCCTCGCTTCGCTTCTGACGCGCAGCCTTCATGAGTCCACGCGGGATCCTACGCGAAAGTACCGCGTGCGCGAGGGGCATGTTCGGCGACCGGATACGCCGCTGAAGCTTTGCAGTATGCCTGTTGCGAGGGCTGCGCCGAGGGGCGCGGGCGCAGATTCGCGCGAATTCAGCGATATCGCTCGGCGCAAACACCTAGCGCCACGCCCGTCGTCTGGAGGCATTTGTTCAGATCGGCGCACGCGGCCAGGGGTTCTCGGTAGCTGCATTCCTTCGCCACCTGGTAGCAGCGTATGCAGGCCGCCTCGTTGAACTTCTCGGCGGAGAGCTTGTGCTCGTAGACCACGAAGTCCGCGGTGCCCCGCCCAGGCGCGAATTTGGGCGGGTTTTCCAGCGCGAGGCCGTCGAAGGTCGTGAACGAGAGCTCCGCGGGCTGGGTCCGATAGACGGGACAGGCGATCTCCCCGGCTCCCGCGCGTGACCAGATCCCGTCGAGGAAATGCTTCGAGTAAAACCTGCTCGGATCCCCGTCGCGCCGCTGGCTGAAGCCGCCGGCGGCGGCGTTGTTGTACGGTATGCCGGGGAAGACCTCCGGATTGGGGACCTTGTACGTGAAATTGATCGAAGTGACCTCGCTGAACTTGCGCTCGATGGGTTCGGGGTGGAAGGCGATCGCCAGCATGTAACAATGCCCGCGCTTGAGCTGGATGGTCTCGGGCGCGCGGTCGGGCAGATCCTCGAGCTTCGCGGTGAACCGTTTGACCTCGCGGTAGCCGTCCTTGGCCAGCGAAAGCCGCCCGAGGAGCGTCTCGACGTCGGGGTATTTGGGCGGGTCGGGGGCGAGGGAGACGGCGTAATAGGTCCGTTTCCGCACGGGCATGGGAGCGAAGGCGTCAGTGATGCTGCTCGTCAAGTAGAGAGCGTTCGCGCCATGGCGCGCCGCCTCCGCGGCGAGGAGTTTTTCGCGCCGCGCGCGCAGGGCCTCGTTGTTCAACGCGGCCTTGAGCCCCTCTTTGTCGTACCCCGAGACGTCGACGCGCTCCTTCAGGGAGATCATGCCGAGGACACGATGGGGCCGCTCCTCGCTCGGATACCTCGGCGCGGCCATGAACCTCTTCTCCGGCGTCGGGCCATATTGGTCGTAGAAGAAGGCGTCCGGCAGCTCGCTCTGTTCGTGGATTTCGACGCGAGACGCGTCCGCCGGAGGCGCGTCCTCGACGAAGGACTCGTAGGCGACGTCGTGGTGGTGCTCGAAGTTGATCCCATCGGCCCCGTGCCTGCGGCAACCCGAGGCGGCGGACAGGACGAGCGCGAGGGCGAGGACGATACGCTTCACGGATGAGCTCGCTCGTGTGAGGGCGCCGCATATACCCCAGGCACGCACGGGCGCAACCGGCGAGACTCATTCGTTGGGGTTCAAACGAACCCGCGCCGCCTCAAGTCGCGAGCCAGAAATCCGCGCCGAGCAGGCTCTTCGCCGTCTCGATCGTGCTGAACGCGCGCTTCAGGTCCGTCTTCGCCTGGTGCTCGGAGAGCTGCACGATGTACGGGATCCACAGCGGCCGGCACACGAGCAGCGCCGCGTAGCACCCCTCGGCCTCCTCGTTCCAGCCTTGCGACGTGGCGATCCGGGCGAGCAGGGAGTTCACCGGTACGGGCGAGCCGACCTGACCGATCTCCGACGCGCGCGCCATCACGTCGCGGGCGAGCTCCGCGCGCGCGGCCTCGTCCTCCACGTTCTTCGCGCCGCGGAACTTCTGGAACGCGATCTCCAGCCGTTGCTCGTTGTCGACCTGCTCCTGCAGCCGATCCCGCACGATCACGCTCCAGGCCTCCACGAACGGCCGCCCGACGAGGTCCGGCGCCGCCTCGCAGTGCGCGAGCAAGAGCTCGGCTTCTTTCCAGTCGCCCGCGTCGCGCGCGAGCTCGAGGCCCGACAGGACACGCTCTTCCTCTCCGCGGCCCGGGTCCTTCTCGAGGAGCCACCGCTCCCAGTAGAGCGCGCCGCGCGACAGCGTGCGGAACACCATCGCCGGCTGCGTGAGCCGCGCGTACATCGCCTGCTGAATGAGGAGGCTCTTGTGGCGCTCGACGTCCGGCACCGCGAGGCTCTTCGGCCAGGCCTCGGCCCCGAAGGCGAAGGTGATCATGTGAGGACCCGGATCGCGGCCTTTCCTCCGCCGAAGGCCACGGCGCCGGCGATCTTTCGCCCACCCGGCGCGCCGCGCACGTGCTGCACCACGTCCGCGAGCACAGAGTCCGGATCGGCGCCCTCGGTGCCGAACGCGACGAGCACGCCGTCGTCCTGCCCGTCGGGCTTCTGGAGATGCAGATCCAGCCACGGACCCCGCTTCGACACGCGCGCCACGCGCAGCTCGTTCCGCGCCCGCAGGATCGCGGTGATCACGCCGGCCGCGGCCACGTGCAAGACATCTTCGCGCCCGTCGGCGCGCAGCGCCTCGACGTCGGCGGCCGAGACGTCGGCCGCGTGCACCAGCGAAAAACCTTCGACCGTCGGATCCTGGGCGCCCGGAGCGAAGTAGGCGAGCTCGAAGGAGCTCGTGGTCCCGGGCGCGGCCTCGCACGCGAGCAGACACGCTGGCAGCACGAGCGGCGGCCACAAATTCGGCTGATCCGCCCTCAATTTCGCGAGGTTATAAGTCTGCATCGAGGAGATCCGCGAGCAGGGTACCACGCCGCGTCCAGGCTCAAAAGGCCCATGGCGCGCCTTCGACCCGGAACATCACGCTGCGGCGTGGTGGGCTGCTCCACGCCCGGAAGGACAAACACGGCCGTTCGCGCGCCCTGTCACGTTTCTGTCATCACGGACCATCCGCATTTTTCGGCCCGTCTCCGCGCCCGCGCCTCGGCGTGTATCATGGGCAGCCGTCCTCCCATGCGTCCCGACCCGGCCTCGATCGAACCCTGCCCGCTCTGTGGCCGGCCGAATCTGCACCCCTCGGATCATCACCTCGTGCCGCGCAGCCGCGGGGGCAAGAAGACGCTCGCGATTTGCCGCGATTGCCACCACGCCGTCCACGCCGTGCTCACGAACAAGGAGCTCGAGGCCAGGTATCACACGGTCGACGAACTGCTCGCGCACCCCGAGCTCGCGAAGATGATCGCGTTCATCGCGCGGCAAGATCCCGGCGGTCGCGTGCGTGTGCGGTGGACGAACACGCGCCCGAAGCGGCCTTGATCGGCGCGCCGCGAACGTGCTCGAAGCGCCCGCGGCGCGCCCTTCGACCGAGGCAGGACGGCGGGGTGGGGTGGTACACTTCGGGCAGGCACGAACCCAGGAGCTTTCCATGAACTTTGCGCGTCCTTCTCGTCCACGCTCGCCCTCGTTTTTCCGCCGTCTCTTCGCGCCTGCCCTCGCGATGGGCCTCGCGTCCTGGGTCGCCGCGCTCGGCGCGAGCTGCGGCTCGACGAGCACCGGCACGCCGCCGTGCGAGTCGGTCTACGCCGGCAAGTGCGGCGGCACCTGCGCGAACGATTTCACCTGTCCGGACGGCCTGTATTGCGGGATCAGCGGCACCTGCACGGCGGACTGCGCCCCCGGCGCGGCCGGATGCCCCGCGGGACAAACGTGCAACGTCAAGGGGCACTGCATCCCCACGGGCGAAGGCGGATCCGGCGGCATGGGCGGCATCGACTTCGTGACGTCGTCGACGGGCGGCACCGGCCCCGGCGCCGACGCCTGCGCCGACGTCAACGTCAATTTCGAGAAGCAGATCCCCACCGTGATGCTGCTCATCGATCAATCGGGCAGCATGACCGAGAGCTTCGGCAACGGCGATCGCTGGGGCGTCCTTTACGACACGCTCATGGATCCGAATGACGGGATCGTGAAGAAGCTCGAAAAGGACGTCCGGTTCGGGCTCGCGCTGTACACGAGCAACAACGGCAACGCGGGCGGCACGTGCCCGATGCTCGCGAAGGTGCCGCTCGCGCTGAACAACCACGGGGCCATCGACGCCGTCTATGGCCCGCAGAGCCCCGCGGGCGACACGCCGACGGGCGAGAGCATCACGGCCGTGACCGCGGATCTCGTCGCGTACCAGGAGGCGGGGCCGAAGATCATCGTGCTCGCGACCGACGGCGAGCCCGACACCTGCGCCGAGCCAAACCCGCAAAATGGCCAGGACGAGTCGATCGCCGCCGCGCAGGCCGCGTTTGGCAAGGACGTCCGCACGTTCGTCATCAGCGTCGGCGCCGACGTGAGCCTCGGCCATTTGCAGGACCTGGCGAACGCGGGCGCGGGCCTTTCCGTCGGCGGCGCCGAGAAGGCCCCGTTCTACCAGGCGCTGAACCCGCAGACGTTGATCGACGCCTTCGACACCATCATCAACGGCGTGCGCTCGTGCGTGCTCAAATTGAATGGCATCGTCGACGAGACCGCGGCCGCCTCGGGCCAGGTCTACCTCGATGGCAAGTCGCTGCCCTACAACGACATGAACGGCTGGCGGCTCAATGGCCCCGACGAGATCGAGCTGCTCGGCACCGCGTGCGACACGATCAAGCAGGGCGACCATTCCCTCTCGGTCCAGTTCCCCTGCGGGATCGTCGTCCCGAAGTGATTCGCTGATCAGCCGCCCATTCGCTTCACGAACGGCACGATCCGCTCGACGAACGCCTGCTTGTGGAACCGGTCGAACTCGGCCCACGTGCAGAGCGTCGAGGTGTCGGTCACCCGATCCACGAAGAGCTTCCCGTCGAGGTGGTCCACCTCGTGCTGGAACGTCCCCGCCGTCAAACCCCGCGCGATACGCTCGAACGGCGCGCCGTGCCGATCCCAGCCGGTCACGCGCACCTCGGCGAAACGCGACACCATGCCGCGCAGGTTCGGCACCGACAGGCAGCCCTCGTAATTGTCGAATCGCTCCTCCGTGAGCGGCTCGACCACGGGGTTGACCACGATCGTGAGCGGAATGTTCGGCTTGTAGGGATAACGGGGGTTGTCCTTGACCTCGATCGCCACGATCCGCTTCGGCACGTGCACCTGCGTGGCGGCGAGCCCGGCGCCGTTCGCGTCGTGCATCGTCTCGACGAGGTCGTCGATGAACGCTTGCACCTCGGCCGTGGCGAGCTCGTCGCGCTCGACCTCGCGCGCTCGCTGGCGGAGCACCGGATGACCAATCTGAGCAATTTTCAGGAGCGTCACGGACGCGAGCCTACCACGAGACGTCACGGACGACGCGCGCTCGACGCGGACGCGCGGGCGCCCCAGGGATCGGCGCATGAACCAGGACAAGCGCCAGCCCGACTTTTCCACGAACGTCCCCCAAGGCAGCGACACCGAGTCGAGCGGACGAACGGACGTCGAGCACGAGGTGCAGGGCGAAGAGGAGAACGCCCCGATCGAGCGCAGCGGCGGCGATGAACGCGAGAGCGGCTCGATCGAGCGCGCCAAGGCCCACCTCGGGCACGCAGGCCGGGACATCGCCGCCGCGGCGAGCGAGGTGGCGACCGTCGCGCGCGCCGCGGCCGAGTCCGCCAAGGAAGCATTCAAGGACGAAGTGCCCTCGACCCGGCGGACGGGCGAGCCCTCGAAGGAGAGCACGCTCGACCGGCTGAACGACCTCTTGCGTGGCGAGCTCGCCAGCGTCGAGACCTACGATCTCGCGCTGCGCAGCGTGCGCGACGCGGACCTCACGAGCTCGCTGCGCCAGATTCACGAGAGCCACCAGCGGCGCGTCGACCGGCTGCGGAACAAGGTCCGCGAGCTCGGCGGCGAGCCTGCGCAGAGCTCGGGCGTGTGGGGCGCGTTCGCGCGCATCGTGCAGCGCGGCGCCGACCTGCTCGGCCACCGCGCCGCGCTCGCCGCGCTGGAAGAGGGCGAGGATCAGGGCAAAAAGCGATACATGCGGGACACGGACGAGCTCGAGCCGCCCGTGCGCGATTTCGTCCTGCAGGAGCTCGCGCCCGAGCAACAACGCACGCACGACCTCGCGCAATCGCTGCAGAAGTTCGTCAAGGCGGCTTGAGCCGTCCCCTCTCCCGAATCTCTGCCCCCTCCCCCGAAAGGGAGAGGGGGTTGGGGGTGAGGGAGTGTTTCACTTCCAGGCAGGCGGCGTCATCCCCAGCTTGTTGTAAAAAAACTTCGCCGCCGTCCGCGAGAGCTGATCCTTCGGCTCATACACGTCCGGACCACGCGGCAAGAGCCCCGCCGACAGCGACCCGAGCCGCTTGCCCATGAGCCGCTCGACGTCGTCGCAAAAAGCCTCCATCGTCGAATACCGATCCTCGGGCTTCTTGCGCAGCGCCTTCATGATCACGCCTTCCGTGGCCCGATCGATGCCCGGCAGCACCTCCGAGGGCTCGCGCGGCGGCACGATGAGCTGCCTCGCCAGAAGGATCGCATAATCGTCCGCGCGGAACGGCAGCTCCCCGACCAGCATGCGATACATCATCACGCCGAGCGCATACACGTCCGACCGCGGATCCGACTTGTCCCCGACGACCTGCTCCGGCGGCATGTATTCGGGCGTCCCCACGGCCACCCCCGCCTGCGTGACCGCCTTGGCCGCTTCGAGCTTCGACAAACCGAAATCGAGCACCTTCGTGTTGTAAGGTTCGCCCGGCTCGCCGACCAGGAAGAGATTGTCCGGCTTCACGTCGCGATGCACGATCCCCGCGCGGTGCGCCGCCCCGAGCGCCGAGGCCGTGTGCGAAAGCACCGGGAGCGCGATATGGAGCGGCATCGTCGTATCGCGACGTAGCCAGTCTCCCAGCGTCTCGCCGAAGAGATATTCCATCACGAGGAATGGCACGCCGTCCGGCCGCTCCCCCGTATCGAGCACCTTTACGATGTTGGGATGGGCGAGCGCGTTTGCCGCCTTCGCCTCGCGGTCGAAACGCGCGCGCGCGCCGGGCGCGCGGAGGTGCAGCGAATCGAGCATCTTGATGGCGACCGGCTCGCTCGTGTTCCGATCCAGCGCCAGGTAGATCCGGGCCATCCCCCCCCGACCGATGAGCCCTCGCACCTCGTAGCGGCCGCCGAGCACCGCGCCCGTATCGGACGTGGGTTTGGCGCGCAGCAACGATACGTCCGGCGTCGTGACGAGCTTGGTCCCGTCGTACGGACAGAAGCGGTGCTCTTCATCCTCGAAACGCCTGAGACAACGCGGGCAATACATCGGTCTCCGTCCCGTTCAAGAGATCACGGCATCGCGCCGCCGCAGATCCAGTCCGATACCGTCTGAATCTTCTCATTCGAGAGCGCGATGGCCGGCGGCATCTTGTTTCCGGCGCATTTGTCGACGTTCATCATCTTGTCGATGATGTAGCTCTCCGAAGGGGCGCCCGGCTTGACGCGCATCCGCGTCTCGCCCGCGCATTGCTCGGCCGGCACGTCCACGAGCTCCGCGAGCGCGTTCGCGCTCGTCAGATCGAGCCCCTGCTTCGCGCCCGCGCCCGAATGGCAGCCGCCGATCGCGCAGCTCGCCGTCAGGATCGTCTGCACGTCGGCGAACGAGACGCTCGTGTTTGCGCAGGTGCAAACGCCGCCCGCGCAGGTTTGTCCCGGCGCGCACTTGTTGTCGCAGGCGCCGCAGTTCAGCACATCCGTCATCGTATCGCCGCAGCCGCCGCCGGCGCCGCCAGCGCCGCCCGCGCCGCCCATGCCGCCGCTGCCCGAGCTGCTGCTGCTCGAGCTGCTGCTCGCCGGCGACCCGCCTGCGCCGCCTTCGCCGCCGGCGCCGCCCGAGCCATCCGAGCCGTCCGAGCAGCCCGTGCCCGCGAAGCCGAGCACCGCCGCGCAGGGAACGGCGATAAGCCAAAGTTTCAACCAACGATTCGACATCGACCAACCTCCAACCAAGTCAACCTGAAAAGCGGCCCCGCGGATCAGCCGAGGTGCCGGTGCAAGAAAGCAATGGTGCGGCTCCAGGCGAGCGCGGCCGCCTCCGGGACGTACACGTCCTTGCGCGACTCGTGCGCGAACGCGTGCCCGGCCTCGTACACGTGGAGCTCCATGGTTTGTCCGCGCGAATGCATCTGCTCCATCACCGCGCGGGCGGCGTCCGCCTTGGCCCACTCGTCCTTCGACGCGAAATGAGCGAGGATCGGCGCCTTCACCTTCGCGTAATCGAACTTGTCCGAGGGCGCGAGGCCGTAAAACGGCACGACGGCCTCGAGCTCCGGCACGACGGTGGCCGAGGCGAACGAGAGCGCGCCGCCGAGGCAGAACCCGACCACGCCGACGTGCCCGTTGCTCCGCGGATGCTGCTTCAAGAAGGCCGCCGCGCTGCCGATCTCGTCGAGCGCGCGTGGCCAATCGAGGCCTTCCATGAGCTTCTGGGCCTCGGCGGGGTCGACGGTCCAGCGCCCGTGATAGAGATCGGGGATCGCCACGAGGAACCCTTCCTTGGCGAGGCGGGCGGCGACGTGCCGGATCTGCCCGTTGAGCCCCCACCACTCCTGGATCAGCACCACCGCGGGCGCCCGCTCCACGCCCTCGGGCGCCACGAGCTCACCCGGCGCATCGGCCCCACTTTTCGTCGGAAATTTGATCGGTTCGTACATGGTGCTCGCCTCCGTGCATCCCTCGCGCAGCCGCGCGGGCGGGCGGAGCATAGCCTAGTTCGTCGTGGCGAGGGCGGCTCTCGGGTGGGGTGTTCGGTACGATCGCGAAACACCCCTGCGCTCACTTCAGCGGAGCCACGCTTCGATCTCGGCGATCTGTTCCTCGGTGCCAGCGCCGATGGAGCGGAAGAGCTCCACCGCCCGGCGCGCGTGCGGGATCGCCTGGGCTTTTGCGTGGCCCGCGCACACCCACGCCTTCGCGTGCAGGAACGCGAGGGCCGCCGCGTCCTCGGGCTCGCACGCGGACTTCGCGCAGATGGCGAGCGCCCGCTGCGTCTCGTCGAGGCCTTCGGCGCACGCGCCCTCCGCGACGTACACCTGGCCGACGCCCGTGAGCGCGCGCGCGCGGTCCGGCGCGTCGGGCCCGAGGGCCCGCTCCAAGGCCGCCGCCGACTCGATGTAACGAGCGCGCGCGTCCGGATATCGCTTCAGGCGGTAGAGCGCCTCGGCGAGGTTCGAGGCCGCACGGCCAATCCGCGGATGGTTCGCGCCGAGCGTGCGCTTGTATCCTGCGAGCGCCGCCTCGAACACCGGGACCGCCTCGGTGTAGCGGCCGGCGTTGCCGAGCGCCGCGCCGTAGGAATTGAGCGCCTGGAACGCGTCGGGGTGATCGGCGCCGAGCGCTGCGACGAAGAGGTCGTACGACTCCTTCAGCAGCGGCAGCGCGTCGTCGAAGCGACCCTGGTGCAAGATCGCGCTCGCCAGATTGGAGAGCACGCGGGCGCGGCTCGGGTGCGCCGCGCCGAGCCGCTTGCGGACGCTCTCCTCCACGCGGCGAAAATGCTCCTCGGCCAGCCGCAGGTTGCCGCGGCGCGCCTCGATGACCCCGCGCACCGTGGCGACGCGATCGAGGAGCGGCGCATCGTCGGGGCCGAGCAGCGCGTCGGCTTGCGACGCCCATCGTTCGCCGTCGTCGGGACGCGAGCGCAGATACCCGACGACGTAGGCGAGCTCCGCGAACGCCTCGGCAGCGAGGACGCGGCTGCCCACCCGGTGCGCGGCGAGCGCTGCGTCGAATATCTCGCGCTCGGCCTCGTCGAGGCGGCCGAGCGGCTCGAGCGTGCGCGCGTGCTCGACGAGGAGCGCGGCCCGCGCGGCGGCGGCGTTGGGTGGAGCCTCGCGTCCGAGCGCGGCCTTGGTGACACGCTCGGCCTCGGCGAACTTTCCGAGGTCCTGCAGGGTCCTTCCGCGCTGCACGTCGGCGCGGATCACCACGCACGCCTCGCATGGCTCCGCGTCGGCAGGATCGACCTTGACCGCTACGCAGGTGTCGAGCGGCGCCATTCGTTCGACGACGGATGTCGCGCGGTTGACCGCGTCGGTCCCTCCGAGCGAGAGCACCTCGACGGCAGCATCGAGCTCTGCCAGGCGCTCGTCCAGGCAGGCGACACGCGCGCGGAAGAGGGGATCGGGCTGCGCCGCTTCGACCAGCGCTTCGCACGCCTCGACGCGCTCGGCCCGCCAGGCGGACGCGCGTGCCGAGACCGCGCCGTCGACGGCACCAAAGGCCTGCGCGGCATACGAGAGGCCCGTGCGGTCGAAGGCCTCACGCACCACGGCGCGGCGCGCGTCGTCCCACGCGGCCCGGTGCCGCTCCTCGGCGAGCACGCACGTTGGATGACGGCGGACGGCCTCGTTCGGCCGCGCGACGAGGACGACGCCGAAGATCAGCAGGGCCGCGCCGATCAGCATCGGGAGGCCGAAACGACGAGGCTTCTCGATCGCGCGTTCGAGCGCGTCGACGAGTGTGGTCACCGAAGGATGCCGCTCGCGAGGATCGGGATGGAGCCCGCCTTGCAGCAGGCGGCGCACGGCGGGAGGCACCGGCGACGCCGCTGGCGCGCGGGCCGCCTGCTCCCGCACGGCCCGCGCGAGCTCGGCGACGGTGCGACCCTCGAAGGGGCGCTCGCCATACAGCGCTTCCCATAACGACACGCAAAACGCGAACTGGTCGGAGGCCTCGGTGGCCGGCGCGCCTTCGAGCTGATCCGGCGCCATGTAGACCGGCGTTCCGAGGAGCGCGCCCGTCTCCGTGAGGGCCAGGGCGGTCGGGGCGGCGGCCGCTTCGTCGCGGAGCCTGGTTTCGGCGGCCAGGCCGAAGTCGGTGACCTGCGCGCGCCCATCGGCGCGCACGAGGACGTTGTCGGGCTTCAGGTCCCGATGCACGACCCCGGCTGCGTGTGCAGCGGCGAGACCGCGCCCGACCTGGATCCACAAACGCAGGATCTCGCGCCACGGGCGTGGCTCCCGCGTGGCCCAGGCGCGGGCCGACCCGCCGGGGACGAACTCGAGCGCGATGAACGCCTGCTGCGCCCACGTCCCCACGTCGAACACGGTCACGACGTTCGGGTGCGACAGGCGCGCCAGCGTCTGGGCTTCACGCGCGAGCCGCGCGCGCCGCTGCTCCTCCTCCGCGAAAGGCCGCGACGAGAAGCGCAAGAGCTTCAGCGCCACCTTGCGGTCGAGCTCGGGATCGTAGGCGGCGAACACCTGCCCCATGGCGCCGACGCCGACCCGCTCCACGACGAGGTACCGGCCGATCGCCGTCCCGCGTGTCACGAGCGCCGGGGGCGCCGGCGCGGCGGCCCCGCTCGCGCGCAGCGCCGCGGCCACCACGCGCCGGCAGCGGGGGCAGGTGTCGAGGTGCTCTTCGGCCTTGGCCAAGGCGGCCCCGTCGAGCTGCCCGACGGACAGCTCGAACAAGAGGTTCTCGTCGAGGCAGGCCATCAGCGTGTCTTGGGCCTCAGTTCACGACGCACTGCCCGAGCGCGTCGTTGCACTTGAATGCGCTCGGGCAATCGGCGTTGTACTTGCACGGCAGCCCGCCGCAATTGGCGCTCGCCTCCACGCAATGCTCCGTGGCCGCGTTGCATTTCGACTCGTTCGAACAATCGGCGTCGTACATGCACGCGGCACCGTGACACGCCGGGGTGGCGACGGCGATGCGGCAATACGAGCCGAACCCGTACTCGTCGCGGCAGACCGTGCCGACGACCTCCGGCTCGCCGCTCCCGTTGCAGGTCCAGTCCCCGGCCTGCGTCTTGCCGAGGCAATCGGTCTCCGCGATCCATTTGTCCTGGCAGAGATCGTTCTGCGTCTTGCTCATGATGTCGACGCACTGAGCCGTCGAGGTGAACCAGCCGGGGCAGCCGGCGAGCATCGTCTTTTCGCAGAAGACCTGGAGCCGTTCCATTTCGGTGAGGCCGCTCTGCCCGGACGAAGTGGACGACGACGAGCTGGAAGAAGACGACGACGAACCGGGACCGCTCCCGCCCTCGCCCCCGCTCCCGCCCTCGCCCCCGCTCCCGCCCTCGCCATTGTTGGAGCCGGAGCTCCCGGTGCCGGAGCTGCAGGCGAGGAGGAACGCGAGAGGGAACGACCACACGAGTTGTTTCACGACGAGACTCCTTGGTGACGTGGAGGAACACCGCGGCCGGTGCACATGCACCCCGCACCAAGGGACAGGTCGTCGGGAGTCGAGGTCGCAACAAATCGTCAGGTCGCATCGGGCGGGGCCCCGGCGCCGTGGGACTCGCGCAGCAGGCGAGACAGGCTGAGGTCGAAGCGGCTGAGCACGCCGCCGAGCAGGCTTTCGAGGTCGTCCGGGCGCAGGCGCAGGCGGCTCGCGAGCGCCTGCCGAGTCCGCGTGGCCAAAAGGTCGCGCGCGGCGCCGAGCCAGCGGGCCACGGTCGCGCGATGGGCGCCGTACATCGGCGCGATGTCGTCGATCGAGAGGCCATCGAGCAAGCTGAGGCGCAAAAGCGCGCGGTCGCGCGAGGAAAGCGTCGCGAGCGCCTCGCGAAACGCCGCGCGAAAGTGCTGCTGCTGGTCCAGCCGGCAGAGCCCCGCCTCCACGTCGGCGGCCTCGGGCAGCGCGGCCAGCGCGTCGTCGTCGTCCTCGACAGGCTTCGCGGCGGCCTCGTCGTTCGCGAGGAGGTGGACCGCGACGGTGCGCACGAACCCTCCGACGGGCCCGCGGCCGGCGTACAGCGCGAGCTTGGGGGGGCCGTGAAGCTCCGTGAGCAGGCGCGTGCGCGTCCGTTGCAGCATCTCGTCGACGCGCGCTTCGTCGGCGCGCGTCGACAGGGCGCGCCGCGCCGACGGCAAGACCTCCCGCTCGAACGCGTCGAGTGCCGCGGGCACGCCTTGCAAGCATGCGGCGGCGAGGTACAGGCCGCCCGCGTCGACGGCGTCGAGCTGCGCGGCGAGGGGCTCGTCCTCGCGGAGCCGGCGGGCCAGGTGACCGAGCCACAGCTCGTCCTCGATCGGGACCGTGGGCCACGCCTCGCGGCCGCGCGCCGCTGCCCGCGCGAGCGCGGCTTCGGCCCGCGCGTCGAGCGCACCACGCAGCGGCTCGGGCAGGCCCGCCTCGAAGGCTTCTCGTGCTATCCGCTCTTTCCCGATCACGGCGCCATTGTTGCACACCTCCTCCCCGTGACCACCGGGCATGGCGCCGCGCGGATCAGGGGGCCCCGCCGAAGACCTCGTCGGCGGCGCGCTCGAATGCCGAAAGCGCGTTCACGCCGAACAGCACCATCCGCACGAGGGCCGGCGCGCCGTGGGCGCAGAGGTCGTCCCGCACCGCCGTGAGCGACACGCGCGCGGCCTCGTCGAGCGGATAACCGTAAATGCCCGTGCTGATCGCGGGGAATGCGATGGACGAGAGGCCGTGCGCGCGGCACAGGCGGAGCGCCTCGGTGTAACAGCTCGCGAGGAGCCTCGCCGCGGCCGCTCCCTCGCGCGCGTACGCCGGCCCGACGCAGTGAATCACGTGCCTGGCGCGCAGGCGGAACCCGGGCGTGAGGACGGCCCCGCCGGTCCGCAAGAGCCCTCCGGGGAGGGATTTTTTCTCCTCGCGGCATGCGGAGAGCAGGTCGGGGCCCGCGGCCCGGTGAATGGCGCCGTCCACGCCGCCGCCGCCGAGCAATCCGGCATTCGCGGCATTGGCAATGGCGTCGACGTCCTCGGTCGTGATGTCACCTTCCACCAGGGAGACTCTGCAGGGCCCCACGGCCAGCTCACGCGGCATACGTCGCTCCTCGTTCGAGGCGCGTACGATACGGCAAGCGCGCCGCTTTGCCTATGCGGGAGCCGCCCGCGCGCCGCACCTGGAGCCGGGGGTTTCCGTGTGTGCAGGCTCTCCCCTGATCCACGGGGTCGGGGGCTCGGAGACAGGCGGAAGGGGGCCGCTCGTTCGGCCGCTGCCGACATCTCCTGTGCTAGGGTGCGCGCGATGTCGAGCGCCCCGTCTGCCCTGACCCAGAAACCCACGCGTTTCCTCGACGCCGTTCGTCGCGGCGTGCTCGTCGTCGATGGGGGCATGGGGACCCAGATCTACGAGCGTGGCGTTCTCTTCAACGTCAACTACGAAGAGCTCGTCATCTCGCGCCCGGAGCTCGTCCTTCGCATCCACGAAGACTACGTGCGCGCCGGCGCCCAGGTGGTCGAGACGAACACGTTCGGCGCCAACCGCGTCCGGCTCGCCCGTCACGGCTACGCCGACCGTGTCCGCGAGTTCAACGTCGCCGCCGCGCAGCTCGCCCGCAAGGCCGTGGGCGACCGCGGCTTCGTCGCCGGCGCGATCGGCCCGAGCGGCCTCGTGCTCGCCGCCTTCGGCGATGACGACCGCAGCCGCGTGCGTGATTCCTTTCGCGAGCAAGCCGAAGCCCTCGCCGAGGGCGGCGCCGACCTCCTCCTCGTCGAGACGATGCGCCAGCCCGAGGAGCTGCTGCTCGCCATCGAGGGCGTCCGCAGGGCCGTCGGCGACGCCTTGCCCATCGTCGCGGGGGTCTCCGTCGACGCCGACCTCACCCTCTCGGACGGCACGCCCGTCGCCGACGTCGGCGCGCGCTTGCGGGACCTCGGCTGCAATGTCATCGGCGTGAATTGCTCCGACGGCCCGCAGGTCGTCCTCGCCGCGATCGAAAAACTCTTGCCGCTCGGCGTCCCGCTCGCCGCCATTCCGAATGCCGGCCTTCCTCGCCGCGTCGACGACCGCTTCATTTACGTCTCCACGCCCGAATACTTCGGCGTCTTCGCCCGCAGGCTCTGCAAGCTCGGCGTCCGGCTCATCGGCGGCTGCTGCGGCACGACGCCCGAGCACATTCGCCGCATGGCCGCGGCCGCGCGCATGGAGGCGAGCGCCGCCGCAGGCGCGTGCGAGGAGCCGGGGCCACTATGGGTCGGGGTCTCCGATAGCAGCGTTCCCCCCGAGCCGCCCGTGATCGTGAGCGGCCAGAGGCCCGTCGCCACGGCGGAAAAGAGCAAGCTCGCGAGCAAGATCGGCAAGAAGTTCGTCGTCTCCGTCGAGGTGAATCCGCCCATCGGCGTCGACCCGACCTCCGCCATCCAGGCCGCGAAGATGCTCGTCACGGGCGGCGTCGACATCATCAACATCGCGGACGGCGCGCGCGCGCAGGCCCGCATGTCGAACCTCGCGCTCGCCGTGCTCATGCAGGAAGAGCTCGGCGTCGAGACGCTTTTGCACGTCTGCGGCCGTGATCGGAACCTGCTCGGGCAGGTCGCGCACCTGCTCGGCGCCCACGCGCTCGGCATTCGCAACCTCGTCGTCGTCACGGGCGACCCGCCCAAGATGGGCGATTTCCCCGACGCCACGGCGGTCTACGACCTCGACTCGATCGGCATCCTCCGCCTCGCCTCGCGCCTCAATGCCGGCATCGACCCCGGCGGCAAACAGCTCGGCGGCGTGACCTCGTTCTTCTGCGCGACGGGCGTCGAGCCTGCCGCTTTGAATTACGAGCGCGAAATGGAGCGCCTCAAGCTGAAGAAACGCGCGGGCGCCGAATTGATCATGACGCAGCCGGTGTACGACCCGGCCGTGCTCGATCGCTTCTTGAAAGACGCCGAGCCCCTCGAGCTGCCCGTCCTCGTCGGCATCCTGCCGCTCGCGAGCCACAAGAACGCCGAATTCCTCCACAACGAGGTGCCCGGCATGCAGATCCCGAAGGACGTGCGCGACCGCATGCAACGCGCCGGCAGCGGCCCCGCCGCGCGCAAGGAGGGCGTCGCGATTGCCCGGGAAATGCTCGCGGCGGTGCGGAATCGCGTCGCGGGGGCGTACATCATGCCACCGCTCGGGCGGTACGAGCTCGCGCTCGAGGTGATGGACGGGATCGTCTGACCGGCCTCGCGAGGGTGTAGTACTCTCGGCGGGTTGATTGACGAAAAACGCCCCCCCGATGGCCCGCTCGAAGGCCCCGGCGCGCGTCGCACCGTGCTCACCGTGCCCGCGGACGGCGAGCCACCCGAGCGACCCGGCACGGCGACGCTCCCCGAGCGGTACGAGGATCTGCGCGTCCTCGGCAGCGGCAGCTTCGGCGAGGTGCGCCGCGTGCGCGACCGGAAGCTCGATCGTGTCGTGGCCATGAAGATCCTCTTGCCCGGCGCGGATCGCGGCGAGGCGATCCGGGCCCGCTTCCTCGCCGAGATCAAGCTCACGGCCGACCTTCAGCATCCCGGCATCGTCGCCATTCACGATTTCGGCGAGCTTTCGGACGGGCGGCTCTGGTACACCATGCTCGAGGTCCGCGGCCGCACGTTGCGCGCGGTCCTCGACGATACGTTCGGCCCCCCCGGCGACGGCCCGACGTGGAGCCGCCGCCGCCTCCTCGACGCCTTCGCCCGCGTCTGTGAGACGATGGGCTATGCGCATAGCCGTGGCGTGATCCACCGGGACCTCAAGCCCGAGAACATCATGATCGGCGAATTCGGCCAGGTGATGGTCATGGATTGGGGCCTCGCCAGGCGCGTGCACGACGAGGGGGAGGACAAACCGCATCCCGCGAGGTCCGAGCCGCTCCCGGGCTCCGAGGCGGATGCCTCGTTGACCCGCCACGGCGACGTCCTCGGCACACCCGCGTACATGTCGCCCGAGCAGGCGCGCGGCGAGGTGCATCGCCACGGCCCGGCCGCCGATGTCTATTCGCTGGGCGCCATTCTTTTTCATTTGCTCGCCGGCAAGCACCCCTTCGCGGATCTCGGGCCGCTGGCCTTCCGGCGCCTCCTCTCCGGCGACCCGCCCCGACTCTCCGAGGCCGTGGGCCCTGACGTTCCTCGTGACCTCGTCGCCCTCTGCGAGCGCGCCATGGCGCGAGAGCCCGAGGCGCGCCACGCGGACGCCGCGAAGCTCGCCGTGGACATTGCTGCGTTCCTCGACGGCGCGAGGCGGCGGGAGCGGGCGCTCGCGGAGCTCGAAAAGGCGAACGCCGAGGGACCGCGTATCGCCGCATTGCGTGGGCGCGCCGAGGCACGCCGGGCGCAGGCGCGGGAGCTGCTCTCCTCGGTGCGCCCGTCGGACCACGTCGAGAAGAAGCTCCCGGGCTGGCAATCCGAGGACGAGGCCGCGCGTGACGAGCTCGAGGCGAGCTTGCTCGAGACGACGTGGATCCAGGGCATGCACGGCGTGCTGACGATCGACCCGGATCTCCCGGAGGCGCACGCGCTGCTCGCGGACCATTACAAGGAAAAACTGCTCGATGCCGAGCGAGGCCACCGCGCGGGCGACGTGGCGCGGTTCGAGGTGCTCTTGCGGGCGCACGATCGGGGCCGGCACGTGGCCATCCTGAGCGGCAAGGGCGCCCTGACGCTCGTGACCGATCCCGAAGGAGCGCGCGTGACGCTGTATCGGTACACGATGTTCCAGAGGCGCCGCGTGCCCGAGCTCGTGGGGGATCTCGGCGTGACGCCGCTCGTGGAGGTCCCGCTCGACAAGGGGAGTTATTTGCTGCTCCTCGATGCGCCGGGATATGAAACGGTGAAATATCCCGTGCTCATCGAGCGGGGCGAGCCCTGGGATGGGTGCCCGCCCGGAGGAAGGGAGGCACATTCCATCAAGCTCCCACGCGTGGGAGAGCTCTTCGTCGACGAGGTGTACGTGCCCGCGGGATATACGTGGACGGGCGGGGATCCGGAGGCGCCGGACAGCTTTCCGAGGCGCCGCCTGTGGCTCGATGCTTTCGTGCTCGGCCGGTATCCCGTCACGAACGAGGCGTATCTCGCATTCTTGAACGATCTCGTCCGCGCGGGTCGGGAGGCGGAGGCGCTCGGGGCCTGTCCCCGGACGAACCCGGGCACGCGCTCGGGGGCAGGCGAGTCGCTCTCCTATGCCCGGCGGGCCGACGGCCTCTTCGTGTTGAGGGAGGACGATCCCGGGGAGACGTGGCAGCCGCGAGGCCCGGCGGTCTTGATGGACTGGCGCGGGGCCATGGCGTATGCGCGGTGGTTATCGATCCGTACGGGAAAGCCATACAGACTGGTGCACGAGATCGAGCGGGAGAAAGCGACGCGTGGGGTGGACGGGCGCGCGTTCCCCTGGGGAAACCATTTCGATCCGACCTTCGCGTGCATGCTCTCCAGCCACACGGGCGACCCGGGTCGGGTGGAGGTGTCCCTGTATCCGCTCGACGAGGGGCCGTACGGGATGCGCGGCGGCGCCGGGAACAGCCGCGATTTCTGCGCGAACCTCTGGACGCTCGAGGGGCCGAGGATCGAAGAGGGGCGCCTGCTCGCCGAGGTCGCGACGTCGGGGGATCCAGGATACCGATCGGTGCGGGGCGGGGCGTGGAGCAGCGTGGAAAACCATTGCCGGGCAGCGGCGCGGTTCGCCCTGCGCCCGGATCAGCGCCGAAGCGCGATCGGGCTGCGGGTGGGAAGGACGTTCACGTGAGGGCGTGATCTATCGGTTCGGATCGAACGCCTCGAAGACGGAGGCGGCGTAGAAGTCGGTGCTCGGCGGAGTACGCCTCGTCGCGTACAACATCGTGGTCATGTCCTTGGGCTCGAGGTTGTCCTGCCCCGTCTGGACCCACCACCCGTTCGTCGGCGTGGTGCCCCGGTATTGCAGCGCGAATCCTCGGAGCGTCCCGCTGCCGCCGGAGAACACGAATGCATCCGCCGGGGCGACCTCGCCGTTCACCTGCGTCCACGAGGTCTGCTCGACGGCCTTGAAGTACGACGCCTTGTCGTTGACGTCGATGGACGAGGAGGCGACGTTCCCCGCGACGATCTGGAGATACTGGATTCCCCCGTAGGATTGTTGCAAATTGCTGATGACGTCACTCGGAAAAACCCAGTATTCCATGCCCGGTTGCATGGGGACCTTTCCGATCGTCGGCGGTTCGTCGCCCATGCTCGAAGCGGCGGTGACGTAGACCTGGGCGAGAACCTCGAACACGCCGCGTCCGCCGTCGTATACGACCTGGTAGATCTGGTACTGGCCGGCGTCGAGTTGTCCCCCGTCGAGCTGACGCCCAGGCCTTCGGCCGTCCGGCGCCGCGCTCGTCTCCCCCGGGTGCACCTCGTCGCCGGGGTGCAAGAACGGCAACGCCGCGACGCCCGGAGGCCCCGAGAGCACCGGCTCCTGCTCGAACGAGAGCGCGGCGAGGAGCGCGCGCGTCCGCGAAAGGAGCTCGCCGTACGACACCGTCGACCGAACCACGCCGTTTTCCCGCCGCACCCGCCATTGCCCCAGGGTCGCCGTCATCGCCCACGTGAACGCCCCCATCCGCTCGCCGCCGAAATGGCTCGATTGGGATTCTTGATCCCTGGGGCATGCGGAGACGATGCGCTCTTCGACCCCGCGTCTCTCCGGGACCGGCGACGCCTTCGCCTTCGCCTCGAGCTGCGCGCGCAGGCTTTGCTGGCGATCGAGACCCACCTGGCCGTGGCAGCCGTCGATCAGCGCGGTGAGGTTCTTCGCCGCCTCTCCACCGCCGAGGGCCCGCCGCAGCTCGGCCACGTCGATCACCCCGTCGAGCGAAGCCGTCACGTCGGAGGGGCAAAGCAAGAGGTGGCCGCCCGACGCCTCGCCGTGGCCCGAGAACGTCAGCAGCCCGGCCGCGGGGGCCTCGCCCGCGATTTCGGCGAGCAGCCACCGGATCCCCGCGAGCATCCCTTCACGGTTTGCCTCGCCGAGGCCGAGCGACGCGCCCGCCGGCCCGAAATCCTCCGGCGCGAGCTTCGGCGACGTGAGCACGCGGATCCGGTCCGGCGAGAACCCCAGGGCGAGGCATTGCCGGACCCAGGTGCGCGCGTCGGAGAGCGCGCCCGCGACGTCGCTCCTCCCGCTCGGATCGGCGGTGCTGTAATCGTGAACCCCGATGATCAATGCGTAGTCGTTTGCTTTCGTCATGATGTGCTTCCCGTCCGAGGGCCCCCGTGTGGCGGCTTCGTTCTCTTCATCGAGCAGCATACAGGCGCCCGCGTGGTGCACAATGACGCGGATATTACGGACCCCGCCCGGTTGCCCTTGAGCTCCCCTGCGTGGAGCGATACCGTCGGCGAATGGCGATCCTCGTCGATACGCGGACCGGGCACGCGTTCACGCTGCCGGCGCGATGCCTGCTCGGTCGATCCTCGGCGTGCACGCTGCGCGTGGACGACCCGCGCGTCTCGGGCGAGCACGCGCGTATCTCGTGGCAAGGCGACCGCTGGGAGGTCCGTGATCTTGGCAGCCGCAACGGGACGTTCCTGAATGACAAGCGGACCGAGCCGAGCACCTCCGTGGTGCTCGCGGCGACCGATCGTATCGCGCTCGGGGACGTCGCCGTCGTGTTCTCCCTGCTCGACGCGTCCCCGCCTCTGGCGCAAGCGAGGCAGCTCGTCACGGGCACGATCCTGCTCGCGCGGGGCGGGCTCCTGCCGCTCCCTTCGGAGGACGACCCGGAGGCGACCGTCATGCAGGACGCGGATGGGCGCTGGATCGTCGAGGCGGGGGGCGAGGCACGCGTCGTGCTGGATGGCGAGGTGCTTCAGGTCGGGAGCGAGGCCTTCGCGCTGCACCTGCCCGCGCCCATGGCGCCCACGGTCGACGCGCGGGGCGAGCCGCCCGATATTCGCGGCGTGGGCCTCCGTTTTCGCGTCAGCCGTGACGAGGAGCGCGTCGAGGTGGTGATCGAGCTCGGCCCGACCACGCGTGTCTTCGCGCCGCGCGCCCACCATTACACGCTGCTCACGCTGGCCCGCGCGCGCTTCCGCGACGAGGAGGAGGGGAAGCTCCCCGAGCCGTCGCGCGGCTGGATCGCGGTGGACGAGCTTTGCAGGATGCTCGCGATCGACGAGAACAAGCTGAACGTCGAGGTCTTTCGCATCCGCCAGGACTTCGGCGCGCTCGACGTGCAGAACACGACGGCCATCGTCGAGCGACGGAAGGGTGTGCGGCAACTGCGCCTCGGCACGGCTTGCGTCACGATCGAGCGACCCTCCTGAGGTGCATCGTCAGGGAATGCAGGCCGATGCGCGCAGGCCGCCGATCAGCGTGTAATCGACGGCTTGCACCTGGCTGCCATTGAAGGAGAAGGTGACACGGTCGACGTCCTGGAAGTTCACGTTGGGGAAGCTCGTGAACGGGATGTAGACCATTCCGTCGTTGAGGAGCGACACGGTCGCCGAGCGGGTGGTGGCGCCGCTCTGGACGGTCACCGTCAAGGGCACGGGGCGGTAGGGCACGCTGTCGTTCATGTCGCCCACGATCTCCAGCTCGAAGGCCTTCGCGCGGCTGAGGTTCGCGTTGAGGTTGCTCTGCGCGCCGTAGACGAGCTGCAGGGTGCCCGACGTCGAGGACGGCGTGGCGTACGAGAGGATGGGCGTGCCGTTTTGCGCGGTCATGGTCGCGTAGATGAAGTTCGTCTGGGACGAGGTCGACAGCACGGAATCGCGCTGGCCGCCGATCACGCCGAAGAGGCCCGTCTGCGACGCCGTGTCCGTGGGCTTCAGCGTGCCATTCAGCTTGCCGGCCCACAGGTTCGGCAGGGTGCCGATGCCGGGCCAGGTGCGCATCGGGAAGGGTGCGCCGAACGTATCGAGCATGATGTCCGCGACCGCGCTCCCGCTCGGCTGAAGGCACGCCGTGGTGCGCAGGCCGCCGATCAGGGTGTAATCGATCGCCGACACCTGCGTCCCGTCGAAGTCGAAGCTGATGTAATCGACGTCGGCGAAGTTCACGCCGGGAAAACTCGAGAAGGGGATCTGGTAGACGCCGTCGTTCACGACCGTGACCGTGGAGAAGGCCTGGGTCGCGCCGCTCGCGACGGTCACGGTGAGCTTTACGGGGCGGTAGGGGAGCGCGTTGTCCATGTCGCCCTGGATCTCCAGCTCGAATGCGACCGAACCGTCCGCGACGAGGTTCGCATTGAGGTCCGTTGCCGCGCCATACTCGAGGAGCAGGTGGCCCGAGGAGCCCGTGCCGGCGGCATAGGAGAGCGCATCGCTGCCGTTGCTCGTCGTGGAGGTGAAGGTGACCGCGTTCGACAGGGTCGACGCCATCAGCGTGGCCTCGCGGGCGCCGCCGAGGACCCCGGCGATTCCGGATTGCGAGGCCACGTCGTCCGGCTGGGAGCTGCTGCCGAGGGTGCCCACCCAGAGGGACGGGCTGGGGCTCGACGCGCCCGGCAAGGTTTGCTGCGGGAGGGGTGTGGCGAAGGTATCGATGAAGCGCTCGGCGCGGGCGAGGCCGCTCATCGAGCCGAGGGCGCAGAGGCACGAAAACGCGAGGAGGGTGGTCTTGGTGTTCATGGCGTCGTCCTTTTTGGTGCGGGGGTTCGATGACCTGCACCGATGGTTTATGCGGACGACGCGACGATCACCATGACGCGGTTCTTACAGCGGCGGGGAGCAAGCGCAGGCGCTCATGGAGTCGTGCTGTTGAGCGATGCCCCTGCCACGTCGGGATCACATAACAATCCCGGCATCGCGTCGATGGCGCGCTCCGCATTCTCGAAGGTCAGAAACCAGGTCTCCGAGCTGCCGAGGTGCTCGAAGCTCTTGGCGCCATGCTTGCGCCCGAGCGCGGCCCCGTCTGCGTCGCGCCACACGTCGAGACTCACGACCTCGCGCGGCAGGCCCTTCGGTGCGCGCGGAAAGCCGTTGCGGTAGCGAACCGCCGCCGCATCCCACTGGGCGAGGAGGTCGCGATTGTCGAGCAAGCGCGCCTTTTGCAAGATCAGATCCCGCGAACAGGGCCCGGTCGGCAACGTCGCGGGCTCGGGTCGGTTCGCGCAAGGGGACTCGACCTTGCAAAAGGGCACGCCGCGCCTGCGCATCTCCGCGTTCGATTCGGCGAACAGTTTGTCCCAGTCGGGATCCGGCTTCGGGGGGTGGAAGCACCAGCCCTCGATCACGAATTCGAGGTACGGGGACGCGTAGTCCGCGCCTTCCTCGGGCGTCGCATCGGAGACGCCCTGCGCGGCATACCACTCGTACGTGTTGATCCGGCGCCCGGTGAAGTAGCCGGTCAGCGTGAAGCTCCCGCCATGAACTCTCGGCGGCAGGCCGCTGCTGCCGGGCAAGCCACGAACGGTATGCGGGAGAATCGCGTGGTGCGCGAAGCCCATCTGCTCGTAACAGGGGCAGCCCATGCCATGAAGCGAGAACGCCTGAATCGTGATCCGTTGCGGCTCGTTTTTCTCCATCGCCGCCTGCGAGCTTTGGACGAGGTCGTCGACGTCCACCTCCGAGACACACGTCGCGGCTTCGGGGCGGGCGGGCCGAACGGGTTGCTTCAGGGCGGGGTCGAGCCACGCGGGCGTCGGGCGCACCGTGGGCGCGGGGGGTTCGAGCGGCGGCGCGGCGCTGGAGGGGGAGGGGGGCGCCGGTGCAGTCGCCACGGGAGCGGATGCAGACGCAGCCGCCTCGGGGTTCGTGGTCCGATCGCCGCACGAGCAGCCAAACGCCATCACGAGGGCGCTGATCACAAGGCTCGCCGTGGACAGGAGTGAAAGCCGGCGCGTCATGTTTCCGGATACGAGGCTCGCGCAGCTCCAGAGCGAAGGCAACACGGCATCGACCGACCCTGCCGGCGGCATCCCGTCCGCGTCTGCCTTCGGGTCGCCTTCGGCTGCCTTCGCGGCCTGTGCGTGTTCTTTCGCACACAGGGTGCACCGCATTCGTACGAAGTCCGTGTGAAACCGCACACGGCTTCGCTGTTTTCGCGACGATTCTGCGTGCCGTGGTGCGCTTGCCGGGTGGCATCGCGCGGCTGACCATCGACTGTGGCTTCATAATTCCACTGCGGTTTCATGGAATTGTTCGTTGTAACCATAGCTACGCTGGATTCTTGCTGCACTAGATTACGGCTGGCTCTGCTCGCTCGCTTTGCTGTATGGACGGTTCGCGCTCGGGAACACGTCCCGGTCGGAATCTGTCAAGGAGAAAAAGTAAGTGAGCATTCTTCGTAAGTCTCAATTGGTCGTCGCGACGTTTGCCATTGCGGCTACTTCCCTGCTGGGGTGTATCGCTTCGAGCGGCGATGAGGGCTTCGACGCCGTGGACAGCAATGAGGATACCGCGGAAGCGGTGGGCGCCTTCGGCGAGTCGACGTGCGGTACCCGTACGCCTGACGATACCTACCCGCAAGCGTCCTGGTCCTGCGGGGAGTTCTCCTCGAACTTCACGTCCACGACCGGCTACGGCCATACCGATTGCACCAATGGATTCATCGTCGATTTCCAGAACCCCCGCTCGGGGCTCGGCGGGTACGCGACCTGGGGCACGACGGCCCCTGCGACCCAGACGGAATGCCTCAAGTCCGTGGTGAAGATCTCGACGTATGACAATGCCGGTACGCTGATCGGCACGACCAGCAACATTGGTACGTGGAACGGTACCTCGTGCGTCATGCCTACGGTCAGCAACGGCCTGAACAACCTGAGCGGCTCGAATTCGTGGGGGCGCGTGGTCGCGCAAGCGTATGTGTGCAATGACGGCCTGCTCAACTGCAGCACGAACAGGTCGTACAAGAATGTGACCGTCTGGGCTCAGTATCCGGTCTGCTGAGCAAGCGGCCGGGCACGTCTCGTCGCCCCGCCTTCGCACGTCCGTGATGCGGCGGCGAAGGCGCGGGCGGCATCCCGGAAGCCGCGGGCAGCGTCCCTGAAGCCGCGGGCGGCACCTCGAAAGCCGTACGCGGCATCTCGGAAGCCGCGGGCGGCGTCTCGGAAGCCGCGGGCGGCATCTCGGAAGCCGTGCGCGGCATGGCTGGACCCCGCGGGCAGCGTCCCTGAACCCGTGAACGGCACCTCTGAAGCCGCGGGCAGCGTCCCTGAAGCCGCGGGCGGCATCTCGGAAGCCGTGCGCGGCATCTCGGAAGCCGCGGGCAGCGTCCCTGAAGCCGCGAACGGCACCTCGGAACCCGCGCACGGCACCCCAGAAGCCGCGCCCCCCGTCTGCTACCCTCTCCCCGTTGAACCCCGCTCCCCCCGCCTCCGACGACGCCCCCGCCCTCCTCGCCGCGCGCCTCTGCAAGGTCGTCCCCGCGCTCCCCGACCTCGCCATGCGCACCGCCCTCGTCCTCCGCACCCTCGAAACCGCTGGCCCGCCCGCCGCCGCCCGCGCCCTCGACGACATCGCCTCCCGCGCCGAACAGACCGACCCGGCCGCCCGCGAAGTCCTCGCCGCCCTCCTCCCGCTCCTCGGCGACCCCACCCACGCCGCCTTCCTCAGCGCCCTCCGCGACCTCGCCAAGGACGCCTCCCTCCTCGCCCTCTCTCGCCTCCTCCGCCGCAAGGCCAAACACGCCGAGCCCCACGCCACCTCGCCCATCGAACACCGCGGCATCGCCCTCGAACCCGGCGGCAGGCCCCTCTCCCTCGGCGAACGCCGCGCCCTCGCGCGCAAGCCCTCCCGCGGGGTCCTCGACAAACTCCTCGCCGACCCGCATCCCCGCGTCATCGAGAACCTCCTCGCCAATCCGCGCCTCACCGAGGACGACGTCGTCCGTATCGCCGCCAAGCGCCCCCAAAAGCCCGAAATCGCCTCCGAGGTCGCTCGCTCCGCCCGCTGGATGGCCCGCGCCCGCGTCCGCATGGCCCTCGTCTTGAACCCCGGCACGCCCCCCGAGCTCTCCGTCCCCGTCCTCTCCCTGCTCCTCCGACACGAGCTCGCCGAGGTCGCCGACGCCACCCAGCTCCCCCGCGTCCTTCGCTCCGCCGCCCTCGATCTGCTCGCGCGCAGGCCCCCGCTCCCGCCCGATCCGAACGGCGGCGCATCGATGCAATGACCTGGTAACGGGGGACCCCGATGGATTAACCTCGCGGAATGGAGGTCGTTTCCCTCTCCCCGCTGCCGGTCGCCTCGATGATCTGGCAGTCCGGACCCGGCGCCTGGACCCTCACGTTCGTCGCCAAGGCGACGTGCCAGATCCAGCCGGGGAAATCGCCCCTCGCGTCGGCCCAGGAGCCGGTGCACGAGGAGGATTGCCACTGGGACGACGACGACGCCCGGAGCCTCTTCGCCGCGAGCGACCTCGTACCCCTCAAGCCGCGCGTCGACGTCACGCTCGTCGGCTCCGCGTTCGCGCCCCAGGGACAGCCCGTCCGCTCCCTCTTTGCGCGCCTCATCATCGGCGACCTCGACAAATCGATCGAGGTCCACCAGGACCGCACCTTCACCGCCGACGGCGCCCTCGTCGAGGGCCCGCGCTTCTCCCGCATGTCCCTCGCGTACGAGCGCGCCGCGGGTGGCCCCGACACCACGAACCCCGTCGGCGTCCGCGCCGACGTCCGCGACTCCTTCGGACGCTTGAAGCTGCCGAACCTCCAGTCGCCCGGCCTCCTCATCAGCTCCGCGAGCACCCTCATCGCGCCCGTCGGCTTTGGCCCGGTCGCCCCGGGCTGGCCGCTCCGCCGCGGAAAGCTCGGTCGATATGCGGCGAGCTTCACCCCGCATTCCCTCATCGCGGCCCCGCTCCCCGACGACCTCGATCGTTCGTTCTTCAATGTCGCGCCCGGCGACCAGCAGCTCGCCGAGCTCGCCGAGGACGCGCGCGTCGTCCTCGAAAACATGCACCCGCAGATCCCCCGCCTCGTCACGAATCTGCCGGGCCTCAGGCCTCGCGCCGTGCTCGAAGCCCGGGGCGGCGCGCATGTCCTGCCCTTGCGTTGCGATACGCTGTGGATCGACACCGATCGCCAGATCGCGACGCTCACGTTCCGCGGGCGCATGCAGCTCGAGCGCCTCGAAGAGCCGGGCCGCATCGTGGTCACGCTCGAAGAGGCCACGAGCGTCGTCGCCGCGGTGCCGGCCGCCCCCGTACGTCCTGCCAACCCCGAGACCGTCATTCCCCCGCCGCCGCCCAAGCCGCGCGGCGCCACGATGACGATGATCGCCGAAGACGACGAGGGGATCTCGACCGTCATTCCCCAGGATCCGCGGGGGACCCCGGCGTCGCGACAGCCGACCGCGCTCCCCTTCAAGGCCGCGCCCGCCCAGCACAACATCGCCGACGAACGCACGACGCAATCGGGCGGCCTGCCCTTCGCCGCGACCCCGCAGCCGGCGGCGCGGGCGGCGATCTGGGACGAGCGCACGACGCAATCGGGCGGGCTCCCGTTTGCCAAGCCAACCCAGACGGCGAACCCCTGGCCGGCCGCGCCGGCAGCGCCGCAGAAGCCGCCTCCGCCCCCGGCGCGCGCTTCGTCGTCGGGCTGGCAAGCGCCGATCGTTCCGGGCCAGCCGCCCTCGGCCCCGCCGTCGCCCGTCGTGGCCCCGCCGCCGCCCGCGCCCGTGCAACCGCCGCCGCCCGTCGCGCGCGCCTCGCAGCCGGCCGGCGCCGCTCGTCCTGCGGAAGGCGATAGCGTCTGGGGCGCGGGCATCAGCCGCGGCGACGCCCCGGCCGGGCAATCCATTGGCCAGGTCGTCGTCGCCGCCAGCGCCGCCGCCGCGCAATCGTCGCGCGACGACGCGACTGCCGGCGTCCTCGGCGCCTCCAATGCCGCCGCGGGCCCCTCGAATGCGACGACCGCCGGCAAACGCGACGACGTCCGCATCTCCCCCACGGCCTTCGGCGCGGGCGTTCGTCCCTCCGGGCGCCTCGACACGCGCGAGGTCCTTCACCTGATCTGGTACAACCCCGAGAGCGTCGCGCGCGTCTGCCGCGTCCCCGTCTGGCGCGCCATTCTCGAAGAAATGGAGAAGAAACCCGCGGACGACAACCTCGACGATCCGGCCCCCACGAAGGACCCCATCGAGATCGAGGACACGCGCGACATCTTCGAGATCCTCTCGCGCGGCGCCTCCCAGGACGTCGACCAGCTCGAAGCCGAGCTCGGCGCGGCCGTTCGTCCGGGCAACAAGTTCGTCCCGTCGCTCCTCCTGCTCGCGGGCGACCTCTCTTTTCCTTTCGACGAGCGCAAGACGCTCGAAGCCGCCGTGGCCGTGGCGACGCCCATTGCGGGCGCCGACGAGGGGCTCAAGACGGCCCTTCGTGAGGCACGCGAGTTCTTGATGACGCCCGGGGAGCTCTGCCCCGCGCCGATCGTCGAGGGGTACACGGCGCGCATCCGCGAGGCCTTCCAGCGCAGCCGACGCGCCATCACCCTCGATACGTTCGAATCCCAGATCGAGCGCGCGCTCGTCGAGGGGCGCCATTACCAGAGGCGCCAGGTCCTCGGGATGAACGCGATTCGCGCGTACCTCCACACGACCACCGGCACCGGCGCGCGTCCCGCGCCCGTCTACATTCCCGAGGACCTCGCCAAGAAGCTCCCCCTCTTCCAGAAGTTCCGCGCGCGATTGCTCGTCGAGCTCTACTTCCAGGAAGACCAGTACGAGCCGCACCCGGCCGCGCTCAAGGCGCTCGCCATCGGCCGGGTGCAATCGAGCGACCGGCGCTGACGCTGGCAGGCCTTCCTCAATCTTCTCGCTCGAAGATCAGCGTGCCCCGCCCATTGCCATACTCGATTCTCAGTTCATCTCCCGTGAGCTGGAAGGAGTCGGCCTGCTCCAGCGCGCGGAGGTACTGGCTTTCCCGTTCCATCACGCCCGCACAAAACATCCTCGTGCTCCCCGCGGATGACATCGAGAGCGTGTTCCCCTCGACCCTGTAGGAGGTAAAGTAGTAGTTGCAGGGGGCTTTGCCATTCGCCTTCCCGTCGGCCTGGAACACGAGTGTGACCTCGTTCCTGTCGGAGGGCTCCCACGCCGTCCTCCCCTCGACGATGGATTCGAGCTCCCATTGCGTATTCGCCAGGATGTTCGCCTCATTCGCCGCCGCAGGGGCGACCATCGACAGGACAGGCAGCATCGCGAACAGAGATCGCAGAACGTAACCCATGGTGGAGCTCCCACGCTCGCGTATGGACCATCGACGCGAACGTGCCTCGAAGCCGGAGCAATGCGCGAGCCCCGAGCGGGTCGGCGCGGATGTGCAATCCCTGCCCGAGCGCGAACGGGCGAGCGGCACGCCCGATGCTGGTGTCACTCCTCGAAGCGCACGTGCAAGTGATTGTGGTGCCCTTCCCAGAAGCGCACGCCGGCCATCTTCGAATCGTTGAACAAGATGAGCTTCAGGTTCGGCTCCGCGCGCAGCGCCTCCACGAGCAGCTTCGTCCGCGCGTGGCTGTAATTCGGATCCGTGATCGTCACCGGCGCCCTTCGCCCGTCCGCGCGCACCGGCCGAATGTCGACGTCCGTGCCGCGCCGATGCGAGCCGTGCGGCGCCATGCGCCCGCCTTGCTGGAAGCTGATGTCCCCGATCGCGATCTCGAACCCGTGCGGCCGCAAGACCATCGCGACGTTCCGGATCGATTGAATCGTCGCCGGCGTGCCCCAGACCCGGTCCTGCGGCTCGTACAGATAAAAATTGCCGTTTTCGCCCGCGAGCTGCACGAACGCCACGTTCGTCGCCTGGGGCTGATCGCCGAGCAACGTGCGCCAGGTTCGTCCGTGCGGATCGACGCGCCCGTCCGGCGAGCCGAGCCGCACGACCGAGCGCTGGAACGAGACGATCGCGCGTTGCGTCGCCTCGTCCAGGATCCCCGTCTCCGGCACCGCGCCCACGGCGGACATGATGTGCGCGTTCTTGTTGAGCTGCTTCTGGACGAGCAGCACGTCGTCGTGCGCATTGCGCCCGCCCTGGCCGACCGAACCCGTGAGACGATACATGGCAGCGCTCCTCCGCGGGAAATCAGGAATCGGCGAGCGAGGGGTCGATTTGCGCGATCTCGCAGATCGCCACGAAGGCCTTCCGGCGCGTGGCTTCGTCCTCCGAGCCGAGCTGGAGATACAGCGGCCGGAGGTGCCAGACGAAGGGATCATTCGACGCGCCCGACGCATACAGGAGAATCGAGCCCGCGCTCGACCGCGCGGTGGCCGTCGGATGATGCATGCAAGCCCAGGTGAGCGCGTCACGAATCTCGGGGGAGCGCATCTCGCGCGCGACGGCCATGGCGGCTGGCGCGCTGTCGTTATCTCCCGAGCGAATGACCTCGGCCACGATGGGATCGGCGGGACCTGCGTCGAGCTCCGCGAGCGCGAGCGCGATGGCCACCTTCATCCGTCCGCTGGCCTTCGGGAGCGCGGCCTTCATGGGCGCGACCGCGCCGCGGCATTCTGCCTTGGCGAGCGCTCGGGGCGCGCGTGTATCATTCTCGTCGAGCTCTCGCATCAAGAGCTCCTCTGCCGCGCGGCGCTCCTCTCCTTCGAGCGAGAGGAGCGCGGCGACGTCGACGTCCTCTCGCCACTGGAGGGATTTTCCCTCGACGCTCTCGACGAACCGCCTGAATGCCTCGGACCCTGCTTCGCTCATGACGATTGCTCCTCGTCGTCCTCGCTCGGCGCCTCGACGCTCGGCGGCGCCGGGGCCGGTTTGGCCAGCGCTTTTTCCATCGACACGGGGACGAGCTCGTACGTCTTCCCGCTCGCGTCTTTGTATTGCCCCGTGGGGCTCGCCTGGATCTGGAACACGCGGATGTCCGTCACGTTCGGGTTCATGGCGAGCTCCTCGATCTCTTGACGGACCACCTTGTCCATCGCGACCGGGATCTCCGCGAGGACCACGGTGACCTCGCCGCTCGCGCCCGCGGCGAACCTGCGTGACAGGATCGTCCACGCCTCGTGCTTGACCTCACGCGGGTCGTCTGCGGAGATCTTCGTCATTTCGATCCCGGCAGGCGTGGACTCGAGGTTCGTGGACGGCGTGCCCGCGGCGGTGCGCTGCTTCGCCACGTCCTCTGCGATGGCCCCGGCGTAGTCGAGGCCTCCCGACCAGAGAATCACCCCGTTCGGCTTCGAGGAGACATCGGCGACCTTCGCGAATTCGTTCAGGTAGTTCTTCCGCTGGAGCGCCGCATAACGCAGGTCTTCGGGCTTGGTCGCGAGGGCGGCCTTGAGCCCGTCCCACATCGACTTCATCTTGGCGAACACCGGCGCGTCCGGCTGCGCGTGCACCTGCCCGATCGACGGCTGCGCGTCCTCCGCCTTCGCGACCTCTTTCGGGTGGGACCCGTGTCCGTGCCCCGGCGAGCCGCCTACGTTGATGTCGACCTTCGTCCCCGAAATGACGATGCCGGTCGCGTCGATGCGGATGAACCCGCCCGGCCCCTTCAGCGTGATGTCGCTGGACTCGCCGACGGTGTTCTGGCCGGCCTTGTAATGGATCTCCTTGCCCGTCTCCCGCGCGTAGCTCCCGCCGACCTTCTCGTGTTTCTCCTGGTACACGAAGACCGAGTGATCCTTGCCCGTGCGGTCTTTGCGGTTCTCCTTCGTGCGGAGGTGCAGGTCCCACTCCGTGCGCTCGCGCTTGTGGCCCTTCACCACCGCGTCCATGTCCTTTTTGACGAGCAGGCGCCGGTGCGTGAAGTTGTACTCGACCTCGTTCTTCCGGATGAGCTGCCAGCGATTGCCCAAGGTGTGCGTGTGGTGCAGCCGCCCGGTCATCTCGTGCCGCTCGGCTTCGGTGTGCTGGGTGCGGTTGCCGCCGACGTTCTCGAACAAGAGGGCCTGCACGATCTTGTCGCGGTCGCGGCCCACGGTGTCGACTTCGTCGTTTTTCACGAGCTTGCGGAGGTTCTTCTCCGCCTGCATGTAAAAGAGCTCTTCGCCCTTCTGGTCCTCGTACTTGATCTCGTTGAAGCCGTTCATCGCCGGCATCGACTGGCTCTTCCACGTGCTGACGGTCTTGTGCTCCGGCAGCTTGTAGGGGACCGGCTTTTCAGCGTTGTAGACTCGTCCGGCGAGCACGGGGCGATCGGGGTCCCCCTCGATGAACGTCACGAGCAGCTCGTGCCCCACGCGCGGCAGGTTCAGCCAGCCATAGCCCGTGCCGCCCCAGCCCTCGACGACGCGGATCCAGCACGAGCTGTTGTCGTTGTAGAGGCCCTCCCGATCCCAGGGGAATTGCACGCGCACGCGGCCGAATTCGTCGACGTCGACCGCCTGATCGAGGTCGAGCCCCGAAGCGGGCCCCACGACCCGCACCGATTGCACGCCGAGCACCTCGGGCCGCGGCGTCACGAGCGGCGGGCGATAAGGCACATCCGCGAAGACCGCGTGGCCGAAGACGCTCCATTCCCCCTCGGCCGAGCCTTCGAGGATCGTGTCCGTCGTCAGCATCGGCCGCGCGACGTCGGAGTGTGGGTGGTGGTCGATCTGGAACACCACGCCCGGGGTCAGATCATTGAGGTTGCTCTCGAAGGCGATGCCGCCGCGATCGGCCCGCGCCGCCTCGAGCGCCCGCGTCGCCCGCTTCGTGCCCGTCGGCTGATCGTGCCTTGCGATGCCTTTTTCGTCCGCGATGGGCGTATCGCCCCCGCGCCCCGCCTCGACGAACATGCCTCCGGCGATGTAATGGTATTGCTCGAACCGCGCCTCGTCCCCCGCCTTCGGCGCCTCCCCGAAGAGCGGGTAATCGGGCCGCCGGAAATCGTAGTCCCGGATCACGAGCGCTCCGGGCCGCACGTCACGCACGAGGGAGATCTTCGAGACGAACTCCCGCTCGGCCTCCATCGTCGGGTTGTGCTCGTAAGGCACGGGCGCCCCGGGGCGCGGCGGGTTTTTGTGGAGCTGGTCGTTGAAGGTGAGCAGCGAGCCATTGTCATCCACGTCCGGGAACGTGTACGCGATGCCCGCCTCCTCCAGGATCCGGCTGACGAACGTGAAATCGCTCTCGCCGTATTGCACCCGGAACTCGTGCTTCGGGTATTGCCCCCGATCGATCTTCCAGGCGCGCCGCACGTTCCACTCGTCGAGGATCTTGTCGACGATGTCGGGGACCGAGAGGTGCTGGAAGATGCGGTGATTGCGACGCTGATCGAGCAGCCACAGGTGCGGGACGATCCGGAACTGGTACGTCGACAGCACCTTGGTTTGCCGGTGCTCCGCGTGCGTCTGCTCCATGTAGCTCACGTACCCGCTCCAGACGCGCAGGCCGCCGCCCGAGAGGTTCACGTAGCCGGAGCGCACCTTGAAGATCGCCGGCTGCCCGACGATGGCGCCGATGTCGACGGCCGGGTTTTCGCTGCGCACCCAGAGCGAGACCGTGAACGGCGTGGAGACCGCCTCGTGGATCGAGAAGCGGCGCACCACGAGCGAGGTCTCCCCGGAATCGAAGCTCAATTCGAAGAAAGCCATGATGACCTCGCCTCAGCCGTTCTGCGGCGGCAGGTGGTGGGGCCGCACTTTCACGCTGCTCGAATAGCTCGGCTGTGCCGCCGTCATGATGACCCTGCGCTGGAGCCGCGGCAGCTCGCCCTCCTCGTCCGCGCGCGGGGCGAGCGCGAAGAGCCAGGGGTGCTCGTTGACCATCTCCGACTGCGAGTCGTGGATGTACGTCGTGCGCAGGGCCTGGAATGCCGGGTTCGAGACGCGCGGGACGATGTTCGCCCAGGCCGGGTTTTGCGGGCGCCGCGGCGGCGGCTGGTAGAAGCCCATCGTGGGCATGCCCGTCACGGCCGCCGACATGTCGAAGGCCGGATACTCGGGCTCCGGCGCCGGCCCATACATCCGGATCATGTACTCCTCGGTCCGGAAGGAGTGGATGTACTGGCTCGTCGGCTGTTCCTTGTGGTTTGCCCAGTCCTTGTTGCTCCGGAAATCACAATAGAGGCGGTAGAGCCGGATGCACTCGCCCGTCGGCTCGGGGATGTCCTCGATGGGAACCGTGGCCTTCTTCATGGCGCGCCACATGTCCCAGAGCGTGATGAACTTGATGTCGCCCTTCTTCCGGTCGTCCCTCGTGGGCCCCGTGCGATCGAGGTACGAGCCGCCGATGTCGCTGTGGCACCCCGGATACCACATCTCGCTCATCCACTTCGCGTAATCGCGCGGGTTCTGGTAACGCGGGTCCGCCGGGTCGTCGTTCCTCCCTCGCGGCTTGGCCGGGTCCGAGTTGGGATCCATGAAGATCGACGTGAGCGGGAACTGGGAGCGGAACTCGTCCTCCGCGACGAAATGGACGCAATACTCGACGTACGTGTGATCGACGTCGAGCAAGAACGTGCCCGTCTCCCAGCCGAACATCGAGACGGTATCGTAGATCCCCATGAACTTCGGCGTGATCGTCGACGGATCGAAGCACTCGTAGAACTCGTCGAGGGCCGCGATCTCGTCCGGCTTGTAGAGCCGGAACTGCGAATCGGTGATCTTCTTGTTGAGGTTCGCCACGCGATTGGCGCGCACCTGATTGACGAAATCACGTGCGAGCGCCGCGCCGCGGCTGAAGCCGAAGACGTCGAAATACTTCTCCGTCGCCAGCTCGTTCGTCTGGTAGCTGTAGAACTCGGCGAGCATCCTGAGGCCCCATTCGATGCGAGCCTTGCCGCCGTGGCCGCGGGCGGTGCCGCGCGTGTTTCCCTTCCGATCCTCGGTCTGCGACTTCGGCTTCCCGTCCATCGTCTGGCCCATCGTCGGGTCGAGGCTCGGATCGACGGGGATCGCGTCGCCATTCCCGTCGTAATCGGTACCGACGCCGTGATGGTACGCCTTGTCGAGGACGGGTTGCCTCCTCGGGCCATATTTCTGGTACAGGTACACGACGTTCGTCGCGCCGTTGTCCCTGTTCCCCTCCGGCAAGGGGCGGCCGTTCTGACGCTGCTCGCGGCGCAGATCGGTCCACATGTTGTTGCCGGTGCCGTCGAAGAAAATGCCGATCCGGATGCGGCCGCGCGGGCAGCGCGCCTCCCCGCACGGCGACTCGAGCGGCAAGCCCTGTCCATTCTCCAGCGCTGCAAGCGCCCTCATGAACGCGTCGCCCATACGTCACTCCTCGCTGCCCGGATCGGCCATCTCACGATCCACGATTCGCCAGTACTCCGCCGCGTCGCACATCGCCTCCGCCTCGTCCCAGGCGCGCGGCGAGATCTCCCCGACGAGCCCCTCGAGGCGCTCCTGCTCGGGCAAAGACCCGTCCGCGAGCAGCCGCGTGATGGCGCTCTGCTCGTGGAATCGCGGGTTGATCAGCATCATGTGCGCCGTGAACACGGCCAGGCTGCGCTCGAACGTGAAGCCCCGCTCGCGCCCCTTCACGATGCAATGCGCGACCCGCCGCCGCAGGACGTCCGGCGGAATCAGCATGACGTCGCGTCGATAATGCAGGTTCATGTGCCGCACGATGCGATCGACGAACGCCGAGAACCCCGCGTCCCTCCGCTGGTTCTTCGTGACGAGGAGCATCAGCCCACCTCCGGGACGAACCGCGCCACCTGCCCGAATTCGTCCTCGAGCAGGAAGGCCCCGATCTCGCCGAAGAGCTCCGCCCGCTGCTTCGGCGTCGTCGTCGGCAAGAACTCCCGCAAGACGACGGGATCGTAGAACCGAAAATAATACTTCTTTCGTGTATCGGCGTCCGCCACCATCAAGAAGCGCCGGAGGTGCCGCCGCAGCTCCTTCCACCCGTGGGCGAACTCGATGAAGATCCCCCACCGATTCCCCCAGCCCTCCTCCACGAGCCGCGCGAGCAGCGAGGACGAAGGCTGCAATTCGACGAGGTGCGGCGCCACGTGCTCGAGCGCCTGGCCGTCGATGCCCTCGTACAGCGAGCGGTACGGATCCACCGACTCCCGCACGAGCGTCAGGATCCGATCCGCCCGCGCCGCGTCGAGCACCACGTAGAGCCCTTCGACCTTCTGCAATCGTTCGAGCGCTGCCTGCTTTCGAGCCGCCTTCGTTTGCTTGTCGCGGATCGCCCGCTCGCGGTTGTGCGCCATCCAGCGCGCCTCCGGCGGCGGCAGGTCCTCCGGATCCTCCGCGAGCAGCCGCTCGAGCTCGTCCTCCTCCGGCGGCGTCGCGCCCTCGAGGTACACCATGAAGTCGCTCTCGCCCGCGCGGATCCAGCTCCCGTTTCCGAGCTCCTCCTCCGCCGAGATCTTTTGACCTCCCACGAGCGTCCCCGTCGCGCTCGCGAGGTCACGCACCCAGGCCCTCGATCCGTCGTACGCGACCTCGAAATGCACCCCCGACATCTGTTTGTCCGGGATGATCCATTGCGCCTTGGCCTTCCGACCGACGCGCAGCGTGTCCCCGGGCGACAGCACCTTCTTCGTGCCGCCGAGAGATCCCCACCGAAGCTCGACGATCGCCCGCTGCATGGCTCAGCTCTCGCCGCGGTTCTTTCGCGCCGCCTCGCGCTCCTGCTTCGCCCGCTCGCACTCCTCGCAGAAGGGCTCGTTCGTGCGGAGCGTCTCGGCCTGCGGCGACGAGCCGATGTTCACCGTCGGGCAGCCCACCACGATCTTGCCGCCGTGCGACGTCGGATCCCCCATTCGCGCCGCGTCCTTCTTGCCGATCTTCACCGTCGGCTCGCCCTCCGACACCGAGTCGGGCGGCCCGATGCAGATGAGTTTGTCGCCGACCCGCGCCGCCGGCATGTAGCCGATGAGCACCGTCGGCTCGCCGCTGATCACCGGCCCGCCGACGTGCGGCTTCGGGCCCGGATCGACCTTGGGGCAAACGTGCATGTCCGTGATTCGCGCAGCAGCAGGCATGACCTTTTCCCCTTCCTATTGTCCGATGCCCTCGACACGCAGATCGATCGGCTTCGGGCGCTCCGGCTCGTCCACCACCGCGAGCTTCGCCTCGTCCGGCACGATCGGCTTCGATCCCGACCCGCTGCCCGCGCTGCCGCCGCTGTTGATGCGCACGAGGTTGCCCTTGATCGTCACCCCACCCGAATCGATCCGGATGAACCCGCCCGGGCCCTTCAAGGTCAGATCCTTGGCCGCCTCGATCACGATCGAGCTGCCTGCCTTGAGGTGGATCTCCTTCGAGACCTCGAGCGCCGCGTTCTTGGCGATCTTCTCGTAGTGATTCTTGTCGACCGTGAGCGAGAGCGTCCCGTCGACGCGCTCGTTGCGGTTGCCCATCACGTACAGGCTCGAGTCCTTCTCGACGCGCTCGCGGCGCATCTTTTTCACGACGATGTCCTGATCCTTCTGGATGAGGAGCTGCATGTTGCCGTCGGTGATCTCGTGCTCGTCGCCGTTGATGAGCTTCAAGCTGCCGCCGCCGACGAAGAGCGTCCGATCCTTGTCGGTGATCTCGACGCGGTTGACGCTCGTCACCTCGGTGCGCGTGCCGCTCGTCGACTCGACCTCGTGGCGCACGACGTACTTGTGCCGATCGTGGCCGATCGTGATGATCTCGTCGTTCTTGACGTACTTGCGCAGGTTCTTCTCGGCCTGCATCCAGACGAGCTCGCGCGTCTTGAGATCCTCGAACATGATCTCGTTGAAGCCATTTCCGCCGAGCGACGAGTTGCTCTTCCACGTGCTGCGCGTCTTGTACCTCGGCAGCTCGTACGGCACGATCTGCGTCGCGTTGAAGACGCGGCCCGTGATGATCGGCATGTCCGGATCGCCGTCGAGGAAGCCGACGAGCACCTCCTGGCCGATGCGCGGGATCACGATCATGCCGTAGCCCGTGCCCGCCCAGCCCTGGCTCACGCGGATCCAGCACGAGCTGTTGTCGTCGAACGTGCCCTCGCGATCCCACGGGAACTGCACGCGCACCCGGCCGAACTCGTCGACGTGGATCTCCTGTCCGGGCGGGCCGACCACGGTCGCGCTTTGCACGTTGTTGAGCTTCGGCTTCGGCGTCCGCATCGGCGGCCGGTACACGACGTCCGTGTAGACGCTCCGCGCCGAGATGCTCCACTCGTCCTGCGGGCTGCCCTCGATGCGCAGATCGATCACGAGCAGATCCGAGCCCTCGCCGATCTCGGGATGCGGGTGGTGGCCGATGTTGAAGATCATGCCCGGCGCGAGGTCGGGGCAATTCGTGTCGACCGCGACCTGCCTCCGGCCCATGCGCCGCCCGAGCAGAGCCCGATCCGCGCGCCCCTTGCCGTATTTCTCTTCGTGCCGCGCGACGCCCTTGTCGTCGGCGACCGGCGTGTTCCCGTCCGCCTTGCCCGTCTCCGAGAGGAACGAGCCCGGCTGGTAGACGTATTGCTCGTATTTGTCCTCGGGCGCGGCCGAGCGCGGCGACTGCTGGTTCAGCTCGTACGAGGGCCTGCGGAAATCGTAGTCGCGCTGCGTGTGGAGCCCCGGCCGGACCTCGTGCGAGAGCCGGACGTTCGTCACGAACTCCTTCTCCGACTCCTGGTTCGGCTCCTCGATGTACGAGATGGGCAAACCCCCGCGCTTCGGCCCCTTCTCCAGTTTGTCGTGGAACGTGATGTTCGTGCCCGCCTCGTCGGGGAACGTGAACGCGATGCCCGCCTCCTCCACGAGGCGGCTCATGAACGCGTAGTCGCTCTCGCCGTACTGGACCTTGTATTCGAGCTTCGGATACGTGCCGCGATCGATCTTCCAGACGGGCGTGATGCCCCACTCGCCGAGGAGTTTGTCGACGATGTCCGGGATCGAGAGGTGCTGGTAGATGCGATGACCACGACGCTGCGTGAGCAGCCAGGCCTTCGGCGCGATGCGCAGGAAGTACGTCGATTCGGCCTTCTGCCCCGGCAGCGGCGCGACGCCGTGGACCTGCTCGACGTGCGTCACGACGCCCTTCCACGTCCGCGATCCGAGCCCGGCGACGAAGCGCACGCCGTGCACGATCTTGAGCGACGCGTCCTTGCCGATGATGCCCTCGAGATCGACGTCCGGATCTTCGCAGCGGGCCCACACGGCGATCGTGGAGAGGGCCGAGACGCTCTCCTCCACCGTGAAGCGACGAACGGAGAGATCCGCGCCTGAAGCTACCTTGAGCTCGAGGATGGGCATGTTTGTAATCCTACCACGCGTGTCAGAGCAGAGAACAAGGGACTTTTCCTTGTTTTTGCGTCTACGCGCGCCATGCCCGAGCGGATTTTTCTATGGAGTCATTTGCCGCGCCGCGTGACGGTCAGGGCGCGGGCCCCCCGAACAGGCCGAGGAACCGCAGCACCCAGACGACCACGATCGCGACCGCGCTGCCGCCGGAGACGTCCCTGCCAAACCTTTTCCATCGCGCGTCGTCGAGGAAAAGCGCGGCGAAGACCGTGGCGACGGCCACGAGCGCGAGCGGCAGCGCGAGCGGATGGAAGGCGGTCGCGCCCGGGAGATCGAGCTTGAGGAGCGAGAGCGCCGCGCGCGTGAGGCCACACGCGGGGCAGGGGAGCCCGAGCGTGAGGCGGAGAATGCAGGTGCTTTGGGGGAGGAGGGCGAGGAGGGAGGCTATCGAGAGCGCCGGCAGGGCGAAGCGGAGCCGCTTTGCGGCGCTCTCGCGCATGCGATCGAACGCGTCAGGCGACGCGCTCCGCCTCCCACTTGAGGATGTTGCAGATACCCCAGGGGTAATAGATGTTGCACGTGAGCATCGACAGGATGATCGTGAGCAGGTACGTCCCGAAGAACCCGCCCGGATCCTTGCGGAACTGGTAGTTCCGGCCGTCGAACTTCGTGTTCTCCCACATGAACGCGAAGATGTTGTTCGCGAACCAGGGGCCGTAGATCCCGAACGTGCAATACACGAGGATCATGCCGAGGATGTACGTGCCGAGCAGCGAAGCCGGGTCGCCGTGGAACGTGAGCCGCCCCGGCTGCCCGTTCACGAGCACCCTGCTGTGCACGTACTCCTTCGTCTTCACGATCGCCCACGGCGTGTAGATGCCGCAGGTCACGGCCGTGAGGAGCGCGTTGATGACCATCACCTTCGCGAGCTCCTGCGGCGTGCCCGTGTACTGGCAGGGCTGGCCGTCGAGCTGGAGCGCTTCGTAATAGAAGCCGTAGAACTTGTTCGAGAACAGCACCGAGCCCGTGAGCACGGCCGCGAACAGCGCGAGCATGCCGATGAACGAGAGGGCCATCATGATGAAGCCGCCCGTCCGCGCGGCCGCCTCGATGGCCATTCCGATGCCGTAGAAGATGCCGAAGACGAAGTAGCCGACGATGGCCGGCACGATCGCGAAGAGCAGATACGTGCCGAAGAGCTTGCCGCCGTCGCCATTGAACATGACGCGCTGCCCGATGCCGGGCACGCCGGCGCCCATCATGCCCATGGGCGGGCCGGGCGGCGGCCCATAACCACCCTGCGGAGGCGCATACGCCCCCATGCCCGGAGCGCCGGCCGGAGGTTGTCCCCAGCCACCACCTCCGCCAGGCGGCGCACCGCCCGGAGGCGGCCCCCAGCCACCACCCCCGCCAGCCGGCGGCATTCCTCCACCGCCGGGAGGGTAACCACCGCCGGGAGGATAACCACCACCGGGCGGGTATCCCCCGCCGCCGCCACCGTAACCGCCTGGGTTCATCCGTGCACCGTCCCTGTTTGCGAGTCAGGGCGGAGCGTACAGCCCTCGGGGAGAGGGTGTAAAGATGGCTTCGCGCCTTTGGGCGCTAGATCTTCGTGGTCGAAGGGTCTTTCGCGTCCGTACCCGCCGTCTCCTTCTCCAGCGAGAGCTCGGAGACGCCGTCCTGGAAGCGGATCCGCGCGAGCATGAGCTTCTCCTGAAGCGCCACGAGATCGATCGTGGCCTTCGAGATCCGATCGCTCACCTCTTGCATCTTCTTTTCGAGGCTCTGCATGAGCGGCCCGCCGCTCTTCACGACCTTGAGCGTCACGATCTGCGCGTGCAGCTCGTCGAGGCGCTGCCGGTATTCGGCCATCTGCTCGCGCGACGTCGTGATGCGCTGCTCGAGGTTCGCCATCTCCTTCTGGAGCTCGAGCAGCTTCGTGACCGACTCCTTCAGCGGGCCCGCAGCCGCCGCACTGGAGAGATGCACGCGCACCATCTCCATCCCCACCGTGCTGCGGACGTCGGTGGTCTTGAAGAGCGGCGTCGCCTCCTCGATGTCCACCTCGACCTGCTTGCCGCCGGGGATCTCGACCTTGAAGAGGTACGACTCGCCGAACCGCTCCTGCGCCTGCGGCCCCTTCGACAGCTTGAACCCGGGCGCGACCGTGTGCCGCACGTACACCGTCGCCGTGTCGGGCAGGCGGTTCGTCATGACGAGCGTCTTCTTGCGCGTGTGGCGGACCTCGGTGGAGAACACGCCGCGCTGCACGCTGAGGATGCGGGCGATCTCGTCGCGCGTGTCGTCCTTGCGCTCCACCACGATCTGCCGGTCGAGCGCGAACGGCACGAACGCGAACGAGCGCGCCGGGATCGGATCGCTCATGCCCTCGCCGATGAACCGGCCCTCGCCGAACACGGTCACGGGCCCGCTCTCCAGCACCGAGTCGGTGGGGTTCTTGAGGCGCACCGCGCGGAACGGGAACGACGTGTTCCCCCGCGTGCTCTCCGGATCGTAGAAATAGACGAATCCGCCTTCGGTCTCCTCGCTCATGATCGAGACCATCGCGCTCGTCAGGCGCGGCACCGTCATCGGCGTGGGCGACTCGAAGTGCGACGTGCCGATCGGCTCGGCGCTCTTCGGCGCCGCCGCGTTCGGATCGAGGGTCGCCGTGTTCTGCATCTGCCCTTGCTGCTGGGCCTCCTCCGGCGCCTCGACGATCCGCACGCCGCCCGCGCGGCCCGCCTGGATGCCGTTGCCCACCGCGACGACCTGCGAGGGATCGAGCCCGGCGCGGATGAGCTGCTCGCGGGCGCGGTTCGCCCGTTCGAGCGAGGCGCCGTACTTGTCGCCGTCGCGCCCGTCGGCATAGCCCTCGACGACCACCTGACGCCGCGAGTTCCTGTACTGCGCGGCCAGCCGATCGAGGCCGGAGTCGTCCTTCGGCTTCTGGTTGACCATCGGCGGCTCGCGCGCCGGCGCCGTGGCCGTCGGCGCCGCGCGCCCGCGGCCGCCGCCGCCGCCGCCGAGGCCCCCGAGCCCGCTCGTGGGGCCCCCGTTGCCCTTCTT
>NZ_JARZHH010000185.1 GCF_029946515.1 Polyangium sp. 6x1
ATCGGCGCCGGCAGACAGCGAGCGCGAGACGTCCACCGAAGGCGGCGCCTCAGGGCTGCTCTCGCCGGTGCGCTTTCGGGAATGGCAGCGAGAGTTGCCCCAGGGGCACACGCTTACGCATCGGCGGCCCACGCGCCGAGAGCCCCGCGCGGGCCAACCCTTCGCGAATCGCATCCGGCGACAGCGCAACGTTTCGCCACCGCGTCGTGCTCGCACACCTCGGACACGCTGTCACATCGATGGCGAACACATGTCGCAAAAGCAACGCCCACGGCTTGCGTCGCGGTTTCCTCCGGTGGCGTCGTCCACATCGAAATGCTCACGGAATAGAGGCAACTGCAAAGGCGCTCGCGCCGCCACGCCATAACAAGCCATAAGCGCAGGCTCGATATCGTCTCCCACTTCACCGCCAGATAGGCCTTCGATCGAGCGGCCCCGGTTCTTCAATATCGCCGCCACCCGCTTTGCGGTCCGCTCGGCGACATTCTGGACCTCACCCTCCG
>NZ_JARZHH010000019.1 GCF_029946515.1 Polyangium sp. 6x1
GGCAGCGGCGGCAGTGGCGGCGGGCCCGGCGGCGCGGGCGGCAGCGGCGGCGCCGGAGGAATGGGCGGCGCGGGCGGCAGCGGCGGCGCCGGGGGAATGGGCGGCACCGGCGGAATGGGCGGCGCCGGAGGAATGGGCGGCAGCGGCGGCGGCGGTGGCAATGGATTCGCGGCGATCGTCTCGAAAGAGGTCTACGACGCGATGTTCCTGCACCGGAACGCGCTGTACGCGTATGAATCGCTCGTCGCCGCGGCGGAGACGTTCCCGGCCTTCTGCAACGAGGGCAGCCTCGACGATCGAAAGCGCGAGGCGGCCGCGTTCCTCGCGAACATCTCGCACGAGACCACGGGCGGCTGGCCCGCGGCCCCGGACGGCCCCCATGCGTGGGGGCTCTATTTCACGCAGGAGGTCGGCTGCGAGAACGGGGGCTGCACGGGCTATTGCGACTCGACGAACCAGCAATGGCCTTGCGCGCCGGGGAAGACGTATCACGGGCGCGGGCCCATCCAGCTCTCGTGGAACTACAACTACGGGCAGGCGGGCGACGCGCTCGGGCTGCCGCTCCTGACCGATCCGGATCAGGTGACGTCGAATGGCACGGTGGCCTTCCGGACGGGCGGCTGGTTCTGGATGACGCCGCAATCGCCCAAGCCGTCCTGTCACGACGTGATGACGGGGAAGTGGACGCCGTCAGCGCAGGATCAAACGCTCGGCCGGGTGCCCGGGTTCGGGATGACGATCAACGTCATCAACGGCGGGCTCGAGTGCAACCAGCCGACGAACGCCAAGGTGGAAGACCGCGTCGGGTTTTACCAGCGATACACGCAGATGCTCGGCGTGGACCCGGGCCCGAACCTTTATTGCGACAAGATGCAGTCGTATTGAGCGAAGCTGGTCGGGGAGGTGGGATTTGAACCCACGACAACGAGCACCCAAAGCTCGTGCACTACCGGACTGTGCGACTCCCCGGCGGCGCCGCCCGCTGTCGGGCACCGCGCGGCGCGCACTCTAGACGACGTCCGGGCCCAGAGCAAGAGGCTCGAAGGGCTCAGCCCGGCTCGGCCGAGCGGAGCCCCCCCGCCACGCGATGTTCTAGCGAAGGTTGTCCACCAGATATTCGATCGACCGCTGCGTCGCGTAGAGCTTCGCGGCCGGCGCCCGGTAGCCGTGGCGCTCCCCGGGGAACACCAGGAGATCGAAGCGCTTGTTCGCCGCGACGAGCGCGTCGATGAGCTCCGCGGTGTTCTGGAAATGCACGTTTTCATCCATGAGCGCGTGCAGGAGGAAGAGCTTGCCGCGGAGGTTTCCGGCGAGCTTCGTCAGGTCCGCCGCCTCGTAGGCCTTCGCGTCCGCCGTGGGGCTGCCGAGGTAGCGCTCGGAGTATGCGCTGTCGTAGAGGCGCCAATCCGTCACGAGCGAACCGGCGACGCCCACGTGGAACCGATCGGGCGCCTTGAGCAGCGCGAGCGCCGCCATGTACCCGCCATAGCTGTGGCCGATGATCCCGACGCGGCTCGCGTCGACGTACGGGCGCTTGGCGACGGCGTCGAGGCCGGCGATCTGGTCCTCGAGCTCGACGTTGCCGGCATTCTTGTAAAGAGGCGCCGCGAAGGCCTGGCCTCGCCCCGCGGTGCCGCGGTTGTCGAGCTGGTAGACGACGAATCCGCGATCCGCGAGGTGCTGCCACTGGAGGTACGGCGACCACATGTTGAGCACCGTCTGCACGCCGGGGCCGCCGTACACCATCACGATGACGGGATACTTCTTCCCGGGCTCGATCACGCGCGGCGGGAGGAGCGTGCCATAAAGCTTCACGCCGCCGGGGCCGTCCACCGTCAGGATCTCGGGCGTGCGCACGTGGAGGGACGCGAACACGGGATCCATCGGGAGCGTGAGATCCCCGATCACGGCGCCGCCGAGCTCGCGAATGACGACCTTCGGCGGCCGATCCTTCGCCGAATGAATGTCCGTGACGGTCTTCGCGCCCCGATCGACGCCCGCATAATGCACGCCGGGCTCCTCGGTCCAGCGCTTCTTCTCGCCGCCGTCGAGGTTCACCGAATAGAGCTGGCGGTCGAGCGGAGCATCCTTGTCGTCGGCGATGAAAAAGACGCGCCCGCCCTCCTCGTCGACGCGGCTCACGAGCTGCACGTCCCATTCCCCCGAGGTGAGCTGCTTGATCGGCGCGCCCGTGGCGACGTCCCGGAGCTCGAGGTGGGTATGCCCCCCGATGTCGCGCGTCCACACGAACCGCGGGGACTTTTCAAGCGGCTCGAACGTGGCCGGCTCGATCCACGTGGGCGAGGTCTCCGCGAAGAGCTCCTTCGTCTCGCCGCTCTTCGCGTCCACGCGCACGAGCGCGAGGCGCTTCTGGAGCCGATCGAGCGTCTGCAAGTACAAGGCATTGCCGTCGGGCGCCCAGTGGAAGCGGACCATGTAGCGCTCGGCCTCGGCGGGCCATTTCAACCAGGTCGTCTTCTTCGTCTTGAGGTCGACGATGCCCGCGCGAACCTTGGGGTTCTTGTCGCCGGGCGCCGGGTACTTCTGCATCATGAGGTCCGGCTTGTCGCCGCGATACCCGAGCACCGGATGCTCGGGGACCTCGCGCTCGTCGACCTCGAGATACGCAATCTTGTCGCAGCCCGGGGACCAGAAAAACCCGTGCGGCTCGTCGAGCTCCTCCTGTCCGAGGAAATCACTCTGCCCACGCGTCGTGCCCGGAGGTCCGCCCGTCGTGAGCCGCGTCTCCTTGCGCGTCGCGACGTCCACGACCCACAGATCGTCCGACCGGACGAACGCGACGCGCTCGCCCGTGGCGCAGATCTGCGGGTCGAGCTCGGGCTCCTTGGTCTCCGTGAGGCGCGTGATCGCGCCGGCCGCCGACCGCACGAAGACGTCCCCCGACGAAGGCACGAGCATCACGGGCGCCTTCTCGGCCCACTGGTACGCGACGATCCCCATCGTCTTCTGCCGCTGGCGCTCGCGCCGGAGCTCCTCCTCGCGCGAGAGCGGCTTCGAGCTGCCCGGGAGATCCGAGGCGCGCAGGATCACCTTCGACGTGCGCGATGGAAGGTCGAACGCAAAGAGCGACATCGTCATGTCCCCCGACTCGCTCGCGAGGTACGTGACGAGCTTGCCGTCGGGCGAAGCCTTGACCTGACGCGGGATGTTCCACCCCGGCTCCGGCATCTTCACCATCTGCTCGAACGAGATGGCGCTCTTCTCCGGCCCGAGGATCGTGCCGCGCGTCGCGTCGGCCGCCGGCGCCGCCGCCTTCGGCGCGCCCTCCGCAGCGCGGTCCTTCGTCATCTCGTTCAAGAGCGGCCGCTTCGGCCACGGCTCGCCGGCCCCGCCGCAACCGGAGAGCACCCCCGCGAGCGCGAGCACGCCCGCCAGACCCTGTGCCTTGTGCATGCTCCCCCGGTTAGACCGAGAGCGAGCCCGAGTCCACCCCGCCCATCACTCGGGCAACCCGCCGCCCTCCGCCTCGTCCAAAGGCGGCGGCGGCGGCGGCACCGACTTGTCCGTCGTGACGATGCGGACGCGACGCACGCGCCGGCCAACGACGTCCGTCACGACGAGCGTGTAGCCCTCGCACTCGACACGATCTCCAGGCTCGGCCGGGTGTTCGAGACGTTCGAGGATGTAACCGCCCACGGTCTCGACGGTCTTCGCCTCGGGCAAGAGGACGATCCCCGCGTCGCGCTCGAGGTCCGCGAGCAGGACGCGGCCGTCGACCTCGACGATGCCCGGACCACGGCGATGGATCGGCGGGACCTCCTCGTCGTTCTCGTCGCGGATCTCGCCGACGATCTCTTCGAGCACGTCCTCGATCGTGACGAGTCCGACGAACTCGCCGGTCGGGCTCGTGACGATCGCCACGGGGATCTGCTTGGCCTGCATCTCCAGGCGGAGGCGCTCGACGGAGGTGGTCTCGCGGGCGAAGATCGGCTTGCGGAGGAGCTCGGCGACGCGCGCGGCCTTGCGGCGGCCCGAGAGGACGTCGAAGAGGTCGCGCAGGTGCAGGTACCCGAGCACGGTGTGGCCCTGCGCGTCGAGGACGGGATACCGCGAGTAGCCGGCCTCCGCGACGATCTTCACGGCCTCGTCGATGCTCATCGCGGCCCGGAGCGTCGCGGCCTCGCTGCGCAGCGACATGACGTGGCGCGCGGTGCGCCGACGCAGATCGAAGATGCGCACGAGCATGCTGCGCAGCGCAGGATCGAGGCCTGCAGGGCTCCGCGTGAGGAGGATGCGGAGCTCTTCGGAGGTGTGCGCGATCTCCTCCTCGTGCGCGGGCTGGAGGCCGAAGAGCCGCACGAAGCCGTTCGCCGCGGAGTTCAAGACCCAGATGATGGGCCACATCAACACGAAGAAGACGTGGAGCGGCTGCGCGGCGAAGAGCGTGACCTTCTCGGTGCGCTGGATGGCGAGCGTCTTCGGCGCGAGCTCACCGATGATCGTGTGGAGCGACATGATCAAGGTGAACGCGACGCCGAGCGCGATCGCGCGCGTGGCCTCGGGGCCGACGCCGAACTTGATGAGCCAAGGTTCGAGGAGGTGCGCGACCGCAGGCTCGCCGATCCAGCCGAGGCCGAGGCTCGCGAGCGTGATGCCGAGCTGGTTGGCCGAGAGGTACGCGTCGAGGCGCTGCGACATCGTCAGCGCCCGCTTGGCCCGCGCGTCGCCGCTGCGCACGAGCTGCTCCAGCCGCGAGGGGCGCATCTTGACGATGGCGAACTCGGACGCGACGAAGAACGCGTTCAGCAGGATGAGAAGCGCCGTCGCGAGCAGATAGAGAATCGTCGTCATCGTCCGAACCCGGTCCCCCAAGGAGCAGGAGAGCGCGCCGAGCGATGGCTCGTTCTCCCTGCGAAGGCGGCCCTAGATGCGAGCCCGCACGAGGATCTCGCGGCGCAAATCCGAGTCGCTCGTCAGCCCCTCGACGAGCGCGTCGGCGGGACACTGGCCCTTCTCGACGAGGCTGCCGAGGCGCGTGAGGTGCACGCGCTCGTCCTTGCCATTGCGCATGCGAGCCCGCCGCGCGAGCCCACCCTCGGCGATCACGAGCACGCGCTCCGCGAGCGCCGCGAGCTTCTCGCCGCGGAACGTCGCCCCGAGCCCCTTCTGGGCGATCTCCGGGCGGAGCGCTTCGAGCTCGGCATAGGTGAAACTCTCGGTGAGCGCCTCGGCTTCGTCGAGGGCGCGATCGTCGTAGAGGATGCCCGTCCAGAGCGCCGGCAGCGCGCACGTGAGCGCGGCCGACTGCGAGTCCGCCCCGCGGACCTCGATCGTGCGCTTGAGACGCACCTCGGGGAAGAGCGTGTTCAGGTGCGTCTGCCAGTCGGTCGAGGTCGCACGGTGATCGCGGAAGCCGTGCTTCAAGAAGCTGCGGAAGGACTGGCCCGTGTTCTCGAGGACGGTGTCGCCGCGCTTGATGAGGAACATCGGCGCGTCGAGCGCCCACTCGACGTAGTCGACGAAGCGCTTGCCGCGCTCGAGCACGTTCTCGAGCAGCCCCTGCCGCGCGGGATCGACGCTGAGCCACGTGAGCGCGCGCCGGCTCTTGCCGCCCCAGAGACCGCTCTCGACGAACGGGGAGTTCGCGAACATCGCCGTGGTGACGGGCGAGAGGCGGAGCGAGACACGGAGCGCGCGCATGGCGCCCTCCTCGCTGGAGTAGTCGAAGTTCGCCTGCACCGTGGCCGTGCGGCGCATCATGTCGAGGCCGCCCGTGCCACGCGTCGGCAGGTAACGGCGCATGATGCCGTACCGAGACTTCGGCACCCACGGCAGCTCGTCCTGCCGCGCGAGCGGATGAAACCCGACGCCGAGCCAGCTCAGGTTGAGCTCGCCCGAGATGTCGCGCAGCTCCGCGAGATGACCGCTCATCTCGAGGCAGATCTGGTGGACGTTGTCGAAGGCGGCGCCGGAGAGCTCGAGCTGGCCGCCCGGCTCCAGGGTCACGGAGGCGCCCGCGCGTTCGAGCGCGATGATCGGGCCCGTGGGCGACTCGCGATCGATCTTCCAGCCGTGACGCTCGACGAGCGCCTCGAGCACCGTGAGGACGCTGCGCGGGCCCTCGTAAGGGAGGGGCGCTCCGGTCGTCGTGTCGACGCCGAACTTCTCGGCTTCCGCACCGATGCGGTAACGATCGCGCGGCTTCATCGCCGCGTGGAAGGGGATCAGGAGGTCATCGATGCCGCGGATGATCTCCGCCTGATTCGAAAGGCTCGCTTCGGCCATCGTTCGTGGTTCTCAAGCTGTTCGGGGAGTTGGGGCGCGGGACAGGCCTAGACGGCCTGCGGCCACATCGGGGAGCGTTCCGAGCCGGATCCCTTCGGACCAAGCACACGCGCGAGGACAGCGACGTGTTTTGCCGTGGTCCCAGCACCACCGCCGACGAACCTCGCCCCTGCGTCCACCAGACGTTTGCACGCCGCGGCCCACGCATCCACCGATGACGTGGTGTCTGGTACGCCATGTTGGCACTCGGGGCTCGCCGCGAGCAGAACCCCGACGCGCGGAGCTCCCGCCCGCGTCACGATTTCCAGCGCAGCCTTGGCCGCGCTCTCGCTCGGCACGTCGACGATCACGGCATGCACGCCCGCGTCGACCGAGGCGCGTGTCCCCTCGTCGAGCGAGTCACCGTCGACGATACGCTCGCCGTCCGACGTTTCGAGCAGCGCCCATGTCGGTAGCTGCGTCGCGCACGCGCTCACGATGGCCGAGAGCCGCGCCATACGCGCGAGCTGCGTGCCGTGGCGGAACGCCTCCGGCGAGAAGCCTCGCGCGATGATGAGCTCGCAACCCGACGTCGACAGGCGCGTCGCGTGCATCGCGTACTCTTCGGTGATCCGCTCCGGCAGCGCCGGCGCGATCCAGCGCGCGCCGAGGAGGCCCGCCACCACGACCGGCCGATGCGCGGTGCCGACCGCCTCGATCGCGAGATCGACCGCCGTGCCCGTGAGCGCGGCCGAGCGGAACGCCATGCCGATCTGCGCGAGCGCTCGCGGCATCGTCTCGTCCGTGACGGCCACGATCACGTCCGATCCCGCGGTGATCTCCTGCCGGTAGTGCTCGGAGACGGCGCCGGGGTTCTCGCGCACGGCGCGCCCGAGGGGCGCCGCGCCGGAGGTCTCCACGCCCCTCGCCGCGAAGGACGAGACCGGATCGCCACCCAGGACGAGCGGGCGCCCCGCTTCGAGGCGGGTCAGGAGGGCATCGAGAGAGCTCACGTCATCACGCAGGGGTTCGAGGGCCGAGCTGGGAATGTCCAGGATCGGCCGAAGGCCGTCGACACAAGGACGAACCTTCGTCCCCTTCTACCACTTCACCTGAAAACACGGAACCCGAGACGCGGCTGCCACGTGCATTTCCCGTCCGGGTCGGCGAGCAAGCCTTCATGTGCTCGTCACGCGGCCCATTCCATCGCGCATCACGCCCCCCGCGCAGAGGCCGCTTGCCCGGTCCCGCGCGCCCCTCGCTTCGGAAGGAACTTCCGATCGAACAGGCGGACGCGACGGACGAAGAGGTCGAGGAGGAAGACCACGATCGCCGCATACACGAAGCGCGTCCAGAGCTCCTCGTGGTACGTCACCTTCTCCCCGGCAGGGTCGAAGATCGCCTGCACGGAAGCCGGATCGACGGCCGCGCCCGTGGCGAGGGCCGCCTTCTCGAGCGTCGGGAGATCAGCCTCGAAGCTCGCGTACTCCTTCGGGTACGGGTTCGACACGTGGCCGAAGCTCACGGCGATCTGCTTCATCGCGCCGCCCTCGGCCTCGCGCATGTGCTCGGCCCGGAGCAGGAACGATCCGTACTTGTCGAGCGGCTCGTCGACCTCGTAGCGACCGGGCGCGGTCTGCCGGAAGTCGACGACCTTCGTCTCGCCGCCCGGCACGATGATCGAGAGCTTCGAGGTCAAATTGTTCTCGAAGCGCTCGTCGGCCCCGAAGGCGTCGACGGAGGCGCGAAGCCTGCCGCCCACGACGTCGGCCTTCATGTCGAGCTCGCGCCGATGCTTCTGCCGCATGTGCTCGTGCACGAGCTGGCCCCAGAAGCGCTCGAAGCCCGGCCACCTCAGCCACTCGACCGCCCAGCGCGATTTCACGTCGCTCGTCCACGCGAGCGTCCATCCGAGGCCCACGCGCCAGCGCGCGAGGATGGGCTCCTGCGTGTCGCTCTGGAGCAGCTCCACCGCGGGCGGCGGCTTCATCTTCGTCGAGACGTAGCCGTGCAGGTTCGGCGCGGTGCGCACGTCGACGCCGCGCAGGAAGGCCGCGTCGCCGACCTGCGTGACGGGGAACCACTCCTCGACCGCGGCGGCGCGCGCGATCATCTCCGTCTCTTTCGTGAAGATGCGCGGCAGGTTGTTCGCGTCGCCGACGGCGTGATACCGGCCGCCGCCGACGTCGGCGATCATCTTGAGGAGCTGCTCGTCCACGTCCCCGCCGAGGCCGACCGTCGTCACCGTGATCGACTCGGCGATCATGGCCGAGACGAGATCACGAATGCCCGAGCTCGACGCCTTGCCGTCCGTGAGCAGCACGACGTGCTTCTTGCGGGCCTGCGTGACCGTGAGGTCCTGGTAGGCCGCGTCGAGCGCCGGGAAGATCTCCGTGCCTCCGCCTGGCTGGATGCGCGCGATGTCGCCCGCGATGCGCGAGCGGTTGCGCGCCGGCTGCATCTTCACGTACCGCGTCGGCGCCGAATCGAAGGCGATCACCTCGATCAGATCATCGGACGAGAGCACGCCCGACGTGGCCTTCGCCGCGGCCTTCGCCATCTCGAGCGGCAGGCCGGTCATCGAGCCCGAGCGGTCGATGACGAGGACCATCGCGACGCTCGGCATCTCCTTCTTGCGCTCGTTGTCCATGCGGACCGGCAAGATCCGCTCGATCGTCGAGTGGTACCAGCCGCCGAGCCCGTAGCCCGCGTCGCCGCCAGCGAAGAGGAAACCGCCGCCGAGATCACGGACGTACGTCTCGATGAGCTCCTGCGCTTGAAGCGATACGGCGTCCTTCGGCGTATCGCTCAGGATCACGAAGTCGAAGCGCTCGATCTCCTTCACCGATGCCGGGAAGCCCGCGGGCGGGCGCACGTCGACGTCGAGCTGCTGCGCCGTGAGCGCGCTCGAGAGCGGCCCCGCGTGCTGCGGCGTGCCCTCGATGTAGAGCACCGCCGGGCGCCCGGGGACGTCGATCGTCGTCGCGTACTTGTTGTTCTCCTTGAACTTGTCGGCCGGGATCTCGTCGACCTCGAACGCGTACGTCACCTGGCCCGGCAAGCGCACGACGCTCTTGAAGATGACGTCGTTCGGGCCGGCCTTGAGATCGAGCTCCTTGACGCCTTCGAGCCCGTTCAGCGCCTCGCCCTGGTAGAGCCGCGCACGCGCCTTCGTCGCCCGCGTCGCGTAGATGTCGGCGTGGATCGCGAACGTCTCGCCGACCTTCACGCGCTCCGGCATCTTGAGCTCGCGCACGGCCACCTCGGGCGGCGCGGGCCGGCGATACGGGATCGTGAAGAGCTTGATCCCGAACTCCTTGGCGCGGTTCGACTCGGCGAGCAGGTCGCCCTCGGTCTGCACGCCGTCCGTGAGGAGCACGGCGCGCTTCAGGTAGCCCTGCGGATAGAGGCCGTACGCGAGCTGGAGGGCCGCCTGCAAGTTCGAGCCTGCGCCGAGCGACTCCGCCTGCGATTTGTCCGTGTCGGTCGACGCTTGGGGCTTCGGATCGCCTTCGGCGCCCTTCGCCCCAAACCCCAGGTGCCGCGTGATCAGCGGAGGCTTTGCGTTCTCGCCCTCGGCATCGGGCGCCTCCACGACACGTGGCCGCTTCGCGAACGTGACGAGCTTGACGATCCCGTCCTTCGGCTTCTCGGCCCAGGCCCGCTGCACGGCCGCGCGCGCGTCGTCGAGCGCCTCGTCCGTGACGGAGTCCGAGACGTCGACGAGGTAGACCGTGCACACCTTCTCGGTCGTGGCCGTGCGCGCGAGGCGCGAGAGGCCGAGCGCGAGCAGCACGACGAACGAGATGCGCAGGAGCACCGAGAGCACGCGCTGCGGCCACGGCAGATCCGCGAGCGACTGCGAGAGGACGCCGACGAACCACGGCGCGACCAAGATCGCGCCGAGCATCTTCGGGTTGAGCAGCTCGTAGGTGATCCCGCCGCGCACCCACGTCAGCGTGGGATCGGGGTGCAGGAGGACGAAGCGCCGGTAGGCCCAGAAGAGGAGCCCTGCGAGCGCGAGGCAGGTCGAGACCCAAGCGATGACCCGGAGGCGCTTGTTCAAACCGTCACCCTCCGATGGTACGTGAGCCACTCGATCGCGGTGACGAGGAGCACCGCGGCGAGCAAGTAGATCCAGATCTCGCGCCGCACGCCGACCTTGAACTCACCGACGGGGCCTGCCGCGCGCCCGCCGACGACGAGCTCGGTCGCGGGTTTGATCACGCTCTCGGCCGGATCGACGAGGTTCGCCGCGAACGTCGTGATCTCGTCGGGGCTCGTGGACAGCTTGTAGAAGCCCGCTTGCTGGCCGAGGAAGACCGCGCGGCCGTCCTTCACGGGCACGTCGCGCTTCGTTCCATCGGGCAATTCGAGCGTCGCCGTCGCCGCCGCGGACGAGGCCGGGATCTGCCAGACCGTGCCCGTGCGGAACGAGGAGATGTACTGGACGTCCTCCTCGACGAACTCGTTGATCGTGTTGAGCAGGAAGAGCGGCCAGGAGATCCGGAGCGGAAAATCGCTCTCGCGGATGTCGAAGCCGAGCGCGACGAACTTCACCCCCGCGCGGCTGCCGGCGATCAGGATCGGCCCCTTGTAGCTCTTGCCGATCACCTTGTCCTCCTTCTCGCCCTTCAGCGGACGCGCGCGCCCGATGTTGACGTCCGAGAGGACCGTGTAGCGGAGGATCGGGTGCTTCTCGTCGAGCTCGTCGAAGCCGAGCCGATAGTTCGGATCCGTATCTTCGACGGGCTTGCCCACCTCGAACGGCACGTTCTCGCCCGAGGGGTTCAGGTAGAGCAGGCTGCCGCTGCCCGTCGCCACGTTCGGCGTCACGCCGTCGAAGATGGTCACGTCGAAGTTGCCCTTCGCCGGGTACCGCGACGGATCGATCGTCGTGACCTCGAGGTACTCGTCGAGCAGGAGCGCGGCTTCGAGGAACATGTTGCCGGAGCTCACGACCTGCACGCGGGCCCGCCTGCGCTCGGGCAGGAGCGCGAAGGCGTGATCGTCGGCGGGCAGATCGTCGCGGCTGCCGTTCGCGTAGGCGATCTTCGCTTCGAGCGTCTTCGACGCGCCCGAGAGGTTCGGATAGAAGCGCGGCAGCCGCTCCTTCGGCCCGAGCCGGATCTGCGAGAGGTCCGTGAGCTGCCCGTCGCCGAAGAGCGAGAGCTCGACGTCGACCGGCTCTTCGTTCGTGTTCGTGACCTCGAGCATCACCTCGTAGCGGCTCTTGTCGAGCGGATAACGCCGCACGGAAAAACCCGTGATCGCCACGTTCGTCGCCCGGGATCCGATGGGCAGGAACGAGAGCCGCACGTCGCCGAGCTCCACGGGCCCGGCCGCGTCGGCGGCGGGGCCGAGCGCGCCGTCGGAGACGACGATGATCTCCGGCGAGGAGAGGCCGCGCAGCGTGTCGACTCCGAAACGCAATCCGCGCGCGAAGTCGGCGCTCGCATCCGTGGCCTTGATCGACGCGACAGCCGCTTCGAGGTCGGGGATCTCGCTCGTCATCGTGGAGAGCGGCGTCACGGCCGCATCCATCTGCGCGACGAGCATGCGATCGCTGCCCGAGAGGCCGCGGACCATGCGCTTGACCTCTTCCTTCGCGGCGTCGATGCGCGAAGGCGCGGCGTCCGTGGCCTTCATGCTCGCGCTCGCGTCGACGAGCACGATGATGTTGCGGCCTTCGAGGATGTTCGCCGCGGGCCGCGGATCGCCGAGCGCGAGCAGGAGCAGCGCGAGGAGCGCGAGCTGCAGGAGGAGCGAAAGGAAGCGCTTCAACTGCGAGAAGAGGCTCGTCGCCTCCTTGTCGCGCAGGATGCGCTCCCAGAGCTTCTCGAAGGGAACGGCGACGGGGCGCCGACGCAGCTTCAGGATGTAGAAGACGACGACCACGCTGCCGGCGAGGGCGCCGATCTGAAGCAAGGTCGCGAGCGGGACGCCGACGAAATGCATGGCTTACCGGAGGAAGCCGCCGCGGCGGAAGACGCGGAGGATGAGCTCGTCGAAGGACACGTCGGCGTCGGCGCGGAAATAACTCACCTGCCGCGACGTGCAGAACCGCTGCACCTCGTCGAGGTACCCTTCGTACGCCTGCTGGTATTTTTCGAGCACCTTGGCCGTGACCGTGACCTCGCGCTCCGTGCCCGTCTCGCAGTCGTAGACGCGCACGTCGCCCTTGATGTCGGGCCGCGCGTCGTGCCGATCGACGAGGTGGATCACGTAGGGCTCGAATCGATGGAAGCGCAGCACGTTGATCCCGCGCTCGAAGCCCTCCGGATCGTAGAGGTCGGTGAGCAACACGGCGAGCCCGCGGCGCTTGTGCTGCGCGACGAACGTCTTCATCGCCGCGCCGAGATCCGTCGGGCCCTCGGCCTTCACGCCGGAGAGGAAGCGGAAGATGCGGAAGATGCGCGCCTTGCCGCGCGTCGTCGGCATCCGCCCGCTGATCTCGTCGGTGGCCGCGACGATCGCGATCCGATCGAGGTTCGCGAGCCCGACGTACGCGAGCGCCGCGCAGAGCCGCTTCGCCTGCCGGAGCTTCTCGCCCTCGCCGAAGCCCATCGACGAGGACGTGTCGAGGATGAAGTAGATCGCGAGATCCTCTTCCTCCTCGTAGAGCCGGATCAGGAGCCGATCGAACTTCTGGTACGCGTTCCAGTCGAGGTAGCGAATGTCGTCGCCGGGCGCGTAGTCGCGGTGATCGGCGAACTCGATGCCCGAGCCCGTCTTCTTCGTCCGTCGCTCGGCGCGCATCGCGCCCGAGAAGACGCGACGGCTCACCATCGCGAGGTACTCGAGCTTGCGCTGGAACTCGTCGTCGAAGAGGTCGTCGTCGCCGCCCGCGCCGCCGCGGCGCAAGGACGGCTTGTCGGGCCGAAGCCCCAGGAACTCGAGCACACCCATGGCGAGGAAGCTCCCTACTCGGCGGTGTCGGGCAGCTGCTTCATGATCGCGAGGAGAACGTCGTCGGTCTTCACGCCTTCGGCCTCGCCCTCGAAGTTGAGCAGCACGCGGTGCCGGAGCGCCGGCAAACACACGGCCTTCACGTCGTCGACCGACGCCGCGAACCGCCCCTCGAAGAGCGCGCGGATCTTCGCCGCGAGCAGGAGCGCCTGCGCCCCGCGCGGTGACGAGCCGAACTTGACGAAGCGCTTCACGAGGTCGAGCGACCTGCCCTCCGGGTGCGTCGCCTGGAGCAGACGAACCGCGTAGTCCTGGACGTGCCGCGCCACCGGCACCTCGCGCACGAGCTTCTGCATCGCGAGCAGCCGCTTCTTGTCGACCACCGGCTTCGCCTCGGGCGCGTCCATGCCCGTCGTGCGATCGAGGATCCCGTGCAGCTCCTCGCGGCCCGGGAACGGCACGTGGAGCTTGAAGAAGAACCGGTCGAGCTGCGCCTCGGGGAGCGGATACGTGCCCTCGCTCTCCAGCGGGTTTTGCGTGGCGAGGACGAAGAACGGCTCTTCGAGCGTGTAGCTCGTCTTCGAGACCGTGACGCGATGCTCCTGCATCGCCTCGAGCAGCGCGCTCTGCGTCTTCGGCGTGGCGCGGTTGATCTCGTCGGCGAGCACGATGTTCGCGAAGATCGGGCCCTTGCGGAACGAGAGCGAGCGCTGCCCGCCCGCGCCTTCGTCGATCATCGTCGTGCCGAGGATGTCGGCCGGCATCATGTCGGGCGTGAACTGGATGCGCGAGAACTGCAGCTCCAGCGCCTGCGCCATCGTCCGGACGAGCATCGTCTTGCCGAGGCCCGGCACGCCTTCGAGCAGCGCGTGGGAGCCGGCCAGCATGCACGTGAGCACGCCGTCGACGACCTCGCGGTTGCCGACGATGACCTTCCCCACCTCCTCACGCAGCCCGCCGATGCTCTTCTGAAAATCGGCGACCTCGGCGCGCGCGAGGTCCTTGTTCTTCTCGGCCATCTCTTCCCCTATCGTTCTACTTGGAAAAACCAATCGTGCCCGCGCGCGCCGCTCACTCCCTGGGTCGAATGAGCTGGAAATAGCGTTGCACGTAGAATCGGTACCCGTCGGGCACCTTTTCTTTGTTGATTTGCTCCTCGGCGACGGTCCTGTACTGCGTGAAGACCTTCTTGTAGCCGCCGCCCTTGAAGCCCTTCTCGGCCGCCGCGAGGATCACCTCGCTGTTCGAGGGGCCGCCGCCGCTGTCGAGGCCCTGGGCCTGCACGTCCTGCGTGCCCATCTTGGGATCGGTGCGCTTGCCGGCGAGGTCGCCGTCGTGCCCCGAGCCGACGCCCTTGCCGCCCGGCTCCGTGCCCTGACCGCCCTGCCCCTGGCCGTCGCCCTGACCTTGCCCCTGGCCTTCGCCCTGGCCTTGTCCCTGCCCCTGGCCGCCGCCTTGCGAGAGGACCAGCATCTTCTTGCCGCCCGGGCCGATCACCCACTGTTTGCCCTGACCACCGCCCTGCTGGCCGCCGCCGTTCTGGCCGTTCTGGCCGTCCTGGCCCTCGCCATCCTGGCCGTCTTGGCCGTCTTGCCCCTCTTGGCCCTGACCGTCCTGGCCCTGGCCCTGCTGCGGCTGACCTTGCCCCTGCCCGCCGCGCGCGCGTTTGCCGAAGCGGAGCATGCGGGCCATGCGCTGCTTGCCCGATTGCCCCTGCTGCCGGAGCATCTCGCGCAGTTCTTCGAGCCGCTGCCGGAGCTCTTCCTTCTCCTTCTCGGACATCTCCTCCTGCTGCATGCGGTTGATGTCCTCGGCCGCTTGTTCGAGATCCTCGGCGGACGCGCCGAGCTCGCGCATCAGATCCTCGGCCGCCTTCGCGAGCGCGCGATCGAGTTTGTCGAGCTGCCGCCCGAGGCGCTCCTGCTTCTCCGCCTCGCGATCGAGCCGCTCGAGCTCGCGCTCCTTCTTCTTGAGCAGGCGCTCCTCTTGCTCGTCTTGCGGGCCGCCGTCCTGCTCGTTCTTCTTCTGCTTCTTCTTGAGCAGCTCCTCGCGGGCCTCGGCGCGCTTCTCGTTGATCGCAGCGAGCGCATCCTTCTGCCGATCGGAGGCCTTCTTCAGCGCGTCCTTGAGCCGCTCGAGCGAGGCCTTGTCGGGCTTCTTCTTCCCGTCGCGCAGCCGCTCGGCGAGCTCCTTCAGGTCCTTCTTCGCCTTCTCGAGGTCCTTCTTCTTCAGCGACTCGCCGACGGGCTTCGAGAGCTCGCTCGACTCGAGGTCCTTGCCCATCTGCTCGAGCGCCTCTTCGAGCGCCTTCCGATCGGCCTCGGCGCCCTTCAAGAGGTCACGCTCGATGGCCTCCATCTTGCGGAAGGCCTCCGTGCGATCGAGCCGCTTGTTCGCGATGTCCTCGACGAGCTGGTTGAACCGCTCGATCGCGGCCTGCACTTCGGGCGTTTGATCCTTCTTCGCGAGCTCCTTCGCGGCCTCGCGGAAGAGCTCCAGATCGTCGTCCGAGAGCGCGACCGCGTCGATCGTGCGCAGCTGCGGCGGCGCCTCCTTGATGGACGTGCGGATCTCGACGAGCGCGAGCGCGACGGCGCCGATGCCGACGAGCAGCGCCGCGAAATAGTCCGAGGGCAAACGAATCGGCGCGGCCTTGCTGGGCTTGAGATCACGCGCGTTCTCGCACGCGTCGTCGATGGCCACCTCCATGAGCGGCGTGCGCTCGGAGGCCTTCAAGGCGTCGAAGGCGAGCGCGTTCGTGAGCCTGTCGTGGAGTTTGTGATGACGATCGAGCGCGATCGTCCCGGCCCGCGGCGCGAGCTTGCGGAGGAGCCCCACGAGCGCGACGGCGACGACGGCCGCAGCGGCGCCGATCAAGATGTGGCGCGCGCGCTGCTCGGAGAGGTGGTCGGGGAACAACTTGCGACACGCGAGGGTGCCGGCGACGACGGCGAACGCCAGCGTGAGCGCGTTCGGCAGGTAACGTACGGCCCGCGCGATGCGCAGCCGGAGCGAGACGATCGCGGCGGCGCGGCGGATGCGAGAGAGCCCTTGGATACGGTGATCGCTCACGGTAGAAGTCGCTCCGATCGCCCCGGGAGGACCGATCGCCGGGAGGTGAGGGGCGTCATTGTAGCTGTTGACGTTTCGGGCGCCCGTAAGTTCCTACCCTGAGAACGGGCCGCGCATCGCGATCTTACGCGTCACGCGCCGGGAGGATTCCCCCGAGGAGCGAGCGCGTTCGGGGCGCCCCCCTACCCGCCTCCAGGAACCTCACGGCCGAGGACAGGCACAAACGACGAAGGGCGCTTCGGACGATACGCCGTCCGTCGCGCCCTTGTCGTACAGGGCTCGCGCGTCGTCAGCTCGATCGACGCGCCGCGGCCCGCGGCTTCTTCGCCGTCGACCTCCGCCCCGCGGTCGCCTTCGCCTTCGTCGCCTTCTTCGCGGCAGGCGCCTTGGCCGCGCTGCCGCCCGAAGCCTTCTTCGTGGCCTTCTTCGCGGCAGCCTTCTTCGCCGGCGCCGCGGCCTTCGCGGGCGCCTTCTTCGCCGGCGCTGCGGCCTTCGCGGGCGCCTTCTTCGTGGCCTTCGTGGCCTTCGCCGAGGCCTTACCGACCTTCTTCGCGGCGGCCTTCTTCGCCGGCTTCTTCGCGGCCTTCTTCGCGGCACGCGCGGGCTTCGGCGTGGGCGCGGGCGCGGCTTCTGCGACCGGCTCCTCGTCGAGGTCGGCGTCGTCGAGCGCCCTTCGCGACGGCATGTCCTTGCCGTACTTCGCGAGCAGCTCGCGGATCTTCTCGTCGAGCTTCGCGAACTCGAACGGCTTGTCGAGCCAGCCGTCGGCGAAGAGCGGCGAGGTCATCGCGTTCATGCTCTCGCCGATGCCCGTGAGCATCAGGACGGGCGTGTTCGCGAGTGTTCCGCCTGCGGCGCCCGGGGCCTTGACGAGCTTCGCGACTTCCCAGCCGCTCATCTGCGGCATCATCACGTCGAGCATGACGAGATCGGGATGATGCTGCTGCGTCAGGCGCCAGGCGGTCTCGCCGTCGGCGGCATCGTGGACCTGGAAGCCGAGGGTCCTCAAATGGCGAGCCACCAGGCTCAGCATGGCGGGCTCGTCCTCGGCGACGACGACGGTGAGAGGCTTCGTGCTGGTGCTGGCGGACGACATCGTTTCGGGATGAGAGTACGCCGAAGGGTGGAAGGTCAAGGCCTACATGCGCCGGGCAGTTTCACCACAGCGTCTCGGAGCCTCGGCGCAGGCGTTCCGGCCCCCAAGCAACGAAGACGCCTGGACATTCCCGATGTCGTCGTAAAGCGCTGCCCCTACACGCGGACACGCATCGGGGAGCGCCGGACGAACATCGCCGTGACGTACCTCGTTCCCAAGGCGCTCGGCTCGGGCGAGCATGGAGCCGCACCATGACCACGCAGGACCTCGCCGCCGTGAGCGGCGCCACGGGATTCATCGGCTCGGCTGTCGTGCGCAAGTTGCTCGAAGGAGGCCGCAAGGTGCGCGCGCTCGTCGAGCCCGGGGCCAATCCGAAAAACCTCGAAGGTTTGCCCGCGGATCGCGTCGAGCGCATCGAGGTCGACGTCTGCGACGCGAAGGGGATGCGCAAGGCGCTCGAAGGCGCGGGCGCGTTTTACCACCTCGCGGCGATCTACAAGGTGTGGATGCCCGATCCCACGCCGATCCACCGCGTCAACATCGAGGGCACGTTGACCTCGATGCTCGCAGCTCGCGACGTCGGCGTGCGCCGCGTGATCTACACGTCCTCGATCGCGGCCGTCGGCTTGAAGGACGACGCGAGCCCCGCCGACGAGTCGACGCCGTGGAACCTCTGGGACATCGCGAACGACTACATCGCCTCGAAGTACCACGCCGAGCGGGTCGTCACGCGCCTCGCCGAGGCAGGTTTTCCCGTGGTGATCGTGAACCCCGCGTTCCCGTTTGGCCCGCGCGACATCGGGCCCACGCCGACCGGCGCGATCATCCTCTCGTTCCTCCACGGGAAGATGCCCGGCGTGGGCGAAGGCGGGTTCTGCGCGGTCGACGTGGACGACGTCGCGGAGGCGCACGTCGCAGCCGAGACCCGCGGGCGCTTCGGCGAGCGGTACATCCTGGGAAACCACAACATCACGTTCCGCGCGTTCCTCGAGCTCGTCGCCGAGGTCGCGGGGAAGACGCCGCCGCGGCTGCCGATCCCCTCCGGCCTCGCGCGGGCCATGGCCTTCGGCCTCGAATCCTGGTCCAACCACGTGAGCCACGCGCCGCCACTCGCGACGTACAAGAGCGTCCGCTACATGCAGCACCACGCCTACTTCGACGGCGCAAAGGCCCGGCGCGAGCTCGGCATGCCTTGCACGCCGCTCCGGACCTCGGTCGAACGCGCGATCGAGTACTTCCGGACGAACGGGATGGTCTAAGCAGCTCGGGCGAGCGAGATCTTGTCGGATTGTCCGGCCGCGTAGAAAGAGCGGAGCGCGCGGCGCATCCGATCGAAGTGGCCGCGCCGCGCGAAGCTCTCTTCGAGTCGGCCAGCGAAGCGGGCGGCGAGATCGTTCGCGAGGCGGTAGCGATCGCCGCGCTCGGTGCCCGGCGGGTGCAGGTACGCCACGGCCTCGAAGAGGCGCGCGCGGATGCGGGCCGCGCGGTCGGGATCGAAGCGCCGCGCGGCGAGCGGGCCGTGCACGAGGAGCACGTACTTGTCGACCTCGGCCTGGAGCTCCAGCTCGAGCTGCGTGACCGGCAGCTCGCGCCGCGCGCGCTCGGCCAGGCAGAGGAAATGGCTCACGCCCTCCACGACCTGACAGAGCAGATCGAACGGCGGGTTCGTCGCTTCGAGCGCCGCGCGCGGCAAATGCAGCACCACGGAGACGCCGTCGTCGTCCTCGCGCACGAAGAGGACCTCGCGGCCTTCTTCCTCGGATGCGTCGATCGGCTGGATGAAGTCCTCCACCGAGGGCGCCTCCGGGATGCCGTACGTGCCTTCGAGCGCTGCCTGGATGCGCGCGGGCAGCGAGGGCGCCATCAGTGGACGCCCTCCTTTCCCCGCGTCGGAACGAGCCCGCGCGCGCCGAGCTCCTCCGCGATGCGCGACGAACCCGTGCGCAGCCAGCGCTCGTAGAGCTTGAGCAGCCCGCGCTGGCCCTGAGCGCCCTGCGCGATCGCGCCGTCGGCGACCTCGTTCAGGACCTCCACGAATTGCTCGAATCGATCGGCGAGCTCCGACAGGACGTCGTGCGTCGCGCGCTGGCCCGGCGCGCGCAGCATGGCCGAGGCGTTGTCGTACGCCGTCGCGCCGACGCGGATCACGTAGCCGCGGTCGATCCCGCGGAGATCGACATGGCCGCCGAAGAAGCCGACCCCGTAGAGCACGCCGTCCCCGAGCGCGCGCAGGCGGCGGAAGCGCGTGGTCCCCGAGGCCTCGAGCGCGTCGTGGAGCTGGAAGGCGAGGGGTCGGGAAAACGCCGACTCGTTTTCCTCGCTGGGGTGGGCATAGTCGCAGAGAATGCCCACGAGGTAGTGCGACGCCGCCGCGGAGGCCTCGATCTTCCGCAAGCGCAGCGCATCGCCCACGGCGCTCATGAAGTAGTCGGAGATACTAGGAGAGATCGCGATACTGGTAGTACGGCTCACGGGGCACCTCGTCCTGGACGGGGCGCCTTGGGACCGGGATCCAGCAGGCGCCTCGCGCCCGGTTGAACAGCTCGTCCTCGAAAGACCGGCGACAGAGGCTCGCGGACGGCTCGGGGCCGGACACGGGCCTCATGAACGGAATCTACCGCAGCGGGCGCTCGACGCCCAGCAGACGGCAGACGGTTTTACGTGGGATTCCGAGGATTTGTGGCCACCCCCGGGGGCGGCTGCCAGCGATCGCGAGGGCCGCGATTTTCCGCCGCTTGACAGCCGAACGACCATGACTATCTTCCGCGCCGTTCGTTAGCACTCACCCCCCGTGAGTGCTAACAATCGAAAAACCGCAAGCTCATCGGGCATGTGGCGGGGGCGCCCCAAGCATGAATGCGCGCGCTCGCGCCTGCCCATTGCGAATGGGATTTGGTGGCTCTCGGCCACCCCCGGAGGGTTTCACGATGGCGACGAAGATCAGGCCGCTGCAGGACCGCGTGATCGTCAAGCGACTCAAGGAAGAGGAGAGGACCAAGGGCGGGCTCTACATCCCGGACTCCGCCAAGGAGAAGCCCGTGGAGGGCACCGTCCTCGCCGTGGGCAACGGCAAGGTCCTCGAGGACGGCACCGTGCGCCGCCTCGACGTGAAGGAAGGCGATCGCGTCCTTTTCGGGAAGTACTCGGGGACCGAGGTGAAGCTCGACGGGGAAGAGCACCTCATCCTGCGCGAGGACGACATCCTGGGCGTGATCGAGGCGTGACGCGGGCCGCGGCCCCCTGAATTCTGGAGATATCGAGATGGCAGCCAAAGAGATCATCTACAACGAGTCGGCTCGCAGCATGATCCTCGCGGGCGTCAACGCCCTCGCGGACGCGGTGAAGGTCACGCTCGGCCCGAAGGGTCGCAACGTCGTGATCGAGAAGAGCTTCGGCTCGCCGACGGTCACCAAGGACGGCGTGACGGTCGCGAAGGAGATCGAGCTCGAGAACCGCTTCGAGAACATGGGCGCGCAGATGGTGCGCGAGGTGGCCTCGAAGACGAGCGACATCGCCGGCGACGGCACCACGACGGCGACGGTGCTCGCCCAGGCGATCTACCGCGAGGGCTCCAAGCTCGTCGCGGCGGGCCACAACCCGATGGAGATCAAGCGCGGCATCGACAAGGCCGTCGAGTCCATCGTCGCGAACCTCAAGGGCTCGGCGAAGCTCACGCAGGACGCGAAGGAGATCGCGCAGGTCGGCACGATCAGCGCGAACGGCGACCAGACGATCGGCAAGCTCCTCGCGGACGCGATGGAGAAGGTCGGCAAGGAAGGCGTCATCACGGTCGAGGAGGCGAAGAGCGCCGACACGACGCTCGACGTGGTCGAGGGCATGCAGTTCGACCGCGGCTACCTCAGCCCGTACTTCGTGACGGACGCCGAGGCGATGAAGTGCGTCATGGAGGACGCCTACATCCTCATCTCGGAGAAGAAGATCTCCAACATGAAGGACCTCCTCCCGGTCCTCGAGGCGATCGCGAAGCAGCAGAAGAACCTGCTCATCATCGCCGAGGACGTCGAGGGCGAGGCGCTCGCGACGCTCGTCGTGAACAAGCTCCGCGGCACGCTGCACTGCGCGGCCGTGAAGGCGCCCGGCTTCGGTGATCGCCGCAAGGAGATGCTGAAGGACATCGCGGTCCTCACGGACGGCCAGGTGATCGCGGAGGAGCTCGGCCTCAAGCTCGAGAACGTCACGATCTCGGATCTCGGCCGCGCCAAGACCGTGATCATCGACAAGGACAACGCGACGCTCGTCGGCGGCCAGGGCAAGAAGGACAAGATCAAGGCGCGCCAGCAGGAGATCCGCGCCCAGATCGAGCACACGACGAGCGACTACGATCGCGAGAAGCTCCAGGAGCGCCTCGCGAAGCTCGTCGGCGGCGTGGCCGTCATCAAGGTCGGCGCCGCGACCGAGACCGAGATGAAGGAGAAGAAGGCCCGCGTCGAGGACGCGCTTCACGCGACCCGCGCGGCCGTGGAAGAGGGCATCGTCCCCGGCGGCGGCGTCGCGCTCATCCGCGCGCAGGCCTCGCTCGGCTCGCTCGAGGTGAACGACGAGCAGCGGTTCGGCGTGAACATCATCCGCCGCTCGATCGAGGAGCCGCTCCGCCAGATCTCGGCGAACGCCGGCGAAGAGGGCTCGATCGTGGTCCAGAAGGTCCGCGACGGTCAGGGCTCGTTCGGCTACAACGCCGCGACCGGCGAGTACGGCGATCTCCTCGCGATGGGCGTCATCGACCCGGTGAAGGTCGTGCGCTCGGCGCTCCAGAACGCCGCGAGCGTGGCGAGCCTCATGCTCACCACCGAGGCGCTCATCGCGGAGCGTCCGAAGGAGGAGAAGGCGGCGGCAGGTGGCGCGCACGCGGGCCACAGCCACGACTTCTGATCCCACGCGCGTCGTGACACCCACGACGCAATCGTGAAAGAACAGCGAAGGCCGGCTCCATGAGGGGTCGGCCTTTTGCTTTCCATGGCGCACGAACCCGACGATGCAGCGCGCCATCGAGGCCGGAGCCTTGCTACAGTAGAGGCATGTGGGATCGGCGGCACCTCTCCGGGTTGGCGAGCTCCGCCTTCCGGGCGCTTGGCCGGCTGGTCCACTACCTCGACCTGCACGAGGCGCCGCGGGCGGCGAGCGCCATGGCGTTCGACGCGTTCCTCAGCATCATCCCGCTGCTCGCCGTGGCCGGCTGGGCGCTGCATCGGCTGCGCGACGCGGCGGCGGAGCTGCTCGGATCGCTGCTCAGCGCGGCGCCTCCGTCCGTCTCGGCCGCGCTCGGCGAGGACTTCTTCCGCATCTCCGACGCGAAGGCCCTCGTGCTCGCGCCGCTCGGCCTCCTCGCGTTTTTGTGGGTCTCGTCGGCCGGCGCGGCGACGGCGATCGGCGTGTTCGAGACGATGTTCGTCTGCACGCCCCGTCCCTGGTGGAAGCGGCGCCTCGTGGGCCTCGGGCTCGTGCTCGGCGCGATCCCGGCGGTCGGGCTCGCCACGTTCATGGGCATCGTGTTCACGCACGTGACCGGCTCGCTCGGCGCGACGATCGTGGCGGCAGCCGGACCTGCGTTGATCCTGACCGGGCTGATCGCGGCGTTCTTCCGCCTCACGATCACGCGGCCGCCGTCGGTGCGGAGGCGCGTCTGGCCGGGCGCGCTCGTGACCGTGTCGCTCTGGGCGATCGTCTCGACGTTGTTCTCGGTCTACGTGGCGAGTTTGGCGCGGTACGCGACGCTCTACGGCGCGCTCGCGAACGTCGCGGTGCTCCTGTTCTGGCTGTGGCTCTTGTCGATCTCGCTGCTCGTGGGCGGTGAGGTGAACGCGCAGCTCGAGGGCGTGCGCGATCCGCACGACGACGCGCCGGAGCGGTGGCTCGCCCCGAAGGCCGAGGGGCCGCGCTCGATTCAGCCGCCTCCGCCGCCCGCGTCGGGCTTGCGGCCGAAGAGGACCGCGTCGAGCGAGTAACGGCCGCCGCCGGTGAAAGCGAGCCCGAGGCCGACGATCGAGAGCAGGAACGGATACTCGAACGGCACGCCCTTCACGGAGCCGACGTGCGCGGCGTCGGGCAGATGCATGGAGGCCCAGGCGACGACCATGTTGAAGGCGACGACCGCGGCCGCGGGGCGCGTGAGCAGGCCGAGCAGGAGACAGATCCCGCCGAGGAATTCGGCGAGGGTCGAGCACCAGGCGAGCAGCGTCGGCGCGGGAAACCCCTTCATCGCGAGGCCGCCGGCGAGCCCGGCGGGGCCGTCCACGAGCTTCGAGAACCCGTGCGCGGCGAGCAGCGCGCCCGTCGCGAGCCGGACCAGCAAGAGGCCCAGCGAGCCCGTGCGATTCGAATCGGGATAGAGCAGGGATCGGAGCTTCATGCCCGTGACGTAGCACGGGACACGCCGCGCGAGGCCCGGGGCCAGGCGAGCCCGGCGGCCGGGCGCACGAGGAGGGGCGGAGGCAAAAAACGTTTGGCCTGAAAACCGCTTTCTATTTGAGGATGGTCTCGCAGCCGACCTGGATGTCGACCTTCACGTCGGTGGCCGCGCCGAGGGCCTCGCAGGCCTTGCCCAGGAGCTGGACCTTGCCGTCCTGCGTGTAGTCCCAGCAGCCGTCCTGCGGGCAGAAATCCAGCGGATCCGAGCGCTTTTTCAGGTTTTGCAGCATGCCGTCGAGCGTGATGTTCACGTTGACCTGGGCCGTGTCGATCTGCTCGCCGGGCGGCGGGGGCGGCAGGTCGTAGACGCAGCCGAGCGCCTTGCCGCGGACGTCGGCGATCGCCTTGGCCAGCGCGTCGGCGTTGAACTGCGCGCCGTTCGAGAGATCGATATGGCAAGGTTTGGCGGGGGCGGCCCCGGCCTCCGTGAAGGCGGCGTCCTTGTCGCAGCTCGGATCCACGGTGTCCGGCGATCCGCTCACCGCGTACGTCGAGAGCGCGAGGAGCATGTTGTAGGGCGGGGTATCGAATCCGTCGACCTTCGCGCCCGTGCTGTTCGACCCGGGGACGCCCACGACGAACGTGAAAATGGGCTTGCTCGCGTCGGTGCGCGCGGCCGTGATGAGATCGTTCACGCTCTTCGGCATTTCCCAGTCCGGACAGCCATTGAGGTCCTGATAGCCGGGCCTCGCGGGGCTCGCGACGGACGTGCACGAGAAACCGCCGTCCGTGATGAGCACGAGCATGCGGCGCTCGATGTTTTCGGCCTTGAGCGACGCATATCCCGCCGTGAGAGCATCGTAGATGGGGGAGCCGTCGTCGCTGTTGCTGAGGGGCGAGTGGCTGGCGAGCCAGTCATACATTTGACGGCGTACGCCCATCGGCGCGTTCGTCTTGTCCTTGCCCGCCGGCGCCATCGGGACCTGCGGCAGGAACGAAAAGCCGCACGAGACGCCGCCGATGATTTGCTTGCACAGCTCGTAATCGAGCCCCTGGCACAAGCACACCGGCGGATCCGTCAGGCTCGCCGGGAAGACCGTGAGCCCGAGAGACATCGTGTCGAAGACGTCCTTGTCGATTGCGGATTTGATCGCGAGCTGCGCCGTCCCCCACTTGGACGATTTGTTCATGCTGGCGCTCGCGTCGAGGACGGTGAGCATGGCCGAAGGCGCCTGCTGGGCCTCGGCCGTGAACTTCGCGCAAGCCGGGCCCCCGCCGCCCACGCCTCCGCCGAACCCACCCACGCCACCGCCCCCGGGCCCGACGGGTCCGCCATTGCCCTCGCCGCCCTCGCCGCCCTCCCCTCCGCTGCCCGAACGGCCACTGCCGCCCGCCGCGCAGCCTCCCCCGAGCCCGATTCCCATCGAAATGCCAAGCCCCAGGCTCACACCGAGCCACCGCAGAAAGCGCGCCATCGTTTCCTCCTCAGTCGTAAGGAAAACGACCAGAGCGTATCAGAAGCCAGACCTCGAAATCGACCACGACGAGCGGCCCACGAACGAAATGGGCGGATCGCGTCTCCACGCCCAGAACACAAGCCAAGGAGAACGCTCGACAGCGGAACCCCCCCTTGCGCGAGAGGTAACTTGGCCCACCATTGCTTGCTCGATGGCGACGGCACGCAGCGCTCCGGACTCTTCGCCCCTCGGGACGCCTCCGGCCGAGCAATCGGCGCACGCAGGGCCGTTCACGAGGACGCACATCGACCTCGCCGCGGCCCGCGCCGGCGGAATCGCACGCGGGGGGGTGCGGGAGGGCGAGCTCAGTTTCCTCGGCTCCCTGCACGAGCTCGTGGCCATCGGGCTCTATCGGCCCGCGCTCTCGGCGCTCGTCTCGGGGACCGGAGCGCCGGCCCGGCCGCCGATGGATCGGGCCTACCTGCTCAAGATCCTCGATGAGGAGGTGGGCCGGCAGTTCGGCCACCCGCTCCGGCCCGTGGTCGAGCTCGTGCTGAACGCGATCGACGCGACGCCCGAGCACCCGGCGGTCGTGGACGTACGCGTGCGCGAAGGCGTGGTGACCGTGACCGACGACGGGATCGGCATGGATCTGCGGACGATCCTGTCACGGCTGCTCGTGCCGTTCGCCACCGACAAACGGCCCGGCGTGGACCTCGGGCGCTTCGGCGTGGGCTTCTTCTCGGTCATCGGCCTCGGGCTGCCCGATCCGTCGAGCCTGTCGATCGAGGTGGAGACGGGCGACGGGACCTCGGGCTGGTCGCTCTCGGTGCTCGCCGATGGGCCGGAGCCGTCGTCGCTCGTCTGCGCGATCCGCAAGCTCACGCCACGCGCCGGGACGCGCGTGCAGGTGCGCTCGTCGCTCGTCGAGGCCGAGGCGCTGCGCGCCTACCTGCGCGACGCGCTGCACTTCTTCCCGAAGGAGCGCGCGGTCGTGAACCTCGACGGCGCGCCGCTGAACGACGGCCGTTACCTCTCGGGAGGCGCGCACTTCTCGGACGCGCTCTCGCCCGAAGATCCGAGTCGCGTCGCGCGCTTCTACGTGGGCGGCCGCGCGCTCGTGACCGGGATCAGCGCAGCGACGTACCACGCCGGCGTGAAGGTCGAGGGCTGCCTGGCGATCCCGGAGCTCGCGCTGATCGACTTCCCCTCCGCGGTGGAGCTCACCGAGGGGCGCGACGCGCTCAAGCCGTGCCGCAACTTCCGCGCGACCGCGGCGGCGTTCTACCGCAGGCTCACGGACCTCGCGCGCGCGCCGGGGACGAGCCGCAAGTCGGCCGATCGCCTGGCGGAGGTCGCCGCGCAGATCAGCGCGCTCATGCTGCAATCCGCGGCGTGGAACGAGGTCGCGCCCGAGCTCGCGCGCGCCTTGCTCGGCCCCGATCGGTACCTCGTCGGCCCGGAGCGGCGCGAGCCTTTGATCGGCTTCCTCGGCAGCAACGTGGAGGCCCGGCTCTTCGTCCCCGAGAGCTTCTGGGCCGAGCGCGAGTGGCAAGGGTTCATCCCCGGCGAGCGAGAGCTGCTCGCGCGCGAGCTCGAGATCGATCACGCCGAGAGCCTGTCGAGCCTCGCGCGGCGCCGCCCGGATCTGCCGGGGATCGTGGAGCTCGCGCGTCGATCCGAGCGCCCCGAGGCCGTGCCCGTGGCACTCGCCCGCGGCCGCAAGAGCGCGCCGGGGCCGCTGCCTTGCCTCGGGACGCGTCACGCGCTGCTCGTGCGCGAGGACGCGCCCGCGGTCGCGCGGCGCGTGGGCTGGGCGGAGCAGTACGCGCTGCGCGTCGCGTTCGATCGCGCGACGGGCATGCGTGAACCGGATCTCGAACGCGAGCTCATCGTCAGCGAGCCGATCGGGGTCACGGGAGCGGCGTAACCGAGCGCGCCTCGGGGAATCAAGGGGGGAACCGATGACCGAAGTCTACGCTGGCCGTCTCTCGGACCTCTTGCTCGTGCGCGTGCATGGCCGCTCTTCGGCCTACCTCGCGGCGAGCCGCGCGGCCCGCCCGGGCATCGTGGAGGCTTGCCGCAGAGAGGCGACGGTCCCCGATCTCGCCGAGCGGATCCTCTCTCGCACGATCTACGCGCAGAGCGCGTCGCGCATCGCGCCCTTGCGCGAGCTCGTCCAGAACGCGCTCGACGCCTCGCCGCGCGGCGCTGCGATCGACGTGCAGTCGGGCCTCGGCGGCACCGAGATCATCGTGACCGATCGAGGCCGCGGCATGACGGCCGACGAGGTCCTCGGCGATCTGCTCGTCCCGTTCCGCAGCGGCAAGGAGGGCGAGGAGCTCGCGATCGGCGAGCACGGCATCGGCTTCTTCAGCGCGCTCGAGATCGCGCCGCGGCTCGAGGTGAAGACACGCACGCGCACCGAGGGCCACCTCCTGCGCGTCGAGCCGCTCGGCAAGGGCCCGCCCTACGCCGATTTCGCCTGGTCTCTGCGGCCGCTCCCGCACGTCGAGGGCTGGACCGGCACGTCGGTGCGGCTCCTGCTCGACGAGCCGATCAGCCGCTCGGTCCTCGCCTCGGAGGTCGCCGCGGCCGCGTCGTTCGTCGATCCTTCCGTCGCCCGGATCTACGTCGACGGAGTGCTCATCAACATCGCCCGCACGCGCATGCGCCGCGTCTCGCGCGCGCACGTCGGGGGCCCGCTCACCGGCCCGCTCGGCGAGCTCACGATCTGGGTCGGCCGCGGCGACGGCGCCTTGCCGCACGTCACGATCACGCAGCGCGGCTTGCTCGTCGCGGTCCGTCAGGATCTCTTCACCGCGCCCGAGCTCTCGCTCCACCGCGACCTCGCGCGGGCGATCGTGTCGGCGGGCTTCGGCATCGTCGTCGAGCTGCCGCCCGAGGTTCCGCTCAACAAGGGCCGCTCGGCGGTGGCCGCGCACGCGTCCGCGGCCGTCGAGTCGGCGCTCATCGCGGCGTTCGAGCGCTTCGTCTTGCACGACGCGCTCTACGATCGGGAGCTGCTCCGCGCGGTGGATCACCGGCTCTCGTCGGTCCTCGATCGGCTGCTCTGCGCCGCGCTCGCGGGCCAGCCCACGCAGCCTGCGACCGCGAGCGCGCCCGAGGAGCTCACGGAGGCGACCCGATCGTCGAAGCCCTGGTCGCTCATCCCGCCGTCGAGCTCCGCGCCGCCGGAGTCCGAGCGAAGGCCGCAGAAGCGCCCCACGGTGGCTGCGCCCGAGGAGGTCGTGCGGTTCGCGGACGCGCTGCTCGACACGCCGGCCATCCGCGTGATCACGATCGACGACGAGCACGAGCAGCACCCGCGCATCGTGACCTTGCGCCATCTGCTTGGCGCTTACCGCGCGGGCACGCTGCGACCGATGGGCGAGCCGCTGCTCGCGGGCCGCACGTACGTCTCGCTCGACGATCCGCTCGCGGACGCGCTCTGGCGGCGGCTCGTCGCGACCTCGGCGGCGGCGGCGGCGGCGAGCTCGCAGGACCGGCGAGGCCGGCGCATCGGCGCGCTCGCGATGCAGCGCATCGATCGGGAGACGTTGCTCGCGACGGCGAAGGCGGTCCCGGGCGTCGACGCGCTCGCGGCGGCGATGACGGTGCTCGAGGGGATCGACGCGGCGATCTCGATCGCGGCGGAGCTCACGCCCTCACCGATCTCGGTGCACCAGGACCTCTACGGCCCGGACGAGATGGCGCACACGGATGGCAGCGGCATCAGCGTGAACCTCGCGTCGGCGCGGGTGCGCGCGCTGCTCATGTCCGTGCTGCAGCAGGACGATCCGGCGGCGTTCGGGGCGCTCGTGGATCTGATGCTGCACGAGAAGACGCACGTCTCCTTGGCGAGCTACGTCCCGCACGCGAACGCCGAGCACGGTGCGAGCTTCTACCGGCGCAAGGATCTCCTGCGGCGACGCCTCCTCGAGTCGATGGCGCGGGGGATCGTGGGGGATCCGGCGTCCTGGCTACCGGCGGCGCGGCGGGGGCTCGCGTCGATCGGCCTCCCTGCGCCGGACGTCCTGGCCGCCACGTTCCAGTCCGTACCTTCGGTCGCGGCCTGACGGTTTTTCCTGTCCGCCCGCCCGGGCCTCGCGTCTAGAAGGCCCATCGTCACACATTCCGGCACATGGATGCGCATGTGCCTGTGCGACAAATCCGCATTCCAATTCACACAATCAGGGCGCAACGCCCATCCAAAGCGATCTAACGCACGGTTCGTCCGGTTTTCCGCACGGGTCTGTCGGACGTGATCGGGGCGCTGATGCTTTCTTGTGATCGCGTGCGATGCCGCGTATCCTCGCGGTGCCCGGAGCCCCTTGGCGGGGATTTCTTGGCTAGCATCGGGGTCCGTTTCAGTCTATCCTGCCTTGGTTCAAGGTTTCTGCGGAACCCGGGGCGGGTCCATGGACCGCCCCCGGCCTCCGCGACCTCGTAGGCACACGCCCCCGGGGTGCAACGTCAACGCTTGGACTTCCCGCCGATTTTTCACGCGATGGTCGAACCGACGTACACTCTGCCTCTACCCCGCCGAGCCGGCACGTGGGCCCTCCCGCCGTCCTGCTTGCGCGAGGGCGTGTGCAGGCGGTGGGTGACGGGAGTCCCCGCACCGGCCGCGCATGGCTCGGTCCGCATCACAGGGAGGTTGGTGTGAGTCCAAGTCAATCCAAGGACAATGAGGTGCTCTAATGGGTCTCATCCAAGAAGTCGCTCAGACCCACAGGCCGATTCTGGGAAACGACATTCCGCTGTTGGTCTTTCGCGTGTTCCGTCACTTCTCGGCAGGGTACGTCGAGGAGGTGCTGGGGCGCGGGGCGGCGGTCGTTTTCCAGAACGGTGGTAGGGAGCTCGGCAAAGAAGCCGGCCAGATGCTGTACAAGCCGAACACGGACGATTACCTCAAGGAGGTCGTCCAGTTCGTGCGCGATTCGCGTATCGGCATTCTCATCCCCCGCCAGCTCGACGACAAGCTTCTCGTGGTGGACTTGGACGAGTGCATCACGTGCGCGGGCATGGCGAGCATCTCGAAGCGCATTTGCCACTTCGAGGTTGGTTTCGTCGCGGGGATCACCGAGATCCTCATCAAGAAGAAGCCGAAGGCGTACGAGACGAAGTGCGGCGCCAACGGCGAAGGTACGTGCCAGGTGACGGTCGAATTGGGCTAGACGACGCCGCCACGTGGTGGTGGCGGCCTCGCCCACGCGCCGGTTTTCCGAAGGTCCGTCGGCGTCGACGGTGACCGGAGGGATGCCGGAGAGCAGTGCGAGAGGGCAGAACATGTCCCGGACGCGGCGCCCGGGTTGATTGATGAGCTCGAGCACGAACTCGGGCTCGGCTTGCCCGCACAGGAGGAGACGTGGCAGCTGGAAGTCGAGTCGAAAAAATCCAGGAAATTCTTCGCAATCTTCGTTCGGTATCGCCCGACATCATCGGGTCGGCCATGGTGAGCACCGACGGCTTCATCATCGCCTCGCTGCTCCCGAACGAGATCGACGAAGAGTTGGTGTCCGGTATGGCCGCCGCGCTCCTCGGTGTCGGTGAGCGTATCGCCCACGAGCTCATGGGTGGCGCCATGGAGCAGACGTACGTGCGTGGCCGTCAGGGCTACGTCATCCTGAACGCGGTCGGCGCGGAATCGCTGCTCATCGTGCTCACGACGCCGGACGCGAAGCTCGGCCTCGTGTTCCTCGATATTCGCCGGCGCGTGACCGAGCTTTCCAAGATCGTATGACGGCGGTCTGAGTCGTTATGGCTAACTCGACTGGAAACGCTCGGCTGGCCTTTGGTGGGCTGTTGCTCCTCGGTCTCGCGGACCTCGGGCTGATCAACGTCAAGCTCGCGCCCGAGTACGCCGAGGAGCAAGCGAAGCAGGCCCAATTGACCGGGGCTCGGCCGGGGTCGACCACCTCGGCGCAGGCCTCGGCGCAAAGGCCTCCGGTAAGCCCTGGCCCGAGCGTCGCCGTCGCGCCGCCTCCCCAACCGACCCCCACGCCCGAGCCGCCGAACACGGCTCCCGAACCCACGGCGACGACCTCCGCGCTGCCGGTGGTCTCGGTGGCCGCGGCGACTCCGCCGGCCCCCACGGCGGAGCCCGAGCCCGAACCCCCGCCGGTCAAGAACACGCCCCCGGCGGTGGCTTCCGGCAACAAACCCGCGGCGGTCTCCGACATCCTCTTCGAGATCGATTCGAATCTCTTGACGCTGTCGGCCAAGAGCACGCTCGACGAGGTCCTCAAGCAGCTGAAGGCGAACCCGAGCCTGCGCATCCATCTCCGGGGGCATTCGGATCAACTCGGATCGCGCGAGCACAACCTGGAGCTCAGCCGCAAGCGCGCCGCGGCGGTGGAGAATTTCTTCCATGCGAACGGCATTCCGCACTCCAGGATCACGACCGAGGCCGTGGGCGGCATGAAGCCCGCGGATCCCACCAACACCCCGACGGCCTGGAGCCTAAACCGGCGCGTCGAGATCGAGTGGCGGTAGCCGAGGACTTGAGGAAGGAATGGACCTGATCCAATCGATATGGCTTTCTTCCGCGGCTGGAGCCGGGCTGTTTTTCGGGGCCGGTCTGCTCGTCAGCAGGGCGTTCCCTTCGAAGAACGGCGCCGCCGCGGATACGAGCCTCGTCCAGGCCGAAAAAGAGGCACGCCAGCAAGCCGAGGCCCAGCTCGCGACCCTGCAGCAGCAGAACGCCGAGCTCTCGCGCTCGGCCGCCGACTCCGCGGAGCGCGCGCGCGCCGAGGCATCGCAGAAGGCGCAGGGTGAAGCGCAGAAGCTCCGCGAGCAGGTGAACCAGCTCCAGGGCGAGGTCAACCGCGCGCGGGCCGCAGCGAGCGGTCCGTCACCCGCGGAGGCCCAGCTCCGGCAGGAGAACGCCGAGCTCCGGCAACGCGTGGCCGCGGCCGATCAAGCCGCTCAGGCCTTGCAAGCCGAGCGCGCCCGCGCCCACGACCTCGAGCAACGCCTGCAAGCCGCGATGGCCCAGGCGCAAGCGGGTCGCGGGGACGACGGCGCGCGGCAGGATCTCGAGCGCCGTCTCGCCGAGTCGAACGCGCAGGTGCAGGCCGCGCAGGCGCAGCTCCGTGAAGCGCGGACGCAGGCGGATCAGCTCCGCGCGTCGGCGCAGCGAGCCGAGCAGCTCGCGGCGGAGAACGCGCAGTTGAAGACGCGTCAAGGCGGATCGGACAAGCTCTCCGCGGAGCTCGCGACCGAGAAGGCCAAGGTGCAGCAGCTCCAGACGCAGGTCGCGGCGCTGCAGAAGACGGCCGAAGGCACGAGCAAGCTCGCGCAGGACATCCAGGCCGAGAAGGCCAAGGTGCGCGACCTCGAGCAGAAGCTCGCGGCGGCGCAGAAGTCCACGGGCGACGCGGGCAAGGTCGGTCAGGAGCTCGCGGCCGAGAAGACCAAGGTGCAGCAGCTCCAGGCGCAGATCGCCACGCTGCAGCAAGCCGCGAACGAGGCGGCGAAGCTCGGCATGGAGCTCGGCACCGCGCGCGCGAAGGTGCAGGACCTCGAAGGCAAGCTCAAGGCTGCCTCCGCAAGCGCGCCCGCTGCGGCGGCGAGCGGCGGCGCGAGCGCGGCCGAGGCCGACAAGCTCCGCAAGGAAGCCGAGGGCCTCAACAAGAAGAACAACGAGCTCTCGCTCCGCGTCCGCACGCTGGAGCAGAAGTCCGCCGAGCTCGACTACTACTCGAACGAGAACAGCGATCTGCGTCGGCGTGTCGAGGAGCTCGAGGCGATCGCCATCGAAGCGAAGAACATGCGGCGGCGCATCATCGACCTCGAGGCGCAGGCCTTCGCCATGACGGCGGCGCGCTCGATGGAGAAGGCTCCGCCGAGCGTGGCTCCGATCAGCACGGCTCCGATCAGCTTCCGCAACACGGACAAGCGCCTGGAGACGTTGCTCGAAGAGGGCATGAGCTCGCTGCTCCGCGAGGAGACGGGCGGCCGCGCGGTCGTGCTGGCGGATACGCGTGGTCTCGTGATCGCGGCGGCAGGCGAGGTGCGGTACCAGAACGAGCTCGCGGCCGCGGCTTCGGTCGTGTCCGAGGTGAGCGACAAGGTGAGGAACCTCCTGCCGATCGCCGAGCCTCACGTGATCCACATCCTCGACGTGAACAACGTGGTCATGCGGACGCGATGGCTGCGGTGGTCGGACGAGACGCTGGCTCTCAGCGTGCTCGGCTTCCGCGACGAGACGCCCGATCCGGCCGAGGAGAGGGTCGTGAAGACGGTCACCAAGCTGTTTGGCTACGGCTGACGTTGAGGCCGCGGGGGTGGCGCGAGCGGCGTAGAATGGACGATCGCTGCGCCTACGCTGCGCCGCCCCCTTCCGAACCATGAGGAAAAACCGTCCCAACGTGCCGTTTTCATCGGGAACCACCCTGCTCGACGAGATCGGGGTGGGTGTCGTGATCGTGGACGACGGGGGCGAGGTCGTCGTGACGAACCGCGTCGCCGACGAACTGATCGTGCGACGCGCGGGCGGCGCCCCGCTCATCAACAAGATCTTCGATCAGGTAGAGAACGCGCTCGGCCGCGAGGGCCCGCAGCGCACGAAAGAGCTCACGGTCGAGGCCTTCGACGAGGCGGGCAACAAGACCATCGTCGGCTATCGCCTCATCCGATCGAACCGGCTCGGCACGATCATCTCCATGCACGACGTCACGGAGACCGAGCGCTTCCAGGCCGAGCGCAGGCAGCTCGAGCGGCTCTCCGAGGTCGGCAAGGCGTGCGCGATGGTCGCGCACGAGATCGGCAACCCCCTCGCCGCGATCAAGGCGACCATCCAGTCGATCGAGCACGAGGCCGCCGAGGCCGGTCTCGGCGACTCGCTGCACGCGGTCAACCGCGAGATCGACCGGCTGAACAACATGCTCGGCCAGCTCCTCGGCTTCGTGCGCCACCGGCCGCCCCGGCGCACCAAGGCGGAGCTGCCGACCATCGTGAATCGCGCGCGCGGCGCCGCCGAGGGGCGGCTCAACAACATTCATTTCAGCACGCGCTACGGCCTGCTTCGCCCGCTCTGGATCGATCAGGACCAGCTCCAGCAGGTCCTCCTGAACCTCTTCATCAACGCGGCCGACGCGATGCCGGAGGGCGGGGAGCTGAAGGTCTACGCGGGCATCGAGGACGATCGGATGGTCCTGCACGTGGAGGACACGGGCAGCGGGATCCCCGAGGAGATCGTCGACAAGGTCTTCGACTCGTTCTTCACGACGAAGCCCACGGGCACGGGGCTCGGGCTCTCGATATGCTATCGAATCGTGACCGACCACGGTGGCTCGATCACGATCGGCGGACGGAGCGGAAACGTCTCGGGAACGTGCGTCACGATCACGTTGCCCATCATGACCGGCAGGTAGAACAGCCATGGCTCAACGGCGCCACAGAGTGCTGATCGTCGACGACGAGGACGGGATCGTCCTCGCCCTCCATCGGTTCCTTTACCAGGACAACCATCGTTACGACGTCCTCTTGGCGAAGAACGCCGAGGTCGGGCGGCAGATCCTGCGCGAGACGCCGATCGACGTCCTGGTGACCGACGTCCACCTGCCCGGCATGAGCGGCATGGACCTCGTCTGCTGGGCCGCCGTGGAGACGCCGGACACGCGAGCGATCGTGATGACCGCGTTCGACGTCGCGACGATCCGCGACAAGGCGCACGCCGTCGGCTGCCTCAAGCTGATGCGCAAGCCCTTCGATCTGCACGAGCTCCGCGCGGCGCTCCTGCAGGCCATGGAGACGCACGACAGCCTTCTCGGCAGCCTCTCGGAGCTCTCGGCGGTCGACGTCATCCAGATGCTCTGCCTCGGCCGCAAGACGACGGCGCTGCGCATCGCGCGCGGGCCTGTCTCGGGCATCATCCTCATCCAGAACGGCGACATCGTGCACGCCGTCTGGAACAACATGGTCGGCGAGGAGGCGGTGCACGAGATGATCGCCGTCGAGGACGGCGTCTTCAACATGGCGCCGTTCCCGCCGGACTTCGAGCGCACGATCACCGGCGACTACCAGCACATCCTGATGGAGGGCGTGCGCAAGCTCGACGAGAAGGCGCGCTTCGGCCCGGCCGACGACGAGGCGCCGCGGCCCTCGGTGCGGCCTGGCCGCATCACGCAGCAGCAGGGCAGCAAGGACGACTGGGACTTCGGGCCGGACCCCGGCTTCCAGCAGAAGGCGCAGATCCCGACGAACGCGCGCATGCGCCTCGACGCGCTCAGCGCGCCGCCGGTGCCGAAGGAGCTCTCGTCGCAGGCGTTCCCGCCTCCGCCGCCGCCGCCGCCGCCGCCTCCGCCTCCCCCGCCTCCGCCCGAGGAGACGCCCGAGGAGATCGCGGCGCGCCTCAAGGAGCGCGAGGTCGCGACGCTCATGGATCAGGGCTTCACGGCGCTGCGCAACGGCCAGCGCGAGGACGCGCGCAGGTTCTGGCAGCAGGCGCTGGAGCTCGACCCGGGCAACCGCCGCATCGAGCTCAACCTGAAGAAGCTCGACCAGGATCCCTCGAAGCGATTCTGAACGATCCGTTCGGGCCCCGACCGTGGGGCCTCAAATGAAGAATGGCCCGGCTGCTTCGGCCGGGCCATTCTCGTTTTGTGCGCCCCGGGGAGGGGTCCCGGGGCGCTCCTCTTCGGTTTACTCCTCGGCGTCGGCGACGGCCTGCGCGAGCACGCCCTCTTCCTTCCGCAGGGCGGGGCGGGCCGGCGGGGACTCGTTGTTCTGGTAGGCGCGGCGCGTGAGGCCGTAGTCCGTGAAGGCCAGCATCACGAGGTCGCCGTCGCCCGTGTTCTGCGTCTGGTGGAGCGACCAGCGGGGCACGAAGACCGTGTCCCCGGCCTTCACCTCGACGGTCGACTCGTTCACCTGGACGCGGCCCGTGCCCTCCGTGACGTGGAGGATCATCTCGTGGGCGTGCTTGTGCCGCTCGTTCAGCTTGCCGGGCGGGATGCGGACGACGCGCGTGTCGATGATCTCCGCCTTGAAGGGGATTCGCTCGACGGTGGACTTGACGTTCGGCCGCTCCGCCTCGGCTTCGAGGAGCGGGGCGCCGCGCTGGCCCGAGACGAAGCGGATCTGGCTGGGATCGGGGAACTGGGGGGCGAGGGAGCGGCGCGCCTGGATGCGGCTCATCACGCCCTGGAGCTTGCGCCCCTGGATGGCGTCGTAGAGGCTCTCGAAGAAGCGGTGGCGCAGGCTCAGCGCGTAATTCATCGACGACAGGCACGTGTTGTACCAGTCGGGCGTGTGCATGTAGGACAGCATCATGTCCTCCAGCGTCTCCGCGTGCTCGTCGTCGCATCCGATGTGAATGCGGAAGAAGGTCAGGAACTCGTCGGGGATCCCGGCCTTGAGCATGCCCTCGACCATGATCGTATACATCCGCGAGACGATGCCCTCGGTGCCGAGCGACAGGAACGACGAGCCCGCGGCGGGGTGGGAGCGGAGGCAAAAATCGAGGAATTCGCGCACGAAGAAGCGCGTGGCATCGAGATAATCGGTGTTGTCGATGTCGATTTCGAGCGCCTCGCGCAGGAACTTGCGGAAGATCTCGGCGTGGCGTTTGTCCGTCTCCTGACCGCCGCCCTCCTCCCACAGGTTCTCGGACAGCCGCGCGCGGTGGTAATCGTTGTCCGAGTTCGCCATCAACGCGGCGAGGTATCGCGTGAAGTTCCGGTTGTAGAGGTAGTACTGACCGAAAAAGAACTGGAAATCGGCCTTCGTCAGGTGGCCGGCGGTGCAGGCCTTGAAGAAGCGGTTCCGCCAGAACGGGTGCTCGGCCTGCGCCTGCTTGAGGTTGTGCAGCGCCGCCTCGGCGCCTTTCCGATCGGGGTTGTTCACCCCTTCCTGCGTGGTCACGAAGGCGGGCGCGCGCGACGAGGGCGGCATGGCATCCCAGCCCACATTATTGCTTTCATGCTTCGCCTCTCCGGACATACACTTCACCTCGATCGGCCAGGGTGGTTTGGCGTGCAGCGTCGATATCTTGCGCGCTGCGATGCGTCAGTCGATCCGTCCCGCCGCATTATGAGCAGGGACGAATGGATAAGATCGAATGTATACCGTTTCCGGACGTCGAGCGAGCCGTTTCACGACCTTTCGCCCGAGAAATGAGGCGGTTCGGTTCAAATGACTACGATAAATTCATGGGATCCCAGCCATTATACTTGGGATCCCAGCCATTAATGCTTGGGGTCCCATTCAATCAATTCATGGGATCCCAACCATTCCACTGGCGATGCACAAATGCGCGCATTCACCAGCGACCAGGCTGGTAAAACGGATACAGTGCGTAAAACGTGAGAATCGTGCCCGTGCCGCTCAAAGCACGATTTGAGCGTTCAGGAAACGCGGGTGCAAAGCACGATTTGGGCGTTCAGACAGGGCGGGGAGCGACGAGCGTGGCGTCGGCGCGGGAGAGCTTCGCGTTCGTTCGCGATTTGTTGTCGACGACGCTGACGACGTGAATGCCTTGCGGCGTCATCGATAAGGACACCATGCAGACCATCGTGGCCGTGAGCCCCTCGCCGGCGACGGCCACGAGCGACCCGGGCCTGCAATCCGCGGCCGAGGGGCGGATGCGGCTGCCGAGCGGCGTGTCGCGGAAGGTGCGTACGACGTGGACGAGATCGGCGGCCGTGCCAAGGACCACGATCGGCCCCTTCGGCTCGAACTCGGAGAGCCACTCGGGTCCGAAGGGCTCGACCCCGCGCGCCGGCGGCAAGCGCCGGAGGAGCATCGTGTTCGCCTGGACGACGAGCCTGTCGACGATGCGACCGTCGGCCGAGCCGCGCCATTTCTCCAGCAACTCGACGACGGGCTTGCCGGGCTCGAGGCGGATGAGGCGACGATCGATCACGCCCCCCAGCGTGGCGGCGCCCGAGTGCTCGACGATCTCCACCGTGCCGAGCTGGCTCCACGCGGTACGCGTTTGAAGCGCGCGCGCGAGCTCCTCGGTCCAGGCGAGGGCGGTGGGTTCGAGGTCCGTGGCGTTCGTCATCAGGGCACATCCTATCCAGGTTCGGGACGGATGGCGCGAGGTTCCGGCGTCCCCCCGGGCCGGATGGCGGTGACTCCTGTCTTACATGCTAAGACTGCCGGCCATGACCGTCCTTCAGGTCTCCGGCCTCGGCTTCGGGTACGGCGCAAATCAGCTCTTTCAAGGGGTGACGTTCTCGCTCGCCGCGGGTGAGCGGGCCGCGCTCGTCGCGCCGAACGGCGCGGGAAAGTCCACGCTCATGCGGCTGATCGCGCGGGAGCTGACCCCGGACGCCGGGTCGGTCGTGATCAGGCGGGGGACGCGGGTCGCGTACGTGCGGCAATCCCACGAGCTACCGAAGGTCGGCACGGTGCTCGAAGCGTTCCTGTCGGGGTTCGACGAGCTGCTTTCACTGCGGAAGGAGCTCGACGAGGCGTCGCACGCGGCCGCGAGCGGGACGAAACAAGCGCTCGATCGGCTGGCGAACGCGACGGACAAGTACCACCTGGCGGGCGGGGACGCGCTGGAGCGGCGGGTGGAGATGCTCGCGGCGCACCTCGGCTTCTCGCACGAGGACATGGGCCGCGCGCTCGGGAGCCTGTCGGGCGGGGAGCGCGGGCGGCTGCACCTCGGCGTGGCGCTCGCGAACACGCCGGACCTGATCTTGCTCGACGAGCCGACGAACCACCTCGACATCGAGACGATCTCGTGGCTGGAGCGGCACCTCGCGGGGCTCTCGAGCGCGATGCTCGTGGTCTCGCACGATCGCGCGTTCCTCGACGCGCTTTGCCCGATCACGATGGAGCTCGGACGGCGGAGCTTCCGGGTCTATCCGCTCTCGTATTCGCGGTACGCGGAGGCGCGAGAGGTGGACCTCGAGCGCGAGCGCGAGCTCGCGGAGCGGCAAGAGGCCTTCGTCGCGAAGACCGAAGATTTCATCCGGCGGAACATCGCGGGCCAGAAGACGAAGATGGCGCAGGGCCGGCGTAAGATGCTCGAGAAGCTGGAGACGATCGAGCGGCCGGAGGACGTGTGGGCGAAGGCGGAGAAGGTGGCCTTCCGCTTCGTGCAGGCGCCGCGGAGCGGGGACATCGTGCTCGACGCGCGGGGGCTTTCGGCGGAGCGAGGCGGGCGGCAGCTCTTTTCGGGCTTCGATTTGCTCGTGCGTCGCGGCGAGCGGATCGGGATCCTCGGGCCGAACGGGTGTGGCAAATCGACGCTCTTGAAGATCCTCGCGGCGCGCGGCGCCGAGGAGGATCAGGGCGAGGTCAAGCGCGGGACGAACCTCTGCGAGGGGTACTTCGATCAGCACCTCGGCTCGCTCGATCCGAACAAGACGGCGGTCGAGGAGATCCGCAGCGTGCGCGGCGACATGAACGTGGACGCGGCGCGGCAATACCTCGCGCGGTTCCGCTTCTACGGCGACGACACGCTGCGCAAGGTGGAAGGTTTTTCCGGGGGCGAGCGGAGCCGTCTCGCCTTGGCAAAGCTCCTGCTCGAGCCGCGCAACCTGCTCTTCCTCGATGAGCCGACGAACCACCTCGACATCCCGGCGGCGGAGATCCTGGAGGAGGCGCTCGCGAGCTTCGAGGGATCGGTCGTGCTCGTGTCGCACGATCGCCGCTTCCTCGACGCGGTGACCACGCGGATCTGCGCGTTCGGCGGCGGCAAGATCGAGCTTTTCCCCGGCGGATACCGCGACTTCCAGGCGAGTTTGTCCCGGCCGGCCGCCCCGGCCGAGGAGGAGGACGGCGCGAGCGAGGACGAGCGCGCGCTGGACGACGGGCGAGCGAAGCGCGCGGTGAAGCGGAGCGCGTCGACGGTCGTGCCGCCGGCGAAGGGGCCGGAGTCGCCGCTCGACAAGAAGCGCGCGTTCGAGGCGGAGAAGGCCGCGTCGCGCGCGCTCGAACGCAAGCGCAAGCGCGTGAAGGAGCTCGAAGAGGAGATCGCGAAGGGCGAGGCCGAGCTCGGGCGCATGCGCGACGTCCTGAAGCAGGACCCGGGCGGGGACTGGGAAAAACTCGCGAAGATGGTGTCCGAGGAGCAAGCGCTCGCGCGGCGCGTGGACACGGCGATGACGGAGTGGATGACGCTCGGCGAGGAGCTCGCGGTCGAAGACGTGGGGAGGACGGCGTGAGGCGCGCGGCGATCGTCGCGATGATCGCGCTCGCCACGCTGCAAAGCGCGGCCGCGTGTTCGAGCAAGAAGGAAGACGACGGCACGACGCCGCTCGCGACGAAGGAGGAGCTGCCGGCGCTCGCGATCGGCGAGGACACGCCGAACCTCCTGCTCACGTGGATCGACGAGAAGGGCGACATGCACGTCGAGCTCAAGCCCGCGGACGTGCCGGCGGAGGGCCGATCGCTCGTGCGTGTCGTCGTGAGTGATCGCGAGGACGGGACGAAGGGCCTGTTTTACGTCGTCGATTTGACGAAGAAGCGCGACGACGGGACGTACGCGGCGCGGACGATGACGCGGCGCGCGTGGGAGTCCGAGGTGGAAAAGCGGCGCAGCGCGTACCTCGCGAAGATCGCCCCTCCCCCGCCCGCGCCGACCGACGCGCCGAGCGCGGCGCAAGGGCCGAAGCAGACGCCCGAGCCGCCCGTCGTGGCCTCGGATCTGACGGTGATCGTCTACGGCGCCGACTGGTGCAAACCCTGTCACCAGGCGGAAGATTATTTGCGCTCCAAAGGAGTGCGCGTCGTGAAGAAGGACGTGGAGGCGAGCCCCGAGGCCGCGCTGGAGATGCGCGACAAGCTCGACAAGTCGGGCCAGCGCGGCGGCAGCATCCCCGTCATCGACATCCGCGGGCAGATCCTCGTGGGCTTCAGCACCCGCGCCGTCGACCGCGCGCTCGCGAAGGCGTCCTCGGGCACGGCGCTCTGACAGCGGCGGAAGCCCAAGATCGTCGCGCTGCGCGTGCGCCCACGTTGCCCTCGCCAGGCGCCGGGCGTATACGAGCGGCCCCCCCGCAAGCCCGACCCGAAAGCGCGGGGATTTCCAGGAGCGAACTCCATGATCGACGTAGTCATGCCCCAGCTCGGTGAGAGCGTGGCCGAGGGGACGGTGACCAAGTGGCTCGTGCGTGTAGGCGACTTCGTGGCGCGGGAGCAGCCGCTCCTGGAGGTCGCGACGGACAAGGCCGACACCGAGATCCCCGCGCCTGCTGCGGGGCAAATCACCGAGATTGATGCGGCCGTAGGGGCGGTGATCGCGAAGGGCGGGCTGCTCTGCCGGCTCGACGAGACGGCGACGGCCGGCGTAGGCGCAGCCGCAACGCGCGCCGTCGTCCCCGCGCCGGCCGAGCCGCAGGCGCCGAAAGAGACGAAGGCCGAGGCCGCGGCCCAGCCGCTCGGTTCGCCTTCGACGCGCAAGCTCGCGCGGGAAGAAGGCGTCGACCTGAGCCAGGTGCAAGGCACGGGCGAGCACGGGCGCATCACGCACGACGACGTGCGCCGCGTGGCCCAGGCCCCCGCGCCCGCGCCGGCTGCGCCTGCCATCCCTCCGCCGGCCCCCGCGCCCGTGCCGGCCCGGCCGATCACGGCCGCTCCGGAGCTCGCGCAGCTCGTGCAGGCGGGCGGCGGGTTCGTCCCGCCGATCCCGGGCGTCGGGTACGGCGCGTACCGGGTCCCGCCCTACACGCCGCGCCCGGGCGACGAGGTGATCCCGTTCTCGCGCCGCCGCCGCATCACGGCCGACCACATGGCGTACTCGAAGATCACGTCGCCGCACGTGGTCACGGTGGCCGAGGTCGATCTGCAGGCGACCACGAAGCTGCGCGAGCAGCACAAGGATCGCTTCAAGAAGGAGGGCGTGCCGCTCACGTTCCTCGCCTTCATCTGCGCCGCGACGGTCCGCGCGCTGCGCGAGCACCCGCACCTCAACGCGCGCGTGCTCGACAACTCCTTCGCCGTGCTCAAGGAGATCAACCTCGGCGTCGCCGTCGACACGCCCGGCGGGCTCATCGTGCCGAGCATCAAGCACGCCGATCAGCTCTCGCTGCGCGGCGTCGCGGCGCAGATCGACGATCTCGCCACGCGCGCCCGCGCCAACAAGATCACGGCCGACGACCTCGCCGGCACGACGTTCACCGTGAGTAACCCCGGCCTCAAGGGCAACCTCTTCGGCGGCGCGATCATCTCGCAGCCGAACGTGGGCATCTTGCGCATGGGCGAGATCAAGAAGCGGCCCGTCGTGGTGACGCGCGACGGCGAGGACGTGATCGCCATCCATCCGGTCATGTACATGGCGCTCTCGTACGATCACCGGATCGTCGACGGCGTGCTGGCGAACTCGTTCCTCTGGCGCGTCGCAGATCTTCTGAGCCGCGGGGAGTTCGAAGTCGGATGACTGTCACGAGCAAACCCGAGGGCCACCGCCCGCTTTCCGAGGTCGATCCGGAGATCGCCGAGCTCATCCGCCGCGAAGAGCGCGCGGAGGCCGACACGATCCGGCTCATCGCGAGCGAGAACTACGTCTCGCGCGCGGTCCTCGAAGCGACGGGGTCGGTCCTGACGAACAAGTACTCGGAGGGCTACCCGCAGAAGCGGTACTACGAGGGCCAGCAGCAGATCGATCAGGTCGAAGAGCTGGCCCGCAGCCGCATGAAGCAGGTCTTCGGGGCCGATCACGTCAACGTGCAGCCCTACTCGGGCAGCCCTGCGAACCTCGCCGTCTACCTCGCGTTCGTGAAGCCCGGCGAGACGATCATGGGCCTCGGTTTGCCCGCGGGCGGGCACCTGACGCACGGCTGGAACGTCAGCATCACCGGCAAGTTCTTCACGAGCGTGCCCTACGGCGTGCGCGCGGACGATCACCGCATCGACATGGACCAGGTGCGCGAACTCGCCCGGACGCACCGGCCCAAGCTCATCTGGTGCGGCACGACGGCCTACCCGCGCACGCTCGACTTCCCCGCGTTCCGCGCCATCGCGGACGAGGTGGGCGCGATCCTCGCGGCCGACATCGCGCACATCGCGGGCCTCGTCGCGGGCGGGGCACACCCGTCGCCGATCGGGATCGCGGACGTCGTGACGATGACGACGCACAAGACGTTCCGCGGCCCGCGCGGCGCGGCCATCCTCTGCAAATCCGAGCACGCCGCGGCGATCGATCGCGCGGTGTTCCCGGGCCTTCAGGGCGGCCCGCACAACCACACGACGGCCGCGATCGCGGTCGCCGCGCGCGAGGCGATGGAGCCGTCGTTCAAGCAGTACGCGGCGCGCGTGGTGGAGAACGCGCGCGTCCTCGGCGCGGCGCTCGAGGCGAAGGGCTTCCGGCTGATCACCGGCGGCACGGACAACCACCTCCTGCTCGTCGACATGACGCCGAAGAACATCGGCGGAAAGCCGTACGCGAAGGCGCTCGATCGGGCCGGGCTCGTGGGCAACTACAACGCGATCCCGAACGATCCGCGCAAGCCCATGGATCCGTCGGGGCTCCGCATCGGCACGCCGTCGATCTCGTCGCGCGGCATGGGCCCGAAGGAGATGGAGCTCATCGCGGGGTGGATGGCCGAGGTCGCCGACCATCCGCAGGACGACGCGCGCATCGCGCGGATCGCCGGCGAGGTGAAGGAGCTCTGCAAGAGCTTCCCCGCGCCCGGCATCGCCTCCTGACGTAGAGCCGCACAAAACACCGCGGGGGCGCCGCTCGTTTCGTCGAGCCGCGCCCCCGTCGTCTTTGGCTCACGCCTCGAGCGAGGCGCGCGTCATCTCACTTCGAGTAGAGCTGCGCCGCGATGACGCCGGCTCCACGCGTCGCCTTGATGACGTACTTGGCCTGTCCCGCCATCGGCCACGGCCACTTGTAGCAATTGCCGCCGCCGCCGAGCGAGGCCTGCTGGCCGCTGCCGCTGTCCTGCGCGAGGACGGGGTTCATGCCGGGGACGGGCGTCGTGGCGACGAGCTGGATGTCGACCTCGCTCGGCCCCGCGCCGACGGCGAGCACCGTGTAGCACTTGCCCGGCTGGAGGTTGACCGGCTCCTCGAGGATGCTGCCCTCGGAGAAGTTGCCCGCGGCGACGTTGCCGTCGCGCTGCATGCCCGGGGCCGACTGCTGGGCGAACGCCGTGAGCGGCAGCGTGGCCGCGCCGGCGAGGTTCGGGTCGATGCGCTGCGCCTGCGCCCCGGTGCTCGTCTGGGTCGTGCCGCCGCCCGTCGTCGTCGTGCCGCCCGGGGCGGGGAAGCCGGGGATCGAGGGGAACTGGAAGCCGCCCGGCGCCGTCGTGGTGCCCTGCGGGGCCGGCTGCTGCGGGGCCGGCTGCTGCTGCTGCGGGTACGGCTGTTGCTGCGGGTACTGCCCCTGCGGGTACTGCCCCTGCGGGTACTGCCCCTGCGGGTACTGCCCCTGCGGGTACTGCCCTTGCGGGTACTGCCCCTGCGGGTACTGGCCCTGCGGGTACTGACCCTGCGGATATTGCTGCTGCTGGTAGGGGTTTTGCTGCTGGTTGGCGGCCGTCTGGGCCGGCTGAGAGTCGTCGGACTTCTCGCAGCCGGTCGCAAGCGCGAGCGCGACGAGCAGCGCGGACGAGATGACGTTGGTTCGAATCAAGGCGACCTCCTCAAGAGTCGGGCGAATCTGGGTCCTACCCTATCAATCAACGCGGGGAACCCGTGAAACTTACGTCTGCCTTCCTGACGGTTTGGACGGGCGTCAAGGAACACCGAATCGGACAGAGCCGTTTTTCGTCCCCACGCTCGCGCACGCGCGGCGCGCCGCGCCCTGCACGCCCCACGTTGGTGAGGTAAACTACTTCATGGATCAGAGGAGCGGGGGGCCGAAGGGGGCGGACATTCCGCCCGGGACGTTCGCGCGCTGGTTCCTGGACGAAGAGCTGAAGCCAGGCGCGGGGATGGGGATCGCGGCAGAGCGCGCGGAGTACCACCTGTGCCGGGCCATCGCGAACCTCGAACGCGGCATGCTGCGCGAGGCGCTCGACGACGCGAACACGGCCGCGCACCTCGACGAGTCGCTCCGGGCCCGGGCGCTCATCGTGGCCCGGATATGCATCCAGCGAGAGATGGAGGAGCTCGGCGCGCCCGTACGATGACGGCGATGGCGGCCATCGTCGCGCCTCGAACGGTCTCATCGGTATGTGGCCCCGCGTAGCCGTCGGGTGTATGAGCCCGACTCTGTCTCGCGCGGCGTATCTCTGCGCCCCTCGAGCCTCGAGGAGGGTCCGATGACGCGTTCGATGGTGTGCATGGGGGCCGCTGCGGCGGCCGTGTCGATGATGGTGATGGTGATGTCCGCGGGCTGCGGCAGCGAGCCCGAGACGCCGCCGCAGCCGGGGCCGGACGCCGGCTTTGTGCCGCCTCCGCCCCCGCCGCCCCCGCCCCCGCCCCCGCCCCCGCCGACCGTGGCGGCATGTGACTCGGTGCAGTCGCTGGCGCTGACGACGATGGTGCAGGGGCGCGAGAAGGTGGAAGCGCCGAACATGAAGGCCGAGGGCGGGCAGCTCTGCATGGTGGTGCCCGAGGGGCAGACGGCGTCGACGCCGACGATCATGCTGGAGCCGGGCTTCTGCTACACGGTGATCGGCCAGGGCGCAGGCGGGGTGACGGAGCTCAACCTGGCGCTCACGCTCGACATGGCGGCGGCGCTGCCGCCGCAGCTCGGCGCGCTCGCGGCGAACCCGACGCTCGCGGTGGATCAGGAGACGGGTTCGTCGGCGTCGATCGGCCAGAAGACGAGCTGCTACGCGTGGCCGTGGCCGGTGCCGGCGATGGTGAAGGTCAACGCGACGGCCAAGACGGGCTCGGGCCCGGTGGCCATCCAGATCTACAAGAAGAAGAAGTGACGCATCGCCGGGCGGCGCGGCTCTCCGCATAGGGAGGGCTGCGCCGCAGCGCGGCAGACCGTTGGAGCTCAAAGCTCCTCGTCTCTCCGCTCAGGACCACAAAAAACGAACGGCCCACGCGCATCGCGAGGGCCGTTCGTCGCGCGCTGCTGCCGCGACGGGAGCAGCGGTTTCTCAGGCGAGAGCGTCCTTGATCGCCTTGATCGGGCGCGCACGCACCGACTTGCTGGCGGGCTTCGCCGGGAAGGTCATCGGCTGCTTGGTGAAGGGGTTGATCCCCTGGCGGGCCTTCGTCGCCGGCCGCTTCACCACCCGGAACTTCGCGAAGCCCGGCAGCGTGAAGACGCCCGACTTCTTCAGCTCACGGTGCCCGACCGTGACCAGAGACTCGAGCACACTCTTGACCTGCTTGCGGGAGATCTCGTCCCCAGCAGCTTCCGTGATCGCCTGGATCAGAGCGCTCTTGCTCAACGACTTCTTCGCCCCGCCCCCAGCACTCTTCTTGGTCGCCATTGCAAATTCCTCCGAGCTCCGCGTCGCGCGCGACCCCTCGCCGCGCGCTCGGCTCGGGTGAACCATACACGGCGTGCGTCGCGAAAAAAGCGAAATCTTCGGGGGAAATAGCGATTTCGGCGCGGAGAGTCGCTCTACCAGGCGGTGAACGGGCTGAAAGAGGGGTGAGTCGCCGAGGAGAAGGACCACAAAACAGCGCCAAAACAGCCTGAAAACAGGCCTCGGCGAGGGTTCGGCGCGGCGGCGGGGATGAAGGAGGAGGAGGGCGCGCGCCGCGGATGCCCGCGGCGCATGGTTTCAGAAGGGCGGAAAATGAGCTGGATCAGTCGCTCGCGAGCTCGTCGGCGAGGTCGCGCGCGGCGTCGAGGTTCGCGTCCTCGGCGAGCGCCTTCTCGACGAGGAGGCGCGCTTTGCCGCGATCGCCTTGCGCGACCGCGAGCTTGCCGAGGTGCAAATACGCGAGCGCGCGGCCCCGCGACGTCGTGCCCTCGACCGAGCCAGGCGCCGTGATCTTCATCATCGTGACGGCCCGAAGCGCGCGCGAAGCGACGTCGTGCTCGCCACGATCGACCGCGATCTCACCGAGCTCGAGCGCGATGTCGGCGCTGCCCGGATCGCTATCGAACGCCTTGGAAAGCTGCTCGAACGCGACGTCGTCATTGCCCGACGCGCGCTCGACGTGCGCGAGCGCGCGGTGCGCAGCCGCGAGCGTCCTCGAGCGACGTCCCTCGTACGCGGCGACGGCGTTCGTGGCGAGCGGGCGCGCCTCGTCGACGCGACCCGCCCCGACATACGCCTCGGCGAGCACGATGACGGGCTCCCACGCGTCCGGCTGCCGCCGGCGCGCGTCCTCGACGAGCTCGATCGCGGCGCCCGCGCCCTCGGGCGTCGCGAGGAGCAGGCGCGCGGCGTGGAGCAAGAGCTCGACCGCGGCCGCACCTTCGACGTTCGCCGCCGCAGAGGCGATCGAGGCCGCCGCGAGCTGGTGATCCCCCATCTCGCTTTGAGCCCCAACGAGCTCGGCGACGAGGGCGCGATCGAGCGGGTCGATGTCGAGCGCGCGCTTCAGGATCTCGATGGCGCCCGGGAGATCCTGCTCCTTGTCGCGGAGGATCGCGGCGGCCTTGCGGAGGCAACCGACGCGCTCTTCCTTGCCGGTCCGGCCCTCCGCCTCGATCTGATAGACGTCCGCGATCTTGCGGAAATCCTCGCGGGACTCGAAGCGCTCCTTCAGCTTGACGCCGAGGACCGTGCTCGTCGGGAACGCGCGGTAGCCCGCTTCGAGGGCGCGATCGACGCCGTCCTCGTCGCCCTGCTCGGCGCGGATCGCCGCAAGCCTCTGCGCCGTCGCCTCCGCGGCCTCGCCCTTCTCGGCGCCGAGGAGCTTTTCGAGCGCGTCCGCGAGCTCCGAGGCGTCCTCGGCCTTCTCGCAGATGCGCACGATGGCGCGCAGCGCGTCGAGGTTCGTCGCGTCCCAGTCGAGGATGCCGTGGTAGGCGTCGCGGGCGCGAGCGGCCTCGCCTTGCTGCTCGAGGAGCGCGCCGAGTCGCATGGAGAGCGACGCGACGCCGGCCGTGTCCTCGCGGTCCTTGGCGAGGTCGATGCGGCGCTCGAGGAGCGAGGCGAGATCCTCGAAGCGGCCCGCGGCCTCCAGCAAGCCGGAGAGCAGCGTGGCCGCCTCCGCGTTCGCCGGATCGTCGTCGAGCAGCTCCGTGAGGGTCGTGATCGCCTCGTCGGCGCCGCCTTCACGCTTCTGCGCGAGGCGCGCGCGCTCGAGGCGCATGCGCGAGCGGTCCTCGACCGTCTCGAGCAGCGGGACGACCTGCTCGATGAGGCGCCCGAGGGCCTCGTCCTCGCCGAGGTTTCGGTAGAGATCGGCGAGCGGGCCCCAGAGGTCGCGATCGGCAGGCTCGCGCTCGAAGAGCTCGGCGTAGAGGCGCGCCGCGCCCGCGAGATCACTGAGTTTGTCGCGCGCGATCGAGGCCGCGGCGAGCAGGTGGCCCCGCTCGTCGCCGGGCGCAGCCACGCGCCCCGCGCGCTCTTCGAGAGCCCGCGCCTCGGCCCAGTCCTCGGCCGCGGCGCGCACCTTGGCGAGCGCCACGAGGGCCCAGAGGTCGTCCGACGTATCGGAGGCGCCCTCCTCGCGGGTGAGCGCGCGCCGCAGGACGGATTCGACGAGCGCCGTGTCCCCGAGGCCCTCGGCGACGGAGACGGCCTCGCGGTAGAGGTCGGCCCCGCGCTCGGGCGCGAGCAGGACGAGCGCGTCGACGAGCGCGCGGGAGCGATCGTGCTGGCGCGCGAAGCGCTCGAAGAGCGGGGCGATCTGCGCCGCGTTCTCTTCACGCTGGAGGCCGAGGCGGAAGATGGCCTCGGCGCGATCGGGCGACGCGTCGAGCGAGAGAGCACGCTCGAGCGCGGGCACGCCGCGCGCCGCACCGCCGGGCTCGCGCAGCGCGAGCTCGGCGAGGCGGTAGAGACCATCGGCGAGCTCCGCAGGCGGCGCGCTCTCGCTCGCAGCGGCGATCCGCTTCTCGAGGAGAGAGATCTGCCCCTCGCGATCCCCGCGCTGCTCGCAGGAGGCCTCGAGCGCGCGCCAGACCTCGTGGATCCGGCGATCGCCCGGCCGCTCCAGCAAGAGCGCCTCGGCGCGTCGGAACGCCTCGTCCGCCTGGGCCGCGTCGCCACCTTCACCGGAGAGCGCACGACCGAGGTGGAGGAGGAGATCGACGAGCGGAGGATCGACCGTCGTCGCAGCGACGAGTTTACGCAGAGCGTCGAGGTACTTCTCGACCGCGCCAAGGCGGCGAGCGAGCCCGAGCGCCGAGCGATGCGCGTCCCCGGAGGTCGGCCGCACGGCGAGCGCGCGGAGCCAGAGCGAGAGCGCGTCCTCGGCGCGGCCGAGGTGTTGCTCGTAGAGCGAAGCGAGCTCGGCGAGCACGGGCGCGGAGGCCGCCGCGTCGCCGCCCGCGCCATCGAGCCGGAGCTCGAGCGCGCGCGCGAGGAGCGCGTGGTTCTGGCGGCCGCGGAGGGCGCGCACGAGGCGATCGGCCTCGTCGGGGCTCTCGCGCGAGGCCTCGAAGGCGGACTCCACGTGCTCGGCCGAGCGATCGGGATCGCCCTGGCGATCGGCGATCTCGGCGAGCGCGATGAGCACCTCGGTGCGGGTGACGGCCGGGCTGCCCTGCTCGTCGCGCAGGCGCCGCACCATCATGAGCAACGAGCGGTACGTGCGCTGCGCCCGATCGTACTGGCCCTCGTCGAAGGACAGGCGCGCGAGCGCGAGCAGGATCTCCGGGTGCGTCGGGTCGATCTTGAGCGCGACGTCGAGCTCGGCCAGCGCAGCCTTGCGATCACCCGACGACAGGAAGACCCGCGCCAGGTAGTAATGCACGATCGCGCGATCCTTCGGCCGGCGGCTGCCGTACGCGTCGATGATCTGGCGAAGGATGTTCGACGCCTCGTCCGAGCGGCCCGCGGCGCTCAGCGCGTCGCAGAGCGAGAGCTTGATCGCGCGATCGTCGGGCGTGAGCTGCGACGCCTGCTCGAGCAGCGGGACAGCCGCCTCGGGCTTGTTCCGCTTCGAGAAGTGCAGGTCGGCGGCCTCGCGGAGGAGCGCCGTACGCTTCGCGGCGTTCTCCGTGTGCGCGGCCTCGATGGCGATGAGCTCGGCGAGCGGGCCCCACGCCTCGGCCTCGCGGTAGAGGACGGAGAGGCGCGCCCGGAGCGGCGCCGGGTCGGCCACGCGGCCCTGGGCCTCCTCGAGCCGCTGCTGCGCGAGCGCGGGCTCTCCCGAGGCGATGTAGGCCTCGGCGAGGCGCAGGACGGGGTGCGGCGAGGCGTCGGCCGGCGCGTCCGTGCAGATGGTCTCGAGGACCTCCGCGGCGGCCGCGTGATCGCCGCGCGCCGTGAAGAGGCGCGCGAGCGCGTCGAGCGATGCCATGTCGCGGTAGCGCGCGGCGCGGCGGTAATCGCTGATGGCGCGCGGGAGATCCCCGACGCGCGTCTCGGCGATGATCGCGGCCCTCCGCCAGAGCTCGGCGGCCGTCGTGGTGTCGCGATCGGCCTCGCGTCGCGTCGCCTGATCCTCCCAGAGCGCAGCGAGCGCGCCGTGGTCGCCGCGCTCGCCGAAGAGCTCGGCGAGTTTGTCGACGGAGGGCGCGTGCGAGGGGCTCTCTTCGAGGTTCTTGCGCAAGGACCCGATCGCGCGATCCGCGTCGCCCGACTCGACGAGCAGGAACGCGAGATCGAGGCGCAGGTCGACGCGCGAGAGGACCTCGTCGGCCACGGAGATCTGGCGCTCGCGCAGGGTGAGGAGCTCGGCGCGGCGCCCCTCCTTGCGATAGAGTTCTTCGAGGCGCGAGCCGACGAGCTCGTCGGTCGGATCCTCGCCGAAGAGCTCCTCGTAGATCACGATCGCCGGCTGCGCGTCGGAGATCTCGGCGGCAGCGAGGCGCAACGCGCGGCGGCGCGAGGGCTCGAAGGGCAGCTTCGCGCCGTCGAGGCAGAGCGCGACGACACGCACGAGGTCCCCCTCGTCGCGGCAGATGCGCACGAGGACGTCGAGCGCCCACGCGGCGAAGCTCGCGGCCTCGCTGAGCGGATCCGAGCCCTCGCCGACCCAGCGCGCCTCGGCCTTCTGGAGCATGGCCTCGGCGATGCTCTTCGCGAGGCTCGGATCGCCCACGTGGTCGCTGGCGACGGTGACCGCCTCGCGGTGCAGCGGGAGCGCGTCCGCGGAGACCTCGCTGAGGCGCAGCAGCGCGTCGACGAGCGGCTTGCCGGGCGCGTGGCGGCGCAGCTCGACGAGCGCCGCGAGCATCTCGGCGTTCGTCGGGTCGTACGTGAGCGCGCGCTCGATGGCGATCTCGGCCGCGCGCTCGTCCCCGCGACGATCGCGGTGCCAGAGCGCGACGCTCCACCAGAGGGCACGCGCGACGTCGGGCGGGACGTCGCCCTGCGCCTCGATCGCCGGGAACGCCTCGGCGATGTCGGCCCAGCGATCCGCGATCGCGGCGAGGCGCAGGACCTCGGCCGAGAGCTCGGGCGTCTTCACCGCGGCGAACGCGCGCCAGACGGCGTCGAACGCCGCAGCCGGGTCGTTGCGACGGTGCTCGTGCAGCGACGCGGTCTCCGCGAGGATCGCCGTACGCTCGGCGGCGGACGTCGCGGCGGCGAGGCGCGGCTCGAGCAGGTCGATGGTGCGTTGCCAGTCGCCCGAGGCCGCATAGGCCGCCGTGAGGACACGGACGGCAGCGGCGAGGATGGGCCTGCGCGCCTCGTCGTCGAGGTCGATGAGCGAGAGCAACGACTCGAGGCCGGAGAGCGCGACGCCCCCCGGATCGGCGCAGCGGATCGCGGCCTCGTAGCTCGCGACGGCCTCGGCCCACTGCGAGGTGCGATCACGCTGCACGTCGCCGAGGCGGCGGTAGAGCTCCGCCGCGCGGGCGGCGTTCGTCCCGGCCTCGTCGGCCTGGGCCGCGCTCGTGCGGAGTAGCTCCACGAGATCGGGCCAGCGCGCCGCCTTTTCGAGGAGCCGGGCGAGCGCGTCGCAGCTCTCGTCGTCGGCGCCAAAGCGGGCGCGCACGCCTTCCCACACGGTGATCGCGCGGGCGACGTCGCGCAGCTCCTGGTCGCAGATCGCCGCGACGCGCACGAGATCCTGCCGCGCGGCGTCGCCTTCCGTGAGCTCGGCGCGGCGCTCGAGGACCTCCGCGAGCTCGCCGAAGCGGCTCTCGGCTTCGAGATCGAGGGCGAGGCCCCCGAGCGCGTCGAGGTCGCGCGGCTCGTCGGCGAGGCGGGCGCGATACGCCGCGATGGCGCGCGGTTTGTCGCCGAGCTCGCTCGACGCGATGCGCGCGACCTCGAGCAGCGTGGCGCGCCGGGCGTCGGGATCCTTCTCGAGGCGCGCGAGCCGTTCGAGGACCTCGCAGCGCTCCGCCGAGCGACCCTCCTCCGCGAGGAGGCGCTCGAGATCACGCGCGGGGCCGACGACGAGCTCGGGGTGCTCGGGTTCGAGTGAGAGGATCGTCCGGCCGAGATCGATCGCGCGACCACGGTCGCCGAGCTTCTCGACGTAGATCGCCGACGCGCGGGAGAGGAGCTCGATCTTGAGCGCGCCGGCGGCGCCCTCGGAGACCCCGACGAGGACCTCCGCGAGCCGATCGAAACGATCGACCCGCGCGGCGAGGCGCTCGAGCTCGGCGCGGTGGGCCGGCTCGGCGGGCTCCAGCGCGACGAGCGCGGCGAGGCTCTCCAGCGCGCTCGCCGGGTCGTCGAGGACGTCGGCGCGCAGCGAGACGATCTCGCGCAGGAGCGCGCCGCGCGCGGCCGGATCGATCGCGGCTTCGAGGCGGACGGCGAGCACGCGCGCGAGGTCCTCGTGGCGCTCCTCGCTGCGGTAGCGTCGTTCGAGGACGACGGCGGCGCGCTGGCGGGCCGTGGTCTCGGCCTCCGCGCTCGGGCGGATGGAGAGCGGCTCGTCCGAGCCCGTGGCGGCAAGCACGCGCTCCAGCAGGTCGAGCGCCTCGGCGCGCGAAGGCTCGACGGAGAGCATCTCCTCGACGACGCGGAAGGCTGCGTCGGGCTCGACGACGCCTTCCAGCCAGAGCGTGGCGATCCGCGCGCGGAGCTTCTGCGCCGCCTCGACGTCGAGCGAGGCGAGCTCGTGCGAGAGCAGATCGATGAGCGGGCGATGGCGCCCGAGGCGCTCGTAGAGCCGCTCGAGCGAGGTGCGGATCTTCTTGTCGCGCGGCTTGAGCGGCAGAAGCTGCTCCAGGTACTGCACGGCGCGATCCGGATCGCCTGCGAGGTCCTTCGCTGACTCGGCCGCGTCCTCCAGGAGCTCGACCCGCGCGAACTTGTCGTCGGTGCGCTCGATGGCCTGATCGTAGAGCGAGAAGAGGTCGGACCAGCGCTCGTTCTGGTTGTAGGCGAGCTTCAAGCGCTCGAACGCCCAGAGCGCGTCGGGGGCGACGTCGACGACCCGACGCAGGAGCTTCATGACGGCGTCCTGATCGTCGAAGAAGAACTCCTCGTGGTAGTCGACCGAGCGCCGCCCGAGGTCGTCGAGCGTGTCGGGATCGAGCTCGCGCACCGTGTCGGAGTCGAGCTTCTTGCGGTAGGCCTCCGCGACGAGATCGGGCCTGTCGGCATCGCGCCCGAGCTGCTCGGCGCGGTCCCAGAGCGCGGCGTCGTAGGGCAGCTCCTCGACCGCGCGCACGGCGAGGTCGAGCGCGATCTCCGGCGCGGCGCCGGGCCTGTCGAGCAGCCGCGTGAACCAGCCAGCGCGGAGATCCACGAGGTCGGTCGCGTCCGCGGGCGTCGCGATGAGCAGCTTGAGGATCCGCGCGGCGATCGACTCGTCTTCCGTCGTGTCGCAAGCGCGCTCCAGCATCTCGGCCGCGCGCCGGCGGGACTCGGGCCGCGCGAGCGCTCGCTCGAGGAGCACGAGCGCGCCCTCGTTGCCCGGATCGGCTTCGAGCACCGGCTCCACCGCGGCGAGCGCCTCGTCGACGCGGCCGAGCCGATCGAGCAGGAGCGTCGCGAGCTCGAGCTCGAGCGCCGTCCGCTCCGCGCCCTCGCGCAGATCGCGGCGCGCGGCCATGATCGCCGCTGCGCCCTCGACGTCGCCGAGGTCGAGCAGGAGCCGGCTCCGCGCCGCGAGCGCAGCGTCGTTCTGCGGATCCTGCTCCAGCACGCGGGCGTAGAGGTCCGCGGCCGCGCGCGGATCCTTGAAGACGTTCTCCTCGGCCGAAGCCCACGCGAGCAGGGCCTCGATGCGACGATCCCCCTCCGCGCGCTGCAGGCGGAAGCCGAGCACCCAGCGGCGATCGTCGAGCCGCGCCTGCGAAGGCGGGCTCCGATCGAGGAACGCTTCGAACGCCTCGACCGCGGTCCAGGGATCCGAAGCGCCCTGGATCATGCTCCGGTACGCGACCGCGGCGTCCTCCTGGCGATCGGGATCGGCCCCGAGCACACGCGCGCGCGCCGCCTGGAGCGCCTCGCGCGGGCCGACATCGAGCGCGCCCTCGTCCGCGAGGAGCGCGTCCGCCGCGCCCACGAAGCGCGTGGTCGCCTTCGCGTGGATGGCCGCGTCCTCGAACGCGAGCAGTTTGTCCGCGCGCTCCGCGGCATCCGCCGCGGTGCGGAAGAGGACCTCGTAGACCGCGGGCAGCTTCTCCCACGCCTCGGAGCGACGGTAGAGATCGACGAGCCGCTCGGCGGCCTCGCGATCGTCGGCCGAGAGCGCGAGCACGCGTTCGAAGAGGCGCTCGGCGAGCGGGTTGTCTCCGCCGCCGTCGGCGAGGTCGCCGGCGCGCCGGTAGTCCTCGATCGCGGCCGCCGTATCCCCGAACGCCTCGGCCTTCAGCGCGGCGAGGTGATCGAGCCACCGCGCCTCGGAGAGCGGGCCGTCCGCCGTCGAGATGCGCCGCTCGAGCAGCACACGATAGAGATCGTTGTCGCCTGCCTTCCGCGCGAGGTCCGCGATCCGATCGAGCGTCTCGTCCGAGAGCGTGGTGCCCTCGTCGAGCAGGCTCCGGTAGTGCTGCCGCGCGCGATCGATCCACCCGCGCGAGGCGGACAGGTTCGCCATGCGCAGCGTGATCCCCGCGCGCTCCTCCGCGTCGGCCGCGCGCTCCACGCCGCCGATCAGGGCCGCGTAGAGGCCCTCTGCATCCGAGCCCTCCTCGAGCACGTCGAGCAGCGCTTCGTACGCGCCCCGATCCCCCGCATCCTCCTCCAGCGCGCGACGGTACGTGGCCGCGGCGGCCGCGAGGTCCCGCAAGCCGCGCCGCTCGATCGTGCCGATGGAGTGGAAGATCTGGCGACGCCGATCCGGATCCGTCGTCGTGGCGAGCGCGCCCTTGTAGAGCGCGAGCCGCTCCTGCGGCGAGCCGTACTTCTCCAGCAGGCCGTCGATGCGCGCGATGAGGTCGGGCGACGAAGGCTCGAACGCGAGCGCGTTCCGGAGCACGGACAGCGCGCCGACGAAGTCACCGTAGATCGCGAGCGCTTCGCCCGTGGCCTTCGCGAGCTCCGCGATCGCCGGGTGATCGACGTTCCGGTTGCCGAGGGCCTGGATCAGGATGCCGGCACGGCGTGCGGCGTCGTCCCCCGCGAGACGCTCCACGGTCGACAGCCACTCCGGCACGTCGTCGGCCATGTCGTTCGTCGCGATGCGCAGACCGAGGCCAGCGAACTGCAACGCGCGCTTCACGTCCCCGAGCTCCCCCTCCGCGATCTGCGCGGCTTCGCGCAACGCGGCGAGCCGATCGGAGGCCTCCTTCGCGACGTCCCCGCGCACTTCGAGGACCTTGAGCAGGCCCTGCGTGGCGCCCTCCTCGCGGTAGATCGGTTCGAGGACGTCGGCCGCGCCGAGCCGATGCTCACCGGTACCGAGCATGCGCTCCACGGCCTGACGGCACGTCTTGTCGGAGCGATCGAGGTCGAGCGCCTGGCGATACGCGTCGAGCGCGCCTGCGCCGTCGCCGAGGCGGCCGAGCCGCACCTGCGCGAGCTTCGCGAGGATGGCGATCCGCTCCTCCGAAGGCGCGAGGCCCGCTTCGGCGTCGAGCGTCTGCGCGAGCTCGTCCCAGCGCTGCTCGCGTTCGAGCAACGGAAGGATGCGCGCGTGAATCTCGCGCGTCGGACCGTACGTCTGGAGGAACCTTCGCCAGCCGTCGAGCACCGCGCCGAGATCGCTCGAGCGCGCGGCGCGGAGATCGGCCGCGCGGAACGCGAGGTCCCGCGCGGCTTCCCTGTCGGTCTCGAGGGCCGCGCGACGTTCGAGGACATCGGCGAGCGAGACCTCGTCTCCTGCGGCCTCGTAGAGGCGTTCGAGCGCGGGCAGGGCGTCGCTCTCCAGCGACGTGCCGATGAGCTTCCGGTACGCGGCGATCGCGCCGGTCGCATCCCCGAGCGTCTCCTCGCGCAGCCGCGCGAGCCGCTCGGCCGCGCCGACGCGCGCGTCGGGCTCCGGCTCGATGTCGCTCAGCCGATCGAGCGCCGCGGCGAGCGCGGTCCAGTCGGAGGCCTGCTCGCACAGATCCGCGAGGGCCCGCGCCGCGCGCACGCCCGGGTCCTCCGCGAGCCCCGCGTCCACGGCGCTCTGGAACGACGCGCGCGCACGCTTCGGATCTCCCGTCTCCAGGAAGAGCTCACCGAGGTCGGCGGCGATCTTCGCGCGCACGAGCGGATCCTTCGCGCCGGCGGAGGCGCGCGTGAGCACGCGCGTCACGTCGAGCCGACGATCGAGCGCCGCGCCGATGGAGCGGTAGCGCGCGCGCACCTCGTCGTCGTTGGGATCGACCGTGAGGATGCCCTCGTAGAGCGAGAACGCGGCGCCGAGATCGCCGAGGTGCTGGTACTGCAGGGCCGCGAGCCGCTTCTGCGCTTCGAGCCTTCGCGGCCCGCGCACGCTGTCGATCTGGATCGTCAGCATGCGCGCCGCGTCCTCGTACTGCTCGCGCGACATGAACACGCTCTCGATGGCGGCGGCGGCGCGCGCGGCGAGCGTCTTGTGCGTGAGGAGCTGCTCGCAGGTGCGCCACGCGAGCTCGCTGTCGGGGTTCTTCTTGAGCACCTCCTCCGCGTGCGGCAGCGCCTTCTCGATCTCGTGCAGGCTGACCGTGTAGAGCTCGATGGCCTGTTCGCGCAGCGCGAGGAGGTCCTCGTCGGCGGGCGGCGGGTCGGCGGCGATCGCTTGCTCGTAGAGCTTCGCGACGTCGGCGTAGCGGCCCGCGGCGATGAACCGCTCGGCCATCGCGTTGCGGCTGTCGGCGTCGGTCGGGTCGAGCCGGAGGATCTGCTGGTGCAGCTTGAACGCCTTGTCCTCCTCGCCGGGAAGCGCGGCGAGGATCTGGACGGCGGCGCGAAGGAACGCGAGCTGCTCTTGTTTGTCCGGACGGTGCGCCGCCATCTGCGTGTAGAGATCGGCGAGCTTCGTCCAGTCCTCGCGGTCGCGCAGGATGGCTTCGAGGCGCTGGAACGCGTCGACGTTGCCCGGCGAGAGCTGCATGACGCGCTCGAGGTGCGGCTGCGCCGTCGCGCCGTCGCCGGCGTAGTCGACGAGGAACGCCGAGGCGCTGAGCAAGAGCTCGATCTGCGCGGCCGGCTGCAGCAGGCGGATCTTTCGGTCGCGGCAGATGACGTCGTAGGCAGCGGCGAGCTCGGCGATGCGGTTGTCCCGATGCGCAGCCTGATGGAGCATGTCCCAGAGCTCGCCGGGGCTCGCGCCCTTCGCGAGGGCCTGAGCGAGCAAATCCAGGAGCGCGGGCTCGTTCTCGACCGTCTGTTCCAGGGCCGAGGCAACGGTGTCCAGCTGCGGTACGGCGCGACCGGTCTTCGATTCCTGCATGTCCCTTCCCGAGCCGCCGGGGAAAATCGGCGCGGCGGAGAACGTATCAAGGATCGTTCGGACGGATCGCATTGATCTGAATCAGCCGCGGGCAAAATCACGATATGCGGCTGGAACCCCGGGCGACCCCGTCGGCCACCTCGCCTCCGCCCCCCGGGGGTGGCCCCGCGCAGGGGGCGTGGGTTACGCTGCGTCACCGTGCGAACGACACGTCGTGGCTTCCTGATCGGCGCCTCCGCGGCCGCGTGGACGCTCGGCGTAACGCGACGCGCCGAAGCCGAACCGACGCACGATCTCGGCGGCCCCGATCTCGACGTGCGTGACCTCGATCTTCCCGGGGATCGCGCGCTCGGCCGACGCATGACCCTCTCGATCCCGCGTGGCCTCGATCCCACGAAGGCCCCGGCGCCGCTCCTCGTCCTCTTGCACGGCCTCGGCGAGACCGGCGACGAGCGCATGGGCGCCTACGCCTGGCTCGAACGGTACGGCCTCGCGACGGCGTACGCGCGGCTCTGCCGGCCTCCCGTCGCGCGCACGTCGAAACGGCTGGACTTCACCGACGAGCATCTCCGCGCGGTCAACGAGGAGCTCACGCGCGCGCCTTTCCGCGGCTTCGTGATCGCCTGTCCCTACACGCCGAACGTCAACAAGGCGACGAACCCCAAGGCCGCGCTCGACGGATACGCGCGCTGGATCGCCGAGGTCGTCGTGCCGCGCGCGCGCCGCGAGGCGCACGTGGCCAGCGACGTCGCGCGCACCGCCCTCGATGGCTGCTCGCTCGGAGGCTACGTCGCGCTCGAAGTCTTCTCACGAAGGCCCGACGCCTTCGGCGCGATCGGCGTCGTGCAGACGGCGATCGGCGCCCATCGGGCCCCGGGGTACGCCGATCGCCTCGCGACCCTCCTCGCCGCCCACGGCGCGCGCGGCGTGCACGTCGAGACGAGCACCGCGGATCCGTTTCGCGCGGCGAACGAAGCCCTCTCCACCGAGCTCGCCAAGCGCAAGGTCCCGCACGACGTCATCGTTTTACCGGGGCCGCACGACCAACCCTGGCTCCGCGAGGTCGGCACGCTGGAGATGCTCCGCTGGCACGACCGCCGCTTCCGAGGTTTGTCCGCTCCGAACCCCTGAGCGTCAGGCCTCGCCCACGCTCCGCATCGACATCATCACGGCAGGCGTGAGCCCGTGCAGCGCGTAGGCGCGCTCCCACCGATCGTCCACGTCGACGTCGAACAGCACGCCCTCGTCGAGCGGCGTCGGGAGCCACGCGCCCGTCCCGATCTCGCGTTCGAGCTGCCCCGGGCCCCATCCGCTGTAGCCGAGCATCACCATCCGCCGCTTCGGATCCGGCGCGCCCGCTTGCGAGACCCGCTCCTGCACGAGCTCGTCGAACGCCAGGCGGCGCGACGTGATCCGGATCCGACCGTCCACGGCGAGCACGCCTTCCTGCTCCGCGTCGAGGCTCGGATCCACGCAGAGGATCCAGCCCATCGTCGGCGCCACCGGACCTCCGAGGAACACCGGCCCCTCGTCCTTCGACTCCGGACCTTTGTACCCCGCGAGCTTCAGCACCTCGCCGAGCGACATCGGGGCGACGCGGTTCACCACGAAGCCGAGCGCGCCGTCCTCGTTGTGCACCGCGAGCAGCACGACCGTCCGATCGAAGTTCGGATCTCCGAGCGGAGGCGAAGCGATCAAGAACCCGGGCGCGAGCGAGCGGTGGGCTGTCTTCATCCGTTCCCATCTTAATCGAATTCACGGTCGCCGGAGCGCCCGCTCCATGCTCTGCCTCGCGCTACGATCGCCGAGATGCGCGACAACACGGAAGGAACGCCGCTTCGCTCGCGCCCCTGGGTCACCGTGCACTTCGCGCAATCCCTCGACGGCCGCATCGCCACGTCGACCGGCGATGCGCGCTGGATCAGCGGCCAGGAGACCACGCGCTTCGCCCACGCCCTGCGCGCGGCCACGGACGCGGTCCTCGTCGGGTCCGGCACGGCGCTCGCCGACGATCCGCGGCTCACGGTGCGGCACGTGCCGGGAAAACAACCCTTGCGTGTCGTGCTCGACACCCGCGGCCGCGTGCCTCCCGCCGCGCAGCTCTTCCGCGACGCCACCACACGCACGCTGCACGTCACGCGGCGCGCGCCGGACGTGATGCCGCCGCCCCACGTCGAGTGTTGCGCGCTCCCCGTCGCGAAGAGCGGCGAAGGCATCCACCTCGACGCGCTGCTCGTCGCCCTCGCGGAGCGCGGCACCCGCGAGCTGCTCGTCGAAGGCGGCCGCGCCGTGATCACTTCGTTCCTTCGTGCGGGACTCGTCGATCGGCTCGTCGTCACCGTCGCCCCTCTCATCATCGGCGCGGGCATCGAGGCCGTCGGCGATCTCGGCACGCGCAAGCTCGATCAAGCCTTGCGCCTCGAGCTCCGCCGCGTCCTCCACGTCGGCGGTGACGTGCTGCTCGAGCTCGCCCGCGAAGGCGCGCCGCCCTTGCCGCTCTCGCTCCCCGATCCCGTCTCGGTAGCCTCGTGACCCGGGCACGCGCGATCTGGTTCGAACGCCCCGGCGTCGCCGCCGTGCGCCACGAACCCCTCGCCGATCCGGGCCCGCGCGAAGCCCTCGTCCGCACGCTCGCGTGTGGCGTCAGCGCCGGAACCGAGCGCCTCGTCCTCACGGGCCGCGTCCCGCCCGACATCCGCGCCGTCATGGCCCTGCCCACGCAGCGTGGCTCGTTCGACCTGCCGACGAGCTACGGCTACGCGGCCGTCGGCGTCGTCGAGGCGATCGGCGCCGGCACGTCGCCTGCGCTGCTCGGCCGCACGGTCTTCGCGCTCCACCCGCACCACGATCATTTCATCTCAAACGAACTCGCGCTCCGCCCTCTGTCGGGCAGCATCCCCGCGCCACGCGCCACGCTCGCGGCGAACCTCGAAACGGCGCTGAATGCGGTGTGGGACGCGGAGATCGCGCTCGGCGAGCGCGTCGTCGTCGTGGGCCTCGGCGTCGTGGGCCAGCTCGTCGCCCGCCTCGCCACGCGCGCGGGTGGCCACGTCGCGTGCATCGACCCGGACGAACGCCGCGCCGCGCTCGCGTGCGAGCTCGGATGCGCCGCCGCACTCCCCTCGATCGACGCCGCGATCGTCGCCGAGGCCGACGTCCTGATCGAGGCCTCCGGCTCCCCCGAAGCCCTCGCCGCGCTCGTCGCCTCCGCCGGCCCCGAAGCGCGCATCCTCGTCGTCTCGTGGTACGGCGAGCGCGGCGTGACCTTGCCCCTCGGCGGCCGATTCCACCCGAACCGCGTCACGATCCGCTCGAGCCAGGTCGGCGCGATTCCGCCCGCGCGCCGCGCTCGTTTCACGTTCGACCGACGCTTCTCCGTCGTGAACGAACTGCTCCGCGACGAGCACCTCGATCGCCTCGTCGGTCCCCTCGTTCCCTTCTCCGATGCGCCCCGCCTGTACGCGTCGCTCGCGGCAGGCGAGGCGTGGAATCCGCCGCATCGCGTGCTCGATCCGTCACGTTGATCTGCTTCGCCTGCGGTATCCTCGAGCCCATGTACACGGTCGGCGTTCGCGATCACATCATGGTGGCTCACCGCCTCGACGGTGACGTCTTTGGGCCCGCACAACGCATGCATGGCGCGACGTACGTGGTCAGCATCGAGGTCGAGCAGGAAGAGCTCGACGAGCACGGCGTCGTCTGCGACATCGGCATGCTCCGCGCGAAGCTGCGCAGCGTCCTCGATCTCATCGACTTCCGGAACCTCGACGATCACCCGGGTTTCTCGCCCGGCAGGTCCACGACCGAGGCGATCGCGCGGTACATCCACCGCGAGCTCGGGCACGTGCTGCCGCTCCGCGCGGGCACGATGCTCACCGTCGTGCTCGACGAGTCGCCGAACGCGTGGGCCAAGTACCGCGGGCCGATCCGGCCGGCGTCGACCATGCCCGGCGCGGAGCTCGGGGTTGCTTGATGGCGCGCGCGTCGCGTTCGTCGTCGATGGCCCGCTCGATCAACCAACGGGCGGCTACCTCTACGATCGCCTCGTCGCCTCCGGCCTGAGCGCACGCGGCTGCCACGTCGACGTCGTGAACCTCGACGTGCGTGGCCCGCTCTCCCCGCTGCGCGAAAACGCGCGCCTCCTCAACCTCCTCGCGCCGCCAGCTTCCTCGCCCCGCGCATACGACGTCGTCATCGTCGACGAGCTCTGTCACCCACGCGCCGCGCTCGCCGCCGCGCTGCGTGCGCGCTCGTCTGCTTCCCCGCGCCTCGTCACGTTGCTCCATCACCTCGCCGCGAGCGAACGAACGGGCATCTCCGCGAAGCTGCGCCTCGCTCTCGAACGCGGGCTCCTCGCCGCCTCCGATCACGTCGTGGTCACGAGCGAGACCACCGCGCGTGTTGCCATCGCCGCGGGCATCTCGCCGGCTCGCATCACCGTCGTGCCTCCCGGCCGCGATCGACTCGGCGCGCGCGCAGCGCCGCCTTCGCGCGCACGCGGCGCCCCCGTGCGCCTGCTCTTCCTCGGCGCGCTCACGCCACGCAAGGATCCGCTCTGCTTGCTCGAAGCGTTCGCCGCCGTCGCCGCGCGCGCCGTCCTCACGCTCGCAGGACCTGCCGATCGTGACGCGCTCTACGCCGCGCGCGTGCTCGCCGCGGCATCTCGCTTTGGAAGCCGCGTGCGCGTCACGGGCGCCCTCCCCGACGAAACACTCGCGCGCGAGCTCGGCGCGCACGACGTCCTCGTCCTCCCGAGCCGCTACGAGGGGTACGGCATCGCGCTCGCCGAGGCTGCCTCCCACGGCCTCGCCATCGTGTCATGCCACGCGGGCGCGATCCCCGAGGTCGTCCGTCACGGCGAAGAGGCCCTCCTCGTACCGCCCGGCGATGCTCGGGCCCTCGAAGCCGCGCTCGTCCGCGTCGTGCACGACGAAGAGCGCCTCGACGCCATGCAACATGCCGCCCTGCGACGCGCGGCGACGTTGCCTACGTGGGCCGACACCCAGGATGCCTTCTGCCGTGCGGTATTCCCGGCAGCGCGTTGACGCCCCCTCACCTCGCGCCCTCTTTTTGCCGCGTTCACGAATCCCCGAACCACGCCCGCCTTCCGTTCTAGAATGGTTCGGAGCTCGTTCGGATGGGCCACGCCATGCACGACGATCACGCCGTACAGACCTCCCGCTTCGAGGGCGCCGTGGAGGATGCTCTCGCGGGGGTCCGGGGCCTCTTCCGCCTCATCGTGGAGAAGACGAGTGAGCTCGTCGTCGTGCACCGCGGCGGCAAGATCCTCTACGCGAACCCCACGCTCATCGCGTGCCTCGGCTACGAGAACGCCGAGTCGCTCTACGGCCGCCCCCTCGGCGAGATCCTCCACGCCGAGGACGTCACGCGCGAGAACCGCCGCGTGCGCGTCATGCTCGCGACGAACGAGGCCGCGCCGCTCTACACCTACCGCCTCGTGCGCCGCGACGGCTGCATCCTCACCGTCGAGGTCGCGTCCGCGCCCGCGCACTTCGAGGGCGGCACCGCCGTCATCAGCCTCTGCCGCGACATCACCACGCGCATCGAGACCGAGGCGCGCGTCTACCAGGCGAACCTCATGAACTCCATGGGCACGCTCGCCGCCGGCGTCGCCCACGAGATCAACAACCCCCTCGCCTACGTCACGCTCAACATCGCGCTCGTCACGAAGAAGCTCGAAGACCTCGCGAGCGCCTCCGGCGCGCGGGGCGACGTCGAGACGCAGTCGCTCGCGCGCGAGCTGCTCGGCTTCTGCGGCGAGGCCCTCGACGGCACCGAGCGTGTCGCCCAGATCGTGCGCGACTTCCGCGTCTTCTCCAGCGCCAACCAGGAAGAGCGCCGCCCCATCGACGTGCGCCGCGTGCTCGACGCCTCCATCAAGGTCGCCGACAACGAGATCCGCCACCGCGCCCACCTCGTCCGCAACTACGGCGACGTCCCGCTCGTCCACGCGAACGAGGCCCGCCTCGGGCAGGTCTTCTTGAACCTGCTCGTCAACGCGCTCCAGGCCCTCCCGCAAGGCTCGGCGCAGACGAACGAGATCCGCGTCGTCACGGCCACGCACAAGGTCTCGGGCAGCGCGCTCATCGAGATCCGCGACAACGGTCCCGGCATCCCGCCCGAGATCATGAACCGCGTCTTCGAGCCCTTCTTCACGACCAAGCCCGTCGGCGTCGGCAGCGGCCTCGGCCTCTCGATCTGCCGCAGCATCGTGAGCGCGCACGGCGGACGCATCGAGATCGAGAGCGAGGTCGGCAAAGGCACGGTCGTCCGCGTCACGCTCCTGCCCGCCGAAAGCGTCGATCTCGGCGGCGAGCCTCGCTCCGAAATTCCGAAGCTCGCGCCCGTTGTCCCGCGCCTCTCGGTCCTCGTCGTCGACGACGAGCCCGCGCTCCTCTCGGCCATCGTGCGCCAGCTCGAGCGCAACCACGACGTCGACGGGCGGACGAGCTGGAAGGGCGCGCTCGAAGCGCTCGCGGACAAACGCTACGACGCCGTGCTTTGCGACGTGATGATGCCCGGGGTCTCCGGGTTCGACATCCACCGCTCGCTCTGCGAGCGGATGCCCGAGTCGAACGAGCGCATCGTGTACATGACGGGCGGCGCCTTCACCCAGGAGGCGCGGAGTTTCCTGGCCCAGGCCCCGAACCGGTGCCTGGAAAAACCCTTCTCGCCCGCCGACCTCGAAGAGATCCTCCGCGCGATCGCCCCGCGCGCGCGCGCGTCGTCCTCGGTTTGAGCTAACCTGCGCGCCTGAAATGATGAGCGACGGGCTCCGCCTCCTGTTTCAGGGCGGCACGGTGCGCCTCGACGGCCTCGCGCAGGACGACGCGACGAGCTTGCCGCCCGCCTGCGCCTGGGACGCGCGCGAGAACACCTTCCGCCTCCCCGCGTCCTCGTACGCGGACATCGTCCTCTGGCTGCGCGCCAAGAAGCTCACCTTCACCGACGAAGCGCGCACCTACGACACGCTCGACGTCGAGCCCGCGGTTCGCCACGAGCCCTTCCCCTACCAGCGCGAGGCGCTCGACGCGTGGGCCGCGCATCGCTTCCGCGGCGTCGTCGTCCTGCCGACCGGCGCGGGAAAAACCTACGTCGCGACGATGGCCATCGCCGGCCGCAAGCGCTCCACGCTCGTCGTCGTGCCCACGCTCGACCTCTTGAACCAGTGGTACGACATCCTCGCCGCCGCGTTCGGCCGCTCGATCGGCGTCATCGGCGGCGGCTACCACGAAGTCGAGCCGATCACCGTCACCACCTACGACTCGGCGCACCTGCACATGGATCGGCTCGGCGGGCGCTTCGGCCTCGTCGTCTTCGACGAGTGCCATCACCTGCCGAGCCCCTCCTACCAGCTCGCGGCGCGCATGAGCATCGCGCCCTTCCGCCTCGGCCTCACGGCCACGCCCGAGCGCACCGACGGCCGCGCCTACGACGAGCTCATCGGGCCCATCGTCTATCGCAAGGACATCACCGAGCTCTCCGGCGCGTACCTCGCTTCTTACGAGACCGAACGAATCAGCGTCCCGCTCTCGGCCGAGGAGCGCGAGGCCTACGACGCCGCCCGCGGCGAGTACGTCGGCTTCCTCCGCGAAGAGGGCATCCGCATGTCGGCCCCCGACGGCTGGAGCCGCTTCCTCTACCTCTCCTCGCGCAGCGAAGCGGGCCGCCGCGCCTTCCTCGCCTACCGCAGGCAACGCGCGCTCGCGCTCGCCGCGCCGGGCAAGATCAACGTCCTCGCCCGCTTGCTGCACAACCACCGGCACGACCGCACCATCGTCTTCACCGAGGACAACGCGACCGTCTACCAGATCTCGCGCCGCTTCCTCCTGCCCGCGATCACCCACCAGACCCGCGTCAAGGAGCGCAGCGCCATCCTCGCCGCGTTCAACGCTGGCGATCTCACGGCCGTCGTCACCTCGAAGGTCCTGAACGAGGGCGTCAACGTCCCCGAGGCCAACGTCGCGATCGTTTTGAGTGGCAACGGTTCGGTCCGCGAGCACGTCCAGCGCCTCGGCCGCATCCTGCGCAAGGGACAGGACAAACGCGCGCTGCTCTACGAGCTCGTCGCCGAGAACACCGCCGAGCAGTACACGAGCGACAAGCGGAGGGAGCACGTTGCTTACAAGTGATCTCCTCCGCGTGCGCCGCAAAGGCGGCCGCGTCCTTCCTCGTTACCTCCGCGGCGACGACGCCGAGCTCGCCAAGACGCTCGCGAAAGACTTCGTCCGCATCCTCGGGAGCTCCGTCGGAAGGAGCCGCGACGAGATCGAGGCCGCGCTCGACGCCGTCCCCGTCCCCGCCGACGCGCGCCTCGTCGGCGACGGCCTGCGCAAGGTCCTCGACGGCCAGTGCACCTGGACCGTCCCGCCCGGCGTCGATCCCGAAGAGATCCGCCGCGAGGTCTTCCTCGCCGCCGCGAAGGCCCACCGCGCGCTCGACGTCCGCAGCGAGTTCGAGCGCGACCGTGTCCTCGCCGAGCTCGCCCCGCGCCTCGAAAAAACCCCCGCGGAGATCGACGCCGCGCTCTACGCCGATCTGCGCGAAAACGAGCGGCTCGAAGCGTTCCGCCCGATCGGCCCCGAGGCCTTGCTCGAACGCTACGACCTCGGCCTCGCCCAGGCCGTCCTGCTCAAGGCCACGCGCGTGACGATCCGCGTCACCGGTGAGGGCCCCGATCGTTACCGCAGGCTCTTCCGCGCCGCGCGCTTCCACGGCCTCCTGCACGTCGTCGAGGGCTCACCCGCGGAGGGCTACACGATCACGCTCGACGGCCCGTGGAGCCTCTTCGACGCGGTCCAGAAGTACGGCCTGCGCCTCGCCATGTTCCTCCCGCAGGTGCTTGCGTTCCGCTCCTTTCACGTCCACGCCGAGCTCGCGTGGGGCAAGGCGAAGACCCGCGCCGTCCTCGAGATCACGCCTGAAGACAGCCTCGTCTCGCACATCGCCGAGGCCCCCTCCACGGGCCCCGATCTCGACGCGTTCAAGCAGGCCTTCGAGCGCCTCGGCTCCGAGTGGACCGTCGCCGACAACGAGCATGTCTTCGCCCTCCCCGGCGAGATCGCCTGCGTGCCCGACCTCGTCTTCCGCAACGAGACGACCGGCGAAGAAGTCTTCCTCGAGGCCTTCGGCTTCTGGAGCCGGCAGGCCGTCTGGCAACGCATCGAGCTCGTCCGCAAGGGTTTTCCCGCGAGGTTCCTCCTCGCCGTCGGCAAGCAGCTTCGCGTGAGCGAGGAGGTCCTCGGCGAGGACGAGGCCGGCGAGATCTACGTCTACCGCGCCACGATGTCCCCGCGCGCCTTGCTCGAACGACTCCGTCGAAAGGGCTGACACGTCAATCGCTGGGCAGGGCCGACTCGTTGCCGATGAGCGAACGGGCGATCGGCGGAATCACGAACCCCTTCGCCGTGTGAAGCGTCGAGTTCGGGCCTCCGCAGTCGTACATCGGCTGCGCGCTCGCCCACCGCGACGGACATTGTTTGTTCACATAAGAAGCGACCGAACCGCTCGTATCGCCGTGCCACCGCGTGTGCTCGATGCAGCGCGCGCCCGTCGGCGTCCACTCCGCCTCGAACGCGAAGTCCGTGGTAGCGGCCTCCTGGATCCCGAACTCGTCCCACACGTCGACCGGCGTCCCGTCCTGCGTGTGCGGCACGCCGTCGCCGCAATAATCGGCGCGCAGCATGCGCGTGCAGGCCTGGTGCAGGAGCACGCCGGGGATCTCCTTGCACGTGCTCGGCGTCGCGCACTCCTTCACGTTGCTCCACGGCTTGTAGCCGAGCTCCACGCACTTCGCGATCGCGTACGGCCTGCACGCGAAGGTGAAGCTCGTCTCGGACGGCAGGTGCATGCCGCTCGTCGGCATCTTCTGCGAGTAGTCCCAGACGCCCGCGAGCGGGATCGCGCGGCGCGGCACGCCGCTCGACGTCTCGCCGCAGAGGCTCTTCCACTGGTTCTGGTTCGTGCTCGATAGATACGAGATCTCGTACAGGAACACGTCGGGACGCGTCGTCGGCACGCGATCGTCGATGCGGAGCGTGATCGTCTGCCCGTTGCTCAGCGTGCCCGTGAAGGTCGCGCCGAGGAAGTCCGCCGGCTTCATCGGCTTGCCCGATGACGTCTTGCCGACGAACGTCGTCCCGTTCAGCGAAACGCCGTTCAGCGCGAGCCCGTTCAGCGCGAGCCCGTTCAGCGACACACCGTTCAGGGCGAGCCCGTTCAGCGCGAGCCCGTTCAGCGCGAGCCCGTTCGTCGTGCTCAGCGCTTGAACCGACGCGACGACCCCCTCCTCCTCCATCTCGTCGGGATCTGCGCTCTGCTCGGTGCAAGCAGGGCCGAAGAGCGTCGTCAGGAGGAACAGCGCCCACGTCGCGCCGCGTCTCCATCCATGTTCGGACGTGCAGGACATCCACGAATGCATGTTTTCTTTCCTCTCTCGAACCGAGATGCCCAGGCGCGCAGACGCGTTTCGCCGGGGCCGGAGAGGAGCAACAAACCGTCGCCTTCTGATGCGACGCTCACGGATCGCGGCGGCGGTTCCCGATCCAACCTTTTCGCCAGTAGAAGACGAAGAGGCCCGCCACGCTGAGGAGCATCAGCCCGATCGAGGCCGGATAGCCGTAGCGCCATTCGAGCTCGGGCATGTTGTACGGCGAGACCTTCGTGTCGAAGTTCATGCCGTACACGCCCGCGATGAACGTGAGCGGCAGGAAGATCGTCGAGATGATCGTGAGCACCTTCATGATCTCGTTCATCCGGTTCGACACGCCGGAGAGGTGCAGATCCATGAGGCCCGAGGCGATCTCGCGGAACGTCTCGACCATATCCATCACCTGCACCGCGTGGTCGTACGTGTCGCGCAGGTAGAGCCGCGTGTGCTCCTGGATGTGCGGCGATCCGTCCCGGAGCAGCGAGTTCGCGACCTCGCGCTGGGGCCAGATCGTCCGACGCAGCGCGAGCAGATCGCGCTTCACGTCGTGGATCCGATGCGCCGTTCCGTCCTTGCCGGTGAGCGCGTCGAGCTCGATGTCGTCGAGGGTGTCGCTGAGCTTCTCGAGCACGGGGTAAAACCCGTCGATGATCGCGTCGAAGAGCGCGTACGCGAGGTAGTCGGCGCCGCCCGTGCGGATGAGCTGCCGTCCTTTGCGGATGCGCTCGCGCACCGGCTCGAGCACGTCCGCGCTCGGCTCCTCTTGCACCGTCAGCACGAAGCCCTTGCCGAAGACGATCGCGATCTGCTCGGTCACGAGCGCGCCCTTCACGTTGGACTGCGCCATCCGGCAGATGATCACCTGCTGCCCCGGGTACACGTCGCTCTTCGGCCGCTGCGGCACGTTCACCACGTCCTCCAGCGCGAGCGGGTGGATGCCGAAGATCTCCCCGAGCCGCTCGAACGTCGGCTTGTGCCCGATCCCCTGCACGTCGATCCACGTGACGCTCGGGCGGTCGTCGATCAGGTAAGGCACGGCCTCATCGACCGAGTCGATCCACTTCTCGACGATGTGCTCGAGGCAGTAGTCGATCAGGTACATCTTCGGCTTGTTCGGATCCGCGACGAGGAGCGTGCCGGGCGGCGCGCCGGGCGTGGGCTCGTTCGACAGGATCAAGCTCGGACGAGGCCGCTTTCGACCCGAGGCCAGGTTCCTCGAGGAAGGCGGCGGCGGGGCTTCGTGGGTGTCCTGCACGGAGGACATCCTACCGAAGGCCCGGCCTCGATTCGCCGCCCGCTTGCGCCGATCGGCGAGACCCCTCGCCATCGGCCGGGACTCTCGCTATGGACTTCCTCCCATGCCGGTCCCCGTCATCTCCGAGCAAGATTTCGAAAACGAGGTCCTGCGCAGCGAGCTCCCCGTCCTGATCGACTTCTACGCCGACTGGTGCGGCCCCTGCAAAACGGTGGCCCCCGAGGTCGAGGCGCTCTCGCGCGAGCTCGAAGGCAAGGCCAAGTTCGTCAAGGTGAACATCGACCAGAGCAAGCGCCTCGCAGCGGCGATGCGCGTGCAGGCCGTGCCGACGTTCATGGTCTTCTTCCGCGGCCGCCCCGTCGCGGGAGAGCAAGGCGCCGTGCGCAAGGCGCGCCTGCGCGAGATGCTCGAACCCTTCCTCCCGCGGGCCGAAGGCGCGATCCGCGCGGTGGAGCTCGCGCAGCTGCTCAAGCAAAACCAGGTCGTCCCCGTCGACACGCGCGACGCCGCTGTTTACAACCGCGCGCGGATCCCGGGCGCGGTCAACATCCCTCTCGAAGAGGTCGAGACGCGCCTCGCCGAGCTCCACATGCTCCCGGGCGAGCCCGTCCTCTACGACCGCTCCGGCGACAAGGCGAAGCAGCTCGCCGAGACGCTCGCGTCGAGCGGCGTGCCGATCGCCTTCCTGGAGAATGGCTTCCTCGGCTGGGAAGCCGAGAGCCTGCCGATCGAACGGCCCGAGTGATCAGGCCTCCTCCCGGCTGAGCCGCCGCGCCGGGGCGCTGCCCCGGGCCCCGCGGGGGCTGTTCGCCCCTCGACCCGAACCAGGGCCAGCCCTGGACCTCTGGGCATCGACTGCGCGAAGCGCAGTCGATGCGGGGAAAGATTTTCAAGCTGTTCGCCCCCTCTTTGCAGGGCCAGCCCTGGACCTCTGGGCATCGACTGCGCTTTGCGCAGTCGATGCGGGGAAAGACTTTCAAGCTGTTCGCCGCCTCTCTGCAGGACCAGCCCTGGACCCTTTGGAGAAGAACTGCGCATTGCGCAGTTCTTCCCACAGGCCGGTGGTACCGCCCTGCCAACTGAACCAGCCGCGCTGCCGTCTTGCTTGGCAGGGTCGCTCGTGGTCTTGACCCTGGCCCGTTCGATGAACTGCGCATCGCGCAGTTCATCGACCCCGAGTCCAGCGCTTGCGCTGGTCCGGGTCCAGGGGCGGACAGCCCCGGTGGGGCCTGGGGCAAAGCCCCAGCGAAACGCCTTGGTAGAGGCGCCTCAGCTCCGCATGGGGGTCACGAGGCCTGGGCGCTCGGCGAGGAGCACGAGTCGCCCCTCCTCGTCCCAGCGGAAAAAGCGCCGCAGATCTTCGGGGCTGAGGAGCCGCGCGAGACGCTCGATCGCCTTGTAGAGGGCTCCGCTCTGCGATGCGGTCCGGAATTCGGTGCGCCACACGTCCGTGAAAAGCCGGGCTTTTTCGAAGCGCGCATTGGGGTCGGCGAGGACGACCGCGAGGAGCTGCATGAGCACGGGACGATTGCGGAAATCGACCTCGCCACGATCCTCGACGGTTGCCCGCGCGCTCGTGACGTCGAGGAAGAGATTGAAACCAGCAGGATCGGGCGGGCAAACGACGCGGCTCCGGCCATGACGCGTCACGAGCTCGAGGCTCCGCTCGGCTGCCTTTCCGGCGGATGGCGACGGGGAGCTGGTCACTGGCGCGCGCTCGGCGGCGTGACGGGCGAGTGCCTGCTCGAGGTACCTCCGCGAGAGCCTCTCGTCCGAGAACATGGGCTCCCCCTCCCCTTGCCGCGCGAGTCGAAGCTCTGCGGCGTGGACGTGTGCGCGCGCCTTTGCCTCGTCTCCGCCGCATCGCTTTGCCAGGAGGAGATCGACGCTCCCGCGATAGAGGTGGACGGCGCGCGCGACGGACGAATGGCATTGCGACGTGAGATCACGCTCTGCGTCGGCGAATGCGGATTCGGCGGCGACGAGATCGCCGAGCTCGGCATACACGGCCCCGAGGCGCGCGGCGGCGAGGCACGTGTGTGGCTTGGGGAGCATGCCGGAGCCGACCTGCAGCGCGCGCTCCAGGCTTTGCCGTGCGTCGTGGAGCGCGCCGGCGAGATGATGAAACGCGCCGAGATGGCACTCTGCGAGTGCGATCCACCATGGGGTCCCCGTCCGACCGGCCAGGTTCCGCGCTCGCTGCAAGGATTGGAGCGCCCCCTCCTCGTCGCCTCGCTCCCAGCGGAGGAGGCCGAGATACATCGAGGCCAGGCTCCCGATCCGGAACTGCTGCATCGAAAGGCGCTGTTCGACCTCGACGAGGTGGGCCTCTGCTTCGACGAGGGCGCCGACCTCGAATGCTGCGAGCCCGCGGTAGACCAGGGCTTCCGTGACCGCGAGCGGAATCCCGGCCACCTCGAACGCTCGCTGCGCCGCTGCCAGCGCGTGACGAGCGCGGTCATAATCGAACATCCAATAGGCGAGCATTCCCTCCGTTTGTTGCGCGATCGCGCAGACGTTCGGATCGGCGGCGGCCGCCATCGGGCGCAGGCGACGCGCGGCTTCGACGGCGCCTTCGTAATCCTCGTGCGACCTGTGCGCGTACACGTCGATCTGCATGAGATGGGCGGCGAGGAGCGGCTCGTCGCGGCCCTGGCGCATGGCTGCCAGGGCGACCTCGATGGCCTCGGTCCAGCGACCGAGATAGTGCAGCGTGCGGCCTAGCGCGATTGCGGCGATGACCCGCTTTCGGTCCTCGAGGTCCGCCTCTTCGAGGGCGCTCTTCAGCCGCGCCGCTTGCTCGGCGCTCGGAGCCTCATCGTGCACGACGCGCGCGAGCGCCGTCTCGAGCGCGACCCGCGCATCCCGGTCCCCGATCCGCGACGCGATTTCGAGCGCGGCTTCCAGGTTTGCGCGCTCCTCCCGGAGCCACCTTCGGCCCTCCAGCGTGGCGAAACGCGGGGGCTCGCACCAGCACCAGGCAGCTTGCGCGAAATATCGAGCGAAGCGCGCTTGATGGGACGAAGGCGCGGCGGCCGCCTCGACGCTGTCCAGAAAATCGCGCGTCGTCGCGAGGAGGTCGAAGCGACGCCCTCCCTTCCGACGCTCGCCCGCGGGGGCTTCTTCGGCCATGACGAGCCAGGAGCCGTCGAGCAGCTCGTCGAGCGACCGGACGGCGTCGGAATCGCCGCAGGCGAGGATCTCCGCGAGCGCCGTCCACGTGAATCCTCCGCGAAAGAGCTTTGCGACCTGGAGAGCCGCTTTCGCCCCTTCGGGCAAAAAGCTCCACGAAACCTCGAAGGAGCGCCGCAGGTCGTCGGACGCGACCCCCCTCGTCCCTCGCTCGAGCTGATCGCATAACTCGCGGATCGACCAGGAACGCGAAAGGCTCGCGAACAGCTCGATCGCGCGCGGCAGGCCATCGAGGCGCCGTACGAGTCGCTCCATCTCGGCGTGATCGTGGAGCTCGTCGTGCGCGGCGCCGTATTTCCTCGCGCGTGCGAGGAAAAGCTCGATGGCAGGCGCGGGGCGGCCGTCCTCGGATCGCACCACGAGCGGCCGCAGCGGCAGCGTGGCGGAGGGGCGCAGGTCGAGGCGCCTGCGGCTCGTGACGAGGATCGTGACATGGGGCAAGGCGTCGAACCACCGGTCGACGAGCCTGCACATCTCCGCCGAGAAATGGTCCGCGGCATCGAGAACGACGAGCCCGATCCGGTGCGCTTCGAGCGCCAGCACGACGGGATCGCTCGTCGCGCTCGCCTCCGCGCGGTCGAGGCCGATGCGCCTCGCGACCGCCCAGCGCAGCTCCGACGCCGAGGACACGCCGTAGACCTCGCAGAAGAGGCTCGTTCGCCCGCCGGCATTGCATCGTTCGAAGAGCGCGCGCGCCAAATGCGTCTTCCCCACGCCGGGCGGACCGAGCAGGGTTATCATCGAGGGGATGGCGGCTGCTTGCGCGAGCTCCTCCAGCTCCGCGTCGCGACCCATGAGCGCATCCGCCCACCGCCCCGGCGGGGGGCCCGCGGCGGAGGGCCCTTCTGGTGTGGCCTCGGGATCGAAGGAAGGCACGAAAGCTCGTCGAGGATAAGCGAGGGCCTTTGCTGCGGTCAAGCCAATCGGAGCCGCCTGGACGCGGCGGGCCGTTCGCTCGGATTGCATCTTTTTCGCGACGACGTGTGAGTCCGGGCCGCAGGAGACCGCCCAGGGCCGCGTCGTGAGCGACCATTGGTCGTCAAATCAGCTCGGGCTTCGTCGATGGAGGATGATACCGTGACGCTCCGCCAGGAGGCCCTCTCAAGATGCAAGACCGCAATCGCTTCCCACAAACTGCCCTCGACTCGCTTCGGGCCCATTTCCGCGGCGAGCTCCTCGAGGCCGACCATGCCCGTTACGACGCGGCCCGCGTCGTCTGGAATGCCCGGATCGATCGGAGGCCGGCGCTCATCGCGCGCTGCGCCGGGGTCGCGGACGTCCTCGCCGCCGTGCGGTTCGCGCGGGAGCACGACGCGCTCGTCGCGGTGCGGGGCGGCGGGCACGACGTCGCCGGCAACGGCGTGTGTGACGGTGGAATCGTGATCGACCTGTCTCCCATGAAGGGCGTCCGCGTCGATCCCGCGCGGCGCACCGTGCGTGCCCAGGCGGGCCTCACCTGGCGGGAGCTCGATCACGAGACGCAGGCCTTCGGGCTGGCGACGACCGGCGGGCAATGCTCCGCCACCGGGATCGCCGGGGTCACGCTGGGCGGAGGGATCGGCTGGCTCATGCGCCAGCATGGCCTCACGATCGACAACCTCCTCTCGGTGGATCTCGTGACCGCCGACGGCCGGCTCGTCACGGCGAGCGCCGACGAGAATGCGGAGCTCTTCTGGGGGCTGCGCGGCGGCGGCGGCAATTTCGGGATCGTCACCGAGCTCGAGCTACGCCTCCACCCCGTCGAGCAGGTCATGGTCGCGATGCTGTTCCACCCGTCCGAGCGATTCGCGGACGCGCTGCGCTTCTACCAGACGTTCGCCGACCGCGAGCCGGAGCGCATGTCGAGCACGTTGATCCATATCGAGCTCCCGGCCATGCCGCAGATCCCCGCGCGCATGCACGGCACGCCCGGGGTCATCCTCGCGGCTTGTTTCAACGGCCCGAGCGCGGACGCGGAGGCGGCTTTCGCGCCGCTGCGCGCGTTCGGCCCGCCGGTCGCGGAGCTCGTCGGCCCGATGCCTTACACCGTCCTCCAGGGCATGTTCGATGCGGCGCCGGCGGGCGCCTACGGTTATGGCCAATGCATCCGCGGGCAGTATCTCTCCACGCTCGAAGACGAGGGCATCGAGGCCATCGCCGCAGCGCTCCGCGCGGCCCCGTCCTCCGGGTGCCTCTTCGAGATCCTTCACCTGGAGGGCGCGATCGCGCGGGTGAGCGAGGACGAGACCGCGTTCCCTAGGCGCAAGACCCCCTTCTTTTCGATGTTCCAGTCGACCTGGAAAGACCCGGCGGACGCCGAGCGCCACATCCGCTGGGCGCAGGACGCCTGGCGGGCCACGCAGCCGTTCGCCTCGGAAGGCGTTTACCTGAACTTCATCGACGCCGGCGAGCCTGCCGGACGGGTACAAGAGACCTACGGCGAGGCCAAGATGAAGCGCCTCGCCGCCCTCAAGCGCGCCTACGACCCGACGAATTTCTTCCGGTTGAACAAGAACATCGCGCCGTAGTGCGCCGCTCGGCGCCCCCTGCCCCGCCGATGTCACGCGCGCGTGACACGTGTCACGCGCGCGTGACGGCGATCGATTCTTTCGCGCGGAGTCCTGCCGCTGAACGCACCGAATTCCCATCGGATCTCCGTGAGCCATCGGCTGGCACGCCGAATGCTTGTTGTGCCCCTCGACGGGTACGACGGAGGAATGGAACCATGACAATTCGCCTGGCTTCGCGCGCTGCGCTGGTGTCGACATCCCTGGCCTTGTTCTCGGGCGTCTTGACGCTGGGCTGTGGCCCGGGCGGAGGGCATGGGGGATCGGGCAACCAAGGTGGCGGCACGGGCGGCGACGCTGGCGCGGGCGGCGCCGGCGGGATGGGCGGCGTCGGCGGTTCGTGCGGGAGCGAGGTTTGCGACGGAATCGACAACGATTGCGACGGGGCGGTGGACGAGGAGCTCGGGACCACGACCTGCGGGCTCGGCGCCTGCCAGGTGACCGTGGAGATCTGCGTCAGCGGCACGGCGCTGACGTGTGTTCCCCTCCCCGCGCCGTCTCCCGTCGAGACCTGCGAGGGGACGGACGACGATTGCGACGGCGAGGTGGACGAGGGGTGTGCGTGTCTCGACGGGCAGATCCAGAGCTGTTCCACGGGGCCCGGCGGCAGCGCGGGCGTGGGCGAATGCAAGGCGGGCACGCAGACGTGCGTGAATGGCCAGTGGAGCGCGTGCGCGGGCGAAGTCGTCCCGGCGCTGGAGGCGTGCGACGCGCTCGACAACGATTGCGATGGGTCGGTCGACGAGGAGCTCGGGAGCACGACCTGCGGGTTCGGCGTGTGTCGAGTGGCCGTGGAGAACTGCATCGGCGGCAAGCGGCAGACGTGTGTTCCCCTCCCCGCGCCGTCCCCCGTCGAGACCTGCGAGGGGACGGACGACGATTGCGACGGCGAGGTGGACGAGGGGTGTGCGTGCCTCGACGGACAGGTCCAGAGCTGTTTCACGGGGCCCGACGGCAGCGCGGGCGTGGGTGAATGCAAGGCGGGCACGCAGACGTGCGTGAATGGGCAGTGGGCAGCGTGCGCGGGCGAGGTCGTCCCGGCGCCGGAGGCCTGCGACGCGCTCGACAATGATTGCAATGGAATCGTGGACGAGGGCTCCTTCTGCTGCCCCGACGGCCAGAAAAACGGAAACGAGAGCGACGTCGATTGTGGCGGCGCCTGCGCGCAGAAATGCGCGAACGGCGGGATCTGCGCGGTCGCTGCGGACTGCGCGAGCGGCGTGTGCAAGCTCGGCGTGTGCCAGGCGCCCGTTTGTGGGGATGGAGTGAAGAACGGGAGCGAGAGCTGCGACGACGGCGGGACGACCGACGGCGACAACTGCTCGCCGACTTGCGTGCTCCAGGAGGCCCTCGAGATCGCCGCGGGCTCGAGCCATACATGCGCGCTCCTGCCCGGCGGCAAGGTCAAATGCTGGGGCGACAATGCATTCGGGCAGCTCGGCCTCGGGGACACGGCCGATCGTGGCGACGGCTTCGGCGAGATGGGGAACAACCTGCCGGTGGTCAACCTGGGCACGGGCAAGGTGGCCGTCCACATCGCGGCCGGCGCCTTCCACAACTGCGCGCTCTTCAGCGACGGCACCGTCAAATGCTGGGGGAGCAATTACAACAGCAAGCTCGGCATTTCAGGCGGAAATCGAGGCGATGGGCCCGGCGAGATGGGCGACAGCCTGCCCGCGTTGAGCTTCCCGTCTGGCAAGACGGTGAAAAAGCTCGACCTCGGATGGAACCACTCGTGCGCGCTCTTCACCGACGGATCTCTCACGTGCTGGGGAAGCAACGTCGACGGTCAGCTCGGGCTCGGCCACACGATGAGCACGCTCGATACCTGGTCGACCGTGAACGTCGGCACCGGAAAGAGCGTGGTGGACGTGTCCGGCGGTGATGCCCACACGTGCGTGGTGTTGCACGACGGCACCGTCAAATGCTGGGGCGGCGGCGTGTTCGGCAAGCTCGGGCTCGGCGATACCCAGAACCGCGGGGATGGGCCAGGAGAAATGGGCGACGTGCTCCCCGCAGTCGACCTCGGCGCGGGCCAGACGGCCACGGGAATCATGGCCGGCAGCATCCACACGTGCGCGCTCTTGACCGGCGGAACGGTCAAATGCTGGGGCTTCAACAGCCAGGGGCAGCTCGGGCTCGGCGACACGCAAAACCGCGGAGACGGCCCAGGAGAAATGGGCGACAACCTGCCGCTCGTGGACCTCGGGAGCGGCAAGACGGCCGTCGAGGTCGTGGGCGGCAGCGAGCACACCTGTGCATTGTTCGCGGACGCCTCGCTCAAATGCTGGGGCCGCAACGACAAGGGCCAGCTCGGGCTCGGCGACACGGCCACGCGCGGCGAGGCCCCGGGGGACATGGGGAATCTCCTGCCTGCCCTGAATCTGGGGACGGGCAAGACGGTCGTGCTCGTGACCGCGGGCGCCGATCACGGCTGCGCACGTCTGAACAACGGCGCGACCAAGTGCTGGGGATTCAACCTGGAGGGGCAACTCGGAATCGGCAGCACGTCCAATGTCGGTGATTGGTGGAGCGAGGTCGGCGACAACGTGGTCGTCACGAAGCTCTTTTCCACCGTGTGGTGAGCGGCTCGTTCCCTCCCGCCTCGGGCTCGCCGCCTGCCAGCGGCTCGCGGCGGGGCTCGACGCGGGCCCTTCGAGGCTCCAGGGCGCTTCGCACCATGGCCGTACAGAAACCCGAGACCCCGTCCCGACCGACCACGTTCAGCCACGAGCATTACCACGAGCTCTCGGCCGACGAGACCGAGGTGCGCGAGCAAGGATTCGCGTCGATCGGCTCCCCGGCCGAGGGCCCCTCCTTGCGCGAGGCGGAGCAGGAAGCCGAGCCCACCCCGCCCCCTCCGCATTCCCCGGGAGGCGAGCACGAAGGGCCCATCGGCCGCGTCCACGCGGACCGAACGGAGCCCGGGGGCCGGCATCGCTGACGCGCCGAGCGAGCCGTGGCACCGGGCTTCAATGCGCGCCGAGCAGCGCCTCCACCCGCGCCTGCCCGAGGCGGGCAGCCTCCGCCGCATCCTCCTTTTTCGTCACGACGGCCGCGTCACCCGTGAACGCGACGTACGTGACGCCGCTGTCGACCCCGCCCGAGATCGGGCTCGCCGGAATGCCGAGCCTCCGGGCCATCGCGTAGGACGCCTCGCCGAGGATGCCTGCGGGGCCGACGTCGCCGAGAATGCCGTACGCGATGGTCCCTTTGTACATGACGGCGACGACGCTGCCCATCCTGAGCCCCTGTGCCTTGAAATCGAACCCGTTGCTCGCCTTCGGCACGACGACGAACGGCAAGGTCGACGCGTCGAGCGGCTTGCCGGTCGAGTCCACCGTGGCCGTCTCCCGTTGGTAATACGGATCCGCCTTGCATTCGGCACTCTGACCGCCGTCACAATCGATGTCCATGTCGGCGGTCCACCACAGGGCGCCGTCGAGCGTGCAGATCGGAATGGAGGCCGCGCCGCCCTTGTCGGTCGCGAGCTCCGTGGCGCCCGCGAGCTTCTGGCAATTCGATAACAATGCCGCGAGGCGGGCCGTCACGCTCTCCGGCGCCGCGGACGGCGTGGACGCGGACGCGCTCGCGCTCTCTCTCCGACAACCGGCGAGGGCGAGGAACGAGGCGGCGAGGAGAACGAGGACGGAGGCGTGTCGCATCGTGGGGATGCGCATGATGGCACGAGCGGGAGGATTGTCGTGTACGCGATCTCGAAACTCAGCGCCCGAACGCCGCGCCCGTGCGTCGCAGGGCATGCTCGATGCCGCTCTCGAGCGACGCGCGCGGAGTGGATTCGACGTGCTTCCCATGGCTCCTCTGCCAGCAACCGCTCACCGCCGATGGCGAGCCGCCCATGCCGCGACGTCGGCGGCGGCGGCCTCCGCCCGCGGGCCGGATGCGAGATACCCCGCCCGTGCCTCGTCTGCGAGCGAGACCGCGCGCCGCGTATCCTCTCCGGCCGCCACGAGCGCCTGCGCGAGCGAATACCGCGCGTCCGCCAGCATGGTCGGGTCACCCGGATGACGCAGGAGGAGCGCGATCGCGCGCTCGAGCAGCGGGATCGCTCGTTTCGGCGCGTGACGTTCGAGATGGATGTCCGCGAGCGGGACGAGCGCGTCCGCGAGTGACGGGTGGTCCTTCCCGAGCCGCGCCTCGTGGATCGCGAGGGAGCGCCGGGCGAGCGGCTCGGCTGCGTCCAGGCGGCCGAGCGCGCCGTAAAACCTGACCAGCGTATCGAGCGTGGTCGCGACGAGCCGATGCTCGGGCCCGAGCGCCTTTTCACGGATCTCGAGCGCGCGGTGCAAAAGCGAGATCGCCTCCTCGTGGGCGCCTTCGTCGTCACGCACGATGCCAATGAGGACGAGCGTGCTGGCGATGACGGCGTGATCGGCGCCGAAGATCCTTTCACGTATCGCGAGCGAGCGCTGATAATGGTCGAGCGCCTCCTGCGTGCGCCCCAGCATATGGTGGGCGCGCCCCATGGCTTCGAGGCAGGTGGCCACTTGCTCCGCGTCCTCGCCGCGCTTGCGTCGCTCCCCTTCGTAGGCCTGCTGCAAGAGGGGCAGCGCCGCGGTGTGGTTGCCCCGGACCGTGAGGATCCGGCCGAGATCGAAGAGCGCCGACAGCCGCACCGGGTGGTCGGGTGGCAGATGCTGCTCGCTGTTCTCGACGATGGCGCGGCTCTCGGCCTCGGCCTCCTTCAGCGCGCCGGTCTCCTGGTGGACGACGACGAGCATCCTGCGCGCGAGCAGCGTCGACGGATGGTCCTTGCCCAGCGTCTCCGACAGCGTGGCGATCGCTCGATCGACGGCCGCTCGCGCATCGACGAGCTTGCCCTGATGGCGCAGCGCGCCCGCGAGGCCTTGCAGCGAGGCCGCGTAGAGCTCGGGGTCGGGGGGCGAGACGCGCTCGATCTGCTCGATGGCTTGCCGGCAATCCGCCTCGATCTGCGGCGCGTCGGCGAGCGCATTCCCGCGCGAGCAGATCCGCACGGACAGCCGGGCCATGAGCTCCGGATTGGCCCCCCGCCTGCGGAGCGTCGCCCGCGCATAGTCGAGGGTACGCGCGGCCTCGTCGGCCCGACGTACGTCGAAAGACTGAATGCCGAACAGATCGACCCAGGCGCTCGCCACGATCTCGTCGTGGTGACTCGAAATCGCTGCGTGGGCCGCGGCGTGATAATCGACCTCGGCTTCGCGATCCTTGCCGAGCAGGTCCCGGAGCCGTGCGCGCAGGTAAAGCGCCTCCGCTTCGAGCGGCCCATAACGTGTCTCGGCGGCGCGCGCGACGAGGGGGTCGATCCGCGTGAGCCCGTCCGCATAACGGCCGACGGCGAGCTCCGCGCGCGCACGGGAGAGATCGCCCGTGATCCGCGTGATCTCCTCCTGCGCGGCCGTATCCTGCGGACGTGGATCCATCGAGGAGAGCGACTCGAGGTTTTCGCAATCGCTGATGGGCGCGAGCTCGGACACCGCGCGCGCGCTGCCGTCGACCACGGCGACGTCGGCCTGCGCGAGCGCCTGGGTGAGCGCGCCGAGATCGGAGAGCCGCCGTTCGAGGCAAACCATTCTCCTGCCGAGCTGCTCTTCCGTCTGCTCGCCCCGCACCCGCGTGGCCTCGCACGCCTGCGTATGCGCGTTCGTCCATTCCGTCGCTCGCCGGTCGAGCTGCGCCGCGACCTGATCGAAGGCCCCCGCGGCATAAGGCAGCCCGGTCGCGACGAATGCCTCGCGGACGGCGGCGCGCCCGGAAACGTCCCACACGCCTTCGAGCCTCCTCGACGCGCCTTGACAAGGGGGCTCCGCAGAAGGCCCCATCGACGCGCGAACGGCCACGCCCGCGACGGCCGCCGCGAGCAGCGGAACGACCCACATCGCGATGCGCCGACGCAGCGCGCGCCGATCCCGTTCGAGGATGGCGAGGAGATCCACGAGCGAGCGGTGCCGGGCTTCGGGTTTCGCGGACAGCCCACGCAGAAGGGCGGCGCTGAGCCAGGCCGGGATATCGGCCGCGCGCGGGGCGTGGACGTCGCCTCGCTGGATCGAATCGAAGATTTCGCTCGGCGTATCGCCGCGGAAGGGGCGTACGCCGTGGAGCGCCTCGTGGAGGGCGACGCAAAAGCTGAATTGATCCGCGCGCGCGTCGGCGCGCAAGCCCTGATGTTGTTCGGGCGCCATGTAGGCGGGGGTGCCAGCGACGACGCTATGCAACGTCGTTCCCTCCCCGCCTGCGCCTGCGGGCACGGCGCCAGAAAGGACTCCCCCTTCCCGCGCGAGGCCAAAATCGAGCACCCGCACCCTGCCGTCACGCCCGACCACCACGTTCGCCGGCTTGAAGTCCCGGTGCACGATCCCCACCGCGTGCGCGGCGGCGAGCCCCCGGCCCGCCTGGAGGAACACCGGGAGGACCTCGTGGAACGGGCGACGGCGCTCCGAAAGCCACGCGGCGAGCGTCGGCCCCTCGACGAACTCCATCACGAGGAAGACGTCGCCGCGCGTGACCCCGACGTCGTGGATCGAGACCACGTTCGGATGCGCGAGGCGCGCGAGCGTCTGTGCCTCGGAGAGCAGGCGCGCGCGGGCCTGCTCGCTCCCCTCCCCTTGGTCCTCGGCGCGCAGCACCTTCAATGCCACGCGCCTGTTGAGCTCCGGGTCGTAGGCGGCATACACGACGCCCATCCCGCCGGCGCCCACCCGGGAGAGCACGACGTAGCGGTGGACTTCGCTTCCAGGTTGCAGCGGGGCCTCGGCGCGGGGCCTCCGCGTGTCGCCCGGCATCGCGGCGGGCTCGTCACGGCGCGTGAGCGCCTCCGCGGCCGCGCGGCTCTCCCGGGACGTGTCCATGCTCGGCCCCACCACGGCGACGAGCTCCTGGCACGCGGGGCATTCGTCCACGTGGTGCTCGGTTTGGGCGGCCATCTCGGGCGCGAGGTGACCGCCCAGGAAAGCGTTCAGCGTGTTCTCACCCGGGCAACCCATGCGGACGCACGGGCACGTTATCGTGCGCGTCCTCTGCGGGCAAGCGTGCTGACCGCGGGCTCTTGGCAGGATCGGCTCCTTTGATGCTACGATGCGCGCACATGGGAGACGCCCCGGCACTGGCTCGCAGCTTCGCGTCTGCATGGAGAGCCACGCGGCCGGATGCACCCGCGGACTTTCTCGATTTGGACGAGGCCTCGCTGGAAGCGGCGCTCGTGTCCCTCCTCGCCGCGGCGCGCGCGACCTGGGCCTCGGTGACAATCGATCCCGATGCATTCATTCCGTACCTTGCCGCGCGCATCGGCACGGATGTGCCATTGATTCACGCGCTGTCGCCCCGCGCGGGCGCCGATCTTTACCTCGCCTGCGGTTGCGCCCACGGCGACGCGGCGGCCCTCGCGGCCTTCGACAGGGCCTTGCTGCGCGACGTCACGGCGGCGCTCGCCCGGATCGACCTCGGGAGCACGACGCTGGAGGACCTGCGGGATCGTATCCGGCATCGGATCCTCATCGGCGAGAGCGGCGCGCTTCCCCGGATCGCCGAATACACGGGGCGGGGGGATCTGCGCGGGTGGCTACGCGTCGTCGCCGTCCGCGAGGCGCTCGGCCTCTTGCGCAAGCAGAAGCGCGAAGAGCGCGTCCACCTCGAGCTCGCCCATATCGACCCCTCGTCGGGCGATCCCGAGCTCGCCCGGATCGAGCAGCTCTACCGCGAGGAGTTCCAGAGCGCCTTCCGGGAAGCGCTGGCCTCGCTCTCGCCGCGCGAGCGCAACCTCCTCCGCCAGCACTTCCAGCAGGGCCTCGGCATCGATCAGCTCGGCGAGCTCTACAACATCCACCGCGCGACGGCGGCCCGCTGGCTCGCCCGCGCCCGCGAGCGCCTCGCCTCGGGCACGCGGCAGCGCATGCGCGAGCGCCTGCAGGTCGAGCGCGGCGAGCTGGACGACATCCTCCGCCTCATCCAGAGCCGGCTCGACATCACGTTGCGGTCGCAGGCCTAGCAGGCTGTTGAGAAACGCCGCGAGCGCCCTGGAGCTAGGGAGGAGGACGCAGGAATACAGGCGTATTCCGAGGACGACGACCGACGATCCAGGGCGCGCAGCAAGTTTATCAACAGCCTGCTAGCACGACCGAACCAGCCGACCGCACCGGAACGGCCCGCATCGAGGGAGCTCGGAGCCCTCGTCGTGGTGGGTCGATACCCTCCTCGAAGAGGGTCGCGACCCTCGCCGGGTGGGTTGTAACGGTCGTCGAGCTGCTTGGGGCCGTCGTCGCGGTGGGTGGTGACGGTCTTGGACCTGCTCGAAGCCGTCGCCGCGGTGGGTGGTGACGGTCTTGGACCTGCTCGAAGCCGTCGTCGCGGTGGGTGGTGACGGTCCTGGACCTGCTTGAAGCCGTCGCCGCGGTGGGTGGTGACGGTCTTGGATCTGCTTGAAGCCCGTCGCCGCGGTGGGTCGTTACCCTCCTCGAAGAGGGTATCGACCCTCGCCGGGTAGGTAGGAACGGTCCTGGACCTGCTCGAAGCCGTCGTCGCGGTGGGTGGTGACGGTCCTGGACCTGCTCGAAGCCGTCGTCGCGGTGGGTCGCAAGGGTCTTCGACCTGCTCGGAACACCCACCGGCCCCCGGTGCGAGCAGGTCTCGACCTGCTCACGACCCGCGTCCGCGCCCCTTCTCCGTCACCAAGAGAATCCCGGAACCTCGGATGACGAATCTGCCGAGAAGCCATCGCTCGGATGGACGTTTAGTCGCAATCGCAGAGCTGGTAGTCGGCGACGTGATTCGTCGTGCCCTCGAGCGTCGTGCCCGAGCCTTCGTTGAAGATGTACGCGCCGCAGCTCTTGTTCTGCTTGACGCTTTCGCGGATTCCGGCTTCTGCCTTGCGCTTGGCCTCGTCCGCGTCCGCGCCCTTGGCCTCGACGCGGAACCGAGTGTTTGCGTCACAGGTCTTCATCGCGCCCGGCTCGCTGAGGCTGCGATAGATCTTGACGCCGCCCAGGCACCCAGCGAGCGCCACGATAAAAGCCATTCCAATGATTCGCTTCATGTGGTTTCGTTATCACAGCCTGCCGAGAAGTGTCAAGGCAGGTGTCCGTTCCAACTCAATGCAGCAACGCCATTTCCGCGGCTCCACCAATGACCGGGTCGAGCACCACCGCCCCGACCGACATCCAGTTCCTCGTCGCGCCCGTCCAGCGCCGAGGATGCTTCCTCTGGGCGCGCTGGTACACCACGTCCCGTGCAGACGAAGAGCGGCAAGGACCGAGATTCGGACGACGCTCCGCCCCCGGAGGGCGGCATCAGCCGCGCCGATTGTCATTTTCTGGACGTGTCGTGGTTCCGTCCTGTAGCGTACACATGCCGCGGGAGGGCATGCGCGGCATGGAGGCCGATCATGGCAAAGTGGATTTTGGGGCTAGGAGCTTTGCTCTTGTACGGCTCGCTTGGCATTGCGTCAGGCGTGGCCAGTGTCCCGCCAGAATCACCTCCAGTTGTGCGCCCCGCAGTCGCGCCGAAAAACATTGCCTATGAGGGCCCATCATCGATATGCAAACGCGAGTGTGATAGGGCATGGTCCGAAGAAAACCGCAAGTGTCATAAAATCCCGGTCAGGCAAGGACAACGGCGAGAGCGTTGCTGGAGAAGAGCGAACGAAAACCTCTCCAAATGTTATCGGCGATGCAGTGATCTATATGAGTGACACAAGCGTGTTCGCGGAACGGTCACTGCGGTTCACGCCGCATGGCAAACGTGGAGGGCGCCGGGTTCTCGTCCGAATTCACGCTCCGGTCGTCGGCAACAACCAGAACTGGTCGGTTCTGGTCGAGATTTTGGGTCCAGGGAAACGCGTCGCATCAAGGACCATTTGGGGTTACGACGCAGTGCAAGCTCTTCTTTATGCACTGGCGCTGGTGCCGCTTGATCTTGGAACGCTTGCGCACGAACTCGGCGGGAAGGTAACGTTTCTTGGGAGTGACGATTTAGGCTTCAGTGCCGCGATTTCGACGCGATAGGCATGGAGCTATTCGGGCGGCGTGTTTCGAGGGCTGCGCCGTCGACCGCGATCGCGCCGAGCGTCGAGACGCCCCGGGGGCGCGCCGTCGAGCACGACCGCACCGAGCGCCGCAAGGGCTGCCCTCCTCGAAGAGGGTAGCGACCCTCGCCGGGTAGGTAGGAACGGTCCTGGACCTGCTCGAAGCCGTCGTCGCGGTGGGTCGCAAGGGTCTTCGACCTGCTCGGAACACCCACCGGCCCCCGGTGCGAGCAGGTCTCGACCTGCTCACGACCCGCGTCCGCGCCCCTTCCTGAGCGATGGTTGCAGGCGTTTCAATATGGTTATACGGCACTGGCATCCTTGCGAGCGCAACTTGTGTTGTGCTTTCGGAGGAAGAAATGCCTTTGCTTGAAGTCATCATCATGCTGATGCGTGGTATTGTGGCTGGAATGGCGGCAGTTGGTCCTGGACGAACCGTAGGTTTGCCCTCGAACATCTGGGGTTCGTCCGCGGAAAGGGTTCGTCTTGACCGACCGATGATCCAGGGGGTAGGCTCGCTCTCATGAAGCACCTACACCTTGCAAGCACGGTTCTCCTCGCGGTTTTGGTCTCCTCGTCCGTAGCTTTGGCCGATGAGCCCAGCGCTCCGCCCTACGACCCCGGCGCTGCGACCAAGATCTTCAGCGCTCCTCGTCCCACGGAACCTATCGAGGTGCCCGAGGTCATGAAGATCCCGTACACGGATTTGAACACGGACCGAGCCCTCCTGTCGCTCTACGATGCTCCGACCAGGAAGCGCCTCCAGGAGGCGCAGGCGCTCGAAAAGGCGGGTAAGACGCAGGAGGCACTCGAAAAGTATCAGGATGCCCATGTGCACCACCATCTGCCCGATACGCAGCTAGAGCTTGGCTTCGCCCAGGCGAGGGCTGGACTTTTCTTGCCCTGTGCTCGGAACATCCAGGCGGTCATTGCATTTTGGGCTTTGCGCGAATACGCCCTTCATCCCGTCGAAGAGGTTCGGGCGGTCCAGATCTACTGCGCCAGGCACGTCGGGACAGTCGCCCTCCGGATCAACATCCCCGACGTTCGGATCACCGTGGACGGGGAGCTGGTGATGGACTGGCCCTACCATGACGAGGTTTACGTCGAGCCCGGAAGCCATGAGATCAAGGCGATGGCATCCGGATACTGGCTCAACGAGACGCATGTCGACATCAAGGCCGGGGAACGAAAGGAGCTACGGATCGCGATGCAGCAGCGAGTCCATGCTCAATACGTCGCGTTCCCGGCCGCGCCCACGAACATTTCCATCAACGCAAATCTATCGAGAGCGTCGAAGGACGATCCGCCCACGTGGCCCAAGAACCTCATGGTCGCGAGTGGTATCGGGATGGGGCTCGGTGTGGCAGGCCTCGCGGTGGGCCTCGTCCTGGTGAACAACGCAGAGTCGAAGTCCTCAGCCGCGACGTGGACGGGAGTCGCGGCCGCCGGGGGTCTCATGACGGGGCTCTCCCTGACGGGCCTCATCATCGGGCTCGCGAACCGTCCCGAGCCGCCTCCGCCGAACGTCATCATCACGCCCCAATTCGCGAAGGGTGGGGCCGGCGTGCAGCTCACGGGCACCTTGGAGTAGCGGTCCATCGCCGTCGAGGCGAGCGCCGCGAAGAGGCTGCGCGCGACCCACCGGAGGGGCCGTTGTGATAGTGTCCAGCGCGACGCCCCACCCCTGGAGTCTCATGCCTGAACCGTCGATGTCGCAGCCCTCCCTCGACACGCCTCCGCGATCGCATTCGCGCCTCCGTGCGATGGCCCATGGTGCCGTGGTCCTCATCGCCGCCGTTGGATCCATTGCCACGTCCCCCCCACGCTGGCACGTCGCGGCGACACCGGCGGCGAAAGCCTCGAGCGGCAAGGGGCAGCTCGTCACCATCGAGGCGAGCGCGGGGCCCACGGTCATGGCGGGAAATGGTTCCATCGGCCGTCTCCTGCGCCCCGAAGGGCAAGCGGGTGCGTGGACGGGGCGGGCGGATTATTTCGTTCCACCGTCCGAAGCGCTGACATCGGTGGGAATCACGGGGACCTGTAGCGGCGGCGGCTCCTGTGCCAAGTGCGAGCCGCCGCCGACCGCGTTCGTGCGTATCGTTTCGACCGTGGAAGTCGAGCCCTGGGTCCTCGACGCGAGCTCCACGCCGGCGAACATCGATCTCACCGCGCCAGAATCCAGGCCTTCCTTTCGCGTCGTCGTCGCGGCGACGCGGCCCCCTGCGCTCGCGGTCAAGCTGGCGGCGCCGATGGCCGCAGGCTTCTACGTGTCCGAAATGCCGGGCAACCCGTACGTCGACCCGAAGGACGACCCTCAGGCGGCCACGAAACGCTACGCGTTCAGCGTCAGCTGGTACAGGGATACGCAGGCCGCTGGTCCGTGGGTCGGCGCGTGGACGCCCAGCGTGACGATCTCCGGGTATTGCAAGGAGCCCGGCCCTTGCGTGGTGCCAGCCTCCGAGAGCGTCACCATCCTGTCGATCGAGGGGCCGCCGGGCAGCGGCGCCGCGTCGACGTCTCCTCCGCGCGGCGCGGCGCCCGCTGGGAGCGCGGGGCCCTGAAATGGGAGCGCAAGGCGAACGACCGAGCTTCGACCTGCCGGAGTACCCCCTGCTCCACCCCGTGCCGCTTTTCGCTTTGGCGACGCTCGTCGTCAATGATCACGTGTTGAAGCAACGTCATCCCGGATGGGTGACGGGAAAACTCTCGGACGTCGCGGGAATGGTGTTCTTTCCGCTGTTCCTCCTCGCCGTGATCGACATGGGGGGACGTCTTCTCGGCAGAGCTCGGTTCCGGCGTGATCGCGTGCTCCTCATGTGCGCGCAGGCGACCGCGATCGTCTTCTGCGCCGTCAAGACGTGGGCGCCGGCCACGGAGCTCTACGAGTGGGGGCTCGGGCTCCTCCAATGGCCCTTTCGCGCGTTGGTCGCGATCCTCGGGGGCGGTTCGCCCGGCGCTGTGGGTCGGGTCGCGCTGGTGCAGGACGTGACGGATCTCGTCGCCGTCCCCTTCGTCGCCCTTGCGCTCCTCGTCGGCGTCCGCAGAGGCCCGCCGCGGGCGTGATCGGATCCTTCGGGCCGGGGAAGAAATCGAGACACGCAAAAAAAAGATGCGACCTGGGGACGCGTCGAGCATCTCCCGGGTGCTGGCCTTGCTCCTGGCGCCGCGTCGTCGGGCAGCACGCTGACGTTCGGAGTCGTGAACATGAACACAACCAAGCTCTCCCTTCTGCTTGCCTTGTCCCTCTCGCTGGCTGCGTGCAGCACGGTGCGGCAAACGACCCCCCTCGCCTACGCGGGCGACGCGCGCTCCACGGTCGATTCGCTCGAGGTCTCGATTCAAAAGCGAGGCTACAAGCCCATCTGCTCCGAGCGCGAGTTCTGCAAGTTCCAGTACAACCCGGAGGTCTGGGTCCATTTCAAGGCAGGCTCGGGCAAGGTCGTCATGGCCGTCGACGTGGTCGACGGCAAGAAGATGGCCGCGGACAAGCGAAAGGCGCTGACGGACGAGGCCTCGGCCGTCGGAGAGGCGATCTGGCGCGAGGCGAGCGAGGACGCGATGCAGCGCGAAAAGGTCGCGGCGGAGCGGGAGCGGGCCGAGGCCGTGGCGCGCGCGGAGGCGGAGCGGAAGGAAGACGAGCGCAAGGCCGCCGAAGCGAAGGCCAGTGGGAACGGGGGCTCGAGCGGCGGCGGGCTCGGCGGCTTCCTCGGCGCGGCGGCCGACGTCCTCGGGGGCGTCCAGGTCTCGACGTCCTCCGGGCCGAACAACGGCTCGGGCTCCGCGCAGGGCAATGCCTCGGCGCATTGCTGCGTGAACGGCTCGTATTACCAGTGCCCCTCGGCGTCGGCGGTGAACAAATGCGCCGGCGAGTCCGCCGCGTGCCTCTCGCGCTGCATGTCGTCGAGCGCCGACATGGGCTGCGGCGAGCGTTGCATGAAGGAGCACCCGCCGGACCCCTCCGCGTGCGAGCGGCGCGCGGACAAAGACAACGAGTGCAAGTGATTCCGGGCGGCCGGGCCCCATGACGCGGGCGCCCGGATCGCCCGCGCGCGTCTTCGTGTCGGCGCGGCGATCTTGGCGGTCGCCGCGCCTTTCTCGCATGGTAGACGCCATGAAATCGAAGGCGCATGCGAACGCCTGCGAGGGCCCGTCGTCGTTCGTGGGGCGCGCCGGGGACATCGCGGCCCTCCTCGCGCGCTTCGACGAGGGCGCGCGGCTCGTGACCCTCGTCGCGCCCGGGGGCATGGGCAAGACGCGCGTGGCGTCGCGATTCGCGGAGAGCCATGGCGCGGCCTACGCGGCGCACGGAGGCGGGGTCTGGTTTTGCGACCTGACGGACGCCGGCGACGTGGCCGCGATGTGCCGCGCCGTGGCGTCGGTGCTCGGCGTGGCGCTCGAACGAACGACGGAGGAGAGCGCCGTGGTGGCGGCGCTGGGGCAGGCGATCGCCCGGAAGAATCGCGTGCTCCTGGTGCTCGACAACATGGAGCAGATCGCGACCGCGGCCGCCGGCGTCGTGGCCGCATGGATGAAGGTCGCGCCGCACGCGCGCATTCTGGTGACGTCGCGCGCGGTGCTCGGCATCGCGGGCGAGCACCTCGTGCCGCTCGAGCCGCTGCGGGTGCCGGAGCCCGCGGCGAGCCGCGAGGAGGTGTTCGCGACCGAAGGCGTGGCGCTGTTCATGAGCCGCGCGCGCGAGGTGCGGCCGGACTTCGACGTCGGCCCGGCGGAGCTCGCGGCGCTCGGGGACGTCGTGCGCGCGACGGACGGGATCCCGCTCGCGATCGAGCTGTGCGCGGCGCGCGTGCGGCTGCTCGGGCTCGCGCAGATACGGAGCCGCCTCGCCGAATCGCTCGATTTCCTGGTCCGGCGCGAGGACCGCGGGCGGCATTCGTCGATGCGACGCGCGATCCTGGACTCGCTCGTGCAGCTCGACGAGGCCGAGCGCGCGTGCTTCGCGGCGTCGTCGGTGTTTCGCGGAGGCTTTACGTTGGAGGCCGCGGAGAGCGTGCTCGCGCGGCCGGGCGCGGACGTCCTGTCGGTGCTGGAGGGGCTCGTCGCGCGCTCGCTCGTGCGCATGCGCGCGGAGGGCGCCGCGCCGCGTTTTTCGCTTTTCGAAGCGATCCGCGAGCTTGCCGCCGAGGAGCTCGAGAAGCGGCCGGGAGAGCTCGAACGCGCAGCGGAGCGACATACGCGCTGGTTCGCGCGGTTCGGCCGCGCGCTCGCCGAGGAGGCGGCCTTCGGCGGCGCCGCGCGGGAGAGCCTCGGCCGCGAGATGGACAACATGGTGGCGGCGCACGCGCGCGCGCTCGTCGACGCGGAGCGCGCGCCCGAAGGCGACGGCGCCGCGCTCGCGCTCGGGCTCGCGCTCGCGCTCGAGCCGATCGTCGTGCCGCGAGGGCTGTTCGAGCTGCGGCTCGTCCTGCTCGACCGAGCGATCACGGCTGCGCAGGCGACCGCCAGGGGAAGAGATCTCCCGGAGCTCGCCGCTGCCCTCGTCGCGCGTGGCGCGGCGCGGCGCGAGCTCGGCGACGCGAAGACCGCGGCTTCCGATCTGGAAGCCGGCCTCGCGCTCGCCCGCGCGCGCGGCGACGCGGCGCTCGAAGCGCGCGCGTGCACGCACCTCGGGGAGATCGTCGAGACGCTCGGCCGCACGGTCGAAGCGCGAGCGCATTTTACGCGCGGGCTCGGTTGCCTCGAGGGCGTGGCTGGCGGCCGGTCGCGGCGCGCGCGAGAGGCCGAGATCCGGGCGTGCCTCGGGCACGCGCTCCGTCGCGAGGGGGATCTCGTTGCGGCCGAGCGCGAGGCGAAGCGCGCGCTCGCCCTGTACCGCGACGCCGACTGCGAGGATCGGCTGCCGAGGGTGCTTTACGAGACGGGGGTCATCGCCCTCTTCCGGGAGAGCTACGTCGAGGCGGTCGCGCATTTCGACGAGGCGCTCGCGATCGTGCGGCGCATTGGCGACAAACACGCCGAGGGCGCGGTCCTGAGCGCGCAGGGCATCCTCTTTCAGGAGCGGGGGAAGCTCGACGAGGCGCTCGGCTGCCACGCGCACGCGGTGCGGATCTTCCACGAGATCGGCAGCCGTCACCGCGAGGGCAGCGCGCTCTACTACCTCGGCGGAGCCTTTTTCGAGCGAGGATCACCGGGCGAAGCGACGAAGATGCTCGGGCGCTCGTTCGACCTGATGGGCGCGGCCGGCTTCCACCGCTACGAGGCGCTGATCGCCGGGTGCCTCGCGTCCGTGTGGTCCGACGAAGGGGATCCCGAAGCCTCCGCGCAGTGGCTCGCGAAGGCGCAGCGCGCGGCCGCCGCGTGCGAGAGCGAGCCGGCCCTGCAGGCGACGCTCGCGATCCACGAGGTCCACGTCGCGTGGGCGAAGGCGCGCGATCCCGAGCGAGCGCGGCTCCTCGACGAGGCGCGAGCGCTCGCGCGCGGGCGCTCGAACGATGACGTGCGTTTCGCGCTGCGGCTCCTCCTCGCGGCCGGCCGGCATGGGCCCGCGGCGCCTGCGGAGGCGCTCGTCATTTCCGACGACGGGGCGCGCCTCCGGCTCCCGGGGGCCCGCGCGCCTCTGGACTTGTCGCGCCGCGCGCCGCTGCGCCGCATCCTGCTCGCCCTCGCGAAGCTACGGGCCTCCGCGCCGGGTCAAACGTTGCCGCTCGACGAGATCATCCGCGCCGGCTGGCCGGGCGAGCGGATCGGCGCGGATGCCGCGGCGAACCGCGTGCGCGTGGCGCTCGCGACCCTGCGCAAGCTCGGGCTCCGCGAGGTCCTGATGACGGGCCAAGGCGGATACCTGCTCGACCCCGCGACGGCCGTCTACGTGCAGCCTTCGGGGCGGTGATGGGACGGCAGAACGTCATGGCCTGGTTCGCATTTGAGCGGGTGGAACGCGGACCGCGCCCGTCCTCGAAAAGTTCGGCGCGACGGGCCCATCGAAGGAGGCGCGCGGAGGACGTGATCCGACAAGATGTTCGCATTTGCTCTCCGTCAGCGCGCTTGCGTGACCGAGCGCTAACCTCGGGGGGCGCATGAAGACATCGAACGTCATGCGGCGCGCGTTTGGAGGGGCCATCGCGGTGCTCCTTCTCTCCGCGCTCGCACCTTCCCCGGTGGCAGCCGACGAGGACCCGAAGGCACGGGCCCAGAAGCTGTTCTTCGAGGGGCTCAAGGACATCGAGTCGGGCAACCGAGAGGCCGGGTGTACGAAGCTGCGCGAGAGCCTCTCGTTGTTCGCGACGCCGAACACGTTGTTCAACCTGGCGCGCTGCGACGAGGACGCAGGGCGGATCGCGGCTGCGCTCGAATACTGGAAGCGCGGGCTTTCGCTGATCGACGGGAGCGATCCGCGGGCGAAGGTCGCGAAGGAGAAAATCGACGCGCTCGAAGCCCGGGTGCCACGGCTGCGGGTGATATCGCAGCAAGGGCAAGCGATCGCGGTCGTTCTCCTCGACGGAGAGGAGATCACGCCGACGAGCCTCGCGGTGCCGCTGCGCGTGGAGCCGGGCAAGCACGTGATCGTGGTGCGCGCGTCGGGGCGGGAGGACAAGCGCTTCGCGGTCGAGCTCGGCGAGAAGGAGCGCACGGAGGTGGTCGTCACGCCGGGGCCTGAGCTCGCCCCCGTCGAGGCGCCGAAGCCCCCTCCCTTGGCGAGTAGCAGCGCGCCCGTGCCACCGCCGCCTTTGCCTTCGACGCCGCCGGGGAGCGGGCGGAGGACGGCGGGGCTCGTCGTGGGCGGCGTCGGCGTCGCGGGCCTCGTCGCGGCGGGGATCACCGGGGGCGTGCTCGTCGCGCGGGACCAGGAAATCGACAGGGATTGCAACGAGCAGGGGGTCTGCGCCGCGGGGAGCACCGGCTACGCGCTGGCCAAGGGGAGCGGGCCGCTCCTCGTGGGGAACGCCGTGGCGTGGGGGGTGGGGCTCGCGGGAATTGGCGTGGGGATCGCGCTCGCGCTCACGGCGCCGAAGGGAAAGGCGGACGCAGCCGGGGGGAATGCGTCGATCGCGCCCCTCGTCGTGCAGGGTGGCGGGGGCTTGAGCATTTCGGGGAGGTTCTGATGAGGTTCATCTCGGCGTTCGCGGCGGCCGCGGGCCTCGTCACGCTCGGCGGCTGCTTTCTGGTCTACGATTACAGCGAGTTCAGCGAGGGCGACACGTCCGGACAGGGGGGAACCGGAGGAATGGGGGGCGCCGGCGGCGCTGCGGGCTCGGGTCCGTGCGACAAGGGGGCGACGGAGAGCTGTTTTTCGGGGCCTCCCGGCGCGCAGAACGAAAAGCCCTGCCAGGCGGGGATCCGCACGTGCCTCGACGACGGGACCTGGGGGACGTGCCAGGGCGAGACGCTGCCCGACGTCGAGCTTTGCAGCACCGCGGCGAGCGAGAGCTGCAAATCCGTCACGTGTCCGGCGGCCGAGTGGAGCCAGCGGTATGGGGACGACAAGGATCAGGAGGTGCTCGCGACCGCCGTCGGTCCGAATGGCAACGTCCTCCTGGTCGGGCGATATCGAGGCGTCCTCGCGTTCGACCCGATGGACGACACGCTGAAGCTCGGCGCGCCGCCCGTGGACGGGCTCGACGACGCCTTCATGGCCTTGTTGTTTCCGGACGGGAATCCCGTTCAAGTGTACGGGTTCAATTCGCTTGGAGAGCAGCCCCGGCGCGCGGTCGGGGCGGCGTGGGCGGCCAACGGGCGCGCGCTCGTCGCTGGGTATTTCACCAAGACTGGAGCGCCCGGGGACAGGAACATTTTCCTGGCCTCGTTTACCCAAGCGCTGCCGTCCTTGTTGCAGCTCGACGGCACCGGGGACGAAGAGCCCGTGGCGGTGGCCACCGAGAACGGAAAATATGTCTACCTGGTCGGCACGGTCCGAGGGACGATGAAGACCTTGAGCTGCCCAGGGGCCCCGACCCCGTACAACGCCGCCGACGAGGACCTCCTCGTCCTCAACTACGAGCTGGAAAACGGCCAGTGCGCATGGGCCCGCGTGTTTCCCGGGGGAGCCCACAAGCCTCGCGCCGTGACCGTGGACGGCAGCGGAGGCATCTACGTGACGGGCAGCTACACCGGCAAGATGGACGTCCCCGACATGATGGTCGACGACGCCGGCGCGAAGGTCCGTGCGTTCGTCATGAAGCTCGACACGATGGGCAAAGCCCAATGGGTTCGCACGTTCGGCGGCGTCGAGGAGGAGAGCTCCGCGGAGGGCGCCGCGATTGCCGTGGAGGCGTCCAGCATCGGCTCCAAGGTGTTCGTGACCGGCACGATGAGCGCGAAGGTCGACTTCGGCAATCAGTTCTTCGAAGCCAAGGGCAAGGACTCCTTCGTCCTCGCGCTCGACAAGACGAACGGCGACACGATGTGGAGCACGCAGATCCCGGGGAGTCAGGATCAGGTCGGGACGAGCCTCGCGCTCACGGCGGACGGCGGCGCTCTGATCGCGGGCCATTTCTCCGGGCTGCTGGACGTCACGGACACGGCCAAGCTCGAGAGCCTCGGCAATAGCGTTTTTCTCTTGAAGCTCTCCGCCGATGGCGCGCTCGCCTTTGCCCAGCAATTCGTCGGCACGGGTGAGCTCGAACCCATCGAGCCCCGTTCGATCCGCATGTCGACCGGGCTCTTCGGGACGGTCCTTGCGGGCGGCTGGGCCAGGGCGATCGAGTTCCCGCCCCAAACGGCCTCTCCCGAGAGCGGCGGGCTCGACGTCTTCGTCGCCCAGTTCCCCACCCCTTGAATCAGCTCGGCGCCGTGGGCGTGACGTGCCGTTCGCGCAGGCGCCCGATGTAGCCGAGGATGAGGTCGGTGATGTCCGCGATGAGCCGGAGATCCCGGAGCTCATCGGGTCGCTGCGTCAGGGCGTCCATGAGCATGGCGCGGACGAGGACGACGAGGCGCGCGGCCGCGCGGGAGGCTTCCGCCGCGGGGAGATCCGGGGCGACGCGGTGGACGAGCTCCCGGGCGCGCTCGTTCAGGATTTGCCACGCCTCGTCGTTCGCGTCGAGATCGCCGATGCGCAGGATCTGCAAGGCGATGACCTGCCACCGATCGAGATCGGCGGCATGCGCGGCGACGAGGGCCGTCGCGAAGCGACGCACCATTTCTTCGGGGCACGTGGCGCACAATGCATCACGCATCCCCTCGTCGAGGCGCGTGAGCATGTTCCGCACGTGGGAGTCGATCAGCGCGCGCACGATGGCGTCGCGATTGGGGAAGTACTGGTAAAGCGACCCGACGCTCGCCCCCGCGATCTCGGCGACGCGGCGGGTCGTCAATGCCTCTTCGCGGCCGTGTTTCAAGATGCGGACCGCCGCCTCGATCACCGCATGAACGAGCGCCTGCGAGCGGCGCTGTTGCGGCAATTTTCTCGGCGAAACGGCGGAGCGATTCGACATCGGGCCTCGAAACGCTAACGCGCACGTTACGATGCGTCAAGTTCGCGCGTTGCGGCCTCGGGTGTCCGCGACGCCGCGCGGGGACGTCTCACGGCGATTGCCCGATCGGCACCACGACCACGCCGTTCGGCGCGGGCAGATCGAAATTCACGGTCACCTCGTACGCGGGTGCATTCATGTCCGCGTCCATTTCGGAGGCATACACCGGCACCCGGAGCCGATATTTCCCCGCCCGCGCCACGTGCTCCTCGTGGCAGGAACACCCCTCGGACGTCGTTCCGAAGGTATATCGCATCCCACCCCAGGTATCCATGACGTTCTCCCCGATGGCGACCGGCACGCCGCCCTGCAAGCACGGGCCGCAGGCGATGCAGCCGCCCATGCTGCTGCACGCCTGGCTGCAAAGGGCGCGGGTGACGAGCGGCGTCGCATAGCCGTCCTCGCACGACTCGACCTTGTACTCGAGTACGCAGTCCTCCCGCAGCACCGCCGGGAATGCCCCGTTGTTCTCGAACCGGAACGTCACCTCGTAGGGCCCGGACGCAGGCGTCTCGACCACGCACTCCGGCGGGATCACGCCCCCCTCACCGCCGGTCCCGCCGGTCCCGCCGGCGCCGCCAGCCCCTCCGGCGCCGCCATTGCCGCCCTCGTTCACCGTGCTCCCGCAGGCCGTCGCCAGCACGAGCCCCGCCGCCATTGCACCACGCATCCACCACGACATCACGTTGCGCCTCCTTGAGGACGGTTTGGCCGGGCACGGGCTCGACCGTCCGAGGCGCCAGCATGGCAACGAAAGCGCCCAGCGCGAAACGCCGGTGAACAGCAAGGATCGGCGCCGCCCGCCACGTCACCGGGCGTCGCGAATGTGCCAGCTTGAGCCATCGTTCGAGGGCGAGCTAGGGGCAGCGCGCGCGACGCCTCGTGTCAGCTCGGACGCGCGTGCTCTTCCCGGGGGCCTTCGAGCGGGAGGGCGACCGTGAATGTCGAGCCCCGCCCCACTTCGCTCTCCATCCCGATGCGTCCGCCGTGCCGCTCGACGATGTCGCGGCTGATGTAGAGGCCGAGCCCGAGCCCCCCATACGATGTGATGGGCGCGTTCCGCGCGCGGAAGTAACGCGCGAAGAGCATCCCTTGCTGCTCCTTCGGGATTCCGATGCCGGGATCGGTGACGGACAGGAGGGCCTCCCCGTCGTGCTTCGACAGCGCGACGCGAATCGTCCCGCCGGAAGGCGAGTATTTGACCGCATTGTCGAGGAGATTGGCGAGGACCTGCGCGAGGCGGCTTCGATCCCCCACGACGACGAGATCATCGAAGGGCTCGACCATCACGATCGCATGCTTTTGCAAGCCCATGGACGCATTCGCCACCGCCTCGCGGGCGAGCTCGCCGAGCGAGACTTGCTCCGCCCGGATCGTGAGTCGCCCCGCCGCAATGCGCGAGACGTCGAGCAGATCATTGGTCAGCGCGGTGAGCCGCTCGACCTGGGCGAGCGCCCGGACGATCGGCTCCTTGTCCACGGGCTGCCCATCGCGGAGGCGCCGCGATATCTGCTCGAGCCGCAACGTCAGCGTGGCGAGCGGCGTCTTCAGCTCGTGCGAGGCGATGGAGAGGAAATCGTCCCGTACGCGGATCGCCTCCTGCGCCTCCTGATAGAGCTTCCCCCGTACCTCCTCGGCGCGCTTCTGATCGGTCAGGTCGACGACGACGACGCCCACGCCGAGGAGATCACCTCGCGCGGTCCGGACCGGATAATAACTCGCGAGCCAGTGCCGGCCGTGGTCAGGCGTTGCCGGAACCGCGCCCGATATCTCGATGCCGACCAGCGGCTCGCCCGTATCGAGGACGCGCCGAATGTAAGGCTCGACGCGAGGGGCGAGCTCCGGGAGCACCTGGTGGAGCGTCATCCCGGCCTCCTCCTCCGGCGAACGCCGATGGATGTTCACGGCGAGGGCCCGGTTGCTCCGGACATACCGCATCTCCGCGTCGAGAAACGCGAGCCCCACGGGGGCGCTCGAGAACAACGTGTCGAGCAGCGCGAGCGACTCCTCCTTGCGGCGCAGGGCTTCCTGCACTTCGCGATAAAGTCGCATGTTCTCCAGCGCCGTTCCGCACCTGCGGCCGAGCTCCTCGACGAGGGCTTGGTCCTCCGGCGAGAAATGGGAGCCCATCGTCTTCGCGCCCATCGCGAGCACGCCGATCGCGCGCCCCTGGATCATCAGAGGCACGAGCATTCGAGGTGTGGAGCCGAGGGCGCGCAGGAGCGCGAGGTGCGCCTCGTCGCGCGCGGCGGCGCGGAGCGCCTCGTCGGGGACGCTCGGCGCGACGAGGGGCTGGCCCGAGGCCATCACGTCCGTGAAGCCGATCGGGTCGTCGGCGCCTGGCGGATAACGACAGAGGAGCGGACACAGGCGATCGGCGATCGTCGGGCTGTCGTGCGTCGCCGCCGTCGTCGGCCGGCCGCTCGCGCAGGCGCCCTCCGGCAGGACGATCGCGCACCACCGGGCGAGCGCGGGGACCATGAGCTCGACGACCGCGACGAGCGTCGGGTGGACGTCGAGCGGCGCTGCGGCGAGCTTGCGGCTCGCCTCGGCGAGGAACGCCATGCGACCGTGCGCGCGCTCGGCATCGGCCCGCAATCGGCGCTCCGCGACCAGCAGCCGGTCGCGCTCCGCCTCGGCGCGGAAGCGCCTCGTGACGTCGCGGAAGCTCCACACCCTGCCAATGACGTCCTGCCCGAGCCGCTGCGGGCGCGAATACCGCTCGAAGAGCCGACCATCCTTGAATGCCACGATGTCGTAGCTCTCCTCCTCCGGGGATTCGTAGAGCCACCGCACCTTCGCGTGGAACGCGTCCGGATCGGCGATCTGATCGAGAACGGTGGCCAAGGCCTGCTCGTCGCTCCCTTGCTCGAGGACATGCGACGGGAGCCGCCACATCTTCACGAACTGCTCGTTGTACGCATTGATGGTCGAGCCGTCCGACGCGGTGACGAGGATGCCGTCCGCGGTCGAGTCGAGGGTCGTGCGCAGGAGCGAGACCGTTTTTTCGCGCTCCGCCTGCACGTTCTTCCACTCGCTGATGTCGACCATCACTCCGCGCAGCAAGGAAGGACGGTCGTTCTCCATCACCACGCGGACATAGTCGCGCAGCCACACCACCCTGCCGTCGGCGGCGATCATCCTGTATTCGAAACGATGCGGGATCCCGCGGGCCGTCGCGTCCTTGCAGAGCGCCAGGCACCAATGGCGGTCGTCCGGGTGGATGTGGTCCACCCAGAAGGACGGCTCGTCGATCCAGCGCGCCACGGGATATCCGAGGATCTGCTCGGCGTGCGCGCTCACGTAGCGGAAGCGGAACGTGTCGGCGTCGACCTCCCAGACGATGCCGTCGACGTTGTCGATGATGTCCTCGATGCGGCGCAGCCTGGCCGCGCGCCGGGCGCTGAGCGGCCCGGCGGCCGCGTGCATGGCCACCGCGTCGTCCCCGGCGCCGCTTCCGTGCTCGCGGGCCTCGAGAGCCGCGCCGCGTGGGCTTTCCGCAGGCTCCTGCGCGGAAGCGGCGAGCCCCACGAAGGCGAGCCCGAGGAGCGTGTCGCCGGCCTCCGCTCGCACGGCGTGCACGTGGCCCGACAAAGGGACGAGCTTCCCGCCTCCGACGATGCGGTAATCGACCGGGCGGCTCGTGCCGGTGGCGGCGACGGCGCGGCATACCTCGCGGAGGCCGGCCTGATCGTCGTGATGAACACGGGACAGGATGGACGAATGCGTCTCCGCGTCGCTCCGCGTGATGCCGAGCAAGGTGCTGGCCTGCCGGTTCAGGAAGGACAGCGACAAATCATTGACGTCCGCGAGCCAGACGATCGCTCCGAGGCTGTCGAGGAGCGAGAGGCCGATCCCATGTGCGCCGAGCATATCGCGCAACGTGCTCCCTGCCCCCTGCGCCTTCAATTCGCTCGCTCCCCCGTGCACGTCGCTAGCCTTTCCCGCAGAGCGGTCCAACGACTCTTCTACATACCCGACGGAGGGAACAATTCCAACCCGACGAACGGGCCGCTCCGGTCCTGTATGCTGCCGAGCCGTGCTCCCCCACCCGGGAGCGCTGGCGGCGGCGGCGGAGATGGGCCGTCCGCTCGCTCGACGCTGCGAATGGCGCCTACGTGGCGGCTTGCTCCCAGGCGGCGGCCATGGCGAGGATGCGGGCGTTTTCGGTGACGTTCTCGAGGAAGCTGCGGCGTAGCTCGGGGTCGTCGATCTTGGCCGCACGCGAGAGCAAGACGTCGCGGGTCTCGCGCAGGACGGCGTGCGCTCGGGCGTGGTTGCCCGTCGCATGCAGCGCCTCGGCGTGGATGAGGCGCAGATACATGGTATAAGGTCCGCTCCCACCGCATGCGTCGCGCTGCGTGACCGCGTCTTCGGCGAGGCGCAATGCCTCGTCCGCGCGCTGCCGCTCGAGGAGGACGGCCGCGAGCGTCACCGTCGCCACGGAGCGCCACGGTGGAGTGCCGGAGCGCTCGAGGATCTCGATGGCCGCGCGGGCCTCGCGCTCCGCCCCATCGAGGTCACCGGCGCGCAGGAGAATGAAGGCCAGCGTCTCTCGGACGAGGCAATCATAATAGGGGCAGCGGCGCGTGCCCGCGGAGTCTCGGACGCTCTCGGCGATCCCGCGCGCCTCGTCCAGGGCCCCGCGCTCCGCGAGCGTATAGGCGAGCATGCTCCTCCCTCCGACGGCAACCTGGGCGGGCACCTCGTCGCCTTGAGGCAAAGCGCGCAGGTCCTCCTCCACGCGCGCGTACGCCCCGAGGTACATGTACAGCCCATCGATGGTCAGACGGACCGAGGCCGCATGCCGCCGATCGCCAGCTTGCTCGTAGGCCGCCAGGGATGCCTTGGCGGCCACGAGGCTCGCCCAGAAATCCCCATCGTAGTACAGGAGCACATTGCTCCGCACCTCCTGGAGTTTGCCCCGGACCAAGGGATCGTCCTTTGCGATCAGGCTGCCCGCCTGCTCGATCCGCGCTACGCACCGCCTGGCGAGATCATCCCTGCCGCGCAGCATCAGGGCTTCATGGATAAGCCCGAGAGCATAGACGAGATGTCTCACGCACCCCGGGGGCGGCTCCTCGTCGAACTGGGCCAGAACGTCGTCGGCGAACGCGCTCGACCTGTCGGACAGCGTGGCGTTCATGACCTCGGATGCCATTGCGGTATACCAGAGAGGCTCGCCTTTCGTGAGCCCGCGCAGGGCCTCGTCCATGTCCGGTCCGCCGAGCGCCCAATACCCATCCCACCCGCGGGCTTCACCCCGGACGAGAAAGAGCTCCGTGCGCAGCCGTCCCGATGCGTCACAGGCGAGGCCGCGTGTGGCGCTGGCAATCGCCCCGCGCAGGTCATTGGCATCGAGCATCTGCCGCGCCGCCGCGAGATACCACTCCGCCGCGCGCTCCGGTCTCTTGCCCTGCTCGAAATGCTCGGCCAGGCGCAGCGCGTCGGTTTCGCCCCATTGCACGAGCCACTCCCCCGCGAGCCGATGCCCGAGGGCGCGGTCGGGCTCCGTCAGCATCGCATAGGCGCCCTCTCGCAGGAGCGAATGCCGGAACGAAACCTGCTCCTCGCCCGGAAACCGGCTCACGTCGCTCCGCTGCAAGACCTCCCGCGCGACCAGCATTTCGAGCCAATCGTGCGCGCGCAGCGCCTCGTCCTCCCCGCCGAGGAGGTGCTCCACGCCGCCGCACCAGAAGACATCCCCGAAGACGCTGGCCGCGCGCAGCACGCGCCGCGCGTCGGGCGGGAGCGCGGCGAGGCGCGCCTCGACCATGGCGAGGACGGTCTCCGGCAATTGCTCCCCGCGCCCCTCGGCCACCGCACGGATGAGCTCTTCCAGGAAAAACGGGTGGCCCGCGGCGCGCTTCACGATCTGCGCGATCGTCCGAGGCTCGGCCGTATCTCCGAGCGCGCTTCGAGCAAGCTTTTCGGAGGCCCGCGGGGTCAGCTCGGCCAGACGAATCTCGGACCAACCACGCTCGGTCCATACCTTCGGAAAAATGTCGTGCACCTCGGGACGGCCGAAGGCAGCTACGAGCAGGGGCCTGTTTGCAAGATCCCGGAGCGCCGCGTCCACGAGCTTCACCGAGGGGAGATCGCCCCAGTGCAGGTCGTCGAGGACGAGCAAGACCGGGTGCGAGCTACATTCAGCGGCCATGAAATGCTGAAAGGACCACGGGATCTGATCAGCCATGAGCCGGGCGTCGAGGCGCGCGGCGCGGAGCTTCGCGCTCTCGGCGTCGGGAAAGGGCGCACCGATCATCTCGCCGAGAAACCCGGCCACGTGGCGGACCTCGGGCTCGGCGACGTGGCGCGCGATTCGCTCGGCGAGCTTGCGTCTTCGCTCCTCGATCGGCTCGTGGCCCGCGACCGCGAATGCATTCCGCAGCGCTGAGCCGAGGAGGGAAAACGCCGCTCCTTTGTTCATCGCGTCGCCGCGCCCGATCCACACGTCGACGGCCGAAGGGCGCTGGAAGGCCGCGCGGACAAACTCCTGGCGGAGGCGGGATTTCCCAATTCCGGGCGGACCGGTCACGAGCACCACGCGCGCGACGCCCTCGCCGACGCATTCGTCGAGCAGGTCGAGGAGAATGCGCAGCTCGCGTCCGCGCCCGACGAACGGGCTTGGTTTGCCGAGAAGTGTGCGCGCCGCCGCGCTGATTTCCTCTTCGCGATGCAGCTCGAGTCCGCTCGGCCCCCGCACCACCACGAGGCGCGCATCGAAAAGCCCCGCGGTCACGTCGTCGACGAGCACCCGGCGTCCCGCCGCGCGCAGGAGCGCGGCGGCCCGATCGATGACCTGTCCGACTGGCAGCGCCTCTTCGACCTCACCGAGGCCCGTGGTGATGGCAATGGGCGCATCCGGCGCGCGCGCGCGGAGCTGGAGGGCGCAACGCGCCGACCGCGCCGCCACGTCCGACGCGCTCGTGGCATTCATGAAAACGGCCAGCATCGAGCCATCCGCGAGCCACTCGATCCGCGCGCCGAACGGCGCCGCTGCCGATTCCAGCGTTTTTCGCTGCGCGCTCGTGGCCTCGGCCGGCGCGCCCACGGCGACGATGCCGAGCAAGCGCTGCTCGCTCCTCGTCAAAGCTTCCGCGGGGGGCACGTCGGGGAGCCACGACCCGGCGTCCCGCGCGTCGAGGCAGGCGAGCGCCTCCGCGATCTCGCCCGCGTCGGGCAGCCGATCGGCTGGATCTTTCGCGAGCATGCACGCGACGAGCGCTTCGAGCCGCACCGACGCTTCGGGCCGCAGCTTCCGCAAGGGAGGCGGATCCTCGAGCAGGATCTTCGCGAGGATGGCCATCACGTGTTCGCCCATGAATGCGGGCTGCCCGGTCAAGCACTCGAACAGCACGGCGCCGAGGGCGAAGACATCCACGCGCGCGTCGAGCGATGGCGCTCCGCGCGCCTGCTCGGGCGCCATGTAGCCCGGTGTCCCGAGGACGACGCCCGTTCGGGTGAACCGCGGGGAGAGCGGGCCCAGACGCGCGAGGCCGAAATCGAGCAATTTGACGCGATCGAGCGCGCCGTCCACGAGAAAGACATTGCCCGGCTTGATATCGCGGTGCACCACGCCGCGCGCGTGCGCCGTCGCGAGGGCCGAGGCCGCCGCGCCGACCACGGTGACGCTCTCCGCGATCGTGAGCCTTCCGCGCGCGAGCCGCGCGCCGAGATCCTCTCCGGCGAGCCATTCCATGGCGAGGAAGGGCTCGCCCGCGCCGGTGACGCCGTGCGTGACATACCGGACGATGCCCGGATGATCGAGCCCGGCGAGCACGCGCGCCTCCATGTCGAAACGCGCGACGTCGCGGGGCTCCCGTTCGTGAAGCACCTTGATGGCCACCGGCCCGCTGGAGACGCGGTCGTGCGCTCGAAACACCGAGCCCATGCCCCCCGCGCCGGCGATCCGCTCGATGACGAATCGATCGTCGATGACGTCCCCCGCCTGCATTCCGTTCCCCCGACGCGGAGGAACCTAAGGTCGGGCGCCAGCGCGCATCACCCCTTCGTTCCCGCTCGCTGCAGGAGGGCACGCAGGCTTCCGGACAGGCTGTGCAAGCGGTGCAGCGCGCCCGCATGGTCCCCGGCGCCGATGTCTCTCCAGATGTCGTCCTGCGTCTCGGCCAAACCCTCGATCGTGATCGGATGGGTCGCAGCTTCGGCGACGGCGCCCTTTTCGTTGATCAGATAGCGGCCGTTCAGGGCGAAGAGCACCTGCGCCGTGCAGCACAGCGCCCGGTAGGCGCACCCCGCGATGTGCGTGCGCTCGGCGCGCCGGGCCGCTATCTCGGCATTGTCGATGGCGAAGTCCACCTCCCAGCCGAAGCGGGTGATCAGCGCGTCCTTCAGCGCCTCCGGATACGGCCACGTTTGGCTCTTCAGCTCGGCGATGACGCCGAACGGATCGAAGAGCGGCTGGCACGTCGCGACTTCGCCCATCCAGATGGTCGAGCAGAAGCCGTGGGGGTGCCCCACTTGGTAGTTCATCGAAAAGCGGCCCTGCCGCGCGTCGGCGATGGTGGCGCGCACGCCGCCGAGGTCGCGGTAGAGCAGATCGACCTCGACGCCGCCGATGGTGAGCCAGCCGCCGCCGTTGATCCAAGGGCCCCATTCGCCGATCTGGGTCACGGTCGAGGAAGGGTCGTCCACCAGCGGGGCGATGGCCGAGCGCAGCGCCTCGACGTGGAATGGCGCGTCCGGCTCGTAGTAAAGGCCGATGTCGTAGTCGGACGTGGGCCCCGCCGTTCCCCGCGCGCGCGAACCGCCGAGTACGAGCGCGGTCAGGTTTTCGACGCCCCGGAGCGCTTCGACCAAACGGGGAAGAACCGGATCTCCCATCATCCGCGGGTCATGGCACGAAGCGAGTCCCGTCGCAATGTCTGCAATGGGCGCGGGCGGCTTCGGGCGCTCGGGACGAACATGCTCGCCCCGTCGTCTCAGTTTCCAGCGACCGATCGGACGCGCCCCTCGAAGCGGAACCGACCGCCCTCGATGCGGGCGACGACGACGTCGCGCGCGGGATTGCGGTCCTCTCCCATCGTGACCGTGCCCGTGACGCCCGCGAATCCACGTGTCGAGGCGAGCGCGTCGCGCACCGCCTCCCGGGTATCGGCGGATGCGCGCTTCATGGCGTCGAGGAGGAGCGCCGCCGCGTCGTAGCCCAGCGCCGCGAGGCTCGAAGGATCCCGGTGGTATCGAGCGCGGTACGCCTCCACGAAGGCACGATTCTCCGCCGTGGGGACGTCGATCACCCAGTGCGTGGTGAACGCGGCGCCCTCGGCGCCGGCGGTCTTCGGCAGCGCGTCGCTGTCCCAGCCGTCCCCGCCGAAGAAGGTGCGCCCCGAAAAACCAAGGGGTGCCGCCTCCTGAAAGATCGCCGGCATGACGTTGTAATATACGGGGGCGTAAATGACCTCGGGGCGCTGCTGCTGGAGGTCGCCGAGCGGGGCGCTGAAATTCGTCTCCGTTCTGAGGACGCCGCGCAGGGCGACTGTTGCGCCGAGCCGCTCGGCCTCCTCGCGGAACGTGCGCGCGAGCGAGCTGCTGTAGAGATCATCGGTGGTCCACAGAACGCCGAGCTTCTTCCGATGGCGCACTTGAATCAGGTACTGCGCTGCCGCCCTGCCCTGCGCGTCGTCGTCGAAGCACGCGCGAAACACGAAGGGGCCCACGCGCGTGACGTCGGGGTTCGTGGAGCCGGGGGTCAGCATGGGGACGCGGAGCTTGTTCGCGACGATCCCGCCCGCCTTGCTGCGCGATGAGGCGACCTCGCCGAGAACGGCGACGATCGTCGGATCTTTTGAAAGATCGAGAACGGCGTTCGAGGCGTCCCTGGGATGGCTGTGGTCGTCCGCGTAAACGAGCTCGATCGAGCGATCGCGAATGTCGCCGGAATTCGCGGCGCGCTCCACCGCGAGATCGATGCCCTCTCGCGTCTCCCGCCCGAACGCCGCCTCCGCGCCGCTGAGGGGGAGATAGACGCCTATGCGCAAAGGTGAAAGCTCCGTCGTCGCGTTCGGTTCTTTCCCCGAAGGCGGCGGCACGGTGACGACGGGAGGCGCGGCGGGAGGAGGCGGGGCGACCTGCGTGCAGGCGAGCAGGAGGGCGCCCAGGGCTCCGATCGTTGGTCCTGCAAAGGAGGGGCGTTGCGTGATGAGAGGCATCGCAGGCACCCTACCATCGCTCGAGCGCGCGGTGGAAGAATACGCATTGTGCCGACGAGGCCACCGCGCGGTTTTTCCAGGGATGAGGTTTTTCACGCCAGGACGGGCTTGTCGAGACGCCCCTTGGCCCCACGTATCCCGCCGAGGAGCGCCACATGACGCTGTTCATCGGGACGAGCGGCTGGCAGTACGCGCACTGGCGCGGGACGTTTTACCCGGACGCGCTGCCGAGCTCGCGATGGCTCGACCATTACGCCCAGCGATTCCAGGTGGTCGAGGTCAACAATACGTTTTACCGTCTCCCCGAGGCGAGCGTCTTCCAGAGCTGGTCGGCGCGGACGCCGGCCGATTTCGTGTTCGCCGTGAAGATGAGCCGGTTCCTCACGCATCTGAAGCGGCTGCGCGACCCCGAGGCGCCGGTCGAGCGCTTCTTCGAGCGGTCCTTCGCGCTCGGCACGAAGCTCGGCCCCGTGCTCGTGCAGCTCCCGCCGAACATGAAGCGCGACGCGGGCAGGCTCGACGCCGCGCTCGAATGCTTCCCAAAGCACGTTCGCGTGGCCGTCGAGTTTCGTGACGAGACGTGGCTCTGCCCCGAGATCGAATCGCTGCTCGGCCGCCACCGGGCCGCGCTCTGCGTGTGGGATCGAAGGGGATCGAGCGCGCCGCTCTGGCGCACGGCGGATTTCGGGTATGTTCGTTTCCACGAAGGAAACGCGAGCCCGGCGCACTGCTACGGCGCGCGCGCCATGGCCGGTTGGGCGCGTCGCATCGCCGCGGTGTGGCCCGCGCCGTGCGACGTATTTGCGTTTTTCAACAACGACGTGAATACCTGCGCCGTGCGGGATGCGGGCCTGCTCGCACGAGCCGCCGATCGCCTCGGGATCACGAGGACACGTGTCCCGGAGGGAGAAACGCGGCGGCTCGTTGCTTGAGCCGCCCGCATCCGTGAGCGAGGAGGGCCGTCTTTAGACCTGTTTCACCTGCCCGGTCGGGTCGATCGTGCCGATGACGAGGCCCTGCACGTAGATCTGCCGGATCCCCTTGGCCGCGAGCTCGGCGAGCACCTCCGCGGGCAAACCCTCCTCGAGGGCCGGCTCGAAGAGGAAATCCTCGGAGAAGTTGTGGTGCTGCGGCCGGTACGTTTGCGAAAAATGCCCCTTGAGCACGATGGGCGCCGCCGTGAGGCCCTCGATCTGCGTCTCCTCCCAGCGCAGGAGCGGCGCGGTGTATCCGGCGACGACGCCGGTCGGCGGCGCCGGCCAGTAATACTTCGTCACGATCTTCACGCCGCCGGCCTCGATCGTCCGCGTCTGCATCGACGATCCCACCGGGAGTGGCCCTTCGTCGGTGCATTCCGTGAGGCGAATGGCCTCGTCCCGAATGCGTTTCGCCGGATTGCCATCCCAGTCGACGTACGGGACCGGCGTCGCGTACTCCGCAGCGACATGGACCTCCATGTCGCGGAGCGCGAGAATGGGGCCCTCGGACGGCGAGAGCAGCGTGGGCACGGGGGTCGTGATGATCTCGAAGGTCCGCGCGTCCGCGCCGCTGCCCGACGTGAAAAGATCGACCGTCTGGTCCGCCTGGAACGTGTGCGCGGCGGAGGGCCACGTCCCCGGGCTCCCCGTGAGGGTCTCGACGCCATTGGGCGAGAGGTGCGCGAACGTCACGCCGTCATAAAAGGTCCCGGCCGCGAGGCTCGCCGCGTCGACGAACCCCATGCGCGCCCGGAGCGACGCGCGCGCTTTCAGCCGATGGAGGGCGAAGACGTCGCTCTGCTCGCCCTGGTAGACACAGACCGCGCGTGGCTCGGGGACGAGGAAAGGCGTGAGCGAGGCTTTGTCGTCCGGCAGCGGTAGCTCGCGCACCTGCTTGATGAGCAGCGCACCGTCGGGTTTCATCTTCTTGTACTCGTAATCGAGCGCGAACGTCTGCTTGCCGGGATGGACCTCGGCGAACCGATCCGCCACCTTGCCGAGGAGCTCGCCGAGCTTCACGTAATCGCCCTCCCAGGTCATCACGTGGCCCCCGAGCGGCACGAGGCTCGATCCGGAGACGGTATCGAACATGGTGCCCCATTGGAATCGCAACCCGTGGACGACCTCGGGGAGCGCGCCGCCCTCGGGGTTCGTCACGCTGAGCGCGCCGACCTGCGAGACGATTTTCATGTCGTCGATCGGATCGCTGCGGCGCACGTTCGTGGCGACGCCGTTCGCGATCTCGTCGTCGTCCGGATAGGAGTAATGGACGAGCACGCCCATGCCGACGTCGCTCTCGTTCACGCCGTAGAGCAGGCGCGCGATGAAGGCGTTGTCGTTGTAGAAGCTCGCGTACACCTTCTGGAGCGCGCGGAACACGCCGCGCTCGCCGCTCTGGTTCGCGTCGCAATGGCTCGGGCCGGTGGTGTCCGCGTCGGTGTCGTCCGCGAGGCAGCCGCTCGCGCTGTCGTAGAGGCCCGCGCCCGTGAATGCGTCGCTGTCCTCGACGTTGGTCGAGCTGCGGAAGCGGATCTTGCGCGCCGGATCAAACGAGCCGAGCGCGGCGATGACCGCTTGCCGCTGGGCATCCGAGAAGGTCGCGTCGTCCTCGATCCGGGCGCGAATGGCGGCGAGATCGGCCTTGAGGGCGGCGAGGTTCGGCGGGTACTGGTAGCCAGCGAGCCGCTCGCCGATTTCCTGACGCAATGTCTTGCCGCCCGGCATGGTCTGGTCGAGGAAGCCGTCCCACAGGTCGAACGAGAGCGCGAGGGCCTCCTGCGAGTCGTTCGGAATCACGTCGCGGAGGAGCCCGTAATTGGCGGCCTTGCCGCCGAAATGAACGATGTCGGCCGGGCCGAGATCGTCGGTGCTCCGGGCGATCGCGCCGAGCGTCTGCTTGGGGGAAAATGCCAGGGGATCCGGCTTCTTCTGCGCGAGCAGCGCGTCACGATCGGCGGCCGTGAGCACGCCGTCCACGTCGAAGAGCCCGGCGTCGCAGCGGACGTACCGGTTTTTCGCGCGCAGGATGATCTCCTTGCCGTCGAGGGTCTTGGCGTGCTCGCGCTCCGCCTCGCTCCCGAGGTACACGAACGGGATGCCGAACGAGGTCGCGAGGATGGCGGTGTGCGCATTGGGCGTCGACGGCGAGAGGGAGACGATCCCCGCGAGATAAGGCAGCTCCGCGGGGATCGCATCGGTGAGGAGGATGTCCTCCGATTTCAACGTCCCGTTCGTGTAGGCGGCCTCGATCTGATCGGTGGGCACGTAGCGGAGCTTGCCGAGCGCCCAGCCTGCGGAATAGCATTGACTGCCCCCGGTCCACCGCTCGACGCTGCTCACGGGGAAGCCCGCATTGGCGAAGAAGCTCTGGTTCTCCTGCGCCGAGGCGTTCTGCTCGTACGTGGGGAAATAAAACGGTTGCACGCTCCCCTCGGCCACGACGCTCTTTTTCACGAGATCGAGGACGACGCGCGCCATCTCGGGGTCGTAGGCGTCCTGCCGGACGAGCTGGATGCCGTACTCCGGGAAGCGCGCCGGATCGGGCGGGATGAGCACGGCGCCGAGAATGGCCTTCTGGCCCTCGGCGTGCAGCGAGACGTCGTTGTATTCGGCGACCGACATGCCGAAGAACGGATCGAGGCGTTCGACCGCGAAGGGGGCGTGGAACGGGTACGGGTAGCTGTCCTGGAAATACACCTTCGTCGGGTCGTGCATCAGGACGGTGAACTTGACCCACCGGACGCCGCCATCGATGGTGTTGGCGTTGGGCTGCGAGAGGAAGGGTTCGTAGGGGTACGAGATCTGGTTTTTCCAGGTATCGGACGGGGTAATCGAAATGGGATAGGTATCGACGGGCCACTCGAACCCGCCGGTCCCGCCCTGGCCGCCGCCGCCTTGATCTCCGCCACCCTGGCCACCGCCGCCTTGGTCGCCGCCGCCTTGGTCGCCGCCGCCGGAGCCGGGGCTCGGTTGACCACCGTCATCGCCACAGGCCCAGAGCGCCGAGGTGCTCGAGAGCGCGAGGAGCAAGATTGCGGCACGCCGCAAAACACTACGTTTCATGCCGGGCGGATGAGCAACGGCCGTGCCCCGGAAAATCTCCGACGCGAGGGAGGCGACACGCGTCGGGAGGCGGGACACGGGCGCCAGGCGTGGCACAGGTTGGATCAGCGTGGAAATCCTGCTCGGACGGCGCAACCCCGCTGGCCTTGACCGTGCCTTGCCGCGGCCGCATCTCGATATCGATCGAATTCGTGATGCACGAAAGCAGGAGGTGTCGGTGATGGATCGTGGAAATCGCCAGCGTCGGACATTTCTTCGATCCGCTGGATCTCTCGGCGCGGGCTTGCTCGTCGGGGGCTGCGCCGGTCCGTCCGCCTCGATCGCATCTCCGCACGTCCAGGGGCGAAAGGATGCCCAAGGCGAGCCGGAAGTGTCCCCGGCGGAGGACTTGATGCGCGAGCACGGCGTCCTGAGCCGCGTCCTGCTCGTGTACGACGAATCCGCGCGCCGCCTCGAATCGACGGAGGACATGCCCATGGACGTCCTCACGAGCGCGGCCGGGCTCCTGCGGCGCTTCATCGAGGACTATCACGAGAAGCTCGAAGAGGAGCACCTCTTCCCCCGATTCATGCAGGCGGGCAAGCTCGTCGAGCTCGTGAGCGTGCTCCGGAGCCAGCACGAGGAGGGGCGCCGCCTGACGGACGAGGTCCGGCGGCTCGCCACGTCGAAAGAGGTTGATCGCGGGAGGCTCGTGACGGTGCTGCGGCAGTTCGTCCGGATGTACCGGCCGCACGAGGCGCGCGAGGACACCGTGCTGTTCCCTGCATTCCGGTCGATCGTCTCGAAGGACGAGTACGAGGCGCTCGGCGAGGCCTTCGAGGACCGCGAACACGCGCTCTTCGGCGAACACGGCTTCGAGGACGCCGTCGCCGACGTGGCCAGGATGGAGCAAGCCCTCGGCATCCACGATCTGGCCATGTTCACGCCGCGCTGAGGCGGGAAAGCTCACCACGAGCATCCTGCACGACGAACGCACTTCACAATTGTTAACACGCGCCTCAAACGAGGTTTACTCGAATATGCTGCACTCTCCCTTTCTGCGCCGATGTCCAGGCTCGGCAGGCGACCCACAGGTCGCAAATGGGAGGCCCCCTGACACGTCACGATCTGGAGCAGGAGTGCAAGGCGCTGCGGGCGCGTGTGGCGGAGCTCGAAGCGCGCCTCGAAAGGACGGTCCCCGACGAGGCGCCGCCTTCGGAAGGGCCCTTCCACAGGCTCGAGATGGCGCAGGTGCTCCGCGTTTTGCTCGATCACCTCGATATCGTCGTGTGGGCCGTCGATGCCCAGGGCACGTTCACCTTTCATGACGGCAAGGCGCTCGATCTGGTCGGGCACCAGCGGGGCCAGTTCCTCGGTCAAAACGTATTCGACGTTCTCGTAGGGGGCAGCCACGACGGCCTGAAAAAAGCGCTGTCCGGCGCACCCGCCCACGCGATTGTCGAAGCGCACGGCGTCGTCTGGGAAAGCTGGCATACCCCGATGCGTGACGCCGAGGGACGCGTGACGGGGGTCGTCACGCTCTCGTTGGACGTCACGGAATCCATGCGGACGAAGGCCGAGCTCATCGCCAAGCTCGCGCTCATCGAGCGGCAGCAGGACGTGATCCGGAACCTGGAGACGCCGATCATCCGGGTATGGGATCACGTGCTCACCGTCCCGATGTTCGGCGTCGTCGACAGCCGCCGCGCCGCGCGCGTGACGGAGGATCTGCTCGCCGCGGTGGCGCGGACGCAAGCGCGCTTCGCCATTCTCGATCTCACGGGCGTCGACGTGGTCGATACGGCGACCGCGGGCCATATCTTGAAGATTCTCGGCGCCGTTCGATTGCTCGGCGCCGAAGGGGTCATCACCGGGATCCGGCCGGTCGTCGCGCAGACGATGATCTCGCTCGGGCTCGATCTGTCGCACGTGCGCACGCTCGCGACGCTCCGCGACGGCCTCGCCCTGGCCATCCGGAGCATCGGCGAGCGGGCTCGTTCCAGGTTCGACGATTGAAAGGTCGGGCGGAGCTGCTCAACCCGACGTTTGTTCCACCTCGGCCGGCGCCGCCTTCGGGCGCAGCTTCTCTTTGATGTCGTCGGCGACCCGATAAAACGCCGGCACCACGAGCAAGCTGAGCAGCGTCGACACCGTGAGCCCGCCGAGCACCACCACCGCCATCGGGCTCCGCGTCTCCGTGCCCGGCCCGATGCCAAGCACGGCCGGCACCGCGGCCATCATCGTCGCGATCGTGGTCATCAGGATCGGCCGCAGGCGCAGCGGGCCCGCCTTGCGCATGGCCTCGCGCGCGGACAAACCCTCGTGCTCGCGCAATTGATTGGCGTATTCCACGAGGAGGATCGAGTTTTTCTTGACGATCCCCATGAGCAGGAGCACGCCGATCATGCTGAAGATGTTCAGCGTCTTGCCCGTGATGAGCAGGCCGATCGCCGCCCCCGAGAGCGCGAGCGGCAGGATCGTCAGCACCGTGACGGGGTGCAGGAACGAATTGAACTGGCTCGCGAGCACCATGTACGCGACGAGGATCCCGATCACGAGCGCGAATACGAGGCCGCCCGTGGTCTCGTCGAACTGCGACGCCTGCCCGCCGGCCACCGACCGATACCCGAGCGGCAGCGCTTTCGAGAGCTCTTGCACCTTGTTCATCGCCTCGATCTGCGAGTGCCCCGGCGCGACGTTCGCCGAGATCCGGATCGCGCGCTCCCGGTCGACGCGGTTGATCGATTGCAGCACCGCCGTCTCGTTCTGCGAGACGACGAGCGAGAGCGGGATCGTGGTTCCATTCTGCGCCCGCACGCGGATCTCGCCGAGGTCCTCGGGGCGCGAGCGTTGCGTGGCGAGCAGGCGCACGCGGATGTCGACGCGGCGGCCCCCGGTGGAGAACTTGCCGACGATGTTCCCGCCGACGAGCGCGCTCACCGTGTTCGCGAGATCGCTCACGGGGACGCCGAGATCCGTGGCGCGGCGGCGATCCGGCACGATCTGCACCTCGGGCGCGCCGATCTGGTAGTCGGTCGTCACGTCCGTCACGACGCCGCTCTTTTCGAGGTCGTTCTTGAGCTGCATCGCGGCCGTGACGAGCGTGTCCCAGTCCGCGCCGCGCACCGTGAAGTCGACGGGGTAGCCGCGCTGCGCGCCGAAGCTCTGCTGCGAGGGATCCTGCACCGACGCGCGGATGCCGGCGATCCCGCGCAAATCGCGGCGGATCTCGGCGGCGAGCTCCTGCGCCGAGAGCTTGCGTTCGCCCGGTGGGACGAGCGTCAAGCTCATCACACCGCGCGAGGCCGAGAGCGTGGTGAGCACGCGCGTGACCTCGGGCCGGGCCGCAAGCTTCTCCTCGGCGCGCTGCAAGAGCGGCGCGGCAGCCTGCACGCTGGTCCCGGTCTCCGTCTGGATGCGGACGTCGAGGCGGCTCTGATCCTGCGCAGGGACGAACTCGGTGCCGAGCCGCGGGACGACGAACCCCGTGGCGACGAAGAGCAGCGCCGCGCCGAGGAGGACCTTCCAGGGGTTCGCGAGCGCCTTGCCGAGCACACGGCCGTAGGCGCGCTCGAGCGCGGAGAAGGCTCGATCCATGGCCTTGCCGACGGCGCTCCGCCCCTCGCGCGAGGTGTCGAGGATCTGCGCGCAGCGAGCGGGCGCGAGCGTGATCGCCTCGAAGTACGAGAGCATCACGGCCACCGAGAGCGTCACGCCGAACTGGAAGAAGAAGCGGCCGATGACGCCGCCCATGAACACGACGGGGAGGAAGATCGCGATGACGGCGACCGTGGCCGCGAGCGCGGCGAACGTGATCTCCTTGGTGCCGTCGGCCGCGGCCTTCGCGCGCGCTTTGCCCATCTCGGCGTGCCGGTAGATGTTCTCCATGACCATCACGGCGTCGTCGACGACGAGCCCGACGGCGAGCGAGAGGCCGAGCAAGGTGAAGGTGTTCAGCGTGAAGCCGAGGAAGTAGACGACGGCCACCGTGCCGAGCAGCGACATCGGGATCGCCAGGATCACGTTGACGGTGCTGGAGAGCGAGCCGAGGAAGAGCCAGCAGACGAGCGCCGTGAGGACGAGCGCGAGGCCGAGCTCGATCTCGATCTCGTGCACGGACTCCTCGATGAACGTCGTCGTGTCGAAGAGGACCTCGACCTTCATCCCCTCGGGCAGGCTGCGCTGGATCTCCGCGACCTTCTCGCGCACCGCGCTCGCCACGGCGACGGCGTTCGTGCCGCGTTGCTTGAGCACGCCGAGCGCTTGCAGAGGGATGCCGTCGAGCCGCGCGACGGAGTTCACGTCCTCGAAGCCGTCCTCCACGACGGCGACGTCTTCGAGGTAGACCGGCGTGCCGTTCACGTGCCGCACGACGAGCTTGCGCAGCGCCTCGACGTCGAGCGCCTCGCCGAGGAGACGGACGTTGAGCTGTCGGCCGCCCGCTTCGAGCTGGCCGCCCGGGACCTCGACGTGCTCGCGGCGGATGCCGTCGATGACGTCGCTCGCGACGACGCCCTTCTCCGCGAGCCGGCTCGTGTCGAGCCAGATGCGGATGTTGCGATCGAGGTAGCCGTTCAGCGTGATCTGACCGACGCCCGGCACGGTCTGGAGTTTTTCCTGGACCTGGTAACGAGCGACGTCGGCGAGGAGCTGGCGCGAGAACGGGCCGGAGACGCCGACGGTGACGATCGGCGTGTCGTCGGGGTTCGACTTGGAGACGGTGGCCGCAGGCACGTCGCGCGGCAGCTGCCGCTGGGCCTGCGCGACCTTGGCCTGGACGTCCTGGAGCGCGAGGTCGACGTTGCGCGAGATGTCGAAGCTCGCCGTGATCCGCGCCGATCCCTGGCGCGCCTGGGACGAGATCTCCTTGACGCCCTCGACCTGCGCGAGGGCCTGTTCGAGCGGCTCGACGATCTCGCGCTCGACGGCCGAGGGCGACGCGCCGGGCCAGGAGAGGTTGACGCTGATGTTCGGGTAGTCGACGTCGGGGTACTGGCTGATGCCGATGCGCGTGGCCGCGACGATGCCGAAGAGGATCGTGCACGCCATGAGCATCCAGGCGAAGACCGGGTTCTTGATGGAGATGTCGGTGAGGTTCACGGCCGCACCCCCGCGCTCGCCGAGCCCGTCGGCGCCGGCGGCGGGCTCGGCGCAGGCTCGCCCGACGCAGGATCGGCCGGGGGTTTTCCGTTCGAAGCCGGCGGTGCGGCGCTCGGCGCGGCGGCCGTGAGCAGCGCCTCGGGCGTGATGGTCGTGGGGCGGACCTTGGCGCCGTCGGTCAGCGCTTCGGCGCCACGCACGACGAGCACGTCGCCTGCGGCGAGGCCGGAGCGGACCTCGACCCAGCCGTCCTGCGTGCTCATCCCGAGCGAGAGAACGCGCTCCTTGGCGGCGCCGTTCTCCACGACGTATGCGACGTAGCCGTGGTCGGTGGCGCGCGCCGCGAGCCGCGGGATCGTCACTGCCTCGCGCTGGCCGCCGATGTCGACGGTGACGTCGCAGAACGAGCCGGGGCGTAGCCAGTACTTGTGGCCCTCGTCGTTCACCTCGCCCGTGACCGCGACCATGTGCGTCGTGGGATCGGCGGCCGCCGCGATGAGCGTGATCTTCGCGGAGAACTTCCGCAGCGTCTCGCGCATCGTGAACGTCGCGGTCGTCCCGACCTTGAGGCGCGGCGCTTCGAGCGGCTCGACCTGGAAGCGCAAGAGAAGCGGCTCGCTCTGGAGGAGCGTGGCCATCACGTAGCCCGCTTGCACGTATTGCCCGGTCTCGACCGTGCGCGTCTGGATCGCGCCGGCCATGGGCGCGCGCACGGACGAGTCGCGCAGGTTGAGCTGCGCGCTGCGGAGGGCCTGGAACGCGATGTCGCGATCGGCCTTGGCCGTGAGGACCTTGCTCTTGTAGCTCTCGAGCTCCTCGCCCGGGATGAGGCCGGGGTTCATGCCGCTCGCGCCCTCGCGCCGCGCGACCATCGCCTCCATGTCGCGGACCGCGGCCTCGGTCTTGGCGAGCGCCGCCTTGGCGCCGTTCACCGCGAGCAGGTACCGCTCCGAGTCGATGACCACGAGGACGTCGCCCTTCTTGACCTCCTGGCCCTCCGTGAAAGCCACGCGGTCGACGACGCCCGCGACGCGGGCCGTGACCTGGACTCGCTCGAAGGCCTCGATCGTGCCCGGCGCGTTCACCGTGTAGATGACCTTCTTGGCCTCGACGGGCATGACGTCGGCGGCGAACGCGAGGCCGCCGCCCTCGCGGCCAGGCTTGGCGCCACCGGCCGCGCCGCCTTCGGTTTGCTTGCCTTTGCAGGCCACGGCGAGCGGCAAGCAAAGGATCAGGAGCACACGCGCGAGCTTCATTGCGCACCTCCATCCGCCGCGGCAGAGCGTTCGGTGTCGTCGTCGGTGGGGCCCTGACCGAGCGCGAAGCGCAGCTCCAGGTACGCCTGCTCCATCGAGAGCTTCGCGGTGGCGAGCGCGACCTCGGCCTCGAAGCGGCGGGCGTTCGCGTCGACGAGCTCGATCGCCCGCGCGAGGCCCTGCTGGTAGAGGATCTCGGTCTCGGCCGTGTTCTTCCGCGCGGCCGCGACCGCCTCCTCGGCGATGCGGTAGCTCTCGCGCGCGGCCTTCAGCGTGGCCCGCGCGATGCCGATGTCGGTCGCCACGCTGCGCCGGAGCTGCCGCTCGTCGAGGGCCTGGCTCTCGGCCTGCGCGACGCGCGTCTTGCGATCGCCGTAGCGCGCGCCCGCGTCGAAGAGCGGCCACGTGAGGTTCACTTGCAACGTCTCGTCGTGGGTCGTGTCGGGCGGGGCGGGCGCGGGGTTGAAGCGCACCTGCGCCGAGAGCGAGAGCGTGGGCGCGAGGCGATACAAGGGCTCCTGGGCCGACGCGCGGAGGGCCGCGGTGCGCTCCGCGGCGGAGCGAAGATCGGGCCTGCGCGCCTCCGCTTGCTTGACCTCGTCCTCGGCCCGCACGCCGCCGCTCTCCGCGGCGCGCGTCGTTCGATCCGGCGCCGAGAGCGGCCCCGTGACGGGGCTGCCCACGAGGAAACCGAGCTCCAGGTAGGCCGTGGCGACGTTGCCCTCGGCCTGCGCGACCTCCCGCGCGGCCGCGGCGGTCTCGAGGAGCGCGCGCGTCACGTCGTTCGTGCTCGCGAGCCCCGCCTGCGCGCGCGCGTCGGCGTTCTGCTGATTGGCGCGGGCCCGCTCGAGCCTGCGCGTCGCCGCTTCGAGCACGCGCTCGCGGGTGAGCACGACGAGGAATGCGCGCGCCGTGTCGAAGGCGAGGCTTCGCCGATCCTCGACGGCGCCCCAGCGCTCGGCCGCGAGCTGGCGCTTGGCCTGCGTGTATTGTGGGATCGCGGAGGGGTTCAAGAGGGGCTGCGTGAGCGTGAGCGTGCCCGTGCCGAAGAGCTGGCGGCCGATCCGATCGGGGGTCCCGCGGACCGTGGCGTTGGCGCCCGCGACCAGGCTCGGCAGGAACGCCGAGCGCGCGCGGTCGAGCTGGCCTTCGGCGGCCTCCACGCGGAGCGGCGCCTTGCCGGCGCGCTCGTGGTGCGCGAGCGCCTGCCGCACGGCCTGCTCGAGCGTGAGCGAGCCGGCGCGCGCGCCGCGCGGCAGCAGCAAGAGAAGCGAGACGAGTAGTATGGGCAGGAACGACCTTCGGACCGTCATCGAGCGTCTCCTCGCCCTCCCCCTCTACCGCCTCCGCGAGGGCCGAGGCTCGGCCCGATCGAGGCCGTCCGCTGCTTCGTCACGGGCCATGACACCTGTCAGGATTCGGGACATCATGCGCGGCCCCTGATGAGGCTCCCGCGTGTGTCGTTGAGGTGGCTGCTCGGAGCCGTGACGATCCTGGCCTCGCTCGTGTTCGGGGTCTCGGTGGTGTCGGTGAACCGCCTCATCCGCATGTCGAGCGAGCAGCGCCTCGAGCGCGGACGCGACCTCGTGCAACGCGAGCTCGCCCGCTGGGCCGAGGAGCCCGACGTGAACGGCGGCGCCGCGCGCTTCACCGTGCTCGGGCTGCGCGGCGGCACGGCCCAGGATCCGGCCGTCCCGGGAGGGCCGATCCCGATCCGCTCGGACATCTCCAGCGAGGCCGATCGCGCGCTCTCCACGCTCGCGGCGGTCGCAAAGCGGGATCGGGCCGAGGTCGGGTCGCTCGACGTCGAGGAAGGCACGCTCTTCCTCGGCGCGAGGCGGCGCGCGGACGGCCGCTTGCTCTGGGCCGCCTACACCGTCTCGATGTCGAAGCTCGTCGCGACGTGGCGCCTCATCGCGGGCGTGCTCACCGCGGCGACCGTGCTGCTCGGCGCGATCGCGCTCGGCACCGTGATCGCCGCCACGCGGGGGGCGCGCGGGCTCAAGCGCTCGCTCGCGGCGCTCGAGGACGATCTCACGGCCGAGGTGCCGCGCCCCGCGCTCGCCGAGCTGTCGAGCGTGGCCGAGGGCGTGGCGAGCCTGGCGGCGAGCCTCGCGGCGGCCGAGCGCGAGCGGGAGCGGCTCGCCGAGGAGCTCGGCCGGCAAGAACGGCTCGCGGCGCTCGGGCGCGTCGTCGCTGGCGTCGCGCACGAAGTCAAAAACCCGCTCGCGTCGATCAAGCTGCGCGTCGACATGGCGCGCACCTCGGAGGGCGTCCCGACCGACGTCGTGGCCGAGCTCGACGCGGTGGACGAGGAGATCACGCGGCTCGATCGCCTCCTCACGGATTTCCTGGTCGTCAGCGGCCGCCGGATCGGCCGGCGCGTGGACACCGAGCTCCGGGACGTGGTCGATCGGCGGCTCGAATTGCTCTCGACGTGGGCGAAGGAGCGCGGCGTCACCCTGACCGCAAGCGGCCGCGCGCGCGCCGTCGTCGACCCCGACGCTTGCGCGCGCGCCGTGGACAACCTCGTCAAGAACGGCGTCGAGGCGTCACCCGCAGGTGCCGAGGTGCGTGTGCGGATCGAGCGGCGCGAGGGCCTGTCGGTGCTCACGGTCGAGGACGACGGCGACGGCGTCCCCGAGGATCGCGTCGCCGAGCTCTTCGAGCCGTTCTTCACGACCAAACCCGAGGGCACGGGGCTCGGCCTCGCGGTGTCGCGGGCCATCGCGGTGGCGAGCGGCGGGCGGCTCTCGTACCAGCGCGAGGGCGGCGTCACGCGGTTCGAGCTCTCCGTTCCGGCCGAAGGAGGCGCGGCATGAGCACTGTGCTCATCGTGGACGACGAGAAAGGCATCCGGCTCGGGCTCGCGACGGCCCTGGCGCGCGTGGGCCACACGACCGTGGCCGCCGCGAGCCTGGCCGAAGCGCGCACGCGGCTCGCCGAGCCGAACAGCTTCGACTGCGCCCTGGTCGACATCCGCCTCAAGGACGGCAGCGGCCTCGAGCTCTTGCGCGAGCTCCGGACGGGTAAGCATCGCGATCTGCCCGTGATCGTGGCCACCGCGTACGACGACGGCGAGCGCACCATCGAGGCGATGCGCGACGGGGCCTTCGATTACCTGACGAAACCCTTCGATCTGCAGCGGCTCGTCGCCACCGTCGCGCGCGCCGTCAAGCAGCGGCACGTGCCTCCTGCGGCCGCTTCGGCGCACGCAGAGAGCACGGCGCTCGTGGGGCGGAGCGCGGCCATGCACGCGGTCTGGAAGCTCATCGGACGCGCCGCCGGCTCGCAGGCCCCCGTGCTCGTCAAGGGCGAGGCCGGCGCCGGCAAGGAGCTCGTGGCCCGCGCGATCCACGAGTATTCGAGCCGCGCCAGCGAGCCGCTCGTCGTCGTGCGCGTCGACCCGTCGACGGACGCCACGGAGCTACGCGGCCTGCTCGCGGGCGCGCGGGCGGGCGGGACCGTCCTCGTCGACGGCGCGGGCGATCTCGCGCCGGCGGCGCAGGGCGCGTTCGCGGCGTGGCTCTCTGCGTCTCCGCCGGTCCGCGTCATCACGCTCGTGCGGCTCGCGCCCGGCTCGCTGGAGGTTCCTCTGATCGCGGAGCTCTACTACCAGCTCGCGGTCCTCGAGATCGCCGTGCCCCCGCTGCGCGAGCGCCGGAGCGACGTCCCGCTGCTCGTCTCGCGGGCGATCGTGGGGACGCGGGCGCGCGCGATCTCCGAGGACGCGATGGCCGCGCTCGTGCGTCACGACTGGCCGGGCAACGTACGCGAGCTCTTCCTCGTGGTTCGCCGCGCGGCGGAGATGTGCCACGGCGAGGTCATCGACGCGGATGCGCTCCCGCCCGAGCTCGCGACCCCCGCGTCTCCGACCGAGCCCACGAACCGCTACCTCGGCTTGCCGCTGCGCGAGGCCGTGGCGCGCCTCGAGCGCGATCTGCTCGTGTCCGCGCTCCAGCGCGCCGACGGCAACCGCACCCTGGCGGCCAAGCTCCTCGGCATTCCGCGCCCGCAGCTCTACGCGAAGCTCGAAGAGCACGGTTTTTCCGAAAAGCGATCGGGGACGCCGTCAGGAAAGTAGCCGGCCTAGGCCCACCAGTTGTCCGGCAGCTCGCTCGCGCATTTCTGATCGAGATCGGTCATGCTCTTGAGCTTGAAGATCTCCTTGGTGATCGTCACCGATCGGTCCTCCTCGATGACGACCGTGCCGGACGCGGCGGCCACCTCGGTCTTGGTCCTCACCTTCGGGCCCTTCACGGCGGGCAGGTAATAGCCGCGGAATCCTTGGACCTTGAGGTGCGTGAATCCTCGTGTGCGCAGCCCGCGGTAGAAGGAAGCAATGAGCGATTTCTTCAGGATGGAGGTCTTCATGGCATTCAGGTCCTGGGAGTAACCCGGCAGCGGGGCGTACGCGCTGTTGCAGCAGCGGAACGTGAACTGCACGTGGAGCGCCAGAAGCTCTTCAATGCCGCTGTTCACCAGGATCCCGATCAGATCCGACGGCGTCACCCGATAATCGGGCTTGTTCGAGGCGTCGTGCCCCATCCCGATCTTCCCCGATATCCCCGGGCTTCCGTGGGCCGTCACGACGAACTCCACCGGCACGGGCGCCTCCCGAGCGCGAATCGTGGAGATCCACAACGCGAGCTTCCCGGACGTATCCGGATGTCCCGTGTAAATCACGTCGGGACAAACGCTGTGGCCCTGCGTCTTGAGGTAGGCGATGTCTTTCTCGGCCATCCCCGTGAGGTCACTCAATTCGCCGGCGAAATCGCTCCCGGCTCCCTCGTAGGCGGACCTCGTCGGGGCCAGGACGAACGTGGTATATCCCGGATCGACGTCGTCGTCGTGGGTCGCTCGTTGCGCCGTGCGGGACGGGCCTGACTTCGCCGCGTGCGGCGGCCGTGGCGCCACGCCGGCGAACACGGACTTCGGTTGCATCACCGTCGCCGCGTGCGGCGGGCGTATCGATCCTCCGCCGAACGCCGGCTTCGGCTGCATCACCGTCGCCGCGTGCGGCCGGACGACCGAGGACGCGGCGGGCTTCCCTTCCTTCGGAGGCATCTTCAGAACGGGCGCGAGGATCTACCATCCGGCAGCCTCGGCCAAGTTCTGCTCGATGTGGGGCCGAAGCAGGCGGTCCGCTGGCCTCTTCTGGCCTATTCCGTGACGGGATCCGAAGCCGTCCCCTCCCCGCGCTTGCGTGGATCCGAGCGCTTCGCCCCGAGCGTCGCGACCAGCGCGCCCACGACGATCAGCGCGCAGGAGACGGCGAGCGTCATGCTCGGCTCCGCGTGGCCGGCGAGAACGAGGATCGAGGTCGATAACACCGGCGCGGCATAGGACGCAACGCCGAGCAGGCGGATGTCCCCGCGCTTCACGCCGATGTCCCACACGTAGAACGCGATCCCGACCGGGCCGACGCCGAGCGAAAGCACCGCGAGCCATTGCGTGATGTTTTGGGGCCAAACGGTCGTCTCGAACGCGAGGTGCCCGAGCAAGCTCAGGGCGGAGGTCGCGAGGCAGAAGCCGGCCACGGCGTCGGTCGGGACCTCGCCGAAGCGCCGCGAGAGGACGGAATAACCCGCCCACACGAACGCTGCCGCGAAGGCGCAGGCATACCCCGGCAGGTGCTCGGCGCGGGCGTCGAGGGCGCCGCGGCCGAGGACGAGCACGAGGATTCCGACGAAGCCGAGCAGCGCCCCGCCGACATGGGCCGCGCGGAGCCGCTCGCCGGGCAAAAACGACGAGAAAAGCACGATGAGCAGCGGCCAGAGATAATTGATGAGGCCGGATTCGGCGGGCGGCGCCCAGCGCAGAGCCGCGAAATAAAGGGCGTGATAACCGAAGAGGCCGCCCGTGCCGAGGGCCCAGACGATCGGCGGTTGCCGGAGCGATCGAATGGCGTGGGGCCGCCGGATCCATGTCGCGACGCCGGCGAGGCCGCCGACGAGGAACGTCATGGCGGTGAGCTGGAACGGGGGGACTTTGCCCGACGCCGCGGTGAAGAGGGCGAGCAAGGACCAGAGGAGAATGGCGGAGAAGCCGGTGGTGGTGGCGGTGCGGGGGGACATCTTCTCGGGTCGCGCGGACCGACGATATCATGCTCGCGCCAAGGCGGTAGGCCGTCCGCTGGCATCCTCCGCGCGGCTCGGGTAGGCTGCTCGCGGCGATGCGCTACGAAGGCAAGCTCTACCGTCCGCCCAGCGAGGCGCACTCGTACATCTTGCAGGCCACGATCGGCTGCTCCTGGAACAAGTGCACGTACTGCGACATGTACCGGGACAAGACGTTTCGGATTCGCGACCTCGCCGAGACCCTGCAAGACATCACGTCCGCGGGGGCGGCGTTCGGCGACCACGTGGAGAAGGTTTTTGTCGCCGACGGGGATGCCCTCGTCATGCCCCTCGATCATTGGCTCCCCCTCCTCGATGCCTGCCAGCGCGCCTTTCCGAACCTCCGGCAGGTGAGCTGCTACGCGATGGCGAGCAATCTGCTGGAGAAGACCGAGGACGAGCTTCGCACCTTGCGTGAGCGTGGCCTCGCGCTGCTTTACATCGGCCCGGAATCCGGCGACGACCTCGTGCTCAAGCGGATCGCCAAGGGCTCCTCGTTCGACGACCATGTCGAGGCCGCGCGCCGCGCGCGGGCCGCGGGCCTGAAGACCTCGGCGATCTTCCTCCTCGGCGCGGGCGGCGTCGAGCGCACGGACGAGCACGCGCGCGCCTCGGCCCGCCTCGCGACCGCGATGGATCCCGAATATCTCGCGGCGCTCACGCTCACCGTCGTCCCGGACACACCGCTCGCGACGCTCGAGCGGCGTGGAAAATTCGTTTTACCGGACGTACACGGCCTGCTCCGCGAGCTGCGTGTCTTCGTCGCCGAGGCCGCGCCGACGAATGCTGTTTTCCGGACGAACCACGCGTCGAATTACCTGCCCATCGGCGGGCGCCTCCCGCAGGATCGCGCGCGGATCCTCGACGTCATCGATTCCGCACTCTCGGGCCGGATCCGGCTCCGACCCGAGCACACCCGAGGGCTCTGACCATGAACGATCTCCTCCTACGCCCCGAGCTCCCCACCGACGCCGCCGCCGTGCGCCACGTGAACGAGGTCGCGTTCGGCCGCGACGGGGAGGCTTCGCTCGTCGACGCGCTTCGCAAATCCGACGCGATCACGCTCTCGCTCGTCGCGGAGCAAGGCGGGCGCATCGTCGGCCACGCCCTTTTCTCGCCCGTCGTGATCGACCGCGGAGACACGCGCGAAATCGCGCAGGGGCTCGGCCCGATGGCCGTCCTCTCCGACGTGCAGAACCAAGGAATCGGCTCTGCGCTCATTCGCGCGGGGCTCGAACGCCTCCGCGAAGCAGGCCACGGCGCGGTCGTGGTCCTCGGCCATAAGGCTTATTATCCGCGCTTCGGGTTCGAGCCCGCGGCTCGATTCGGGTTGCGCTGGGAGGTGGAAGGCCACGACGAGTTCTTCATGGCCCAGGAGCTCCGCCCCGGCTTCCTCGGCGTTCGTCCCGGCGTGGTCCGCTATCGGCCCGAGTTCGGGGCCGTTTGAACGCGCCGCCGAAGCCGTCGTAGCACGACGGCCTGCCACGCCACGACGGCGAGCAGCGCGGCCGTGACCGCGGGCCAGAGCACGAAGAACATGAACGCATTCGCGTCGCGGTACGTCGCTCCCACGAGCGCGGCCGCGCGGATCATGAAGTCCACGCACGCGGCGTAGATGGCGATCCCGAAGTCTGTCACGACGCACCCCGCCGGAGCGCGAGGATCTTGCGCCGTTGTGAGAGCGCCACGAGGTAGAGCCCGTACATGATTCCGGGCCACGCGACGCAGAACACCGCGAGGTTCACCACGCCGTAGCCCATATGCGGCGCGCCGGGCACGACGGCCCTCCCCGCGGCCTTGAGCCCCCCGATCGTCGCGCCATACAGACCTTCGTCGCCCGCGAGCGCGCGCGGGAGCCTTGGCGCGTGGGAGCAGCCGTAATTGTGGCAATGCCACGTGCAGTGAGCTCGCGCGTGGGCCTCGATGGGAATCCCGGTGCGGAGAACGGGCGACCCCGTGGCGAGGACGGCGGTGAACGCCGCGGGGACCGCGACGAGAGGAGCAATGGCCAGGAGAAACCAACCGAGGCGCTTCATCGTGATCACACCCGTGGGCCGGAGGATCGCACGAGTCGTGCGGCGCGTCGAACCCTCGGCGTGCGCGCGGGGGCCGTTCGCGGCGCCGGTGGATGGGACGATCGAGCGCCTCGTGCCCCCTCCGGGCCATGTCCGGGATCGTGTCCTGGTGCTCGTGGCCGGTGGAATCTAAGGTCTCGCTCGATGCCAACGACGTTTTCCGCCACGACCTACAACGTGCTCGCCCAGTGCTACGTGCGGCGCGATCGCTACCGGGGCTCGCCGCCGGACGCGCTCGAGCCCACCTCCCGCCGCGCGCGACTCCTCACGCGCATCGACGCGCTCGGGTTCGACCTCCTGTGCCTGCAAGAGGTCGAGCCCGACCTGTACGAGGCGCTCTGCGCCCGCTTCGACCCGACCCACGCGAGCGCCTACGCCCAGCGCGCGGGCCGCCACGAGGGATCGGCCCTCTTCGCGCGTCGCACGGTCTTCGCGTGGCACGACCACGACGTCCTGCACTTCGCCGCGCACCGGCCCAAGGACGACGATCTCGCGCTGATTGCGCGCCTCTCCGTCGATTCCCGTCCGCTCCACGTCGCGACGACCCACCTGACCTGGCAGCCCGATGGAACGCCGATCGACGAGCACCTCGGGCGCCGCCAGATGCTCGAGCTCCTCGCTTACCGCGACGCGGCCCCCGCCGACGTCACGTGGCTCTTCGCCGGCGATTTCAATGCGACCTCGCAGAGCCCGGTGCTCGCCGCGGCCTACGAGCGCGGCCTCGCCGAGAGCTGCCGCGCGCAGCGCCCGTGGGACACGACCGCGAGCAACGGCCGCGCGCGTAAAATCGACTACCTCCTCTCCTCCGCAGGCCGGCTCGATCCGCGCCCAGGCGTCCTCCCGAGGCTCACTCCGCGCCCAGGCGAACGCCCGAGGCACGGCCGCGACGTCGTGATGCCGTCCGAAGAGGAGCCGTCGGACCATCTGCCGTTGACGGTCGAGTTTACGCCCATTTTCTAGCCGCTTGCCATGGGCCCGGGACGCATGGCACACCTCACCCGAGGATTTCTGGATGCCCTCTGAGCTGGAAAACGCCATTCCCGACGAAGTCACCAAAAGCATCGAGATCAACGCTTCGCCCGCGGACGTGTGGCGCGCGCTGACCGACCCGCCCTCGATCCGAGCATGGGTCTCGGACGACGACGAGATCGAAGTCACGACGAGCTGGAAGGTTGGAGACCCCATCCTCTTTCGCGGGAAGCTCCACGGAAAGATTCCCTTTGAGAACCGAGGAACGGTGCGAGCGTTCGAGCCGGAGCGCGTCCTCCGATACAGCCATTGGAGCACGCTCTCCAAGCGAGCGATTCCCGATGTGCCGGAGAAACACGTCCTCCTCGAATTCGTACTGACCCCCTCCGGCAGCGGCACGAAGCTATCGCTTTCGTTGCGCAACCTGATCGATTACGCGGTGTACAAGCACCTCGACTTCTACTGGGGAACGACGCTCGGCATCTTGAAGCGATTCTGCGAGCGGAACGAGACGACCTAACGCTGCTTCGGCTCGGGCAGCCACACGATGTCGATATCGTGCGAGCGTCCGAAGAGCACCTTTCCCTTCGGGGTGTTGCTCGGAAGGAAGCCCATGGGGAATACACGCAGCGTACTCGCGTCGCCGAACCGTGCATGGGGCAGGAGCTTCCTGCCCGTGTCCGTGCGAATCGTGATGGTCACGTCGATGTTCACATCGACGTCGGCGCGCGAGACCGCGACCAGCTTGCCGGACTGCGTCGGCAGGCTGCGCGGGGCGAGCGGATCGAAAGGAAGCTCGTAGAACTGGCCTTCGCCGGCGCGAGCCCCCGTGATCTCCCGGCCGACGCGAAGGCTCGTTGGGTCGAACGTGCGCTCCACGAGGTGAAGCGCCGGGCCCTTCAGCGGATGGGTCACTTCTTCCCAGTGGGACGAGGCGAGATGGCACTCTTTTCCCACGCGAACGAGCGCCGTCTTCGCGGTGAACATGCCGCTGTCGTAGCGGAGCATCTCTCGGCCATCGCGAATGACGATGAGCTTGCGAAACTCCTCGCCGAGCCCGTTCGACACCGCCTCGAGCGTCGAGAGCATCACCTCGGGCGAGCCGTCGCCGTCGAGGTCGGCGGAGGTCACGTCCACGAAGCTCGATCCCCACGGATTGAACGCGGAGACCTCCGCGGGCAAACGCAGGGACTTGCCGTTCATGGTGAGGGCAATGCTCAAATCAGCTCGGTCGTCACGACAAACGCACGCGCGCGCGCCCCCGGGGCCGGTCCCGCAATACGCGGCCGTGCAGCCCTTTTCTTGCGCCGGGACGAGCTTCCACTCCGTGACCGAGCACGCCGTGCGTGGCTTTGCCGGCACCCAGGGCACGTAGCGCGGCAGCTTCCGGGTCGAAGGAACGTCGGGCAAGACGATCCCATACCGATGGAAGTGGTCCTTGTCCTTGATGCCGTTCAGGCGCGCGATCTCGTCGACCGGAATCCCGAACTTCGCGGCCACGTGGGAGAGCGTGCGCGGGGCCTCGTAATACGGGAGCCCCGCGTGCGGATCCTTCGGCGCGGCGTGGGCCGAGGCCAGCGGAGCGAGCGCGAGCGCGAGCATCGAGGCGAGATATCGGCGCATGGGACGCCCCTTCCGTAGCACGGCGGGAAGGGCGCGAACAAAAGATGTGACCGGCCGCCCGATTCTCGGTACCATCCGCGCCACGATGACAGCCTCCCCGACCCGCCTCCCCGTTGTGTTCGTCGCCGCGGCCGCGCTCGCGGCCCTCGGCCTCGGCTGCGAGCCGCCCAAGCCCGGAATACCCGTCACGTTCGAGAACGTCTGCAGCGCCGAGTTCGACCCCGTCATGGAAAAGGGTCTGAACGTCACCAAGAAGGTGGCTATCGAGGGCTACGTCGGCGCGCCGCGGAGCATGTTCAAGGTTTGCAGCGACACGTGTGACTTCAATCTGTTTTCGGAGCCCGGCAACAAGGGAAGACTCGTGAACGCCGACGTGCCGGTCGGCGATGGTAAGAATCAGATCGAGCGGCTGCCGAAGAATTTCACGGACAAGGACCTCAAGCTCCACACGAGTGATGGCAAGGTCGTGGGCGTCGGCGCGAAGGTGCGCATCACGGGCGGACGCGCGCCGGCCGGGGGCAAGCGCGAGGCCTGCTCGCTCTGGGCGGTGACCCTCATCGAGGCGCTTTGACGCGTTTTTCCTGAAGGATCACGGCGACGTCGCCCGGGCCGCAGCCACTTCGCTCCACGCCGTCCCATCCACCACGTGCTGCCGGTGCTGCCGGGTTTGCTTCACCATGTTCCACCCGAGCACCCCGGTGACCTTGCCGCGGCGCCCATAAAGCGCGACGAACTGCCGGGTCGCGGGGTCTCCTTCCACGATCGCCACCTCGGCGTCGGCAGACACGAAGCCGTGCACCTGGATCTTCGCGTCGAATTGGTCTGTCCAGAAATACGGCACCGGCGTGTACGGGCGATCCTTGCCGAGGATGTTGGCCGCGACCACCATGGCCTGCTCGATCGCATTGGTGCGGTTCTCCAGCCGCATCCCCGCGCCGAACCCCTCGTGGTGCCACCACGCAACGTCGCCGACGGCGTAAATACCCGCCGCAGCCTGGCAGCGCGAATCACACACGATCCCGTCGCCGAGCTGGAGACCGCTCCCAGCGAGCCATCCCATCGCCGGCCGTGACCCAATCGCCACCACGACCACATCCGCGGGCAGCACCTCGCCGTTCGAAAGACGCACCCCGGAGACCCGCCCTTCCGCGCCCACGAGCTCCTTCACGCCGATCCCGAGCCGCAGCTCGACGCCCTGATCCTCGTGCAGCTTCGCCAGATACCCGCCGACCTGCGATCCGAGCTGACTCGCGAGCGGCGCCGATTGCGGTCCGACCACCGTCACCGTGAGGCCCATGCCTCGCGCCGTCGCGGCGATCTCCGTGCCGAGCACGCCGTCGCCCGCGACGACCACACGCGGCCCCGTGAGTAGATCGGCCCGCAGCGCGAGCGTATCGTCCACCGTGCGCAGCACGTGCACGCCCGCCCATGCGTCCTGCCCCGGCAGCCGGCGCGGCTCGAGGCCCGTGGCCAGCACGATGACGTCCGCGCGCAGGCTGCGGCCCGACGCGGTCCCGATTTCGCGCGCGGCCACGTCGAGGCGAACGGCGGGGTCGCCGAGGACGAGCTCTGCGTCGAGCTTCGCGAGCGCACTCTCGGGCCGGAGCTGCGTTTGTTCGGGTTTCCAGGCGCCGGACAGCACCTTCTTCGATAGCGGCGGCCGATCGTAGGGCAGGTGCCGCTCCGCGCCGAGCAGCGTCACCTTGCCCGCGAATCCTTCGCGCCGCAGCGCCTCCGCGACGGCCAGGCCGCCCGCGGAGGCGCCCACGACGAGCACGCTCGACGGGGTCGTCATTCGCGCTCTTCCAGCTGGATCGCGGCCGCGGGGCACACGGTCGCCGCCTCGCGCACGACGGCGTGGAGCTCCTTCGGAGGCGACGCGTCGAGCAGGATCACGATGCCGTCGTCCCGCTGGTCGAACACCTTCGGCGCGAGCAGCACGCACTGCCCTGCCCCGCAGCATTTTTCAACGTCGACGATCACGCGCATATCGAATCATCCTTCCCTGAGGTTTGTCCTTCGGTGTCATTTCGTCGGGGTGAACGGGGCCCGCCAGAGCCCCACCAGGGCGTCCACGAGCCCCACGGCTGCGGCCTCCCACGTCGCGCGGGGCGTCGCCGCGCCCGCTTGCAGCGCGCGCTCGCGCTCGGCGCACATGTGCACGATGAGCTGCCGGCTCATGTCGCTGCGCTCCTCGCGCACGTCCTCCGGGAGCACCGGCATGAGCCGGTTCAGCCCTTCGATCGTCCCCTGCATCGACGCCGACGCAGTCGCCTCGTCGATCACGAGCTGCCGCAGGGTCGGGTCGGTCGTCACCTGAGCGATGAAACGCGCATACCAGGTAGGGCTGCCCAGCGCGGCGAGGTGCTCGGTCGAGGGCCGCACGAGGCAGGAGATCCAGTCGCGGAGCTCGCAGGAACCCTTGATCGCCGCGAGCATCTCCGCGCGCCTCTGCTCGATCGCGGGCGCGTGCCGGCGCACGATGGCGAGCACGAGGTCGGCCTTCGTGCCGAAGTGGTAGCCGACGGCGAAATTGTTCGCCTGCCCTGCCGCTTCGCTCACCTGCCGGTTCGAGACCGCGGCCACGCCGTGCTCGGCGAAGAGCCGCTCGGCGGCGGCGAGGATGACCTCGCGGGTCTCGTTTCCATGCGTCTGCCTGATCCTCGAGGTGGCCATGATGGGATCACCAGCGTACCAGAACTCGCGTCAGGCCGCCGAACCAGGTTTAAGGCGATCGACTTACAAAGTCAAGCGGCTCGAACCAAGGCGGCGATCCGCGCTAGAGCCGCTCGGGATCCCGCACCTCGATCCCGTGCTCGTAGAAGCTCCTGAGGAAGGGTTTCCCGCCGACGTAATGGGTCCACGCCCCGTGGCGCAGGCCGCCCTGGAATTCGCCCTCCTCGGAGAGGCTGCCGTTTTCGTCCCAGCGCCGGTAGGGGCCCACGGGGCGACCCTGCGCATGCGAGCCCTCTTCGGCCTTCTTTCCATTCGGATGAAACCGCACGAACGGCCCGTGCTCCCGGCCTTTTTCGAAGTGCCGTTCGTACGTCAATCCCCCGCTCGGGTCGTAATCGCGCCAGATGCCGTGGAGGGTGTCGCGGGAGAAGCCGACCTCGTGCTCCTTGGAGCCGTCTTCTCGGAAGAACACGGTCAGCCCCTCGCGGTACCCTCCCACGTGCGGCTGCTCGTACCGCAGCTTGCCATTCTCGTAGAATTCCCGCAGCGTCCCCGTGCCTCGCTCGAAATGGGCCTCCGCCACGCGCTTGCCCGACGGATACAGCGCGATCCAATCGCCGTCGCGCAGGCCGTCGCGGTACGTGCCTTTCTCGTGCGGCTTGCCGTCCGGGTGAAAGGACTCGTACGGGCCGTCGATCTCGCCTCCGCGGAAAGAAAAGACGGCGGCGCGCGCGCCGTTCGGGTGGAAACGCGTAAACGTCCCGTCGGGGTTGTCCTCTCGATACTGGCCGATCATGGCGCGCTTGCCGTTCGGGTGGAACGTCTCGACGGCGCCTTCGCGGAGCCCGGATTCGTAGTGCGTCACGCTCGCCTTCGTCCCCTCCTCCTCGTGATACGCGACGACCGGCCCGTGTCGCAGGCCCGCGACCCAGGTCTCTTCGAGGCGGAACTTCGCTCCCTCGGGCCCGTACGTCGTCGAGCGTCCGGAGCGCAGGCCGCGCTCGTGCGTCACGACGGACTCTCGCCGGCCCAGCGTGTCGAAATGCGTCCACGTACCCGCCTTCGCGCCGTCCGCGAACGCTCCCTCGGCGAGGCGCTCGCCGCTGTCATGAAAAGACGAAAAGGCCCCGTCGAGCACGCCGTCCCGGTATTGCAGGCGCATCCACGGGGGGCCGTGATCGTGATGGTACGTCCACGGGCCGTGCCTCTTTCCATTGCGGAGCGCGCCCTCGGCAAAGACGTGGCCGCTCGGGTAGCGGCTTTGGACGAGGGCCCCTGCCTTGGGAAGCGGAGGCAGGTCGCGCACGCACAGGGCCCGGAAGCGCGCGTGGTCTTCGCCCTCGCTCGCGAAATCGGGCGGCCCGACCGTCGGCGCCGACCAGTGCTGCGGCGAGCAGAGGTTTCGCACGGTGAACGCGCGGCCCTTGGCGCCGGGATCGAGCGTCGCCGTCCAGAGGCCGTCCTCGCCCTGCGGGTCGTCGTGCCAGAGCTCCTCGCAATCGTTCGCCTCGGACAAGCTCACGAGCTCGCGCACCGTGGGGAGCCGGAAATCGTCGTGTCCGGCCTCGACCTTCGCCGCGCAGAACGCGTTCGCCTCCGACCAGCGCATCGGCGCGGCGATCGCGCCTGAAAAACCGAGCCGCTGGAGCGCGTCCTCGACGAGCCCCCCCGCCTTCCGATAACGCGCGGCGGGCAACGCGGCGCGCCGCGAGGGGCCCTCCGCAGAGCGCACGCAGCGGACGTTGTACTGGCCGTACGGGCTCGGATCATCGTAATGGGTCGAATGAAGGTTTCCATTCTCGACGTCGAGGACCCAGGGGGCACCGGCGTCCTCGGTGGCGGACCAGAGCAGGCCCTCGGCGGGGCCACGAAACACCGACGGTTCGAGCGCGGGGCTGCCGTGGCCGTGGTCGACGACGGAGAGGAGCTCGAAGTAACGAGGCAAGCGCCAATCGTCGTGGCCCCCGTGCACGAGGCTGTCGCAATGGTGCGTGGCGCCGACGATCCCGATCGGTTGTTTCGCGACGTCCCGCTGCCACGCGAGGCCCGTCGCCGCGTCGATCGCGACGTCGCCCTGCACGCGGAAGGAAGGTTTTTCCACGAGGGCCGAGAGCTGCGCGTCGGTGACGAGCGGCCCGCGCAAGCGCGCAATGGAGGGGATCTCGTCCACGTCCGCGACGCCGAGCAGATCCACGCCGCGGATCGGGTGCTCGTGGAGATTGTCGTGAAAATTCCAGCGCGACCTGGGGCGCGCAGCGTCCCGCTCCACGTCACGACGTTCGCCCACGAAAAAGACGAGGCGCTGCCCGACGCTGAGCCGCGACGGCGCAGGGGCGCCGCGATACCCGAGCGGCTTGCGCTCACAGCCCGTTTTCGCGTCCGCGGCGCGCGGAAATGCCACGAACAACGTGTACGCGTCGTGGTCTCGCGACGCGCGGAGGACCATCTCGGCGCGCATTTCGAGGACGAGGTCGACCTCGCAGGGCCTCGTAAAAGCGTGGATCTCGGAGATCGTGCCCACGACGATGCCCTCGCTCGCGCGGACGGCGTCGGCGAGCGAGGCGGCCGGGCCTTCGGCGGCCGGGAGGTCGAACATCGGTCGCGGTAAGAGCGAAGCCGCCGACGTGGCTCCGGGCGCCGCCGGCCGCGATCCCTGGGCGGCCGAGGGCCGCGGGGCGGACCCTCCCGGCGCGGCCGGGACGCCGCCACATGCAGCAACGAGTGCGAGAAGCAAGCAGAGCGAACGTTTCATCCGACGAACCTATCCAATCCTGCCATACGCAACCCGTTCGATGAGCTGCGCATCGCGCAGTTCATCGACCCCGGGTCCAGCGCTTGCGCTGGTCCGGGTCCAGGGGCGGATAGCCCCGGTGGGGCCTGGGGCAAAGCCCCAGCGAGGCGCTACCAGACGAAGCCGATCCACCGCGCCAGACTACACGAGCGGACGGCGCGTGGGCCAGGCGCAGACGTCGCGAGGCGAGCTCAGTCCTGCGGCGCCACGGTCCACGAGCCTGTCAGGCCGCCGATCGTCACCTCGAACTGCCCTGGCTCCACGACGCGCTCCATCTTGCGGTCGTACAGCGCGAGCGATTCGAAGGGGATCCGGAAACGGAGCCACCGGCTCTCGCCCGGGCCGAGGTGCACCCGCTGAAAGCCGCGGAGCTCGCGCACGGGCCGGGACACGCTGGTGACGACGTCGCGCACGAACAAGAGCGCCACCTCGTCGGCCTCGCGGGCGCCTGCGTTGCGCACGACGACGGAGACCTGGACGTCCTCCCCTTGCCGGACTTGCTCGGGGACCCGCAGATCCCCGTACACGAATCGGGTGAAGCTCAATCCGTGGCCGAAGGCGTACAGCGGCTCGGCGCTCTCGTCGACGTACGTCCCCTCGGCCGAGGGGGGATGATTGTCATGGACGGGCACCTGCCCCACCGAGCGCGGAATCGAGATTGGCAGCCGGCCGCTTGGGCTCATGTCGCCGAAGAGCACCTCCGCGACGGCTCGTCCCCCGACGAGGCCTGGCTCGAAGGCTTCGAGCACGGCGGGCACGTTCTCGGCGATCCATGGGATTGCGAGGGGACGACCGTTGATGAGCACCACGACCGTCGGCGTGCCCGTCTCGACGACGGCGCGGACGAGATCCATTTGCCGGCCTGCGAGCCCGAGATCGGCCCGATCGGCGCCTTCGCCGCTCGTGCGCTCGCGCCGCCGCCGGTCGAGGGCGCCTCGCTCGTCGTACCGCGTCGCGTTTTCCCCGAGTACCACGATGGCCACGTCGGCGTCCTTGGCTCCTTGCGCTGCGCGCGCGATCGATTCGTTCGTCTCTTCGAACACGCGGCCCGCGTCCACGAATTGCACGGCTGTCCCCGGAGAGACTGCCGCGCGAATGCCTTCGAGCACCGTGGTCACGTTCTCCGCCGGCTGGGGCGCGGTCCAGTCGCCGAGCAGCGCCGTGTTGTCTGCATTCGGCCCGGTGACGAGGACCTTCTTCAGGTTCTTGCGCAACGGCAAAAGGTCCATCTCGTTTCGCAGGAGCACGAGGGATTTCCGCGCGGCTTCCAGGGCCACCCCGCGGTGCTCCGGGGACGCGAGCACGGACGCCGCGCGTGCCGCGTCGACGTACCGATGCTCGAACAGGCCGAGCGCGCGCTTGACGCGCAGGATGCGCCCCGCGGCCTCGTCGATCCGCCACGCGGGGACGGCGCGCTCCCGCACGAGCTCGACCAGCGGCTCCGTAAAACCGTCGCCGTGCATGTGCATGTCCACGCCCGCGAGCACCGCCTGCCGGATTGCGTCCTTCGGCGACTCCGCCACGTGGTGCCTCGTGTGGAGCATCTCGACGCCCTCCCAGTCGCTCACGACGAACCCACGGAACCCCCATTCGCGCCTGAGGATGTGCGTGAGCAGCTCCTCCGAGGCGTGGCTCGGCACACCGTTGACGTCGTTGTACGCGGCCATCACCGAGAGCGCGCCCGCCTCCACGCCGGCCTGGAACGGCGGGAAAAACGTCGAGCGCAGCGCGCGCTCGGAGACCTCGACGGGCCCCATGTTCCGGCCGCCGAGCGGCGCGCCGGGCCCGAGGAAATGCTTCAGGCAAGCGAGGACGCGCAGATGCGACCGATCCGGGCCTTGCAAGCCGCGGACGACGGCGCTGCCCATCGACGCGACGACGAACGGATCCTCGCCGAACGTCTCCGCCGTTCTTCCCCATCGCGGATCCCGCGCCACGTCGAGGACCGGGTAAAACGCCCAATGCATGCCCGTCGCCTGCATCTCGCGCGCCGTCACCTCGGCGCTCCGCTCCACGAGCTCGGCGTCGAACGTCGCTGCCATGCCGATCGGCGTCGGGAAGATCGTCGCGCCGCGCACGGGGGCGAGGCCGTGCACCGCGTCGATGCCGAAGATCAGCGGGATCCCGAGCCGCGCGCGTGACGCCTTCTCCTGGAGCGCGTTCGCTTCTTCGGCGTCGGTCACGAACAAGAACGAGCCGACGCGCCCCTCGGCGAGCAGCTCGTCGGTTTTTTTGGCGATATCGGGCGTGTCGATGCTCTGGGCGTAGATCGGCGCGATGTACTGGTTCATCTGGCCGATCTTTTCTTCGAGCGTCATGTGGTCGAGCAGCGCGCGAACCCGCCGTTCGTCGACGGAGTCCGGCGGAGGCGCCCCGTCCTTCGCACCGCCGCTGCACCCGACCAGGGAGGCGAGGAGCGCGAGCCCGATTCCGCCGAACTTCCTCCGCTCCATATTTCCCCCTTTGCCCCGTCCTGCCGGACCCCGACCCCCATACCCCAGCACGCTTGGTCATGGCTCGGGCCCGGTCGAACGTAAATGCCTCGCGGCGGCGCGGCGCCACGACCGCATTGACGAAACTTCAGGGATCGTCGACCTTCCTTCCTTGCCCATGGCGAATCCCCGTGGTCCGACGCGCCCGCCGCGCACCCCTGCCCTGCTCCTCGTCGCGCTCTCCGCGTGCAGCGGTTCGCCGCCGCCTCCGCCCCTCCCCGCCCCGACCGAGCCCGCGCCTCAGGCGGAGGCGCCGCGCGCCGCGCCCGTCGCGCTCGGCCTCCTCGGCGAGGACGTGCCTTTCGTCGTGCCCGAGGACCTGTCCGCGGGCGCCGTCTCCGCGTTCGCGGGCCGCTACGAAAGAGTGGCTCTGCCGGCCCAGACGCCCGCGATCCTCGACGTGGACGGGCGCAGCGAGCGCGACGTGTGGATGCTCGCGGGTGATGGCCACGTGCTCTCGTGGGACGGCGCGCGCGTCGTCGATCGGGGCGCCCCGCAATGCTTCACCGACAGCTGCTGCGGCACGCTCGTCGACTGCGCGAAACAACCGGCGATGTGCTCGAAGAAGGCGATCGACGAATGCCAGCCCTTCGGCCCGAGCTGCGCGCTGCCGGTCACGTGGTCCACGATCCGAGCCACACCCGACGAGGTCAAGGTCATCGCGCTCGTGGAGACGGGCGGCCTCCGCGCGAGCGTGGTGGAGTCGCGGCTCGGCAAGAAGGGGCGATGGTCGTGTTACCAGGGGTCGGACGATCGCGTGCACCCCGGTTCGGCCGGGCGCGGCGACGGCCCGAGCGCCCGTGAGATCCAGGTCGACGGCGCCTCGATCCGGTTCGAGGGCCCCGCCTTTCTCGTCAATCGGTACGGCGGGCATCTGCTCCTCGTCGACGGGCGCCGCGTGCCGCTGCCGGACGACGTGCACCAGGGATTCACGGGCGCCGTGGACATCGCGGCGCGTTCGCCCGGGGATCTCTGGCTCTGGTCGGACGACGGCCGCGTGTGGAGGGGCAATGGGCTCTCGTGGACGCCGCGGCTCTCGGGGCTCGATGCGGTGAACGACCTCTGGTTCGACGCGAAAGACGCGGCGTGGGTCCTCGGTGCGCTCGGCGAGGACAACGAGCAGCTCCTCCGCTGGGACCTCGGCAAGGGCGGCGGCCAGCGCTTCGAGACGCCCGGCGCCACGGCGAGGCGCGGCGACGGGCGGGATTTCTGGCTCTGGGGCCCGAAGGCGCTCTACCACTGGGACGGCGCCGCGCTCGGCCGCGCCGTGCCGCCGCTCGCCGTCGCGCACGCGTGGCGCGGCCCCTCGGGCGAGCTCTGGCTCGTGGGCGCCGACATCTCGGCCGTGCTGCACAAGGCCGTCGAAAACGGCGACGAGGACGTGCGCGCGGGCGCCGTGTTCCGGGTCTGGGGAGGGCAGAAACCGTGAAGCGTGTGATCGTCCCCCTGCTCCTCGCGAGCGCGTGCAGCGCCGCGCCGCCCCCGCCTCCGCCTCCGCCGGGACCGGCGGAGGCGCATGCGCCCGTGGCCGCTCCCGAGGCCACACCTCGCTCGCCGTGGCTCGATCTCTCGCGCAGGAAGGACAAGACGCTGCTGCACGGGCACGACCCCGACGGCAACGTGCTGTACGAGGTGTCTTTCGGGGTCTCGCTCGCGGTGGCCGGCGCGCCGGACGGCGGCGCTTACGCCGTCATGATGGATCGGGGCCATTCCAACGATCCGGAGCACGTCGTCCGCATCGACGCGAAGGGCCACGAGACGTGGCGAACGGACTTCAAGACCGGCGGGCGGCGATGGAGCCTCTTCGTCGCCGGCGATCGCCTCTTCGCGTTCGATCTCGGCCACGGAAGCAAGAATCACCTCCACGTGCTCGACGCTGCCAACGGCACGCGCCTGCGTGACCTCGACCTCGTGATCTCCGACGCCGACGGGCGCGGCGGCGCCGTCGTCATCGCCGACGACAGCGGCGTGAGCCGGCTCGGACCCGAGGGCGATCCCATCTGGAACGTGCCCCTCCGTCGCTTCCCCTCGCTCGACCCGTCCTCGGCCGCGAGCGTCGACCGAAAGGTCGCCGTCGGGCTCGACGGCACCGTGCTCAGCGGCGCCTCCGACGGCTCGCTCGTCGCGCTCGATCCCGAGGGCAAACCGCTCTACCAGCTCGGCGTGCGTGGCGCCGTCGAGCGCATCGAAGCGCAGGCGGGCGGCCGTTTCCTCGTGCACACGACCGACGGCCGCGTCTCCGTGGAGCGCGGCGTCGTGCGGGAAAACGCGCAACCGGCGCCTCCCGAGGGCGTGCGGATCGTCGACACGCGGGAGGAAGCATCGAGCCACGAAGCCCCCACAGCGCCGCCCTGGAGACCCACGGTGGCCTATCGCGTGGAGCGCGAGGGCCTCGCCCCCGACAAACCTTTTCATCGGATCCAGTCCGTGGTCGCGATGGGGCCCCAGGACGTCTGGGTGCTCGGCCAGGCCACGCAGGGCCCGAGCGACGAGGCCGCGCTCTTTCACCACGACGGCCGGTCCTGGTCCGACCTCGGCGTGCCGTCGATGTCGTTCCCCAAGGAGGTCTTCGCCGAGGGCCTCCCCGCGCGCACGAGCCGGTTCATCGGCCTCGCGCTCTCCCGGAGCTCCAAAGGCGCGCTGCTCGTGCTCGGCGTGCGCGTGGGCGGCGCGGCGCGCCTCAGCGTGCTCGAGCGCGACGGCGCGGCCTACCGCGAGCGGAAGGAGCTCGTCCCCGCGGCGGCGAAGACCCCGATCGAATACGGCTCGAAGCTCTCCCACGTGGCCAGCGCCGGCGGTCGTGAGGTCGTGTGCAGCAGCGACCCCGCGATCTGCATCGAATTCGGCCGCGGGGTCACCCCAAACCTCCTCGCGGACGACGAGGGCCGGGAGATGCCCGACGTCCCCGGCGATCGCGTGGCCTTCGCGGGCGAGACGCTCTGGCGCACGAACGGCTTCGCGGCCGGCGAGGCCGACGTCTGGAGCTTTTCCGCCTCCGCCCTCACGCACTGGAACGGCGCCTCCTTCGTGCGCCACGAGAGCCCGCTGAAGGGCCGATCCGTCTGGGCCGGGGCGCGCGACGACGTCTGGATGGCGGGCGCGGAAGGCGGCCTCGCGCGCTTCGACGGCGCGCGCTGGTGGCGTGTCCTCGGGCTCGACGCCCAGGAAGCCCTCACCGTGACCGGCAGCGGCCGCGGCGACGTGTGGGTCTACGGAACCTCCGGCCTGTGGCACGTCACGCCCGAGCCACGCGCCGAAGCCGATCTCGAAGGCACGACGGCGCCCCCACCGCCACCCGCCGCCCCAAGCCGCGCGCTCCCCCTCGCAGGCATCGACGCATCGTACCGCCTGGAGCGCGTGGTGCTCGACCTCGACGGTCAGAGGCCGCTCCGCACGGCCCTCGGCGTCACGGAGGGCCCGGGCGGGGTCGTCTGGCTCCACGAAGGCGCTCGGATCATCGAATACGACGGCACGCGCGCGCGGCTGCTCCACCAGGACCCCAAGCCCGAGCCCTTCTTCTGCTGGTACGCCCCCGAGCCAGACTGCAACCTCTGCGCAGCCTGCACCGAGCGAAAGCCAAGATCCCTCGGCTGCCAGCACTGCCTCGCCCCCACCGCTCCCGGCGAAGGCGCAGCGCTCGCCGCCGACGGCTGGCTGCGCCTCCAAGCCGGCCACGCGTCCCCCGAGCCCACGCCGCTCTCGGACCTGCTCGCCGTCGCCGTCGCCCCCTCCGGCGCACTCTGGGCCGTCTCCGCGTCCGCCGACGACCTGCCCCGCGCGATGATCCGGGGCCCCCGAGGCCTCCGCCTCGTGACAGGCCTCCCGCCCGCAGCCTACGTCGACGTCGCCGTCCGCGCAGACGACGACGCCTGGCTCACCGGCGCCCTCACGACCGGCCTGATGTCCGGCCGCGCCGTCCCCGAAGGCGAAGGCACCCTCGTCCACTTCGACGGCCGCACCTTCACCCGCCACCGCGCCCCCGACGGCGCCCTGCTCTCCGTGGCAGCCGCCGGCCCCAGCGAAGCCTGGGCCGTCGGCCTCAGCGGCGCACTGCTCCACGCCAAAGGCAGCGTCGTGGACGCCTTCCACCTGGAGCGCGAGCCCGGCGCCCGTCTCCCCGTAACCCTCCGCGCCGTCGCAGCAACCAGCCCAAACGACGTCTGGATCGCAGGAGACAGCTCGACCCTGCTCCACTGGGACGGCAAATCCCTGCGTCGCGTCGACACGAGCACCGTCGGGCAGGAAGCCGCGCTCTCCGCGGTGATCGCGCCGCGGGGCAAGCCCGGGTGGGTGGTGGGCCCAGGCGGGATCTGGCGGGTGGTGCCGGTGCGGTGAAGGCGGCGTCTCGCTGGGGCGTTGCCCCAGGCCCCACCCGGGGCTGTCCGCCCCGGGACCCGGACCAGCGCCCGCGCTGGACTGGGGGTCGATGAACTGCGCTCCGCGCAGTTCATCGAACAGCCGGGGTCAAGACCACGGGCGATCCTGCCAGCCGAGACGGCAGCGCTGACGTTTTGATTGGCGGGGCGGTCCTACCGGCCTGTGGGAAGAACTGCGCGGAGCGCAGTTCTTCCCCCTGAGGTCCAGGGCTGGCGCTGCGAAGAGGGGGGGCGGACAGCTTGAAAAACTCTCCCCGCATCGACTGCGCTTCGCGCAGTCGATGCCCAGAGGTCCAGGGCTGGCCCTGGTTCGGGTCGAGGGGCGAATAGCCCCCGCGGGGCCCGGGGCAGCGCCCCGGCGCGGCGCTTCAGCCAGGGTCTTCGGCCTTCTTCTTTGCGCGGCGCTTATAAAGCGCTGACAGTTCGAAAGCTGTTGCGATGGCGGGCTCGGCGAGTTCGCGTGCGGCTGCGTCGGCGGCTTCGCGTGCGGTTCGGGTGAGGCTTGCGATGATTCCGTCGAGGAGGTCGAGGGTTTCGGTTTCGACGGGCGTGCCTCGTGGCTCTGCTTTGGTTTTGGCTGTTTCGCGCAGGGTTTGGGCTTGGGCTCCGAGGTCTTGAAGGGCTTGGGGGCCGCCGCGGTTTTGGGCGAAGTCTGCGATCAGGGGTTCTTTGAGGAGGGCTTGGAGGGCGTCGAGTTGTTTGGCGAGTTTCTCGGCGTCGTCGGCGGCTGCGGAGTCTTGGTCGAGGACGGCGTCGATTTTCTGGACCCAGGCGGTTTGGCCTGCGAGGAGGAGTGCGCGTTTGGAGCCGGCGAGCACCGATCTTGCGCGCAATCGGATTCCTTGGCCGTCTCGCATGGCGGCGGCGTGTGCGGCGGTGTCGATTTTTTTGCTTATGCGTTTGGATTCGCGACCGACGCCGGCTTCGATCAATGCGTCGCGTGCGTCTTTGAGTTCGGCGGCGTCTTCGGGGACGAAGCCGAAGGGTGCGAGCCTCGAGCCGTGGATCAGGTATGCGTTCAGGGTTTGGTTTGCCTGGTCCAGTGTGTCTTCGGAGCTGAAACGTTCGCCGTCTTTGATGAAGGCTGCGCGGGCTTCGGGGGCGAGGGATTTCACGTCGAGTGCCATGTGGAAACGTCCTCCCTGGAGGTGTGGACGCTACATGAGCGAGCGCACACCTGTCCAGGCGGGAGCCTGCGGGGCGGCTCTCTTCCTTGTTGACCTGGGGTGGGGCCGTACACTTCCGAGCATGGACTCCGTGGGGGCGAGGGTTGCGGCATCGCTCGGGCTTGCCTTGGGGTTGGGGGTTGTCTTCGTGCCGTTTGGCTGCGGGGGCGGGCCCATGGGGAGTTTGCGGCGGGGCGCTCATGGGTCGGGGGACGGGCCGTCGGTCCCTGCGGCGACGGTTGCGCGGCTTCAGGCGTGCGCCGAGCACGGCGCGGATCGGCTGACGGATACGCACTATGCGATTGCGTTCGATGTCGACGTGAAGGCGGACGGCCAGGTCGACACGGCCACGGTGCGGGAGTCGATGATCGCCGATCGGGAGATCGTGTCGTGCATGGAGGATGCGCTCCGCGGGATGACGTTGCCTGGGGTCGTCACGCCGCTGCGGTCTTCGGGGCCTGTCTACGGCGGCGGCGTCTCCTCGGCGGGACGGGCTCCCGTGGGCCACCCTGCGGCCGTGGTGGTTGGCGCCGCTGTCAACCTGGTTCCGATCTTGATCGTCGCCGCGGGGGTGACGATTGTCGTGGCTGTAACGGTGCATGTTGCGAGCGAGATGTCCGGGCCGAAAGATGAGCCCCCGCCGGCGCAACCGGACTGTAAGAAGGTGAAAGATGCGTGTATCACGGACTGTTCGCGGTCTTCACTGCCTACGGGTGATTACGGCTTCAAGTTCTGGAACTGCGTCAATCGATGCATGAAAGCAGCAGGGTGCTGAGATGAAAAGAGACGTTGCCGAGGCGATCAACAAGCTCATGCTCGAATATGGTGCAAAATTGGATGAGTCCGTAAGAATCGTGATGGAATCATGCAGCCCATCCGAATTCGAGTCGTATCGCGCAGCGGTGGGGCAGATCATGGGGACGATGCTCGTGGACGTGATGAATCCTATTTATCGCGAACATCCCGATCTCAAGCCTCCTCAGCTCGACGAGTGAAGCACATGCAGGCTGTCGACGAAAACAGGCGCTCTGTTGGTTCTGCCGGAAGGAGCCGGCGACGGTGAGGTATGCGCATCCGCAATTCAACGAGATGGTGTGTGCAACCTGCCTCGACCGGCTGGAGGTGCAAGATGCATACGAGCAGAAATGGTGCCATCACATCCTGGAGCTGGAAGACCAGGAGCGATACGATGAAGTGCTCGCCTGTATGCGAGCATCTTGCAAGCGCTCGGAAGGCACCAGGAAGCCCTGGCGGCTTTCGAGGAGGCGTTCAGCCATCAAGATCCCAAGTACGCAGCGTGCATTCCCTATCACTTGCCCACGCTGGTCGAGCTTTCCGAGAACCTCGGGCAACCGGTCGACGAGAAGTGGCGGCGTGTCGCAGAGGCGGGAGCGGAGGACTTTGCCGTCGAGCTGCCCGTCCGGGACTCGCTCGGAGAGAGCATGCGCGCCCTGGCGGAGATGACCCGAGAGATGCCGTCGAAGGCGGAGCGGGAGTGGAGACAGAAGCAGGGCGGCGGAGCTGGCGGGGGGGAACCGTAAGCCGGCCAGGAGGCGCGCGGGAGCCCGATGGGAGCTGCGTGGACCTGAGCCGGGACCGCGTGGGGCTGACCAGGGACCGCGCGGGGTTGATGCGGAACGTTGTGGGGCTCACCGCCGACCGCGTGGAGCTGACCGGGGAGCGCGTGGACCTCGCCCGGGGTCGTGCGAGGAGGCGCGCCACGGCGCCTGGACCCGAAGGGCGAGCGGTTGGACTTCAGCGAGACGGCGCGCGTGGTTCAGCCCGGAGCGCCTGCGGCTCCCCGCCGAACGCGTGAGCTTCCCGAGGTGGACGCATGAACCCGAGGACGGCGCGTCCGAGGTCGACGAAGGTCCGCGTGGACCCCAGGCACCGCGCGCCTGGACCTGTCGCGGCATCACCCGATGCCGTTCGCGACGAGCGCAGTCCTGAGCGCCCCCGCGAGGTTCCCCCGCCCCGCCACCTCGACGCGTTCCATCCCGAGCCATTCCGCCATCCCCGAAAGCTCCGCCGCCAGGAGCTCGGGCGTATTCGGGCCCGCGCCCGGCTCCGTGTGGGCGGCCTGGACGCGCAGCACGTTCGCCTTGCGGTCGGCCTTCAGGTCCACCCGCGCCGTGAGGGTGTCGCCTTCGAGGAATGGCAAAACGTAATAGCCGTGGGTGCGCTTCTCGGCCGGCGTATAGATCTCCAGCCGGATCTTCACCCCGAAGAGGCGCTCGGTGCGATCACGAAACCAGATCAGGTTGTCGAACGGCGAGAGCAGCGCATGGGCGGCGATCCGGCGCGGCGTCTGCGCCTCGGGGTGCAGGTAGGCAGGCTTGGAAAAGCCCTCGACCGTCACCGGCAAGAGCTCGCCCGCCTCGACGAGCTCTTGCACGCGGGCGCGTGCTCCCTGCAAAGGCAAGCGGAAATAATCCCGCAGGTCGGCCTCGGTCGCGACGCCCATGGCCCGGGAGGCCATGCGGACGAGCTCCCGCTGGGCGTCCGCTTCCGAGGGCGTGGGCACGCTCAGGATAGCGGGAGGCATGACCCGCTCGGTCAGATCATACACGCGCTCGAAGCCACGCCGCGTCGCTGTGGTCACGTGGCCGGCCCAGAACAACCATTCGAGCGCACGCTTGCCGTCGGACCAGGACCACCAGCCCGACGAGCCCCGCGGGCCCGTGGCGAAATCGCCGCCCGTCACCGGTCCCCGCTTTTCGATCTCGGCGAGCACGCTCTTCACGTACGCGCGCCGCTCCTTGCCGAATCGAGCGAGACCACCCCAGAGCTCTCCAGCCTCCGCGCGCGCCATCCGCCAGCGCAGCAAGGGCTGGAGGGAGAGCGGCATCAGCGAGGCCTCGTGCCCCCAGTATTCGAAGAGCGAACGCTTTTTCCCCCAAGCCTCCTTTTCCAGGAGCGCCTGGGGGTATCCGCCCAGGCGCGAGAATGCGGGGAGGTAGTGCGTGCGGACGAGGACATTGACGCTGTCGAGCTGGATCACGCCGAGCCGCTTTGCGGTCTTCGCGAAGTGACGCCGGGTCGCGCTCGCCGGCCGCGCTTCGGCAAATCCTTGCGCGGCAAGGCCGATGCGCCGCGCTTGTCGGGCCGAGAGGTCGAATGTCTTTTTCATGGGGGACCCGTAGGGTAGCCCCGGTTCGTCCGAGGGCCAAACGGGGGCGCGCCGCGCGAGCCGTCGCGGCCTTGCTCAGGTCGGTAGCGTGTATTGGCCGACGTAGCCGTGCTCGGTGCCGACGACCAGCGTCTTGCCGCGGAAGGCGCAGAAGATGCGCTCGCCGTGGACGCTGCGGCGGCCGAAGATCGGGCCGGTCCATCCGACGATCGTGCCCTCGCGATCGCAGACGACGACGCCGAGCGCGTGGCTCTTCGTCTTCGCGCACGCGGCGAGAAAGCGGCCGTCGTGGCTCACGGCCACGCTGCGCAAGGGGCCGTCGGAGAATTTTGGATCGGTCTTCGCGCCCCCGATGCCGTTCTCGAGCGCGTTCAGGCGGTCGCAATTGCCCGCCGCGTCCCAGCGGAAGATGCGGCACCTCCCGAGCGCGTAGACCTCGTCGCCCTGAACGACGAGCTCCGAGGGCCACGTGTAGCCCTTGAGCTTCTTGGGGACCGTGAGCGTGCGCCGGACCGCGCCGGCGGCGTCGCGCTCGACGAGCGTCGTGTCGGTGCCGACGAAGAAGCGGCCCGCGCCGTCGCTGCCGAGGCACGCGGATCCAGGCAGATCGCCGAGCGCCGTGATCGCGCCCGTCGTCACGTCGAGCACGCGCAGGCCGGTGGAGCCGTGGACGGCGAGCCGATCGGCGTCGATCCACGCGATCGACGCCGCGGGCTCGAGCCGCCGCACTTCGCGCCCCTCCGCGAGATCGAGGACGACCACCGGGAAGCCGGCGTTGCCGCAGCGCACCGCCGCCCAGCGGCCGCCAGGCGAGAGTCGCAGCCCATCGAGGACGGGCTCGACCGCGGGCGTGACGGGGATGGGCGCGCCGCCATCGATGCGGACGCCGTCTTCATGCAGCGTGACGACACGCTCGCCGGCGAGCGCGAGGCCGAGCAGCGCGACGGGCCCTTCGCCGAGCGGGCGCCCCGTGCGCGGGTCGACGAGGAAGAGGCCGAAGCGCGACGCGATCGCGGTGTGCTCGTCGAGGAGCGCATGGACCCCGGAGCCGATGAGCGTGTGCAGGGGCGGCACCGCGGGAAGCTCCTCCGGCACGAGGCTCGTGGTGTCGAAGAGCGTGTTCGTGCCCGTATGGCGGCCGAGGAGGAAGCGGCCGTCGACGCTCGCGAGCATCGGGTTACGCGCGCGCCAGACGTCCGCACGTCGCCAGGCCTCGAACGCGTCGGGCACGGGGAGAGCGGCGCCGTCGCGGCCGTGGCGTTGCGTGCCGCCGGCTTGCTCGGGTTCCCGGCCGAGGAAGAGCGCGTGGTTTCCGACGCGCAGGACCTGGCCGGGCATCCCGCCGGTGTTCAGCGGGACGAACGCGCCGCCGTCGCGCGCGTACCAGCCGTCGTAGAGCAGGACATCCCCGGTCGCCGGATCGACCTGCGGCGGGAGGTTTCCGCTGTTGCCGATGCGAAGCGTGTCCGTGACGGTGTTCGTGTTCGTGTCGTGTGTCTCGATCACCTCGCCGCCGTCACGGCGCACGACGAGGCGCAGGCGCTCGGGCGCGAGGGGATCGAAGAAGGGCCATGCATCGGGCGCCTCGATTTTCGTGGCGGCTCCGCCGGGGCGGACGACGTGGATCGTGCTCCCCACGGCGAAGGCGACGACGCCGGCGTCCGATACCGCCGCTTTGCCGAGCCGCGCGTCTCCGAAGCGATACCCCGTGCGCGCCGGGATGTGCTCGAGGACCTCGGTGAAGGCGCGCCCATCGTGCGAGAAGACGCGAACCCGCAGCGCGTCCTTGTCGTCGCGCTCGTTCTCGTCGGCGGGAAGCTCGGCGTCGAAGACCGCGACGTACGAGCCGCGGGGCGCGACCACGAGGGTCGCGTTGACGGAAGCGGGCCGCCCGGACAGCGGCTGCGCCAGATCCGAACCACGAGACAACTGCGCCCAACGCGTCGATTTCGCCATCACCTCTCCAACGTTCCGCGGTCTCATACATGACGCGCGGTCCTGCTGTCCACCGCGACGCAACCGTCGGGGCGAACGGCACGTACTGGCGAGAAATCGCGTGGCCTGCTGAGATGCGGGCCTTCGTTCGAAGGTCGAGGAGTCGACGGATGCAGATGTGGATCGTTGGGTTGGGTGCGCTCGTGCTGGTGAGCGGGTGCGGCGCATTCGAGGCGAGGGCGCCGCGGCCGTTCACGCCGCACGCTGTGGAGAAGGACTCCGTGGTCGTGAGCGAGTCGACCTTCGAGAGCGCCGACGGATGGGTGCATTTCGAGCGCTCGTGGAAGCCGAAGGAAGGCACGCGGGGCGTGCTCGTCGTGGTGCACGGCCTCAAGGACCACAGCGCCCGGTACGCCGAATTCGCGGTGGGGCTCGCGAAGCGCGGGTTTTCGGTGCGTTCCTACGATCATCGCGGCCATGGGCGATCGGACGGCAAACCGCAGCGCGTGGGCGAATTCGCCGATTTCGTCACCGACCTCGACGCCTTCGTTCGCCGCGGCAAACAGGCCGAGCCGAACGTGCCGGTGTTCGTGCTCGGGCATAGCATGGGAGGCGCCATTGCCACGGGCTACGCGCTCGACCACCAGAAGGACATCGCGGGCCTCTTGCTCAGCGCGCCGGCGCTCGCCACGGACGCGAGCGGCGCGGCGAAATTCGGGGCGCACTTCACGTCGGCGCTGTTTCCCGGGGCGGGCGTGGCGGAGCTGCCGCTCGAAAAATTCTCCCGATCCGCGGACGTGATCGCCGCCGCGAAGAACGACCCGCTCGTCGACTGGAGCGACGTGCCCGCGCGGACGATCGCCGGCCTGCTCGACACGATGGATCGCATCGAGGAGAATCGATCGAAGCTCGTCTTGCCGATCCTCGGAATGCACGGGTCGATCGACGAGATCACCCTGCCCGCGGGGACGCGGGCGTTCGTCGGCGGCGTCGGGAGCAAGGACAAAACCTTGTGGATGTGCCCCAAGCTCGTCCACGACCTCCTGCACGAGCCCGAGGGCGCCGAAATGGCCGACGGCGTGGCCCGCTGGCTGGAGGCCCATACCGGGGAAAACGCCGGCGGCGCCGCCGCGGCGCTCGCGCCGCCCAAGCCCTGCAACGCGGTCGCATTCTGAGGCGCGGGCGCTTCGGGAGCCTGCATTCCGAGCGTCTTCGTCACTTCTCGGCGCGAGATGCGCCGGCCTGTTCGAACATCCCGAGGATCTCTGCGCCGTCGCCCGACACGGTGACGCACGTGGCCTCGTCCCCGAGCAAGCCCCGCTCTCGCGCGAGCGCCCTCACGGCCATCGCGGCATTCTGGAGCTGGAGCCCCACCGCGCCGCCGCCAATTCGCACCGGCATCCCTCGCTTCAGCTCGATCACGTACGCCCGCCGCTCTGCCCGCCGCGGGTTCGACATGTCGACGGCAAGAAAATCGCCGCAGAAAGCGCGTTGATTCGCGCGGAAAAGCCAGAGCTCGGTGCGGCGGGAGAGAAGCTCGCGCGCGAATGCATGCTCGTCGGCCTTGAAAGCGAATGCATGAAACGCGAAGGCCGCCTCGGCCTGGGAGGGCTTCGTGATTTTCTGGACGAGCTCGCAGAAGAGGTCGCGCCGCGCGACGGCGCGGCGGGTGAGCTTGATGGCAAGCGGAAGACGGAGCGCCATGAGGTCCTCGGGGTCGAAGGTCGAACGCAGGGCCGGCTCGCTCGCGTAAGGAGAACGCGGGACGAACGGCGATGAAGCGCGCGGGGGAAAGCAACGCGGGCGGCGGAGGAACCCGCCCGGCGAGAGGACCGCGTTGCTACCGGAAGACCTTCATGGCGCTACCCGAATGCGCGGAGCCTACACGAGGCGCGTGATCGGGTCAACCGGGCGCCTGCCGAGCCCGAGCGCTCCGCGACCTTGCGTTCTCCGGCAGGGATTTGCGCGACCGCGCAAGGCACCCGGGCTCGGCCGGCGGGGAAAACAGCGACGAACGCCATGGATCGCAAGCCAAACGGGGATCGGGGGCCACGTGGCATGACGCTTGAGTGCGGGGCGCCGAACATCCCGACTCCAACGACGAGAAAACAGGAAACCACGATGCCCACGACCCGTCCGAACGCCGACCCGAGCGGCCGTCCCACCGTCCTGCTCGTGAGCAGCGGGTATCACCTCTATCGCGAATATCTCCTGCGAATGATCTCCCAGGCGGCGCGGGTGGTCCTCTTCCTCGACCGGGAGCCGACGTGGGAACGGTGGTACATCGCGGAGCACCGGATCGTCGACACGCTCGACGCGGAAGCGATGATCGCCGCCGCCCGCGAGGTCGCCGCGCGCGACCCGATCGACGGCGTGATCTGCTGGGACGAGATTCGCCTGGTCCACGCGGCCCGCGTCGCCGAGGCGCTCGGCTTGCCAGGCTCCGCGCCCGCCGCGGTCGGCAGGTGCCGCGACAAATACCAGACGCGCGTCGCGCTCGGCGCGGCTCGCGTGCCGCAGGCGATCTCCAGGCTGGTGGCTTCCGTCGAAGAAGCGGCGGAGACGGCCTTTCGGATCGGTTATCCCGTCGTCGTGAAGCCACGCGCGCTCCGCGCGAGCATCGGCGTGAGTTATGTCGAGCGCCCCAACGACCTCGCCGCCGCCTACACCCGCGCCCGCGCGTCCGCGGAGGACGGCGTCCCCCACGACGACGCGGGCGTGCTCGTCGAGGAGTATCTCGAAGGGCCGGAGGTAGGCGTCGACGTCGCGTGGGTGAATGGCCGGCCGACCCCGCTCTTCGTCGCGCGCAAGATCCTCGGCTTCCCTCCGCATTTCGAGGAAATCGGGCACGTGGTGGACGGGAGGGATCCGCTGCTGCTCGACGCGGCGCTGCTCGGCGTGGTCGACGCGGCGCACCGGGCGGTCGGCTTCCAGACCGGGATCACGCATACCGAGCTTCGCCTGACCGACACAGGTCCCAAGGTGATCGAGATCAATGCACGCCTGGCCGGCGACCTCATCCCCTATCTCGGCTGGGTCGCCTCCGGCATCGATCCGGGGCAAGTCGCGGTGGACGTCGCTTGTGGACGCCCGCTGCGCCTCGCGCCGAGCCGGCTGCGCGTAGCCTTGGTGCATTTTCTTTCGAGCCGATATGCGTACGTGCTCGTGACGGGAAGGACCGCGGCGGAGTGCGCCGCCGGCGTCGAATTGGCCGCGCGTGCGATCACGCTGCGCGACGAAAGGACACCGAAGGCCGCGGGAGGTGGGCACTGACATGAAGACTCATGCCATGGACGCCGCCGGCCAGGCGGCCCGGCACGCGCGCGCGGAGGGCGATCATGCCTCGAAGTGATCCAGACGGGCCGGTGGTCATCGTCGATCCGTATTGCTCGGGCGCCCTCTTCGCGCCCGCGTTCGCAGCGGCCGGGGTCCCGGTGGTGGCGGTCGTCTCCAGCCACGCGCCGCCGGCCGTCTACGCCACCTCCTACCGGCCCGAGCACTTCCAGACGATCCTCGCCGCGACCGAGGACCTCGAGCCCCTCGTGGAGCGCCTGCGGGCCATGCGCCCCCGGTGCGTGCTGCCGGGCTGCGAGTCCGGGGTGGAGCTCGCGGACGTGCTCGCGCCCCTGGTCGTCCCGGACGTCGCCAACGACCCCGAGAAGGCGAGCGCGCGCCGGCACAAGGGCGACATGGCGGCGACCGTGGCCCGGGCCGGCCTCCCCATTCTGCGGCAAATATGCACGAGCGACGCCGGCGAGGTCGAGGCGTGGCTGCGCGCGTCGAGCCTCGCCGGTCGGGACCTCGTGATCAAGCCGCCGAAGAGCGCCGCCGCCACCGGCGTGACCCGCGTGCCCCGCGGCGAGGGGTGGCGGGAGGTGTTCCATTCGATGCTGGATCGCCTGCATTGCCTCGGCATCGTCGAGGATCGGCTCGTCGTGCAGGAATACGTGACGGGCACCGAATACGTGGTCGACACGTTCAGTTACGCGGGCAAACACACCGTCACCGACGTGTGCCGCTACCACAAGGTGGACAGCGGGCCGTACATGGCGGTCGACGAGCGCATGGAATGGCTGTCCCCCAAGACACCGGGAATCGAACGCTTGATCGGCTACACGCGCGGCGTGCTCGACGCGCTCGGGATCCGGTTCGGCGCGGCGCATGTGGAGCTCATCCTCACCCGCGAGGGCCCGCGGCTCCTCGCGATCGGAGCGCGCCCGCATGGCGGCGGTCAGCCGAGGTTTTGCCGCGTCGCGACCGGCGACAGCCAGGTGGACCGGACCGTGCGATACTTCGCGCGGCTCGGGCACGTCCGGGAAGGCTTCGGTCTGCAATCGCACGTCCTCGTGGTGTTCTTGATCCCCCGGACGGCGGGGATCGTGCGGAACGCCGAGATCTTCGCCGATGTCGAGGCGCTCCCGAGCCATCATTTCTCGGTCGTCCGCTTCCGGAACGGGGACGCCCTCGAACCCACGAGGGCTCTCTTCGGCGGCCCAAACCTCGGCTTCGTCGTTCTCGCGCATCCGGAGCGCTCCCGGGTGCAAGCCGATTACCACAAAATTCGCGACATGGAGCGGCGGCTCCGACTCGACGATTCCAGAGGAGCGTCATGAACCCTCGGGCAAGCGGAGATCGCAATGAGGTCTACCGGCGCGTGCCGGACGACGACGGCGCTCGGTGCGACCTCGTCATGAAGGGCGGCGTCACGAGCGGCGTGGTGTATCCGTCGGCGGTCCTCCGGCTCGCCCGAGAGCGCCGCTTCCGTTGCATTGGCGGCGCCTCGGCCGGCGCCATCGCAGCAGCGGCCGCCGCGGCGGCCGAGTACGGCCGCGACGACGGAGGCGGCTTCGCTCGGTTCGAGCGCATGCAAGAAGACCTCGACCGGGAGGGGTTTTTGATGGGGCTCTTCCAGCCGACCGCGCAGGCTCGCCCGATCTTCGAAATGCTCCTGCTCGCGAAGCGGCTGCGTGATCGGCAGCGGGGAGGCGGAGCGCGACGCCGCATGCAGGGCCCCGCTCGGCGCCTGCTCGCCGAGGTGCGGAGGGCGGGGCTCGATTCCATCTGCGCGGCCTGCCCGGGCGAAGGCTACGCGCGGGGTCGGCGGTGCGGAGCGCGCGTCGGAGCGCTCGTCTCCCTCGCCGTCGTGGTCCCGGTCGCGGCGTTCTTCACCATCGTCCTGCACCACCATCCGGCGGCGGACGCGCTCTCGCTCTCGTGGCTTCCCCTCCTCCTGGGTTTGTCCTTCTGCGGGATTCTCCTCGTGTCCGGCGCCTATCTCGGTGGAATCATCGGCACGCTCCTCGCGAGCGCCCGGCACGTCCACGACGACGAGGGCAAAAGCCTGTTCGGCCTGTGCACGGGATCCAGCGACGCGGCCGCGATCCGCGGCCAGGTCCCGCTCACCGAATGGATGCACGCGGGCCTGCAGGAAATGGCCGGGCTGCCCGACGATCGACCCCTCACCGTGGGGATGCTTCAAGCGCGAGGCATTCGCTTCAAGGCGGTCACCTCCGATCTCAACGTCCGGCAGCCCCGCGCGGTGCCCGAGGAGGAGCTCGACGGGACGATCAAGAAAGACCCGTCGTTCGTGTTCGAGGAGAACGAAATGCGGCGCCTCTTCCCCGAGAGCGTCGTCCGCTTCATGGTGAACGCCGCGCCCGCGCGCGAGGGCGCCGCGCTCCCGCCCGGCCATCACATCTTCCCGATCGGCGAGCATTTGCCCGTGCTCGTGGCGATGCGCATGAGCCTCAGCCTTCCCGTGCTGCTCTGCGCGGTGCCGCTCTACACGCTGGAGGCGTCGGGGGCGCTCCGGCGGCATTGGTTCAGCGACGGCGGCATCGGCATCAACTTCCCGATCCACTTCTTCGACAGCTGGTTCCCCCGCTTTCCGACCTTCGGCATCAACCTGCGGGAGAAAGCGCCGGGTACGAAGGAAAACCTCCACGCGGACGGCGACGACGTGTCTTTGCCCGAGCCGCGGGACGGCCACACGTCGAGCCCCTCGTTTCGCGAGATCGGCGACATGAAGGATTTTTTATGGGCGGTCTTCGAGCTGGCGCAGAGCTTCCGGGACGACAGCCAGGCGGCGCTCCCCGGCTACCGCGAGCGTGTCGCCCAGGTCTACCTCGAGAAAAACGAAGGCGGCCTCAACCTGGACATGACCGTCGAGACCATCGCGCGTCTCGTCGCGAAGGGCGACACGGCGGGGCGCCTCTTCCTCGAACGATTCGATTTCCCGCAGCATCGCTGGGTGCGCACGCTGCTCCTCATGTCCCGCATGGAAGTCGAGCTCGGGCGCCTCGGCAAGAGTTTTACCGTGAGCGGTCTCCGGAAGGAGCTCCACGGTTTGCTCGCAAAGGAGCAAGATGCCTATCGTAGCGACAAACCGTGGTACGGCGCCGTGAGCCCGGACGAGGAGGAATGGTTCCGCCAGGCCGGGGCGCGGATGGACGCGCTCGTCGATCTGATGGCCCGGTGGTCCGATCTCCAGGAGACCTGGCAAGAGCGCCACCCGACCGAGGCATTTTTCTTCGCCGAGCGGAGGCTCAGCCCGGCGGGGAAGCTGCGGTTCACGCCCGAAGTATGAGGTTTTCATGACGAACCGCCCGGACGAACAAGGAGACGTCATGCGTGAAATGGAAACGGCCCCGCCCATGCGCGTGCGATCGCTCGTGCTGATCACGCCGATCCTGCAGGGCTTCGTGCCCTCCCTGCCCGTGCTCCGGTATGTCGAGCGCCTCCAGGCGGTCCTGCATGGGTCCTCGGACGGCAAGGACACGGGGCCGACCGTGCTCGACCTCATCGATTCCGTGCATTTCGCCCAGTGGTCCATCCTCGACGGCGGCGAGCGGCTCCTGTTCGTCTCGATGTTCGTGGGCGAGCTCGAGCCGTACCTGAAGGATTTTTCGGTCCGCATGGCCTGGGGCCTCGATCTCGTCTGGATGCATTGCGAGGGGTACCCGGGGGCCGCGCAGTTCGAGCCGTTCGTCGCGTGGGTGAAGCGGCACATGGTGCAAGCGGACAGGTTTTACGCGGCGAACCCGGACGTGACGGTCGTCGACGTCCGGTGGTGGAGAGCGCTCCACGCGCACTTCGAAGCGTTCCGTCGCGAAGCCCGCTGCGGCGGCGAGCTCGGCGCGCGCTTCGCCGAGCTCGAACGCGGGATCGCGCGGCTCTCCGCCGTCGACGTGGGAGCCGAGCGTCGCCTCCTCGTGTCGATTGCGGAGAACGTGCGCGCGAGCATCCGGGAGCTCAGGGAAAAGAGGCTCTTTGCTCCGGCCGAGCTCGAGCCCATCGAGCGCAATTTCGAGCAGGTGATGGCGGCGCTGTCCGGGGAGACATCATGAGAACGAACGACGATTCCAGGATCGAGCTCGACGACGTGCAGGGCCACCTCCTCTCGTCGTACGGCAAGACGTTCGGCCTGCGCCACGCGCGCTTCCTGTTCCTGCATTTCGAGGACGTCGCCGCCGGGCGGCGATGGATCGCCGCGAAGATCCCCGAGATCACGACGGCGGGCGCCCCGCCGCCGGGGCCGCCTACCACGCTGAACCTCGCATTCACGTTCGACGGGCTCGAGGCGCTGGGGCTCAGCCCCGAGGAGCTCGACAGCTTCCCGGAGGAGTTTCGCCAGGGAATGGCGAAGCGAGCGGCGTTCCTCGGCGACGTCGGCGAGGACGCGCCCGAGCGCTGGGACCTCTTGCCGAAAGGCGCGCCGCCCCTGCACGCAATGGCGATCGTCTACGCGCGCGGCCAGGCCGAAGCGGACGCGCGCGCGCGCGAGCTCTGCGCCGAGGCCAGAGCCGCGCGAATGCAGGTTCTCCACGTGCAAACGGCGGCGGCGCTCGAAGGAGGGCGGGAGCATTTCGGGTTCGCCGACGGCGGCAGCAATCCGAGCGTGGCCGGCGATGGGAGCGGCGCGCCGCCCGGGCACGTGCTCGCCCCCGGCGCGTTCCTGCTCGATCACCCCGACGATTTCGGCGCCGTCGCCGCACGGCCGAACCCGAAGGAGCTGCGCCGCAATGGCACCTACCTCGCCCTGCGCAAGCTGCGCCAGGACGTCCCCGGGTTCCGCCGGTTCGTCGCGAAAAACGCAGCGACGCTCGGAATGGACGCGGAGCTCGTCGCCGCGAAGCTCATGGGCCGGTGGCGGAGCGGCGTGCCGCTCGTGCTCGCCCCCGAAAAGGACGAGCCCGACATGTCCCCCGAGCGGCGCGACGATTTCGGCTACCAGGCGCAGGATCCCGAGGGGCTCCGCTGCCCGTTCGGCGCGCACATCCGGCGCGCCAACCCCCGCGACGCCCTGCCCATTGCGAGGCGCACCGCGGTCCGCACACACCGGCTCATCCGACGCGGCATGGCCTACGGCCCGCCCCTGCCAGAGGGCCAGGACGAGGACCACGTGGATCGGGGGCTCATCTTCCTCGCCTACTGCGCCTCGCTCTCGCTCCAGTTCGAGATCGTCCAGCAATGGCTGAACAACGGGAACGTCAGCGGCGAGCCCAGCACGGTCCACGACCCCGTCGTCGGCTCACCCTTCTCCCAGGGGACATTCACCATCCCCACGGCCGGACCGAACGGCGAGCTCGCCTCGGTCCATACCCTCTGCGGGCTCCCGAGCTTCGTCCGGGTGCGCGGCGGCGCGTATTTCTTCGCGCCCGGCATCCGCGCGCTCCGGTACCTCGTGAACGTGGAGAGGCCTCGGCCCGACACCATCGAAACGTTTCTCCAGAAATACGCGCTCGCGCAGAACGACGAGGCCAGGAAGGACTGCGTCGAGGCCTGTCTCCTGGATCCGGTGACCTCGCAGCGGCCCTTCTGCGACACCGCGGACAACTGGCGCGCGCTGCGGAAGGAGCGGCCCATTTTCGACACACCGCACGGCGTGCTCGTATCACGGTTCCGGGACGTGCAGGAGGTCCTCGCCAAACCCGAGGTCTTCTCGGTCCACGAATACGACGCCCGCATGGCGGCCACCGTGGGGCCATTTCTCCTGGGCTTCGACGGCGACCGCCACAAGCGCGAGGCGTCCCTCGCCCGCCTCGTCATCCGCCCTCGCGACCTGCCCCGGGTGCTCGAGCGCGCCCGCCTCGTCACGCCCGTGATCCTGGACCTCGCGAAGAAACGCACCAATGGCGCGCCGAGCTTCCTACCCCAGGTCATCATCGCCTCGGTGGTGCGGACCGCGGGGGAATACTTCGGCGTCCCGGGGCCTTCCGACGAGGATCTCTTCCTGTGGCTGAGCGTGGCGTCCGCCTACATCTTCTTCCCGCTCCCGAGCGCCGAGCGCGCAGCCGCCGGCGCAGCAGCCGGCCTCGCATTCCAGCATTACCTCGAAGAACGTCTGCGCGCGCGGGAAGCGGCAATCGCACAAGGAAACCCCCCAGGCGACGACGTGCTCGGCCGCCTCCTCGCGCTCCCCACCGCGCACGGGCTCGACCGCGCCACCCTTCGTCGAACCCTGGGCGGGCTCGTCTCCGGGACGATGGTCCCAACAGCCATGACCCTCCTGCACGCCCTGACGTACCTCCAAGGCGCAAGCGAGGCCCAAGAGCAGGCGCGCGAGGCCGCGAGGAGAAGGGACATGAATCGACTGAAGGACCTCCTGCTCGAAGCCGCGCGGTTCAACCCCTATCCGTCGTTGCTCTACAGAACAGCCGTAGCAGACCACGAGCTCGCCGCAGGTACGCCCCGCGCGACGCGAATCCGAAAAGGCAGCCAAATCATCGTCTCGCTCGCCTCGGCCATGGCCGACGACGAAGCCCTCGAAAACCCCGACCTGTTCCAAACAGGCCGCCCAGACGAACATTACCTCCTCTTCGGCCACGGATCCCACGCTTGCATCGGGCGATTCCTGGCCGGACCGCTGATGGCAGAGATCGCAGCTCCGCTGCTGGCGGGCTGAGCATGGGTCTCCTTGGGGAGGCGTCGCGCCGGGGCGCTGCCCCGGGCCCCGCGGGGGCTGTTCGCCCCTCGACCCGAACCAGGGCCAGCCCTGGACCTCAGGGGGAAGAACTGCGCTCCGCGCAGTTCTTCCCACAGGCCGGTAGGACCGCGTTGCCGGTTGAGCCGTCAGCGCTGCCGTCTTGTTTGGCAGGGTCGTTCGTGGTCTTGAATCGGCCCGTTCGATGAACTGCGCATCGCGCAGTTCATCGACCACGAGTCCAGCGCTTGCGCTGGTCCGGGTCCCGGGGCGGACAGCCCCGGGTGGGGCCTGGGGCAAAGCCCCAGCGAAACGGCTTCAACATGCAACCAACATCACGCCGCGCGCGTGCTTCCCGGAACGGTGACGGACGCGAGGAGTGCGCGTGCCTCGACGGCGAACCCGGCCATTCCCATGGTCTCGAAGGAGGCGAGGGCGGCGGCTGCCTCCTCGCGCGCTGCGGCGGGGGTTCCTTCGTCGCGAAAAACCTTCGCTGCGCAGAGGTGGGCGAGTGCCTCCTCGCGTGGCGATTTCTTTTGGCGTGCCGCGTCGAGGGCTGCATGGAGGTGCTCGCGCGCCGCGCTTCCGGGGGCCACGAGCGCGAGGGCCCGGTGCGCTGTCGAGAGTCCGATGCGATCGCCTGCCTCCGCCCTTGCGAGTGCGGCGCGTGCGTAGGTCGTCGCCTCCTCGGTCTGCCCTGCTTGCGCGAGCGCCTCGGCCAGCGCGCCGTAGCTCCACGACACGCTCAGCCGGGTCCCCGTGGCTTCGATCCATTGCACGGCCTCGCGCAGGAGTGCAAGCCCCTCCTCCCGTTTGCCCAGCGAAAAGAGGGAAAGACCCTCGGCGGTTTTGCTCATGGCCGCGACGTACGGCGCGCCCAGGCTCCCGGCGAGCGTCCGCGCGTGCTCTGCCGTCGCCGCGCAGGCCTCGAATGCGCCTTGCCACCCTTCCACCATTGCGCGCTGCACGAGCACTGAGTCCTCGAGCGAGCGGCGCCCGAGCTCGGCGGTGATGGCGAGCGCTGTGTCGAGGTGGGCGTAGGCCTCGGTGAATTCGCCTCGGTCGCCGTGGATCATGCCCAGGTATCCGTACCCGTATGCGCACCCCGCGGTCCGGCCACCCCAGGGCGAGCGCTCCTTCATCGAAATACCCTGGCGGATGGCCGCGAGGGCCTCGTCGTAGGCGCCGGCTGCGGCGTGGTTCTGGCCCAGGTTGAGCACGAGTTGGTAGAGGAGCTTGTGGTCGCCGAGCGCGCGCGCCTCGTCGATTGCGCGCTCCGAGATCCGGATGGCTCCTGCGTGATCGCCGAGTGCATACGCGATCCAGCCGGCCCAGTAATCGCAGCGCAGCGCGCTGCCGGCATCGCCGATCCGCGCCGCGATCGCCCGTGCTTCCGTGAGCACCTCGATCTGCTGGAGAGACGGCTCGTACAGGCACGCCTCGGCCCAGCGCACCGTGACGTTCACCCGCCGCCGCGACACGTCCTCCGTCTGGGGGAGTTTTTCCAGGAGGGCGAGCGCGTCGCCGTAGCGCCGCCGCGCGTCGTCGAGCGCGTACGCGCGAGCGGCCTTCGCCGCGGCCTCCTCCGCATAGTGTGCCGCTTTCTCGAACTCACCGCTCTCACCGTAATGGTACGCCAGCGCCTCGACGTGATCCACCTGCTGTTCGCCTGGAAAAATCTCCTCCAGGGCGCGCCCCACGCGCGCGTGCGCTCTCCTCCGCTCGTCCTCCGGGAGCTCGGCGTAGGCGCGCTCGCGCAGTTTTTCGTGCAGGAACCGCAGACGTCCGCCTCCGCCGTCCTCGAGCACGTAGGCGCGCCGCAGGCGGCCGAGCGCATCCATCAGCGTGGCCTCGGGCAGGTCCGCGGCGCGGCGCAGGACCTCCTCGTCCACCTCGCGGCCGAGCGTCGCGGAGAGCTGCGCGAGCTTTCGGCTCGGCGCGGGCAGCCCGGCGAGGTGCCGCTCGATGACGCCCGCGAGCGAGCGCGGCAAGCGGAGCGCTGCGCGCACGGCGCTCGGATCCTGGCCGCGCGTCGCGACGCGGAAGATGCCGCCGGCGTCCCGGTACACGAGCCCCTCGGACAGGGCGGCGCGCAAATGTTCTGCCACGAAAAACGGGTTTCCGTCGGAGGCATCGACCACGAAATCGAGGAAGGCCCGGGGCATTTCGGGGAGCGCGAGCATGTCGCGGGCGACTTGCCGTGTGCTCGCGGGATCGAGGGCGCCGAGCTCGATGCGGCTCGCGCGGGGCGCCGCGAGGATACCCGCGAGCGCGTCGCTCACCTCGTCCGTGCGATATGTCCCCACCACGAGCAGCCGCCGGCCCGCGAGCGGCGTGAACACGAGGTCCCGCAAGAATCGCAGAGAGAGCTCGTCTGCCCATTGCAGATCGTCGATCGCCAGGAGGATCGGCTCGGTCTCGGCATGCGCGAGCAACGTCTCGGTCAGGCTCGCGACGACCCGCTGCCGGGCCGCCGGCGACGGCAAGGCCGACAGGGGCTCGGGCGTGGTGCTCGCGCGCGCGAGGACGGCGAGGGCGGGCTCGTAGGCGGCGAGCAGGGCGGCGCGCTCGCCCAGGATGCGCGCCGTCTCCCCGGGGCCCGCGCGGCGGCAATGGTCGGCGATCGCGAGCAAGAGCGGGCGAAAGGGGTGAAGCGGCGCCGCGCCGGCCCCGTGCGCGCCGAACGCGACGCATTCGCCGGTCACCACGGAAAAACCCGCCCGCAGGGCGAGGCCGGCGAGCTGGGCGACGAGGCGTGTCTTGCCAATGCCGCTCTCGCCGCCGATGAACACGCTTTGCCCCTCCCCGCTCCGCGCGACGCCGAGATGCGCTTGCAGCTTCCAGACGACGTCGTGCCTGCCGATGAAGCTCGGCCGATACAGATAGGGCTCGGCCCAGCACCGGCGCGCGGGCTCGGAGGGCGTGAATGCGGCGAGCACGGCCGCCACGTCGTCGGCATATCCCATTCGATCCTGCGGCCGTTTCGCGAGCAGATCGAGGACCAGGCGATCGAGCGCCGCGGGGATGCCGGGGGCGCTCGCCGAGGGCGGCGTGGGCGCATCGCTGAGGTGCTTTCCGATCACGTCGCGGGGCGTGGCTCCCTCGAACGGCGGACGACCGGTCAGACATTCGTGCAGGATGCAGCCGAGCGCATAAAGATCACTCCGCGCGTCCACCAGATCGCCGCGGATCTGCTCGGGCGACATGTACGGCGGGCTGCCCGTCACGACGCCCATTTCGAGCGCGTCGCGCCCGCTCGCCCCCGAAAACCTGGCGGCGATCCCGAAATCCACGAGCACCGGCGCGCCGTCGTCGCGGAGAAAGATGTTCTCCGGCTTGAGATCCCGGTGGACGAACTCGGCGCCGTGCAAGCAGGACAGCGCCTCGCAGAGGCGGCGCATGACGCGGCAGAGCGCGGTGATCTCCTCGGGCGAAAGAGGCTCGCCAGGGCGCCGCGCCTCGATGAGCGCGCGCAGGGTGCGTCCGCGGAGCAGCTCCATGGCATACCACGGCCGTCCGTCGTCCACGCCCTGCGCGAGGATCTGGACGATGCCGGGATGGCGGACGCGACCGAGGGCATGAATCTCGCGGCGAATGCTCGCGATCTCCTGCCCGAACGCCGCCTCGACCGTCTTGAGAGCGACCTCTTGCCCCGTGTCCCGGTGCTCGCCCCAGTAGACGATTCCCATTCCCCCGCGCCCGAGGATGCCTCGGACACGGTAGGGGCCGAACGTCGCGGGCTCGTCCTGCCCTCTGGACATATCCGCAGTATAAGCCGCGCTTCTCGGGGGTATAACCCGCGCCCGTCCGCGGCCCGATGGGCGCCCGGCCGCTCGAAGGCCTGCGCGCGCAGCCGCGCACGAATGCGAGCGGGCGGCCGTGACCTCCGGTTCTTGCCTGACCACGCAAGGGGCAAAGCCATCACGCGGACTCGAGAGAATGCGGGACACGCGTGGATCCGGCGAAAGAGAGGGGCGCGGGTGGTGGCACGGGCGATGCTCATGGGAAAAGCGTCGAGGAGTCCAACCATGTGTGCCCGACATCCCTCCCCTGCCCTCGCTGCCCGACCGAGCTCCCCCGTCGAGGCACGACAAAAACCGCCGAGCACGCGGGCGCCGTGTGACGAGTTCATCTCGCTCGCCTCGCACGAGCTCTTGACCCCGGTCACCGCGCTCCGGCTTCAGGCGCAGCACATTCGTCGCCTCCTTTCGCAGCACCCGGAGGAGGTGCCCGCGCGCATTCCGAGCATGGTGGAGACCTTCGACCGCCAGCTCGGGCGCCTGGCGCTCCTCTGCGACGAGCTCCTGCACGCCACGCAGATCGTGGCGAGCGAGCTCCCGCTCGCCTGCGAGGACGTCGACCTCGCCGAGCTCGTCGGCGATATCGTCGACCGCGCGGCTCCGCGCCCTTCGGCCCGCGCGCTCGTCACGATCCGGGTCTCCGGCGCGCCTCGGGGACGATGGGACCGCATGCTCGTCGAGCAGCTCGTCCTGCACCTCGTCCGCAATGCGCTCGTGTATGGCGAAGGCAGGCCCGTGGCCATCGACGTCGCGCGGGTCGACGGCGGCGCCCGGATCGTCGTGAAGGATCACGGAATCGGCATCGCGCCGGAGGACCACGCGCGCATTTTCGAGCGATTCGAACGCGCGGTCCCGCCGTCGCGGTTCGGCGGCCTCGGCCTCGGCCTTTACATCGCGCGCGCGGCCGCGGAGGCGCACGGCGGCTCGATCCGCGTCGAGAGCGCGCCGGGCGAGGGCGCGACGTTCATCGTCGAGCTCCCCACCGAGGCCGGCGTCGCGCGGCGGGCGCTCGATCGCGCCCCCCGCGCGCGCTCGCTCGGGCTCACGCGGGAAGCTCGTCGTCGCTCTCGCTCTCGTCGGACGTGTTCGGTTGCGAGGGCTCGGCCGTCCCGAACCCGAGCTTCTTGATGCCGAGCACCTTCATGCGGTGGACCAGCGTCCGGAGCGGCATTTCGAGCTTGCGCGCCGCCTCCGTCTGGTTCCACGAAGACGCCCGGAGCGCCTCCACGATGACCTGCGCCTCGTAATTCTGCATTCGCGTGCGGAGCCCGCCTGCGTCGTTCGCCGGGGCGGGCTCCGCGGCCGCGACGAGGACCTCCTTCGCCGCGAGGTTGCCGATGCGCCCCGCCGCGCGGACGCGCTCGGGCAGGTCGTGCACCGAGATCGAATCCCCCTCGGCGATGACCACGGCTCGCTCGATTGCATTGCGCAGCTCCCTCACGTTGCCCGACCACGGATAGCTCCGCAAAAGGGCGAGCGCGTCGGGCTGAATGCGCTGGATCCGTCGCTCGTTCGCCTGGTTGGCGAGCATCAAGAAGCGCATCGCGAGCGGCTCGATCTCCTCCACGCGCTCCCGGAGCGGCGGGATGTCGAGCGTCATCGTGTTCAGGCGGAACAGGAGATCCAATCGAAAGCTGCCGGACGTGGCCATCGCTTCGAGGTCCCTGTGGGTCGCCGCGATGAGCCGCACGTCGACGTCGATCTCCTTCGTCGAGCCCACCCGCGCCACGCGCCGCGTCTCGAGCACCCGCAGGAGCGCCGCCTGCGCCGCGAGCGGCAGCTCCCCGACCTCGTCGAGGAACACCGTCCCGCCTTCCGCGGCCTCGAAGATGCCTTTTTGCTGCTGGGCGGCCCCGGTGAACGCGCCGCGCTCGTAGCCGAACAGCGTGCTCTCGACGAGCTGCTGCGGGATCGCGCCGCAGTTCACGCATACCATCGGCCGGGAATGCCGCGGGCTCTGCTCGTGCAGGGCCCGCGCGATCACCTCCTTGCCCGTCCCCGTCTCGCCCTGCAAGAGCACCGGGATCGAGGAGCGAGCGAGCCGCGCGACCGTCATGAAGACCTGGCGCATGGCCGCACTCTCCACCACGGGTTGCTCGTCTGTCTCGGGTTGTCCCGACGGACTGCCCCACGTCCACGGGCCGCCCGGCATCGAATGCACGTGCCGTCCGGGCGCTGCGCGTTGCAAGGCTGCGCGGCAGCCCTCGAGGAGTTTTTCCGCGGACCTCGCGGTCTCGGGGGAGGCGGCCACGCCGACGAGCAACGTGGCGCCTCCCTCCTTCGGTTCGCTGATCCGGTGCGCGATGTCGCACGCCACGCCGAGCGTCGCTTCCGGCAGGAGGACGGCCACAGCGTCGAGGCTATAAAGGCCGACCTTGTCGATGGGGCGGAGCTCCGCTTGCACGCGCGCGAGCCACCGGCTCACGTGCGCGCTCTCGCGTCCGCCCGCGCGCACCATCAGGATCGCCGCGCTGCGCCCGAAAAACCGCGCCCGGACGACCTCGTCTTCGAGCATGCTCCGGAGCCGCTCGTAGCTGAGCAGTCCGGGCAGAAAGCTCGCCTCCGGCGCGCGCTCGCCGATCGTGATGATCACGCGCCCCAGCATCACCTCGTCGCCGATCCGCGCGACGCCCTCCGTCACCCGCTCGCCTTGCACCCACGTGCCGTTCAGCGAGCCGAGATCCTCGACGCGCACGCTCCCATTTTCGAGCAACGTGAAACAAGCGTGCTGGCGCGACAAACTATCGTCGTCGATTTGCACGTCGGACGGGGACGTCCGCCCGATGACCTGCCGCGCGCCGGGCCGGAGCTCGACGAGCTCGGTGCCGTCGCGATGATAGACGAGCAGGGTCGGCCATTGATGCGCTTGCCTCAGGGCGGCGCCTGCCTCGCGTCCGCCCGGCGGGAGAGGGATGGTTTCCGTGATCTGCGCGGCTCGTGAACCCATGTTGCTATCCAGCAACCTTGTCGATCGCCGCGCGAGGGTCGATGGGCGATGTTCGGGCGCCGAGCCGGCCAACGTGGCCGCGTGAAATTCCTTGCGCCTCCCGATGCCGAACGACCTCCCCCGGCTCCATGAGCCCGCCGCGTTGCATCGCGGACACCATGGGCGCTCCACGCAAGAAAAACGAGTCGAGCGAACGATTCTCGATCCTGCGCCGCCTCGGCGCCGGCGGATTCGGCGTCGTGTACGAGGCGATCGACCTCCGGTACGGCGCGCGGGTGGCCGTCAAGGTCCTTTACCAGGACGACGCGGCGGCGCTGCTCCGCTTCAAGCAGGAGTTCCGCGTGCTTGCGGACATCACGCACCCGAACCTCGTGATGCTCCACGAGCTCATCTACGACGAGGGCCGCTGGCTGCTCTCGATGGAGTTCGTCGAAGGCGAACATTTGCTGAGCGGCTTCGTGCCCGCCCGCACGGACGACCTCTCCGCGTCGGTCGTGCGGCGCAAGCCTCCCCGCGACGCCGAGGAGCGGGCCGGCGAGCGCTCGGCGGCTCGCCCGCTCGACGTGGCGCGGCTCCGGCTCGTGTTCTCCCGCCTCGTTCGTGGCGTACGCGCGCTCCATGCCGCCGACGTATTGCACCTGGATCTGAAGCCCTCGAATGTGCTCCTCACGAAGGCGGACAGGGTCGTAATCCTCGATTTCGGGCTCGCGCGTGATCTCTCGCCCTCGCCGTCCGGCGAGCCCTCGGCCCTGCACGAGGGTATCGTCGGCACGCCCGCGTACATGGCGCCCGAGCAGATCCTGGGGGAGCCGGGCAGCCGCGAAAGCGATTGGTACAGCGTCGGCGTGATGCTTTACGAGGCGCTCGCGGGGCAGCTCCCGTTCGAGGGCAGCGTGGAGGACGTCCTCTACGGCAAGCTCACGACCCGCCCGATTCCGCCGTCGCTCGTCGCCGAGCACGTGCCCGAGGATCTCGAATCGCTCTGCCTCGCGCTCTTGCGCGGCGATCCGAGGATGCGACCGTCGGACGAGGAGATCGCCGCCCGGATCGAGGTGCCGGAGGCGCCCGCCGAGGTCGCGCGTCCTCGGTACGTCGAGGTCCGGCAAAGGCACGCGCTCCTCGGGCGCGAGCGCGAAATGGCGGCGCTCTTCGAGGCATTCCGGGAGAGCGCGGCCGGTCACGCCGTGCTCGTCCGTCTCTCCGGCGCGTCCGGCGTGGGAAAGAGCGCACTCTCGACGACGTTCCTCGAGGCGATCCATCGCTGGGAAGGGGCCATCGTCCTCCGCGGCCGCTGTCACGATCGCGAATCGGTGCCGTACAAGGCGCTCGATAGCCTCGTGGACGCGCTCGCGCGCCACGTGAAAGGTCTCCCGCCGGAGAAAGCGCAGGCCCTGGTGCCGGAGAATTTGCAGGACCTCGAGCGGATCTTCCCCGTGCTCGGGCTCATCGACCCCGCCCCACCAGCGGAAGAGCGCGTCGAGACCATCGACCTGCCGAGGGCGCGAATTCGAGCTTTTCAGGCGCTCAAGGACCTCCTCCGGCGGCTCGCCGCGCATGGCCCGCTCGTGCTTTGCATCGACGACTTGCAATGGGGCGACATCGACAGCGCCGAGCTCCTTTTCGAGCTCCTCTCGCCGCCCGACGCGCCGCCGATGCTCTTGCTCGCCTGTCACCGCAGCGACGAGGTCGAGCGGAGCGCCTTCATGACGCGCTTCGGACAGCTCGTCGCCGCCGCCGCAGGACGGATCCGGCTCCACGACGTCGAGCTCGGGCCCCTGACGCAGGATCTCTCGTTCGCGCTCGCGAAAGATCGCCTCGGGCCCTCGGCGGACGAGGCGACGGTGTGGGCCGTCGTGCGTGAATCCGAGGGCAATCCTTTCTCCATCGAGGAGCTCGCGCGGCACGTCTCTGCGGCGGGGCCACGCGCCGTGCCGCGCGTCGATCTGCGTGAGGCGATGCGCGAGAGGCTCAGCGCGGCGCCGGCGCCGTCGCGGCGGCTGCTCGAAATCGTGGCGGTCGCCGGGCGTCCGCTCGAACAAGACATCGCCTTCGCGGCCGCCGAGCTCGCCGACGAAGCGCTCGCTTACCTGACGCCGCTGCGCTCGGCGGGATTGCTCAGGGTATGCAGCGTGCATGAGCGCCCTGGTTGCGAGGTCTCCCATGATCGGCTCCGCGACGCGATCCTCGCCGCGCTCGACGTCGATGCGCTCGCGGCGCGACATGAACGCCTGGCTTCCGTGCTGGAGACATCGCCCGAGGTCGAACCGGAGGAGCTCGCGATGCATTTCCAGAGTGCCGGAGAGAAATACAAGGCGGCGCATTACGCGATCGCCGCGGCCGACCGGGCGAGCGACGCGCTGGCCTTCTCGCACGCGGCCGAGCTCTACGCGCTCGCCCTCGACTGGGGGCGCGGCGGGCCCGCCGATACCCCGGAGAAGACGCACGAGATCATGGTCCGCCGTGCCCACGCGCTGGCGAACGCGGGCCGGTGCCGGGAGGCGGCGGAGCTCTACCTCACGTGCGCCGAAGGTGCCTCACCCGGGGAGGCGCTCGATTTGCGACGTCGCGCGATCGAGCAACTTTTCGTGGGCGGGCACCTCGACGAGGGCAATCGTGCTCTTTCGACGTTCCTCCCCGGGCTCGGCCTGCGGCCGCCCAGGACGACCGCCAGCGTCGCCATGATGGCCCTCCGGGGCATTCTACGATTACGACGTCGCGGATATCATTTCCAGCCTCGCGCCGCCGCCGACGTCGCTCCGGCCGCGCTCGCCCGGATCGACGTTTGCATGGCGGTGAGCATGGCCCTGACGGACGTGGATCCATTGCGATCGTGCGCGTTTTTGATCCGTGGCCTCGATCTCGCGCTCGACGCTGGCGAACCCGCGCGGATCGCCCAGGCGCTCGGCACGTATGCGCAGCTCTCGCTCTTGCAAGGCGGTCCCTCCGCGGTGGCCGAGGGGGCGCGCCTCCTCGCGCGGGCGGCGGAAATCGCGGGCGGCTGCGACGATCCCGACGTCATGGAGACCGTGTCCATGTACGGCGCCGCGATCACGATGATCGAGGGGCGCTGGCATGCGGCATTGGAGCGTTACGACGACATCGGCCGCCATCTCCGCAGCCGGAGGCTCGATCTCGCGATGTACCAGAACATGGCGCACGTCGTCGCCGTCATCGCCCTCGATGCCATGGGCCGCCTGGAGGAGCTCGCGAAGCGCACCGCCGCCTGGCATCACGAGGCCACGTCGCTCGGCAATCTCTTCGCGGCCATCAGCGCTTCGAGCGCGTCCGCCGTGACGAGGATCGCCGCCGACGACGTGGAGGAGGCGCGCCGCCGCGTGCGCGAGGGCGTCGCGTCGTGGACCCGCGGCGGCATGCACGTGCAGCACATGTACGCGCTCCGGGTCGAGGCGTATGCGGACCTCTATGAAGGTCACGCCGACATGGCGCGGACGCGCGTCTTGCATTCATGGGGCGCCATCGTCAGGTCGCAGCAGCTCCGCGTGCAACCTTCCCGGATCGACATGCTCTTCCTCCGGGCGCGCACCGCGATCGCCATTGCCACGCAGGCTCTGCCCCGCCGCCGCGCGCGGCTCGCCCGCGAAGCCGAGCGGATCGCGTCGCGGCTCGAATGCGAGATTCGCGCCGACGCCGCACCCTCCGCGGCCTTGCTCCGGGCCGCCGTGGCGCGGCTCCGCGGGCAGGAGGACGAAGCCCTCACCTACCTCGACGCCGCCATTCGTGGCTTCGACGAGGCCGAGATGGCGCTTCACGCGGCATGCGCGCGCCGCCGCAAGGGCGAGCTCTCCGGGGGAGAATCCGGGCGCGCGCTCGTGGCCGTCGCCGACACGGTCATGGAGCAACGAGGGGTCCGGCGGCCCGACCGATGGGCCGCGATCTTCGCGCCCGGCCTTGGGATCGAAACAGCGGAATGAGGAGGATCCCCTCAATCGAGGCCCCGCGCGAGCCTCCGCGCCCGCTCCGCGAGCCCCTGCACGACCGAATGAAAGCTCCGCAGCTTGCGGAGCTTCTCTCCCCCGAATCGCTCTTCGAGCGCGCGCGCGAGCCGCGGGACACGCGCCGTGCCGCCGGTGCAACAAACCACGTCGATCGCCTCGAACCCGAGCCCTGCCTCTTCGAGCGTCCGATCCAGCGCCCGCAAGATCGCGTCGACCGAGCGCTCGGCGCCCGCCTCGAACTCGTCGCGCGTGATCCATTCGTGGATGTGCATCGTCGGGTAGTCGAACTCGAACCGGGTCTTCGTCGCCTCCGAGAGCGCGCATTTGCTGTGCTCGATGGCCTCGAACACCTGAAAGGCGAGCGCGTCCTCGACGAGGCAGAGGAGCTGATCCATTCGCTTCTGGTCGTCTCCCCCGAGCGACCAGGCCTGCACGTCGCGCAGGAACGCGAGCATGTCCCGGTGCTGGAGCACCGCCATGTCCGCCGGCGAGCAGAGCTTTTCCATGATGCCTCGGGGCATCGTGAGGAGGTTCTTGCCGAGCGGGACCTGGTAGGTGACCTCCGCGCCGAAATGACGCGCAATCTTGTGGCGCATCAAGCTCCCGTCGAGCGCGTCGCCGGCCACGGAGACGCCTCCGAGCGAGAGCACGTCCGAGGCCGCGAAGCCGTCCGGTCGCATCCGAACGACCGTATAATCGCTCGTCCCGCCGCCGAAATCGGCGACGAGGACCGTCATCGGACGATCGAGCGCGAGCTCGAAATCGTGGGCCGCGGCGACGGGCTCGGGGCAAAAGGCGACCTCGGAAAAACCCGCGCTCTTGGCCGCGCGCTCGAGCCGGGCCTGCGCGAGCCGGTCCTCCTCGGGATCGAGCGAGAACATGGCCGGCCGGCCCAGCACCACGCGATCGACGTCGGCGTCGAAATGGCGGTTCGCGTGGTCGCGCATCACGCGCAGGAAGCGGCCGATCAGGTCCTCGATGGTGACGACGCGGCTACCGATCTGCGTGCCGGAGAAGCCGCGGTCGGGGAGAAATTTCTTGATCGAGCGGATGAGCCGCCCTTGCATTCCGCTCGCGACGAAGTCGCGGATGGCCACCGCGCCGCACGAGAACTGGTTCTGCCCGAAAAAGAGCAGGCTTCGCAGGATGGTCGGGTCGGACGCGGCGTCGTCGAGAGGGATCGGTGGGCACGTGGAGGTGGCGTTCGCCGCGGCGAGCAGCGAATTGGTGGTGCCGAAGTCGATGGCATAAACCTCGGGTTTGAATCGTGAGGACATGGGTTCGCGCCTTCCGGGTGGATGCCTGACGGCCCCGGGATATGGCCACCCCACGCGCCTCTTTACAAGCTAGAAAATTCATGGGAAAATCCGTGGAGGCTCTCCGGATGGGCGGAAATTTGCGCGAGATCGACCGCGACGTGGCCCTCTGCACACCGGAGGGTCGGCTGAACCCCGAGGCGAAGGGCTGGTCGCGCCGGCCGCTGCACCGATGCAACCTGCGCGGCCCCTGGGGGCGAGCGAAGCGCTGGGATTACTGGTGCGTCACCTGGAACGGCGGCGTCCTGTCGCTCACGTATGCCGACTTCGACTACCTCGGCATGGCGAGCGCGCTTTTCCTCGATCGCGAGACCGGCCGCGAGCTCGAAAAGGTCGTCCCGGTCCCGCTCGCGCTCGGGTTCTCGCAGCCCGACACGGTCGGCGGCGCCGACATCGTGTTCGATCGGCTCGGGCTCGGGCTTTCGTTCCGCGAGGAGAGCCGAGGCACGCGTCTCGTCACCAGGTTCCAGAGCCGCGGGCGCGACGTGGAGGCCGACGTGCTCGTGGCCCGGCCGCCCGGGCACGAGACGCTCAATGTCGTGGTGCCGTGGAGCGACACGTTGTTCCAGTTCACCTCGAAGCAAAACACGCTCCCCGCGACCGGGACCGTTCGCGTCGACGGCGCCTCGCAGGTGATCGGCCCGGACGAACAGGCCTTCGGCTGCCTCGATTTCGGTCGCGGCGTCTGGCCGATGGAGACCGTCTGGAACTGGGCGTCGGCGTCGGGGATCGTCGGCGGGAGAACGGTCGGGCTGCAATTCGGCGGTAAGTGGACCGATGGAACCGGGGCGACCGAAAACGGCATCTGCCTCGACGGCCGGCTCCACAAGATCGGCGAAGATGTCCGGTTCGATTACGATCGCCGTGATTTTCGCAAGCCGTGGCGGCTCACCACGCCCGGCTCCGACCGCGTCGCGCTCGATTTCCAGCCGGCGCACGAGAAGCGGACGAAGGTGCCGCTCGTCGTGGCCGGCGCGGAGCTGCATCTGTGCTTCGGCCGCTTCTCGGGCGAGGTGCGCGACGACGCCGGCGAGCGCGTGATCGTCGACGGTCTCTTCGGCTGGGCCGAGGAGATGCGCGCCCGCTGGTAGCAGGCTGTCGATAAGCTTGCTGCGCGCCCTGGATCGTCGGTCGTCGTCCTCGGAATACGCTTGTATTCCTGCGTCCTCCTCCCTAGCTCCAGGGCGCTCGCGGCGCTTCTCGACAGCCTGCTAGCTCACCCGCCAATCGCCGTCTGGTACGACGCGACCGGAAGCTCGCGCGTCTCCCCGACCTTCGGCACCACGAGCGGCACGTATCGCGTTTTCTCCCAGACGACCCATACCATCGACGGATCGTCCAGCGACTTGTCGAAATGGAAATCGATCCGCGAAGGCACGGTGCCATCCTCGGTCACGGATACGATCTCCGCCTCCATGGCCCCGACCGGGACGCGGTCTCCGGCGCGCAGCGGGAACCTCTCCGGATCCCGGAACACCGTCGCCGTCGGATCACGGAAATAGCCGTCCGAGAGCGTCACCGACAGCGTGCGATCGTCCACGCGGCCGACCTTCAGTGTCCCGCCGACCGCCGTCGCGAGCACGCGGAGCTCCGCGGGCAAGGGCGCATTCTCGTTGATCCATGACGCCAGGACCACATTCGAGATCACGCTGTCGGGCGCGGCCACCACCACGAGCGTCCGTCCCGCGGCGCCATCCATTCTGGGCATGCTCGTGATTGCCCGCTCGGTGAAGCCGTGCAGCATCGCGCCCGTCGACCACGCCCGCAGCGGCAGCAAGAGGGGCGCGATGACGAGGTGGAAGAGCACGAGGACCGCGGCCACCGCGCCCACGTACACGCGCGCCGCCCGCCCGAGGTGCTCGCGCGAGGCCACGAGCATCGACGCGACGAGCCCCGATCCCCCGATCCCGGCAAAGAGCAAGAGCCGATCGCTCGGCCAAACCGCGCAGGTCGGCACGAGGGAGAGCGTCATGCCCATGGCGAAAAATGCGGCATTGCGGTCGCGCCGCAGCACCGCGAAAATCCCGCCCCCCACGACGAGCAGCACGAGGAGGCAAATCGACGCGAGGCGCCGGGTCTCGTTCGGCGGCCAGAGCATCCACACGTCCGCGGGCGGCGCGGCCATCTGCCCGGCGAGGAGCACCGGCAGCCGCGTCGTCATGGCCTGGAGGAACGCGCCCGTTTGTCGGAGAGGATCAATGTAAAATGCGCCGCCCGCCGCGCCATAACGGCCGATCTTGTACGCGGCGAACCAGACGAGGGCGGCCCCGACGTGCGGGAGGAACGCGGCCGCGCGGGATCGCAGCGACGCGCGATCGAGGAAGAGGGCGTACGCGAAGAGATACGCGAGCGCGCCGATCCCGCTCTCCCCCGAAAACATCGCCGCGAGCACCGCGAGCGGCGCGAGGAACCGGCCCGGCTTCCAGCCGTCCCGGCGGGCGCGATCGTGCGCGATGAGCGCGATCACGGCAAAGAGGGTCGAGAGGATCGCGTGCCTGTTCGCGATCCACGTGATGACCATCGCATGCGCGTCGTCGACCGCGAAGATCAGCGCGGCGAGCCCCGCGGCGACCGTGGCGCCGAGCAGCCTTCGATAGAGGTGCGCCGCGAAAAACACCGTCGCCGCGAAGGCGAGGATGCTCTCGGCGTGCATGAGCCAGTGGGCATTCGGCCAGACCCGGTAATCGAGCGCGTGCCAGAGCGACGCGAGGGGGCGGAGGAACGCGAGCCTCGAACCGTCGACGGTCCACCAGGGCCACATCCCGTGATCCCGGAGGTAGCGGAGCGCGGCGGGATCTTCTTCGAGGAAGGTGAAGACATCCCAGTCCCCGCGGGGCCCCGCGGGCCGCGTGAACGTCGGATGATACGCCATCCGGTGCGTGTGATCGTCCATGATCGGCCCGGCCCCGAGCGTGGGCAGGACCAGGACGATCGCGAGGAGCGCGACGACGATCGGGGCGCGCCTATGCGCGAGCCATCCTTTGACGCGGGCCAGCATGGCCACCCTCTATAGGGGATCGGGCGGGCGCCGACCAGAGGCGTCGAATCGAAGAAACGGTCGCCCGGGGCGTATGGTAGAGATCGCTTGGCGCGTTCAGGGAAACCCGTGCGTCGATTCCGTACCCGGATTTACCGGCGTTCGTCCTGCGTGCACGCGTAGAGGTCGTCGTCGAGGGTCATCCAATCGAGGATCGATTTGAAGGCGAGGATCGTCGCGGTCAGGTACTTCTGGGCGTACGGCATCGAGAGCGTCTGGAGGTCCTCGTCAGCGGGCGAGGCCGCCCCTCCGGGTAAATCGACCGGGTTTCCCGCGCGCGCATACGGGTTCGCGAGAAATTGCGCGGAGGAGAGCACGAGCAGCCGCGCGGGCGCGGATCGCCCGGGATCGAACGCGCTCCGAAGCTTGCCCTCGACGGTCGCCGCGAGCACCCGCGAGCCGTATTGGCCTTTCGGCTGGAACGTGCTGGAGAATTTGAGGTGGATCGTCTCGCTCGCGTCGACGGTCGTGCGCGGCGTCGAGCGCGCCACGGCGCGCAGGGTCGCCTCGGGCTGGAGCTCCGGGTGGAGGACGAGCGGCGAGGAAAATGGCATCGCGAGCTCGTCGAGGCGGGAGAATCCGAGGAAAGAGCTGTCGAGCGTCTGCTGCGCAGGGGGCGCATTCTCCTTGTGCGCGGCGAGCGTGAGGCCGAACCCGACGAGCTCGAGGGGCTCTCCCGATTGGAGCGCAATGTGCAGCCGGACCGAGCTGCCCCAGTCGAGCACCGCCTCGTTCTTCATTTCGACGCCGTACCCCTCGAGGAGCTGATCGATGCCGTGGGTATCGATCGTCGCCCTCATCGATGCGTCCCCGGGCCGGAGGTTCACCGCGCTCGTCAAAAAGGCGCCCGTCTTGCCGCCGCGCAGGAAAAACTCGTCGATGCGGCGAAGCTCCGCGTCCGTCAGATCGCGGCCCGGTTGCGTGACGAGGAGGCCTTCGAGGCTCGGGTCGATCGACGCCTTGCCGCCACGCAGATCGACCGGCACGAAGTGGTAGAAGGGCAACGCCTGCTCGACGATGCGCTGGATGGAGGGGCCCTCCCGGGAATCCTCCGGGTTCTTTGCGACGAGGTTCGCGTCGCCGAGCGCGATCTCGTCCGTGCCCGTGAGGACGCCAATGCGCAGGGCGCGGCCGTTCACGCGCGCGTCGAGGTCGCGGATCTTCATCGAGATCCAGGAACGGAGGTCCGCGGGGGATACGGAGGTCAGAAGGGGCACGGCCTCCTGTTCGTCGGCATGACGAAGGCTCACGCCGAAAAAACCAATTCCGCGTAAGTAGTCGGATTCGAAATAACCTTCCTGGAGGCCCGCTTCACGGGCCGCCTCGCGCGTCGCCTCGTCCTTCACCCGGATCGTGCGCACGACGATCTTGTCGTCGCCGCCCCCGGCGATCTCATCGAGGACCTCGCGGAGCTCGGCGAGATGGCCCTCGATGCCTTTGAGCTCCGGGCTCGCGTAGATCTCGACATACACGGGCGATCGGAGGGAGTCCCGGAGATGTTGCAGGCCTCGATGGCATGCGTCTTTCGTGGTCGTCGCGGGGCTCGCCGGAATCACGGCGGCCGGGCCCGGCGCGGCCGGGCGAGGCGCGGTGCCGCAGCCCGTCGAGAGCGTGGTGAACAGACCCAGGGCGAGCGCGGCGCGTAGCATGGCGCGGCATCCTAGCCGCGCCGCCGGCGCACGGTCAAACTTGGCATCCGGGGTTCGACAGGCCATGGTGTGCGCATGCGAATCCTCGTTCTCGGCGGCACGGCGTTCCTCGGGCGAGCGATCGTGGCGGAGGCGCTCGGGCGAGATCACCACGTGACCACGTTCAACCGCGGGCGAAGGTTTTCCGACGTGCCCGGCGTGGAGGTGATCCGCGGCGACCGGACCGAGCGGGCCGATCTCGATCGGCTGCGGGCCGGGCGCTGGGATGCGGTGGTGGATACGAGCGGGTACGTGCCGCGCGTGGTCGGCCAGGCGGCGGCCGTGCTGCGCGAGGTCGCTCCCGTGTATGCGTTTGCCTCCTCGGCGTCCGTCTACGTCGATCGGCCGCGCCTTCCCGTCGATGAATCGAGCCGCGTGTTCGATTGCGCGCCGGATGCGGGCCCGGACGACGGGGATTACGGGACGCTCAAGGCGGGATGCGAGCGGGCGGTCGTCGAGCATTACGGGGATGCGGCGCTCTTGCTGCGCCTCGGCGTGATCGTGGGCCCGTACGAGGACGTCGGCCGGCTGCCGTGGTGGCTCGCGCGGATCGCCCGCGGCGGTGACGTGCTTTCGCCGGGTTCGCCCGACGTGCGAATGCAGCTCGTCGATGCGCGGGATGTCGCGAGATTCACGGTAGACCTGCTCGAACGTGGCCAGGGGGGCGCGCTGAACGTCGCCGGGCCCGCGGGAAACCCGACGTTTGGCACATTGTTATCGGATTGCATGAAGGTCACGGAGAGCGACGCGCGTCTCGTGTGGGTCGACGACGATTTCCTCCTTTCGCACGACGTGAAGCCGTGGTCCGAGCTGCCGATCTGGGCGCCGATGAACGCGGAATGTGGCGCCGCGTGGCAGATGCGCGGCCCGCGCGCCGCAGAGCTCGGCCTGCGTTTTCGGCCGATGAGCGAGACCCTCGCGGATACGTGGGCGCTCATGCGCACAGGCTGGAAACCTTGGCCTCGTCCCGAGCTGCCCGAGCTCGGCATCGACGACGGCAAGGAGCAGCGGATCCTGGCCGCGTGGCGAGCCCGCGGGACCTCGACGTGAAATTCGAGGGGACAGCACGGCGCGACCGCGGCTACCTTCCCCGCATGGTTCTCGGTTCGATCGCGGCGCGTATCGGCTCGTCCGTGGCCACGCTGCTCGCGTTTTTCCTCGCCGCATGCGCCGCCCCACCGCCCCCGCCGCCCGCGATCACCGCTCCGCCCGTCTCCGCGGCGCCCCACCCCACCGCGGCCCCGCAGGCCTCCGCGAGCGCCTCCGCCACACCCGAATCTGCCTTGCCGCCGGCCGAGATCGGAGACCCCTCCTCGCTGGCCATGCCGCTCCCCGCGGAGTTCACCGCCATCGATGATGACGGCGAGGCGGCATGCGGCACATTTCGTGTCGCGAACCTGCGCGAGGCGGGGCCGGGGAGCCTGCGGTTCGTCCGGGTACATGGCCCGAATGGCAAGGTGGTGTACGAGGCCCACGGGCGCACCGAGAGGGCTGGCACCGACGTCTTCCGGCAGACCCTCGGCGCGGACTATTGCGGCGACCTCACAGGCGACGGCGTCCCCGAGGTCGTGATGACCGAGAGCTCGATGGGCGCGCATTGTTGCTACACGTATTACGTCATCAGCCTCGTCTCGCCGCCGCGGCGGATCCTCATGTGGGAAAAGGGCGACGCGGCCACCGCATTCGTCCCGGTAAAATACCGCCCCGGCCTGGCCTGGCAGCTCCAAGGTTTTTACGTTTTCTGGCCACCATTCGTCCCCGACGCGGGGGATCCGGTGCTCTCATATGCTTCCGCGCCCGTCATCCCCGCGGTGCTCTCGCTGGTGAACGGCGCGTACGCCCTCACCTCGCTCTCGTTCCCCGAGGCCTATCGCAAGGACCGCGAGGAAACACGGGCGCGGTGCAGCAGCAAGAGCGACGAGATGCCGCAGGATCTTTGTGATCTCTTCACGTGGGTAGATGCCGTGGCCATCGGCGACTGGGACGCGGAGCGCGACAAGGTGAAGGACCCAGAGCTCCGAAACGCGCTCGATCGGCGCGCGGCAGAGACACGCAAGAAGCTCTTGAAGGAGCTCGGATCCCTCGAAAGCCCGCGGTGAGGTGCGGAGTGGTCTCTTCCTGGGGCCGCCGCGCCGGGGCGCTGCCCCGGACCCCGCGGGGGCTGTTCGCCCCTCGACCCGAACCAGGGCCAGCCCTGGACCTTTTGGGGAAGAACTGCGCGATGCGCAGTTCTTCCCACAGGCCGGTGGG
>NZ_JARZHH010000001.1 GCF_029946515.1 Polyangium sp. 6x1
TGCACCTCCGCTACCAGAGGTGTCTTCTCCCAGAGTTTGTCCAACATCCCCGTCTCCTCCTCCACCGAGCCCTGGGAGGGGGTCAGTTTTAGTGTCGCCAGGGGGTCAGTTTTACTGACGCTCTACACAAGGTCTTCACCGTTCCGGCGAGAGGACGCCGGATCTCCTTCAAATGCGCTGTATCTGGGGCAGCCAAGCTCCACTTAGTTTGTTCTCAAACCATTCGGACAAACTAGACCGCGTGAGCCCTCGCACAACTTTGTCGTTGCAATAACTGGAAGAGTCAGGCATTCTCCAGGCCTAAGGGGATTATGAACGACGCAGAGCCCACTGCGCTCGATGGGCAGTCGTCTGCCGTCGAGCCGGATCCGCGCAACGGCACGGTCCAGACCGAACCCAAAGCGCCTGTGGCCGAGCTGCGGAGCTGGCAGCAGATCATCGACCTGTACGGGGGTGAGTGCAGGTATCAGCTCATCGCGCAATGCGGCAAGACCTTTCGATATACGGCCAAGTCCGAGAAGCTCTACTTCTCGGGCCCGGCGCGAAAGCCCCTTGGGAAAAGGAGGTCCAAGCCATGACCCAGGCCGAACTCATCGCGCCCTCGGACGAGCCCGCCGATCTCGGCGGTCATCCGCTGTTTCCTCGGCCGGAAACCGAGGTAGGTCCGGATCCGCGAAGATTCGACCTCATTCAGATCGTCCGCATCCTTCCGGACAAGACGCGGGAGGTCTGCCCGACGGCGTGGAAGGGATCCGAGCTGCGAAGCTGGCAGCAGATCATCGACATGTACGGTGGTGAGTGCTGGTATCAGCTCAATGCGATGTGCGGGAAGTCGCACAAGTACACGGCAAAGTCCGAGATGCTCTACTTCGCAGGCCCGGCACGGAAGCCCTTCGTCCAGGAGCCGCAGGCGCCCCGACCGGCGCTGGCAGCGCCTCCGATCAACCCGGCTGCGGTGCCGCCTTACTACTATGCCCCGCCTGCGCCTGCGCCCGCGCCAGCTCCCGCAGCCGCGCCAGCGATGGGGCTGGAGTTCATGGGGCTGCTCAAGGTCGTTCTCGAAACGATGCGCTCGATCCTCGAGAACACGAAGCAGCCACCACCACCACCACAGGGAAACCAGACCCTCGAAGTCGTACAAGCGATCGTCCCGCTCCTCCAGCAGACGCCGCAATCGAACTCGCTCGAATTCGTGCGCGAGCTCGTGCCGCTCCTCCGGGGGAGCGACGCCGGGAAGCCGAGCGTCGGGGCCGGGTATGAGCGAGGGATGGAGCGCGGAATCGAGCTCGCGAAGGCCCTCGGGGGCGGGAACGGCGGTGGGGACGAGTTCGGCGAAATCGCCAAGATGCTCACGCTCGTTAAGTCCGCGACCCCGCCGCCTCCTCCGCCCCCGCCGCCCCCGCCTCCGCCTTCGCCTTCGCAGGCGAATCCGTGGCCCACGGGGATGCCGGTTTCCTGGGAGGGATGGGAGATGATCCAGACCCCGATGGGGATGATCTTGCGGCAGGCCGCCGCGCCGCAGCCCGCGCCATTGCCGACCCCCGCGCAGCCCGCCGCCCCCGCGCCCGTCGAGCTCCCGCAGCTCGACCCGGTGGCGCCCGTGCGCGTGCAGCCCACGACGCCCGTCCAGTGCACGGACGGCTTGCACAATGTCGCGCCGCCGCCGAGGCCCCCGCCGCCGCCTCCGCCGCCACCGGAGCCTCCTTTCGTGAGCGCGCCGCTCCCGCCTCCTGCGCCGCCGCCGCCGCCGCCGCCGCCCCCGAGCGCGCGGCCTGAGTCGAGAACGCACAAATCGGCCAATCTCGCGCCGCACCTCACGGCCGCGGGCCTCGTTCCCGCTCCTCCGGGCCCGTCGGCCCCTGCCGACCCGCTCGGCGGTGCCGTGGCGCAGGGCATCCAGCTCCTCGGCAACAACCCCGACCTCTTCGCGAAACTCAAGGAACTCGCCTCGACCGGGTTCTCGCCCGAAGCCTTCGGCGAAGTGCTCGTCATGGCGGAAAAGGGCGGTGCCAAATGATCCGCCCGCGTATCGTCCATTTCCCCTCGAACCTCGCGAAGGCGCGGTACATGGCCGAGGGCAGCAAGCGCGACCTCCTGCTCCCGGAGGTCCAGCGCTGGGCCGCGGTGTTCCGGCGATTGCCGGTTCACGAACGCGGCGCGGCGATCCTGAAGTTCTGCCAGTACGCGATCGATTACGTCCGCGACCCGCGCCGCGAAGTGCTCGAAGACTCGGCGGTGACACTTTGCCGCGGCTTCGGCGACTGCGACGCGAAGACGCGGGTCTTCGTGGCGCTCTGCCGTGCATGCGGAATCCCGGCCCGCGAGAAGCCCGTCCGCCCCGAGCAAGACTTTCCACACATCCTCGCGGAGGTCTTCGTGAATGGGCGATGGCAACCCGCGGACCCGACCATCCTGAACTCGACGATCGGGCGTATCCCGCCCGCTTGGCTCGCGAGAACGAACTACTGGTGATGCCATGTCGAAACCACCCCTTCGATGCGCCGTCTGTCTGCGGCGACGTCCCCAGCTTTGCGGAGGTTACTGCGCATGCGGCGCGACCGTGTGGGAGCTCATCCCGCACGAGGTCCCGCCGGGCATCGTCGTGGAATCGCTCGAGGAGCGTAGCACGCCATTGCGGCCCACGCATTTCTCCGCGCTCCTCTCACGCGCGCTCGGGGGCGTCGTGCTCGGCTTGAAGGTGCTCGTGGGTGGGGCTCCGGGTGCCGGGAAGTCGACCCTTTGCGCCGAGCTCGCCGCGCAGATCGCCGCGAAGCTCGACGGGCTTGGGTACTGGCTCGACGCGGAGCAGAACCGAAACCTCGTGCAGGAACTCTTCCCGCGCACGGGTTCGTCGTCGCGACACATTCGCCTCGTGAGCAGGCGCAGCGGCAGCGGGAGCAAGGTCGGCTGGCGCGACGCGCTCCAGGCCGTCCCGCCCGACGCCGCCGTGATCGTCGTGGACTCGCTCCAACGCTGGGCACGCAGCTACGCCGAGCAGACCACGCTCCTCGAAACCGTCGCGACGGTGCGCCCCACGGTGCTCGTTGTCTCGCATTTCAACAAGGCCGGCCAGTTCGCCGGCCCCATGGGGAACGAATACGACGTGGACGCCACGGCCATCGTTCGGCCAAAGAGCGTCGAAGTGACCAAGTGCCGCTGGAGCCTTTGCCCGCGCACGATCGAGCGTCCGATGGCCTCGTAGAGCCATCGCGCGAAGCACAACCGAAGCAGGGAGAGGAGGCATTTCGGTATGCCTAACGCTATCACTTTGTCTTACGAGACCGATGAGGAGACCAGCGGCGTGCCCGAAGAGGAAGGCGCGACGCCGTTCGATGACACGGGCGATTTCTTTGATACGCTCATGGGTGGCGGAGCGCAGTTGCTCTCGTCCATCCTGGGGGGAGGAGGGGGCGCCAAGCCCAGCGGGGGCGGTGGTATCGGAGAAAGCCTCGGGATGATCGCCGGCGCGGGGCTCGGCACGCTCGCGGGCGGGGCAGGAGCTTCGATCGGCGCGAATCTCGGAAAGATGGCCGGTGGGGCGGTGGAGAACCTCGTCCGCACGCAGGTCAAGAAGAAGCCAAAGCCCGGCAAGCCGCAGCGCCAGCTTACGAAACGCGAGCGGAAGCTCCTCGCCGACGGCGAGCAGATGACGAAGCGCACCGGTGATCCGATGTATGCACAAGAGGCGCGCCTCCGCGTGTATCGCCCGGCGGAGTACAAGCGCAAGCGCGACGCGGGGCAGCTTTTGTCCCAGATCATCGCGGCCGAGTCCGAGGCGGAGAACACTGCCGGAGCCGGCGCCGCGGCGTCCTCGGCTCAACTTCGGCGCGATGACGAATTCGCCCCATCTGAAGGAGCCCGACGCGACGTACAACGATACCGCGTCGCCTGACACGAGGCCGCGCCCGTTGCAGCATGTCTCGGCCTTGCCGGTGAACGCCGCGCAACTCGCGGCGATGGTCCGCGCTGTCCCGCTGCTCCGCATGCACGATCCGCGGCTCCTGCGCGCGCTCACGGGTGACGGCGGCGCGCGCGACGTCTCCGGCGTCGATCCGACCACGGGTACGTATCACGCGGTTGCGGGCGAGACGCCGCACGGTATCACCAAGAAGCTCACGGGGCAGACTCAGCGCACCCAGGAGCTCCTCGCAGCGAATCCCGGCAAACCGGATTCGGATCCCGTGTGGAATATCCCGCCGGGATGGCTGCATTACGCGGGCGATACGGGGGCGACACTCACCACGGCGCGCAAATACGTCGTGATCAAGGATGACTGGCCGCAGAAGATCGCCTCGAAGATGGGCGCCTTCCCTGCGCGCCCGAAGTGGTGGTCCGAGCTCCGGGCCGCGAACCCGCACAAAGCCACGGAGAACGGGAACTGGACGTATCTCTACCCCGGCGAGGAGATCGGAATCCCGAACGAATGGCCGGATCACCCGCTCGCGGTCGCGGTCAATGGCACCCCTTCGCAGCCGTCCGCGCCGGGCGTCCCTGCTCCCGGGAAGACGACGACGCTCGATCCGGCCGTCGTTCCGCACACGCAGGCGCTTCTCGCGAGCTGGGCATTACGGAACCCTGGCGACTGCAACCCTTCGGACTTCGGAAGGAATCCGATGGACCTCGTCAGCGGATTCACGCCGAGGACGACGCAGGCGCTCGCCTCGTTCCAAACGTGGTGGAACAAGAAGCAGCCGACGAGGCCGCTCCCGACAACCGGAGAGCTCGACCAGACGACGTACAATGCACTGGTCGAGGAAAACAACGCATCGGGTACGCCCTTCGACAATGCGTCGAGCGGCGGAACGAAAGCGGACGGACAGTCGACGTCAGAATCCAAGTCCAGTCCACCGCCGCCGCCGCCGCCGCCGCCACCCCCGCCTCCTGCTCCCACAACCACAGGGCTGCCGGCTGGCGTGAGTGTCCAGCAGAGCACGAAGCCCGGCCATGTCCTCGTGGTGACGCCTATGGGGAGTTTCGACTTGCCCGCGACGCCGGGCTCGAAGCCGGGGACGGTGGTCGTCGACGTGCCGCTGCTCGGCAAGCACGAAATCCCGGCACCGACCGCGCCGCCGCAGCAGCAGTCCACGACTCCACCGCCCCCGCCTCCTCCGCCCCCGCCTCCTCCTGCCGCGCCTTCCGCGGGGCTGCCGGCTGGTGTGAGCGTCCAGCAGAGCACAAAGCCTGGCCATGTCCTCCTGGTGACGCCTATGGGAAACTTCGACCTGCCCGCGACACCGGGCTCGAAGCCGGGGACGGTGGTCGTCGACGTGCCGCTGCTCGGCAAGCAGGAGATCCCTGCCCCGACCGCGCCTCAGCAGAACCAATCGTCCACGCCAGGGGAGGCAGACGGCAATCCGGAGCTCGACGATAGATTCAGCGAATCTGCCAAGAAAGATATCCTGCTCTTCCTCGAAGCTTGCGATAATCCTTATCAATTGGAGGAAGTTGCGGAAGCTTACGAGCTGAGCGGCTATCCGCTTGCCGCCAAGGCGATGAGGGATCGGGCCAACGTTTTGCGGCAGCAGCAGAGCGGGGGAGGTTTCCAGAGCGGGGGAGGTTCCCCGAGCTGGGAATACTACCCTCAAACCGATACCGCTCCTTCGTCGCCCACCGGCTCCAGCAACAATGGGAGCCTTCTACCCGTGATCGCAGTTGTTGCTGCGGGTCTCGCTTTCTCGTGACGCTTCGATAGGGGGGCCGCGCCATGCCCAAGTTGCCGAAGCATTTGCCGTTCTGGTGGTGGAATTGGTGGCAACGCGAGGAGCCGCCCGCCCCAGCACCCCCGGCGCCGCCCCCCAGCTCCCCGCGACTGTTTCGGTGGTCGCACCAGGATCGGAACCTCGCCAGCGCGGGCGCTGCGGCTCTTGAAACCGCCAAGCATGGCTCGTGGATGACGCTCGGCAAGAAGCAACGTGCGCGTCAATTCCGGGCATTCGTTGTGATGTCCCTACGGATCGCACCGCTCTCGTGGCGGCCTACGCCACTGGGACAATTGGGGCCGCATCTCTACAGCACCCCCGACCGTAACGCCGTTGGTTCGGCGATTGCGCGCACGCTTCTCCTTCTCGCCCCCGGGAACCTCCGGCCGGGGTCCGACATTGTCACGGAAGAGGGAGAGCCGGCGACCGGCACGATCGAGACCGGCGTCGTTCATGTCTTGACCGTATTGCTCGTCGGCGCCGTCGCAATCGCTGCGGCATATCTCGGCAGTCTCGTTGCGCAGGCGATCCACGCCGTGAACTTCGATGACGAAGTGACGAAGCGCCTCCTCGCGGCACAGGCGCGGGCAATGGAAATACTATCCATGCACGTCGAGCGCGAGCGCGTTGCTGGCCGCGAACTGCCATTTGACGAAACGGAGAAGTCGATGCTCCGCGCCTTGGAAGACGTCCAGCGGCAGCTCGCGACCCTTCGACGGGCACCGCTCCCGTCACCGTTTCATGGCGCGACCGAATTTGTCAGAGCTTCGACCACCTTTCTCCCTATAGCAATCATCGTATTTGCTGCATTCGTCCTTCTCAACAAACAGCCCGAAAGGAGATCCTAAGGCATGGCAGAAGAAAGAGTCCGCGTCGACCGCTCTCTCGTGGCGGTCCCGCGTGCCCGGTTTCGACGCCGGGGCAATAACAGGCATTGGGCTCGCGACGTGGGGACAGGGTTCCTCTACACGGCGGGGGCTGGTGCTGTGGTCGCTCTCCTCGCGAATCTGGACGACATCCGGAACAGCAAGGAGGTGAGGAACCACTGGTGGCTCATGCCGGTCGCGCTGGTCGCGATCGGATACATGCTGCGCAAGCGGCGCAATGCGCACGCGAACGCGGTGATCGCGGTGGGCGGGGCCATGTTCGCGCTCGCGTACATGGCACAGCAAAAGGCCGCACCGGCGGCGCAGCAGCCGCCTGCTCCGGCGGGTAGCGATACCGCCGCGCCGATCGCTGCATTGCAGGGGCAAACAACGGGGTTCTGGTATCAGGCGCCGGATGGTCGGTTCCTGCGATTGCCCAACATCGTGCGGCGCGTTTCGGTTGCGAACGCGTAGACGCAATCTGAGGACCATTTTCATAGGGAAGGAACCAAGGCATGAGCAACAACAGGACGGCCCTCGATATCTTCAAGGAATCCGACGAAGGCGGGGAGACCGCCTCGCCGTTCGACGAGCTCGACGAGCCCGAGGCGGCTGGCCCGGAGGACGAGGACGGGGACAACGACACGGCCGCGATCGACCTCGAGGCCGAGGAGGGCGACACGGGCGACATCGCTGCCCTGCGCAAGCACGGGAAGAAGTTCGTCTCGCTCGAAGAAGCCCGTCAGATCCAGCGGCGGACCGGGGCGCGATGGCAACGCGCCGGGGTGAAGAAAGCGCAGAAGGCGCAGAAAACGCAACCGCAGAAGCCGAAGCCGCGCCCGAAGCTCCCCCCGAACTACGTGCCGCCGAACGACGGCGCGCGGCTGCTCTTCAACAAGTGGACGGCCCGCGACGCCAAGTTCGTCATGCGCCAGGACGGCCATTACTACTCCGTCGTCGAGATTCCGTGCAAGTGCCACGGGAGCGAGAAGCTCGCATGGCTACACATCGCGAAGGGCGAATACACGCTCTTCAACGTGGCGGTCGGCGAGTCGATGACGTTCCTCGGCAACAACGCGACCGTGACAACGAACTGGACGAATCTCCAGCGTCCCTCGAAGAACACCTACAGCGACCAGGAGTTCCTGATCCAATCGATCACGATGCAGGAGGCCGGGCTCCGGGTCCGGTACGACGGCGCCGAGATCGACAAGATCGGGGGCCTCGGCGAAGCGAAAGGCGTCCTCACGGGGCAGGCGTGGTTGTGGGACGACGCGGGCACGTTCTTGCCGAAGGAAATTTTCCATGACTTCAGCGGGGAGAACCTCCTTTACCGCACGGTGCGGCGCTCCGCCGTGGTTTACTTCCACTGGGACAAGGCTCGGACCGGTGGGAATGCCACGTCGCGCAAGGTGCTGATCGACCACTTGCGCAACGTGCCGGATACGAAGGTACGGACGCTCTCCCGGACCTCCGGAGGGGCGGCCGTCCTGTCGGTGCCGGATGGGTACGTGTTCACCGACAATCCCGAGCGAAGCGAGCACGGGGCCTTCTCGGCGATCATCCACATCCCGGAGGACATCGTGTTCCCGATCAGGCCCATCGATCTCGGGAGCGGCACGCCGCTTCGGCCGCTCGAGGTGGGTCTGTACGTGCAGCTCTCGCTCAACGGGATTGCGTTCGAGCAGCACAAGGGCTCGAACGTGGCGGTCTGAAAGGGGGATGCCATGAGCGTGGCGGAGATCGACAGCGAAGCGAGGCAGAACATCGTCGAGACGGAGCCGCAGTTCGGCCCGTCGACACATTGCATCGTGATCATGGAGCAGCCGCCGCTGATGGGGAACGAACCTCCCCCGCAGTGGCGGGTCTCCGCCACGCTCACGCTTCGCGAGAAAGTGCTCGGAAAGAACGTGGTGCTGGCTGATTTGCCCACGGTGATCGTAGGGCCGCTGATTCACAAACGGCAGGTCGTCGCGATGGCGAAGTACCCCTCACCGGTGGAGCGATGGTCGTTCCGGTTCCAGAGCGATGCGGGCCGGGCGACCGCGTTGGTTTGGCTGCATCCAGGGACGTCTCCCGTGACGGAGTGCGGGATCTTCGTGGTGCAGCACGGATTGCAGGAGTGAGCATGGTGATCGGAGCGGAACCCACCGAAGCGCCGGAGCGGGTTTTCACGACCGCGGGGTGGCTTTCGCTCAAGCACGAATACGTACCGCGCGTGATCGCGGGAGAGCATTTGCACGCGCATCCGGAGGCGAAGGCGGCGCTTGCCATCGCGGCGCGGACGTTCGTGCTCCGGGCGATGCGGGATCGGCCGACGCTGGGGCGAACAACGCCGATCCCGAGCGGAGAAGGTTTTCAGGTGTTCGCGCGAGGGGCGAGCGAAGAATGCACGGTGGCCGCCTCGGTGACGCAGGGGATCGTGTTGCGATACCAGGGGCGGATGATCCTTGCGAACCATGTTGCCGGCGCTTACTGGAAGCCGGATGGGTCGCTCGGGTCCGATCCGACGAACACCGAACGCTGGGTAACCTACAACCTCGGCAGACGAGGACGCGACGTCATCCCGACCAGGCTTTCCCTTCGGTCGCATCCTGACAACCGCGGCTGCCTTGGCCAGCACTGCGCGAACTGGCTGGCTGCGCAGGGATACGGTTACCGGACAATCCTGCGCTTTTTCTACGGGGACGACGTCGAGTTCCACGCTCTGGGAAGCGAGGAAAGCACGGGGCTCGTTGGTCGAACGCTTTGGGGTGTTCTGGCGCTCGCCATCGTCGGCATCGCGATGCGGAGGTAGGGTGGCGCTTCGATTGGTCCAACCCGGAGAGGGGCATCCGAGGCCGCTGGTCTTGGCCTTCCTCGTGGGTGGGGACCTCGATCCGAAGTTGCGGACCGCGTTCGGCCCGCGGCCCTGCATCGTCGCCGATGGCCTGGCAAAGGGGCCGATGATGGAGGAGCTGTTGGAGTTCGCCCATCATTGGGCCGGGGTGCATGAATTGTCGCGGGTCGCGTTGATTGGATATTCGGCAGGGTGCCAGCGCGTGCGGGCGCTGTGGATGTCCGGGGTTCGGGCAAGCGCCTACTTGCTCGTGGACGGGACGCATGCATCGTGGCCTCCGGCCGCGTGGCAGATTGCCTGGCTGCACGAGCTCGCGGATGAGGCTCGACGTGGGCGGATCTTGCTCGTCGCAACCCATACCCTCCAGACGTACACCGAGGAGCTGCCGAAGGGCCGCGCATTCGCGTCCACGGTGCGCGTGCTGCGCATGGCGACAGGACTGCCGCTCGACCGTGCCGGGCCTCTGGAATGGCCGGCTGTCACGCGGCAGGGGGCGCTGTGGGTTTACTCTTATGCGAGCGCAAAGGCGGACGCTGGGGCACACGCCGCCCAGTGCTCGCGCGTGCTGCCGGAGATGTGTGCGAGGCACGTCGGACCGTGGGTGAACGTCGAGCCGCCGTCGCGCGTGTCGCCAGGCCACGGCTCCCTCGGGCTCGGGTTGCTGGGTATTGCGGCCAAGCTGATATTCCAGCGTCCCGAACGCAGCTAAGGCTCGTGCGTCACTCCCTGACAAACGATGGTCTCGTTCCCTGACGAACGATGTTTCCCCGCAGTGGTAGACCTCGCCGGTTATGAGCCGCTGGCCCACTGCGCTTCTGTTGATGTTCGGCATGCTGACGACGGGCGTGAGCGTCCGCTCAAGCCTTGCTGCGACCCAGCCGCCGCTGCCACCGTCCAGCGCGACCACTCCCGAGGAGGTGGGGATCCTCGTTGCGGTGGCGATAGGCGGTCGATGCAGGTTTTCCGTCGATGACGAGCCCATCACTACAACCGAGACGCTCCGGCTGCCGCTTCCCACAGGCGTACACGTGGTCAAGTGCGGGTCGCGCACGAGGAACGTGACAATCAAGGACGGCGAGATCTCGATGGCGCTGTTCAAGCTCCGTTAATCGACCCGTTCCTGGTCCAGCGCTGGAGAAAGCGTGCCCGCTGGCGCTTGCCCTTGAGGTTTGTCCCTTCCCCTCACGGGGTTTGCCCGCGCATCGTCGACGACACAGCATCCGCGCTGCGGACCTTGCCGCGCCACGCTCGGATGCCGTACCCTCGCGCCATGGTTCGTCTCGCACGTGCAGCGCTCGTGCTCGCAGCCAGCGCGGGCCTTGCCGCGCTCACCGTCCCGGCCTGCATCATCGGTAGCATCACGGTTGGTGCCGACTGCCCCATCGACGATGACGGAAACCTCCTCATCCCGCGGGAGTGTTGCATCTGCCCCTCCCCCGAGGCGTGCCCGAACGGATTTCCGAAGGATGTAACCGTTCCCGACTACTGCCGTCCCGATTGCCCCGAGAACATCCCCTACGAGTGCTGCGAGTGCCCCAGCCCCGAGTGGTGCCCTGGCGGCGAGATACACGTTCAGGTCCCGGACTACTGTCACTCGCTCGATGGCGGCACGGACACGGGCAGCGACGGCTCGATGTCCTCGCTCTGCACGGGCGGATCGTGCGTGTCCCCTGGACCTGCGGGGTGGAAGGGGCCGACGAGCTTCTGGCAGGGATGGGACATCGAGGCTCCGTCGTGCCCGGAGGGCGCGCCGATCCTCGCGTTCGAGGGATGGACCGCGCCGCCGCCGCTCTCGTGCGGCACGTGCGAGTGCGATGCGCCCGAGGGGACGTGCAAGCTCCCCGAGACATGGACCGTCAGCTCGGCGGCCTGCGCAGATCCGGGTGGCGGTGTCAAGACAAACTTCGATCCGCCGACAAACTGGGACGGGACCTGCAACGGCGATAAGTCGATCCTCGGTGACAAGCTCTGCGGCGGCGTTCCCTGCGTCCGCTCGATCACGATCTCGCCCCCGGTGATCGAGGAGCAGCCATGCAAAGCACACCTCGTCGGCGATCCGGAGCCCAAGATTCCAAAGGCCTGGAACGGCGGACCTGAGGTCACGCTTGGTCGCGTCTGCACGAGCGAGAGCGCCCTGCCGAAGTGCACCGAGGCCAAGGGGACGGTGTGTGTCCCGACGCCCCCCAGCTTCTCCTCTTGCCTGTACCGCGAGGGGGACCACGCCTGTCCGGAGGGCTGGGGCGAGAAGGTGCTCCTCTACGGGTACGTGGAGGACAAACGTACCTGCGCGGAGTGCGAGTGCAGCGAGCCGAGCGGCGGGTTCTGCAACGTGAAGTTTCGGATCTTCAGCGACGCGGCCTGTACGATTGAGAAGGAGGCCGCCGACGTCTCGACCGGCATGACCGCTCCCTGCAAGGACCTCATGCCGGGCACGCAAATTTCCAGCAAGTCTACTGTGGTCCTCGAATACACGAAGGGCGCGTGCACGCCGAGCGGGGCGAACACGGAAGGGGAGCTCGTGCTGCTTGATCCCGTCACGGTCTGCTGCTCCGCGCCCGTTACTTAGAATGCGTACATGAGCGACCCACCGCCGGTCGTGAAGGGACGCAGCGTTTCCCACAGAGAGGGTTCGATCGTATCGAGACCCGTACCGAAGAGCGGAATCGCGACCTCGACGTCCAGGCGCACCGCGAAGTGTTCCGCGAATGGGAGCTCGACTGCGCTGCGCGCCCCAACACCAAAAAAGCCTTGCACGCCGTGGCCGACATACCACCTGTTCAGCGCCGCCGCTCCAACGGCCCCGCCCATGAGGAGCAAGCAACCAACGAACGGCGCGCGCTTCAGGCATCCCGCACCCGTCACTGTAAACGTGTGCGCCTCGACCTCGGTTGAGCCCGCAGGGAGCGTATTCCAAAGCGGCATCCACCGCGCGTCGAGCTCGAGCGAGAGCTGCGGGAGCTGCACGCCCCCCGCAACCCGGAGTCCGGGTGCCCAATCCGGCATGAGACCAGAAGATACGAAACCTCCGAGCGCCACGAAACCTCGCTTCTTCGGAGCTGGGGCTGCCGTGGGCAGCTTCGAGGACGGTGGGCACGCCGGGCACTTCGGGCATGGTGCCGGTTTGGGAGAGGGCGGAGGCTCTGCCGGAGGAGGCGTCGGGGCCTGCTCCTCCTCCTTCGGCGCCGCCGCTCGAATACGCGTCGCCGCGTCGAAGGCTGTCCAATAAAGCACCTTGAAGCAGTCGGTCTGGGGCGAGTAGTCGCGGTGATCGGTGGATACGGCGACGCCGTTCTCGTCCGAGATCGTCATATCGACCGACTTGCCGCCATCGGGGAGTCGCCGAATCCGCACGACAAGCGCGCGCGCCGCCGTCGGATCGATCGTGCTCACGGGCACCCAGTTTGTCAGGAGGGCCTTGAACTCGAAAGCATCCGAGCAACCGGGGAGCGTCCGCTCTGTCGTGAGCTCGACGCGATGGTGCGGCAGCTCGTCCGCCGCGAGGGCCGCCGACGACCAGGCTACGCCCAGGGCCGCCGCGCCAACCGCACTCCAGAAGCGCCCGAGATCGGTGTGCGACATCACGCCGTGGCCCCCTCGACGAGAAATGTGGAGGGGTCGGTCGATTTTGCCCGTGATGGATGGCGACTTGTGCCCTTTGTCTTCATGGGACCTGTGAGCACGAGCAGAGGCGGCCCCCGGTGCCGAGCTTCGACCGAGAGGTCTGGGGCATGACACGCGTCATCGACGACTGCTCGAACGAACTCGGTATCTCCAGGGAGGCCACGCTCCGGTATCGGGATGCTATGGCCGCGGTGGTTCGTTCGGTCGGAGTCGATTCGACGCATGTGATGGATATCGTCCATCATGCATTCCTGCTCGCATGTCGCAAGCCTAAAGCAGAGCGCCCCGATCCAAAAGACGAAGAAGCGTTCGGCGCATGGTTGAACACGGTCGCGAAATATGCGGCCCTGACGAACCGCAAGGAAGCATCCCGCTCGCGGGAAGTCGCGACGCCCACCGAGGAAATCGCGCGTGCAATCGATGCCCGTGGCGCGCATATCGAGAACTACGAGGCGAAGGTCGACGCGTCGAGGGTATTCGAGCGTCTGAGCCTTGACGATGGCTCCCTGCTCCACGAGCATTTTTACGAGGGGACGACGATCAGGGAGCTCGCCGCGGAGCGCGGCGTCGCGTGGGCCACGATGCGGGAGCGGGTGGATACCGTGATCCATCGAGCCCGCATTGCGGTGGATGAGCCTGCGGCGCGGTCGGGCCGCCGGCGGCGGCGCCGGATCACTGCCATCCCACTGGCTCTTTTTGGCCTGGTCGCCCGCGAGGCGCGGGCGCAGGTGGGCTCGTTCTGGGCACGGTTTGTCGGGTCTCTACACCGCACCCCTGCCCGTTTCCTCGCAGGCTTCGGAACGGCAGCCGCGATCTTCACGGGCACGCCGCACCTCAGGTCGTGGGCAGGCGAAGGGGGCGCATTCGTTGCGCGCGCGCATAGCGTGGAAGGCCGAATCCCGGACGAGCTTCCGCAGCATGCAGGCCTCGTGAGGTCGAGACCGAAGCCCCCTACCCCGGCGGAAGTGCCGAAGGCCGCGGGTCCTCGGCGTACGTTGATCGGCGGCCCGAAGACTCCGCCGGGGCGTCGATACGAGGAGCGCTCGCCCGCGCCATGGCTGATCGCGAACGCGCTCCGAGACGCCGAAACGACGAAGTAGCGCTTCACATCGATTTTGAGTTTCGCGAAACACGACTCGCCGGCCTTGGACGGCTTCGGTATGGCCGCTCCCTGCTCGCGCACAGGTGCTGGCTTGCTGCACCGTGGTCGCCCAAGGTCGACGAGCACCAGCTCGGAGGACCGCCCATGCCACGTCGACCAACGACCCATCCGCTTCTCATAGCCCTCGGCGCGCGCATCCGTGATTTGCGCCTGGATCGAGGGATGTCACTATCCGACCTCGCCGATAAAAGCGGCGTGGGCAAGGGCTCCTTATCGAGCATCGAGAACGGGCGCGTCAACGTCACGATCGAAACCTGCATGAAGATCGCCGTGGGCCTCGGGCTCCGGGTCGAGGACGTGATTCCTAGCGGCTTGGGGGATCTGGTGAGGAGCGGTCAAGAGAGCGGACCGAGGAGCCATGTCCGAAAATGCGCCGGATGATGTAGGGAGCGGCGGGTGGCAGCGCATGTATGCGACGGATGGGCGAAGTTACATGCGTGGTCGCCCGAAGCGGGGCCGACGTTGGTTCACCGGGCTGGTGCTCACTCGACGAGAACTCGCACGACGAGGACGAGTACCATCCAACTATGGCGCTCAAGGTCGTCGAGCTCTATACAAAACGCTTTCTGGAACGCTGCGCGACGAGAAAAACCCGACGACCGGCAGGGCGCGGGGGCTGGCTCGAAGAAATCGAGCGTGGTGTGAACGCTGGCGTCGATTCGGTGATATGCTCGCGGATGCGCGCTATGGGGCGTGCGTAGAGCGAGCGATACGGACGCGTCCTCCCCGCGCGCCCCCCGTCGGAATCGTGCTCGCCCGCTGGGCGCACCGCCGCCATCGTGCTGACCATCCCGGCCATGGTGAATCGCCCGATCCTGTACGCATCCATCCTCACCTTCCTCATCGCGGCCTGCGCAGCCAGCTCGAGCTCCCCAGGCACGACGGGAGGCGGAGGCGACGGCGGCACGGACACGGGCAACGTCTCGTCGAAGGGCGAGCAGGCGAACGGCGCGTGCCCGTCGTCGCCCGCCGAGCTCCACGGCACCAAGCCCGGCGGCGAGAGCTGCTCCACCTTCGCCGACTGCGCGCCCGTGTGCTGCAACTGCGCCACGAGCGGCGAGCAGTTCCTCGCCGCCGCGTGCATCGACGGCGCGTGCGCGGCGGCGGGCAACGCCTGCCAGGCCGTAGAGACTCCCACCTTCTGCGGTGGGGGCACAGGCGGCGGCGGCGCGGGCGGCGGCGGCGCGGGTGGCGGCGGCACGGGCGGCGGTCCCGTCGATCCCGAGTGCGATCCGCCCATCGACGGATGCTGGCAGACCTGCCTTGCCAACGACACCGGCCCGTCGGCCTGCGCCTCGCAGTGCCCGATCGGCAACGGCGTCGGCTGCTATGCCCTGTGCGTGCAGAAGGGCACCTCCGCCTCCACCTGCGAGACCATTTGCGGCACCGACACCCCGTCGGCACAGGGCGCCTGTTACGATGTCTGCATCGCCGACAGCACGTCGGCATCCACGTGCGAGACCATCTGCGGCACCACCACCGCCTGCGGTGAGCGCGGCTGTTACAAGAACTGCGCCGCCGACGGCACGAGCACGTCCACCTGCGAGACCATCTGCGGTACCACCACCGGCCTCGGCCAGTACGCCTGTTACCAGCTCTGCGCCGCCAACGGCACGTCGTCGTCCACCTGCGAGACCATCTGCGGCCTCGGCACCGAGTGCGCCGAGCTAGGTTGTTACGAGAACTGCGCCGCCAATGGCACCTCGACCTCCACCTGCGAGACGATCTGCGGCACGAGCTCCGACTGCGCCGTCGTCGGCTGTTATAAATTGTGCATCGCCAACAACACGTCGACGTCGACCTGCGAGACCATCTGCGGCACTTCGGCGGGGACGTGTAATGCCTGCGGGACGTCGCAGACCCCCAAGGACGCGTGCTACGCGCTGTGCGCGCACAACGGGACGTCGACGTCGACGTGCAGCACGATCTGCGGCTGAGGGAGGAACCGGGCGGGGCCCCACGCGCGGCTCCCCCAGGCATCGGGGGTTTGTCCTACTTCCGTGGCAGCCTCGCTTCGACCTCGGAAACCAGGCGCGTCATCGTAGTCCCGAGCGCCCTCGCGAGGGCCTGGACGACATTCAGCGACGGATTGCGCTTCCCTCGCTCGAGCAGGCTTATGTAGGTGCGATGCAGATTCGCCCGATCTGCCAGTTCTTCCTGGGAAATCCCCACCTCGATCCGGACTTCGCGGACCACTTGCCCGAAGATCTGCTCTAGCCCGTTGCCAGCCACCTTGACGGCCGACGGTCTGCGATTAGAGACTGGGCGTCTACAGACATCAGTCTGCAAAAGGCGCCGCCCCGAGGGATCTGGAAATCCCCCGGGGCGACTTGGCCGCAACCCCGTTACGAGCGGAGTCGCAACCCATGCCCATCATCGATCGTCCTGCCATCGCAGGGCAAGAAGGCACAGATCCGTCCGATCCGTCCGTCGAGGACACGCACGATCGAGACCCGGCCAGCGTTCCCGCTGTCCTCTCGAACGATATGCAGGAGCGCGTGCGGAGCGCGCTCGTCGCGTACGCGCAGGGGAAAACCCAGCATGCCGTGGCGGAAGCGCTCGGGTATCCGCGGGGGTACGTGGCCGCGGTCCTCGACGGCAAGCTCCACGTGACCGTCCACTTCGCGGGGCAGGTGGCGCGTGTGCTGGGGACGGACGTCAACGCGCTCGCGGGTGGGCCTGCCCAGCCTGGCGTGGGGGCGGCGGCGGAAGGTGCCCCCGAGGGAGCGGAGGGGCCGCCCAAGACCATTCCAGCATCATGAGAGCTCGTCTTCCTCCGGGTCGTAATTTCCTGTAGCGTGGTGACGTACGTAGGCTGCCAACCATCGACCAGGATCTCCGTAGGCATGCATTTCCGCCCATCCTTCCAACACATCGCCCCCGTGGTGTTCGCTGCAACGCTTGCGAGCGCGCCCTTTGGAGGGCTCGGTTGCAGCAGCGAAAGCAACCCGGACGAGGGCTTGCTCGAAAGCCTCGCGCATTCCCTGCCGACCGCCTCTCATGAAGCCACACGCCTCCGCCTTCGTTTCCCCGAGCGCTCCCGTCCCGTGCTCGAAACCGAGCAGCTCTTTGCTGCCCAAGGCGAAGCATTCGTCCGGGGCCTGCCGGCTCCCGGAAGAGCCCACTGGGGCGCGCTCGGCGTCGAGCTGCCGCGGGCATCCGATCGGCCCATTCGTATGTCCTTGCCCGGCGGCTTTTCCTTCCACGTCCGCGAGCTCGGACGCGAGGGCGAGGCCGCGCCGGCGGACCGCGCCATTGCCTATCGTCGCGCCGGGGGCACATCCTTCTGGACGCTCGCGGCCGGCGGCCTCGAGGAGTGGCTCCACGTCGAGCCCGGAGCGACGCGCGCGGGTGAAGCCGTGGCGACCTGGGAAATCGATGGCGCCGAGGTCCGGCAGGCCGTCAATGCCGTGCAGATCGTCGACGGCGAGGGCCACGCGCGCATCCAGGTGACCGCCCCCGTGGCGTACGCCGAAGGCGGAGGCGAGGTCGCCGTGCGGCTCGTGGCGCGGGGCCATTTCATCGATCTGATGGTGGACGAGCCCCCCGCTTCTGCGCTGCTCATCGACCCGTTGTGGTCGCCGGCCGGCTCGCTCCAGGCCGGGCGCGATTTACACACGGCAACGCTGCTCCAGGACGGCAGGGTCCTGGTCGTGGGAGGCTCGAGCGTGATCACGACCGGCAAATCGGCCGAGCTTTATGACCCGGCCACGAACCAATGGTCCTACACGGCCTCGATGGTCAACGCGCGCGCCTTCCACACGGCGACCCTGCTCGACGATGGGCGTGTCCTCGTCACGGGCGGGGGTCTCGGCGGCGCCTCTTCTGCGACCGTCGAGGCCTACGATCCCGCCACGGCGACGTGGACGACGCTGCCGCCCATGAGCACGGCGCGGACGAGGCATCAGTCCACGAAGCTGAAGGACGGCCGGGTGTTCATCACCGCCGGGGTGGGCACCGGTACGCCCTCCCGCGTGGCGAGCACGGAGGTCTTCGATCCGGCCACGAACACGTGGCAACCCATGGCGCCGCTCGCGCTTGCCCGCGCGAGCCACGCCGCGGTGCTCCTGCCGAGCGGAGAGGTGCTCGTCACCGGTGGCGTCGGCAACTCCGCGACCCACCTGGCGGAGACCGAGATTTACGATCCGTCCCCGAATACCTGGTCCAGCTTGCCGCCCCTCGAGACGGCCCGGGAGTCGTTCGCGGCCGTCGCGCTGCCGGGCGGCAAGGTGCTGATCTCCGGCGGTTATGGCACCGGGACCGTCGTGCTCAAGACCGCCGAGGTCTTCGACCAGACCACCAGCAAATGGTCGACCCTCCCACCCATGCTCGCCGCGCGGGCGCAACACACGGCGACGCTCCTGCCGACGGGGTACGTCCTCCTCGTGGGCGGCGCGGGGACGGTGGGCGGGCCTCTGGCGACCGCAGAGCTCTACAGCCTCCACCTCGGTGATTTCATGGGCACGGTATCCATGAACAGCGGGCGATACCGGCAAACGGCCACGCTCTTGCAAGACGGTCGTGTGCTCGTGGCGGGTGGTTTGGGGCCGAGCAACGTCCTGGCCCTGGGGGCCATCCTTTACACGGGCCCCGCGCCCTCCGCGTGTTCATCGGCGGACCATTGTCCGACGGGGTTCTGCGTCGACGGCCATTGCTGTGATACGGCGTGCGGCGACGGGGCGGCGGACGATTGCCAGGCCTGCAACGTCCCCGGCTCCATCGGCCAATGCACCCTGTTCGCGGCCGGGACCGAATGCCGCGCGGCCACGGGCACCTGCGACGCGCCCGAGGTCTGCTCCGGCGACATGGGCGCATGCCCGGAGGATGGACCGGCGCCGGATGACATCCCGTGCGACGACGGCAATGTCTGTACGCAGGCGGACGCTTGCCAGAGCGGCCTGTGCACCGGGAATCCCCTGGCCTGCGTGGCGCCCGACGAATGCCACGAGGCGAGCGCGTGCGACCCGCAAACCGGCTGCGGGAGCGCAGCCAAGCCCGACGGGACGCCTTGCAGCCTGGGGACGTGCCAGTCGGGCGTGTGCCTGGGGAACGGCGGCGCTGGCGGCGGCAGTGAGGGCAGCGGCGGTGCTGACGGAGCGGACAGCGGCGGTACCGGCGGCGGCTGCGGCACGAGCAGCTCGCCTACTGGCCCCACGGGGTGGCTGGTGATCGCTGCGTTGCTCCTTCTGCGGCGACGGCCAAGGGCGTAGGCTGTGGCGCAAGACGAACACGTCGGTTGACCGACCTCTGCTGGCACTCCCCGCAATCAATACGGCCGATCGCGACAACGCGTTCCCGTTGCCCCACTGTTGCCCCAACGTATGCACTGGAGGGTCTCGGAACGTCTCGTCGAGGTCAACTTCACCTCGCCCCCTCGATCTCGCAAAACGGCCGGGATCACCGCTGTTTTGCTGCTGATCTCCGTGTGGTTCGAGGGTGCTGCTAGAAGCTACCTAAGCCGTTTCCTAAACCGAAGGTCGCAGGTCCGATTCCTGCCGGGGGTGCCAGTAGTTCTGCAGACTTAGCTCACGTTCTTGTGCCGCCGGTCATCAGCCGTGGCCTTGTGCCAAGCGGTGAGGGGGAAACGGGACGGTGTCAAGGGCCCCCCCTGCCCAGCGGGCGAGCTGAGGAGACGACGGCGTGCGTGAGCGTCATCAACCCGGCCTGCGAGCAGGCGACCACCTATCTGCAGGTCGGCGCGAAGGCTGGTTCCACCGCTCCGACCCCGGGCAGCGAGAGGAGGGCCGGACGCCAACCGAGCATCGTGAACCCAGAGCGGGAGGATGAACGCAAGGTGAGCCGTCAGGGCCCCAGCGATGAGGGCCCGGGTGAGCATCCCGCCGTTACAGCCAAACGGGAAGCGTTTGACCTGCCGCCACATGCCGTTCCCGCCCACAAGGTTGAGCTTGTTCGAGCACTTGCGGATGCGGTCATACGTGCCTTCGGGGCAGGCGACACGCAGGGTGTGCGTATGGCGCTCGAAATGCTCCGGCGGTGCGTCGACGGGGGCGCCGTGTAGCACACGAGCAAACACGCCGCCCCACCGCGACGGAGGGCGGCACGCCTTCACTCCTTCCTGGGGTGGCGACGAGCGTCCAGAGGACGGGGACGATGCCGCCGAAGACGCCAGCGTCGCGTTCGCGTGGTCCTACGCAAGGATGTTCGCGCCTTCCGCCTCGCAGGCAGGATCCTCCCCGGGTGCTTGAGGATGCTGCGACGATCATGCGGCGCGTAGCTGCCTCTCTTCGCCATGATTCTCCTTCCTTCGTTGAGCGGGTTTTGCTGAAGCCCGCGTGCAGCAAGCTACGCCGAAGCTCTTGTAGCGCAACACGACCCAGCGTTGCATTTCGTTGCACGATCCGTTGCGTGCAACGTTGCAGAACCCATCGTGCCTCCGCTAATCTGTCGGCATGTCGCTCGATCTCGCCTCCTACCTGCAGGAGAAAGGACTGTCGAACAGGACTGTCGGGCAGCTGGTGCACGATGCGTGGAAGAAACGCGAGCCAAAAAGGCATGACCTGCCCCAGCCCAGCTCAATAGCAGTCAAGTTCGGGGATCTGCAGCGCGGCAAATCCACGTGGTGGAACAACCACCCCCAGGCGCTCGCGACATTGGCCGATCTGCTCGGATGCGCGCCCGAGGAGCTGGTCGTCCCCGCGCGGGAGGTGGCGAGTGAGATCGCGTTCGCCGAGTTCGATGAGCTTCCACCCCTGGGTCGGAATGAGGAACCTTGCGCCCTCGACGAGTACGGGTGGCTCGGGACGAGGGCATCGTACGCTTTCCAGCAAGGTGTCCACGTCTGGTTCCGTGCACCTCACGGCGCTGGCAAGACCCTCACAATCGAGTACCTGAAGCAACGCTCGTCGGGTACCGTCGCGGCCTTCACGGCGCGCAAACTCCTGGAGGTAACACGTAACGCCGAGCCAGCTATGCCCCTGGTCGTCGAGGTCGAGCTCGCTGACCCCACGACCGATCCGGGTGCGCTCCGCGAGCTCACGAGTCGGCGCACGAATACCTGTATCCTATCTCCCTTCACCAGACCTTCACTTGGGGCCCAGCAAGAGGATCGCTGGACGGATCACGAGTTCGAGGTGCAGCGTGGATGGCGCGAGCGGCTGATCCGCTGGACCCAGGGGCGCTTGCCCGAATCCGGGAAGCTCGACGTCGCCGGCTTGCTCGATTGGCTCGAAGACATCGATCCGCAGCTCGAGCTCTTCGCTACTCCCGGCGAGCTCCTCCCGGTCGTCGCCTGGTGTCATAGGAACGGGCGCGCGCCTAGCCAGAAAGAGAAGCTCGATGCGCTCGCCGATGACTTCCTCGGGCGGCTGCTCGATGTCGCTGGGCAGCGTCACCCGTTTCTACGACGGCAAGGGCGTGGACTCGTCGATACGCTCGTGAAGCAACGACTCCTGACCCTCGGAGTTCCCAACGCGGCCCTACCCCGGGATACATGGCTCGCGCTCTTGCCAACCGATGCCGCACCGACCACCCCCGCGGACGAGATACGACGCCAGGTGGAAGCGGTCGCGCGTGGACGCACTGCGCAGGCAAGGAAGAAAAGAGCCGACGAGGCCATAACGGCGCTCACGGCAGGCCGAGCAACAGAGACGGTCGATTGCCTCATCGACCATGGCGTCCTGTATACGCAGGCGAATGGTTCGCTCGACATTCACCCGGTCTGGGTGCGGCGAGGGCTCGAGAGGCGCGCCTTGACGAACGAGCTTCGAGCCGGAGATGCAACTCGCTGGGGCCTCCTTGCGGCGGACCGATCGCGACAACTTGCGGTGGATCAACTGCTGGACGAGCTATCGCCCCCCGTTCTCATCGAGCTCGCCGCGAAGGCGCTCGCGGTACCCCGCATCGACCTCGGGACCACCGCGGCGATCGAGGCTCTCTTTTCCGCGTTTGCGCGGAGAATGATCGAGGGCTGGAAACCGCCCTCCGTACATGTGCCCATCCTTCAGGCGATTGGAGCACAACAGGCCGCTCTGTTGCGCCGCGCCGTGGACGTCGAAGCGACGATTCCGCCACTACCGCTCACGCGAATGGAGGTTTACTCCAGCTGGCACGACCTCTACACCTTCGAGGCGTGGATATTCAGCTTGCACGTACCACGGCCCTTCTCCGTGGCGCCTCGATTGCGTTGGTTGCTACCCGGCTGGGCCGACGATCTTCGGCTTGCGAGCGCCCCGCAACACCTCTACTACCGGAGCAGGGATTTCGTTCGACACCTCCCTCGGCATGCGCAGAACCCAGCCGATCTCGGGTGGATCGCGAGGGAGGTGCTGAGGCGCTGCAATGACGAAGAGGCCCCGGAGCAGGTGCCCGACGTTCTCCTTCCCTGGCTCGTGATCGATGGCCTCCCGTGCGGCGCCAAAGCACGACCTGAGCATTTCACAAAGATCACGCAGTGGGGGGCCGGTGAGACGCTAGCGGACATCGTCCGTGGCGAGGGCGCAGAGCTACACGAACGATTGGTCATCGAGCTCTGGCCCTACGTCAAGGCGCATGCCAATGGCCATCCGGTATGGGCCCTCCTCCAGCAGCAGAGCCGCGCACCACGGTTTTTCCAGACTATCGCTCATCACCTCCCACGCGAGATGTTCGAGCAGGATCTCGCCGAAGCAAAGCTCGACATGAACGAAGTCGAACACCTCGGCAGCCTTCCTGACGACCTTCGGCGGATGGTCCTGCACGCAATCGCGAGGCGCATCGGCACCACTCCCGGTGCGGTACCCATGCAAACGGAGAAATTCATCGATTCCCTCGGGCTCGACGATGTAAATCTCCTCGTGCAGTTCACGTCCGATCTGTACTCCGTCGGCAGCGCTGCGGCGCGCCGTGTCTTCGAGCTCGATCCAGTACGTGCGCTCGCGGAAGCGCGAGCTGCCCTCGAGCATGACCTCAAATCCGCGGGGATTTGGTTCTACGCAGCTCCCCCAAAGCACTGGAGTGTCCTTCTCGACATGCTCGAGTCCTACGGCGTCGAGCGGGTCTCCTGGGCGCCGCGCTGGCTCGCCCGAAAGCTCGCGCATGCAGGGAGCGAGGCACCGCGTGTGTTCCGGTTGCTCGACGCCGCTACCCCACTCGGAACACCTCGGCCGCCCTCGTAATCTGAACGGCCGGCCCATCCCCTTCCCGCTGCGCATTCACGATCCGAACCCGCTCCCCCACCACGAAAGGCTCGTGCATCGCGGCGACGTCCTCCTCGCACACCACCGCAATCTCGCGCCCTCCGGGCTCTCGCCCGATGAACCCCCCGCGGTTCATCACGCTCTGCACGACGACCTCCACGTCGACTCGCGCCCCCTTCCCCCCTCCCCCGTTCGCCTTCGACTCCCAGTACACGTCGCAGAGCTGACGTACCCCGCACCCGCTGCAATGCGGCCCCAGCTTTGCCGCCGCCGGATGCGCCGACAACCCCTCCTGGTAACGCCATATCTTCTCCTCGACCTCGCGCTCTGCCGACACGAGCTCCGCCTCGGTCAAGGGCCACCGCTCGACGTGCGCCCCGTAACGCAGCTCGATGGTCGCCGGCAAGTCGCCCGTGCTTCGCCACCACATCAGCGCGTAGAGCCGGAGCTGCTCCCGGTACTGCGGCTGCGGGGCTCCGGTCTTGAAGTCGAGGACCGTCGTCTCGCCGCCCCGGCGCACGAGCAAGTCGATGAATCCCCGCAGCGGCAACGACGGGTGCCGGACCTCTTCCTCGGAGAGGATCCCTGAGAGCTCGAGCACCTCGCGCCGCGAGAGCGCGCTCGTCCCCACGTCGGCGCTTCGAGCCGGACCGAGGGCGAGCGTCGACGCCTGTCGCCCCACGGCCATGTACTCCTGCCGGAATGCCTGCGCGATCTTGTTGTAGATGTTGTGCGCCGTCGATTGAATCCGAAAGCCAGCCGCGCGTGGGTTCGATAGGGCCCGTTGGTCGAGCTCTGCTATCCGCTTGCTTGCCGTTCCGCGGATGTCCACCTTCGCGACCGCGGCGCGAAAGGCATCTGAGCCGATCTCTGGGTATCCCGCGATCGCCATCGCGCGGAACAGCTGGCTCAGGATCTCGTGGACCAGGACTCCCACATCCGCCGGCTCGCTCGGCCTTTCCGGGTAGCGCTGGAGAGCCTCGTACCTGGATCGCCCGAGCTGCCACTGGCGGAGGCATGCCGCCATCTGCTTCATGCTCGAATAGCTGTAGGTCTCCGGCGGACCTGCCCACTCCGTCGGCGCCGTCAATCGATAGAATGCGCGGGCGTCCATGCTCAACCCTTCTCCACACCCAGATCTCGGCAGGCGCGTGGCAGATCGTTGAGCAACTTGAAGGTATCCAGCGCCACGACGGGGACCATGTGACCCTGGGCTTCGTCGAGCACGCGGGCACCGATCACTTCGTAATCGACCAGAGGATGATGGACGTCCACCCAGACCCAGTCGCCCGAGATCCGTACACGGAGCGGCACGGGCGCTGTCTCCGTCGCTCCGGTTTCGAATTGGATCCCGCGCAGCCTCAGGAGGTCGCAGAGGGGTCGGATTGCGACGGCGGCCTCCTCCGCGGTCACCGATGGCTCGATTCCTTCGAGTACGTACTCGAGCAGGGCAAGACCGAGATGCCGGTCGAGCGAGCCGTGCAGCATCTGGTTCCCGTAATGGCGCAGGCAGCGATGGCAGGACGTCGCGCAGTCGCAGCCGGCCAGAAGCTCGCGGGCGTCGAAGAGCACGGTCTCGATGAATCGTCGCACCTGGTGCGTGTATCCGGCGCCTCCTGGGAGGAGGTCGTAAAGGTAGAGATCCGCCTCCCTTGTCACTTCCCCGGGCACGGGGTTCCAGTTGCCAGCGAGCTCGCCCTCGTCGATCTGGAGCGTTCGCGACGCCGCGAGACACAGGGCCTCGACGAGCGACGTCAAGGCCATCGCGCCTGCGCGCCCCGAGTGTTTCGTGTCCACCGCGCACTTCATGGGCGGCGCAAGGACCACGCGGAGGAGGAGCACGTCCGTCGGGAATTGATGGCCCAGGTAGAACGGGCCCACGGCGGAGCCCGTGCATTGACCGCCCTCCTCGGTCGGGTGCTTGTGCACCTTGGGATGGCCGTCCTTTCCGACGAGGCGTGGCGTCGTGAAGCCCGGACCGAAGACCGGTTCGGCCGAACCGCAGGAGGGGCAGATGTAGAAGCCCCGGTCGCCCACGCCCTTGTTCACCACGACGAGCGTCTCGGCGCGGGAAAGGAGCCGGAGACGACCCCCGTAGAGATCCTTTTCCCATTCCCTCACGGACTGCACTTCGATCTTCGCCGGCGTCGACATGCCGGCGTAGGTGATCGCACCGCCGCGGTCGATCTCTCGCTCCTTGTTCACGTCGGGGGCGAACCCTTCTGGGCGCACGAAATCGAGCGTCGCGAGCTGGGCCTCGCGGCAGACGGGGCAAGCGGGCTGCGCCCGGGTAGCGCGATCGAGCGTGACGAAGCCGCAGGATTTGCAGGCGGTATACGCGCGCGCCCGCGCCAGCACGTCACGCACGCCGGGCGGGTATGGTGAGTACAATGCCGCCGACTCGAACCGGAACTTGTCGATGGTGAGGGTTCGTCCTGGTGCGTACTCCGAGAGGGCGATCTGGAGATCGCGCTGCGGGCTGTAGTCGAACCTGCGCTTCCACGCCTTCGCGCCGGGCCTCCGGGGCTCCGGCACCCAAAAAGAAACGGTATCGGTGGGAAACGCATAACGGGGGAGGATGGCCCGATCGATGAGCGTCTGCAGGAGCTGTTCGTCGAGCTGGAGATCGAGCGCCGCTCGCCCCGCCTCGTCGAGCTCCGAGACTTGTGCCGCGAGCTCCACCGGAAGATCCCGGTGGAGCCGCTCGATGAGCCGATCGATGGCCCCGCCGACCGCGCGCTCGGCGCGCGTGCTCTTCTCGAAGCCGTGGCTGTAGGTCGGGATCCACGCGACGAGCTCGTTCTGGAGCCGCTCGCGGTTTTCCCGCAGCCAGACGACGAGGCGTGCGAGGGAGCAGGGCTCGCTCGGGTTCAAGAAATCCTTCACTGTGCCGAGCGACGCGAAGAGTTGGTACGACCGGCCGCCCGGCGCGACGTTCTCGTGGAAGAACCTCTGGACGAGAAACGCGTTGACGTGCCTTTCGAGGACCTTCTGGTTCTCCACGTAGACCACCGGAGGGCGCACGTCGCCCGAGATGATCTTCTCCGGGTGCTCGTAATACCAGGCGTCGTGAGAGCCGCCGTGCGCGTAGGTGATCACCGAGGCGATGGTCCGCCCACGCCGCCCGGCGCGCCCGGCCCGCTGCTGGTAATTCGCGACGTGGGGCGGCACGTTTCGCAAGGCGACGCCGGTCAACGCGCCGATGTCGATACCGACCTCCATAGTCGTCGTACACGAGAGCACGTCGATCGGCGGTTCTCCCTCGACGCGCACGTCCTGGAAGCGGAGCTCGTACTTCTCGGTCGTCGAGAAGGCGTCATCGTCGTTCAGGCTGGAGAGCTGGGCGGTATGCTCCGCGGTTGTCAACCCGAACGGCTCCACGGAGTCGCCCTGAAGCGCGCGCTCCACCTGATCCCGGTAGAACCCGTACCTCGCGTCGAGGTAGAGCTCGTCGTCTGCCGCGACCATCTTTCCGCGGCATTCCGTGCATCGGTCACGGACGACGTGCACGTCGAGCCGGCTGCAGCTCGTGCAGCGCGACCAGCGCTCGTGGATGCGCGGGCGCAGGATCAAGAGCTTCGGCTGCAAGTAATAGGCGTCGTTGAGCAGCAGGAGGAACCCTTTGCTCCTCGCGAGCGTGACGAACCATGCCGTCACCTTCCTCGCGCCCTCCTCGCCGATGGTCTCGTTCAACCATTCGGCGAAGCGAATGGGTACGAGGTCGTTCTTCGCGTCGAGCCGGATGCCCTCGGGCCGCTCCCAGGGGTCGCCGAGCTGGCTCAGGCTCGCGCCCGGCGGCAGGAAACATCGGCGCTCGAGCTGCACGCGAATCCAGGCGCGGAACATGCGCCGCACCTCGTCGTGGGAGAAGCCCACGTCCGGGAAGTCGTCGAAGATGTAATCGACGGCGGGCTCCTCCTCGACCGTCGCGAGGCCCATGGCCTGCAGCGAGAAGTAACGGTCGGTGAGCTCCGCGAAGAGGCTCTTCGCGTACGAGAGCGTCGGTTGCAGGATGTTCTGCGCGCTGTGGTGCAGCAAGGTCTCGAGGGAATGCTCCTTCGCGCGGCGAAGCTCGTCGTGAAACTCGGTCTCGTCGGCGGCAGGGAACGGGTCGATGCTGCGCTCCGTGCAGACCTTGAGGAGCGCCGGGAAAATGCTGGCGATCCCGGGCGGCCTCCCGATCTTCGCGAGCTCCCCCGCGGCAAGCAGCAAGACCTGCCGGAATGCGTCCCTCGAATGGCTCATCTCGAGCGCGGGTGCGAGCCGCGCCGCGCGTTGCCGCCCGTCGCTGAAGACGAGCACCTTCCGGCCACGGTTCGGCAATGTATCGTCGCGCTTCTGCGGCGGCTGCTCCGCGAATTGCGCCTCGATGAGCGCAGTGAAGGGCTGCTCTCCGCGCGTTTGCAGATCCGTGATGAACGCCTTGCGCAGCACGTTGAGAGGCAAGCCAGGGGGCTGGCAGAGGGGGCAGCGCGCGAAGCTTCCAAGGCGACGGCCCGTCTCTCGATCGCGCGGGAGCCAGATGCGCCGCACACGCGCGTGCGAGGCGTCGGCCGGCGAGACGAGGTGGCCCGTCGTCAGGTGAATCGCGGCTTCCTCCACACCCTCCTCGTTGCGCGGGCGGGTCGGGAGGATCTCGATCGTATCGAGGTCCCCAGCGGCTTCACCCCACAAGAAGCGCGCGGAATCGAGTTTGCCATTCTCGACACCCGCGCGCAGGTACGCGCCTCCGCAGTTGCGGCACGACGCGAGCTCGAGCACCCGCGCGCCACATGCGTCGCAGAGAGCCCGGGGCGCCGCGAACAGTTTTCCGAGCGGCGCCTCCTCGCCCGGGCGTTCCTGCCGGCCGCTGCAATGGGGATCGAGACACGCGTAAATGCCCGCGATGCCGCGGAACATGAGGTGGATGCGCGTCGGTAAGAGGCTCGCGTCTTCGGGCGAACGGCGCGCGAGCGTGCCGAGCGAGAGCAACACCTCCGTGGCCTTGCGGCGCGCTGCGCTTCCCGGAAAAACCACGTCGGAGAGCTCCGCGAGGGGGCGCGCCTGCTCCGACGTCGCGGCGATCACCTGGTTGACCCACGGCCTGCCCGAGAGCGCTCGCAACAGGCGGCGGGGGATTTCGCCGGGCGAGGGGCACGGATCCGTGTCCCCGAGGTGAGCGAGGACCGGCGCGACGGCATCGACGAGCGCCTCGGGGCCGAGATCCCCCGTCAGCGCCGTGAGCGGCACGCGCGCGAGCACGTCCGCGAGCGCGGCGTCTCCCGGAGCGACCGGCGAGGGCCGCTCGCGCTCACCGAACACGACCTCGAACCCGTCGGGCGATTTGCCCGTCAGGTCTGCCGCGAACCTCCGCGCCGTCTCCTTCGCGTCCCCGCCGCCGAGCGAGGCGCTCGTGCAGATCACCGCGATCTTCTCCGGTTTGTCGATGACGCCCAGCCGCGAGAGCAACCGTCGCAGAAGGAATGCCACCTCCGCGCCCTTGGCGCCCCGGTACATGTGCGCCTCGTCGAGCACGAGCAGGAGCCGCGATCCGGGCTGCTCGAGCCAGGCGCGCGTCTCGTCGAACATCGGCCGCTCGAAGGGGCGCGCGAGCATGTATTCGAGCATCGAGTAGTTCGTGACGAGCACGTCGGGCGCGCCCCCCTGCCCCGTCTCCGGATCACGCACCATCTCGTGCCGCGTGAAGAGCTCGCGATCGTCCGGGCCCGTGCGAAGCCGCTCGTCCCACTTGTGCTTCGTGTAGGATTGCCCCTTCTTTTTCCCGGTCTTGTACGCCGCCTTTTCGGCCTTGTCGGCTGCGAGGAAGGCTTCGAGGTCCTTCGCGGGAAATCGCCCGAGCTTCTTCAGCTCGGCCCGGAGGGCTTCCGGCATTTCGAGGTATTTTCGCAGCAGCGGCTCGACGCGCGCGCCGTCCTTGCTCCCGTCGCGCGGCCCGGCGTAGGGCGTGCGGCTCGTGTACATGCCGAACAGCGGGTGACGCCGGCCGGGGCCCAGGCCCCGAAACTCCTGCATCACGGCCGCGCTTCCGAGGAGCAGGCGCAGGCGCGAGAGCTGGTCGTTCACCAGCGCGTTCATCGGATAAAGAATGAGGCCACGAATGGCCCTCCTCTCGAAGCTCTTCGGGCGCCCCGAGGCCTCCTCGTACAGGCGCGCGAGGAGCGGCAGGAGGAAACACTCGGTTTTTCCGGAGCCCGTACCCGTCGCCACCACGAGGTCCCGGCCCTCGCCGAGGAATGCCTGGAATGCCTTGGCCTGGTGGTCGTAGATGCTCGGAAAGAGCAGCGTGCGGTCCGCGTCGTGGTCTGTCCTCGCCTGCGAGAGCCGCGTGAAGAGCGCCCCTGTCGCGGCGGGCAACCCGAGGTCACCGTACGTGCCTCGAAAGACCCGATACCGCGGGGTTGTTTCGACGAAGGGGTCCTGCGCGAGGAGCTTGCCGTGCTCGGCGGTCTCGAGGAGTTGGCGGCGGGATTTGATGAGGGTCGCGTCGCTCAGGGGATAAGCGCTCTCGATGTAGCGCCGTAGCTGCCGGCGGAGCCTCTGCGCGAGCCGCGTCGGCGTGTACTTCTCCTCCTCGTCGTGGCTTTGGGGCCTCTTCCAGGTCACCACCGCCGGCGCCGTGGGCGCGAGCTCGGGCTCCGGCTCGGGCGTGAGCCACTTGCGTAGGGCGTCGGAGAGCGGCCCCTCGACGCCGCGGAATGACTCGGCGAGCGCAGGGGACTTCGCGTCGAGGAAAAGCGCATCCAGAAACGCCGGGGTCGCCGAGCGGATGCCGGTGAAATCGAAGACGTCATCCGGATGAATCTTGCGCTGGAGGAACTCCGCGTCCCCCACGTTCTGGAGAATGCCGCCCTCGTCGGCATATTTGCTCATCCGGAACGTCGTCACGAGACCTCCTCGACCACGACGCCGAGCTTTTGCCCCAGCATCACGCGTGCGTCCTGGAACATTAGTTCGTCGAGACGTACCCGCCTCGGGCCGCTCAGCATCTCGCCCACGGCGGCGAGCCAGCGATATTCCGCGGACGGAAGCAACACGGGCAACATGATCTCCAGGGCCGAGCCCACGCGCGCCGCGGACAAACGGACGGGGGTGCCAGCCTTTTCGGCGAGCACGAACGTCGCCCGCCTCGCATCGTCGCCGGAGAGCGGCACGATCTCAGGTTTTCCGCCGACCACTCGCGCCCATCCGTATGCGCGCCATCCGCCCGTCTGCCGCGCGCGCACGAGCGCCGCCTGCTCGCCGAGCGGCGTGCTTCTCCACCACTTCTCCGGGCGGGTCTGCTTCGGCTCTGGCGCGAAGACTTCGAGTCCGTCCCATGAGATGGCGCTCGCGCGATCCTCGAAACGCACGGCCGCATCGATCCGCGCCTCGAGCTCCGCGAGGAACCGATCCCGGGCGGGCACGCGATCGAGCCCTGCCCACCGCGCCACGTCCACCACGCGCCCGCCCATCTCCTCGACGAACCTTCGCACGCGCTCGTCGTCGTCCGTCGACAAACGCCTCGGCAAACCCCCGAGCGAAAGGCCGAGCGCCGTCCGCACGTCGCCCGACGGCAGCGTCCCCGCGATCATCCACCTTCCCGGCCTGAGCAAGACGGCTCGCAGCGGCGCCCACGCCACCTCGCCTCCGGGTCCCGCGGCGACGTCTCCCACGCTTTCGAGCGTCCTCCGCGTCTCCGCGACGTCCTCCTCCGTGACACCGAAGCGCGAGAGCAGCGCGAGCACACGCGCCTCGAGCACCCAGCGCAACGTGTGCCCGAGCGCGAAGAGCTCCGCACGCATCACCTCCGCGATGACCTCGGGCGTGCGGCCCGGCGAAACGCCGTAATGAGCCGCGACGTGGGTCTCGTACGCTTCGGGCGAAAGCAGGGTGAGGGTCATCGTCGTACCCGCGGGTTTTCAGGCGTGAAACTGGTAGATGAATTCCTCGAAGCGGGCGAGGAGGGCTTCGTTGAAGACCGTGCGAGCGCCCGTCTCGTCCTCGAAGAGGGCGAGGAAGTTCACGGGCGGTCGTGGGAACACGCGGCCTCGCTCCCAGAGCGCCCAGGACAAACCATCCGTTAGGACGACCCGCGAGAGGCCCTCGCGCTGCGCGAGCCTCGCCCCGACGTCGCGTGCCGTGCCCGGCGCACGCGTCTCGAGATCCGTGCCACGGGGGCAAACGATCAATGCCGCGACACGCTCCACCGTGACCCCATGCCCCTCGCGAACTGCGGTATCCAGGACCAGGGTCGAGAGCGGCCGCAACGGGAAGTCTTCCCCGTCGTCGAGGAGTGGCGGGGTCTCCGCCACGCGATATCGAAGCAGCCGGCAGATCGGTTCGATCCAGATCGTGCGTAGCAACGAGACGTCGATCGTCGTCTTCACCGACCGGGCCCGCTGCTCGAAGAGCCGTGCGAGATCGCCAAAGGTCGCGTGGATGCTCGGCCTTCGATGATGAAGGAGGAGAAGACGCCCGAATTCGCCGAAATCGAGCCACAGATCCCCGAGCCAGTCCGACGCTCGATCCGCCTCGACTTGCTTGAGCAAATCGGCGACGGGCACGACGCCTGCACGATTGGCGAAGAGCGGCTGCAAGACCCGGGAGCGCTCGCCTTCCCACCGCGCGCCGATACGGAAAAGCGGCGGAGCGGTAATCCGCAAGTTGCCCTCGTCGAGCAAGGTCATGTCGACGTCCTGGACGACGTCTCCGTCGATGGCGATACGCTTCTCCCCGAGCTCGACCACGGCCTGGGCCCCCGTCAATCCCGCGCCTCGGCCTGCGCGCTCATCCACCTCGAAGAGCAGCCGCTCGGGCTCGCGCGTCATCTGGACGGAGAGCACGTCGAGCGCATACCGGCCAGGCGGCAGCGGGCCGACCTTCACCAGGAAATCGCGCCCGGAAGGCAAGGCGTGGCGGGTCTGTCCCGAGGGCCCTGCCAGGAACAGCACGAGATCGCCCGGTTCGTGCGTTTCCACGCCCCCGATCTGCACGACGGGCGCATCCTCGGGCCGGAAGCAGGCATATCGCTCCCCGCCGCGCCCTTCGCGATATTCCCGCGCGGCGACGCCGACGAAATCCAGGTCGAGCGTCGTCTTCGCCGTCACGAGGTTCAGGCGGAGCAGGCGCGCCGAGAGCTCGGGGGGCATGGGCTTCGGCAGGGTGAGCTCGAAGCAGCGCCATTCTCCGGGCAATTCCTTCACGACGAATCCGGCGTCGACCTCGAATCCCGGCGGCACGAGGATCCGGTACGTTCGTCCTGGCGAGAGGATCGCTCCCGTGAGGAGCTGACCTTCCCCGTTCGCGTCCACGCGGAACGCGGTCGCGCGCGCGGTCGTGAAGCCGGGCAACATGAGCGCGGCGAGCTCCGGGCCGAGCTCCTCGTCGTAGATGCCCGAGGTGAAGCGATATTCGACCGAGGAAGGAGGTATCTCGATCCGCATCTTGCCGCTCCGCAGGTTCGACGCGAGCACGCTCCTCGTGTGCTCGCCGGAGACGACATCCAGCGTCTTGACGAACCCCGGCAACCCGACGAGCGGATTCGTGACGATGCAAAGCGACTCATTGAGCTCGAAATGGGCGCTCCACCCGCTCGCCTTGACCGTGGCCTCCGCCGCCTGGCCCGGGGCGAAGAACGTCACGATGGCGGAGGTTTGTCGTTCGAGGATCTTGTCCACGGCCTCGACCGACGCGAGATCCCGCGGCTTCGGCCCTGGGGGCGGCTTCGTCATTTCGCGGACGAACAGCGGATCCACGAGCAGCGGGATCGTGTACGGGACCGGGGGCGGCGGCGGTGGAGGCGGGGGCGGCGGCGCAGCTGCAGGCGGTGGTGGTGGCGGCGGCGTAGGTTCGAGCGGCAAGCCGAGCTGCGGTCGCTCGGCGCTCGCCCTGGCCTTGAGCAGCGGGAACTCCTTGAGCAGCGCGATGGCCTGCTTCGTGAGCGCCTCGATTTCGGCATCGTTCGGCAGCGCGATCGGCCCAGCAAGGGCCTCTTCCACGGCGTGCGTGCCGCCGAGGGTGTTCACGAGCTTGTTCAGCACGTTGTGCCGGCGCAATCCGTCGATGCCCCGCGCGCGGGCGATCCGCGCGAGCACGAGCGCCGCGTCTGCGCGAAAGCTTTCGAGTGTCCGCTCCGGCCCGTGGCTCACGGTGCCTTGTACACCTTGAGGACCTCGTCCCCGTAATGGTTGATCACCTTGATCGCGATGAGCCCGCTCTTCGGCGGATCGAAGGGCCGGCTCTTCGTGGTGTAGAGCGAGGACCAGGTCTCCTCGTCGATCTCGGCCTTGAGCGCGCGCTTGAGTTTTTCGTACGGGTCGTTCGCGCCGGTGAAGTAGGCGTGGCGGACGAAGAAGCTATCGCCGCTGTAATCGGTGTCGATGAACCAGCAGGCGATGTCGTCCGTCGTGTGGCTGCGGATCTCGCCGGTCGTCGGGTCGTAGACGTCGAGGCCGCGGATCTCGGCGACGTACTTGCCGTCCTTGGACTTCTCCAGCCGGATGTCGGGCTCGCCGAAGACCATGAAGAGGTTGCCCGCGCCGGTCTTCTTGAGGAGCGCGTCGCCCATGGCGAGGTCGGGGTTCATGCGGGAGAGCAGGACGGTGATCGCGCCGGGCGTGGGGCCGCCGGGTTTTCCGGGGGGCGGCTCGGAGCCGTTGGGAGAGATCTCCTTGGCGGCCTCGAAGGCGTGGGCGTCGAAGGCGAAGCCGCAGACGACGACGAGGTCAAACTTGCCTTTGCGGGCCTCCTCGGCGGCCTTCTTGACCTGCTCGGGGCCGACGGTGCCGTGCTCGGGGCCGATGGAGATGGCGGCGCGGCGGATCGCGCCCGACTTGTGCTTGTATTCGGCCTCGGCCTGGATCCAGGCGCCGGGGAAGGGATTGAGGCGCTCAAAGACGAGGCGCTCGTTCTTGACGGTGTTCTGGACGCCGGCCTTCTTGAGGTTGTCGAGGATGGTGTTGACGAACGAGGTGACGGATTCGCCGGGGGACTCGTGCCGGGAGAGCTTCAGGCTCGCGTCGAGCATGCGGTGGGGGGAGAGGCTCTCGACGGTGAAGGGGCCGGAGACGCGGATACGTTTCGGGTCTTCGTAGGGTTGGTCGTAGAGGATCTCGCTCTCGGCGCGACGGGCGATGGAGGCGTCGATTTCCTTTTGGCGGGCGCGGCGGAGTTGCCACCATTCGGCGTGGCAGGCTTTGGCTTCGGCGGACCAGGAGGGGGCGGCCTCGCGGGGGATCTCCCACTCCTGCCACTTTTGTTTCAAGAGCTTGTTGAGTTTTTCCCGGAGGGGTTCGAGCTTTTCCTCGAAGCGGGCGTGGACGGGGTCGATCTCCTCATCATGCGCAATGGAACCGAGCATGATATGAGGAACGCGCTTATACACGAACCCCGCGCGAATATCCCCCCGCACATCCCCACCGAGCGGAGCCGCTCCTCTAATTTCGGCCTCCTTGCGTACTCCTTCATGCGAATCAGCGAGCAGGTAATTGGGGTACCTCGCCGAAAGAAGCCGAGCTCTGGCCAGGGCAACAGCGACTCGACTGGTATCGATGGTAATCCATCGGCGCGCCCACTGCTCAGCAACGAAGGCCGTTGTCCCAGAACCACAGGTCGGATCCAGGACGAGGTCCCCCGGATCGGTGGTCATCTGCATGCAGCGCGTTATCACCTTCACGTTGGTTTGTACAACGTAAACCTTTTCGCGAGCGTCAAATCCCCACTTTGTATCTTCCCAAGTGTTTCCAATCGCGGCAATTTCAAAGTCGCTCATATAGCGAATGTACGAAAGCGACTCCTTTCGCGGCAGCAGGCGCCCAGCTTTCGCCAGCCTGTCGAGCCCCTCCAGCGTCGTCTTCCAGTTCGCATTGGAACCCGGGTGAAAATCCCGACCCTGATACCGAAATGGCACAGTCGTGTTTGTACGAAAGCCTTGAGAGGTCAAAGGGCTGGGGCGGAAGAGTGACCACCCGGATGGGATCTTGCTGGGGTCTTCCAGCTCTTCCGCAGTGAGAGCGCGACGATCACCGTCGATGTTGATGATCTGCCCGTACTCGGCCCCCAACTCGTTTCCAATGGACTTTTCGGCGTATAGCTGATGAAACTTTACTTGTGACTTCTCCTTTGCATACCAAAGTATGTAGTCAGAAGTGCATGTTAGGAGTGCCGATGTCTGGCTGCTTGTTGTCTTGTAGCTGATGAGCGAGCAGAAGTTTTCGGATCCGAAGATCTCGTCGAGCAAACACCTCACGAGATGAACGTTCTCATCTCCGATTTGCACGAATATGCTTCCACTATCATTCAGCAGATCGCGGGCTGCTGCCAAGCGATCGCGAAGGTAGCCCAGATAGGAATGGATTCCGAGCTCCCACGTGTCTCGAAACGCCTTGATCTGCTCGGGTTGCCGAACGAGATCCTCCGCCTTCCCATCCTTCACCTCACGCTTTCGCGTCGAAACCTGCCAGTTCGACCCGAACTTGATCCCATAAGGCGGGTCCATGTAAACCATCTGGACCTTCCCCTTGAGCCCCTCCTTCTGCGCGAGCGACGTCATCACGACCAGCGAATCCCCCAGGATCATCCGGTTCGTCCACTTGTCGTCGTGCTTGTAGAACTCGATCTGCTCCTCGAACTCCCGCTGCGCGCCAAACGCGCTGCCGAACAGGTCGAGCTGCGGCCTGTTGCCCGAGGCACGGGCGCGCAGGTCCTCGATCAATGCCTTCGGCATGATCTTTTCCTGGATATAAATCGGCACCACCGGCACGGCCAGCGGCTTCCGATCCTGCTCGTCCTTCCCCTTCCAGACGAGCTGCGGATCCAGCGTCGGATCCCGCGGGTAGAGCATCGTCTCCGGCGTGTCCTCCTCGTCGGAGACGAGCTCGCTCATCTCCCGCGTCGGGATGTTCTTCCGGGCGTCCTTGTGCTCGAGCGCCTCGATCGGCGTCTCGCTATCGCCCGCTGCCTTCCCGCCGCTCTTCTTCCGTCCCGCCATGACTCAGCTCTTCCCTGCCGCGAGGCGCTCCAGCGCCTGCCGGATGACGTTCTTCGCGTTGTAAGGATCCGTGATCTCGAGAAAAACCCAGCGCCCGAACGCCCCGTCGTGGTTCACCGCCGGGATCCACATCCGCTGCGCCGTCTCGACCTTCGCTGCCTTGTCCTGCTCCCGCTGGCCCGTCACCTCGAGCACGGCGTGGAATTCCCCGAGCGCAGGATGCCGCATGCGAACGATGAAATCGGGGTAATACCGCCGCTCCAGGCCCTCGATGCTGTACGGAATCGTGAAGCCGATGTTGTGGTTCTTCACGTACGTGAGGACCTCGTCCATATCCTCGAGCGATTGCGCGAACTTCTGCTCCCATGCCTCCGTGTCCGCGACCACATGCGTCACGTGGCATTTCTCCGCCCGCGTGAGGTAGGTCGGACGAGCCGTCAGGAAATCGACCCCGTCCGTCGAGCCCAGCGCGCCGCCCGGATGGTACACGGGTAAAACCCGCGCCTCGCCCTCGTGCGCCGCGACGATCGAGCGGTAAATCTTGTCCGCCGCATCCGAGCCGAGCTGCGACCAGAGCAAGAGCTGCTTGAACGTATCGTCGTGGAGGTCGACGCAATCCGCGAGCCAGCGCTTGGCGATTTCGAGCACATGCGGGAAGAGCAGTATCCGCGGGCTGTCTTCGCCGTCGCGGAAATACCGCTCGACGACGCGCCGCGCGAGCCAGAAGGCGATCTCCTGCTCCCGCCGCGAGCGCAGATGATCGAGCGTGTGCATCTCGCTCTCGCCCATGATCGACGAGAGCTCCGTCTGCGTCGGCGTGTCCCGCGTGGAGAGGACCATCTTCGCCTCGTCGCCGAACCGCGCTTCGAGCCGATCCGTCGGCAGCTCGAACCGATACCCCACGACCCGCGGAAACGTGATCCGCGCGGCCGAACGCTCGGGCAGGGAGCGGACGTGCGTGCGCGGTTTGTCGTCCGGCAAGGGCGTGCTCGCGTCGCCCATGGGGATGAACCGGAACGGCACGCCGTAGACCTCGGCATACTCCGGGGAAAACATGCCGTCCTTGTCGACCTGGTAACTCATGCGACGCAGCCCGCGGCCGATGACCTGCTCGCAAAGGAGTTGCGTCGTGAAGGCCCGGACGCCGAGGATGTGCGTGACCGTGTTCGTATCCCAGCCCTCGGTCAGCATCGAGACGGACACGACACACCGCACGCCCTCGCCGAGCTTGCCGGGTTTGCCCACGGTGTTCATGACCTCGCGCAGGAGGTCGCCGTCCGTGATCTGCTCGGCGTCCTTGCCGGGGTGCATGCGGCGGTACTCGCGCTTGAAGTCCGCGATCTCGTGCGCGGCGATGCGCTTGAAATCGTCGCTGAGCGCCCCGCCGGATTCGAGCTCGGCGCTGTCGACGAGGATGGTATTGGGCCGCCCGATCCAGCGCCCGTCCTTCACGTTGCTGAACAGGGAAAACCTGCCCGGCGCGACGATCGTGCTCCCGTCGGGCCCGGGTTTCTCGTACCCCGCGATGTACTGGTACACGAGCTGCGAGACGGCCGTGTTGTTGCAGACGACGATGAAGACGGGCGGCGTGCCGGCGCTGTGCGGGCCGCGCGTGGATTCCCAGCGTCGGTAGAGTTTTTCGTAGTTGGAGTAGAGGCTTTCGAGCGCGCCTTCGAGCTCCTTGGGCAGGACGGGATCCCTGCCCTCGGCGTCCTTCGCGGCCCGCTTCTTCGGGAGCGCGTCGCGGATGTGCGGCCAGAGCTCGCGGTAGATGGGCTGCTCGCTCTTCAGCGAGTTGTCCGAGACGGGGACGCGAGGGACCTTGACGACGCCGGCCTCGATGGCGTCGACGAGCGCGAAATCGGAGACGACCCACGGGAACAGCGTGCCCTCGGAGTAGCCCGATCCACGCAGGAAAAACGGGGTCGCGGAGAGGTCGAACACGGCGCGGACGCGCTGCTTGCCCTTTCCCGTCGCGACCGCGCGGGAAGCATCCTTGCGGCCGAAGTGACGGTGGACGTGCTCCAGGCCCGAGATCCAGATCCGGGCCTCCTCCTCGCGCGCTTCGACCTCCTTGCGGTCCTCCCCGGAGATTTTCTCCTCGGTGGGTTTGCCCCGGTAACAATGGTGGGCCTCGTCGTTCAAGACGACGACGTCGTGCCGCGGATCGAGGTCCGCGCATACGCGGCGTACCATTTCGGCCGGGGTCTCCGTGAACGGGCTCGGGACACCCTCTTTCTTGAGGAGCTCCTTCGTCAGTTTCGGCGCTTCGATCTTCTCGCGGAGCTGGAACGCGTGGTAATTCGTGACGACGATCCGGAGCTGCCCGAGCGATTCGCGCAGGTCCGCGGGGACGAGGTCAAGCGCCTGATAGTAGTTGCCCGGGTTCTGGGGCTCGAGCACACGCAGGCGATCACGAATCGTGATTCCCGGGGTGACGACGAGGAAGTTCGAGGAGAACGACTTCTTGTCGGGATTGGCGAGCTTGTTGAGGCCTTGCCACGCGATGAGCATGGCCATGACGACCGTTTTCCCGCTCCCCGTGGCCATCTTGAACGCGAGCCGCCAGAGGAGGGGGTTGTGCGCGGCCTGGGCCTTCTCCAGGCTGTTCTCGCCGAACTTGTCGCCGAGCGCATGCGCGGCCTCGAAGAGGTAGATGGCCGTCTCGACGGCTTCGAGCTGGCAAAAAAAGAGCTTTTGCTCCCGCTCCTCGCGCCGCCAGTGTTCGAGCAGGTGCTTCGTGCGGCGCTCGACGTGCAGATATCCGCCCTGGCGCCACCTGGAGACGCGCTCGCGCAGGCCGTTCACGAGGAAAATCTCGTGCCGCTCCTCGGGCTCGAGGCTCAGCTCGAGCTGCTGCTTCCCCTTCTTCGGCTGCGGGATGGGGATGAAGTAACTCGAAGGCCGGCGACCCTCGACGATGGTGTCGGTGATCCCCTCCGCAGTGAACTCGAAGTGCCTCGTGGGCTCGGCAAAGGGGGTGTTGAGGATCGGGTTCGGGATGAGTCCACGCCCCCGGGAAACCGTCGTCGCTCGCGTCACCGGCCAGCCTCGCCCTTGCCTGCTCGGCCCCCAAGGAGGCCATCCAGCCCCGCCACACCAGGAGCCCCCAGCGTGTCGTGGGGACGGAGTCTCTTGCGAAACGTTGGTCAAGTCAACGGTTTCGCGAGCGAGGGTACAGACGCAGGGTTCCCAACCGGCCTGCCTGTGCGTTACCGTCCCTCTCCATGCTCCTCGATCCGACCCTCGCCGATGAACTGAAGCGCGAGCACGCACGGCTCCTCGAAGACGGCACCCTGCACCCCGAGGTGGTGCTCCGGCGCTACTACGACACGTTCGCCGCGAAGTTCGGCCCCGCGGCGCTGCGACGGCTCGATGGCGTCGATCTGCTCGAGACGCTGCACGCGCACGGGAGCAAGGACAGCCTCGTCTACTGGCTCGAGTTCAAGAACGACGACGAGTTTCCGGCAATCTTCGGGAGCATCGCAGGTGGCAGCGCGCTCAAGTTCGGGCTCTACCGGCGCAAAGAGACGGGTCAGTGGATGACCGGGAGCCCACAGCAGCAGCACGAGCTATCGCTGGAGGATGCGGTTGCGATGGCGCGCCGGAACCGGGATCAGCTCCTCGCCGCGGCCGAGGTGCTGGAGCGGTTCAAGACGCGTGGTGGAGGTGATTACGAGGCACTTCAGAAGGATGTCGACAACGCCGCGCCCGACATCGCCGAGACGGCCTGGGGGCACAAGTACCTGAGCTTGCTCTTCCCTGATGTGCTTGATGACTATCACGCGCCCACGTACCAGCGTTTTCATCTCATCAAGCTGCTCCAGAAGCCCCCGCTCACGGAAGGCCGTTATTCCGCAGCTAGCGTGTTCGTCGCCATTGCCCGCGAGCTCGGGATCCCGCTGAACCACCTGTCGCGACTCCTGAACGAGCGGGATGGTTCGCCCCACTGGTATTACCGCGTGGGTACGACGTTCAAGGAGCGACGGGACGAGTGGCCGGCGATGCGCGACGGCAAGTTCGTGGCGATCGGCTGGCCCAGGCTTGGGGATCTATCAGCTATCGAGTACAACCAGGCAGGCAAGGATCGCGTGAAGGCTCTGCTGGAAAAGCATTACCCGGGCGACGCGCGAGCCCTGGGACGAGCCGCAAACCAGATCTTCAAGTTCGTCGCGACGATGAACGTGGGAGATCTGGTGCTCGCGGCCGACGGCGAAATGGTCCTCGGGATTGGCAGAATCAAGGGCGATTACCAGTATGCGCCGGGAGGCGAGTTTTGCCATCGGCGCCCGATCGATTGGTTGTCGCTCGAGGAGTGGAAGATGCCAGAGCGGGATGGACTCATGACGACGGTCCACCTGCTCTCGAAGCCGGCCGTGCTCATCGAAGCAGAGCGCAGGGTGCAGAAGAAAGTCAAAATTCCGGTCGGCAGCGGAAATGGCGGGAAACCGCCTGAGCCACCTCCGCCTCCGCCTCTCGACGGTACGCCCGCCCGTATCGAGGAAGTGCTTCTGCGCAAGGGCCAGGTCATCCTCTACGGCCCGCCGGGTACGGGGAAGACGTACTGGGCGCTCCGCACGGCGACCGAGCTCGCGGCGCGCTCCTGGTTCGGGCGATCCCACGACGATCTGACCGATAAGCAGAGGGCCGACCTCCGGGCGGCCGTCATGACGTGCACCTTCCACCCAGCCTACGGCTACGAGGACTTCCTCGAAGGCTTCCGCCCGGTCGAGCGCGAAGGCGCGCTCGGATTCGAGAGACGCGACGGCGTGTTCAAGCAGCTCTGCGACGAGGCACGCAGGCACGGAAAAAACGTCTACCTCGTCATCGACGAAATCAATCGCGGCGACATCCCCCGCATCTTCGGCGAGTTGCTCACGCTGCTCGAGAAGAGCAAGCGCGGCCTGGAGGGGACGCTGCCCCTCTCCGGCAAGCCCTTCGCCGTGCCGGAGAACGTCTTCGTCATCGGCACGATGAACACCGCGGATCGCTCGATCGCCCTGCTCGACGCCGCCCTGCGTCGACGGTTCGGCTTCGTCGAGCTCATGCCGGATGGCAGTGTGCTCGGTGACGCGGTGATCAAAGGGCTCCCGCTCGGACGGTGGCTCACCGAGCTCAATATGCGGATCCTCCAGTACGTGAAGCGAGATGCACGCAATCTGCAGGTCGGACACACGTACCTGATGCACGGGAACGGCCCTATCTTCGATATGCGGCGCCTCGCGCAGGTCGTGCGCGATGACCTGATCCCGCTGCTCGAAGAGTATTGTTACGAAGATTACGAGGCACTGGAGAAGATCCTCGGCCCGAGCCTGGTACAACGTGAGCGTCGCCGGATCGATGATTCACTGTTCCGGCCCGGCCGCGAGGATGATCTGATCAAGGCGCTGCTCGCGCCGACGCCCGAGCTGGAGACGACAGCCGCCGCCACGAAGTCCGCACAGGAGCCAGAGACCGAGGAGGAGGACGAGGACGAAGCGGGCGGCGTGTCGTGAACAGCTCGATTGCGGTCCATTTGAAGGAGTGGGAGCGTCGAGCGCCCGGAGAGGCCCCCGACGATCCGCTCGCGGGTCTCCGCCTGTCGAGCTCTTCCGATCGGGCGCTCGTCACGCGGCTCGCGAGGGAGCGTGTGCTTGTCGTGCGTGAGCTCGCGCGAGGCCTCGAAATCGAGACGACATCGTACGTCGGCAAGATCCGCCTCGATACGCTGACCCTGAACATCTCGCCGAAGCTCGGCGGCGAGCTCTTTGCGCGTCTGTTCCGCTACGCCTACCGCCTCCGTGATCTCAGGCCCATGCCCACGGCTTCGTTCTCGACAGGTGGCAGCCTGTTCGAGGATCTCCTGCCGACACAGCTCCTCGCCGAGGCGGAGGTGCTCTTCGCCCGAGGGCTCGATCGACGGTACGTTTCAATCGACGAGTCGCTTTCGAGTCCGCGCGGACGCATCGACATGAGCCGGATCGCCCGGGAAGGCGGGGTGATCCGCGGGAGCCTGCCCTGCAGGCACCACCTGCGCCTTTCGGATTGTCTGTTGAACCAGGTGCTCCTCGGAGGGCTCCACCTCGCTGCGGGGATGGCCCTGAATCCTGCATTGAAGGTCGAGCTACGGCGGCTCGCCGATGTCCTCGCCGTCTCGGTTCGAGCGCGCCCCTTGCACCGGCAGTTCGTCGCGCAGGCCGAGCAGGGGCTCGATCGAATGGCAGCCGCGTACGCGCCGGCCTTGACGATCATCGGGCTCCTGCTCGATGGCGAGGCGCCGGCGCTGGAGGACACGGAAGAGCCCCTCGTGCTCCCGGGATTTTTGCTGGACATGAATCGATTCTTCCAGCGACTCCTGGGCCGATTTCTCGGGGTGAACCTGCAAGACTGCCAGGTCGTGGAGGAGCAGGCACTCGAGGATCTGATGCGCTACGCGCCAGGAGAAAACCCGAAGCGACGGCGATCCCCGCGACCGAGACCCGATTTCGCGGTGAAGACGCCCGACGGAAAGCTGTTGCTGCTCGACGCGAAGTACCGTGACCTGTGGCAGCGGGATCTGCCACGCGATATGTTGTACCAACTGGCGCTGTATGCGCTCAGCCAGCCGCGCGGTGGGAGGGCGACGATTCTGTACCCGACGACGGCGAACGAGGCGCAACCGGCCCGGATCGAGATCGGCGAGCCGCTGGGCGGGTGGGATCGGGCGTCGATCGTGCTGCAACCGGTTCATCTCGGGGAGCTTGATCGGGTGATCGCCGGGGGACGGGGCACTGCGCGGGAGAGGCAAGCGCTCGCTCATGGGCTGGTTTTCGATACGCGCGAGAAGACGCTTCTTCGGGCGATTTGAACTGGCGGGGCTGGTCCGTTTGGACAATGTAGCGGCGTGATCTCCTTGCTGCCGATCGGAAGGCCTGCGGGGAGCACGTTGGTGCACTGCTCGCTGAAGGACGCGATCGGGTCGTCCGAGAGGAGCTTCGAACACGCGGCATCCTCGAACGTGCCGACGGGCGCGCTGCACGCACATGCTGTGCACTCACGTCGTTCGATCCAGCCTTGCCGCTCGCTCGTCACCTCGTAAACGACGAACCGCTCGCCGTTGTCCCAGCCCGCGGGGCACGCGTACTGCCGTCGCCAAGCTTCTACGTACCATGAAGCGACGGTGCTCTAACCTACCGCGAGCCCCCTCGCTTCCGAGGGGGCTCGCACGAATGTTTGTCCGTGGGGTGCTCGGCATTTGCCCCGACAGCTGCGTGGCACGGCGATCGTGTGATCGTTGATGGCCATTCGGCGCCTACTTCGCTCGCGCTGCGAGCGTCAGATTGAACGCCGTGCGGTGGAGTTCCTGAACGATGCGCGCGGCTTCCTTGTCGGTGAGGGCGTAACCACTGAACTCTTTGCGCCCTTCAGGATCGATCGCCCCCTCCTCGACATACACATATCCGTCGCTACCGAGAGCGAGCCGCTGGAGGCAAGCCCAAAGGAGCAAGCCGCCGATGCCGTACTGTTTTCGTTCCTCACTGGTCAGCGCATAGCCGACGAAAACGTGTCGGCCTGCAGGCGGAGCGTCCTCGAAGCGGACGTACATCGTGCCATCGCTGGCGAAAGCAAGCTCGGTTTCCATGCGTCAACCTCCCTCGAAAAGCTTGGCGAGATCGGGGTCATTCTTCACGAATCGGATGAGCTGCGCGCAGCAGCAGCAAGTTGCGTGTGTGGCTCCGCGAAAGACGCCTGGAATCACGAGCGTACAGAGCGCGCGCCACCCTTCGCTCTTCCGTTTGATGCGGCCGATGATCTGCCCCGCCATTGTAGATCGTAACCGAAGGCGACAGGGCGCAGCCTGATCACAAGGGAACCCGAAGCAGCACGCGCTCGACCCGCGTCGTGCCTCCCTCCGTCGTTCCCGTGAGCATGACAATCCCAGCAGCCTCCAAACGAGTCAGCGCCGGCACGAGCGTCCCCGAGTACGACAATTCGGGAAGGCGGTCTCGCAAACGTGCGATAGAGACGAACCCCTCGGCATCCGGCCGCATGCGCGAGAGCGCGAAGTGCAAGAGCCCCTCGGCATACGCGTCGTCCCCGAGCTTCCGGAGTACCACCGCGTAATTCGCGACGTATACCGCGGCGTTCTGGTACGGCCGCGCTGCGCGCACGATGTCGAGGAGGAGTTGCTCGCCTCGTTCGTCATGCGCCATGGCGCCCACCGAGACGGGGGTCGCCGTCATGGACCGCGGTGGCGGAAGCGGGGGCAGACGATCCGCGAGGCGGGCCTTGCGGAAGCGCTCGCGCACGCTGCGGAGCGCGGCCCCGAGCGCGGCATGGGCACGGCTCCACGCCGACGGCGTGTCCACGACGGTATCGCGCGGCGGCTCTGAATGCGCGACGGAGACGCGTGTTCCGCTCGCCGGTGGCAGCGCCGCGCGATCCATCACGGTCGTCGCGACGTCATCGTCATCCATGTGCGGTGCGACGCTCATGCGTACCTCCAGGAAGTCACCGACCCGAGGCGGCTGCGTCGCGTGGAGCGTGCGCGTATGGGGAAACGCTGCGCGGCGCAGCCGGCTCGGAGCGGTGACAAACGACCGGCAGAAGAGGACGATGGAAGCGAGAGGTGCTTGCCCAAACGCGCACGCCCCCATCGCCCTCTTCTGCGGGCCGTTTATCGGAAAACCCGCCCGAGGCCGAACACGGCGCCTTTTCGTTTACGAGGCCAGGAGGACCGTGTTCGGCTCGGGCAGGAGGGGCGGGCGCCGCACGAGAGCAGCAATCCGCACCCCTCGCCCACGCCCTTGACCGACCCCCGAATTTTGTTCGCTGATTTTTCGAGAAAGGTGGGAGCTTTTCCTACTCGGCGAACTCGAACGGCGGGAGGCAGCAGAACGTCACCACGTCGGCGGGGTCTTCCGAGGCCGCGCCCGTAGGCTCGCCTCCCGTCGCAAGGCAGATGCCGGGGAGGTACGCGAGGTCCGTGATCGCCTTGCTCCCGAGCGCTCGGCCCGGCGGGTAGACGTTCGTGCATTGGTCTCCGAACGAGGCCACGTCAACCGTGTCCGCCCCGGCTTCGCACGCCGCATCGCTGTAAAACCGCAAATTGCCAAGGCACGCGCTCCCGACGGGGCTACCGCCGCACTCGCATGCGGTGCAGCCGCGCGTGTCGACGGGCACCTCGCCGTAGAGGTAGATGGGGTCATAGCCGTCGTAGTTGCCGGGACACTTGTCGTGCGTCCCCCTGAGCGCGACGCACTGGAGAAACGGGTACGGCAGGTCGTACATGCATCGGTGCGTGGACGTCTCGCACGTGCCCTCGCGCTCCTTCGCCTCGCAAGCGAGACCGATCCACTTCCAGTCGGTCGTGGTCGTGAAGCTGGCCGGCTTCGTGATGGACGGACACGCCTCGCTCGTCGGGCCGGGGAGCGGAGAGGCGTAGACGGACTGCGCGCAAGGCTCGCCGCCACAATCAGCCCCCGCCGGCAGGGCGTTCGTGCTGGTGCACGAGCCGTCCCAACCGACGGGTCCGCCGAAAGGGAGCGCGGGCGCTCCGTCCTCCGCGCACGTGCCAGCGCGGACCTCGAGCGTCTCGGGGACCTTGGTGCACGCCCCCTCGGAGGCCGGGCACGTGCACGGCTCGCAGGCCGCAGGGGGCGCGTCGAGGTACGCGAAGCGTCGGTATTTCTCGAAAAACTCCACGTCGTGGCCGTAGCCGCCCAGCTTGCGCGCCTCGTCGCAGTTCGCGGGCGCGAGCTCACGCGGCCCATACCAGAGGAGCATCGGCGTGCGCGGCCAGTCCCCGGCCGACTCGCTGCTCGGCTCGGGGACGCAGCGGCCGGGGCATTCGATGGCTTGGGGATCCGGGTTTGGCGCTGCGTCGCTTGCGTCCGCGTCGTCGGCAGCATCGGTGCCGGCGTCAAGACACTCGGGTTCCGGGAACGGTGCCTCCGGATCACACTTTCCGATCACCGCCGAGTCGGGAGCGGAGCACGCCGCGCCCGTCGCGAAGGCGAGCGTGAGCGCTGCATAAAACACTCGTTGCATGGCTAGAACTCCCATGTCGCCCCGATTTGCGTGCCGATGAGCACGGGCGGCTGCTCGACGAGTCTGGTTTGTCCAACGATAACCTGCAACCCGCTCGTCAGCCCGAGCGCATCGATGCTCGCCTTCAAGGCGACCGAGCGTCCGACGTGCAGCTCGGCACCGATCCGTCCCCCCACGCCGGGCTTGACCAACGTCGAAGACTGCTCCTCGTAGCTCGTGCGCGAGAACTCGATATTGATCACACCGATATGGCCAATTGCGCAGCCATAGAGCCACCGCCAATGCCCGCACCCGCTCACGATCCCGCCCGCCGTCATTGCCGAGATCGGTCTGTCCGCTACTCCAGCCGTCAGCCACGCCGCGCGCCCCTCGAGCCCGAGCGACACATACTCGTTTGCCCTCCAACGACCTTCCGCCACGATCCCCACCGCCGGCATCCACGACGCCACGCCGAAGACGGCGACCGGCCCTCCTCCGATCGACCAGCGTTTTTCATCGGACTTCTGCGCGGGCCGCGGATCCTCGTACCCCCACGGATCCTCTTGCTTCGGGAGCTTCGCATCGCCCCCAACAACCACCCGCTCCACCTTCGGCGGGTCCTTCTCCGGTTCGTACACCGCTGGCGCAGGTGGCGCAGGCATGGGCAGCGGAATCAACGTGACCGGGAGCTGCTTGTCCTCGCGCTTCTTCACGGTAAACGGGACGATCGCCTCCTCGTAGCCGTCGAGCGTCGCGCGTAGCTCGTGCTCTCCCGTGCGCATGAAGATCCAGAAGGACGAGCGACCCACGCAGTTCTTCGGTTTCCCGTCGATCGTCACGCGCACGCCCGCATGGGAGAGGAGCACCTCGATCCAAGCGCCCGCGTCACGCGCGACTTCGTGCGCCTCGAAAAACCGTTTCCGCTCGGCCGGCGTCGCTTTCACGGCGAGCTGGAGGGCGTCCAGGAGATGGTCGGTCGCCTGCTCGGGCTTGCCGAGCTGCACGAGAAGGACACCGAGCCGGCCGGCGATGAGCGGATCCGGCCGGAGTTTGAGCGCCTGCCGGTAGGCCGCGACTGCGGCGCGTGGACGGCCCGCGGCGGCCTCGCGATCTCCCAGCGCTGCGAACGCCTGAAATCGCTGCTCGTCGGTGCTCTCATCAGTCTCGTCGGCATCGTCGTCAGCCTGCGCCCACGCGGGCGAGACGAGGCCAACGACGATCGCGGACACTGCGGCGAGCCGACGCATACGCTTGGATCCTAGCGCGTTCTCGCAAGCGGTTCTAGAGGGACCAACCTCTCCCCTCCGTCACGGAGCGCTCCGAATCCTCGCTCTCGCCTGCGTCGGTGGCATCCGGCGCTTGGGGCGCACGGGGACGCGCGGGGCGAGATGTTCGCAAAGGTTCTGCGGGATTCGGTGACCGCGACGGCGCGGATGCACTCGGGAGATCGTCGGGGACAACGAGCGCGGCACCGGTGGCGAGACCCGCGAGCACGTGCGCCGTGCCCGCGAAGGAGGCTCTCACGCGGGCCAGCTCCGGCTCGGGGCAGTGCATGCAGGCGAGCGCGAGGATGATCGGGCCGGACAGATGCGCGGCACGGTGGATGCACTCGTAGGCGCTGCGCATCGAGACAGCACGGCGTAGCCGCACGAGCAGCACGCCAATCCAGTCCTCGCGCTCCCCGAGGTGGTAGCGAAGGTGGTCGATGGCGGCGGATCGCCTCGACTTCACGGTTCCGATCGAGATCCGAAGCCTCTCCGCGGTCTCCTCGTACGAGACGTCCATGAGGTCGACGAGCACGAACACCGCGAGGTATCGCTCAGGCATGCTGCTCATCGCCGCCGTGAGCTTGGTTCGGGCTTCGGCGAGGAAGGCGTCCTCCTCGGGCGTCCGCCCGCGGCCCGCCACCGGCTCGGCGTCGTTCGTGTCCGCGGAGAACAGGCGCCGCTCGCGCCGCTCTGCGCGGCGCGCCTCGCGCTCGACGTTCTTCGCAATGCCGAACGTCCAAGGGCGAATGCCGTCCTCGTGGGGCACGTAGGAGGGGAGGCGGGCGAACGCCCGCGCCATCACTTCCTGGACTCGATCCTCGGCTTTCGGGGCTCGTCGTCCCCGGCGCACAAAACGGGCGAGCTCAGGGCAAACGGCAAGTAGTTCAGTCCACAGTTGGGAAAGTTTGGCAGGACGCTCCATGCGCGCCCCATGATCGGGGAGGCGATTTGGTTCGCAGAAATCGACCGTCGCGTGTCGATGTCTTCCGATCCCCGAAAAACGCGTCAAGTCGATGGGTTATCTACCATGGCGGGGGCTTGTCCGGCAAGACCGTCCACGTGCGCACGACGCCCCCGAAGCCGTCCTCGGTGTGCGGCGGGAGCAAGGCCACGAGCAAGCCCCCGGGCCTCGCTTCGGCGATGCGCGCGTGCAAGACCGCGGCCCGGTGCATGGCGCCGCCCTCACGCGGGGCCCGGACCGTGGGGAGGCCGAGCTGCGCGCAGTTAGTGGCCGCGTCGAGCCGGGCACACCGTTCGAGGAGGCCCAAGTCGACGGCTGCCCTATTTCGTGCCAATCGTCCGTTTCTTTGATGCCCCCGCGTCACCCCGCCACTTTACCCAGGGTTCGCAGACCTCCGCGCTGAGCACCTCGTCCCGCTCGATCCTGCAGGTCCGCTGCTCCGTGGGTGCATACGCTCGACCATTGAACTGGTAACGAACATGGATGCGCGTCGAACCGAACGAGAGCAAGCCTCCGTCTCGCTTGGCCTTGTACGTTGCCACATCCAAGTCATGCATCCCTTTTGACTTCGATTCGAGTGCCTCTACGCCGAACTCCAGCCCATGGATGACGCCGGCAAAGTGGCCACAACTTTCGCGAACCACGTACAACGCATGGAAACAATTCTGGGGAAGCGTGCAGTATGCGGGTGCGCTGACTAGGAGATCCTTGGTCCCGTCACCGTCGAAATCGGGACCGACGACGACGGTGGGGATCATGTCCTCCGCAGACACCAATGGGTCCGCGTACTCCAGAGGCGGGGGACCGGGGTTCGCACATGCACCCGGATATCGCTCCGGAAGGGCGGCCAGGGGCGGCCCAAGGCGGTCCTTCCATGCGTCCTCGGGGCCGGGGGGGGTGGGCGGATATAGGTGCTCCCAAGCAATTCGCCGTTGGTGCTCGAGCAGGCGCTCCGGCACCTCGAACACCATGTGATGGGCGCTCGATGAGGACGCAGAAACCTCGCCGGATGCGGGCGAGCGCGAACATGCCATGATGAGAAGGCAGCACCAAAGGAGAAGGTGGTAACGTCTCACCGGTAGAGACTCGTAAACCATGTTGGCGGCTTTCCACCAGCCACCTCGTGTGGCGCCTTGTGCATATCGAATATCCGGACCGTAGGCTCCGGGTCTCCGCGGTGGTTGTACGTCATCCATTCCGAGTTCCGAATGGCCCAGAGCCACATCGGCTCGCCGTACCTTCTCCGCGTTTCCGTTTTGACTATCGCGCCACCTTGGCTGACCCAAAACTCCAATCCGCCGGAATGTTTCCTTGGCAAAAGACGAGCAGCCGTTACCGGGACACCCAGTTGGATGGCGATGTCCCGCGCGATGCCCGGGTGCGTCTGGTGCCAGCCGAATCGCTTGAGGTAGGCGTCCACCTCACGATCGTAGTGTCTCGACTCCGGCAGTTGCCCGAACTTCGCATGCACCGCGCCCGGATTACACCCCCAGATGTGAATATAGGCGCCTGGCGCGAACATGCTGCTCAATTGCTCGTTGGCCTTCCACCTCTTGTGCTCGTAGTCCGGCCCCCCATTCTTCATGGGTAGAACCGACAAAGTGCCCGTGATCCACGCGTCCTCGGCGTCGAACGCTTCCAGAAGCGCCTGGTCATTGCCGACCGCTCGCGCTCGCGCATTGAACGCCATCGCGCGCTTTCTTATTCGGTCACCTTTCTGAAAGTCCATGGCGAGCGACAGCATGGAGGTCCCCCCATGACAGCAGATGTGCAGCTCCTTGATGCGCGCATCCGGTCCGCCGAGACCCCGTAAATCATCCGTAGCACCGCGCAGAATTCGCCAGTAGTTCCAGCTTTGAATCGCTGGGAGCACGTTTAGCGATGGATTGCGGTTCTTCGACATGCGTGCGATCGTGTTCGCGACGAGCTCGAACTGCTTGTTGGTGTCCCTGCCCGTGTCGAAGTCGATCGTATCCACCGGATCGCCGCTGTACCCGAAGAACGTCACCACATACTCTTTCCCCATACCGCTCACGGCCCCCCGCCGACGACCTTCTGCGTAAGCGCGACGATGAATCCCTCCAGGGCATCCACGAGCGGACCGAGCTTCGCCCACGCGCCGCTCTCCGGCTGGAACGCGGGCGGTGCGAACACGCCTTCCGTCGGCGCGCTCTCCCCGACCTTGATGTCCACGCCGCTTGTCGGCGTGTACTCGTACCACGAGCCGATGAGGAGCCCCTCGGCCGCTTCCGTGGCCTTGTCCGGGTCCACCTCGTCCGGGTTCGCCGGCACGATGCCGGGGTAGTTCGTCTTGGCGTAGTTCTCGATCTCCTCGGCGATCGTCATGTACGCGTGATCGTCCGGCAGCGTCGCATCGATCGCGCCTGTCGCCATGAACGTGAGGAACGCGCGCTCCCACCCAGGCCGCACGGGCAACACGACGCGAGCCGCACCCGAGCGCAGGAACGCCTCGTGCACCGGATCGCTCGCGTGCAGGCGCAGCCGATCGGCCCACGTGCTCGCGTGCGTCCAGAAGTACGGGTACAGGAAGTAGTTGAGGTTCTCCCACTCGATCGCCTGGTGCACGAAGGATATCAGGCGGCCGTGATGCAGCACCACAGGTTGCACCTCCGGCAGGACTGTCCCGTCCGCATCGTAGAGCGGCCCCACTACGGCCGGCGCGAAGTCGATCTTCGACCCGAAGAGCCACCGCAACACGCCCTTCATGAGCTCCTCGCGCTCGAGCTTGCGCAACGTGAGCGCGTCCATCTGCTCGAGCTGGCCGAGCAGGTGCGCGCGTCGCGCTTCGAGCATCTGCCGGCGTTCGAGGTAAGCCTTGTTCGCCGCTTCGGCCAGCGCGTTGAACGCGGAGAGCCGCCACGCGTTCTCGGCCTCGGGCCCGAGCTGGAACCACACCCGCACCGAGGCGAGCGCGAGGCGAACGTCGGTCGCGTACACGCCGAAGACGATCTCGGAGATCGGCGCGTTCCCGTCGTGCAGCTTGTGGGCGACGACGCCAGGGAACAGCGACTCGGGATCCTTGGAGTACGAAAGCCCCTTCCCGTGGAACGAGTGGAACGTGTAGCCCTCGGGCACCGCGACGCGCAGCTCGTCGACGTGGTCGCGGTTCGGATCGTCGGCCGGGTACGGGCCGAGGAGCTTTGCGCCTTGCACGGCCATGACCAGCGGCGGCGGAGGCTGGACGGTCGCGCCGTACTGCTCGGCCAGCGCGCGCCAGTTCGTGCGCGTGACGCTCCCCGGCGACAGGTCGAACGTGAAGCCCTTCTCGAGCTCGACGTCGAGCTGCCAAAGCTCGCGGTAAATGCCGAGCAGATCGACGGCAGGCTGCGGGATCGTGAGGTCGTATGTGAGCCGCACGCCGTAGCGCCGCAGATCGACGCGCCACTTGCGGAGGAGCTGGTAGTAGTCGTAGCGAACCGGATGGATCGGGTCGGGGTTCTTCACCCATCGCACCGTCTGGTCCTCGACGTGCGTCTTCTTGGCGAGTCGGAAGCTCGTGCGGTGCTCCTTCCGGGCTCGCGCGGACGCCTTCTTCGTGAGCGTCTGCGAGTGCGAGAGCGACGCCTTGCGTGACGACATGTCCATGTCCGACGCGCCGAACGAGGTGGCGACGGACGTGTTCATCGGACCGAGCCCGCCGCTCCCCGTGACGGCCACGGAAAACGCGGTCGAGTGCATTCGCTGCGTCTCGGTGGCTTCGGCCATGTCCGTCTTGTCGACGACGCCGCGCTCCGAGTAGTCCTCGAACTGGTCGGCGACGAGCTTGTGGAACTCCTCCTCCGTGTTCGACCATTCTTTGTGGACGATCGCGACGCGCTCGCCGGGTGCGAGGGGTAGCGAGTAGAGGAGCTCGCCGTGCTCGATGCCCGCGGGCGCGTGGCTCAGGCGTTCGAGATGCAGGTAGCCGATGGGCGACAACGGCGAGCGCGGTGGCTCCGGCCGAGCGGCAGCGAGGTCTTCGAGCTGCTTCTTCTTCCCGACGAGAGCTTGCCATTCCTGCTCGAACGTCGGCGAATTGGCCTGGAGGCCGAGCGACTGAAGCGCCGAGCGGATAGATTGCTTGTGCTCTTGGGGGACGTGCGCGCTTCCCAGCACGGCGCGGATGCGCAAGCCGCGTGATTGCTGGTCGAAGGCAGCCCCGCGGAGGAACAGCGCGTGCACGCCCGAAAGCAAATCCGCATTCGATGCTTCGTCATCCGCGAGGGCCGCGCCCGACGGCAACTTCGCCTCGAGCTCGGCGAGGAAGGCGTCACTCAACGACTGGATCCCTGCACGGAGGCGCTCTTCCAGAAGCGCGCGGTCCTGTTGCTCCAGCATCGACATCAAGCGTCGTACCCGCTCCAGTTTGGCCTGCTCCGGATCAGCCGATACGGTGTCGGCTTGCGCAAGGGCCTCCGCGTCTGCCCACGCCGTCTCGGCGGCAGCGAGGGACGAGCTAAGGGCCGTGAGAGCGCTATTAATCGCCGCAATCCGGTGAGAAATGAGCGCTTGGACAACGACGTGGATTGCTTCCTTGCTGCCTTGCTCGCGGATCGCCGTCGAAAGAGCGAGTGGATCCGTCGCGCCGAGGGCTGCGGCGAGGCGCTTCTCGGACTCCCCCTCGACGTGGCCGACGAGCCACCGTACCTCGTCGGCAGAAGCGGCGAGAGCATGCAGAATGGCAGCTTGCTCGGTGACGGACGGTCCGGGATCCGACAACGTGCGCCCGTCGCTGCTTTCTCGGCGGACATCGATCGCGCAAAGCGTGGTCTGGAGACGGACGCGCCTGGAGTTGTCGAGGGTAGCCATCGTGGACCTCTATCGGATGGATGGGAGAACAGGCCGCCTGCGCGGGATGAGGGTGCGCCGAAGGGCAATCAGAAACGCCGACTGCTAGCCGGCTATGCCCAGCGCCCGATCCGCCCGTACCTGGTACCCGGATTTTCTACCGGCGACGGGGCGAACGTGGCAAGGGCAGCGCGGGGACGGTTCGGTCTGATAATGTCCTACTCCTGCGAAGCCGAGTAATTATTAACAAACCCGGGGTGCTAACACACGGCACCACGGGTGAACTGAGCAACAAATCTAGGGGCGGCGGCGCCGTTGCGCCGCGTACGACGGCGGGGCTCTTCCCTACCAAGAGTGGACACTCGGTACGAAGCAGAGAGCGGGGGATCGGCTGTGCGCGTGACGTGCGCCACGTGGACGTGGCAGCGTGGGGACGCGCCTCGGATTCCACGCTCGGAGAGCGGAAGGATAACCACGGGGCCACCGCGGCCGGGGCAGCGACCGGGGACGGCACGGAGGCCGAGCCTCGTGCGCACGCGAGTAGACACGCCCCATGCTCGATGAGAAAATGGGGCAGAAAAACTCATGGATACGAAATCTAAATGGCTGATCTGGATCTCTGGCTCAGAGCCAGTTTGATGCTGTTTCCTATCTGGATCCACATCCGGCGCGCCGCGCTCACCATTGCGCTGACTGTCCAGCGACCTCGTTTCTCGGCGCGTTTAACGGGCACCTGGAGGGCTTCGCCGCGCGGTGATGGGTGCGGGTTACGGCGTGAGCGGATGCTCCAGGATTGTCACGGACGAGGGCGGCGGGTCGGTCATGCACCGGGACGCGAAGCTCCGTCGCAAGCTGAGCGACCAGCCGCACCCTTCTAAGCTTTTTTAACGACCGAACGCTCTTTAGCTGCGCCAGGAAGGAGATCTCAGCAAACGCAACCCTCAAGTGGTGTCTTACGGTGGGCTGCCAGTAAAAGACCTCCTTCATTGGATGGACAGCGCACCCCCGGTAGTGCTCCTCTTGTAACCACGCCGCGAACCGCGCCGACCCCTCACGACTTGCCGGCGCCGCGCGCCGCGAGTTCACGCCGTAGCTTCGGCAACTCCTTCTTCGGCCCCCTCCGAACGAGGTCCGCGATGCGCGCACGCTCGTCGTCCTCGGGAAACGTGCACAGGTCCATGGCGAGCAGATCGAGCCCGCGCGCGATGCGCTCCAGGGTCTCGATGGTGATCGCGGCGAGCCCGTGCTCGATACTCGAAAGGTGGCCTTTCGAGAGCTGTCCGGCTTCTGCGACCTGCTGAAGGGACAAACCTCGTTCGAGGCGTAGGTCGCGGATACGGGCGCCCACCTTGGCGGCGCCGGGAGAGGGTGTCGTTCGTCTGGGCATGACCAGCTTGTACCACGACAACCATCCGTGGACAAACATAACGAAGGAGCAGCGTGCACGCGCGAGCTCGTGCTGGCACAGGCGGTACGAAGCTCCAGCCACGCAAACCGGCTTGTCCCGGGCTGTGCAGAGAGTACAACGCAAGCCACGTGGACTTGGACGTCCGTTCGCGTACTTTTCCCGCATGTGCAGCTCCGCCCCGAGGACTGGGGCGTCCAGCGTTGAACCATGACCGCACCGAAGCCCTACGAACTTCGCGCCGACTACGACACCAAAACAATTACCGTGTACCAGGCGTACTCCCCGCAAATTGCGACGGCGGCGCTGGAGCACGGTCGGTTCGTGGCACCGTTCTCGTTCAACCGGATGACGTGGATCAAACCCAGCTTTCTCTGGCTGATGGCACGGAGCAACTGGGGCGCCCGGCCGGGTCAGGAGCGCACGCTTGCCGTGCGGATCACGCGAACGGGCTGGGAACGAGCGTTGGCCCTCGCCGTCCCGACCGATCCCCAAGCGCCCGGCTACGGAAGTTATGATCGCTGGCGCGCCGCATTTGATCGCGCAGCGGTACATGTTCAGTGGGATACGGAGCGGTCACTCCACGGAGCCGGCCTCCCCTACTACAGCATCCAGGTCGGGCTGAGCAGGCACGTCATCCGGGAGTTCGTCGACGAGTGGATCACGGAGATCGTCGATCTCACGGAGCGCGTCCGAAAGATGAGGGACTTCCTCAACAGCCGGCAGGTCGACAAGGCGCGGCGCCTCCTACCCCGCGAGGCGGTTTACCCGTTGTCTCCAGAACTGCGCAGGCGCATCTGCGCTTCGGAGTAGGGTCGCGTGCAAGGCCACCGGCGAGCCACCAAGTAGCCCGCCGTGGTGGCTCACGACCTCGCAGGGCGGTCGCCACGACCTGCTCCCCGGCGTGCGCGGTGGGCGACGCGGTAGCGTCTTGCTTGCCGGCCTCCGAGACGCTCCCGCGACGTTGGACGCAGCGTCCGAATCCTGCGGCGTCATGGTCGGCTTCGGCGCGCGACATCCCTTGCCACCTTCGCCGGGTCGCCCTCCCCCGCACCGCCCCCCGGCAGCGCACGCCACGGTCACGCCGTCATCGGCACGCCCGGCCATGCCCCGCGCGACGTCGACCCGTGACCGCGAACTGGCCCTTCCATGGAAAACCCACTGCATTTCCCATGGCGCCTCCATGGCCGAGCCATGGCCCCCTCCATGGCTCGGTAGGCCGGTAGTCATATGCCCTTGGGACATCCACGCGCATGTGCCACACCGCACCAATTCACCCAGGACAACGCAACTCAAACCACATTCATGGGTTCGTCTCGACGATCGACGGTGGGGCATCTGCGATCCACCCCGACATCCGAAGCAAAAAGTGGATCGATTTCATGGATCACTCGAAGATCGACCCCTTGATTTCAAGGGTCGACTTGGAGATTTCCGTGTGTTGAGCAAGAAATTCGCACGTTCTCGGCTTCCGTCAGCCTACGTTGACGGCTCCAGATGGTGAGGTACCATCCCGCCGTAGGTGCCTCGATCGGCCGATTCGGCCACCGCTATTCCGTGAAACATCCTCGGTCGCCAGTTCGGGGGATGAAATCGAGTAAAAAGTGGATCGATTTTACGGACTGTCCAAATTTCGACAGCCGTGAAACAGAGGTTTCCGAGACGCGCCTTCGAAAAGTGCCGGGTCTCGAGTGGAAAAGTGGGGCTTTGGTCTGGGTTGTGCACGCAGCCCACAAATGTGAACTAATCAACCAGAATTAAGCGCCTCGGAAGCCGCTTTCAGCCCTCCAAGTCTGGGCCTGGGTTTGTCTTTCTTCAGAACGCTTCAAAACCCGGCTGATTTTCCGTACAACCTCGATCCCGGCAGCCGTGAAACAGGCTCCGGAGCGATGTCGCGCCAAAACTGACGAAAAAGTGGGTCGAGCAGTGGCCGTACTCGGATCCGGAAGCCGTGAAACAGGCATTTCGCGCACAGCGCCCTCGCCGCGACACAAAAAGTGGATCGCTCGCATGGACCTCCCGCAATCCGACCCTTCTCAACCAAGGGGGTCCGTGCAGGATCCCGCAGCGAACACGGCAAATCGATCGACACCTCGCAAACCGTTGATTTAGTTCACGAAATCCCTTGGCGCATCGCCCCGACGGAGATAGGCTGCCATTGCTGGACGTCGCCTACGCGCGCAGTGCAGGGCGACGCCGACTTCCTTCGTGGGGCTCCGATGGGCGGAGCTTCAGGGGAGGGTTTTGTCGAAAGGAGCGCCGGGACCATGCACGATCGTCGTGCCCAGCTCGAAGCCATGCGCGCGCTCGTCGAGGCAGAGCTCGCCAAGCTTCCTCTTTCGTCCGAGTCGAATCATCCACCACCGTCATCCGTGCCCGCATTCATGACCGTCGAGGAGTACGCGAGGCGGATCCGGGTCCGGCCGGCGACGGTCCGGCGCATGGTGCGCGAGGAGAACCTTCCGCACGTGAGACCGAGGCCGCGGTTGATCCGGATTCGGGTGCGGGATGCGGACCAATGGGTGGCGGCGCGAGCGTCGGGCGCGCTCGCGAGGCGCAGGGCCACGGTGGAGGCCCGGAAGGGGGTGGTGCCATGAGCTTGCCGAAAGGGACGTCGCTCTTCTGGCGGAAGAGCAAGAAGCGGTGGGTGCTGAGTTATGCGGATCCCGTGCGCGGGCAGCCGCAGAAGGTTCTGCCGAAGGAGATCGTGCGGCAACGGGACGCGGAGACCTGGGCATTCGAATGGTTGCGGGTGCAGGGGATCCGGCCGGACGTGGTTCTCACGCAGCGGCGCGAGGAGGGGCTCTCGGTGGCGGCGTGTGCGGAGAAGTGGATCGCGTTGCGGACGAAGGACAGCCGGGTCGCGCCGGCGACGTTGACGAACAATCGGCTGCACCTGGACAAGTGGATACTGCCTCGGTTCGGGACGAGGGCCATTGCGGGGCTCGAGGTGCCCGAGCTGCGGGCGTTCATCCGGGACCTGCGGGAGCAGCGGGCAGCGTCGACGACGCGGAACGTCTACTACACGTTCTTCACGCTGTACGCGGATGCGATGGCGGAGGGATGGGTGAACAGTCCCGCGAACCTGGTCGCGCATCCGGCGGTGCAGCGCGAGCTGCCCGAGCTCGAGGCGCGGGCGGTCGTGCGGATTCCGATCGAGTGGGCGCGGGTGCTCATGGGGGATGAGCGGATCGCGCTGGAATGGCGGGCGCGGTATGCAGTGGCGTTTACGAGCGGGGCGCGGGACGGGGAGATTGCCGGGCTTCGGTGGGGGGACGTCGAGATGGAGGCCGAGCCGTCGGTGTTCCGGATCCAGCAGGCCGTGGCGATCATCGGGGCGAAGGGCGAAGGCGGGTTCGCCAAGGTGAAGGGGCCGAAGACGAAGGGGAGCCGGCGGACGATGCCGCTGCATCCGGCGGCGAAGGCGGCGCTCGTCGCGTGGCGGGAGCGGTGGCCGGAGCTGGTTGGGAGGAGGCCGCGGGCGGAGGATCTCGTGTTTCCAGGGCCAGGTGGGGGGCCGTCACGGCCGAAGAGCGCGGCGCAGATGCGGGAGGATCTCGAGCGGGTCGGGTTGCCGGGGGAGATCCGGGGGCAGGCGGTGGAGTTCAGGGCGACGAGGGCGAGTTTTGCGACGTGGTTGGAGGAGGCGGGCGTGGCGGAGGGAGTGCGGAAGCGATTGATGGGGCATGCGGTGCGGGATGTGACGGAGAGGCACTATACGGCGCGGGAGCTGGAGCAGCTTGCGAGGGCGGTGGCTGCAATCCCGATCGAACCTCTCACTCCCGTGCTGCTATCCTCCGCCCATGCGGATTGTTGCCGTCGCTGACACGCACCTCTACCACGCGCAGCTCGTGGTCCCGCATGGCGACGTCTTCGTCCACGCGGGAGACCTGTGCCGGTTCGGAGAGCTCGACGAGCTCGCCGAAGCCGCCGCGTGGCTCCGAAGCCTGCCCCATCGGTACAAGGTGGTCGTCGCGGGAAACCACGACTGGGCGTTCGTCCACCATCCGCGCGAAGCACGCAGCTTGCTCGGCAAGGGCGTCATTTACCTGGAAGACTCCGGGGTCTGCATCGATGGCATCACCTTCTGGGGTAGCCCGTGGCAACCGGCGTTCCACGACTGGGCGTTCAATCTCCCGCGGGGCGCGGCGCTCGCGGAGAAGTGGGCTGCCATTCCCGAAGGGATCGATGTCTTGATCACGCATTCGCCCCCGTTCGGAATCGGGGATCGCTCGTGGAATGGGGATCGGCATGGCTGCGCGGATCTGATGGCACGTGTTCGGCAGGTGAAGCCCCGTCTCCACCTCTTCGGTCATATCCACGAAGACGGAGGCGTGTTTCGCGAGACGGACGTCACGTACTTTGCCAACGTCACGACCTGGGAGTGCGGGCGGGGGCCGACGGTGCTCGATGTCGAGGGTGGGGTGGTCGAGGAGATCGAGGTTCCGAAAGCGCGCCCCTGAGACAGCGCTGACCTGCCACCGCAATCTCTGCCCGCCCCTTCGCCCCCCATCTCCGCCGTCACGCGAGTACGCCAAGACACCGCCAGGGCTTGCCCTCCCCTGTTGGCTCCTGTACCCTTGGGCACCCTTCCCCGAGTCCCGAACGCGTTAGCTCGAACACCGATGAGGACCATGACCAGGTTCCGGCGAATCATCCTCAACAGAGGAGTCCTCGACACATGACAGCAAAAGCGCCGACCATCTTCATCTCCTACGCGTGGGAGGATGATGTGAAGGATTGGGTGCGCGAACTGGCCACCCGTCTTCGGAAGCACGGCGGTGTTGATGTCCACATCGACCAGTGGCATCTTGCCCCGGGCGACCACCTGCCAGCGTTCATGCAGAATGCCGTCCGCACCAACGATTTCGTACTTCTCGTCTGCACCCCCAAATATAAGGCGAAGGCCGACACAAGACAGGGCGGCGTTGGTTACGAGGGAGACATTATTACGGCCGAAGTCTTCACCAAGGCGAACCATCGAAAATTCATACCTCTCTTGCGCAAGGGCGACTGGCAGTCAGCCGCTCCAAGCTTTCTCCTTGGAAAGGTCTATATCGATTTCCGTGGCGATCCCTACCGTGACTCTGCGTATGAGGACCTGCTGAAGACCCTGCACGGGCAATTGGAGCGGCCGCCCACCCTCGGATACGGACCGGCATCGGGCGGCGCGAGCGCTGGGCCGCGAGGAGGGGCGCAGCCTCCGCTCGATGACAGCGCGCGTCCCTGGGGGCCGGCTATCGATAGCGGCAGAAGCCCACCAGCGAGGGCCAACGGTGTCGCCAAGCCATCTGGCGCCAATCGCATCATCTTCGTCGGCCTCATGATCACGCTACTTGTCGTCACCGCCCTTGCTGGTTTCTGGAAGTGGTTGTTGCCAGCGCCGAGCACTCGAGCTGAACTCCTGGGACAACCCGAGCGCGGATGGGTCGAAGCGTACGGTGCAGCGCTCGACTCGGGTGACGTGGACCGTATCATCGCGTTCCACGTGCTGCCCACCCCTCGCTTCTTTCTGGCGCGAAATCAAGATGCAATGCAGCTTCGCCGGCTTTACCAGGGCTGGTTCGACGGTGACGGGCGGATCCGCCGAACAGGCTTCGACGGGTGCTCGCTCGCGAAATTGGCTGATGATGGATCACGTGCCTTGCGCTGCACAACGTATGTGGATCCGCCATTCTCAAATAGCCCATCGAGGGTGCCGACTTGCCTCGTGTTCAGAGCAGATGGAAAGCTATTGTCACGAACGGAGCTGACGAAAAGTGAAGATTGTCCGCCCAACTGAGCTTGCACGAGCCGCATGACGGTCCCCGCTCGACCTCTCACCCCATCACTGCGACGCGCCTCCTCCGGCTCGCCGGCTTTGGGGCCGTGGGGACCGCGCTCGTGGGGAGCGTCCTCCTGGTGCTCATCCTCTGGCGTTGGCCTCGCATCGCTGCAAAAGGAACTGAGGGACAAGGCTGGACGATGCTCCTGTTGTCGAGCGCCCTCTTGCTCGGTGGATTGCATGGCGCGTTGGAGCGGTGGTCAATGTTGTGGCCTGACAGTCGCCGACTATTTCGGTTGACCTCGCGCGTGCTGGTTGCCTGCACGCGCGCCAGCTCGGAAGGGCGCGCGCTTGGACCGGCGCGGAGCTCCTGATCCTCGCCCTCCAGAGTGATGTGCCCCTCCCCGCCTACGTGGAGGCAGCGCGGGAGGCCTCGATGTCCGTATCCTGATTGCCGAAGGGCGCACTCAATGAGCCCTGCGGATCCGATGGCTCGTGAGATCGAGGTTCCGAAGGCGCGACCCAGAACAGGCGAGGAGCCCTTGTGTGCCAGCCCCTGTTTGGCGTACCTTGCACGTGCATGCCGAACGAACCGTCGGGCCCCCGCCCCCCGCCTCACCGGCGCTCCATTTACGTCGCGCCGAACCAGAAGGGCCAGGTCATCCGCCTGGTCCCCCGCTACCACTGGTACTCCGCGCTTCTGCCGAGCGAATGCGACATGGTCGAGATCCGGGTGCGTGATTCGTCCGGCGGGGTGGCCGGCGCTCTCGACTTCGGTCCCGGTGGCGTGCAAGTCGGCAGCCGGCGGCGGCTCGATCTCACGCACCTCCCCCCGACGGTCGACCACGAGATCAGCATCGGCACCGAGCATGCGCGGCACGCGCCGAATCTGCGAATGAGGCTCGATGCGCTCTGCGCGGCGTTCATCAGCGGGGACGCGGGCTCCGTTGCCCGGGCCATAACGATTCTCCAGCTCGACGAGGAGTGAGCTCCCAGCATGGACGTCATCGTTCTCATGTCCGCCGATCGAAAGGGAAACATCGTCGGCGGTTGTCGGTTCGAGTTCTCCATCGACGGTGGCAAGACCTTTTCGCCGGCCCAGGCGGACGGGATGAAGTGGTCCTTTGCCGTTCCCTCGGCCAGCCAGCTCGCTTCGATCATCATCCGCGGAACGCCGACGGCACCTCATTACTGGGCAGCCGACGGGGCTTTCAAGGCCGATTCGAACGGCGCGCTCGTCCCGGCCGGGGCGTCGCCGGCTTTCTTCTTCGTCGAGGGGACGTTCGTCATGGAAGGCCCTGCGGGCCCGGAGCGGACCTGGGGGACGCATACCGTCACCGTGATCCTGTTTCATCTGTCCATATTCCGGGACAGGACGCAGGAAACTTTCGAGGCACTCAAGGCGAACGCTGACAAATGGGTAAAGAACGCCGATGGCAAGTGGTTACCGCCGGGAGAGCCGACCTCTTGGTCCACGCCCACGCTCCCCAAGGGTGAATTCAGCGTCGTCACGCCCGAGGTCCTCGGCCCGACAACGACGCTGGTCACGCCGCCGCCCGGGCGGGAGCCCCACCCCCCCTTGGTGGTGCCCCTGCTCAGCTTCACGCGCGGGCGGTATTCACCCCAAACGACCGAATTCATCCTCGAGCGCAAGCAGGAAGGCTCACTGCCCAAAGCCTTTCTGGTGAGCTGGCCCAGATCCTTGCGGCGCACCGTCGACGCAGGCCCCACGCCGTTTCTCGTCTACTTCACGCACCTCCTCAATCAGAATTTCGAAGAGCACAATCCTGACGATTCTTTCCAGGATTACCCATTCGGCTGGAACTACCTGTATGTTTCGCTGTACGCCTACCTCAACTACCGCGATGATCCCCTGAAGACCTACTCACGTGGTCTTCTCTACCAGATCGCAGCCTCGCAAAAACGGCTGGTACTGGTCATACCCGTCGGCGACGCTCGCTTGAAGAACAGTCGTGAGGTTGGCGACTGCATCAACGCTGCTCTCCTGGAGGAGCTGCTCGAGGAGATCCAATCCTTTTGTTTCCGGGCGGCAGGACTATTCCGTTCCCCTGTACAACACGTCGGTCGCGTGGCCCTGGCGTCGTTCAGCTCGGGCAACGAGCAACTCGCCCATTTCCTGGCGCGAGAGGCGAACAAGGCCCACCCGTTTTACAGAAACACGCTGCGCGAGGTCTATTGCTTCGACATGCCACGCCACCGCGTCGCTGCCTTGGCTGCGCACGCAGCGAACTGGGCCTCGGCGGGCGAGAGGCACGAGGAGAAGGTGATCCGCATCTACGGAACGAGCGCCCCCGCCTTCGTCCCCGTTCATCAAGCGCTCCTCGGCAAACCTCCGCCCCGGGACCACGCCTATGTCGCGAGCACGACGCACCGCACGGTCGCAGTGCTGCCCGAGCATTCGTGGCTCCCCGTTCTTCCCGACCCGTACTCGAACTGGGAAGACCTCGCGCAGCAGGTGCACCAGCTCTTCTGTGGCGCGATGCTCACGGACGCGCTGCGGAGGAGTCCGGGGTTTTGATTGGACCAGGTGCGGGCCCGAACGCACAGCGAAACCCGAGATCCGCTGCTCGCGTTTCGGGCCGTGTCACATTCACTGGGTACCAGGGTACGCGGTCCGCACCGATACTGCGCCACCCTTCTCCCATGATGATGATACGCTCACCATCCGAAGATGGCTCGCCGCATTTTCCTTCACTGTAACACGTGATCGTCGCAGTCCACTCGGAAGCGTTGCCGTAGAGGTCACGCACGCCGAACGCGCTCTCATCCAGAGAAAATGCCCCGACCGGCGCGGTGACAGGCCATCCGTCCGATGTATTGAATGCGGGCCACCATCGGATCGGCAAGCGGCGGCTGAACCTCTGGGCACACTCCGGCCCGCAAAGGTTCGCGTGTCGATGGGTGGGCAATTCAGCCCCCCAGGGGTACATCCGCCCATCCGGCCCGCGGGCGGCCATCTCCCACTCTCCCTGCGTCGGCAATCGCCCGCCGAACGAGCGGCAGTAATGCTCAGCCTGTTGCCACGTCACGCAGGTGACGGGGTGGTCCAAGAGCTCCTTCGCGCTGCCGGGATTGCAGAACGGCTTGCGCGGCACATAGATCGTGCCGTTCTTGTGATATTCGGTCGCCTCCGCAGGCGTGCATGCGCGAGCGGGATCGGCGACGCAGGCGCGATAGGCGCGGGCCGTGACCTCGGTCCTGTCGATGCAAAACGACGACGTCTCGAGGGACCGCGGGGTCGGCTCCAAGGTCAGCGTCAGCTTGCCGCCGGGGATGAACACCATTCCCTCGGGGCAGTCTTCGGGCTTCATCTCGGGCCGTGCCTGCTGCGACGCAGCAGCCGCGGGCGGGGGGGAGCTCGCGGCCATGGACGGGGAAGTGGATGGTAAAGCGGAAGCCGAACCCATGGCGTGCGGGCCCTCCGAAATCCGCGCCCGCTCTACCGGCGCACACGCGGCGCAGCTCAGCAGGAGCCCGTAAATCAAGGGGTGCAACGCCCCGCCGCTGCTCGTATCGTCGGTCGCCATGAACCTCGCCTCGGCTCTCTTATCAGCAAATGGGAAGAATCGCAGAACCTTTCGCTCGGATCTCGCCACGCGCGTGACACAGCCAACATCGTAGCGCATGTTCGCGCCGTGGAAGCCCCCCAAGAAGCGATGCTCGTCGCGTGGCGGGAGCGGTGGCTGGAGCTGGTCGGAGTCAGCGCTCCGGGAGGAGACTCGGCGGCACGCGTGCGTCGCATCGGAAGCGGTGCCCGCCGTGGCCATCGGGTAGGATGCTCCACTCGCCGACGGCGCGGGGATCATCGTTTAACTTCTCGCGACGTCGCGCACTGAGCGCCGCAAACGCCTCCTTCATGCCCTGCTGTGCGACGGGATCACGGAGGAGCGCCTGCACACGCGCGAGGTGCTCCGGAATGCCCCATATTGGCATGGCCATCACGTGCGCATTCCACACCGTGATCACGATCGTCAACGCGTTCCTCGCAGCGTCGACCGGCGGGACCGGTCCGAGCTGCGAGAGCAGCGGCTCGCCGAAGTCGAGGATGGTCTCGGAGATCTTTCGGTCAGGGACGACGGCGCCGTGAATAGCCCCCTTGCGTTTTCTTTTGGTCATGTCTCTGCACGCCGTCTACCCCACCCGTAGCCCGAACACCAGGTGCTTCGAGGCCCCGATCGTTTGCCCACGAGCGTAGCGGACCGCACACCCGTTTGCCCCGGGATCGCGACGAGCCAACTTTCCCTTGACAAGCAGTACTGGAAGGTAAAACCTTCGTGGCCAAGGGCGGTCCCGACGCCCGCGCCCGACCGCCTCCCCTCGCGAGGCACCCATTGAGGGCCGAAGGGGAGTCGACGCCTCCGGGGGTATCGGTTCGTCCATCTTTCGATCCGTACGGCGCGAGCGGCGAGGGCCTCGCATGCCGGATCGAGGCGAGGGTGTGACCGTGACCGTGAAGAAGGATCTGAAGCGCATCATTCGGGCCCGCATGGAGGAGAGCGGCAAAACCTACATGTCCGCCCGCAACCAGGTGCTGCGTGATCGAGAGGAAATCCTGGCAACAGGGCTCACCGCATCGACGGCTCTGCTTTCCGTACCGCGTTCCTCCGCAACGTCCAAAACCACAGAGCAAGAAGGGCTGGTCGATGCCGCCATTCTGAAGTTAAACCAGCGGTCGGCCCGCGTGCGCCTGCTGAGAACCGGCGAACAGGTGACGTTGCGCTCCTCCAACATCATGGAGCACGTGCCTGGACAGATCGTGACAGTCGATATCGAGAGGCGCTGGTCGCATCGAGGTCACGCCTACGCGAATGGCGCAGTCGTTGGGGCTCGAATCGATATCCCCGCGCTTCAATTGCCGCCCCTCGGTCTGGAGGACCACGGCGTCATGAATTGCTGCCAGGTGTACGGGCCGGAGCGCTCGCCGGGGCGAGTGGGCGCGCTCTGGCGGAAGGTCACTGCCAAACCACGCCGGTATTTCGAGCTGGAGCAGGTGCTTCCGGGGGTTGACTACGAATCTATGGACTTCGATGATCCCATCGTCGAGGCAAGCGAGCTCAATGAGGCGGGCGCTTCTCTCGAAGCGGAGGAGGTGCTCATGGATCTCCTGCTCCAGGACCTACGTTGCCTCGATGCACACGCGCACCTCGGGAATTTCGCCTTCGATCGATATCCGGAGCATGCACGACTTCATTACGAAGTGGGTGTCCGGATCGGAGAGCAGGCCTTCGGCGCCGGATTTACGGGCATGCTGCCATGGGCCTGCATCGACAATCGGCCTTTCCTGCGGTGCCTGCATGGTTACGGTCTATCGTTTTGGAGGCTCGGGCAGATGACGGATGCAGAACACGTCTTTGAGCGGATGATTTGGCTGAACCCGAACGACAACCAGGGGGCACGGTTCTGCTGGCTGGACGTCAAGGAAGGTCGACCGTGGAGGAGGGACGAGGAGGGGACGCGCTGAACGAGCCTTGCGGGTCGCGCCAAGTGGCGTAGGAAAGCGTCCGAGGCAGAGCCGTCATGCCGCTCCCCAAAGGCACCTCCCTCTTCTACCGCCCCTCCAAGAAACGCTGGGTTCTCAGCTACGCCGACCCCGTCCGCGGCCAGCCGCAGAAGATCCTCCCCAAGGAGATCACACGCCAGCGCGACGCCGAGGCCTGGGCGGCCGAGTGGCTCCGCTCCGAGAACCTGCGCCCGGATCTCGCCCTGACGCAGCGCCGCGAGGAGGGCCTCACCGTCGCTGCCTGCGCTGAGAAATGGATCAGCCTGCGTGCTGGTGACGAGCGCGTCTCTCCCGCGACCTAAACCCCCTCCGCCATTCCCTGACAACCACGGTCTTGTCGGAGGTGGTAAACCTCGGCGGTCATGAGCCCGTGGCGCGTTGCTCTCCTCTCGACGCTTGGCATGTTGACCACGGTGGTTGTGGTTTACAGGCTCACTCCACAGCAAGCTCTTCCCCCCGTACCGGCGACGCCGTCTCCGAACGAAGTCTCCGTCGCCGACGAACGCCCCGTAACCGACAGGCTAGCCGAGCCGCCGGTCGCCGACGAGCTGCCGCTGGCGCCGCAGCCCGTGACCGCCGTACCGAACGCACCCCAGCGCGTCAAAACGCGCCAGCGGACCGCCCAGGCGCCGCTCCCGGCCCCGCCAGTGATCACAACGCCGGCCCCGCAGTCCGTGACCACTGCCCCCAATGTCACGACGCAGCAGCCGACCGCGCCCGCCCCGCCCACAATCCCCCTGGCCGTGGCCACCGCTGCGCGTGCGGACCTCGCCGCGCCCGAGCTGGGGACGCTCGTCGCTGTGGCCGTGGGTGGCTCCTGTGAGTTCTCCGTGGATGGCCAGTCGATTACCTCGAGCTCAACCCTTCGGCTGACGGTTCCTTCGGGCCCGCACGTGGTCGAGTGCGGGGCGCATACCCGGAGCGTCATTGTGAGGACTGGCGAGACGTCGATGGCATGATTCAAGCTGTAAATGGAGGCGGGCCCGCCACGCGTCCCCTTGCTGAGCCTGTCCACCGAGCTGGGCGCAGCTGCACGGTCCCCCGATCAGTTCCCGGCGATGTGGATCTGCTCGCGTGGATAGCCCTCGAAGATCGAGCTCGCGATCTCACGCGGATCCTCGCCGACGTCGATCTCGCGACCCGACAGCCAGATGAGCTCGCCGTCGCGCGTGTACAGCGCGGTGGTCACGTCGACCAACGAGGTTTCCTCGCACACTTGTTCGCCGGTGCCGACGGAGCCGACCGCGACGCCGTTGCGGTCGCGCACGGTGCCCGCGACCTCGCGGCACTCGTACTTCACGGCATAGAGCGTGACGAGCAGCGACTGCTCTTCGTCGGGTAGCATGCTCTGCACCGCGGCTCGGACCGCCGGCGTGCCTTGCCACTCGAGCTCGCGGTCGCTCGTGTAGAGCTCGGAGCACAGCGCCTCGGATGTGGTTCCGCTCGACGGTGCGCCGCTGCCGCCGGCGGTGCGCCACAGCTCCGGCATGACGTTGGTCATCAACTGCGTCCGCGTGCTGCGCGCGCGCTCGACGCCGCGGCGCTCGTGCGGACACTCGAATGGCAACGCGAGGTGCGTCGGCCTGGGCACGGAGGTCTTGCCCTCGCGATACTTGGGGTTGGTGCGCTTCGCGATTTGCGCGGCGTGGAGCCAGCCACAGCCGCTGCTCGCGACGGAGAGGATGAGCAAGAGGATGACGTTGCGGAACATGCACCCTGGTGCACGGACCCGCGAACAGGTCGCACAGATTTTTGGCAGAGCCGGTACCTCCGCGCGCCGCCCGGCTCAGCGAGGCTGCGCCGCGAGCCACGCATCGATCTCGGCCTTGCGGCGAGTCACACCGGGCTGCCCCTCCAGCGCGGCGCGCGCGGCGATCGCCATCGCGCGTGCCTCGGAACGACGCGGCCCAGCCTCGCCCCACAGCGCCTGCGCGAGCGCGAAGCGACTGACGGCGAGCAGGACCGGATCGACGCCCGCGCGCTCGCGGATCCGGACCGCGCGATCGAGCGCTGTCGCCGCCGCGGTCCATCGCTCGCGCGCGAGCTCACACTTACCGAGCGAGGTGAGGCTGAAGCCAAGCTGCGCGTGCTCCGCGCCCAAGGCGCGCTCGCGCAGCTCGGCGGACCGCGCGAACCCGGCGCACGCCTCGGCGAGCTCGCCGCGGTCTTGCTGGATCAGCGCGATGCCCTCGATCGCGAAGCACAACGTGGGGTGCGTCGGGCCGAGGTGTGCCTCGTCGATCGACAGCGCGGCGCGATAGTGCGGAAGCGCCGCCGCGGCGTCGCCCTTGGCGCGCAGCAGGTTGGCGAGCGAGACGTGGGCGTTGCCGGTCAGGTGGTGTGTGGATCCGAGGCTCCGCTCTCGAATCGCCAGCGCCCGCTCGAACAGCGCTTGGGCTTCGTCATAGGCGACGGTGCTCTTCTTGACGCTCCCGAGGTTGATCAGCGGCACGGCGATCATCGGGTGCTCGGGGCCGAGCGCGTGCTCGAGCGTGGACAACGCCTGTGTCAGGTAGGGCACGGCCTCGGCGTACTCGCCGGCTTCCTTGTGCAGCCAGCCGAGCGCGTTGAGCACCTGCCCGACCCGATAGTCGCGGTCGCCAACCTCGGCGCGCCACAGCGCGAGCGCTCGCTGCTGGTGCTCCTCCGCTTCGGCGCGCTTGTCCATGTCGCCGTAGATCAGGCCGAGCGTGTACGAAAGCTCGGCCTCGAGCCGGCGGTTCACGCCGACGCGCGTGATCGCGGCCTGCGCGGCGGCGCCGAGCTCGAGGCCGCGGCCGTGCTCGGCGCGCTCGCGACCGACGACGCGCGCCAGCGCGATCCATACCTGCGCGGCGAGGCGATCGTCGTGCGCCATCGCCGCGAGGGGGATCACCTCGCGCAGCGTGGCTTCCCCATCGGCGAGCCGCCCCGCGCCCACCTCGAGGCGTCCGCGCGCGTAGAGTGCTTGCCCGAGCAGCTGCGGATCGTCGATCGCGCGTGCCGAGGCGGCGGCGGGCCCGGCGATCGCGAGGCCATCGTGGAAGCGACCCGACGCGTGCAGCGCCTCGCCGTGCGCAACCGCCTCGACGACGGGCGTCGCAGTAGGTGGCAGCGGGCGCGAAGCTTGCGGGTCATCACAATCGGCGAGCGCCGGCAGCTCCGCGACGATCTCCACCGCGTGCTCGCGCGTGTCGTCGGTGGCGGGCCCCGCGAGCACGTCGACCGCCGCGCGCAACGCGATCAACCGGCGTTCGAGGCAGCCGGCTTTGAGATCGAGCAGCCGCGCCGATTGCTCGCCGCGCGCCGTCGCCTGACACGATCGCTGGTGCCGCTGGCGCCACGCCGCGGCGTACGCATCGAGCTCTTCGATCGCCCGTGTCGCGGTCGCGACGAACGGCTTGCCACCACTCGCGAGGCTTTCGCGCACGCGCTCGCGCTGCACCGGGTTCCAGACCGGTGCGAGCAGCGCCTCGCCACCATCGCACGTAGGCGCGGGATCGCCGCTCCACGCGACGGCGGCGAGCACGGCCGCTGCACCCGCGGCGGTGACGACCACCGGCACCGGCCAGCGGCGCCTGCGCGGTGCGAGCTGCGCGAGCAGCGCCGGCATCGACGGCCACCGCGCTTCGGGCGCGACCGACAGCCCGCGCAGCAGCGCGCGCCGCACGCGAGAGCTCACGTGCCGCGCGTGCGGCGGCGTGGTCACGCGACCCGCGAGCACGGCCTCGGCAATCTCCGGCCACGTCTCCCCGGCGAAGGGCCGCACGCCGAACAGCGCCTCGTACACCAGGACGCAGAACGCGAACTGATCGGTCGCCGGCGTGGTGCGCCGGCCTTGATGCTGCTCGGGCGCCATGTACGCCGGCGTACCCGCGATCTGGGTGCGCTCGCCGCCGCTCGCATGCGAGCGCGCGAGGCCAAAGTCGGTCACCAGCACGCGACCGTCGCGGCTGCACATGATGTTCTGCGGCTTGACGTCGCGATGCACGAGGCCGACGCGATGGGCCGCATCGAGGCCGCGCCCGGCCTCGACACACGCGGCGAGGATGTCGTCGACGGAGCGCGGCGCGGCGCTCAGCCACGCGTCGAACGTGAGGCCGTCGACGTACTCCATCGCGAGGAACAGCTGCTCGCCGAACGTCCCGACGTCGTAGACGCGCACCACGTTGGGGTGGGTCAGGCGGGCCATCGCGCGCGCTTCCTGCCGCACCTGCGCGCTGACCTCGTGACCTTTGACCCACTCGTCGGGCCGCACGATCTTGAGCGCGACCTCACGATCGAGCTCGACGTCGCGCGCGCGAAACACCACGCCCATGCCACCCTGCGCGATCCGCTCGCATGCCTCGTAGCGCTCCGCGAAGCGCGGCTCGGCGGACGGCGGCGCATCCGGCTCCGGCTCGACGCGCGGCGTGTCGCCGACGATCGACGAGAACGCGCCGATGCGCGTGAGATCCGAGACCACGCGGCGGCATCCGGCGCAGGCATCCAGGTGCGCGTCGATCTCGGCGATCTGCGCGCTCGACAGCACGCCGGCGACGCGCTCCACGGCGGTGTTGTCGTCGAGACAGCGCCGGGCGTCGAGCACGCGTCACCCTACCGAGGCTCTTTCGCCCTGGCGATTCTTTTCGCTATGCTTCGCCGTCGATGAGCTCGGCGCTGCGCGAGACGGCCGCACGCATGCTGCGCGAAGGCCACGCGCAGTGGCCCGGCGTCGCCGTCGATCACGCTCGCTTCGAGCCGTTCCTTGCGGCCAAGCTCGCCGACGGCGCCGATCCGAGCGCGCTGTACGGGGCCGATCTCGTCCTCGCGTGCGCGTGCCTCGCGGGTGACCCCGCCGCAGTCGCGCACTTCACGCGCGTCTACGTCCCCGATCTGCGCGCGGCGCTCGGCTACCTGCGCAACTCGGGCGGGGTCATCGACGACACCGTGCAGCAGGTGCTCGAGCTGCTGTTCGCGGGGGCGAGCCCGCACGTCGCGACCTACGCCGGGCGCGGCCCGCTGCGCGGCTGGGTGCGCGCGATCGGCGTGCGCATCGCTGCCCGGAGCGCCCGTGCAGCAGGCGCGCCGGCGGCGGCCGCCGACGAGCTCGTCGCCGTCCCCGACGTCGGCGACGATCCCGAGCTGCGCCACCTCAAGGCGCTGTACCGCCCGACGTTCCAGCGCGCGTTCCACGACGCGCTCGCCGCGCTGCCCGCGCGTGCACGCACGTTGCTCGGCCAGCGCTACCTCGACGGCCTCAACATCGACGAGCTCGCAGCGCTCTATCGCGTTCACCGCGCGACGTGCGCGCGCTGGCTCGCCGATGCGCGCGACGAGCTGTTCACAGGCACACGAAAGCGGCTGCTCGCGGCGCTCGGCGCCTCGCCCGACGACGTCGACAGCATCCTGCGGCTCGTGCAGAGCGACGTGGACCTCAGCTTGCGCAGGATCTTGGCCGCTAGCCCGCTGTGATCCGTCGACGATGGGCAGCCGCAGCTTGCCCTCCGCGACCACCGGCGTGGCCGCGGCGTGCTTTTGCGTGCGGCCTCCTCCCTCGCATTCGAGGGCAGGAGCTAGTGCATTAGGGCCCGAAATAGATCGAAACTGGGTCCAGAACGTCATCTCGCTGAAGCTCGCGGTCGATGACCGGCGCGCTCACGAAGGGCACCGAAGGGAACGAACTCATGCTTGCCGAGAGAATCCTGATTCTGTTCGCCGTTGGCCTTACTGCATGCCAAAGCTCACCCGCGCCGGTCCCGAGTGAATCTCCCAAGAGCTCCGTAACCGAGGCGCCCGCAGTGAAACCGAACGCCGCGGCGACCGAGTCGCCGGGCGTGAAGCCGAGCACGACCGCGCAGCACTCTGGCCTCTACCCGGTTCGCCAGATGAGCGCAGACGCGAAGACGCTCGTCCCCAACGAGGGAGACCATGTCGTCAATCTCCAGGGAATCGACGGCACGTGGTACATGCTCGGCGTGCGCGAAGGCGTTCCGTTTTCGCACGCAGCCAAGATCACGAAGGATGCCCCTCGCGGGGGGACCCACTACGATCTGCAACTCGACGACGCTGGCACGAAGCGGCTGACCGAGCTGACGAAAGCTCAGGTCGGCAAACGAATCGCCGTCGTCGTGAACGACGTCGTCGTCATCGCGCCCGAGACGAAAGAGCCGATTCAATCAGGGCAATTGAAGGTCTCCTGCGCGGCCATGGAAACGCGATGCTACGAGGCGATGGAATCACTCCTTCGCACCAAGGGCGGCCCAACGACCCCCCAATAGTCGTCCAGTCTGCTGCACGTAGCGCTGCGTGGTGGACAGGTTCGTGTGACCCGCCATCCGCTGCACGACGTGCGCGGGGATACCCACCCGCAACCACATCGTGATCGCGTAGTGCCGCAAACAATAGACCGACCACCCCCGACCCCGACCTTCCGCCGCCCCCTCTCAAACGCCTGCACAATCCCGTACTGCCCCCACGCCCTCCCCCGCTCATTCAGCGCCACAAAGTCCTCCCGCCCCGCCCCCGCCGCCCCCTCGCCCCCCGCACGCTCACGAACCCGCCCACGACCCCCCTCCCGCCGTAGCCGCACATCCCGCCACCGTAGCGCCTGCACCTCCGTTCGGCCGCAGCCCCGCGTACGCCATCAACGCGAAGCTCATCCGATTCCGCTCGCTCGCGGCCGCGAGGATCCGCTCGACCCCCACGTCCGACGGAATCTCCAGAATGCTCTGCCCCACCGCCTTGGGCCGCGGCATCCCCTCGGGCATCGCGCGCAGATACTTCCGCGCCACCGCGAATCGCAGCACCGACCGGATCACCACCTGCACTTTGTAACCGAATCTAGGTCAAACAATGTCCGGAGAACCGGCTTTTCATGTGCCGCGTGCGCCATGGACGGTGCTATCCTATCGATACCTCGCGCGCCCCCCCGTTCTGGATGGCGCATGACCGCGCTGGTTGTCATGCGCGTCGGCGCCGCGGGATGATCTCATGAGGTGATCCATGTCCCAAAGCCCTCATATCAAGCAAAAGTTCGAGATCCACGAGCTCGTTGCCAGGTTCGCCGATCTCGTGAACCGCAAGGCGATGAATGAAATGCACCACCTCCTCACGCCGAACGCGGTGCTCGACATCCCCGGCCATCACGTCGCCGGCCGTGACAACATCGTCACGTTCCTGGCCGACATCCTGAACAAGTGGAGCACCATCATTCAGGCGGTCCACTCCGGCACCGTCGAGCTCGTTCCGGAGACGCACCCCCAGCGGGCCACGGGGCGCTGGTACCTGAGCGAGTTCGGCGTGCTGGAGGGCGTCGACACCAACGTGGGCGGCGTCTACAGCGATGAGTACGTGCGGACGGCGAGCGGATTCCGGTTCACCCGGCGTCGGTTCGATCTCCTTTACATGCGCTCCGGGACGAGCGTCACGGCCCAGCCGTTCCCCTCCGACCTGCCCTGAAGAGCCTGCCGAGCGCCGGCATCGAGCCATTGCGCCGCGTATGTCGAGCGGGTTGGGCGCGGATACATGAGGGAAGCGAAAAACCTCTCGCGCTGAAGCGTCACGCGGTCAGGTGGCTGTGACGCGCGAGGCAATCGACGAGCGCGACCTTCCCGACCGCGACCTCGCCGAAGTTCGGCAGTAGCGTCCCCTCGAGCAGCACCGCATCCCCTTGCTACTGGGAATCACCCATGCTCTGCCAGGGGACGGCTTGCCCGCAGGTGCGTTCCACCCCCGTCGGAAACGATGGAGATCAAGGTGTCGCCCCCGTCCCTCGCAGGCTGGGGACGCACGCGCTCCAGGGGGTCAACGATAAGGCCCCCGGGTGCGTTCTACCTCGGATTTGATCGCATAGCCGAACGTGCGCTTCGCCTCGTTCAGGAGCCACTCGATCCGCTCGGGGTCGGCCCCTTTCGCGAAAACGATCTTGCGGACCTCGCGCTCCGTCTGCACGCGCAGAAAATACCCGCGCCGCAAGGCCGATACAAGCACGTAAATTCCCAGACCCGCGAAGGCGCAGCCCGTCGGGAGCAGTTTCGGTATGACGCCGCCATCCACGAGCCACCAAAACAAATACCAGGCGCAGCCGATCCCGATGCCAATGCACACGAGCCCGAAGAGGATCTGGGCCGGCAGACGCTCGCTGACAGTGCCCCAAGACAGGGAGACGCTTTTGATATCGGCGCGGGGGATTCCCTCAGCGCGGCCCCGCGGCCCTCTCGGCCGCGCTGCGGATCACGGGATCGTCGTGGCGTAGCAGCCGATCGAGGCGCGCGCGCTGGTAGCCGCCCGGGCGGCCGCCGTAGAGGAATGCGACCGCGGCGAGCCCGCGCAGCACCTCTGCACGCTTCGCCGAGTCCAGGAGCCCGGCGAGGCGGCTGTCCACCGTCGGGAGGCGGCCAACGTTCACGATCTGGGACGCGAGCGACGCGCTCCGCGGTCCCTCCACGAGCAAGGCGCGGAGCGACGTCTCGGGATCGAAGCGATAACGTACCCGCGCGTCGGCTCCGGCCCACGTCGCCCTGAGCGGCTCGACGGCGTCGCGGCTCGGCTGGATCGAGGCCGCGACGACATGGAGCCCGCAATCGTGCAAGCAGTTGTCGATGTCGTGGAAGCTCGAGTCCGCCGCTGCCACGAGGCGCGCCTCGCGCTCACGATCGGGCGGCGTGCGTATCGCGCGCTCGAAGACGTCGGACGGCATCTCGCCCTCGGCGGCGGGCGCGGCGACCGCGGGCGCGACGGCCGCGGGTGCGACGGCCGCGGGCGTGATCCACGTCAAGAACTTCGCGAGCAGCTTCCGCGTCGTGCCGTCGTCGAAGCGCACCGCGATCATTTTTCGATCGCCGTCGTTCTCCTCCGCGATCACGTCCCCTTCGCCGAATTTCGTGTGCCGCACGCGCGGGCGCGCCGGCTCGGCGACGGCGATCCCTCGCTCGCGCAGCGTCCCGATCCGGACCTCGAGCGCGGCGAATTCGTAGACGAGGGCGTCGAAATGCTCGTTGCCGAAATAGCCGGTGGCGCTCACGTCGGCCTCGTGAATGAGCGTCGCCCACGCGCGCTCTCGCCACGCCCAGATCTCGCCGCGCTCCTCGAGCAGGCGGTCGGTGATCGTCGTGCACGTTTCGTAGCCCTCGTCTTCGTCGGGGATCGGGCGCTCCCCATCCGCCGCGAGGCTGATGACGTCGGGTAGCGAGCCGATCTCCTTCGAGGTCAGCGCGCGATCGAGGCGATACGTCATCGGCGCGGCCCAGGCGACGACCGGCCGATGCTCTCGCGCGTGTTTGCCATCGAGAAACGCGAGGCAAGGACGGACGACGAACGACAAACCCATTTCGCGCAGGAGTTCGGCGAGGGCGCGATCGACGCCGCGGAGCGTATCCTCCGAAATGCCGCCCGCGTCGCTGCGACGGCGCGGCAGGATCACACGCCGCGCGCAGGGGATCACGAGGGCGCCGCCGGCAGGGAGAATCTCGCGATCGCCGAGGCCGCGGACGAGCACCTCGCGGACCTTCGCGACGCGCTCGACGTCGCGAGCACGCGCCCCGCCGCGGAGCGATAGGGCGTAGGTGAGCGTCACGCGGTATCCGCTGGTGACACGCTCGATCTCGTGCTCGACGTCGCCGGGGAACGCGACCCACCGGAGCGATCCGTCGGGCACGCCTCCCCACGCGATCTTCTTCTCCGTCGCGCCGTCGCGCACGATCATCGCGCCGCCTCCGTGCGTGATCGGTAGGCCGACGACGAGCGTGCCGACCATCTCGGCCTCGCGCGGCGTGTCGCGGTGCGCGGCGAAACGGCCGCCGGGCGGGTAGACGAGGACGTCGGTGAGCGTGGCCGCAAGCTGCTCGCCAGGGGAGAGCGCGCGCTCGATGGCGTCGAGCAGCCCGCCGTCCCTCGGGTCGAAGCCGCCCACCTCGACCTGGCCGCGCGCGATCAGGCGCAACCCATTGCGGACCTCGGGGTCGACCCGCGTCTTCGCGCCGTCGCCGAAGGGCGCAGGCTCGGCGTGCGCGAGCAGGGCGTCGACGAACGCGCGATGCTCGTCCTCGGTACGGCCCACCGAGACGACCGGCCCGCCCGGGATGCGCAGCGAGACGGGCGCGGGCAACGTCCACGAGCCGCTCACGAGCAGTGGTTCGGTCACGGCGTCGAGCGCCGCGGCGAGCGCCTTGCCAAACTCCGTCGCAGGATCCATCACGGGGCGAAGATCGCCGCCCCCGAAGATGACTCCTGCCCGGCTCACCCTTCTTTCGCTCATCGGCGCCACGTGTCAGGCTCCGTGCTCAGAATGCCTGGCTCTGCGGCTTTTCACCCTCGGTCTTTTTGCGGAACACCAGGTAGCTGTGACGGGATTCCTTCCTTATTGACCCTCGGTACTCCACGTTCGCCGACGTGTTGACGAGCACGACCTCGCCGCCGAGGGCGCACGCCTCGGGCTTGAGCAGCGAGAGGATCCGTGGGTCGTTCGGCGCTTCGCCGATCTCGCCCTGGACGTTGACCGTGCCCACGGCGTCGTAGCTGGAGAGGAGCTCCTGGGTCATGATGCCCGTGCGCAGCTCGAGCGCGCAGTCCGCTGGCCGCGGCGGAAACACCCCGCCCATGCGCACGGTGGACACAGGGTTGCTCGAACACGCGAGCATCGCCGGAAGGAGCACGAGGAGCCACGCTTTTGTCATGTGTGGCCTCTAGCAACGTGTGCGCGTTGCGGTCAACGATGAATTTCACGAGGAGATCACGGTGGCGCAAACGGCGGGATGAATGGCGCAATGGATCAGGCGGCCGCCCCGTGAACAGGCGCGGCGACACCTCAGAACGTATACAGAAGCGAGCTGGCGCCGGTCGCAACGGGAACCAGGTGTTCCCAAGGCGAGAGCCCAAAGAAATCAAAGTGGGCGCCAACCAGCGGTAACACGACCTCGACGTCCACGCGTGCCGTCAGGTGTGATGAGAGCGGAAACTCCAGCGCGGTGCGCGCCCCCGTGCCGAAGAAACCACCAGCACCCCTCCATGCATAGTCCCTGCTCGACACCGCCGTACCCACGATCCCACCCGTGACCAACAAGCAGCCAGTTGCCGAACGGATACATCTCAAGCGACCCCGCCGAGGACCTGGACGAGGCGTGGCCGTCAGCCGTGGATTCGGATTCGCTTGGCCACGAGATCGATGAACGCGACCACCTTCGGCGAAAGCTGGCGCGTCGTCGGGTAGAGCGCGTGCACGGGCACGGGGGCGGGCGTGCCCCACTCGGGGAGCAGACGACGCAAATGTCCTTTGCGAAGGCCGTCCGTATAGAGGTGCTCGGGGAGCCAAGCGATCCCGACACCCGCGAGGACGGCCTCGCGAATGAGCTCCTGGTCGTTCGCGGTCAGCCGCGGCGTGATACGAACCTCGGACCGCTTGCCGCCGGATTCGAAGACCCAGACGTTTGGCGTCGCGTTGATACCAAAGGCGACGCAGGTGTGCTTCTGAAGATCGGACGGGGTCTGCGGCGTGCCGTGTCGCTTGCAATAACTCGGCGCCGCCACGAGGGCGGTCTTCGCCGTGCCGAGGTGACGTGCGACCAGCATCGAGTCCTGGAGCGGCCCGGCCCGGATGGCCATGTCGAAGCGCTCCTCGACGAGGTCGACCCTGCGGTCGGTGCAGACCATTTCGATTTGAACGTCTGCATGCCGCTCCAAGAACTCGGCGACGATGGGCCCCAGCATGTCGAACCCGAGCGGCACCGTCACGCGCAGCAGGCCGCGGGGGGTCGCTTGCAAGCGACCGACCGCCTGCTCGGCCTCCTCGATTTCGCCGAGGAGGGACGCGGTGCGCTCGTAATAGATACGCCCTGCATCCGTGAGGCTGAGCTTGCGGGTCGTGCGCTGCAGCAGCCGCGCGCCCATCCGTTCCTCCAAATCCGATACCTTGCGGCTCACCGTCGATTTCGGCATGCCCAGGTGCCGCGCCGCCGCGCTGAAGCTGCCGGCCTGCACGACGCGCACGAAGACGAGGATCTGGTTCAGGTCCATGTCGTTCCGGAGGTGGAACGGTCCTACCCGGAATCCCCCCCTAGTGCAAGGGGAGGAACACCGGCATGGTCCGCACGCGTCTTCGACGACGAGGCGCTCGCGACGTGCATCCCGCGTGCGACGAGCGCCAAAAAGGAGATTTCATGAGCGGTTCAAGGAACGCCAGGGTCGGGCTCGATGCGCTGCTGACGCCGGAGAACTCCGTACTCCTCCTGATTGACCATCAGCCGTATCAATTCGCCAATCTGCACAGCCACGAGCCGACGATGATCGTGAACAACGTCATCGGCCTGGCCAAGACCGCCAAGGCGTTCGGCGTCCCGACCATCCTGACGACGGTGCTCGAAGAGCGGGGCGGCTACCTGATCAAGGGGCTGCAGGACGTGTTCCCGGAGCAAAAGCCGATCAATCGGACGTTCATCAATACCTGGGAGGACCGCCGCGTCGTCGAGGCCGTGGAGAAGACGGGCCGAAAGAAGCTCATCATCGCTGCCCTCTGGACCGAGATTTGTCTCGCCATGCCGGTCATCCACGCGCTCGGCGAAGGCTACGACGTCTACATCGTGACCGATGCGTCGGGCGGGGTAACCGCCGAGGCGCACGATATGGCCGTGCGGCGCATGGTCCAGGCGGGGGCCGTGCCGATCACGTGGATGGCCGTGGGCGGAGAATGGCAGCGCGACTGGGCCCGCGAGAAGACGGTGGCGGGCATGGCCGATCTTCTGGGACAACATGGCGGCGCGACCGGCGTCGTGACCGCCTGGGAGTGGCAGCTTCTCGGCATCCATCAGGCCAAATAGCTCCGCGGAGCTCCCGCGACCCGCCGGGCGCGCCTTTGGGTTTGTCCACGGGTCCGGGGGAGCATCACTCTTCTGTTGCTCCGGCCCGCCCCGCGGCCCGGCCGAGGCGCTCGGCCAGGCGGCGGAGGTGCTCGATGAGCTCCACTGGCTCGTGCACCTCGAACTCGAACCCCATGAACCCGAGGTGGAACGCGAGCGCCTCGAGGCTCCCGCCGCCGGTGTGGACCACGCAGCGGTCGGGCGCCAGCGCCTCGACGCGCCCCGCCACGCCCGACAGCCGCTCCGAGACGGCCTGCGCTGGGGCGTGCACCGTCACGCGCGCCCGGTGCGGGTACGCGACGGTGGAGACCGACTTCGACACATAGGCGGCCACGTCCTCCGCGGGCAGGGGGCGCGGCTTGAAGCGCCCCGCCGTCTTCGGCCTGCCCTGGATGCGATCGACGCGGAACGTCCGCCATGCGCCTCGATCGAGATCGTACGCGAGCAGGTACCAGCGGTGGCTCGTGTGCACGAGCCGGTACGGCTCGACGGCGCGCACGCTCGCGGCGCCGCTATGGCTGCTGTAGTCGAAGCGCAGGACCTCGGCGTCGCGGCACGCGTTCGCCATCGCGGCGAGCGCGTCCGCGTCGACGGTGGGTCCGCCGTCGCCCAGCCGCACGCTCACGGCCTCGAGCGCGCTCACCTTGCGCCGGAGCCGCTTGGGGAGCACCTGCTCGAGCTTCCCGAGCGCGCGGACCGACGCCTCCTCCAGCCCCTTCACCGGTCCGGTCGCCGCCGCGCGCAGCCCCACGGCGACGGCGACGGCCTCGTCGTCCTCGAGGGGCAGCGGCGGCAGCTCCTTCCCGGCGCCGAGCTGGTATCCGCCGCCGATGCCGGTGGCCGCGTGGACGGGGTATCCGAGGCTCCGGAGCCGGTCCACGTCGCGCCGGACGCTGCGCTCGGTGATCTCGAGCTCGCGGCCGAGCTCCGCGCCCGTCCAGAAGCGCCGGGATTGCAGCAGCGACAGCAGCTTCAGCAGCCGCGCGGAGGTCTGGACCACGTACCACCTCTCTCCTTGCGGACCGAATCTGTCCGCAATCCAGTGTAGCTTCCTCTCGTCCCTCGAGCGAGGCGTCCCAAGGCGTCCCGCCCCCATCCCTGGAGCTACCGCCCATGAGCCATGCCGCTTCCGAGCACACCACGACGACCCCCGGCCCCCGGACCTACAAGGGCAGCTGCGTTTGCCGCGCCGTCCGCTTCGAGGCCGACTTCGACCCGAGCGCCGGGACGGCGAAGTGCAACTGCACGATCTGCGCGAAGACCCAGTGGTGGGGCATCATCATAAAGCCGAGCGCTTTCCGTCTGCTCGCCGGCGAGGAGGTCCTCGGCGACCACTCGCGATCGGAGGCCGGCCATGCCCGGTTCTGCAAGACGTGCGGCATCCGCGTGTTCGGGCACGGAAACCTCCCGATGCTCGGCGGCGATTACTGCACCGTGAACCTAAACTGCCTCGATGACGCGGACCTCACCGGCGTTCCGGTGATGTACATCGACGGGCTCCACGACACGTGGGCGCCGATCGGCTCCACGACGTATGTCGATCCGTTCTCCGCCGCAAAGGGGGCTTGAGCCGGAGCACGCCGCGGCTCGGCCTCGCCGCGACGATGGCGACGGCGCTCTCGGCGTGAGCGGCGCTCAGCGCCCGCCGGCAGAGCCCGCTGCACCGCTCCCTGACGGTCGCGGTACTACACCTCGCGGTTTTTCGGCAGGATGTGACCTTGAAAGGGGTGGCGCTCAGGGGCTATCGGCAGTGATGCCGTGGTGTCACCGCGACAGCTTCACGAACGCCGCGCCGCAGTCCTCTCGAGCCGACTCGGCGTTGTAGCGCGGGCTGTAATACAGAGTCTCGGAGAACGAGATGCAGCCGCCCACGACTCCGCTCTCCGCGCAAGGTTCGCTCGATACCTTGCCTCCCTGATCGGCGCACCGGCGCGCGGCCTCGCTCTCTTCGGTCGTGCTTCCCACGCGAAAGACGCCGCAGCGGCCCTCAATGTGACAGACTATATCGGTCCACGTCGAGGGCGTGTCGTCGCCGGGAGGCGTACGGCGGCCGGTGGCGCCGCAGTCGGTGGGATAGCCAGGTGGCTTTACCGAGGTGTAGCGGAAGGTTCGATAGCCGGCATAGGTACAAGCGTCGACGCGGCCAGCCGGCTCGCAGGCGACGCCCGCGTGGAACTCGCCGCCGAGCATGGACTTGCAATATTGCTCGCGGAGATCGGCGCGGCCCACGAAGTACTCGGTGCAATGCGCGGGAGCTCCCTCCTCGACGAGGGGCTTCATCCAGCAGGAGCCGATCACCTTGGCCGGAGAGGCGTTGGCGGCCCTGACGGGGGTGAGCGCGGCCGCGCTGGAGGCGATGGCAGGGTAAGAGGTCTCGACGACCGGAGCCGCCTCACGGACAGGCTCATTGTGCGAGCACGTGGCTGTGGCGAGCGAGGTCGCGAGCAGCGCGGCGCGTAGACGCTTCATCGCGCGTGTCGTCGATCGGAGGGCGGGCGTCGTCAAGAGGGTACTCGGTATTTCAGGCGTAATGACGGTCCCTCCGTACCTCGAGGTACCACCGACCCCCCCAAGCTTCTCCTCTTGCACGCCGAGCGGGGGCAATGTCGAAGGCGAGGTCGTGCTCGCGGACCCTGTAACCGTATGCTGCTACTTGCCCGCCAGCTGAAGCGTGGACCCGGCGTATGTTGCTTGCGATGAGCGCGAGCGCGCGCTCGTCAGCGTCAATTCGGCCTGCACGCGTTGATGTTCGGGTCGAATCTGCTGCCCGCCGGGCATTGGCATCCGTACGTCGAGCCGCCCGGGGGGATCGCGCAGGTCGAGCCGCCTCCGCAGTGGATCGGCGGCGGCCCGCCGAATTCGCAAACCCAGTCATAGCCCTGCGTGTTGGTGCACGACACGTCGTCCCACGAGCCGTCGCTTTGGTTCATCGCCGAGCAGTCCTGGTATCCGTCCTCGATTCCGTCGGAGTCATTCGGCTCTCCAGAGCTAAAGGCGGAGTACGAGAGGGGAACGCCATTGGGCATGACCCAGCCGGCGCTCGTTACCGCCTGGCCGCTGAGCTGGCGCGGGCCGAGGAACGTCCGCTGATCCACGAGCAGGCTCTTCACCGCGCCATTCTCGGCGGAGGACATCGGGGTGGCGAGCTGGCCGCCGATCGCGGCGCAGAACGCCTTGGCGTCATTCGCGTTCGCGTCGCTCGCGGCGAAATTGAAATACGTCTTCGGGCCGCTCGTGGTGGTCCTCTGCGGGTCCGTCGGCGTGCACGAGCCGCCCCCGATGGCTTGCTCGGCCTCGGCGGTCATTTCATCGGCGGTCATTTCATCGGCGATCGTATCGTCAACTTCACCCATGCACCCGAGGGCGAGCGACGCGGTCGAGGCGAGCAGGATGGCGGAGAGAGCGGCAATCGATCGGTTGTTCATGACAGGCTCCTTATCTTGGTGTTCGGGATCCGGACCGAATCCCGTGGCTCGGGAGGACCCAAAGCAGGACGTGTGCCACGCGGCGATTCGGCCGTGATCTGCGGGAAATCATGGGTGCTGTGGCGCGCCGATGCGGTTATCGGGGCGAGGGATGGAGGTTGCAGCCTCCATCCTGGAGGCTGCAGCCCCAGCCAGCTCGGAGCGACACCCCGGCGGCGGCTCCGCGGGTCGGTCTCGTTACCCCTCGGGCACGACGTTCACCCCTGGGCGCGACGTGGTCGCTTCCCGACGACTTCCGCCACGCGGATGGGGCTTAGAACGCGTATACGAGCGATACTGCGCCGGACGCGACCGGCGCCGTGCTCGACGGGATGAGCGGGGATCCGCGCCCGTCCACCGCGCGGAACGTCGAATTCACGAACCTCCCCAGCGTCATCTGCGTGCCCTCGAAGCGCGTGTCTTCCACGGTCGCGCGGCGAAACCCCACCTCCACGAGGTTACACCGCGTGAAGGTCGAGCGCCGGATCGTCGCGAGCCCGAGCGCCACGAAATTCATCGCGGTCTCGACGATCGTGCAGCCGAGGAGCTCGACGTTGTTCATGTTCGCGGCGCCGAACTTCATTTTCAAAAAACGACAGTCTTCGAAGCGCGCCCCGACGAGCGTCTCGTTTCCCACGGGAAAGTGGCTGAAGCGCATCCCCTTCACCTGGATGCGGCTCGGAGAATCATCGATGCGCGCGGGGTCGAGCGTCAGCCCCACGTCATCCGGATCGCTCCTCCCGCGCTCGAGGGCCCATTGGCGGTGCTCGATCAGCCGATCATGCGTGATGACGTCTTCCCAGTTCATGGATTCTTCGGCGAGCGGCGCTGCCGCTTCGGCGTCGGGCGCTTCTCGGCCCACGTGAGCAGCTCGTCGAGCGCAGGGCACAGCGACTCGCCCCAGTCGGTCAGGTGGTACTCGACCTTGGGCGGCACCTGCGCGTGGACGATGCGCGCGACGATGCCGTCCTGCTCGAGCTGCCGGAGCTGCTGGGTCAGCATTTTCTGCGAGATGCCCGGGATGGCACGCTCCAGGTCGGAGAACCGCGGCTTCTTTCCGCCGAACAGGTGGAAGAGAATGATGAGCTTCCAACGGCCCTCGAGCATCTGAATGGCGTCCTCGATGCCGCTGGCCGCCGACGCGGGGGTGTGATGGTCATGCTTACCCAAAGGTATGTACCCCACTTTTTGGTGCGTTCTTGCGCAACGGAAGCCTACTCCTTAAAGAATGGGCCATGCAAACGAACTCCACGAACTCTTTCGAGCTGCCTGCGCCGATAGCAAGCTACTTCGCCAAGGAGACGACCGACGCACAGGCCGTCGCCCGGTGCTTCACCGAGGACGCCCTCGTCGTGGACGAGGGACACGAGCATCGCGGTCGCGCTGCCATCGCGAACTGGAACGCCGACGCCACAGCAAAGTTCTCGTTCACCACCGAGCTGCTCGCGGCAGAGACGGACGGCACGCGCGCCACGGTCCGCGCGAAGGTGACCGGCAACTTTCCGGGCAGCCCCATCGAGCTTCGCTTTCGCTTCACCCTCGCGGGCGCTCTGATCGCCCGGCTGGAGATCGCGCCATGAGCTTCGACCTCGAACTTCAGAACCGCCGCGCGCTCGTCACGGGCGGCACCAAGGGCGTCGGCGCGGCGGTCGTGACCGCGCTTCGCAATGCAGGGGCCCGCGTCGTCGCCATCGCTCGCTCGGTGCCGAGCGACGCGGACGGTGTGCACTACGTCGCGGCGGACGCCACCACCGCAGAAGGCTGCGCGCTCGTCGCGCGTGAGGCGCTTGCATACCTCGGCGGCGTCGACATCCTGGTGCACGTCCTCGGAGGCTCGAGTGCGCCTGCGGGCGGTTTCGCTGCGCTGGGGGAGGACGAGTGGAAGAAGGAGCTCGACCTCAACCTGATGCCTGCCGTGCGACTCGACCGCGCGCTCTTGCCGTCGATGCTGGCGCAGGGGTCGGGCGTCATCGTGCACGTCACGTCGATTCAGCACGAATTGCCATTGCCCGAGTCGACCACCGCCTACGCGGCCGCGAAAGCAGCGCTCTCGACCTACAGCAAGGCGCTTTCGAAGGAGGTGAGTCCGAAGCGCATTCGCGTCGTGCGCGTGTCGCCGGGCTGGGTGGAGACGGAGGCGTCCGTGCGCCTCGCCGAGCGCCTCGCTGCCCAGACAGGCACGGACTACGAGGGGGGCAAGAAGATCATCATGGACTCGCTCGGCGGCATCCCGCTGGGGCGACCTGCGAAGCCGCGCGAGGTGGCGGACCTCATCGCCTTCGTCGCGTCACCACGCGCAGGCTCCATCACCGGCACGGAATACGTCATCGACGGCGGCACGGTGCCCACGGCATGAGTGGCAAGCCGATTCGTCGCGCCGTCACGGGCCCTGGATCTTCGTGAGAAACCCCGCCTTCCTCGGGAGGCATGAGCAGAACTCGGGCCAATGCTCGGGCGGCCGATTTTCAGGGCACGAGCCCGCGTGCTGGAATCGACGCGTCAATCACGCGCGGGTGACGCAACAGCGTCCGGCTGACCTGATCCTCCCGCATCGCGGAGGCGCGTGGACCTGGGCCGGGGACGCGTGGGGTTGGCTCGGGAGCGCGTGGAGTCGAGCCAGGAGCGCGTGAAGCTGACCAAGGAACGCGTGAAGCCGACGCGGAAGCGTGATGGAGGTCACACGGCATCGCGTGAGGTTCGCGAGGGGGCGCGTGGACCCGAGCCGGGTGCACATGCGGTTCACGAGCCGGGCAGGTGGACCTCGGAGCCGAGCGGCTGGACCTGGGCGAGGGCATGCGTGGACCTCGTCCGGGAGCGCCCCAGGTTCATCGAAGGGCGCGTGGACTTCACGCGGCAGGTGCGTGGAGCTCAGGGAGGCACGCGTGGGGTTGGAGCGAGGGCGCATGAAGTCGAGCCGGGCTCGACCGCAGCTCGCGAAGAGGCGCGAGGGGCTTTGCCGTGCGCGCAGGGGCCGATGGAAACCACGACGATCACAGCGTCTTGACGAGCGCCGCGCGGCCTGCGTCCACGAATGCCTCCACCCAGCCCTCGACCTCGTCGCGCGAAACACCGAGACGTGCGGCCATCGTCGCGGCGGACGCCGTGCCCCGAAGCACCGCGAGGACGGCATCTTCCCTGCGAATGACCTCCTCCATTCTCCCCGGTGCCGCTCCTGCTGGCGCCGCCCGTCGAATGCCTGCGGGGCATCGCGCGATGGGGAGCCTTGCGGCCGGGTCGCCGAGGAGCACGTAGGCCGCGAGATCCTGTCGTTGCATCCAGAGGTTGGCACGACGCACCCGGCTCGCGTGGTCTTCCGCGAAAGCGGAGGAAAGGCTCGCGCGGTGGGCGCGCTCCTCATAGGAAATCGTGAGCTCCGTGCTCACCGAACGAAAGAATCGGACGAGCTCGTGGTGCGCGACGCCGAACCGATGCCCATGCACGAAGGCCTGGAGGATGCCCTGGAAACGTTCGGCGCGGCTCTTCGGGACGAGGCTGCCGCCCTCGATGTCGTAATCGAGAAAGCTCCAGGTCCATGCGAGCTCCACGTGACCCACCACGCCGAGCGGCCCCTCGGGGTTCGCGAGCGCGGCCTGCGGCAGGGCCGCGACGAAGGGCGGAGCGCCTGCTTGGGGCAATGCGGCGAGCACCTGGTCCGCTGCGTTTCCGATGACGCCGAGCTCGTGGAGCCTGCTCAGCCAAGGCAAATACGCGCTGCGCGAAGGGGTGCCCGCACCGTAACAAGCGAACATGAACCACACGCCGCCGGGCAAAAACGGACCGCGGGCGATGTCGTTCGCCGTGAGGAGGTCCCCCGCACGACCGAGGACCATGGCGCCCTGGTGGGCGTATTGCTCCTCGAGCGATCGCCATCCCGCCCGCGGGATCCCCGCGCCGTGGCTCATGGTGAACAGCACCCCGGCGCGCGTGCGTGCCGCCTCGCGGAGCAAAACACCGGCGGCGCTCGACAGGTCGAGCGTCGTGCCCGCGGGATCCGTCGGGATCTCGACGATTTCATCGGCGTCGAACGTGCCCGCGGCCTGGCCCTGCCGCGCCATTTCGAGGCTCGGCTGCACGAGATGACGATCCCCCTCGACCATCGCCCGCGTGCCGTCCATCACCGCATGATAAAGTGTCCGCGCGCGCGGCGCCTCCATGGCGTCCGCCCAGCGGAGCGCCTTGTCGACATAGGCTTCGTATTCGCGGTCGGTCCTGAATGCGAGTCGACCGACGAACGCCTCGCCGCCGAGCATCTGCTGGAAGTCCCAGGAAATGAGCTCGGGGCCTCCGAGCAGGAGGAGATATCGAGGCCGCGCCGCCTCGCGCCGCCGGACGGCGTCGCGATACTCCGCTTGAATCCAGGCCGCGGCGGCGACGGGATCCATTCCGGGATCGACGCGGTACACGAGCGCGTCCTCCCCTTGCTCTTCCTCACGCCTTTTTCGCAGCGGCTCGAGCAGGGAGAGCAAACGGTCGCCGGCGGGGCCTTTGGGGGCGACGAGGGCCCAGCGTTGCTCGGGGAGCGCGTCCGACGGAGCGTGTACGTTGGCCAGGCGCTGCGGGGCCTCGGGAGGCGCGCTTTGCGCAGGCGCGTCGAGCGTCGCGACGAACGGGAGGCCCTCGGCGAGGACGGGGCGGTGATCGTCGGCGTGGGCGAGGAAGAGCTGGAGTTCGGTCAAGGGGCCCTCGAATCGCAACCATCGTCGTCGAGACGAGCGGAGCGCGCAACCCTCTTCGTGGCTTTCGTGCACGCCCCGAGCGCGCGAGGGCCCCCATTGGATCGATCCGTCAGCCGCAGAAGCCGCTCCAGGACGACATGATGCCCGGAGGCGAGACGGACGCCGCGGACGAGCAGCTCGCGCCGTAGGTGCCGCTCTTCGTCACGCCATAGGTCCACGGGGTCGAACAGACGACGCGCGACGACGAATACGTCGGGGAGCAGCCGAAGTTCGTGCAGGCTTGCGCCGAGATCGTGAACGTCTGGCAGCCACCGGTGCACGCGACCTGCGCGAGCGCGGCCGCGCCGTAGTACCCCGCGTAGGGCGAGCTCGGGCCGGTATAAAAGGCGATGTCACACGAGACCGTCAAATTCGTACCGACCGGCGCCGCCGCGATGTTCTGCGCGGCCTCCTGGAGGTTCGCGAGCTGCGCCTGGAGCTGCTCGATCGCATCGTTCACGGCAGGATCTTCCTCCGCCTGCGAGGCGCTCCGCGCCTGGAGCTCGGAGATCTCCTTTTCGGCTTGCTCGATCGCCCACTTGTGCCCCTCGGCGCCGGCGACGATGCGGCTTCCGCCGTCCTGCGCCCCGTTCTCCCAGACGCCCGGAGCGAGCTCCTTCCACGCCGCATTGGGCACGAGCGAGAGCGCCTCGCCTTCCCCCGTGCGCTCGAGTCGCATTTCACTCTCCGTGGGGATGGAAAGCGCCCCGCTTTCGTCGACGAGCGCCTCCTGGACGTTGTCGGGCCCCAACGAGGCGTCCATACAGCCCGCCATCACGGCGCTGCTGGCGATCAGGGCCGCGGAGAAGAAACGAATCGCGAAGGTCGAACGTGCATTGTTCATGGTGGGGCTCCTTTTCTTTGCTCGGTCGCGTTTGCGGCCGCTGTCCCTCCTCATTGCACCGAGCATGCCAGGCCTGCCGGGCCCCCGCGCTTCCCTTTTCGGGCGAAAAGGGGCGTGACGCCGGGCGCTGACGCGTCAGGAGCCGGATTGGACGTCTGCCGAGGGGATTGTCGCGTCAGCGCTCGCTGACGTCTGAAATCACGAGGCGGAGCTCGCGCACGCGGCGCAAGAGCGCCCGCTCGGAGACCTCCAGCCGCTCGGCCATCCGCGCGAGATCGCCGCCGAGCTCACGGTGGCATTGAACGATCTCCGGCTCCGTGAGGTTACCCGCGGTGCGGAATCCGGGAAGTCGCTCGATGATCATGTAGATGGCTGCCCGTGAGATGCCGAGCTTCTCTGCGGTCGCGGCGAAATCCCAGCGACACGAGCGCAAGGCCTCCCGGAGCTCGGCCTCGGTGATGTCGGCGGGCTTTCGGCGAGTGGCGCTGCGTGAACGGGACGCGGCCTCGTCGCTCGGGGCCTTGATGGCGGCCGGCGGAGGATCGGACGCGGGGGCTTTCGGAGGATCGGGGGGCGCCTGCAGGACGGGCTGCGAGTTCTCCGGCTCTCGTGGAGGTTGCTTCACGAGCAGCCGCTCCACGGCGGGCGTCATGTCCGCACGATTGCGCCCACGATTGCCGACGACGATTTGCCGAACGACGTTTCGCAGCTGTCGCACGTTGCCAGGCCAGTCGGAATCGACGAGGCGCGCGACGAGGGACGCAGGGAGCCACGGCTTGGCGCCGCCAGCCGGAGCTGCGAGGCGCTGCAATTCCCCGACCTCTGCGAGATCCTCGCGCAAGAACCGCACGAGGAGCCGACCAATGTCGTCCCGGCGCTCGCGGAGCGGCGGAATCCATATTTCGTACGCCGCGAGCCGGTTCAAGAGCGGCGCGCGAAACGAACCCGACGCGACCTTTCCCTCGAGATCCGCGTCGGTGGCAGCGACGACACGCACGTCCGTTTTCCGGAGCTGCGTGGAGCCCACGGTCTGGATCTCGCCCGTCTCCAGCGTACGCAGCAGCGCGACCTGAAGCTCGACCGGTGCCTCGCCGACCTCGTCGAGGAAGAGCGTGCCGCCGTGCGCCTGCTCGAAATAACCGACCTGGCGCCGGACGGATCCGGTGAACGCGCCCTTCTCCGCGCCGAAGAGCTCGGAAACGGCGAGCGAAGGTGCAATGGCGCCCAGGTTGACGGCGACGAACGGTTTGTCGCGGCGTGGACTCGCCCGGTGAACCGCGCGGGCGACGAGCTCCTTGCCGCTGCCGGTCTCGCCGCGGAGCAGGACGGGCAGGTCGAGATCGGCGATGCTCTGAATGTCCCAGAGCACGCGGCGGAGGCCGTCGCTCGCACCCACGAGCTCGCGCGTTTCGTCGCCCCCGCCTCCGTCGAGGACGCCTTCGGGCGTGCCGACGTGATGTGCGAGAAGGACAACCCGGTGGCCGAGCTCGATCACGGCGCCGCGAGCGAGCTCCTTGGCAGAGAGCACCGTGCTCCCGACGATCCGCTGGCCGCGCACGGCCACCGCGGTGCTGCTGTCGCCCACATCGATACGGACGCTCCCGTCGGAGGCGGCCGTGAGCAGGATCGGTTTGCGGCTGAGGTGCTCGTCGCCGAGGGGCTCGCCGTCCCCGAGGGCGCCGGGAGGCGCGAACCCCGGCTCGGTGCGAGACAGCGCCAATGGGCGCCCCGAAGAGCCGTCGACGAGGACACGATCTCCCACGCGGTCGAGGGCCGGGTGGTAAACGACGGTCAAGGCAAGGGTGGGAGCGTCGTCGCCGGATGCGGTGGCGGTGCCGCGACCCACGAGGGTGGTGCGCGTGAGCCCGGTTCTCCTGGCGATGGGCATGCGCCGCCGATGGTAAAACGGGGGGAGCGGCGGGGGCAAGGGGAAGCGGCAGCGGTCACGCCAGACAAGGAAGGCGCGCATTCTTCAGCCGCGTGCTGAGCACCGGCTCCTGACGTTCGCCCGTGGCAGTGCGTACGTCATCACAGACCTCTGCGTAGAGGACCCCGAGGTGGACCGTGCGGGCCCCGTCACGCTTTTTCGTGAGAGCTTTGAGCAGATGATACGTGAAGACGCCATGGCCCACGCCGAGGTTCTCCATCGCCACCTGGTCTCGATCCGCAGCGGAGAAAATGGCCTGCCCCTGACCGAGGTCGAGGTCCCGGAACGTGAGGGGATCGGGATCGTCGAATTCGAGATATCCCGGGATCTTGGGGCTGCTCTGCAGGACGGGCCCGGTGAAGGTGCGCCCCCCCGCGGCGCCGCTGAAGCACGTGTCGAGGAGAAGGACGACGAGCTTGGCCCCCGCCTCCGAGAGCCGCTCGAGCCAGCCGGGTACGTCGCGGTCCATGTCGATCGCGGTGGCGTAAATGCGCTGATAGTCGGTGTCGTGGGGGATGAGATAGAGGGAACGGCGATCTCGCGAGGAACGTCGTTCGGGGCTCCCGTGACAGGCGAAGTAAAGCAGCACCGTGTCGCCCGCCTCGACGATGCTCGGAAGCTCATCGCCAATCGTCGCCATGATGTTCCGCCGCGTGGCCCGCTCGTCCTCGAGGAGAACCACGTTCCGCTCGCCTGACGGAATACGACGCTCGAGGAGGCCATGGAGCGCACGAGCATCGGACCGCGCGCACGAAAGCCGGGGGATGGATGCATCCTGGTACGCGTCGATCCCGACGATGACGGCATGAATCATGATGACCTCTCCTTCGTGCCTCGGGCCCGGCGGAGCCCTCGCTCCCACCACCAGAACGACAGACGGCCCACGACGCGAGAGACGAACCCCCCGAACCGGAGCCCCGTCGCGCCCATGTAACGATACTCGAACGAGTCCATCGAGCCATGCTCCCCGAGCGCTTTGCTTGCATCAGGATTTTGCGCGACCAGAGTGCTGCCGTGGGTGCGGAGCACCTCCAGCGTGCGCTGCAATGCCTGCTCCGCGGGCAAAAAGCGCAATGCCCGGTAGAGCACCTCCGCGAAGAGCGGCGCGAGGAGCTGCGGGATCTTCGTGAGCGGGGCGATCACCGCTCCTGCCCCCGCATCACAGAATGCTTGAGGAAAACCTTGCACGGGGTTGGTTCGTCGATGGTCCATCCACCCGGTCCAGCAGCTTTGGAGGACCACGAGCTCGCAGCGGCGCAGCGGCATTCGAAGCACGCCTGGCAACTCGAGGCGCCCGTTCTCCTCGATACCGAGGCGCAAGGCCGGCGAGCGTCCGAAGCCACCTCCTTCATCGCCATGACAGAGAAAGTGCAAGAGATCGAACCCGGGCGCTCGTCCGAGGAGCTCTGCGAGGCTCGTCGCAGCGCCGTCGACCGCTTCCACCCGCGCGAGCGAGGCGATGGCCCCAGCGCCCGAACGGATGGCCTGCTCCTCCTCCGCGGCACAATCCACCTGCGGACCGAAGAAAAACCCCAGAACGGGCCGCCGCCCGAGCTGGGCACGCCCCGCCTCCGCGCTCTCCGCCGCGAGCTGGCCGGTCGGGTGCAGGCTCATCGAGAAACGGTGCAGGAGCGGGCCTTCCCTCGTGACGAGCCTGCCGAAGGGAATCCGGTAAAGGACATCATGGGGTACGATCCGCAGGTGGCGCACGCCGGCCATGGCCAGCGCGTCATCGATCTTGGCCGGCAAAATCAAGGCATGGAGCTCGGCGAGCGCCGCGTCGTCCTCCGGGTGGCCCTCGCCCTGCGTCCACCCGCGGAGCGCACGAAGGAGCTCGTCGAGCCTGCGATGGGCGGGCTCCAAACGAGGGCTCCCTTCGGCCTCCGGAATGGCCGTGACATGCCATTCGAAAAAGCGAGGACCGTAGGCGAACACGAGCACGTACCGACCGAAGACGAAATACTGGAGTACGGCGTCCTCGGGGCGAAGCTTCTGACAGAGAGCGTCGACGACGATCCGCGCCTCCCCTTCCATGGCAACCGCGAATCGGTGCGGCACGGTGCGGCCGTCCTCGAAGGCGATTCGGGCCTCCGCGAGCGCGAGCGCCTGCGATTGCTCGGCGAACGTGTGGAGGACGCGGCCGAATCGAAGAAAACTCCCCCTCGGCGTGTCGGCATCGAGGTGCGGCTCGGGCGCGCCGAGCGGCGTCTCGACGAGCTCGCGGTGGCGACCGACGATCCGCAGCGCGCCCTCGGTATGAAGATCGATCACCCGGTCGATGACGGGCAAGAGGCTCGCGAGCAGCGACCGCTCCCTGCCCTTCTTCGCGCCGGGATCGGCGTTCTCCGCGAGTATCTTCAGCGCAATCGAGGCCGCGCCGGTGCTGTCCGTCACCGCGCCTTTCCAGTCCGGAGGGCTTTTGCGGGCGCGGAGCACCGCGCGCTGGTCGAGGGTGAGCATGCGTAATGGATCGAGGTCGAGCCGCTCGGCGGCCATGAGGGCCTGCTCGAGGATACGTTCGCACGTATCGAACATGTCGTTCTGATCGAGATCCACCAGGAGCCTGCACCACAGCAGCTTCAGGCGCACGAGCTCCTCGGGATGGACCGCGGCCTCGGGGCGAAGCAGGAGCGCCTCGGCGCGACGGAGGACCCTCCGCAAGGCTGGAATGCGACGCGTGGGATCCTTGAACCGACGCGCCTCACGCTCCCGGTGGAGCAAGCGGGATAGCGTGGTCGTGGGAGCTCGACCCGCACGACATAAACCCGCGGCGCGCGCGGCTTGCCGAGCGCGATCCTCCAGGGCGCGCAGGTGATCCGCGGGCAGCTCGAAACCTGGCACCAGCGGCGCCCGCGTGGCCTCGCGGAATGCGCGGTACGTCGCGCGCGCATGGCGGCTCGATCCCCTGCCGGAGCTCACGAGCGCATGCAATCTGGCGCAGAGCAGCTGCACGCGCAGATGTCCCCGAGCTGCGCCCTCGATCGCCCCAAGGCGGCGCAATGCATCGCGGAAGTTGCCTCGCGCAATCGCGTCCTCCGCGAGGGCCAGGGCGACGCGCAAGGCCGAGGGATGGTCCGCGGGCCACATGGCCTGGGCTTCGACCGAAATTCGATCGTGTACGTCCCGGGCCCCTCGTGCCGCGGCGAGCGTGATACGCGTGAGAATGGCAGAGACGACCAGCGGACTCTCCTCTTGCCAGCTTTCCTCCGCGGGGACCGGCTCGAGGAGGCGGATTCGGTCCCAGGCAATGGCGGGCCCCTCGCGTAGCCACACGACGCGGGCGGCCTCGGAGGCGACGAGCCATCGCGCGCGTGGCGGCGCAGCATCGAGCGCGACATCGAGCGCCGCGAGCGCCGACGCGTGTTCCTTCCGGCGCGCGAGGTGGAGACGCACCAGCGCGAGCCACGCGTCGACCGCCGGCAAAACCTCGGCCTTGCTCGCGAGGAGCGCGTCGAGCTCGCGAAGCGCGCTCCTCCCGCGGACGGCCGCGGATGCAAAGAGTGCATCGAGCAAGGGCAGAAGGCGGCGCGCTGCACCCGCATCCGCAGGTGCAGCGACGAACCCGCCGAGCGCGGCCGCAAGAGCATCGAAAGCGCGCTCCCCGGCCGCCTGTCTCGTATCGTTCATGGCGCCTTCGGGGCCGTCCCCGCCGCTGCCGCGTCCCTGCGCTTGCGCAGCGCGTCGAGGCAATCACGCTCCGGCGCGGTCGTGAGCCGTCGATCGCCGTCCAGATCGCATTTCATCGTCTCCTCGTACCTCTGCAATTGCTCGGGCGAGGGCCGCTCGTGGCAGGGAACGACCGCCGGGTCGTGATCATTGCAGGGTACAACCACCCGGATCGGGCGCCTCACGCCGAAGAGCAGGCGGAACGGCGAGCCGACCGCGCCATACTCCAGGGATGCGTCCTTCCCTGGCGCGTGCTGCTTGTACTTGGTGCCGCCCACCTCGATCTCCGCGGGCAAACGCTGCGGCGCCGCATGGTAGATCGCACGCGTCACGTACGCCTCCTCGGGGAGAACGACCTTTCGAGGCGGGTGCACCGCCGGCGGAAGCTCGGCCATGACCGAATAGGACGCAGGCGCATACACCGCGACCTCTCCCTTTGCCGTGCCCCCCAGCGACGCCTCGGCGGGTCCAGGCGATCGAAGCCTGGCCTCGGCGATCGCGAGCCTCATCACCTGCTGCTCGAGCGCGCTCGCATCGCGGCCTTCACGCGCGCGGACGACGGATTCCCTCTGGAGCTTCTCCCCATACGATGAAAGCTCGGCGGGGGACGTTCCCTTGCGAATGGCCTGCTCCACCACCCGCCCGCTCATCGTGTCATTGCCTGTCCCGAGCGCGTGGTCGAGCACGTATGCGCGGGCCGCCGGCGAAGGGCTCTGGTCGAGCGCCTTCATTGCGCCGTCGATGTCGCTGCTCCCGAGCTTGCCCTTCACCATGGCCAGCGTCGGGTCCCGGTCCTCGATGGGCTCGCCTTTCCGCTCTTTCAGCAGGGCTTTGGCCGCCCCCTGGGAGAGGATCGACACCAGCGCGACAGGGGCTCGGAACGCCTGGGGGCTTCCTGGGCGGTGCGACGCCCCGTCGGGCACGCCCACCGAGAAGCTCGCCTCGACCCCGCTCGACGGGGGACCACGATTGCCAGGGCCCGATTCCATGTGCACCCATTTCGTGGCTCCCCCGATCTCGGTCCGCCACACGATGGATCCATCGTCCAGGCGCATGACCGTGCCCGGCGGCCCGAGCACGAGGGCCGCGTCGGTGAGATGGACGCCGTCCGCCGACATGCGCTCGGTGACCTTTTGCGCCTTCGCCTTCACCTCGAGCACGGTCCCCAACCCCAGCTTCACCTCGACGTCCCCCGCCCTCTTGTCGGAGATCCGGAGCTCTGCGCTGACGAGCCCGTTCTTGCGCTCCGTGGCGACGAGCGCCTTGTCCTTGATCTCGACGGACTTGTCGATGTGCTTGATCGGCGTTCGTTTGTCCCACGCGGACGTGACGCCGACCTGCGAGACCTCGGTGCGGATCTCGGCGGTGAATCTGGTCTTCGTCGGTTGGCTCTCGATGCTGACCTTTTCCAGCGTGCCGCCGCTGCGACGAACCGTATCGAATCGGACGCGCCCGGCGTCCACGACGACGGGCGCCGTCTCCGCGCCCAGGCGCCCGAACTGAGCGGGCGTCGTGACGGCGCGCGTCTTCTTCGCTTGCACCATCCCCAAGCTCGCGGCGCTGACGCCGCCGGCGATACTCCGGGTGTCGTTCCCGCAGGCGGAATAATGCCGGGACTCGAAGAGATCCATGCACTCCGGATCATCCGGCCGCTTCGCGACGCCCTTGGGCGGCGGAAGAAGGCTCACCGGACCGTGCCACCGAAGGTCGTTCGTCTCGGCGACCCACTTGTCGATCCGGTGATCGCTCCGGACCGGGGCACTGTCGAGGGGGGCGAGACACGCGTGTTTCCCGGCGACAACGGCATTCTGGATCACCACGGACCACTTCATGAGCTGGTTGAGGACCTCGTACTGAGGTTCCCATGAAGCGATGGCCGCGAAATGGTCGTCCCACCATTGGACGAAGCGCTTCGCCGCGACGGTGGCCTCGAACTCCTCCTGCCTGGCCCCGACGTTCGAGCTCCTGGCGAAGATCCGGGTGGCTACCGGCCCGAAATGGACTGCGCCCGAAGCCTCCCGCGTGAAGTTCTCCTCGCGCACGCCGAACCACATCCGGGTGTTCTTCCCGGCCATGTCGTCGCAGGACGTCGTCGAGGGCGCCTCGTGAATCGCGCTCTGGAAACCCTCGATGCGACGCTCCGGAGCGGCCCCGTTCCAGTCGATGTACCAGATCTTCGCGAGGAGATCGGTATAAAAGAACGTCATCCCGGTCGCGGTGCCGAAGAGCGGCCCGTCGTAACGCGCGCACTGCTGCGTGCTCTCTTGCCGGACGACCTGCATCAGATCCTCGGCGACGGAGTTACCGAGCGATCTCGGGAGCGTCGCGGAGAGGATCGACTCGGCCTCCTCGGGGGTCGCCTTTTGGAGTTTCTTGCGCGCCGCGACGAGCGCCTCCTTGGCTTCGAGCGCGAATGGCTCGTTCGTCGAGCTCGCGAGGTCGAGCAGCGATTCGGCGCGCTCGTCCTCGTCGAGCCCGCGAAGGATGGCCGCTACCTTCTGGACATCCGGAAACGCAGCGATGACGTCGTCGAGCACGCGCCCCGCGAAGGACGGGCTCGTGTGCGGATCCAGCGAGAAGCCCGGCCTGCCGAGCGATTTCTCCTGGAGCTGCAGCGACATCATCAACGCCTGCATGGGCACGCCGGGGTTCTGGCGCTTCCATGCGAGGAGGATCTGGATGTCGGGCGGCTGTATCTCGATGGGCGCTCGCAACGACTCGAGCTGCCGGGCATTCGCGTCGAGCTGCGCCCGGTTCGATACCTTGTCGAGGGAAAACCCGAAACGTTCGAGCGGGATGTACCGGGTGCCCCGCGCCTGCGCGAGCGCGGCAATGTGCTCCACGGTAATGGGCGTCTGCTTGGTGCGCGGCCGCTGCCGCCCCGTCACCGTGAGGCCCGCTTCGGTGCACTCTGCCGCGAGAAGATCGACGCCGCCCGAGAGAAACCTCTCGAGCTCCGCGAGCGTGGTGATGGTCGCCTGGCGATGCCGCTGCGCCGCGCTTTCCAGCTCGGCCCGCGAAAGCGGCTTCATCGCGCACACGTCCGCGCGCGCCACCTCGGGCAGGAAAACGTACTGGTATACCTGCGTCTCTGCCGGAGTGCTCCCGAGGTGGAGCGCCTCCTGGTCGACCGCCTCGGCCACGTCCGCGGCCATCGTCTCCGCATCGGCCGCCTCCACGAGGACGACGGCTCCGCCGCTCTTCGTCGACGTCGAGCGTGTGGGCCCCGATTGCATGTGGAGCACGTGCGCGAGCGCGTCGTCGCGCACGAGCGGCGCGTCAGCGACCCCGGCCAGCACCTCGTCGGCCCCGCTGCGCTCCGCCAGGCGCCCCAGCGTGACCGTGAAGATCCAGTCCCGCAGCTGCTCGCGTTGCGCGTCGAGCGTGTCCTGCGGGAGTTTTTCGATCGCATCGAGGAGGTCGATACGGAACCTGTCGCCGCTACACCCCGAAAGCTCCGTCACGCGAACCTTGGCGGCAGGGGCGGGAGAGGCGGCAGAGGCGGCGACGACCGCCGCCTTTCCAGCACCTGCAGCGCCGCACGCTTGCGTGAGCACGAAGAGGGCAAGCAGAAGGATTGCTCTCGAGATTCGCATGGTTTTTCCTTGTATCACGCCAAACCGCTCCCGGTCTATCCCTCGATAGAGCACCGGACGTGCCAGCGGGGATTCCCATCCGGGGCCGGGACGAACGTGCGCGACCACGAGCCCGGGGCGATTGACGCATCAGCCCGCCCTTCCCGGCGTCAGCTCCGTTCACTGACGCGTCAGCGATGCCCGAGACGAGCCCTTTTGGGGTCCGGAGCAACCGGCATGGAGCTTGCTGACAGAGGTGGAGAGACGCGGAGCGGAGAGGAGTTCGTCATGAACAACGTCCTGGGGATCCTGGTCAGCCTGAGCATCATTACACTGATGGTTGCGATCTTCGCATCCCTGTGGGGGATCTTCAAGAAGGCGAACCATCCCGGATGGGCGATCTTGATTCCGCTCTACAATAGCTACGTCCTGCTGAACGTCGCGGGGATGTCAGGGTTCTGGCTGCTCGCGCTCCTCGTGCCGTACGGCATTTTGCCCGTCTACGCCCTGGCGCTGTTCCGGCTCGCGGGCGCCTTCCGCAAGGGCTTTCTTTTTGGTCTCGGCCTGGTCATGTTGCCGTTCATTTTTCTCCCGCTGCTCGCGTTCCGCGAGGAGGAGAAATGGTACGGCGCCGTGGCTTGATGGCCGACCGTCGCCACCTGCCAGGCACGGAAGCTGCTCTGAGCAATGACAAGACACTCGACCCATTCTCGAGAGGTACCATGCTTCACGACATTCGTTACGCGATGATGCTCCTCTGTGCCCCCTTCGCAGCGCTTGCGATGGGCTGCGGCACGACCGCCACCATTTCGAGGATCAACGAGCCCGAGATCGAGGGGAAGATCGTCTCCTCCGCGGACGATATGCTCCTCGTCGAGACGCGGGCAGGAAACGAGACGATCGCGGCCCGGAACGTCACGGACATCGATCATCCGGGGAACGTGGCTGCGACGATCGGCACCCTGCTCACCGGCTACGGCGTCGCGAACATCGTCGTCGGCGCACCGCAATGCGACAGGGGAGGAGCCGCATATTGCTTGGGGGTCTTTCTCCCAGCGACGATCGGGGTGCCGCTGATGGCCTGGGGCTTCGCGACGTGGGGCCGATCCAAATACGCCGCGAGCGCAAGCTCGAAGTCGAATGACGTGAGCTTCAACGTGGTGCCGGCGGCGTCGTTCCAGAAAAACAACACGTTTCTGGGGGCGAACGCGACGGTCTCGTTCTGAGCCGCGTTCTTCAGGGCCTGCCCACGTCCCTGACGATCTCGACCGCCACCATCGTCGCCGTCCACCGCTCCGCGGGCGCCTCCTCGTCCAGCAACATATCCCTCCGAGCCCCGCGGCTCGCTTCCTCGAACGACTCTTTGACCCGCAAGTACCCGAAGTCCACCTCGGGAGACGTCGTCCCCACGACGACGAGCCGGTCGACATTGGACGACCGACCCGCCGAGACCCTGCACGAAAATGCCCGCCCGAGATGCCCTCGCAGCCAGAACGCCTGCCGCCGCCAGGGCGCGACCTCGAGCTGCGTTTGTCCGAGGAGCTCGACCCGCCCGCTCGCGGCGCAATTGATCACCTGCGCAAAGATGGGCGTCGACGAGCGGTTCTCCACGGAAAAACACACCGGCTCACCATCGACGACCCGATACCGATATCGGCGCCCGGGATCGGGCTCCGCCTCGGGGAGGGGCGGGTCGGCGAGCTCTTCGGGCGCAAGCTCTCCAACGTTCCGCGCGTCGAGCACCCGCATGCGCAGGATGCCCGGCCAATCATGGCATCGCCGAACGAGGCGAAGCGGCAGGTTGTAACGTGCATAATGCAAAAGAGCTCGGAGGAGCGCGTGTCGGTCCTCCCCCGGCACCCACGCGAGCGGGGCTTCCCCCTCGGATCCGGCCGCGTCGAGCCCGTACACCACGTCGCCAATCCAGCGTCGCCCATCGGGCGAACGACCCACGAAGACCTCCCACGCACGCTCCCCGCGCCCTTCGGCAGGCACGACCGAGAACGGTCCCTCCGCCGAGAGCCACCGCGCGAGCTCGTCGTCGAAGGGATCGAGGCCCACGACCAGAGCGTCCATTTTCCCTGGTTTGACGAGACGACCCCTCGCCCCCTCGCCGACGCGAAATGCGCCCCCGACGGGCACCGCCATGGCAGACGAGAGGGTCGCGCTCTCGACGCGCAGGAGCCCGCGCCTCGCGCCGAGGTCTTCGGGAGAATGTAAGGGCGGGAAAACCTCTGGCGTCGGCCCGTAGATCGCGACCGTGGCCCCCGGGCCGAGCCCGACCAGCGCTCCTGCATGAATTTGGTATTCCCCGTCGATCTCGCTGACCGGATACCCGGGGTCCTGCCTCCGGAAGGGTCCGCCGAACAGGCGCCTCTCGCGACGCCCGAGGAGACATGGGTGCTGGCTCGGAAACGAGGACGTGACGCGCGCGCGGAGGGCTTGCCAGACATCCGTCCAGCGGAGGGCATGGATCCTCTCGTCGGGCTCTCGGGCGAGCAAGTCGAGGAGCGCCGCCGTGAATGCCCCGTGGCGAATACCACCGGCATCGAGCCCCTCGTGCGCGGGTTCGCTCGATTGCGCGGACGCGACGACCAGGAAACCAGGATCCGAGGGATCGAACGACGAGAGGAGCCCCGCATCGAGCTCCCCCCCACCTCGCAGCGACACGGGAGAGAGCAGGTCGGGATCGTCGTCCACAGGGCAAAAACGAATGGCGCTGTCCTCTGGGCGCAAAGCGGAGCGCGTCGCGCCCGCGGAGCAGCAACAATCCAGGACGACCGTGAGGTCACCGGTGCGCGCGGCAATACGACGGAGCACGTCGTTGACCTCGTCATCGAAGAGCAAGCTTCCACCCGCGAGCGCATCGACCGGCACGAGCGCCTCGCGCGTGGTGCGTGTGCCGCGAGGCGACACCTGCGTGCCGTGCCCCGAGTAATGGATGAAGACCCGATCCCCTGCACCCACCCGATCCCCCGCGAGCACCTCGAGCGCCGCGCGGAGCCGCTCGGCCGTGGCGCGCTCCTCCGGCACGCGAGATCGTCGCGACGAACCGGGGTGGGGCGCGACGAGCTTGGTGATCGCCTCGGCCGGCACGGAGAGCCTATCGAGGAAGAGAGCCTCCAGCGCATCGACGTCATTGACGCACCCACGGAGAGGCTCGACCCGCTCATAGGCGTCGATACCCACCAGAAGCACATGGTAGCGGGGCGGGGGATTCATTCTTGGCGTCATGAGACCAGAAACCCCGCCGTTCGTAAAGGACGCCCTGGACTTGATGGTCGGGATACAACCGCCTCGCGCCGACGTCCATCCCGTGTGCTGACGCGTCAGACGAGGCCCAGCGGCGCGAGGCGAGCCTCGGCGCTCCGCGGCCGAAACCTGGCACGCAGGTTGCTATTTCCACCCATCTTCGGTGTGAAGCATTGAGCACCTGAGCGCGAACCGTGTATCCTCGTCGCTTTGACGCCGCCCGCAGTGGGCCGCGAGCCGCGTTCGTCCCACCCATGCCGACCATCGCACCCTCGAAGATCAAAATCCTGTTCCTCGGAGCGAACCCTTCCGATACCACGCGTGTGGCCTTGGGGCGTGAGGTCCGCGAGATCACGGAGCGCCTTCGCGCTTCGCCGCAGCGCGAGCGCTTCGATTTCGTACCCGAGTGGGCCGTGCGCGTCAGCGATCTTCAGGCAGCGCTCCTTCGACATAGGCCACAGATCGTACACTTTTCCGGGCACGGACGAGGAGAGCGAATCAGCAGCGCACCCAGGTCCGACGTCACCCGAGAGATGTTGCCGGCCCACGAGCAAGACGAGGATCCCACGGCCGGCGAGATCCTGGTCGAAAACGACGCTGGGAGGGCGGAGCCGATCCCGGCTGCCGCATTGGCCAACCTGTTCGGGATTCTGGGCGATGTTCGTTGTGTGGTGCTGAATGCATGCCATTCCGCCGCCCAGGCGGAGGCGATCCGGCCCCACGTGGACGCCGTGATCGGCATGAGCCAATCAATCCAGGACGCGGCAGCCATCAACTTTGCGTGGGCGTTCTACCAGGGGCTCGCGTTCGGGGAATCGGTGCACAAGGCCTTCGACCTGGGCCGGAACCAGATCGATCTGGCTGGACTCGGCGACGGCAAGGTGCCGAAGCTCCTGACACGCCAAAGCGCGATGGATGCGCGGGTTTTCCTCGCCGATTCGACCGTTCCAGCGAGCACACGCGACACGGCCCTGCGGGTCCCCATCGACGAGCGCGTGCTCGCGATCCTGGACCTCGCGAAGAGAGACATGGAGCGCCAGAATCTCCGCTTCTTGACGCCGAGCCTCCTGCTCGTGCTCCTCGGCCTCCACCGGCCGGTGAGCTGCTTCGAACGCGTGAGGCCCGGGCTTTCCACCTTGCTGCGCAATCGATTGATCCATTACGTCACCCAGAAGCTTCCGGGCGAAGGGATGTCGTTCGTCCCCTTCGCGTGGGGCGATCTCGATCAGGTCAAGAAGGCACAAGAGGCGGCGCGACTCGACCGGTGCCCGATGATCACGGACAAGCATCTGCTGCTCGGCGTGATCGAGTCGGGCGGATCGACGATGAGGAGCCTGCAATCCATTCTCGGGGAGGATTTTTCGCAGCTCGTTCAAGTCATCCGCCATCTGCCGGCAGTTGCCGACGGACCGCTTCTCCACACACCCGGTATCGAACTGGAGTGACTGTCATGGCAAACGTAACACCCGGTGATCCGCTGGCGCCCCCCGATCCTCTCGCGTCGGACGCCCTTTTCGCTGGCCCGGACGCCGCTCCGGGGGCGCTCGGGCGGCTCGGCAACAACTACGAGATCCTCGAGATCAAGCGTGGAGGGATGGGTGAGGTCTACATTTGCCGGAGCGTCTCGGAGGACGGGCCGAGGCTCGCATTCAAGACCTATCAGAAGCGGTTCTTCTTCAACCGCGCGACCCGGAGCGCGTTCGAGCGCGAGGTCAGCGTCTGGATACGGCTGACGGGCCTGGAGCACATCATGCCGGCAGCCGGGCTCCATCATTTCAATGGCCTGCCCTTCGTGCTCATGCCGGCGGTGGGGCCCGGCCCCTCGGGCGAGGTGACCCTGCGCGACCTTCTCCGGCGGGGGCCTCTCCCCATCGACCTCGCGCTTCGGTTCGCCGGGGAGGCCGCGAGGGGCCTGGGTTACGCCGAGGAGCGGATCCCCGGCCTCGTGCACGGCGATCTCAAGCCGGAAAACCTGCTCGTCTGGGATGGGATGGTTCATGTCTCGGACTTCGGCCTCGCGCGGATCGTCACCGACCCGGACAGCGGTGAAGCGCTGGAGGCGACGTGGGCCTACCGCGCCCCGGAGCTCTGGGAGAAAGGCAAAGAGTCGTCGCACGCATCGGACGTCTATGCGTTCGGCGCGCTCTTTTACGAGATGCTGACAGGGACGACGCCATTCTCCGCGACGACGCGCGAAGGGTGGGAGAGGGCGCATCGCGAAGACGACCCTCGACTGCCGGAGGGTTTTCCCGTCGAAGGGACGATGGCCGACGCCATGAACCTCGCGCTGCGCGCCCTGGCAAAGAGACCCGAGGACCGGCCTTCGGGGTTTGCAGCCATCGCCGAGCAGATCGTGGAAATCGACCCGGCGAGTCATCTGATGCACCTGCTCTCCCGCGCGAGGAAAGCAGCGGAGGAGAGCCAAAACAAGCAACATGAGCCCCGGGAGGACCGGGAGCGTGGCATTCTTGGCTTGCGCGTACGTAACCTCCTGGAGCACGGTGAAGCGCAGCAAGCGCTCGCCGAGCTCGACGCGGCCCCGCCGGACCTCATGAACGCCGAGTTGATAATGACCCGGGGCACGGCGCTCTCGCTGCTCGATCGGGACGAAGAGGCCCTTCATTGCTTCGAGGCCGTGCTGAGAGATGACCTGTCCACGGAGATGCGGCAGGGCTGCCTGAGCGAGCTCGCGCTCTCGCTCAAGCGGCTGAAGCGTTTCGACGAGGCCATTCGGATCTACACCGACCTCCTGGCCGAGGTGCCCGAGGACAGGGTGGAGGGCGTCGTTTCGAACCTGGGCACCGTTTACCTCGAGGCCGGAAGGCCAAAGGATGCCGTCGATTGCCTCCGTCCATTCGCGAGGAAACACCCGGAGTCGTACCACGCGTGGGCGAACCTCGGGAAGGCGCACAAAGATCTGAAACAATACGCCGAGGCCGAGACCGCCCTGAAATGCGCGCTGCGCGCGGCTCCGAGCTCGGGCCTCCTGCTCGTCCTCCTGGCCGAAGTTCACCTGCTTCAAAAGCAACTGCCCACGGCCCTCGCCGCCCTCAATCATGCGTACCAACAGGGATACACCAGCCGCAGATGGCTCGTCGCCCTGCAAGCTTGCTACCTCGTGCTCGGCGAAAAGGATCGCTTCGACGCGCTGCGCGAGCAGGTGGGCGCCGATGTCCCCCCTCGCGAGCTCGAAGAGCTCGATCGGGACATCCTCGAGCTCACCCAGATGGCCCTCGCCGAGCCCACCGATGCCCCGAGCGACGCCGAGGCCGAAGGCAGCGCCGCCGACGACGAGCCCGCTCCTCCCGCCGAGCACGACGCCGCCCCGGAGGAAGCACAAGGCTTTTCGATGCCCTTCGTGAACCTGCGGTTCATCATGGGCGAGGGGGCGTTCGTCGTCGATTTCTACGACGACGTGCAATCGAAGGATTATCCGAGCGCGTTTCTCCGCGTGTTCCGCCGCGTGACGCGCGATCACCGGATATCATCCACGCTGCGCGAGACCCCCTTCTATTTCACGCTCTGCCGCCACTGCGAGCTCGTGATTCTGACGAACCGCGATCGGGGCAGGAGCCTCCGGTGCCGGCGTTGCGATCATCGCCACGAGACGACGCCCATCACCGATCGAGCGGATCTCTCGGCGCTCCTTCGCGAGGTCACGGAGGCGATCGGCAAGAAGCCTGCCACCACCACCGCCTCCGCGATGGTGGTCGTCCTCCTCAAGCCGCTCCAAGACGGCAAGATGGATCGATTGAACGAGCTCGCCGAGCAGGCGGGGTTCGACCCGATATCTGCGCATCACCCGGCGGCCATGTCTCTCCGTACGGAGCTGTTGAAGAGGGGGGCACTCGCGATACGAGACGAGTATGTCGCGTATCAGAGGCGCGCCGATGGCGAGCCGATGGTCTACGAAGGAGACACGCCGCCGGTGGTGGAGCGGCTCCTGCGGGAGGTCTATTCCGAATGCGGACCCGTCGTCTCTGCCTCTTTGACCTATGATCCCACGAGCACCGCCCTCGGTGATCTCTTCCTGCAAGACCGGCTCGACGACACCATTGCAGCGCTGCGTGCACAGGTGGCCGAGAGCCCGGGAAATGTCGAAGCGCTCAGCGAATTGATACATGTGCTCACGTGGAAGGGGGACCTCGCGGAGGCGAGAGCCTATGCCGAGCTCGGGACGAGAGCCTACCCGGAGAGCGCATACCTGTGGTCCGCGCTCGGCATGGTCGAGCAGCGGCTGGGGAGAGCGCAGGAGGCTGCGGCCGCGTGTGAGACGGCGCTCCGGCTCGATCCGTTGGACAGGATCGGCCTGGTCACGCTCATCCTCGTCTATCGCGAACTCGGTCGCGGCGCCGAAGCCGCCGAGCTTCACGAGCGGCTCGAGAGCTTCGGCGCATACGAGTGACCTGACACACAGTTGTCGCGTCATCACGTAGGCCCGGGGCGTTGACGCGTCAGAAAAGCCGGGACGGGCACGTTCGCAGCTGACAGCCTTGGCATGGCGGCTGCAATATCGGACCTCGGAGGAGACACGATGACCACAACGGGCCTGCTCGATCTCGGCGCTGCCGAGATCGTCGATCGAAGGACGGGAGAGCTTCTCGGGTACGCATTCACCGTGGCGCACGGCAAGGGCCAGCTCCAGCGCTGGCTCCTGTTCCGCCACCCGCAGAACGAGCTCGAAATCCGGCCGCCCCCCGCGGCCATGGCCAATTGGTCCCTCGCCGATTGGCAGGCGAGCGTGCCTGGCCTCTGGAGGCCCAATGGATTTTACGTCTGGGCGCAGGCGGACGTGTACCAGCAAGGCGGCACGTATGACGGCGTGACCTGGACCCAGCTCCCGCCCGCCTCTCGCCTCCCCAAACCCACGTTCCCCGAGCGCCCCGGGAGCAACTACCAGCTCGATTGGACGGGCAAGGTCGCCGACGTGCTCCAGGAAGATTGGCGCGGCCGTGCCTTCGTCGTGCGGGGCTTGACGCAGGCATCGAGCATCGAGTACTGGTCCTTGCCCGCGCGATATCAGCCGGCAGGGAACACCCGTACCGCCGCAGTCGCCGTCGGGGTCGAGGAAGCTTCCTCGCTCGATGTGTTCGTCGAGGAATGCAACAGGACGTGGAGCTCCGGCGGCACGTTCGTCATCACCGGCTGCATCAACTACCACGGCCCCGCGGCGCCCTTCGCGCCCTGATCTGCCCCGTTGCATCGATCGCCGAGGGCAAGTACGCTCGGGGCATGCCCCCGGCGGTCGACGCAGCCGCGACGCAGACGGAGAGCGAGCCACTCGAGGAGGACTCGTCTGCCGCGGCTCATGAAACGGCTCTGGCGGACACCTTCCTCGCCAATCCGCCAGAGCATTCAGAGGCCGCCTCCGCGAGCGTCGACGAACCGGGACGCACCCTCGAGGATCGTTATGCCCTCGTCAGACACCTCGGCCGCGGCGCACACGGCGACGTATGGGCGGCCGACGATCGCATCCTCGGCGAGCAGGTCGCGCTCAAGTGGATGCGCGTGGCCCATGGATCCATGCTGGCCCGTATCCGCCGCGAGATCACGACCCTGCGCATGCTGCGTTATCCCGGCGTCGTGCGGCTGATCGACGAAGGCATCGCCGATGGAAGGCCCTTCCTCGTGATGGAGCTCGTCGAAGGCCGGCCTTTCCCGGGCGCGGAGAAGCCGCCCGGGACGCCTCGCCGCATGCCATGGCGAACCCTCGCGGGTTCGGCGCTCGCGCTTCTGGAGACCCTCTCGCACGTCCACGCCGCCGGCGTCGTGCACAGGGACCTCAAGCCCGAAAATGTCCTCGTGCGTCCCGACGGGCGCCCCGTCGTGCTCGATTTCGGTATTTCACAACTGCAGGCGCCCGGCTCCGAACGGTTGACGAGCGCAGGGCAGCTCGTGGGCACGCCGCTTTATGTCGCGCCCGAGCAGATTCTCGGTCGTACGGTCGACGCACGGACGGACCTTTATGCCATCGGCGTGATGCTTTACGAATCGCTCACGGGTCGCGTGCCCCACGAAGCGCCAGACGTGCCTTCGATGCTGCGCGCCCGCCTCATGAAGCCGGCGCTGCCTGTGGAGGAGCTCGCCCCGGAGCTGCCGGCCGTCGTGGCTCAGGTCATCGATCGATTGCTCGCGACACGCATCGAGGATCGATTCGGCTCTGCTGCAGAAGTGCTGGCAGCGCTTCGCGGCGAGTCGACGAACCCTTCCGCGAGGCTCCCGTGGCTCGGTCGTCGGACGGCCGTGCACGAAGTCGTCGAGGCCGTACAGGCGGGGCGCTCCGTCGATATCGTGGGCCCTCGCGGGTCGGGCCGTTCGCGTTGCATGCAGGAGGCCTCCCGTGAGCTCGCGGCCCGAGGTTGGTCTGCGGCGTGGACGCGTCCCTCGCGGGCACCGCTCGGGAGTATCCTCCCATTGCTGGGAGAACCGGCCGGCGGAGCCGAGCTGCGACTCGAAGGCGCGCTCGCATGGGCAGACGACGCGCTGTCGAGGGAGCTCGGCGAGCGCGCCGTCCTGTTCGTCGATGACGCGGAGATGCTCGATCCCTGGTCCGCAAAGATCCTCGCGCGGCGGAAGGGCCCAGGCGGCGTCGTCCGCGCCGTCGTGTCGCGGCCTCCCGGGGTATCGTCCGAAGAGGTCGTGGAGGTAGCGCCGCTCGACGAGGCCGCGCTCGCGCAGCTCTTTTCTGGCCCGGACAAACTGTTTCATCTGCGGGAGGACGCTGCGCGGGCCTTGTGGGAGCGGACCGACGGGCTCCCCGCGCGAATCGAGGCGGAGCTCCTCGCGTGGACACGCCTGGGCCTCGCTCGCCGCGACGGTCCGCTTTTCGCGGTCGATCGTGACGCCCTGAGCCGGCTCCACGCGGGGCTCGTGGTCGTTCCGAGCGCGGCAACGACGGCGAACGACCTCGACGATCCCCTGCACGTCGAGGAGACGCTGCGCTGGCTCACGCTCGCCGGTCGCCCCCTGACACTCATGCAGCTCGCGCGCGTGATGCAGTGCGCCCCGTGGCGCGTCGAGGCAGCCTGTGACGCGCTCGTTCTTCGCGGTGCCGTGAGGCGCCAGAGGCACGACGGTTTCGAGGGGCGCGGGCGCGTGGATTTCCCGTGGAATGAGTCGCAGCGCGCCGAGGCGCACCGGGCCATCGCAGCCATCCTCGAGCCCGGCGACGAGGGACGGCTCCATCACCTGCTCTCCGCGGGGCTCGCCCGGGAGGCGGCGCGAGAAGCAGCCGTCGCCGCGCGGCGATATGCGGTCGAGGGAGACCTGGGCGCCGCGACGGCAGCACTCGCCGAAGGCCTCCGGGCTGCGCGCGAACAGGGCGCCACGCCCGAAGAAGCGGAGATCCTGGCCACATGGTCGAAGAGCGCCTTTGCGCAGTACACACCACGCGCGCTCGATCGGGTCCTCTACGAGCTCACGCGCGCTCGAGCTCGCGGCGCTGAGCTCTGTCGGCTCGAATCTCTGCTCCGCGCGGGGCTCGCTGCGCCGGGGGCAGGCGGGCTCAATGCCCTCGAAATGGCTGACGACATCGAACCATTTCAGGATCCGGAGCTCGAGCGGCGACGGCATCGAATACGCATCACCGCGGTGGCGGCCCGCGCGTCGGCTTCCCTCCTCGCGGTGGTGCTCGAGGAGGTCGAGGCCTGGGCGGAACAGAGCGGCCATCCGCTCGCCCAGCTCAGCTTGGTCGAGGGGCGCGCGCTCCAGCGATACCACGAGGGCCGTTTCCAGGAAGCGGCGGCGCTCCATGCGCAGGCCGCGACGCTCGAGCCGTGGAAGACGGGGCGCATCTCGCTCACGCTCAACAGCGCTTCGGCATTGCTGGAAGCGTTCCGCCACGCCGAGGCTGCCGAGCGCGCCGCGGAGGCGCGGGCGCTCGCGGCGCAATGCCGGAACCCCTACTGGGAGGGGCGCGCCGAATGGTTGATTCGCGCGGCGCGATATCGAATGGGAGAGCTGGAGGGCCCCGATCTCGAGTTCGTCGATGCCGTCGCCCGGGTCGGCGCGCTGGACCTGGAAGCGCTGGTTTGCCTGAACGAGGCAGCAGCAGCCATGCGCGCGGGGATGCTGGCCGACGGCGCGGCGCTCGCGGGGCGGGCAGCCTCGGTATGGCATGGGCTGGGACGGTCTTTCGCGACGATGCTGGCCCGCGCGCTCGCCATCGCCTGTGGCGCAACCCCGGACGCGGGAGAAGTGGAGACCCTCGCGGAGCGGGCGGTGGCTTGCAAGGTCCCTGGCCTCGGGATTCAGGCGCTTGGCCTCCTGGGTCGCGTTTTTCCTGAAATGAAAGGTCGACGGAAGGATGCCATCGCGGGGCTCGTGCGGGAGATCCCGAAGACGAACTGGGACCGGTGGATGGATGTGCTCTCCGTGAACGAGTCGCTGGAGGGAGTCGTCGACAGGCCGGAAGAGATGCTCAGTGACGACGACGGGAACGACCGCAGGCCGACGTGAGATGCTGGACGACGAGGGCGACCGACGTTTTTTGCCACAACCGGGTCGCTCAGCGTCGTTTCCCATCGCGTCCCGTCCAGTCTTGCTCGCACCCTCCCTATCGCAGAAGCGCCTTCGATCAGCCTGTTTTCCATGCGGTCTTCAGAACGCAGGCTCGGCGTTGCTCTGCCTATTTCCAACGGGGCGCTCTCGCTTGCCATGAGGTAGGCTGCCGCCGTGCTCAGACTGCTCGGAGGACTTTGATGCGTGACGACCCGGCTCCGATCCCCGAAGTCCTCGAGGCGGCGAGCGCTCCGGACGAGCGCAAGCACCTCGGCCGCCGCGTGCGGGGCATGGCGTGGTTCGCCGGCGCGGTGCTCCTCGGGCTCACGGCCCGCAGCGTGCACCTGCAAGTCGTGCACGGCGCAGAGCACGCGCGCCGCCTCGAAGCCGCCAGCGTGAAACGAGTGCGCCTCGCGCCGAGCCGCGGGGTGATCCGCGACGCGCGCGGCCGCGTCGTCGCCGAGGATCGCGTCGCCGTCGACGCCTACGTCGTCCCCGATCGGATGCTCGACCGACCCGAGGAGAAGGTGCCCCGCCTCGCCGCCGCGCTCGGCCTCAGCGATGACGAGCGCAGCCGCCTCCGCCAGAAGCTCGACGCCGTGCCCGCTGCGAAGCGCGGTCAGTTCCTCCTCGTGCGCCGCGACGTCCATCCCGAGCGACTTCAGGCGATCCGCGACGACCGCGCGCTCTCCTGGATCAAGCTCGTCGAACGCGCGGGGCGACACTACCCGTTCGGCTCTCTCGGCGCACACGCCGTCGGGTACATGAACGAGGTATCGCCGGCCGACATCGCGAAAGATCCAGGCAAACGGCCGGGGGATCGCGTCGGCCGCACCGGCGTCGAGCGCGCGCGAGATCGCACCTTGCGCGGCTCCCCGGGCCACGCGTTCGTGGCCGCGTCGCGGCGGATCGTAAGCCCGGTGGCGCCCACGGGCGAGGCGCCGCGCGCCGGGCACGACGTGACGCTGACGCTCGACATGGAGCTCGAACGCGCGCTCGACGAGTCGTTCACTCGTCACGAGCAGCGCAAAGGCGCCGCGGTGCTGATCGACGTGCACACCGGCCACGTGCTCGCGATCACGTCACGCCCCGCGTTCGATCCCAACCTGCTCGATCGCGGCGTGGCCGTCCCCGCGGCGGGCTCCGAGCTCGACCGGGCGCTTCTGCAGACCGAGCCGCCGGGCTCGACCCTCAAGCCCTTCACGGCGCTGGCGGCGCTCGCCTCGGATCGCGCCGCTGCCGAGCATCCGGTCGAGTGCAAGGGCTTTTACCCCCTCGGGCTCCGGTTGTTCCGCTGCACGCACACCCACGGTCGGGTCGATCTCGATCACGCCCTCGCCGAGAACTGTAACGTGTGGCTCTACGATCAAGCCGCGCGCCTCGGGCTCGACGCCATCGTCGGCAAGGCCAAGCAATTCGGCCTCGGCGCGCCCACCGGCATCGAGATGGGCCGAGAGCTCGCCGGGCTCGTCCCGACACGCGCCTGGTTCGAGCGCGCCGATCCGGGCCCCTTTCGCGCGGGCCACAGCCTCAACGCCGCGGTCGGGATGGGCGTCGTGCGGGTGACGCCGATCCAGCTCGCGGTGGCCTACGCGGCGCTCGCCAACGGCGGCACCGTGCGCACGCCGCAGATCGTCGTGAGCGACGTGCCCGCGCCCGCGCGGCAGGTGGACGTTCCAGCCGCGGATCTCGCGCGGGTCCGCGCCGCGCTGCGCGCCCGTGCGAGCGAGCTGGGCGGGTTGCAAGCCAGCGTGGCCGGCACTCCAGGCGCGTCCGACTCGCGCGAGCTCTTCCTGATGCCCACGGCCTACATCAAAGCGGAGGACGCTCCACCGGACGACGAGCCGCCCGCGCGCCCCATCCGCATGCCGGAGACGAACGGCTGGTTCGCGGGCTTCGCGCCTGCGGACGCCCCCGAGGTGGCCATCGTCGTCCTCGTCCAGGGCCGGTCCTTCGCGGATCACCGCGTCGCGACCGCCATCGCGGACGACACGCTGCGCGCCTACTTCGCCGGCAAGGAACGAGGCTCCCGATGATCCGCGCCGTGCGAAACCGTCCCCTCCTCGTCGTGGTCGGCGCCGCCGTCGCGCTCGCCGCCATCGGGCTCGCGACGGTGCGCTCGGCGGGGCTCGCCCTCCCCGAGCAAAGCCCACTTTGGCCCCGGCAGCTCGCGTGGCTCCTCGTCGGTTCGGCCGCGGCGCTCCTCGTTGCGCGCGCGGATCTCCGCCGGCTCCAGGACCGCCGAGCGCTGCTGATTCACGGCGCGCTGATCCTCGCCACCCTCGCCACCTTCGCCGCGTCGGGGGTCAACGACGCGCACCGCTGGTTGCACCTCGGGCGCCTCAACGTGCAGCCGTCCGAGCCCCTCAAGCTCGGCCTCGTGCTCGCGCTCGCGAGCTGCTTTTCCCGTCCTGCCCGAGGCCCGCGACCGCTCCGCGATCTCGCGCTCCCCGTGGGGCTCCTCGCCTGCACGCTGATCCCCGTGCTGCTCCAGCCGGATCTCGGGACCGCGGTGGCGCTCGCGCTCGTCGCCGCGTCGGCTCTCGCGCTCGAGCGCTTCTCGCGCGGCGCTCGGGCCTCGCTCGCGATCGGCGTGATCGGCAGCCTCGCGACCGTGTGGTTCACGCTGCACGACTACCAGCGCGCGCGCCTCGCCGCGTTCGTTCACGGCGCGGATCCGCAGACCGCCGGCTACCAGAGCGACCACGCGTTGCGGCTCGTCGGGGCCGGGCGCCTCCTCGGCGGAAGCCCCTTCGCGGGGAGCGAGCCTTACCCGCTGCCCGAGGCCCACGGCGACTTCGCCTTCGCGGTATGGGCGCACGAGCACGGCTTCGCCGGCACGGCGCTGGTGCTCGGGCTCTATCTCGCGCTGGTGCTCGCGGCGCTGCAGATCGCCGCGGTCGCGCGCGACCGCTTCGAGGCCCGCATCGCCGTGGGCGTCGCGGCGCTCTTCTTCTGGCAAGCGACGATCAACATCGGCATGGTGATGGGCCTGCTCCCCGTCGTGGGCGTCACGCTGCCGCTGATTTCGTACGGCGGATCGAGCGCGCTCACGTGCCTCGTGGGCGTCGGGCTGCTCGCGAGCGTGGCCCGGCGGCCTACCGCGGCATAACCACGGCGTACCGAGCCTCGCCAATACGGAGCCCGCCGCACCTGGTTCAGCGCGGCGTCCGTTCCGTTCGACATGACGGTCTTGCCCGCTAGGTCGTCCGTCGGTTTCGGGGCGCACGCCTCTTTCATGCCCTTCCTTTCGCCACCCTGGTAAGGTCGCCGAAACGCCATGAATCGAACGCGGAAGACGGCGCGCGGATGTATTGCAATCACAGCGGCAGTCCTCACGTGCGCCTGCGGGTCCGAGCCCGCGCCGCCCCCGCGCCGGGCCGAGCCCGCGCCGCCCGCGACGCGGGCCGAGCCGCCTCGGGCGCCCTTGGCCTACCCCGCGGCGCACAAGGGTGATGTCGTCGAGACGCTCCACGGCGTGCCCGTCGCCGACCCTCATCGCTGGCTCGAGGACCTGAGCTCGGCCGAGACGCGCGCGTTCATCGAGGCAGAAAACGCGTTCACGCGCCGCTGGTTCGAGGGCGTGCCGGAGCGCGAGCGCCTCGGCCCGAAGGTCGCCGCCGCGGCGAACGTCGAGCGCATCTCCGCGCCGCAGCACAAGGGCAAGCACTGGTTTTTCCTGCGTAACAACGGCCGGCAAGATCAGCTCGTGCTCCACGTCGCCGACGCGCCCACGGCCGAAGGTCGTCCGCTCGTCGACTGGAACCAGATCTCGCCCGACGGCAAGCTCGCCTTCGCGGGTTTCTCGGTGAGCCCGCGCGGCACCTACGTCGCCTATGGCCTGTCGCAGGGCGGCTCCGATTGGGTCGAGTGGCGGGTGCGCGAGGTGGCCACCGGGCGCGACCTGCCCGACCGCGTCGAGTGGACCAAGTATTACGGGCCCACCTGGGCCGGCGACGAGAAAGCATTCTACTACAGCGGCTTCCCGAAACCGCCGAGCGGCCAGGAGCTCGCGGCCAAGGACCTCGGCTGCGCGGTACGCGTGCACCGGATCGGCGCTCCTGCCGGCCCCGATCCGGTCGTCTACGAGCGCCCGGAGCACCCCACCTGGCAATACGCTCCGGAGGTCACCGAAGACGGCCGATACCTGGTGATCACCACCGGCGACGGGCAGGTGGGCGACCGGGGCGTCGAGGAGGTGCACGCCATCGACCTCACGGCCAAGTCGGCGAAGCCGGTGCCGCTCGCCGAGGGGTTCGACGCCGAGTATCTGTACGTGACGAGCGAAGGCGCGACGTTTTACCTGGAGACCTCGAGCGAAGCGCCGCATGGGAGGGTCATCGCCGTGGACCTCCGCGATCCGGCGCGGCCCGTGCGCAAGACGATCGTGTCCCAGGGGAAGGCGGTGATCAGCAGCGTCGCGCGCGCGGGCGACCGCCTGCTCGTCGCGACGCACGTCGACATGTCATCGCGCCTGCACGCCTACGGGCTCGACGGGCGGGACGCGGGCGAGATCGCGCTGCCGGGGGTTGGCAAGGTGTACCCCGTCGGAGGCGGACGCGCCGAGCGCGCGGCGTTCTACGTCTACACGAGCTTTGACGCGCCGGCGACGACCTACCGCCTCGATCTCGCGACCGGCCGCAGCGAGGTGTGGCAACGCCCCAAGGCCGCGCTCGACCTCTCCGCCTACGAGACCCGACAGGTCTTTTATACGAGCAAGGACGGCACGCCCGTGCCGATGTTGCTCGTCCATGCAAAGGGGCTCGCCACGGACGGCAACAACCCGACCTACCTCACCGGTTACGGCGGCCGCGGGGTGTCGATGGCGCCCCATTACAATGCGGAGTACGCATTCTGGTTGAGCGTCGGGGGCGTTGTGGCCATCCCCGGATTGCGCGGCGGCAGCGAGTATGGCGAGGGTTGGGCGCTGGTGGCCGAGAAGACGCGCAAGCAGGTCACCTTCGACGACTTCATCGCGGCGGCCGAGTGGCTGGTCGCGGAGAAGATCACCTCGCCGCGCAAGCTCGCCATCAGCGGCGCCTCGAACGGCGGCCTGCTCGTCGCGGCGGCGATGACGCAGCGGCCCGACCTCTTCGGCGCCGTCGTCGTCGAGGTGGGGGTGCTCGACATGCTGCGCTTCCACCTCGTCGGCCAGGGCGAGGGCTGGACGGGCGTCTACGGCTCGCCCACCGTGCCCGAGGAGTTCCGAGCGCTGCTCGCCTATTCGCCCGTGCACAACGTCAAGCCTGGGACGAACTACCCGCCGACGCTCGTCGTCACCGGCGAGAACGACACGCGCGTGGTCCCCTGGCATTCGTACAAATTCGTGGCCGCCCTGCAGGCCGCGCAGGCGGGGCCGGGGCCGATCCTGTTGAACCTGCAGACGACATCCGGCCACGCCGGCGGCACCACACTCTCGGCGAAGCTCCGCGGCCGGATCGACAAGTACGGGTTCATCATGAAGGCCCTCGGCATGACATTGCCGCCCTGAAGGTCCGCGGCATCAGACTACTGCGAGCCGGCATGCCGTTCGCCGATGAAGCCTCGATGAAGGCGCCGGGCGGCGACAGGAAGCCGCCCGGCGCTTCAGGGATTACCGCGCCTTCGGGAGCTGGAGCATCACGCTGCTCCCGGGCTCGATGAAGGACGACGTTGCGCTCGACCTCCAGGACTCCGCAATGCCGCCTGCGCCGCGCAGGCCGGTGTAGAGGAAGTCAGACCTCATCGTGTCGCGAAACTGGGCGACGGGATCGTATTTCGCGGCCCCGAGCCCGCTGCCTCGGCTCCACGAAAGCTCGAACGTCGCCGCTCCGGCTGCCGAATGCTGCGCGACCTGCCCCCCCGTCGGGCCCGACCCGCCGCCGCCGGAGCCATTCAATGCACTCCAGACGGCACGCGCGAACCCGGGGCCGGGGCTGGGGATGCCCCCTCCACCCGCATTCTTGCCGCTTATCTCGGCGAAGGCGAGGTCGAGCCCCACGCCGAGGCCCACGTTGATGCCGAATTCCTCTCCGCTGCTCCCCTCGTCCGAGAGGAACTTGAGCCCCTCGTTCGTCGAGTGTTTGAGGATGGATCCCACCAGCATGCCGCCGAAATTTTTCGGCATCGCCGCGCCCAGGAGCCCGCTCGCCGCGCCCGCGACGATGCCGACCCACGTCTTCCAGCTCTTCCAGTTCCACTTCGTGATGTCCCACGTCCCATTCACGGCCATCCCGCCCGTGACCGCGCCGACGACGGCGTCGACGATGGCCTCGATGAAATCGAGGAACTTGTGCCCCGAGGGATCGACGTAAACGACTGGGTTGTTGCCGGCGTACGCGTACGGGTTCAGCGAGACCGCTTGGGTCTCGGGCCCGCCGAAGAGGTACGTGTCGGCCGTGAGGAAGCGGCCGACCGTCGGGTCGTAATAACGCGCGTTGGAGTAATAGAGGCCGCTGTCCTTGTCCCACTCCTTGCCGGTGAACTTGGCGCGGAACATGTCCGTGCCCGGGCTCGCCGCGTCGATGAGCTCGCCGTAGGGCTTGTAATGGGCGCGGGCAACCTCCTGGCCGGCGGCGTTCGTGACCACGCTCGACGAGCCGATGTGATTGTGGTGGAAGTAATACGTGCCGCTCACCGGATTGCCGGCGCCGTTCGAGCCCGCGGTGAGGGCATCCTCGGTGGAATCGGTGGAATCGGTCGGCTCCGCCGGCTGGCCTCCGCAAGCGGCGAGCATGGACGCGAGCACCACCGGCACGGCGAGGGCGAAGATCGGGTGTCGACGCGCCCACGGGGTCGCCTCCGGGAGGAGGATCCGGCGGAGCCGCGCGAGCGGGCGTCCGAGGTGCTTTTGCGCGAGGGGCCGACGCGCGAGGCGCGCCAGCGCGAAAACGAGGGCGAGCGTGAGGGTCAGCGCGGCGGCCGCGCGCGCGTTTCGATCCATCGCCCAGAGGGAGACACGGTTCTGGGCATGACCGAGGAGCCCGGCCGCCGAGCCCTTGTCGTAGAGCGAGCCCATGCTGTCGAGCCCGCGCTGCTCGAAGAGCGCCGTTTGCCCGGGGAGCACGGAGCTCGTGATGGATGCCACCCGGCCGGCAGGCGCGGTGATGTATTTGGTCTCGTGGCGCGAGCCGTCGGGGCGGAACATCACCTCGAAGTCCGGGGTCACGTAATGGGTCTTTGTCCCGTCGGCGTCGATCTTGATGACGCGCAGGCCCTCGAAGTCGTACGCGAATCGATTCACGACCACGCCGTTCGTGGTCACCGAGGTGAGGTGGTGCTCGCCGTCGTAGCCATACGACGTGGGGGCGCCGTTTTTCCACTGGCTCGTGCGGTCTCCCGTGCTGCTGTATCCGATGCCGGCGGAGACGACGCGGTGGCCCACGTAGCTCAGGACGGCGCCCTCCTTGACGACGAGGTTGCTGGCCGAATCGTATTGGTATTCGGCGACCCCATAGAGCCCCGCGGACTCGGCCCTCACGAGGTACCCGGCCGGGGAGTACGAGAACGTCTGGCTATGGGCCGGCGTGCGGTGGTCGGTGATCGTCGTGATCCGGTTGTCGTCGTCCCACGTGTATTGATGATTCAAGAGGCCGCCGGAAGCGTTGACGGTGCCGAGCCACGTCAGCCGCTGGCGATCGTCGTAGCCGTAGCTGTTGTTCGTGTTGTTGCCGTACTTCACCAACCTGGGCTGGCCGGTGGCGGTGAAATCGTATTGCCGGAGGTGCTGGACCCCATCCATCGTGAGCGCGACGAGGCGACCGTAGACGTCGTAGCTTTCGTTCAGCACCTTCCCGTCCGGGTAGGTTTGGCTCGTGACGCGCCCGGCCGGATCGTAGGTGCGGCTGACCGTGTACGTGGCGCCGTCGAGGGTGATGGCCCGGCTCGCAATGCGGCCGTCGGCCGTGTAGGAGAAAGCGTACTGCTGCGAGGGTGCGGTCTGCCCCGAGGGCGTGATGCTGACGCGCGTGAGCCGCCCGGGGCCGTAGGCGTACGCCGTCTGGTCGTAGGTGTAATCGACCGTCTGCTTCGACTGGACCTTCTTCTGCATCACGCGGCCGAGGCCGTCGTAGATATACGAAACGGTGCTCCCGTCCGAATCCACGGTCTGGGCGAGCTGGCCCGTGCCCGGGGTGAACGTCGCGGCGAGGCTGCCGCGGTCGGGTGAGTTTGTCGAGACGATCCTTCCCACGCCGTCGTACGTGATTGTCTGGGTCGCCAAGAGGTTTGCGACGCGCGTCCGCCGGCCGAGGGCGTCGTACTGGAACCAGTTCTCGCGCCCGTCCGCGTCGCGCTGCTTCGTGACGCGGCCGCGCGCGTCGAGCCACTGGTAAGACGTCGCGCCGAGCCCGTCGGTGGTGGAGATGAGGACGGCGCCGAAGTCCACGGACCGCGCATAGGTGCGCTTGCCACCGGGGCCGTCGACGCTCTTCGCGTGCCCGAAATCGTCGTAGGTCGTGACGGTGCCGGCCTTGGTATAGCCTTGGTAGCCGGGCAGCGACTCGTACGTGACGCGCCCGTCCATGTCGAAGGTGCGGTCCACGATGGTGGGCACGTCGCTCCCCTGGGCGTTGTTCTTGACCTCCTTGTAAACGCGGCCGAGGCCGTCGAGGTATTCGTCGGTCACCTGGTACGAGGTGCCCTGCCAGTCGTTGTACTCTCGTTTCCGTCGATAGGCCTTGCCGGCCGTGTCCTTGGCCCAGGTGACATCGAGCAGGAGCGCGAGCGTGCCGGTCGGCGAGGTGCCGCGGACGGCGACCTCGCGGCCGAGGCCGTCGACCGTGACGGTGCGCGTGCCGCCGGCGGGATCGGTGGCGCCGACGCGCGTGCCGAAGCGCGGATCGAAGGCGAAGGTGCTGCCGAGCGAGAGGCCGCCGCCGCTACGCGTCTCCGTGACGGGGTACGTTTGATAGGCGCTGTCGTACCCGAGCGTGAGCACGGTCCCATTGGGCTCGGTCCGGGTGAGGGGATTGCCGAGCGCGTCGTAGGTGAAGCTCGTCGTCTGCCACGAATCGCCGCTCTCCCAGCGGGACACGGACAGGAGGCTCATGCGGGCCCCGTTGCCGTACTGGAACTTGGTGTGTTCGACCTTGCCCTCGCAGATGCAGGCGTAACCCGTCCACTGGCACCACGATCCAACCGTACGCTCGGCCGGATAGTCCAGGCGCCAATTCGCGAGGCTTGCCGTGTCCTCTACGAACTGGGTGCACACATCGAATTCGTCGTACTGGCTGTTGACATTGCCGAGGTCGCGGACGAGGATGGCATTGCCGTAGGCGTCGTACTCGAGGTAGTCCTTCCCGGTGGTGACGACCCCACCGGGAGCGGCGATTTCGCTCCTCTCGCTCGTCTTCCTGACGTTGTACACGGGGAGCTCCCAGGAATACGTGGTCCCGTGCGCGTAGGTGTAGGACTGCTTTTCGTAGGCCCCGCCCGAGGCGCTCGCGACCTTCTGCGAGGTGAGGAGGCCGGTGTACGGGAAGGCGGGGTTGTAGGTCCTCGTCGTCTTCGCCTGCGTCGACGGCAAGGTCTCCGTGATCGTGTCGAAGCCCAAAAACCCGCGCCCGTTCACATCCATGCTCGGGGCGCCGTAGGTCACGTTGCGCACGGCGGAACCGCCGCGGCCGTCGCCCTGGGTGTACTGGTCGACGACGTAGATGCCGGAGAGCTCGGCGCGTTTGCCCGGGCCGCTCGTCGGCGCGCCGGAGAGGATGGGCGCGTAATGGATGGCGACCGTGGCGCCGAGGCCGGTGGTGACGAGCGTCATCTGGTCGACGGGCCGAGGCTCGGCGGGCGACGCGCTGCCACGGCCGAAATACACGTCGAACGAGTTGCTGCTATTGCCCCAATCATCGTCCCAGTCGCCGTGCTCCTGGCGGAGGAAGTCCGACTTGCCGTCACCGTCGAAGTCGCCCGGGATGATGAATGCGCCGGGATCGTTCTTGAGCGCGATTTTATAATCGACGTCGAGCGGCGTGAGCGGCGTGATGATCCGGAACGTGCCGTCGCCGAGCGAGATGTAGACGTTGAAGGTGTTGTTGTCGTCGTCGTCCCAGCCGCCGTGCTCCTGGCGGAGGAAGTCCATCTTGCCATCCCCGTTGTAATCGAGCGGGATGAGGAAGGCGCCAGCGTTGTGCTTCAGGTCGTTCTGGTAGGCCCACCCCTGGGGCGTGACGATGTCGAAATTGCCGTCGCCCCGCGAGAAGTACACGTTGAAGGTGTTGTTCCCGTCTTCCTCCCAGGAGCCGTGCTCCTGGCGGAGGAAGTCGGTCTTGCCGTCGCCGTTGTAGTCGCCGGGGATGATGTGGGCGCCGTCGCCGGACCGGAGCTCGAACTGGAACCCCCAGCCCGTGGGCGTGGTGACGTTGAACGTGCCGTCGCCGTTCGAGAGGTAGACGTTGAAGTTGTTGGCGGCGTCGTTGCTCCAGCCGTTGATCTCCTGGCGAATGAAATCGGTCTTGCCGTCGCCATTGTAGTCGCCGGGGATGATGTTGGCGCCGAAGGTGCCGCTCAACCACGTCTGGTAGATCTCGGCGTTCGGATCCGGCGTCACCCCCTGGAACGGCACCCATTGCTGCGGGACGCCGTCGGGGCGGAGGATCTCGTAGCCGTTCCTGAACGGCCGCACGACCTCGAAGGTGCCATCCCCATTGGAGAAGTAGACCTCGAAGTTGTTGCTCTGGTCGTTCGCCCAGCCGTTGATCTCCTGGCGGATGAAATCGGTCTTCCCGTCGCCGTCGTAATCGCCGGGGATGATGCGGGCCCCGTAGTTGGCGCTCAGCCACGTCTGGTAGACGACCCCCGGCGGGGTGATGAACTGGAAGGTGCCGTCGCCGTTGGAGAGATACACATTGAAGTTGTTGCTCTGGTCGTTGGCCCAGCCGTTCTGCTCCTGGCGAATGAAATCGGTCTTCCCGTCGCCGTTGTAGTCGCCCGGGATGATGCGCGCGCCGTAGTTGGCGGTCAGCCACGTCTGGTAGATGTGCCCCGGCGGGGTGACGACCTGGAAGGTGCCGTCTCCCCTGGAGAAATAGACATTGAAGTTGTTGCTCTCGTCGTTGGCCCAGCCGTTGTGCTCCTGGCGAATGAAATCCATCCTCCCGTCGCCGTTGTAATCGCCGGGGATGAGCACCGCGCCCGGGTCGTGGCGGAGCTCGGTTTGATACCACGGGTCGTTCGTCGGCATGACGACGGCGAAGTCCCCCGCCGCCTCGGCCTGCCACTGGAACGTGGTGGCCGGGAGGCAAACCCCGGTGGCGTCGCACTCGGTCAGACCCTGAAGCAGGCTGCGGCTGGTGGCAGCCGAGACCGCGTAGGAAAGTCGATATTGCCGCGCCGTCGAGGGGCTGTACGGGACGCCGACGGAGGTGGTGATGGTCGAGAGCCGGAGCTTCGTGTCGATACGCGTGCCGGCGAAGTAACGCGTGTTCCAGTCGCTGCGGGCTTCATACGTGAAGTGGACCCGGCGCTGGTGGAGCGAAGGGAGCGCGTCGTGGAGCGTATAAAGGATCTGCTGCGGATAGATCTGGCCGCCGTCCGCGAGGTAGCTGACCGTGTAGTAGGCGCCGTTTGGGCTCGTCATCCGCGAGAGGCCCCAGGAGCCGACCGTGCCGCCGGCGAGCATGAGCCGAGCGTCCGCCGTGCCGCCGAAGATTCGCTGGTTGCCGTGATTGTCGGTGACCTCGAATCGACACGGCCCCGTCCCGCACACGCCGAAGGAGCGGACGCGTTGGTAGCTGTCGACTTCGGTCTTGTACGTGGTCCCGTCGTCGCCGTCGTAGCCGCTCACGGCGATGAGGCGCTGGCCGTCGAGGCAGAAGCGATCGTCGCGGTTCCCGTTCACGCCCCCCGTACGCCCGTCCTGCGCGAGGGTCTGGGCGCAGCGGGTGACGGAGCCGAGGCCGGAGAGCGCGAAGTGCATGCCGAGAGGGCCGCTATCGCCCCAGCTGCTGTAATCGATCGAGAGCTTGGGCTCGACGCCGCCCGTGCCAGGCGGCACCACGATGGGGAGGGTGTACGAGGCGCCGCCGCGGGAATCGACGGAGAAGGTGCCGGGCGTCGAGCCAATCGGGACCGTGGTCGCCGTCGTGGTGACCGACGCCGTGGCCGTGACCTCATCGGCAGCCTCGTCGACGACGTCGCCCTCGTCGATCTCGACGTCGGCGTCGTAGCCGCCGCAGCCCGGCGCGAGGAGGGCCGGCAGCAGCGCGGAGAGGAGGAAAAGGGTGCGCGTGTGACTCATGCGCGCCGCCCTCAGCAGCGACCATGCCGGACCGCGCGCCGCGGTCGAAACCGCGTTCCGCCCTCGAGCCCCGAGCCTTTGACATGTCAACGCGGCGCCGTTGACATGCCCGTCGCATGTCAACGCCTCGGGTCGAGCCCCAGCTCTCGCAGCCTCCGCCGGAGCGCCTTTTCGGACACCTCCAGCCGCTCGACCATCCGCGCGACGTCGCCGCCGCAAGCGCGGTGGCAGCTCGTGATCTCGTCCACCGTCAGATCACCCGCCGTGCGGAAGCGCTTGCTGCGCTCGATGAGCACGTAGATCGACGCGCGCGTGATCTGGAGCTGGCTTGCCGCGGCCAAGAGGTCCCAGCGACTCGCGTGGAGCGCAGCTTCGAGCTCGGCCTCGGTGATCTCCGACGGCTTGCGCCGCGACGAGAGCGGCTCGCTCGCTGCCGCGGGCACGCGGTCAGGCGCGGACGCCGCGAGCGCGGATGCGGGCTCGTGGAGGAGGCGCTCGACGGCGGGCCCGACCGTCATGCGATCCTGCCCGCGGGAGCCGAGCACGATCTGGTGTACGACATTGCGTAGCTGCCGCACATTGCCGGGCCAATCGCCATCGGCGAGGCGGGCCACGAGCGACGCGGAGAGCCAGGGCCGGCCGTCGGGGGCGCGGGAGGTGAGGCGGTGCCCTTCGCCGATCGCTTCGAGCTCCTCGCGGAGGAAGCCGAGGAGCAGGCGGCCGATGTCGTCGCGGCGCTCGCGGAGCGGGGGCATCCGGATCTCGAGCGTCGCGAGGCGGTGGAGCAGCGGGGCGCGGAAGCTGCCGTCCCGGACCTTCGCCTCCAGGTCCGCGTCGGTGGCGGCGAGGATCCGCACGTCGACCTTGTGCACGCGGCCGGCGCCGACCACCTGCGCCTCGCCGCTCTCGATGGCGCGCAGGAGCATCACCTGCACGTCGGGCGGCGCTTCGCCGATCTCGTCGAGGAAAAGCGTGCCGCCGCGGGCCGCGTTGAAGTACCCCTGCCGCTCCCGCACGGCGCCCGTGAAGGCGCCGCGCTCGACGCCGAAGAGCTCCGCGCTCGCGAGCGTGGGCGGGACGGCGGCGAGGTTCACCACCACGAAGGGCCCGTCGCGCCGCGGGCCGGCCTGATGGATCGCGCGGGCCGCGAGATCCTTGCCCGTGCCCGTCTCGCCGCGGAGGAGCACCGGCCGGTCCTGATCGGCCACGGTCCGGATCTCCCGCCGCACGAGGTGGATGCCGGGGCTGTCGCCCAGGAGCCCGAGCGTCTCGTTTTCGGGCGTGTCGAACACCTCGACGCGGTGGATCAGGAGCACGATCCGGCCGCCGAGCAAAAGGACGGCGCCCCGCCGCAGATCCTCGCCCGAGAGGTCGAGCGCGCCCTCCACGGTGCTCCCGCGATGGACCACGCTGGTGCGGCTCTCGACGACGTTCACGCGCACGCCGCCGCCCGGGAGCGGCGCGAGCCGGATCGGAGTGCGGCTCACGCACGCGTCCGCGAGCGGGCGCGCGGCGGGGCGGGTCGGGGGCGTGAACGGCGGCTCCTCGCGCGAGAGGACGACCTCCCGCCCGACGTTCAGCTTGGCCAGCACGGCGCGCTCGCCGATGCGCTCGACGTCGGGGTGGCAGAGGATGGTGAGCATCACGGCCGTGATCGGGCCGGAGGCGCCGTCGCGCGTGGTCGAGCCGTCGTAGGTCTGCCTGGTCGGATCGTCGGAGCCTATGGGCACGTCAGCGTCCCTTCGAGCTTGCGCGACCGCGCGCGGAAGGTCATTCCCGATCGGATCGGGCGCGGCTTCTGGCCCGGGCCTCCGGGCGCGACGCACCAGACCGCGTAATCCGCGGTGGCATCCCCCGTCTCGACGTCGAAGTCGAGCGAGGTCTGGGCGCCGTCGAGGTCCACGTTGCGGCCGCTCGTGAGCGCGTAGAGCGCCGGGTAGATCCCGCCCGGGCCGACGTCGAGGTGTTCGCCCGGCGAGAGCAGGCGCGGGATCATGCGCGCGAGGGCCGGCCCGGTGACCTTCGCGTCGCCGAGCGCCACGGTCGCGTACGCGAGCAGGTAGAAGGCGTCGTAGGGGGCGCTCGTCAAGCTCCCCGCGGTCTGCGGCGGCGAGAAGACCTCGTTGTAGCGCGCGAGGTATTTCGCGGCCGCGGCGTTCTCGTCGACGGTATCGACGAACAGCATCCGCCTCCGCGCCTCGGGGTGCTCCTGCACGAGGTCGAGCAGGTCCGCGTGCACCAACATGGTATCCCAGAGGTATCGCGGGAGGTGGCGCGCGCCGGTGGGCCAGGCCCGCTCGATCGACGGGATGAAGTTGGGCTCCATGCCCGCCGAAAGGATCACGTGCGGCTGGTAGGCGGCGATCTCGGCCGCAGCGCGCGAAAGGATGGCCTCCTCCGTGACATCGCCGACGTCGGGGATCACGAACATGCGAAAGTCGCTTCCGTTCTCGGTCACGTTCCGCCCATTGATGCGGAGCGCCCCGACGAGGTGATCGGCGATGCTCTGCCCCGAGGGGTTGCCGACCCGCGCGAGGGCCACGCGGATCGGCGCACCGGGACCGAGCAGGCCGGGCGCGCGGCGCAGCTCGGGCTCCATCACCTCGGCGAGCACGTCGCGCACCGCCGGAACCGCCATGTCACCACTGACGGTCACTCGCCACACGAGGCGCGGCTCGCCGGGCGCGTGCGGGATGTCGCGCAGCGCCGAGGCTGTGTTCGCGGCGAGCGTCAGCACGCCCTTCGGGAGGAAGAGCGCGCTCGCGAGATCGAGCACCTCTTTGCTGCGCGCGAAGCCCAGGATCGCCGGGACGCGCACCTCGTTCACGAGGTGCTCGGCTGCGCGGGTCGCGTTCGTCGCGTCGTCGCAGAGCACCACCGCAAGCGGACGCCGCGGCCCGCCGGGGCGCGCCGGGGGCAGGCCGCCGGTGGTCTCGGCGAAATCGCGACGAGCGAGGTCCACCGCGTTCGCCGCGCGGGGACCAAACGCCGTCGGATCGGGCAGGCGAAAGGGGTACATCGCGCCAAACCAGATCGTCCCCTCGTTCTCCACGTCGCCCGGGCCGGCGAGGACGCGACAATCCTCCGTTTCGAGCGCGACGCACACGCCGTCGTCCTTGCGGCACAGCGCGGGCTTGCCGCCGTTCGCCGCGACGCACGCTTGGTGGTCGGCGCAGCCTGGCCGCGGGGCCGCGGCCACGGACGCGCTGGGAGCGCTCGGCTGCGCGACGGGTGCCGGCCTCGAGATCCACGCGCCAACGAGTGTCGCGAGCGTCGCCATCGCGAGGAGGCCCACGGCGAGCCGTCGGCGCGGGCGGTCCGGGCGCGCAGGCGGAAGCTCGTCCGGTGCAGGCGCATCCCCTGCGGTCGGGTGGATGGTGGGCGTGGCCGGTTTGGTGGACATCGCCGAAGGATCGGGCGGTATCGTGTCCAGCGGCGTGGGCGCGACGCTCGGCGGATCCAGGGTGGCCACGCTCGGCTGATCCAGGGTCGCGACGCTCGAAGCCCCCTCCCCGTCCCGAGAAAGTCTGTCCGAGGCGGGCGACTCCACCTCCGCAGGCGGCGCGAGCGCGGGCTCGATCGAGGCCGAGGAGATGGACTCGCCGTACACGGCGGCGTGGGCCTGCTCGATCGCCTCCTGCATGGCACGCGCGTTCGGCCAGCGATCGTCACGCGAGAAGCGGAGCGCGCGATCGACCACCGCCACGATCTCCGCGGGCACGTCCTTCGTGACGTCGGCGAGGGAGCGGGCGGGCTGCGTGGCCACGCGGACGATGCTCTCCTCCGCCGTCTCGGCCTCGTGCACGACGCGCCCGGTGAGGAGCGTGAACATCGTCGCGCCCGAGGCCCATACATCGGCGCGCCCGTCCACCTGCTCCCAGCGGCCGAGCGCCTGCTCCGGCGGCATGAACGCGGGCGTCCCCAGGCGCACGCCGGCGTGCGTGGCCATGCTCCCCGGCTCGTGGCGGATACGCGCGATGCCGAAGTCGAGGACCTTGAGCGCGCCCGCCGACGTGAGGAAGAGGTTCTCCGGCTTGATGTCGCGATGGACGATGCCCTTGTCGTGGGCCGCCGCGAGCACGTCGAGGAGCTTGTGGCCCATCACGAGCACCTCGCGACACGGCCGCGGGCCGAGGCGCCGCAGCCGCGCGCCAAGCGACTCGCCTTCGAGCATCTCCATCACGAGGAAGGCGGCCCCGTCCTCCGCGACGTCGTCGTCGAGCACCTGCACCGCACCCGCGTGCCCGACCGCGTTGGCGACGTAGCCCTCGCGAACGAAGCGGGCGCGCACGTCCTCGTGCACGCAGAGCTCGGGGTGCAGCACCTTGATGGCGACCCGGTGGCCGTTGCGGTGCACGCCGAGGTACACCGCGGCCATCCCGCCCACGCCGAGGACGCGCAAGATCCGGTACTTGCCGTCGAGGGTCGTGCCGACTCGGGCCGCGGCGCGCGCTTCGATCGGCGGGACGGGACGGGACATCGTGACCGCGACAATACCAGACGAGACGTGGGACGCGCGACGTGCGCCGCGTGCCCCGACACGTCCATCACGCGCCGCCCCGGGGGCCGCTGCGGTTCAGGCCCGAATGCTCGCGCCGATCTCGAGGAGCAAAGGGGATGTGACTTGCCGTGCGTGGCATGCCCGACCTCCCCCGCTCAAACCAGCGCCCGAAGGCGGACGCCCGGCGCCTGGCGATCGGTCAGAAGCACCCGAGCGCGTTGAGCTTCTGCCGCCATTTGGTCGCCATCCAGGCATAACCATTGGCATCCGGGTGGATACCGTCGGCGGCGAGCGTCGCCGTCGGGAAGCCGGTGTTCATGTCGACCACGTCGACCTTACTATAACCTTGCGCCTTCAGCGTCGAGACGATCCCGTCGACGTAGACATTGTACGCATTCACCTCGGCGGTGAGCGGGACGGCGTACACGCCCGCGAGCGGGATGATCTTCGCCACGAGGATCCGCGCCGTCGGATTGAACGCGATGAGCCAGCGGACCATGATGTCGAGATCGTACGCCGCATTGAGGTGACCTTGCCCCTGCAAGAGGTCGTTCGTTCCGGCGTGCACGAGGATGACGTTCGCGCCGACGTAATTGGTCTGGATCCACGGCGTGAGCTGATCGACGCGGAACCCCGGATATCCGGAGTGCAGGTGCTGGCCGGCCGCCCAGAGGTTGTACGACGAATAATCGCCCGAGAGGCCCGCCATCCGGATCGGGGCCCCCACGGCCGGGGGAAACAGGACGAGCTGGCCGCGGTACCCGTCGATCCCGCCGATGCCCGCCGTGATCGAGTCGCCGAAGGGCTGGATCTTGCATTCGACGCCGAGCTCGGATTCGGCCTCGGCGACGTCCTCGGCGACGTCCTCGTCGTCGATCGCGAACGCGGCGTCATCGTCGGTCATCTCGGGATCCATCGAATCGACGGCGCAGCCCATCGAAGCACAGGAGAGGAAAGCGAGGGTCAGGCCGAAGAAAGAATTCGAGAGCGTCATGGGAGCCTCCGCTTGGGTTTGGCGTTCAGGGGTTCGGCGCGCCGGACTCTCCGTCGCGCGCTTCGGGAGGACGCTATCGCAACGCTCATGCCACGACGCGAACCCGCGATATTGCTCGAAAATCGGCGACGCGGGCGCGGCGTATGACCCCGCGTGTCCGGACATCACGGCGAGGTGTCCGGACACGCGGCGAGGCCACGCTTGCAGCGCGCCGGGAGCCTCGCCTAGGATCCCGCCTTGCGCATGGCTCGGCCCCTGCTGACGACCCAAACGGAACAGGAACATTCGGTCCAGCAGAAGACCGTCGGCCTGCTCGTCTTCGTGCTGCGTTACGACGATCTCCTCGCGGCCGATTCGCGGCTCTTGCCCCCGATCACCCGCGAGGGCGCGAAATACGAGGTGGGGCGCGCCCCGGAGGTCGGGCCCGTGGCGCTTGCGGGGAGCACGCTGCTCCTGCCCGATCCCTTCGTGTCACGCGCCCACGCGCGCCTCGTCCGCCGCCGCGGCGCCGACGTGATCGAGGACCTCGGCAGCAAGCTCGGGACGTTCGTGAACGGCGAGCGCATCGAGGGGCCGCGGGACCTCGTCGATGGGGACCTCCTCGAGATCGGCCACTCGCTCCTCGTGTATCGCCTGGTCGAGCCACGCGTGGCGGTGCGTATGGCCTCGCTCCCCCAGGGGATCCAGCACGGCCCGACGCGCACCTTGTGCCCCGAGCTCGCGAGCATGTCGACGGATCTCGAGCGCATCGCGCGGACCGACCAGCCGGTCCTCTTGCTCGCGGAGACGGGCGCGGGCAAGGAGATCGCCGCGCGATTCGTGCACGAAAAGAGCGGTCGTACAGGGCCGTTCGTGGCGGTCGACTGCGGCGCGATCCCGGCTCACCTCGTCGAGGGAGAGCTCTTCGGCCACCGCCGCGGGGCATTCAGCGGCGCGGTCGAGGAGCGAAGAGGCCGCATCCGCAGCGCCGAAGGGGGCACGGTTTTTCTGGACGAGCTCGGCAATCTCCCGGAGAGCGCCCAGGCGAGCCTGCTACGCGTGATCCAGGAGCGCGAGGTGACGCCGGTGGGCGGCGAGCGCGCGCAGAAGGTGGACGTACGCTGGATCGCCGCGACAAACGAGGCCCTCTTCTCCGAGGACAGCCGGTTCCGGGCGGATCTCCGGGCGCGGCTCGCGGGGTACGTCGCGCTCCTGCCGCCACTGCGAAGGCGGCGGGAAGATCTCGGGTTTCTGGTCGCCGACATCCTCGGCAAGACGGGCTTGCCGAGCGTATCGATCTCGAAGCGGGCGGCGCGCGCGCTCTTTTTCGGCGAATTGCCCGGGAACATCCGCGAGCTCGAGCGAGCCCTGTCGAGCGCGGCCGTGCTGATGGGCGACGGTCCGATCGACGTGCAGCACCTGAGCGTCGTGGCCGCGCGCGCGGCGAGCCGGGCCTCTGCGCGGGCCGAGGGCGCCGTCGCGGACGCGCCGCCCGCGGATCCGCCGTCGGGCGAGCCGCAGCGGAGCTCTTCGAAGCGCCCGACGCGGGAGGCCCTCGAGGCTGCGCTGGTGAGAACCAACCGCGTGCAGGGCGAGGCGGCGCGGCTGCTCGGTGTCCACGAGCGCCAGCTCACCCGGTGGATGGATGCGTACGGGATCCCCCGCGCCAAAAAGAGCTCTTCGGAGGAGTGAGGGCTACGCGCGGGACGTGCGAGCCTCAGAAGAGGCCCTCGTGTGATTTGCCGGTCGGCTTCGTCGTGGGCGCGGAGGGCGCCGGCGGCACGGTCGCCGATGGCGCGCTCGTCGCCTTCGCCCTCGTGCTGGATGTCGAGGTCGTCGCCGCGCGGGGAGCGCTCGTGGGCTCGGGCGGCGGCGCGGCCGGCGGCGCCGTCACGGACGCGGCTGGCACCGCTCTCGCGCCGGGCGAAGGGGCTTCTAGCGGCGCGGGCGGGGGCAAACTCGACGCGGCGAGGGGGAGGCTCGTCGTGCCCGACTCGGGTTCGACGCCGGCGCCGCTCGGGGCTGGGAGGGGGGGTTTGCCTTGAAACACATAAAGCCCGATTCCGACGAGGGCTGCGCAGCCGACCGCGACGGCGACCCACGGGGGAGACGCGCGCCGTGGAGGCGCAGGTGCGACCTCCGGCATGGTCCTGCTCAGGGGCGATTGCGTGGAAGCGGATCCCTCGGACGCACGCGCGGGTGCGAACGCCTCGGGCGCCACGCTCACCTTCGAGGGAGGCTCGACGCTCGTGGTCCGGATGGCCGGCAGGAGCTCCGCGAGCTTTTCCGGCACCTCGGAGAGCGTCTCGACCGAGGCCGCGGGTCGCGCCTCGTCAGGAGGGGCTTGCTGGGTGGATTCCTCGAACGCCGGGGCGGTGGGGGCCGCGGCGAGCTCCGCCGACACGGCCCCCTCGCCGAGCAGATCGGTGAGCGGCGTGAGCATGCTGTTCACGCGAAGAAGGGAGCGCAAGGCGGCGGCGAACTCGCCCATGGTCGCATATCGCTCCTCGGGGTTCTTGCGCAGGCAACGGCCGACGATCACGTCGAGCTCGCCGGGGAGCTCGGGCCGGATCTGGCTCGGGAGCGTGGGCTCGTGCAGCATGATCGCATGCACGACCTGCCCGATCCATTCGCCCTGGAATGGGACCCGCCCGGTCGTGAGCTGGTAGAGGACGACGCCCATGGCCCAGATATCGCTTCGAGGTCCAACGGCTTTCGCGTCCGAGACCTGCTCGGGGGACATGTAGAGCGGCGAGCCGAGCAGGGCGCCGCTCGCCGTGAGCGACTGCGACTCCTCGGCCATACGCTTGGAGATGCCGAAATCGAGGAGCTTGAGGCAGAGTTTTCCGTTCGGCCTCCGGGTCAGGAACATGTTCGAGGGCTTGAGATCGCGGTGCACGATGCCGAGCCCGTGCGCCTCGATGAGGGCATCGCAGGCCTGGAGCACGAGGCCGGCCGCCTCCGTGACGGCGAGCGGGCCGCGCCGCTCGATCACCTCGGCGAGGTCTCGACCTTCGAGGTACTCCATGACCATGTACGGCCTGCCATCGCCCAGCTGTCCGACGTCGTAGACCTTCGCGACGTGCTCGCTCTTGAGGCGCGCCGCATTACGTGCCTCACGGAGGAATCGGTCCCTCGCCTGCTGCGCGCGGCCTTCGCCTTCGGGCCCGAGCATGAGTTTGATGGCGAGCAGCTCCCCGAGGCCTTCGTGTCGCGCCGCCACGACCATACCCATCCCCCCCTGGCCGAGGACCCGTTCGACGCGGTACTTGCCCAGCAAGGTTTCGCCCGGCGTGACGATGGGATGCATGGGGGTACCATAGCCGCTGGATCCCTTGACAGGAAGCATGTTGTCGTGTGTCCTCTCGCCCGTGAAGATACGTCGGCCCGTCTCCGACGCACGGTTTCTCGCGGCTCTCTGCGGGGCGTTGCTCGTCACGCCGGCCGCGCGCGCGGAGCCGAGCGACGCCGAGAAGATTGCCGCCGCGCAGGCGCTTTACGACGAGGCCGTCGCGGCGATGGACGCCAAGGATTACGCGACGGCGTGCCCCAAGCTCGCGGAGGCGGTGAGGCTCGTGCCCGAGGGTATCGGCGCCAAACTCACGCTTGCCGAGTGTTACGAGGAGAGCGGCAAGCTGGCGAGCGCCTGGTCGCACTATGCGGTCGCGCGCTCCCTCGCGGAGCGCGCGGGGCAAAAGGACCGCGCCACGCGAGCGGCGGCGAAGGCGGAGGCGCTCAAGGGGCGGCTCGCGAGGCTGACGATCGAAGTGCCGGACGTGGTCCGCAAGATCCCGCAGGTCACGATCACGCGCGGCGGCGTGGCGCTGGGGGAAGCGCAATGGGGGACGGCGCTGCCCGTGGACGTGGGGCGATACGAAATCGTGGTCACGGCGCCCGGGTACGAGACGTGGACGCGGGCGATCGAGGTCGCGAAGGACGGTGAGGCCATCTCGGTGCGCGTCGAGGCTCCCGCGATCGATCTGCGCGCGAGCGCGGCCGAGGAGCGGAGGCGCGCGGCGTCGACGGTGGTGATCCAGAACTTTGCAGCCGAGAGGCCATGGCAACGTCCGCTCGGCATTGCCGCGATGGGCGTGGGGGCCGCGGGGCTCGTCGTGGGCGGAGTGCTGGGCGGGCTCGCGATCCAGAAGAACGACGAGAGCAACGCGGGTCTCTGCGACGCAGACGATTATTGCAAACGCGACGGGCTCGCGCTTCGAAGCGACGCGGTGGGGCTGGGCAATGGCTCGACGGCGGCACTCGTGGTCGGCGGCGTCGTGCTGCTCGGCGGGGTCGTGCTCTTCGCGACGGCGCCGGCGTCGAAATCGAAGGGGAGCGCGGAGAAGGGCCCGCGGGCGGGGATGGACGCGACGCTCGAGCTCCTTCCGACCGGGCTGCGGGTGCGAGGCGCATTCTGATTCGGCGAGCGCGTGGCCGCGCGACCCCTTGACAGGGCGCGTGGTCTCATGTGTCAATCGCACGGGTGAAGCTACGTCGTTTCGAGGCACGGAAGCTCCGCGGCGGCGCCTCTATCGCCACCCTCGCGTTCCTCCTGGCCGGGTGGGTCGCCTGCAATCAGGTCGCCGGGATCCGGGAAGGAAAACCGTATCCGGACGCGTGCGTCACCGCGGACGACTGCTCCGTGCCGGAGCCCGAATGTCGGGCCGCGGCGTGCATCGACGAGCGTTGCGTCTATGACGACAAACCCGCGGGCACGCCGCTCGCGGCGCAGGTCGCGGGCGACTGCTTGGAGGCGCAGTGCGACGGGGAGGGCCGAAAGCGGCTCGTGCCCGTCGCAGCGGACGCCCCGAACGACGGCAATCCATGCACGTTCGACCATTGCGTCGGGAGCACGCCCACGCACGCGCGGCTCTCGTTCGCGCCCTGTTATACGGGGCCAGCCACGGCGCGCGGCGTCGGGGTTTGCATCGACGGAAAGCAGGCCTGTGGCGAGGACGCGAAGCCGACCGGGTCTTGCCTGGGGGAGGTCTTGCCGAAGGAGGAGACGTGCCTGTCGATCTTCGACGAGGATTGTGACGGGGACGTGAATGAATCCGGACTTGGCTGCGTGTGTGTCCCCGGCACGATCGGCGAGTGCTTCGGCGGGCCGGAGGCGGCGCTGGGGAACACGCCCTGCAAGCGCGGAAAGCAGCTCTGCATCCCGGATGGGACGGGGTACGGAGAATGCGTGGGGCAGATTTTGCCTGCGCCCGAGGTCTGCAGCTCGAGTGGCATGGACGACGATTGCGACGGTCGCGTCGACGAGGAGGGCCTCGACTGCGTCTGCGGCGACGGCGTCGTGTCGAACGCGGAGGTCTGCGACGACGGGAACACGGACGAGAGCGACACGTGCACGACGACGTGCGTCGTGCCGGGCTGCGGCGACGGCATCGTGCAGGGCGGCGAGGCGTGCGACGACGGGAATCTGCTCGACAGCGACGCGTGCACCGCCCAATGCCAGATGGCCACCTGCGGCGATGGGCTGCTCCAGGCCGGCGAGGCGTGCGACGACGGGAACATGATCGACACCGATACGTGCACGTCGTCCTGCCAGCATGCCGTGTGCGGGGACGGATTCGTCCGGCAAGGGGTCGAGGAGTGCGACGACGGCAGCCCCACGGCGACGGAGACGTGCCAGCCCGATTGCCTCGCGGCACCGGTCGAGCTCTTCGCGGGCGGCGTCTCCATGTGTGTGCTCTTCGCGAATGGCCGAGCGAAGTGCTGGGGCGCGAACGAGAATGGTCAACTCGGCCTGGGGGACAAATGGCGGCGGGGCGACACGCCGGCCGAGATGGGGAACAACCTCCCGTTTCTCGGGCTCGGCGACGGTCGCACCATTACCGCGATGGCCCCCGGCACCGCGCACACCTGCGCGCTGCTCGACGACCAGACCGTCAAGTGCTGGGGCGGGGGCGGGGCGGGTCAGGTGGGTCTAGGCGATATGCTGGCTCATGGGGACGAGCCGGGCGAGATGGAAGACGATTTGCCCCCCCTGGACCTCGGCGCGGGCCGGACGGCGAAGGCAATCGGCAGCGGCTTTGCCCAAACCTGCGCGATCCTGGACGACGACACCCTCAAGTGCTGGGGGTACAACGCGAGCGGTGAGCTCGGCCTGGGGGATACGATGATCCGGGGCGACCAGCCCGGCGAAATGGGCGAGGCCCTCCCCGTGGTCGCGCTCGGGACGGGCCGATTCGCCCGGCAAATCGCGGGTGGACACAGCTTCCAGTGCGCAGTCCTGGACGATGATACCGTGAAGTGCTGGGGGAAGAACATCTGGGGACAGCTCGGCCAAGGCGATACGACGCAGCGGGGAGACGAGATGGGTGAAATGGGGGACGCTTTGCCCCCGGCGACCTTCGGCAACGCGGGCGCAATCCTCTCGATCTCGACGGCGTTCGGTCACTCCTGCGTGCTCCTGACCGGCGGAAAAGTGAAATGCTGGGGGCTGAACGTCGTCGGTGCGCTCGGGCTGGGCGACATGGCATTCCGGGGGGACGGGCCGGGGGAGATGGGGGACAACCTGCCGTTCGTCGATCTCGGCAGCGGCAAGACGGCCACGCGCGTCGCGACGGGCGGCCCTTGTTCGTGCGCGATCTTGAATGACGGATCGGTCAAATGCTGGGGGGAAAACGATCGGGGTCAGCTTGGCCAGGGCGACAAACTGAACCGCGGCAAGGCGCCGGGCGAGATGGGCGACGCGCTCCCCGCGATCGATCTCGGCGCCGGGCGGAAAGCCAGGAAGATTGCGGTGGGCGGCAGGTTCGCCTGCGTGATCCTCGACGACGCGACGGTCAAATGCTGGGGACAAAATGATTTTGGTCAGCTCGGCCTCGAGGATACGTTCGATCGCGGCGACGACCCCGGCGAGATGGGGGACGCCCTTCCGACCGTGAAGCTCCGGTGATCTCGATGGACCGGAGACGCCCTCGGTCGAACCGTTTGGGGTAGACATTGTTGCGGTCGACGTTCCCATCGGCCCCAATGCCGATGGTGCCGTCCGCGTCCTCGCGCTGACGCGACAGCACGAGGGGCATGAGGCCGTCGGTGTACGCCTCGTCGCCGGAGGCGTTCGCGCGTGTGAAAATTCACAAAATGTAAAGGAATCCGTCCCTGGTATGTGACGTGCTAGGATGGCTGGTTACCGCTGCATGAGGTGCAACGGCAAGGAGATGTCATGCATCCTTTTGTCAGAAGAGCTTGCGGGGCGCTCGCGGGCTCGGCGCTGCTGCTCGGGGCATCGGCAGTTCTTGCGGATAACCTGCAAACCGTGCACGTCGTGCTGGCGCCCCGCCGCGGCCTCGATAACGCGAGCAATGACGGCCGCTTCGACAAAGCCCTCCCCTCGGGCGAGCCGTTCCGCGTCGAGGTCAGCATCAAAGATCTGCCCCGCCGGGTCGACGGCGAAGCTTTTGGCACCCTCGACGTCTGGCCCAAGCTCGCCACCGGCAACAAATGCAAGCTGACGGGGGACGACGACATCCCGCAACACCACAAGCTCGCCCTCATCGCCTCCGGCGAAGGCGATAACGTCGTGCTCAAGGCCGAGGTCCCCGCCCTCCAGATCGGCCAGGAGTTCTGCTTTCTGTTCGACGTGCGCGCGCGTCCCAGCGCGGCGACGGTCCAGCAGATCGCCTCCCTGGCCGCCGAGGCGCTGGTCGACGATGTCCTGGCGGATTGCACGACCGCCTCGACGGACGACGCCTTTGCCAAGGCTCTCAACAAAGGCATCGAGGCGGTCAAGCTCGAGAAAGAGGTCAAGCCCGAGTCCGCGAGCCGAGCGCACGTCAGGTTCCAGCTCGAAGGCTCCGAGGCCTGCAGGGCCGCCGCCAAGCTCGCAAAGGACGAGGACGCGCAAGGGGACGAGATCGAGCGCCTCGGCGGCGAACACGACAAGCTCGTCAAAAACCTTGCGACCCTCGACGTGCCCGAGGGCCTGCAAGTCCCCATGTTCGCGGATGCGGGCTTCCTCGTGCCCATCGATCGACTGCTCGTGAAGAACGTCGACCCGAACAAGCTCGCGGCCGCCCTCCAGCAGCTCAAGGTCCGCATCAGCGACCCTGCCTATCTCGACCAGAAGACGATTCATCAGGGCTGGATCAGGCTCCTCGAGGATTTCCGCGACGCCCTCGCCAAGGCCGACGCCGACAAGGCTGCCGTCGACAAGGCCGTGGCCGACGCGAAAGCCGAAGCCAAGAAGCTGCCCGCCCCGGAGCTGCCCGAAGTCTTCCTGGTCGACAAGTTCATCCCGCTCCGCGCCATCCTGGAAGCCGCCAAGAAGCCCGACGGCATGCCGGATGGCTTCAAGCCCCTGCCGATCGCCGGGCAGATCCGCGACATGGAGCAGGCTTACAAGGACGACAAGAAGATCGCCCAGCTCGAGCTCTGGGTAAAAAACCTCCGCGATATCGCGAGCGTGGAGAAGAGCCTCGAAGAGGCCCGCAAGGAGAGAAAAGAGACGCACGCAAAGGCGATCGCCGCGCGAAAGGAGCTCACGAAGAAGCTCGTCGACGCCATGAACATCGCCGACGTGCGCCACGATATCGAGCAGAACGTCGGCCACGTGGACACCGAATACAAGCTCGGCCGGGCCAAAACGCCGCCCGTCGGCAACATCGCGGCCATCGACGTCGGCGCCGCCCTCGCGATCCCCATCGACGCGGCCACCCAGCCCTGGCTCGTGCCCTACACGGGCATCAATTTTTATTTCACCCCGATCGATCGCGTGATCCCCGTCGGCCAGCTCGTCGGCAGCTGGTTCCTCCAGCACGTCTCGCTCACCGTCGGCATCACGCTCACGGCTCCGACATTGCCTGGACGAACGCTCAAGCCGATCATGTTCGAGCGCTACCCGCTGATCGGCGCGGGCATTCGCTGGAACAACTACTCGCGCGTCTCGCTCGGCACCATCATGTACCAGATCGCCGACCGGAACCCGGCATCCACAGACACCGACCTCGGCTTCGCGCCCTTCCTCTCGGGATCGTTCGACGGTGACGTCATCGACCTGCTCAACAAGGCCATCAAGAAGTAACCGCGGAAAGGACTCGGGATCCCATGTCAGGAACAGTCACGCTCACGAGCCATGGCTCGACGAAGGCCGGCCAAGATACGCGGCTCTCGGTCGAGGTCGAAGGCGGGCGGGCGCTCAGCATCGTCACCGTCATCCTCGAGCACGAGAGCGGAGCGGGGCCGCTTTTGCCTCGCCAAACCAAAGACGTCCGCGTCGACTCCAGCGGCCATGCCTCGGCGAGATTCACCGTGAACCTCAAGGGAACGGGACACGCCATCTTCGTCGCCAAGGCGCAGGACACGCAGAACACGTTCTTCAAGCCGAGCTCCGAGGGGGTGGAGGTCCGATGAACCGTCGAATCCCGCTCCTCTCCCTGAGCTCTCTCGGGGCCTTGTTCTCGCTCTCGTCTTGCAGCGCTCCCGATCCGATCGTCACCACCGACATCTTCACCTGGCGGCTCTGCTCGGATGTCTCGCAAAAGGAGGCGCTCACGCCGTGTGCCCTCAACGCCGACGGCAAATCCCTGGGCACCGTCGAGATCTGCCTTGCCGATGGAATCGAGGCCCCGGCCACGACCATTCCCTTCGAGCTGCGCCTCTCCTCCGGCAAATGGGCTGTCGGCGCCGACGCGACGAATCCCACCCTCTTCAAGGGTGACCTCGGCCGCGGCGGCTGCCTCCGCCCCGCGTTCCAGACCACCACGACCCCGGGCCTCGTCCGCATCGACGCCACCGCGCTGAGCTTCACCGACACGAAGTACGCCACGATCGCCGAGGTCCCCATCGATTTCGATTTCCGCCTCTGCTCCGACGTCTCCGACAAGGAAGCGCTCACGCCTTGTGATCCCCGTGCCAACGGCAGGTCGAGCATGACCGTCGAGGTTTGCCTGCCCGAGGCTCTGCCCACCGAAGAGCAACCGAGCGCCGTCGAGCTGCGCCTCTCCGCTGGCAAATGGGTCACCGGCGCCGACCCCGCCAACCCCGCCTTGCTCAAGGTCCAGGTCCCTCGCGACAAGTGTGTGTACCCCGCCTTCCAGACCACCACCACGCCCGGCGCGGTGCGCGTCGACGCCACGTTCCGCGGGGTGACCAAATCGAGTCATGCGACGATCGCCGAGGTCCCGGTCGATTTCACCCTGCGCCTCTGCTCCGAGCCCCCGGGTGCGGGCGAGCCGTTGCCAATCTGCGATCTCGTGGCCGACGGCCAGTCGTCAGCGACGGTCGAGCTTTGCCTGCCCGACGATCTTCCGACGGACAAGCTCTCGACGCCCGTCGAGCTGCGCCTCTCCGCGGGCTCCTGGGTGGCGAGTGGCGATCCGGTGATGCCGTCGTTGCTCAAGACCGACCTTCACCTCGGCGGGTGCGTGTATCCCGCATTCAAAATGACCACGTCCACCACGCCTGTCCGCATCGACGCGACCGTCCTCGGGCGGACCATCAGCAAATATGCCGGCATCAACCCGACGCCCGTCGAATACGTCGCGCTCACGTCGGCCCCTGGGAAGCTCACGCCCGACAAGTCGACCGAGCTCCAACTCGCCGCCGAGGTGCGCAGCAAGGCGAATGGAAAACCCACGGATGGCACGCTCGTCACGTTCTCCGCGACGGTCGAGCCGGCGGGGACCGCGCTCTCATTTTTGCCATCGAAGGTTTATCTCTCCAATCCCACGACACGCGCGGAGACCAAGCTCTTCGTCGGCGCGGGGGCCACCTCGGTCACCATCACCGCGAAGGCGACGCCGCCTCCCAAGGTCGACGGTACCGTGGTCCCGGGCGCCGAGGACGCACTCACGCTGCAAGCATCCCCCTGAAAAAGCGCCTTCGTGGCCCCACCCTCCCGTAAAAGGCTCGGGGGCTTGGCCATCCCATCTGTCCCCGATCACGCGCGCCCGCACCAGTGCGCGAGCGCAGCCCGGAGATCGTCGAGGCGCGTCGTGTGCTCGCTCGCCCAGGCGACGTGCCCGTCCGGCCTCACCAGGAGCGCATTGATACCAGAACCATCGGTCTGCGGGGCCGCGACCTTCGCCTGGATGACGTCGACGCGATCCCTCCACGCCTCGCTCACGGCCTGGACCTGGGCGTCGTCGGCGAAATCGAGCAGCACGTACCGGCCCGCGTGCAAGAGCTCGTAGAGGCGCGCCGCGCCGCGCCCCGTCTCGAGCGCGCGGTCGGGCGCCCTCTTGCCGACCCATGCGTGCGCCCCCGCGCCCTCGGCCGGAGGATAAGCGATGTCGAGCGCGCTGATCTGCCCAGCGAGGCGCCGATTCACCGCTTCGATGCCGAGCAGGTCGCTCATCATCTCGCGGAGGGCCAAGCCGGGTTCCGAGACGTCCATGAGCCTGATCTGCGCCTCCGTGTTGCGCAAAAGGGCGCGGCCGACGGGGTGTCGCTCTTCGTGGTAGCTGTCGAGCAGGTGGGGCGGCGCCCAGCCTTTCACGGCGGCAGCGAGCTTCCAGCCGAGATTCATCGCGTCCTGCAGACCGACGTTGAGCCCCTGGCCGCCGGCGGGGAAATGGATGTGCGCGGCGTCGCCTGCGAGAAAGACGCGCCCTGCGCGATATCGCTCCGCCAGCCGCGTCGCATTGCCGAAGCGCGACAGCCAGCGAGGATCGCGCATTCCGAAATCCGTGCCGAGGATCCGCTGCACGGAGCTCCGCAGCTCGTCCAGCGTGACCGGCTCGGACCTGTCCGCGTGCATCCTCCGCGGATCGAAGACGACGAAGCGGTAGCCTCCGTCGCCGAGAGGAACCACCATCACGCCGCCTTGCGGGCCCACGTGAGAGCCCGGCCGGACAGCGGGCTCCGCGACCTCGACGTCGCCGAGGAAAGCCGTCAGCGTCGTCTCGCTCCCCGGAAAGCCGATGCCCATCGAGCGACGCACCACGCTCGCCGCCCCGTCGCAGCCCACGGCGTAGCTCGCGCGTTCGTCGCGCAGCCCCTCGGGCCCCTGGACCCGCAGCGCGATGCTCCCTTCCCGCTCCGTGATCTCGACGACCGCGTGGCCACGCAGAATCTCGGCGCCCAGCTCCCGCGCCCGCGCCTCCAGGAGCTCCTCGCTGCGGGCCTGGGGCAGGAACAGCGTGTAGGGGTGCCCCGTGTCGAGGCGCGAGAAGTCGAGCCGGGTGTCGAGCATCGCGAAATGCCCCGTGGGGATCGGGATCCCGCGTTCCAGGAAGCGGCCCGCGATCCCGCGCTGGTCGAGAATCTCGAGGCTGCGCGGGTGCAGCGTGAGCGCGCGCGACTGCTCCATCCGCGCTGTCCGCTGCTCCAGCACGCGTACCCGGACCCCCGCGAGCGCGAGCTCGCACGCCAGCATCAGCCCGACCGGGCCTGCCCCCACGATCACCACGTCCGTATCCATACGAACCCTCCAGGTCTCAAAATCTAACAACGTTAGAGTGACTCGAACGGTGTTAGAGTCAAGGCGTCACGTAAGGAACGAGGAGCTGCGATGCGACTACGACGCGAGCAGGTGGTTTCGACGGCGCTGGGCCTCCTGGACGAGGTCGGGCTCGACGCGCTGACCATGCGCCGGCTCGGGCAGGAGCTGAACGTGCAGGCGGCCACGCTCTACTGGCATGTGAAGAACAAGCAGGAGCTGCTCGACGCCATGGCGGAAGCCATGCTGGCGGACTGCGTGGCCCGCGCCCCGGAGGGGCCCACGTGGATGGACCGGGCGGCCCACATGGCCGAGCGGCTCCGCCGGGCGCTGCTCGCGCACCGCGACGGAGCGCGGGTCTTTGCGGGGACCTACGTGACGCAGGAGAACACGCTCCGCTTCGCGGACACGTGGGTCGGCGCGCTTCGCGAGGCGGGGCTCTCGCCGCGCGCCGCCGCGTGGGGGACCTGGACGATGGTCTACTACACGATTGGCTTCACCCTCGAGGAGCAAGCCCTGGCGCCGCTCCCCGGTACGGAGGGCGGCAAGGTCGAGCCGGAGCACCTCCGGGCGGCGCTCGCCCGCGGCGCGTACCCGCACCTCGGAGAGGCCTCCACGCACCTGCTCGATGCCGACCTCGATGCGCGATTCCGCTACGGAATCCAGCTCATTCTCGCGGGCCTCGAAGCAGCGCCGAGAGACGAGCCGCTGGTGCGCGCGCGCGCACGGGATCCCTCATCGACGCGATGAGACCTGGCGTGTCACGACGACCTGCCCCGCTGCCGGAGTCGCTCCAGGCCGTCGAGGATCAGCTCGAGCCCGAACTGGAAGTCGTGCACGCCGCGGTGGGTGCCCTCGATGACGAGCTCCGTCAGCGCGCGCATGTAGGGGTATTCGTCGGCAGGGAGGCGCGGGAGGAACATCTGGGCCGCGCTCGCGTACTCCGATGGATCGAGCGGGAAATTGAGCTCCTGGATCGTGAACCCAAAGATGTGGCTGTCGATCGCGTTCCACGCGCGATCGGCCATCTCGTACGAAAAGCCCGCTTCCTTGAGGCAGCCGAGGGTGGCATTCACGTAGCGCAACATCGCCGGCCCGACGTTGACGCGTGAGCCGATGAGCATGGGCGCCCACGGGTGGCGCAAGAAGACCTCGTGGGCCGAGATCGCGCGCCTCCGCATGGCCGTCTTCCAGTCGGCGTGGATGGCGGGCACTTCGATCTCCGCGACGACGAGGTCCACGATGCCGTCGAGCAGGTCGTCCTTGCTGGCGACGTGGTTGTAGAGCGACATCGCCTCGACCCCGAGCTCCTGCGCGATCCTGCGCATGGAGAGCGACGCGAGCCCCTCTTCATCGGCGAGACGTATCGCAGTGAGGAGGATGCGCTCTCGCGTCAGGGGCTCACGCCGGGGCGCGCGTCGATCGGTCTTCCGGACTCGTGCCATCTCGTTTCGCACGCCCACCTTGACAGACTTACGCTGTAAGTACAAGCTGTACTTACAGCGTAAGTACCGCCGTCGCCTCGAAAGGACAGCGGCGCCCACGGATACGACGCCCTCGCGACCAGGAGACAGACCCATGCCCGCAGCGACCCCCTCGAACACCACCATCGACGCCCCCCCGCCCGTGGCGGTGGGGAAAAGGGCCATGCACGCGCTCGTTCAACCCGAGTACGGCTCAGCCGACGTCTTGCGGCTCGAGGAGGTCGAGACGCCGGAGATGGGCGACGACGACGTCCTCGTCCGCGTGCACGCAGCATCGGTGTCCAAGGGCGACGTGCATCTGCTCACCGGCAAACCGTACCTGGTGCGCCTGGGCTTCGGCCTGCGGCGGCCCAAGTACCGCATTGCTGGGCAAAACGTGGCCGGCACGGTCGAGGCCGTCGGACGTAACGTCACCACGATGAAGCCGGGCGACGAGGTCTACGGCCAGGTGACCTCTGGGTTTGCCGAATACGTGCGTACGCGTGCCGACGCGCTCGCGCCCAAGCCGACGAGGCTCTCGTTCGAACAGGCGGCCGCGATGCCCGACTCGGGCATGACGGCGCTGCAGGCGCTGCGCGACGCGGGACGGCTGCAGGCGGGACAGAGGGTCCTCATCAATGGCGCGTCGGGGGGTGTCGGATCGTTCGCGGTGCAGATCGCGAAGTCCATGGGCGCAGACGTGACGGCCGTGTGCAGCACGCGGCACGTCGACAAGGTGCGGTCGCTCGGCGCCGACGAGGTCGTCGATTACACGAAAGAGGATTTCACGCGGCAGACCGGTCGCTTCGACGTGATGCTCGACCTCGTGGGCAACCGCTCGCTTTCGGCGTGCAGGGAGGTACTGAAGCCGACGGGCACGTACGTGTCCTGCGCGGGTTCGCCGGGCGGACAGTGGGTCGGGCCGATCGTCTGGATCATGAAGGTGATGCTCACCGGAGCATTCGCGAGCCAGAGGATGACGTCGTTCCTCACCAAGCCGCGGCGCGAGGATCTGATTGCATTGAGCGATCTGGTGGAAGCCGGGGCGCTTTGGCCAGTGATCGAGCGGCAGTACACGCTCCGTGAGGCCGCGGATGCGGTACGTCACGTGGCGGAGGGGCACGCGCAGGGCAAGACCGTCATCATCGTCCAACGGAGTGGGCTCCACCCCGCGGCGTAGACCAGAATGCTGCACGAGACTCGGTCATATCGTATGGAAGTCGCAACCATGACGACCGCCGGCCGTGGCACTTCCCACCAATGCCTTTCTTCCAACCGACCCGGCATCCCCTCCATCGTGCGATGCGTGGCATTCCTGTTGGCGTTCCTGTCGAGCGGGGCGCGGGCCTCGGCGCAGCCTGCCGTGCGCCCCGCGTCGACGCAGGCCTCCCCGGCCCAGGCGCAGTCCGACGCGCGAATGCTGTCCGCAAGCCCCGACGCCCCTGTCGCGTCGCTGGGCTGGCGGAACACACTGCGCGGCGCAGTGGGGGTGCGCATGCCCATCGTGGGTGCGCTCGCGGGCACGGGGTTCTTGTTGCAGCTGCCGGCGCTCATCGAGCTGCACAACACATCGCCGACGCAGGCCGTCCCGTGGGAGTACTGGCGCGGCCGGCTTGCCATCGAGGCAATCTACCGTCGCGAGGTGGCGCTGGGCGCACGCCAGGCAGCGTTCGCGGGCGCGTTCGCGGCGGAGCACGAGAGCGATCACTCGTCCAAAGGGCACCCGGGCTTCGTGAACCTGAATAGCCTTTCGCTGCGCGGCGACGCCACCGTCGCGCTCGGGATCCACGCGCTGTCGCTGGCGCTGGTCACTCGGCTCCACGTGCTCACGTGCACCACGCACGCCGTGACGTGCGGCAACTACGGCGGAAAGGGCGGCTCGGTCACGTTCGAGACCGCGATGGACGTGGTCTTCGACGGCACGTTCGTCAAAGGGTATCCCTACCGCTTCTTCGTCGCGCTGCACGGCGCGTGGCTGGTGCACAACGAGCTCGCGGCGACCGAGCGGCGCCTCGTGCTCGATACGGGCGTCGCGCTGCGGCCGGCCACGCAGGGGCTCTATCAGCTGTATTTCACCGCGCTGGCCGGCAACGAAGTGGGGTACTACCGCATGACTCCCGCGGTCGTGCAGGCGGGCTTCGGCGTGCGCTGGGGGTTCTGACAGCGTCGTCGTCCGTTTGGGCGCGTTCAAGCCCCATTCGTGGAAACGGACCGCGGGCTACCGAGACAATGACAAGGTGGCTGACGTGGTGACGTTCATCAACGAACGATCACGCGCACCGGAGAGCCGGGCAGACCTTGCAGCCCCGCCCGCACCGGCTTCTTGGACACGAGCTCGAAGCTGTAGCGCCGCAGCAGCGTGCCCAGGACGAGCTTCATCTCGTACAGCGCAAAGGCGGCCCCGATGCAGCGCCGATTCCCGCCGCCAAACGGCAGGAATTCGAAGGGGGAATAGGTTCGCTCGAGGAATCGCTCGGGCCGAAATACATCCGGCTCCGGAAATACCGAGGTATTGTGGTGGGCCCAGATGATTTGCGCGAACACGCCTGATCCGGCCGGCAAATCGTAGCCCGCGACCTTCATCGGCGCATTCAGCTTGCGTCCCACCCCCGGGCTGGGCGGGCGCAGGCGCATCGTTTCGTTACACACCGCTTCCAGATACGGCGCCTTGGCCAGCGCCTCGGGCTCCGGATCCGCGCCCAGCGCCGTCAGCTCGTCCTGCAGCCGGCGCAACGCGGCTGGCGCGTGTCCGAGAAAATAAAGCACCCAGGTGAGCGCGGCCGCGGTCGTGGTGTGCCCCGCGAAGAGCAGCGTGTGCAGTTGCTCGAAGATCTGCTTGTCGTCGAGCGCCGTCCCGTCTTCCTGACGGGCTTCCAGGAGCAGACTCAGGATATCGGTGCGCTCGGCGGGGTCTTTGCGGCGGCGGGCGAGCTCCGGATCGAGGAAGCTGCGCAGGGCTTGGGTCGCGCGCTGCCTGCGCGCCCACGGGCCGAAGCCCCCGAACTCCCGGCGCAGCCAGGGAATCATGAGGGTGATGTTCAGGCCCAAGGAGAAGCTCTTGCGCAGCGCCTCGAGCAGCTCCTCGAGGCGCGCCACTTCCGCCGGTGCAGTGACTCCGAACACGAGGTGGATGATCGTCTGCAGCGAGATCTTGTGCATGAGGTCCTGCGCCACGATCTCTCGGCCCGGCCTGAGGTCCCGGGAGTGCTGCAGGGCCAAGTCGCAGATCTGCTTCCCATAGAGGCGCATGCGCTGCCCGTGAAATGGCGGCATGAGCAGCTTGCGCATGGCCGTGTGCCGCGCGCCCGAGAGCACGAACAGCGACGACTCTCCCATCGCCGCGGTGAAGCTCTCGGCCAGCATCTGGTCGAGGGCCTCCGGCGGCACCGCGAACACGGAGCGCAGCCCCTCCACGCTGCCGGTGGCCAGCACCGGTTTGCCGTTCATCTTCGGGCACGACATCGGATCGCCGTAACGCTCCCGCAGGCGCAGCGTGTAGCCGATCGGGTCCATGATCCCCTGGATGTTCACCAGGATGTTGCTCGTGGGGCCTTTGGGCAAAGTGGTCATGGGGCGCGTTCCTTCCATTGTACTGCGAGTTCAGGCTCACGGCGACAGGACCGGCAGGACGATTGCCGAGGGCGCCTCGCGCGAGCGCGCGAGCGTCTGGGTGGCGGCGACGAAATCGGACTCCTTCGCCGCAAAAATGCTGTCCACGTAGCGCTGCGGATTGCGATCGATGACCGGGAACCAGGTGCTCTGCACCTGCACCATGATCCGGTGCCCTTTGCGGAACGTGTGGGCGCGGGTCTCGAGGTCGATGGCATAACGCAGCACCTTGCCGGACGGGATGGGCGCGGGCTTTTTGAAGCTGTCGCGGAAGCGCCCGCGCAGGACCCTGCTCGCGACCATGAGCTGATAGCCGCGCATGTCGGCGGCCGGCTCGGCGTTTTTTTCATCGTCCGCCTGCGCCTCGGGCGGAGGCTTCGGATCGCCCTCCGGGTAGACGTCGATGAGCTTCACGATCCAGTCGCTGTCCGTGCCCGACGTCGACGCGAAGAGCTCGGCGACGATATCGCCGGCCACCGTGAGATCCGCGTCGAGCGGGTCCGTCGAGAAGGTCAGCACATCGGGCCGGTGATCGACGAAGCGCTGGTCCTGCACCAGCCACGTCCGCCACTGGCTGCTGCCCGTGAGGAGCGGCTGGATCGGGCGAGGGACAAAGGGCACCGGGTTCTGCGGATCGGAGACGTAGCTGTCGGCGGCGCCCCGGCCCGTCTCCGTGGGCGGCTCGAACGACAAGGCCCGGCCCGCGCGCAGGTAGAGCTTTCTTTTGGTGACGCCGGCCTCGGGCGGCCAGCGATCGAAGGTGCGCCAGCGGTTCGTGCCGGTCTCGAAGATCGTCGCCTCGGGCTGGTCCTCGATGGGTTTGTCGTGGAGCCAGTGGGCGAGCCAGGGGACCACGATTTTGTCCCGGTAATGCACGCCGGTTTCGCTGCCGAAATCCACGGGTCCGAGCTTGCGCCCGGGGCTGCCCCATCCGCCGTGGTTCCAGGGGCCCACCACGAGGTGGTTCTTGCGCGCGGCGTCGCTCTTCTCCAGCGTCGCGTAGATGCCGAAGGGCCCGTAAAAATCCTCCTGATCCCACCAGCCCGCGACGTTGAGGATGGGGATCGTCGCCTTGCGCAGGTGCGACACGATCGCGCGCCGCTCGAGAAACGCGTCCAGGTTCGGGTGCGCGACGAAATCGTTCCAGGTCGGCATCTTGCCGTGGAAATGGCGCGCGTCGGCGTTGGCGAGCGGCCCGAGGTCGAGGAAAAAATCGTAGAGATCGGAGCGGCCGTACGAGAAGACCGAGTTCGCCTCCTTGCTCGTCTCCATCCTGGCGACGTACTCGAAGCCGTAGGCCAGCCGGAATGCGCCGTTGTGGCGGAAGTCGTCGCCGGTGAACTCGTCGGCGGGAGAGGCCTCCTCGATGATCGCTCGCAATGCGGGGTGCGGCTCGAGCAGGGCCATGGTGGCCGTCCAGGCGAGGTACGAGGTGCCCATCATCCCCACGCGGCCATTGTTGCCGGGCACGTTCTTCACGAGCCATTCGATGGAGTCGTGCGCGTCGGTGGCGTCGTCCACGCCGCGCGGGTCGGCCGGATCGTGCGGCGGCGGGGTGATGACGAACGTCCCCTCGGAGCCGAAGCGCCCGCGGCAGTTCTGGGCCGCGATGATGTAGCCGTCCGCGCGGAGCGCGTTTACCCCGGGGTTGTCCAGGTCAGAGGGGTCCTCGGGGATGCCATAAGGCGAGCGCATGAAAAGCACGGGCAATGGCTTCTTCGCGTCGACGGGCGAGAAGATCGCCGTCTCGAGCTTCACCCCGTCGCGCATGGGGACCATCGCCTTCGTCATCGTGAAAGCGGGGAGCCTGGGCGCAGGCGCGGGCGCGGGTTGGTCGGCCCGGGCGGGCGTGGGGGGGTTTTCCGCGGGCTTCGCGCTGGAGGGCGGAGGGGCGCACGCGCACGCGAGCGCGAGGAGCGGGGCGAGGAGGGCGGCGGCTTGGCGCACGGGCGAAGCGTAGCATGTCATAGGCATCCACCTCGCCCTCGTCGCGGTTCGGCCGGGCGCTTGACCGGCGCGTGGCCATTCTGGTCAAGCAGCACGCGCGACGGGTGCAATCACGGGTTTGCCCCCCTCGGCGCGCATCGTCGCGAGCTCGGCCGCGTAGAGCTTTCGGAGCGATTCAATCTCGTCGGGAATGGTCTCGACGCTGAGCCCCACCATCGAACGCGGCGGGAGCACGCGGATTCGCACGTGGCCGGGGTCGGTGGTCCAGCGGTTCGGCGGATGTAAATCGAAGGCGCCTTCGATGACCACCGGGACGATGGGCGCGCCGCTGTCGAGGGCAAGAAAAAACGCGCCTTTCTTGAAGGGGAGCAACTCGTGGGTGCGAGCGCGTGTCCCTTCCGGCGAGATGAAGACCGTGAGCCGATTACGCTCCATGCGCTTGCAAGCCTTGGCCATCTGCTTTCGACTGCGCGCGCTGTTGCGTCGGTCCAGAAAAACGAAACCACAGAGGTACATGGTGAAACCGAGGATCGGATAATAAAACATTTCCCGCTTGACCGCGGCGACGCTCCCGCTCGGCATGATCGACGCGATGAGGAAAGAGTCGAGCAGCGACCCGTGGTTGAACGTCGCAATCTTCATCGTGTCCGAGGAGAGGTGCTCGGCGCCCTCGACCGAGACCGTGACCCGCGCGAGCCGTAGCATCGACTTCCCCCACGCCCGCACGATCCACGGTGACAACGTTCGCGAGAAGGCGCCGAACGTCAGGAGGGTGATCGTGGAGCCCACGATCCCGATCCCGATCCCACAGATCCAGCTCGCGAGGAGTTGCCAGAAACGCCGGACGCTCATGCGCCTAGTCTTTCACGCTCCTCCTAGAAACAGCAAGGCAAAACACGAACGAGCTCCGCACCGACGGCGAGATCGGCGCATTCGCCTTGAAATGAAGCCCGACGCGCGTCGACGGTGAATACGAAACACCATCCCCGCCGAGAAGACCGATCTCGCCATGGGACCGCAGGCGCTCATCGGGAGGGTCGCGCGGATCGCGGACGCGTCATCCGTCGTGTGATGCCTGGAAGGTTCAAACGTACATCGGCAATGTGACGTCGCTGGCCGCGCTCGCCGTCATCCGCTCGAACACGCCCGCGAGCGGGCGGGATGTGAGCGCTCGGTGCATCACGTTCCGGAGGGCGATCGCCGCGCGGGATCGCGGCGCGAAAAACGGGCCCATGTGGCGCGCGGTGGCCTGACAGCCGCGCGCGTAGCCCGCGATGGTGGCCTCGTAACGCGCGAAGGCCCGCGCGTGATCGACCTCTCTCGCGAGCTCGCCAGCGAGCACATACGCAGCGACGACGGCGACGCCCGTGCCCTGGCCCCCGATGGTGGCGCCGTAGCCCGCGTCGCCGAGGAGGACGACGCGGCCACGCGACAGCCTGTCGACGTCGACGCGACTGATGGTGTCGGTGTAGAGGTCGCTCGCGCCGTCGAGGTACGGGAGCAGCCGCGGCATTTCCCAGCCCATGCCAGTGAATCGCGTGCGGAGCGGCTCGTTCGAGGGGGTGAAGACGAGCATGACGACGGCCTCCTCCACATTCCGCGTGCTGCTGACGAGGACGGCCCTCCCGGGCTCGCTGTAGACGAGGCCCCTCCGCTCGAGGCCGAGGAGGTTCGGCATGCGGAAGGTGGCGACGGAGTACCCGTGGTGGCGCACGTAGCGGCGCTCCTCGCCGAACGCGAGCGCGCGGACGCGCGAGTGGAGGCCGTCGGCGCCGACGACGAGATCGAAGCGGCGCGGCCGTTCGCGCTCGAAGGTGACGTCGACGCCCCCGCCATCCTGCGAGATCGAGGCAATCGAGTCGCCGAAGACGTATTCGACGCCATCGCGGCTTTTCTGGAACAACACGTCGACGAGATCGCCTCGCTCGATTTCGAGCTCGCCGCTCGCGAAGGATGGCGGCAACGTGAAGACGACACGACCCCTCGCGTCGACGAATTGCAGCGCGCCCATGTGCGTTCGCCGCTCCGCGAGCGCCTCGAAGACGCCCATCTCGCGCAGGACGCGCATGTGCACGGGGCCGCGGAAATCGACGGCTTGCCCGCCGCGCCGCAGGGCGGGGGCGCGCTCGACGACGGTCACGGAAAAACCCGCGCGGGCGAGCCGGCACGCGAGCGCGGGGCCGGCGATACCTGCGCCGGAGACGAGGATGCTACGAGCCATGGGACCTCCTCGCGTGCGAGGCACGCCGAGCCGCGCGCACCACACGCGGAGCTGCGTGCACTGTACGCAGCTCCGTAAGATCGTCGAATGAATCCTCTGCAATTCGCAAAAATTCTGTGCTAGTACAGAGTGATGGATCGCGGGGGAGCCTCGCAGCGAATCGTGGCGGAGCTCAAGCGGCAGGTGGCGACTGGCGCCCTCCCGCCGGGCGCGCGTGCGCCGTCGACGCGGGCGGTGAGCCGGCGCTTCCGGGTGGCGCACGCGACGGCCGCGAAGGCGCTTGCAGCGCTGTGCCAGGAGGGTGTGCTCCTCGCGAAGCCGCGGGTCGGCCACGTCGTCGCGCCGCGGGAGGCCCCGGCGGAAGAGGGCCTCGGCCGGGCGAGGATCGTGCGGGCGGCGATGGCGATCGCGGACGCACAGGGAGTCGACGCCCTGTCGATGCGCGCGGTCGCGGCGGTGCTGTCGGCGCCGCCGATGTCGCTCTATCGCCACGTACAGAGCAAGGCCGAGCTCATCGCCGCAATGGTCAACGCAGCGTTCGGCGAGCTCGAGCTGCCGCCGCCCGCGCGCTCGTGGCGCGAGGGCCTCGAGGTCTCCGCGCGTGGGCTCTGGACGCTCTACCAGCGCCACCCCTGGCTCGCCCACGTGATGACGGTGACGCGCCCGCTCACCCAGCCGAACGTGGTCGCGTTCGCGGACTGGATCTTCCAGGCGCTCGAGGGATCGGGCGTCGACGCACGCGGGCGCCTCGAGCTCCACCTGCTCGTCTTCAGCTACGTGCGCGGCGTCGGTGTCGATCTCGAGGCCGAGCGGCGCGCCGAGGCCGAGAGCGGCGTCGACGGGGAGCACTGGAACGAGGCGCAGGCGCCCGTGTTCGCCGAGCTCGCGAGGTCGGCCCGCCACGCGAGCTTCTCGTCGGTGCTTCGGGATCTCGGGGAAGGCTACGACCTGAATCTCGACGCGCTGTTCGAGAGCGGCCTCGCGGCGCTCCTCGACGGCATCGAGCAACGGCTCCCCGCGCGGCCGGCTAGCACGTCGCGTGTTGGCACATGCACAAAACTTGCAGGGCAAGAGCCGTCGATGTTAGGACGCCCCGGATGAAAGCCGGGGATCGACTCGGAGACAAATACCGCCTAGTGCGCCAGCTTGGCGCGGGTACCATGGGTGTCGTCTGGGAAGCAATGCACGAGACCACCCAGCGTCGCGTGGCCATCAAGCTGCTCGCCCAGCCCTCCGAGGACCTCCGGCACCGCCTGCTCCGCGAGGCTCGCATTTGCGGCGCCATTGCGCACCGAAACGTCATTGAAGTTTACGACACCGGGGCGACGCACGAGGGGGAGCCCTACCTCGTGATGCAGCTCCTCTCCGGCGAAACGCTCGCCGAGTTGCTTCGTCGGCAGCGTCGGCTTTCGCAGCCTCTCGCCGCTCAGATCGGGCGTGACATCGCCCGCGCCCTTGCTGCTGCACACGCCGTGAACGTCATTCATCGGGACCTCAAGCCTGCCAATGTATTTCTTCATCAGGAGGCCGGGGTCGACGGGCTCGTCGTGAAGGTGCTCGACTTCGGAGTCGCGAAGAACCTCGCGGCGAAAGAATTACTCGTGACGGCCGTCGGCGGCGCCGTCGGGTCCCCAGCATACATGAGCCCGGAAGCCATCAGGGGGGCGCTTGATCTCGACGCTCGCACCGACATCTGGTCGCTGGGCGTGGTGCTCTCCGAGATGCTGACGGGCACGAGACCCTTCCCCGGCGGTGGACAAGAACTGCTCATTCGTATCCTCAGCGGCCCAATTCCTCGTCTGTCCCAGACCGTGCGCCACATCAATGCGGAGCTCGACGATATCGTGGCGATGTGCCTCGAGCGCGACCGTGCCAAGCGTATTGCATCGGCCGCGGTGGTCGAACGCCTGCTCCAGGCCCACGTCGGACCCGATGAGGGCTCACGTATTCCCGTGGGGTTGCTGGAGCGGGCGATGGCGGGTTCGTCGCCCGATCTCGGCAGCGTGGCGCCGGCCGTGCCGCAACTGGCGCCGGCCACTGCGCCAGTGATCCGGAGTGCTCCGCCGATGCCCGACTCGACGATGCGGTTGAATGGTCCCGCTCCGGCGCAGACGCCAATGGCTGCCATGCAGCCGTGGATGGCCGCGGGCGCTGCCGTGGATGCCACCGCGCCGCTGCCGCCCTCGTCTCGGCAGCAGCCCCACGTGGGTAAAGCCGGGACCCTGATCATAGGTCTCGAGACATCGAGGCCGGCGACGGGGCCCCGGGGAACCGAGCGCATGATCGACAGTCGAGCCGTGCTGGCGCAGGCAGCCTCCCGACCACTCCCGGCCCCGTCGCTCCCGCCTACGAATTCAAATACGCCGGTCTCGCCACCTGCCAAGCGGAAGGTCAAGCGCACCCCAATGCTTGGAATCGTCGTGGGCGCAATCGTGATCATGGGGCTCGCAATCAGCCTGATCGTGGTCCTGACCAAACGCCCCGTTGAATCCCGGTCACAAGACGCACCAGCAGCATTACGGTTGTCACCGTAGCACTATACCGTACAGTTGGGCCGTCACGTGGGATCGCTGAACGTGCGACCAGAGCAATCTCCGATCGTCACGTGAGACTCGCGCAGACATGGTGGTTCGTGAGCGGAGCACGGCGGCAAACAAAATTCTTGTGACACCGCTCGCTTTCATGGAATGCTTGCGGGACCATGAAATCGGGGGATCTCCTCGGCGGTAAGTACCGGCTCGAACAGGCGATCGGCCAGGGCGCGATGGGCGCCGTGTGGGCGGCGTTCGATCACGCGACGAACCGCAAGGTCGCGCTCAAGCTGATCTTGCCGCAGCAGAAGGAGCACCTGACGAACGACCTGCGCCAACGCCTCCTGCGCGAGGCGCGGGCATGCGGGAAGCTGCGCCACCGGAACATCGTCCAGATCTTCGACGTCGGCGAGACGCCGCAGGGCGAGCCCTTCCTCGTCCTCGAGCTCTTGCAGGGCCAAACCCTCGGCGAGCTGCTCAAGGAGAAGCGGCGCATCGAGCCTGCGATCGCGGCGCGCATCGCGGGTGAGGTCGCGAGTGGGCTGGCGGTCGCGCACGCCGCGCAGGTCATCCATCGTGATCTCAAGCCCGCGAACATCTTCCTCCACCGCGAGGAGGGCATGCCCGAGGGCACGTTCATCTCGAAGATCCTCGACTTCGGGGTGTGCAAGAACCTCGACTCGGTCGACAGCGTCGCGACGCAGACGGGCACGGCCGTGGGGTCACCCGCGTACATGAGCCCCGAGCAGGTGGGCATGCGCAAGGACCTCGACCACCGCACGGACATCTGGTCGCTCGGAATCGTGCTCTACGAGATGCTCACGGGAAGCCGTCCCTTCACGGGCTCGGTGCAGGACGTGATCCGTCACATCCTCATCACGCCCGTGCCGCCGCCTTCGGCGAAGGTGCGCGACGTGCCGGCAGAGCTCGACGAGGTCGTGGCGCGTTGCACGGCGGCGAAGCGAGACGCGCGGTTCCCGAGCACGGACGAGCTGACGCGCACGCTCCTCACGATCGCGGGGATGCCGCGGCCGATGACGCGCAAGGCGACGTTCACGGGGGTGGATCAACCGATTCCGCAGGCGTCGGGGCCCGAGCGAAAGCCAACGTTCACGGGGGTGGAGCAGCCCGTCCCCCAACAGACGGGCCCACAACGAAAGCCGACGTTCACGGGCGTGGAGCAGCCGATCCCGTCGTCGATGGGGCCGCAGCGCACGCCGACGTATACGCCGATGGACGTGACCGCGCCGCTGCCCGGCGCAGCTCCCCGCGCGGCGATGAGCTCGACGCCGGAGGAGGACGACGACAGCGAGCTCGCGGCGACGCTGCCGCTGCAGGGTCGGATGCTGATGGACATGCGGCGAGGCGCGCCGCCAGCAGGGCGCGGCGAGGACGCCTCGACGGGGACGCAGCTCTTGCAGCCGAACCAGCCCATCGCGTCTCCGGCGCCCGCGTGGAAGGAGGAGATGCAGCAGGCGATCGCGGCGCATCGGCAGTCCTACGCGGTGCTGGAAGGGGTGGTGCCGGAGCAGGCGGCGAACGGGCAGACGCAGATGCTCACGCCAGAGATCCAGGCGACGCTCGGGGGACGCGTGGATCACGCGGGGACGACGTCGGCCGCAGGCGCGCTCGCCCACGCGACGGGTGGATACCCGGCGCCGCCGATGCCGGTGATGGATCCGGCGGTGGCGGGGAGGCGCAAGCGTGGGAAGGGTGTGCTGTTCGGGGTGATGGGCGCGGGGGTGGCGGCGGCGATCGGGGTGGTTGGGTTGCTCGTGATGAGCGCGAGGGAGCCCGCTGCGACAGGGCAGCCGCCGAGCTCGCCGACGACAACCCCCGAGACGAAGGCGGAGGGAAGCAGCGCGGCAACAACGAAGGCGCCGGAGCCGACGCCCGAGACGGCTCCGGCAAAGGATTCGGTTCCGCTACCTCCTGTGAAGGCGGAGGAGTTGAAGCCGGAGACGCCGCCAGCGTCGACAGCACAACCGGAAGCGCAACTTGTCGCTCCTCCCGTGCAAACGGCGACGGTGTCGGCGCCATCTCCGACGCCGAAGCCCACGTATCAGGCGCCGGCATCGAAGCCGACGGGGCTGACGCAGAAGGCAAAGACGCCCGTTTGCACGGGTGTGGGGCTCTTCAAGAAGTGCAAGTGAAGCCGACACTTGCAACGTGGTGTTTTTGCGTTTCTTCGGTTTTTTAATGGCCAGTGCAGCAGGAACGCTTGTACCGGTTTCCCGCGCCGCTGTGAGGAATCGTCGCGACTAAAAGAGCCGCGTCCGTCCTGACGAGGTCGGTGGTGCAGTCGGCGTGGCGGTCGCCGTGCCACCGGTCGTTGCTCGTGGCTTATTTTTCACATTTCCCGCCGGCTTCGCCGGTACCGTCCCCACCGGCTGCTCATCCAAAATCACCGGCGCATCCTGCATCTTCACGCTCGGCGCTGCTGCTGGCACCACCGTCGGCGTTGCCGTTCCCACCGGCTTCCCCGTCGCCACCACCGTCCCCGCGCTCCCCGCCCCGCCCGGCACCTCCTCCGGCACCACCGGCGCCGACCCAATCCACACCGCCGCAATCCCCCCCATCACCGCAATGAACACCCCCACCCCGATCAACGTCGTGAACTGACTCCGCCGCTGCTTCTTCTTCAGCTCCGCCGCCAAATCCACCTGCGGCAACCCCAACCCCGGCGTCGCCCCCGCCTTCTCCACCACCTGAACCAGCCCGCCGAGCCCCGCCGTCTTCCCCGCCGGATCCTCCACCGCCCCCGGCACCTCTGCCGCCGACTGCGCCCACGGCCGCGCACTCTGCGACGTGGGCCCCGGTCTCACCGAACCGCTCCCATTGCTCGCCGTCGCCGTCGCCGGAGCCGGCGCCCCGGCACCATTCCCCTTCGCCTGCTGCTCCTGGATGTACCGCCAGTCCATCCGCTGCAGGTCCAGTATCTGCGATGGGCGCACCACGTGCGCATTGAAAAGCTGCGCCGCGATCTCCGCCGGATCCTCCGGCACCTGCTCCAGGTACATCAGCACCACGTCCGCGGGCTCCGCCGTCGCCTCCCGCCGCGGCACGAAGCGCACCGTCAAACCGCCCACCACGTCCTGCTCGCGCCCATTGGAAATAGCCGTCCACTTGATGTCCGACTCCACGAGCACGTTCGCGATCCGGGCCATGCAATACGCCAGCGTCGCGAAATCCACGCGGTCCGGGTACACGATGACCACCCGCCGCGGCGGCGTCGAGTTCTCCACCGTCCACCGGAACGACAAACCGCTCGGCCCCGGCGTATGCAGATCCTCGAAATCCGCCAGATACCCCTTGAGCAGCGGGAGCAACGCGTCCGCGTTCTGCGCGTGCTGGACGTAGGTGTGATACCAGCCGCTCCCCTCCGCCTGCGACTCCTCGTCCGGCAAGAGCTTCTGATAAAACTGCACCGCCGTCCCGTAAATCGCCTCCCCGTCGAGGTGCCGGTCGATGAGCGCCGCAGAGTGGCAAAACGGCGGGTCTTGTCTCCCTGCGTGGTCCTTCGCTCCCTTGATGCGCAGCCCGAAGATCAGCGCGAGCCCTCCGTGCCCCGGCTCGTATTGCGTATCATCGCGCGACAGGTTCCCGATCGCGAACGCGTACGCGCTCCCGTGCCGCGGCTCGATGTACTTCACCAGCCGCGAGAGGTGGCTGAAATGCTGCCGCGTCAGCGGCTCCTGCGGCACCTGGGGCCGGTAGATGAAGTCGATCTGATGCCCCGGCACGTTACCGTGGAGGAAATGGAACCAGGCCGCCCCGTAGGGCACCTTGTAGGTCGGGACTTCGTATCCCGCAGAAACGACGTGCGTCTCGTCCATGTCCCCCTCCGCTCAACCCTTCCGCGGCATGGGCGGCTGTCGATTCAAGAGCGGCGCTGTTGCTTCCATCGGGTTGAGGGCGTCGAGCGGCAGCGTCGTCTTGGTGTTCGGTTTCTGCCCGAACCCCGGCCGCGGCCCGAAGCCCGGCGCGGCCGGCTGCGGCGCGGGCGTATGTTGCGGCGCCTGCCCGTAATGCTGCGGCGCCGGCATCTGCCCATGCCCATTCGACGGAGGCAACGCGTGCGGAATCTGCGGCGCCGGGAACGACGGCTGCGATTGCGAAGCGGGCGCGTTCATCCCCGGCGTGATCGTCGAAGCGCGCGACCGGAACTCACTCTTCATCCGCTGCAAGAGCTGGTTGTCGTAGGCCGACTTCGGCAGGATCTGCTCGACGAAGTGCGAGAACAGGACGTGCGTCGAGTGCCCGTAGCTCGCCGACCCGACGAGCACCTTCACGTCGATCTGCGTCGCGTATTGCCGCAGGCTGTCGATGAGCGGCGTGTAGAGCGCCCTCGCCTGCGCCTCCGCCTGCGCGGGTGAGCCCGGAATGAGGTCGCTCTTGTTGATGAAGAGCACCACGCTCTTGCACGACGCGACCGTCTTCGGGCTGAAGAAGTATTTCAGCGCCTGCGGGTTGAACTCGTTGAGCTGCTCGCCGATGCGGTTCGTGTCGACCTGCTGCGCATCCTTGCCGCCGAGGTCGACGACCATCAAGAGCCCGTGGATCTCTTCGATGATGAGCTCCTGCTGGGCGTCGACGATGTGCTCGCCGCCCCAGTCGTGCACCTCGAACACGTGCTCCACGAGCGTGTCCTTGTTCCGCACGTGGCTCACGGTGCGCTCGTACCGCTCGATCTTCGTCCCCTCGATCGTCCCGAGATCCACGAGCGGGTTCGACCACTTCAGCGTGAGCGAGCTCTTGCCCGTCGCCTTCATGCCGAGCGTGAGGATCCGGTAGACCTTGCGATCGATCTTCGGCCGCTTCTCGAGCTCGGTCTTGTGCCAGTTGAGCTCCTCTTCCATGTGGTCGAGCCAGCCGATCTTCTTCTGGTTCTCGGTGCCGAGCGTGGTGGCCTGCGCCTGAAGCTCGCGGTTCGCCGCGACGAGCGACTGGTTCTTCATCTCGGCCGTCTCGAGCTCTTCCGTGAGCTTCGACGCGCGCATGCCGAGCACGATGAGCACCACGACCAGCGCCGTGATGATGATGCCGATGATGATGAAGACCGTCGTCATGCGCTCCTCGCCTCGGACATGGTTTGGCTCGTGCCATCAGATCACGCAGACCCCGAAGCAGGCAAGAAATCTTACCACGAATCGTTACACGGTTCGAATGGTACGCTACGATGCTCCACATCGGCGAGATTGCCGGACACATCCGCCCTGACCAACGATGAAAGCTGGAAGCACGATCGGGAAGAAGTATCGCCTCGTCCGGTCCATCGGCGCAGGCACCATGGGCACGGTCTGGGCCGCGGAGGAGATCGGGGCGCGCCGTGAGGTCGCGCTGAAATTGCTCTCGAAGTCGACGCCGGAGCTCCGGCAGCGGTTCCTGCGCGAGGTTCGGCTCTCGGCGCGCCTGTCGCACCCGAACATCGTCCGCTTGCTCGACGCGGGTGAGACCGACGACGGCGAGCCGTTTCTCGTGCTCGAGCTTCTCTCGGGCGAGTCGCTCGCCGACATGCTGAGGAACAAGCGGCGCATCGAGCCGAAGGTCGCCGCGCGCATCGCGCGCGACATCGCGAACGCGCTCGAAGCGGCACATCAGGCGAAGATCATGCACCGGGATCTCAAGCCCGCGAACGTCTTCCTGCACCACGAGCCTGGCGCGGCCGAAGGCACGTTCGTCGTGAAGGTCCTCGATTTCGGCATCGCGAAGAACCTCGGCCCCGGCGAGGAGACGCAGGCGACCTTGACGGGGATGGTGGTCGGATCGCCCGGGTACATGAGCCCCGAGCAGGTCGCGCTGCGCGCGGACGTCGATCAGCGAACGGACCTCTGGTCGCTCGGGATCTTGCTTTACGAGCTGCTCGCGGGCGTTCGTCCTTTCACGGGGTCGGTGCAAGACGTGGTTCGTCAGGTCCTCGTCGCGCCCATTCCCCCGATCTCCGCGCGGGTGCGCGACGTGCCCGAGGAACTCGAGGACGTCGTGATGCGGTGCCTCGAACGAGACCGCGACAAACGTATCGCGAGCGCCGGCGATCTCGTCGCGCTCCTCACGCCGCTCGTCGAATCGAGCCGCATCTGGAGGGCGCCGTCGAGTGCATCCCTCTCCGCCCCACGACCCCCGCAGTCGTCCTCGCCGCTGCTCGTGGCCTCCGACGCGACGCCCGCCGGAACGGCGCTCTTGCAGGCGGACGCGCCTGTGCCCGACCCGCTGCCGCCATGGCGACGCGAGATGCAGGAGTCGCTCTCCGCGCATCGGCGAAGCTCGACACTGACGGCGGGGATCCCCTTGCCTGCCGCGGAAGCCACGGCGCCGCCGACCGTGCGCGAGGAACCGGCGACGACGAGCACGACCGTTCTTCGTCGCCGGCAGGGTCGGATGATCCGTCTTCTGTCGTTCGGGCTGGGCGCGGCGGCGATGCTCGCGCTCGTCTCGCTCGTCGTCGTGATGCGACAGCCGGAGAGCGAACGAGCGGCGATCACCGAGGCGTCCGCGTCGACGACGGTCGCGGAAGCGTCGGTCACGAGGCCGTCCGTTCCGTTGGAGCACAAACCATCAGCCGCGCCGACGACGTCCCCGGCACCGACGCCACCGGCGCCCTCGTCGATGCAGACGGCTGCGCCAAACGCCGCGCCTGCGCCCACGGTCGCGCCTGCGGCGTTGTCCTCCACGCAGGTGGTCGCGTCTGCGAAGCCCACGTCGACATACAAGCCCTTGCCGCCGTGCACGCTGACGCTTCGGGTCGGGTGCAGGAACGTGAACAAGTCCAACCGTACGTTCTCTCCGTCTGGCCTCTGAGCGAGCGCGCCGCTCGTAGGATCACGGCCGCGATCCACATCTGTGTTCGTTCTTGCTACGAATTTGTCCTTTTAACGCAAACACTGCTAGCGCCCTGTGCATGATCGCCGGGAGCCGACTCGGGGGCAGATATCGCTTGTTACGCCCGCTCGGAGAGGGCGCGATGGGAATCGTGTGGGAGGCCGAGCACATCGCGACGTCTCGTCGTGTCGCGGTGAAGGTCCTCCGCGTCGCGTCCCTGAGCCACCGGCATCGATTGCGTCGGGAGGCGCGCCTCTGCGGCGCTATCGCGCATCGTCATGTCGTCGAGGTCTACGACGCGGGGGAGACGGACGTCGGCGAGCCTTTCCTCGTGATGCAGCTCCTCCACGGCGAGACGCTCGCCGATCTCTTGCGCCGGAGGAGGCGCCTCGAGCCACCGGAGGCTGCGCGGATCGGCCGCGACATCGCCCGCGCGCTCGCGACGACGCACGCGAAGAACATCATCCACCGCGACCTCAAGCCGTCGAACGTCTTCCTGCACCAGGAGCCCGGGACCGAAGGAGCCGTCGTCAAGGTCCTCGACTTCGGTGTGGCCAAGGAGCTCGACGCGGACGACACGCTGGTGACCGAGCGCAACGGCATCGTGGGAACTCCGGCCTACATGAGCCCCGAGCAACTCGCCTCGCCGCACGACGTGGATGCGCGCACGGACGTCTATTCGCTCGGCGTCGTGCTCTTCGAGATGTTGACGGGCGTGCGTCCGGTCTATCCCTTCGAGCTGAAGGAGGGCAACGGCCTGCGCCTGCGCCCGACGCCGCGCGTCTCGGACTACGTGAAGAATACCGACCCCGAGCTCGACGCGCTTGTCGCCTATTGCCTGGAGCGTGATCGCGAGCAACGGATCGCGACGGCTACCGGCGTCGCGGATCGGCTCGACCTGTATCTTGCGCTGCAAGCATGCACGGCGCCGCGCGTGAGGGACGCGTGGCCGCGCGTGACACGCGATGGGCCGGTTCCGGAGCCGCGAATCACGCAGTCCTGGTACGGGAGCGAGGGCGCGTCGTGGATTCCCGAGACGGTGCCGTCGCGGCCGGAAGGATCGACAGCGGCGGCGATGGTCCGATCGCAAGCGGAGTCGACGAGATCGGCTCCGGCCACGATGCGGATGGGGTCGCAGATGCTGAACGTGCTCGGGGGGCTCACGTCGCTGCTCTTGGTGGCGGTGATGGTGGGGGATCGGATGCAAAGGCCGGGGCCGGCAGCCGCGATGGCGGAGCGGGGCATCGCGAACGTGACGGCGGAGATCGTGGCGATGCCGCAGCCGAAGTGCGTCGAGGAGCCGACGCGCGGGGACGCGTCGCAGGACGCAGAGAAGGTGCAGGGCATCCACACGAAGAAGAAGTAGGATTGGACGCAGCCATGGAACTCGTTTGTCTCTGCCCCCTTCGCGCGTCGACGGTCGCCTGGCAGGCGCATACCGGAGCGCATGCGTTGACGGTGATTGTCAAGGCTACCTTCGTGGTACAGCCGGGGGAATGCGCGCTCGCGCCGGAGCAGGACCCGGTGCACGACGAGGACGGGCACGGGAATGACGACCCGGCGCGGAGCGTGGTCACGCCGAGCGACAAGGTGCCGTACAAGCCACGAGCGGACGTGATGCTCGTGGGACACGCGTATTCGCCCGGGAAACAGCCGGTGCGATCGGCGATGACGCGGCTCATCGTGGGGGAGCTCGATAAGTCGATCGAGGTGTGGTGCGATCGAGGGTTCCGCGTGCAGGACGGGCAACTGCTGGAAGGGCCGCGGTTTTTGAAGATGCCGCTCCGGTGGGAGCGCGCGGCGGGCGGGCCCGAGACGAAAAATCCGGTCGGGATGAGGTTCGACGCGGCGCCGGATGCGTATGGCATGGTGCCGATTCCGAACTTGCAGCCGCCGGGGATGTTTGTGTCCAAGCGGTCGGATACGTTTGCCCCGGTGGGGTACGGGCCGATGGGCGGGGCGTGGCCGGCGCGGAAGCAGCGGCTGGGGCATTTGGCGGGGACGTTTTCGCCGGCGAGGTGGGCGGAACAGCCGCTGCCGGAGGGGCTGGATGCGACGTATTTCCAGGCGGCGCCGATCGACCAGCAGGTGGCGGGGATCCGGCCGAACGAGCGGATCGTGCTGGAAGGGTTGCACGCGGAGCATGCGCGGGTGGTGACGAGTTTGCCGGGGGTGCGGCCGAGCGTGGTGGTGAATCGGGCGACGGGGGAGCGAGAGGAAGTGCAGCTCGTCGCGGATACGTTGTGGATTGACACGGACCGCGGGGTGTGCTGCGTGGTTTGGCGGGGGAGGATCGGGCTGCGTCGTGCGGATGAAGCGGGGCAGATTGCGGTGAGGATGGAGGGGGCGGCGGGGGCCGCGGAGGAGATCGAGGACGATTTGCTGGAGACGATTCCGCCGGCAGCGCTGGCGGCGGGGAATGGGGACGAGGGGGAGGACCTCGCGGCGATGACGCTGGTGCCGGCGTTTGGGGCGAAGGCGGCGGGGCCGGTGATGCCGTTTTTGGGGGGAGCGAGGCCGTCGGCGTCGGGGGGCGCGTCGGAGTCGCGGGGGGCGGGATTGCCGTTCGGGCAGTCGACGAGTTTGGCGGCCCTTCGGGCGGTGGAGGCGGCGGCGGTGCCGGTGGCGGGGGATCAAACGATGTTTCCGACCACCGCGAGGAAGGCAGCGACGCCGGCCCCGAGCGCGACGCCGATTGCGCCTCCCGCGTACGTTCCGCCGCCTCCGCCGGTGGCGGCTCCGCGCGCGACGGCGGAGAGCGTGTGGTCCTCGGGCGCGCCGGGTACAGCGGCGCCATCGCGGGAGACGATTGGCTCGACGGCTGCGGCGGCTGCGGCGGCTGCGGCGGCGATTGCGACGCCAAGTGTGGATCGTGCGAGCCAGGAGGGGGCGCTGGCCGCGTCGAATGCGGCGGCGGGCGCGGTTCCGTGGAGCGTGCCGAAGCGGGAATTGCGTCCGGCGATCACGGAGAGCGAGGCGCTCGGCGTCGAGCCGGCGCGGGAGATGTTGCAGCTCCTCTGGTACGACCCGGAGAGCATCGCGCGGATGCGGCGGGTGCCGGCGTGGAAGAAGGTGTTCGAGGAGCTCGAGCGGAGTCCGCGATCCCGCGAGATCGAGGTCGTGGATGCAGCACGGGAGCCGTGGGAGATCGAGGATCGGCAAGAGGTTTTTCAGATCCTCGTCAAGGCGCCGCGGACCGACGGCAAGGGCTTGGAGGAGGCGCTGGAGGGCGCGATCGGAGAGGACGGGAAGTTCGTCCCGCCGATGGTCTTGCTCGCGGGGGAGATTGAAATGCCGTTCGACGAGCTCGAGGCGCTCAAGGCGGCGATGTCGACGGCAGCGCCGCTGGTGACGGCGGCGGATGAGGGATTGAAGGCGGCGGTGGGGGTGGCGAAGGATTTCGTGCAGATGCCGGGGTTGTCAGCGGCACCGGCGGTGTGCGAGGGGTTGACGACGCGGATAAGGGACGCGTTTTCGAGGGAGAAGAAGGGGTTGCCGGCGGATTATTTGGAGCAGCAAATGGAGAGGGTGCTGCTCGGGGGGAGGCATTACCAGAAGAGAGAGGTGTTCGGGGGGAGGTTCTTGCGATGTTTGATTTGGTTGCCGGGGGAGAAGGGGGCAATCGTGGGGTATTTGCCGGAGGAGGTGGGGAAGAAGGTGCCGATGTGGAGGCGGTGGCGGGGGAGGGTGGTGGCGGAGGTGCATCCGCAGCAAGACCAATTCGAGGGGCGGGGGCGGGCGCTCCGGGTGGTGGCGGTGGGCAGATCGGGCGGGGTCGCATAGGTTCGTCGCGTACGAGGAGCGTGCCATGGGCAAAGGCGATCATGTCTCCAACAACGTCGTAGCCAAGTTGACCAAGGCGTTTGATGCCGGTCTCGCGGCCTGTTTCGCCAGCATCAAGAAGCCGCTGCGCGACGAGAGCGGCGAGCGGTTGTCGCAGAACGCGAACCTGCGTGACGCGTGGATGCGACGGAACATGCCGCGGACCTGGGCGGCGTTGCACCATTTCAAGGACCATCCCGAGCTGGTGGTTCTGCGCGAGAAGCTCCAGACGACGACGTACGTGGGGGGCGACGTCAATACGAGGGCGTACTCGGAAGCGTGTGTGCAATTCGAGGAGACGGTGAACCGCTTTTTCGAGAAGCTCGCGCGGGGGCGAGCGCCGCTCGACGCGAACGCGATGTTACCGGATGTCGCGTCGGTCCGAAGAGCATTCTTCCACATGACGCAGGTGGCGGAGGATCCCGGGGCTGTAGCGAGATTGCTCGAGCATTACAAGGACAATCCGCGGGAGCTGAAACAGGTCGAGGCGGAGATCGAGCAGGTGCGCGAGAGCATGCGCTGGGCGTGGGGAAGGTGCGAGTACTTGTTTCGGATGGTGACGCAGGAGATGATTCAGGGGTGAGCAATCGGGGCGATGAGGGGGAGGTTGACGGGGGAGCTCGTCGGGACGTTTCGGAGGGTGGGGTGGTGAGGAACAGAACCACACTGGGATCCAGTGAACTAAATTGGTTAGAGTTTGATGTCGCTCTTCCGACCGCTATGAACTGTTGAGTATCCCAGGGTTCCAGCGACCTTCAACCGATGACTTCCGTTCTGGGGAACCCACTCCGTAGTGGAGGCGTCGGCCCAGATCGCAAGGCCGGTGTCGAGGTTCCAGTGCCGTCGTAGCATGGGGCAGATCTTCTTCTCTGGTGTAAGTTGAGGGTCGCCGAAGTCTCGTTGCTCCGCCCGCATGTACGTATCGACCTCCATCCACAGCGCGTGCGTTCTAGTTATCGCCTCGTCAAGATACACATCAAATAGCCCCTTGCTCCGCAAGGCGCCCCCCTTGTCGTAGCTTCCTCCCTGCACGAGTTGGGGACAGTCGTTCATTGTCTTTGCAGACGGCATTGTTCCATTATAATAGTTCTTGACATCGATCAGCCAATTCCCGTTCGTAAAGAACTGGTACTTCCACTTCTCTAGATTGGTGCTATAGTTTCGCTCGAATTGATAAAATCCACGTGCGTTGCGAAGCAAGAACCACTCGTTCGCATGGGCGGAGTTTAGGTAGTAACTGCTTGCAGCGACGGCGATGTTGACGTTTTCCCAGTCTTGTCCGAATTTCTCCAGTCCAACGAATCGCTTGTGTAGAACATAAGAATCTTGGTACTGTTCAAGGGTGTTGTGGAAACGCCAGATGTTTTTGGTATTGACGCCACGGGCGTCCTCGAACAGCTTCTCGTTGTCGGGGTACGCCCGGACAATGCTATTTACGTAGGGGTGCACAGTGATGTCCGCGGCGATGTGGCTGATGTGGCCGATGCAGTAAGCAAATTGCATCAACAAATCTGGTCTTTTGCCACCCACCACTGCGGCGTAGCTCTTCTTTATGTCCCGAAGGCACCAAAGCATGTATAGACTGGGCTTGTTGTAGTGCATGAGGTCAGCTATGAACTGCCCCTTGTTCGTGTCCTCGAGGTAGAAAAGGTCCGGTCCGCAGGACCCAAGGTAGCTGGCCCCCGCAAATCTACACGCATCGTCTTTGGTATAGCGCCCGTGATCGTTCCTTCGAGCGTGCTCAACAGCCTTTGCATTACTGGACTGAATCTGGCTGAAGAGTGGTGAGCTGCCAACAAATGACTCGAGTGCCTTATATAGCACGTATGTGTGAGTTGTCAGTCCCGGCATGGTTTTGACCCCAATATTAATAATGAAGTGAATAGATGTTGATGCGTGAGCGTGGTGCCCGATCATAGCCGTAAACCCGTGGTGCCTCGTTCAACGGCATGACCAGATGCTCCGCGAGCCCAAGAGGGCCGTCTTGTACGGCTACCGGTGCTACGGCGTGCGTCAACATGAAATCAGGAGCGGGCCTGTAATCCTTCACTACATCTTCGAGCATCAATGTGAGGCACTCGCCCTCGTCTCTAACGACCTGAACCCGTGTCACGTTGTTGCAAGCCAGGAGAGCTGTAAGCACTCCTTCTCCTAGCACATTGGCTAGGTGAGCTTTCTTCATCATGACAATGCTATGATCAATCTCCTGGCGCTGGGCGGAATTTAGCTCTAAGGTGCCGAAGATGAGCATGGCTTCATTTTCAGCGGTTTGCTCAATATCTCGTTTGACGTCGTTCGTCGCATGCTGTGTGAATAGTTGACCGATCATTGCCGCCAGGTCGACACAAGAGCATGATACAATGATCAGTCCCGGTCGTCGTGACCCGTGGCTTGGACCGGCGAGCATCGCCACTCTCAGACTGTGATTCCAGGTGCATGACGACCACCCTAACTGCAATGAACCGCATATTTGCAATCTCTTATCGAGCCGGAGTAGCACGCCATTGGCCTCGTCAACAACGTACAAGAAATCTCCCACCGTGACCAAACCAGTTAGGCAGGAATTGCGTGCAAACGCAACTGGGACTTGCTTTCCGGTCAGCGTATCGATTCGTACGAGGCGGTCTGTTCCAGTGCTCATTATCAATGCGTCAAGTGGCTGGAAGAGCGCGAGCCACGCCCGATCCTCAAACGGAGGCTCCGGTGGAGGCTCGTTGGGAAAACCAGAGATGGGCCTTCCCGAATTGACGTCAAATGCGTGAACGCGCCCAGAGGACATCAGTACGAAAAGTTTTTCTTGCGCCGAGTCAAATATGGGCGGATGCGATGCGGGCGATTCTTGAAGACTAATGGGATACCCCTGTCGCTGCTGACCGGTACGATCAAAAATACCTATGGCATCGCGCGAACCGGTTCCGATCGTAAAATTATGGCTGAGCAGAAGAATACGATTGAGTCCTGTTTGTGCGCATCGGACCAGCTGAGGTGGGGCTGCAAGGAGACCATGGATTGGTGTGCGAAGCGGGATGAACTCCGGCTCGGAGCCCGGGATGCGGAAACTTGCGATGCGACCATCGAGATCGACGACCAGTAGCTCCGGTGCGCCGTCCATGTCCCAGTCGGCTACGCCCACCTGCGCCGCCGGCGCGACGAGATATGGGCGACGGCGCAATGCTGGAAAACCGGGAGCTGGCTCGCCATGAGGTGCGTATACATCGATAGCAGTAAACTTGTTGTGGTCAGCATCTTCTGCCCCACTAACAAACGCGATAAGCCACGAAACGGACGCGCGGGGGCGCCACACTACCGGCGCTGAAAAAATTGACAGATCGAAGGAAAGTTGAGTGGTAAGACGCATGACCTGTGCCCTTGTACACTACGATAGTTAGCCGCCGCTAAGGATAGATGCGATCACCGTCGCAGTGAACCTCCGATACGTAAAAATAGCCGCCGGACTCCTCGATAAGTATGTGAACCTGATGGACGCCCGGAATAAGTGGCATTGCGGTACATTCCGCATCTGTGTACTGAGCTTTGGTTATGAGTTTTGCGGATTCGTACTCCTGCGGGGGCAGCACCAAGGGCACAATAACCCCGTCCACAATTGGGTAGATCCCAAGTGTCCCATTGAGCTTCATCTTTACGTAAGTGTGGACATTGGTGCCGAACTTTTCGGTCGCCAGTGGCCCGGTCGATCGTTCTAGATCTGAATATCTGAACTCAGAACTGGCGCCAATTCGAGGCGTAAAGGTGTGTGTGCGATTTACGTGTACTGCCAGCCCGCACCCTAGATTGTTGTTGAATGCCGAATCCGAACTCCATAACTGGGCGCGATAGCCAAGTCCTTCCTCGGATCGCTCCAAGGAAGAGATCGTTGAAAGGCCTAGCTCGAAGCGACCGGCTGCAGACGCAGATTCGCCTATTCCGTAAATTTCAAAAAGCGACAGTGGCTCTGGCAGTATTTTCACTATGGGATGTGGCTTGTATGGCCCACTCGTCGTTTTTTTATGGAACGTTTCTACATTTTTAGGATGAGGCGGCACATGAAAGACCCCAAGAGCTAGAGACGTAGTGCGCCCTTCGACTGGATACTGCTCCAGTCTAAACCATATCCCCAAGTGGATGGGCTTGATAGGCTTGCACGTCTGTGTAACACCCCAAGCGCTCTGTTCATTTGAGCACTGCCGATCCACGCTTTCTTCGGCTGCCTGGAGTTTGTCATGCTTGCTCACGTAGGCCCTTCCTCCCCGCTCACTCTTGTGTGTTCTCTGAACCCTGTTCGCACTTCAAGCCATAGACGGCTCAGGCGGACTCCCGGGGGCAGATCGAGGCGACCGAGGTGCTCCATAGCCCAGGATGCACGGTCGAACATAGTGTCCTCGAATGCGAATACAAGGTGCACGAATCGCGCAACATCATATTCAGTTTGAAGCCCGTGCTCCAATGCTCGTTTGCTCGCCTGCTCTATAATCGTATTAATATCTCGGTTGCTCAGGCGGGCGCACTCCTCTACCCAGATCTCCACGACCTGCATGCTTATTTTGCTGATGAATGACGCGTGCACCGCTTCGCCGAAGCATGCGCTTTGGCTCCGCCTAATTACCAACATTTGCGTGTTCCTCGCTGCTCACCGCATACTATGAACCTTGGTCCCAGGCCTCCGGCTCCTCCGGCTCCTCCAGCTCCTCCGGCCCCTCCGGCTTACTCCCCTTCCCCTTCCCCGGCGTCCCAGAGACATTGATCTTCACCTTCGTCCCCTGAATCGTCACCCCATTCCCATCGAACCGCAAAAACCCGCCAGGCCCCCTCAGCGTAAACGCCTCCCCGGCCTCCCCAACATACTCCTCCCCCGTGAGGTAATGCGCCTCCTTCCCCACCCGCAGCGCATACCCCCCTTCCACCTTCTCCTGCCGCTCCTCCACCACCGTCAGCGATTGCTTCCCGTCGATCTGCTCCCCGCGGTCCCCCTTCACCTCGAGGCTCACATCGACGTCGACCCGCTCCCGCTTCTTCTTCTTCGTGACCCCGTCCGCATCTTTCCCCACCCACCGCTTCCGAAACCCGTCCGTATGCTCCTGCTCGTTCCTCTTCACGAGCTTCTGCCGGTCATGCACCACCGTCGCAAATTCGTCATTCTTGACCAGCCGCGTCCGATCCTTCTCGGCCTGCTGCCAGACGAGCTCCTTCTTCGCGAGATCCTCGAACATGACCTCGTTGAACCCACCCGACCCGAGCGACGAATCACTCTTCCACGTGCTGCGCGTCTTGTGCTCCGGCAGCCGATACGGCACCTGCTGCACCGCATTGTACACACGCCCCATCACGAACGGCAGATCCGGATCCCCCTCGGCAAACCCAACCAGCACCTCCTGCCCGATCCGAGGCAGCACGACCATCCCATACCCCATCCCGCCCCAGCCCTGATTCACGCGGATCCAGCACGAGCTATCGTCGTCCTTCTTCCCCTCTCGATCCCAGGGGAATTGCACCCTCACCCGGCCAAACTCGTCCGTGTGAATCTCCTGCCCCTTCGGCCCCACGACCGTCGCACTCTGCAACCCATGCACGATCGGCTTCGGCGTCCTGCGCGGCGGGCGATACGGCACATCGGCAAACACCGCGTGCCCCGACAGCGTCCACTCGCCCTCCGCCGTGCCCTCGAACGTCGTCTCCAGCACGAGCAGCTTCCGACCCACCGAAAGCTCGGCGTGTGGATGCCGATCCATCGAGAAGATCACGCCCGGCGCGAGGTCGAACGTATTCGCCTCGAACGACGCCCCCCGCACCCCCACGCGCTCCGCGTGCAGCGACCGCTCCACGAGCTCCTTGCCATACTTCTCATCGTGCCGCGCGACCCCCTTGTCGTCGGCCACCGGCGTCCCCCCGCCCTTACCTGTCTCGACGAGGAACCCGCCCTGATCAAAATGGTACTGCTCGTTCCGATCCTCGAACCCACCCGCCTGCGGCGCCTCGCCGAATAGCGCAAAATCCGGGTTCCGGAATTCATGGTCGCGCACCGCATACGCGCCAGGTCGCACGTCACGCGCGAATCGCACGGCCGTCACGTACTCCTGCTCGGCGGACTGCCCCGGATGATCCACGTACCGGATCGGCTGACCCGACCGGACGGGACTCGTCTCCAACCGATCGCAGAACGTCAGCTTACCGCCCTGATCCTCCGGAAACGTGAATGCAATCCCCGCCTCCTCCAGGAGCCGGCTGAAGAAGTGGTAATCCGTCTCCCCGTACTGGACCTTGTATTCGAGCTTCGGGTACTTCGCCCGATCGATCTTCCACACCTTGTCGATCGACCACTCGGCGAGGACCTCGTCGACGATGTCAGGAATCGATACGTGCTGAAATATGCGATTCCCCCGCCGCTGCCCAAGCCGGAACAGCTCAGGCACGATCCGCACGTGATATGTGGACAACCCCTTCTGGCCGGCTGCGGGTTGAAGCGCGTGGACCTGCTCGGCATCGACGACAATGCCCTTCCACGTGCGCCCCCCCAAGCCCGCGACGTGCACGTACCCCGGTACCGACCGAAGGGTCGCTGGCTGGTCCAGAATCGCACCGAGGTCGAAGCTGGGATCCGGAGAGCGCCCCCAGATCGAGATGGTGAACAACGACGAAACGGCCTCCCGCACGACGAAGCGCCGCACCGATAGCTCGCCGGAGGCCAGAGACAGCTCAAGGATGGCCATCGACGCCGCTCCTCACATGCTCGATGTCCCCGTCCTCTTGCTCGAGGTACCACGAGCGCGCCCGGCCGAACAGCTCCGCCCGCTGCCCCTCCTCACACGAATCCCAGAACACCCTCATCACCCCTGGATCATAAAACCTAAAATAAACCCGCTCCCCCGACTCCTCCAGCTCCACCATCAGAAACCGCCGCCAATGCCGCCGCACCTCGACAAACCGCGCCTCACTCGTGCACCAGATCCCCCACCGCCTCCCCCACCCCTCCAGGACGAGCTTGTCGAGCAGCCCCGAATCCTCCCGCATCGGCCCCACCAGATACGGCGCGACCTCCTCCAGCGTCTCCCCCTCGACGCCGTCGTACAGCGACCGATGCGGCTCCACGTGCTCCCTCATCAATTCCAAAATACGATCATCCCGCGCCGCATCCACCACCGCATAAAGCTTCTCCCGCTCCGCCACCCCCCGCAGCTCCTCGAGCGCCTTCTCCGCCGCCTCCCGCCGCTTCCGCTCCGCCCGCGCCGCCTCCCGATCCTCCTCGTCGATCTCGTCCTCCGGCGCAGGCGTCTTCCCCTCGACGTACACCATGAAATCCGTCTCTCCCGCCTGAATCCACCCCCCATGCGGGATCTCCTCCTCCCCCTCGATCGCCTTTCCCCCGAGCATCGTCCCCTTGATGCTCCCGAGATCCCTCACGACCGCCCGCGCCCCATCCCACCCGACCTCGAAATGGAGCCGCGACATCTCGCCATCATTCTCGACCACGAAATCCGCGCCCGCCATCCGCCCCACGCGCGCCGTTTGCCCCGACCTCAGCACGATCTTCGTGCCCGCGAGCTTCCCCCACCGAACCTCCACGATGAGCCGCGGCGCTGTCACGACTTCCGCCCCCTCTTCCGCCGCTCCTCGCGCTCCTTCTTCTTCCGCTCGCATTCCTCGCAGAACGGTTTGTCCGTGCGCAGAGTATCCATCTGCGGATTCGACCCAATCAACACCGTCGGACACCCCGAAACGATCCGCCCCCCGTGACTCGTCGGATCCCCTCTCCGCGCCGCATCCTTGTATGCGATGACCACCGTCGGTTCACCCATCACGATGGACGCGCCGCAAGCCTCCATGTCCCCGACGCGCGCCTGCCATTGGTAGCCGACGACGACCGTCTCCTCTCCCGTCACGATCACGTTCGGTGGGTGCAGCGGGCATGTATGTCGATCCAGAATCCTCGCAGCCGGCGGCATCGCTTCGTCCTCCTACTGCCCGATCAGCGTCACGCTGACGTCATCCACCTCGGCCTCGATCGCCTCTTCCGGCTCGTCCGGGCTCGACCCCTTCCCACTCCCCGGCGCCCCACCGCTATTGATCCGCACCTGCCTCCCGCGAATCGTCACCCCGCTCTGGTCGATGCGCACGAACCCGCCCGGCCCCTTGATCGTCAGGTCCTTCCCCGCCTCGATCACGATCGCTGTCCCCGCCGCGACGTGGATCTCCTCGTTCACCCCGATCGCATAGTTCTTCCCGACGAGCTCGTGCCGGTCGCCCTTCACCGTCAGCGATTGTTTCCCCTCGATCCGCTGATTGCGCTTCCCGTACACCCGCAGATGCGAATCCCCCTCGATTCGCTCCCGCTTGTTCTGCTTGATGACGATGTCCTGGTCTTTCCCGACATACACCTTCAAGAAACCGAGCGTCTTTTCGGACTCGTCGTTCTTCACGAGCTTCTGCCGATCGTGCCCGACCGTGATCGTCTCGTCGTTCTTGACCAGCCTGCGCCGGTTCTTCTGCGCCTGCTCGTACACGAGCTCCTGGCCCTTGAGATCCTCGAACATGATCTCGTTGAACCCGTCCGAGCCGAGCGACGAATCACTCTTCCACGTGCTGCGCGTCTTGTGCTCCGGCAGCTTGTAGGGCACCGCCTGCTTCGCGTTGTACACGCGGCCCACGATGATCGGTTGGTCCGGGTCGCCCTCCAGGAAACCCACCATGACCTCCTGCCCGATGCGCGGGATCACGATCATCCCATACCCCGTCCCGGCCCAGCCCTGGCTCACGCGGATCCAGCAGGAGCTGTTGTCGTCATTCTTCCCCTCGCGATCCCAGGGGAACTGCACGCGTGCCCGGCCAAACTCGTCCGTGTGGATCTCCTGGCCCTTCGGCCCCACGACCCGCGCGCTCTGCACCCCCTCGACGCGCGGCTTCGGCGTCCGCTGCGGCGGCCTGTAGGGCGCATCCGTGAAGACCGCTTGTCCGGACATGCTCCACTCGCCCTCCGGCGTCCCCTCCACCGAAAACTCGGTCACGAGCAGCTTCGTCGACTCCGTGATGTCCGCGTGCGGATGCCGGTCGATCGAAAAGACCTGTCCCGGCCAGAGGTCGATCGTGTTCGTGTCGAACGACACCACGCGCCGGTCCACCCGCGTCCCGCCGAGGAGGCGCGTCGCGCGACCCTTGCCGAACCCTTGATCGTACCGCGCGACGCCCTTGTCGTCCGCGGCCGGCGTCCCGCCGCCCTTGCCACCTTCGACCAGGAACGCCCCAGGCTCGTAATGGTACTGCTCGTACTTCGCCTCTTGCCCCTTGGCCTTCGGCGCTTCGCCGAAGAGCTCGAACGACGGGTTGCGAAAGTCGTAGTCACGGATCGTGTGCGCCCCGGGCCGCACCCCGTAGGACAAACGGATCCCCGACACGAACTCCTTCTCGGCCTCCTGGTTCGGGTTGTCCACGTACGGCAGAGCCCCGCCGGGCCGCGGTGTGTTCGATTCGAGCTTGTCGGAGAGCGTGAGCTTCGAGCCCTTCGCGTCGTCGTCCGGAAACGTGAAGGCAATCCCCGCCTCCTCCAGCATCCTGCTGAAGAACGCAAAGTCGCTCTCGCCGTACTGCACCTTGTACTCGAGCTTCGGGTACTTGCCGCGATCGATCTCCCAGGCCTTTTCGATGCTCCAGTCGCCGAGGAGCTCGTCAATGATGTCCGGGATCGAGAGGTGCTGGAAGATGCGGTAGTTCCGCCGCTGCGTGAGCATCCACAGGTCGGGCACGATGCGCAGCGAGTAGGTCGACAGCTCCTTCGCGCCCGACGCGGGCTGCACGGCCTGCACCTGCTCGATCGAGCTCACGATGCCGCTCCAGAGGCGCGCGCCGCCGAGCCGCGCGAAGAGCCATCCGCTCACGATCCGCAAGGACGCCGGTTGCCCGATGATCGCCTCGAGGTCGATGCTCGGGCTCTCGGACCGCGCCCACACCGAGACCGTGAACAACCCCGACACCGACTCGTGCACCGAGAAGCGCCGCACCGACAGCGAGCTCTCTCCGCAGGCAAACGTCAACTCCAAGACCGGCATGCGTGCGACACCTCGTGTTCACCCTAGCAAGCTCAGGGTTTGCCCGTAAGCACCATCGTGCGCATCAGAACAAATCCAAACAACTTCCGCTACTTAGTACGCAACCACTCCACGCTGACCCTGGATCTCACATCCCCCACCAACCAACCACGCCGAAAGTCAACATGTAACCATCCCACCCACACGTCCTCCACGACCAAGCACCCCCTCAAAGCTTACGCATGTCAATCACACCAACGTAGTACGCTTACCTGTTTCCCCAACCAAACCACCCGCTGTACACTCCCGCCTCATGGCATCCACGGGAGCACCCGCAGCCCCTGGCGACGTCGTCGCAGGCCGATACCGCGTCGAGTCGTGGCTCGGGCAGGGCAACATGGCCGCGGTGTATCGCGCGACGCACCTCGTCACCGGAAAAACATACGCGCTCAAGCTCGTGCTCCCGCAGCTCGTCGACCGCGATGAGATCCGCGACCTCTTCCTCCAGGAGGCGCGCGTCGGCGCGCGCATCGGAGAAAACCCGCACATCGTCAACGTATTCGACGCCGGAATCGATCCGCAGCGCGGCGTGCCATTCCTCGCCATGGAGCTGCTCGAAGGCGACACGCTCGATAAATACGTCAAGCACCGGGGGCCCGTGCCGCCGGGCCTCATGCGGATCCTCTTCGGCCATCTCGCCGATGCGCTCGGACAAGCCCATGCTGCGGGCGTCATTCACAGGGATCTCAAGCCCGGCAATCTGTTTCTCACGTACGACCGCGGGAAAACGCCGCTGCTCAAAGTCGTCGATTTCGGCATCGCCAAGGTCCTGGAGGAGGGCGTCCAGGGGACGGCCACGCAGGTCGGGTCCCCTGCATACGCCGCGCCGGAGCAGCTCGGCGCCGGAATGCGGCCCGTGGCCGCGAAGATGGGGGTCACCATCGCGCACGGCATTACACCGCAGACCGACGTCTGGGCCCTCGGCGTCATCGCGTACGAGCTTTTGCTTGGCGTACCGCCCGGGCATCTGTGGACGGGCGAGGGACGCGGGAGCCTCACCGACATCATGATGGGCGTGGCCCTTCAGCCGACGCCGTCCGCGGTCGCTCGTGCGGGCGCCAAAGCGCACCTCTTGCCGCGTGGCTTCGACGAATGGCTGGGGAGGTGCCTACGGAAAGACGCCGCCGAGCGCTGGCCGAGCGTGGTAGAGGCCGTGCAGGAGCTCGCCGAGCTGCTCGATAGCGGGTACGACGACGGAGAGACGCAGCAGATTCGTCCGCACGCGTTGCTCGGGCTCGCGAAAAAACAGCCAATGCTCGCGACGATGCCCCTCCATCCCAGGCCGCGCTCCGTGCCGCCGCCGCCCGTGCAGACGGCTGTGCTTCCTCCGGGGCTCTACGGCGTGCCCGAGCAGACGGCGCCCCTCCCGCATCCCCAGAATGCTCGCGCCGCTGTTTTGCAGACCTTGCCTCTGCAAACTGTCCCCTCCGAGCTTCGCGCGCCGCCGCCTCCGCCCATCGAGGCTCCTCCGCCGCCTGCCGACGCCCGTGCCCCGCAGCCCTCCACCCCCGTCCACGTTGGCCCCGAGCACCTCGCGCTCTCGCCCCAGGCGCCGCGCGCATTTGCATCGCAGCCCTCCCTGACGTCAATCCCTCAATCCGCCGCCACGACCCACGGGCTTTCAGCGACAAACCCGCCGGCCACGCGGAGCGCTTCGAAAAAGGTGGGCGTCATGCTCGGCGCCCTGGCGCTCTTCGGGGCCCTTGGCGTCGTTGCCTTCGTGCTCACGCCCAAGGCTGGGGGGCTCCGGATCGAGGTCACCGGCAGCGACCTCAGCAAGGCCGCCATTTACGTGGACGGCCTGGAGCGGTGCGGGACGACGCCCTGTGTCGTCGGTGACCTCGAGCCGGGAAACCGTATCATCAAAGTGGTTGTTCCCGGGAAAGCCGAAAAGGTCGTTTCCGCAAGCGTGGTGCGAGGCGAAGAAAGCCCTGTTCTGATTCCATTGGAGGGGTCCGCGCCGGAGCTTCCGAAACCTACGCCGCCCGTCGAGCCGTCGATACAGGAGGTGGTGGGAACGATCCCGGTGTCGGAGGCTCCAGAGCCCACGCGCGCTCCGGGCCCCATGCCCACCGCGACGCCCGCGACCGGCACGGCGAACGCCCAGGCAACGCAGGGGACGGGGACGCTGAACATCAACTCGATCCCAGTATCCAAGGCGGTGCTGGACGGGCGGCCGCTCGGCAGCACGCCCAAGGTCGGCCTGTCGGTGCCGGCGGGGACACACACGGTGACCTTCATCCATCCCGAAAAGGGGAAGCAGACCGTGACCGTCACGGTGAAGGCGGGGGAGACGAAGACGGCCGCGGTGAAGTTCAAATGAGGGTCGCGGGTCGCCTCCTTGTCATGCCATTCCTCGTCCTCCCGCAGATGTACGAGCAGCGGCCCGATTACTCCTGTTCCACCGTCCGTTCCACGCGCTGCCACGGAAAGCGCCCGGAGAGCTCGACCTCGAGCGTCCAGCTCAAGAACGTCCGCACGAGCACGATGATCACGAGCACGCCGACGCTTGTGAATGTCGGGCGGACGGCGACAGTGCGGATGATATCACCGGCGACGAGTAGCTCCAGGCCGAGCAGAATGGCGCGGCCGACCGTCTGCCTGTAGTCGCGGTAGATTGCGTCCGACGCGCACCGGCCAAGCACCTGACGGGCGATCCGAGCCGTGGCGACGAGGACACCGAGCGCGATGACCGCGACGCCGAATGCGTCGATGATCGTGCCCGTCCACCGGATGGCGTCGTCCAGCTCCATGACGCGAATTCAGCAGAAACCGTGCCTGTACCGGGATGTCGCCGTTCTGTACAGAAGGGGCGGTCACGCGGCCGCGCTCCAGCCTCGTCCGGACGTGCCGGGCGGGCACATGCAGCCGTAACGCGAGGGCCCTCGCGCGCATCCTACGATGCAACCGAGGAGCATCGTGACGACGCTGCGCGCAGTGAAGGTCCCCGCCGAGGCGCTCAAAACCCTGCCCACGACCGTTCGTCCGCGGATCGACCCGGCCGATGTCGTGGTCCCGCCCGGCTACACCGTCGAGGCGCTCGTCGCGGGGCTCTCGTTTCCAGCATGCATGGAGTTCGGCGAGGATGGCGAGCTCTACATCGGCGAAGGCGGATGCACCTGGCCGACGCGCCCCGCAATGCCGCCCCGCATTTTGAGGCTCGATCCATCGGGAAAGCTCGAGCACTTCGCCACCATGAACTTCGCCGGCCCGCGTGGCTTCGCGGTCCGAAAGGGCCGGCTCTACGTATCGAGCAAGGGCGGCTATCACACGCGCATCGAGGTTTACGATCTCCAAAGCCGCAAGCCGACGATCCTGTTCGACAAGATCCCCAACGGCGGCTGGCACGAGCCGGGCGGGCCGCTCATCGGCCCGCACGACGGGCTCATGTATTTCGGGCAAGGGTCGGTGTCCCTCAACGGTGTGGTGAGCCCCGCGGGCTTCACGGTGGACATTGCCAAGCACCCGCACGCCAAGGACGTGCCTGGCCGCGACATCACGCTCAGCGGCAACAACGTCCAGATGCGCGACCCGACGAAGCCCTTTCCCTTCCTGGTCGAGACGGGCCCGTACAAACCCTTCGGCGTCCCCGCAAAGAAGGGCGAGGTCGTCAAGGGCGAGCTCTGGTGCTCGACGGGCGTCTGGCGCGCGACGCTCGACGGGAAAGATCCAGAGCTCATCGCCTGGGGCATCCGCAATCCCTTCGGGATGGCGTTCGACGAGGAGGGAAACCTCTTCGTCTCGGACAACGATTACGAAGAGAAAGGCGAGCGCGCGATCGCACAGGATCCGGATCGCGTCTGGCGCGTGAAGAATGCCCGCACGCCGCACGGGTCCGTGACGGAGCCGGAATGGTTCGGCTTTCCGGACATCGCCGGCGACGGCCTGCCGGTCTGGCACGAGTCGCATCTGCCCACGCGCGGCACGCCGGCGCAGCCGCTGCTGGAAAACCCGCCGAAATGGTCCGGCCCTGCGACGTGGCTCGGCGAGCCGCACACGGGGCTCGGCAAACTGGATTTCTGCCGCACAGACGCGTTCGGTCCAGGCCGGCGGGGCAAGCTGTTCCTGTGCTTCTTCGGCACGTATGCGCCGCTCAACTCTCCGCGGCCCGAGCAGCTCTCGAACGGGTTCGCCGTCGCGCAGATCGATGTCTCGACCGGGAAAACCGACGAGCTCTTCCTGCGCAACCGGCACCCGGGCCCGGCCTCCGCGCATGGCAGCGGCGGCATCGAGCGCCCGGTCGACTGCAAGTTCAGCCCCGATGGCAAGAGCCTTTACGTGCTCGATTTCGGCATCAATGTGGTCGATCGGAACAAGGTCGTCGCGTACGCCCACACCGGCGTCCTCTGGCGGATCACCTGGGACGCGGCCGGAAGGAACACATGACCCCCAAGGCATCGATTGCGAACATCAAGGAGCCGATCCTGGTCGAGCTCGACGGTGCGAGCTGGGACGCCTACCTCGACAGCACGGAAAAGTGGCTCGACAACGTTTTGATGATCCAGGCGTCCTTCCGCGAGCTCGCCGAGGACGTGCGCGCAAAGATCGAGGAGCCCCATTTCCACGCGTACCTGGGCGAGGTCGCGGAGAAGGCGCAGGCGCACGAGGATCGAGCCGAGGGGCTGTATCGAATCATCGGACGAGATCCTTCCCGCCTGCGTCCGGCGCTCGGGGCGTTGACGGCGAAGGTGCGTCAAGGCTGGGCAGACGTGTTCGGGCTGGCCGGCGGGGCGAAGGCGCCGTGGCGGGACCTGCATCAGCTCTTTCTGTCGAGCCTGAGCGCGATGAGCGCGTTCGGAGCAACCGAGCAGCTCGGCTACTCGCTCGGCCTGCACGAGCTCGCAAACGAGTGCTTCGCGATCGTCGACGAAAAGTACACGCACCACCTGCTCCTGCAGGAGCTGACGCTGGAGATGGTGCCGTGGGGGATCCTGTACAAGGCGCCGTTCTGACCTCTCCCCCAGCCGAACCTCGCAACCAGAGTCCCGTCGAGCACCGCCCCCGGAGGGGCCGTGGCGATCCGACGGTATCCGCGCCGAACTCAAACAACGGGCGCCACCGGTGGGGCTGGCATAGACTCCCGACCATGACCGACGTCGGAGTGCTTGCAGGCACCCCTCCGATCACGATGCACACGACCTGAACGATGATACTCCCCATTACCCACGAAAACATGGAGGCGCGGAGGTGGCCCGTCGTCACCCTCGTCATCCTCGCGCTCTGCTTCGTGATCCACTCCGTCGTGGCCGCCACGGAGCGCTCGCAGACGCGTGAGCTCAGCGCGCTCGTCTCGCAAGCCCTCACCTACCACGCAGCGCACCCGTATTTGAAGACGCGCCCGCCGCTCGACGAAATCGTCGGCTACACGCAGCTCCCGCTGTTTGGCGAAAGACCACGCCCCGAGAAGGCCCCGGACGACGAAGAAACGTTGGCGCAGCAGCAGCAGCACCTCGATGGGATCGGCCTCTCCGTGCAGAAGACGATCACCGCATTCCCCACGCGCCGCTTCGGCTACGTGCCCGCGCGCGGGGACGTGCTCGGGCTCGTGACGCACCAGTTCCTCCACGGCGGCTGGCTGCACCTCTTGTTCAACCTCTGGTTCCTCTGGCTCTGCGGCTGCAACCTGGAGGACCGATGGGGCCGCGCCGTCTACGGCCCGTTTTACGTCGCGGCCGGCGTCGTCGCCGCGCTCGCGCACAAATTCTTGGGAGGCTCGCCGAACGTCCCCCTCATCGGCGCTTCGGGCGCCATCGCCGGCGCCTTGGGCGCGTTCCTCGTCGCATTCGCAAGGACGCGCATCCATTTCGTCACCTTCATCCGCCTGCGCCCCATCTTCTTCACGGCGCCGGCGTACGTCATGCTCCCGCTCTGGCTCGCCTCGCAGATCGCCTACTTGATGCTCGCGCCGCGCGACGGCGTCGCCTACGCGGCGCACGTGGGAGGCTTCGTGTTCGGCGTCGTCGTCGCAGGGGCCCTCCGGTTGAGCGGCGTCGAGAAGAAGCTCGACGACGCCGTCGAACAGAGCGTGACGACGGTGCAGGATCCACGCATCGTCGAGGCCTCGGACCTCATCACGCAAGGTCGCGCCGCCGAGGCGCTCGCGCGCCTCGACGAGCTCCACGCAGAGATGCCTTCGAGTATCGACGTGCAATTCGAGATCCTGCGGGCGACGAAAATGCTCGGCCAGAGAGCACGCGAGATGGCGGCCTACGCTCGGCTCATGCAGCTCTACGTCCGCGCGGGCCAGACCGATGGGGCGATCACGCTCTTCCGCGAGGTGCGCACCGAGAAGCGGCTCCACGAGCTGCCAGCCGCGACGCTCATGCAGATGGGACAGACGCTCGATGGCGCGGGTTTTCCGCGCGACGCGACGGACGCGTACGAGGCGGTGCACCGGAAAAACGCAGAGACCCTCTTGGCCGTGAAGGCGACGATCGCGCACGCAAAAATCGCCGCGCGCCTCGGGGCGATCGAGGAGGCGCGCTCGCTCTTCACCGCGGCGCGCGAGTCGCCTTTCTCGACGAAGGAGCTCGACGACGCGGCCCTCGTCGAGCTCGAGGCGCTCGACAAACTGGAGCCCGCAAGGTCCGGGCGCGTTCCTTCGTGAGCCGCGCGCTCTCTTCTTCGAACTTGGCGAAGAATCGAAACGGCTCCCTCGATCAGGGCTTGCAGCTCGCAGGGTAATCCACGTACGTCTGGCCGAGCGGGGTGAGCTCGCCGCTTTCGCCCAGCAGATCGATGCTGGGCGTGAAGTCGCTTCGCCCGGTGAACCAGGCATAACGTTCGACCCTGGGATCGGCCTCGAGGATCGCGAGCGCGGCCTTCATGTACGCTTGCTGCACGGGCTCGGAGGTGTCGCTCCCGTCGAGGCACGAGAACTCCGTCAGCCAGAGCTTTTGCGTGTACTTGCTCTCGAATTGCTGGAGGTACCAGGTGAGCGCGCTCCCGTCGCACGCGTACCAGTGCATGGCGATCGCGTCGACTTTGCAGGCCGGGCACGCGGCGAAGAACTGGTCGAGCCACTCGAACGGGTCCGCCACGTTGCAAGTGCCCCCGCAGAAGTTGACGGCGGGCGACACGATCGCGAGGTCGTGCTGCTTCGCGAAGTCCTCGATCTGAGGCCAGAGCGCGGCCGCCTGCGTCGGCGTGAGGTTCGCCTGCGAGCCGAAATTGGGCTCGTTGAAGCCGAGGAGATGACGCGCGTCAGGCGGGACCTCCGCAGAAAGCCCCGAGAGGGATGCTTCCCCCCACGCCATGGGCACGTACTCCACGCCGAGCCCGGCGTAGGCGGCGGCAACCTCGGCATTGTCCGGTTTCGCCGCCCAGTTGTACCACCAGCCAATCCCCTTCGAGAGCGCGGTGAGGTCGGCCGGGGAGTGGTAGCCGTACGCGATGCCGCGCTTGCACGCGGTCGGGGCAGCGCCGCCAGCGCCCGACGACGAAGCGGCGTCCTCCGCGCCAGAGCCCCCCGTGCCCGTGTGCAGCACCTCGACGCTGCTCGAGCCGCAGGCGGTGAGGGCTGCTGCGAGGCCGATGGATACGCAAGCGAGGAGACGCGGAGGGTGTTGCATCGAGGGAGAAGTGGATCGAGCGCCGGAAACGGCTCGTCAGCGAAGGGTGAAGGAGATCCCCGCGTCGATCTTGCCCCCGACGCCCTGGATCGCGGTCACCGCAGCGCCGTCGTCGGTCGCCGCGACCGTGTGCAGCGCGGCGACCGCGCCGACGCCGAGGGTCCAGGCGATCGGGCCGGTCCGCGCCCAGCCGCGGACGGTCGCGCCGGCGAGACCGGTCCAGCGCGCTCCGTCGCTCGCCGTCGCGGAGCCCGAGGCCGATCCGATGAGGTGGACGCGCGCCGCGTCCGCGTTCGCCTCGAGCCGCACGCCGAACCGCGCGTCGGGAGGCAGGAACGCGAAGGCCAGCCCGAAGCCCGGGCCGAGGGTGTCCGCGCGCGCCGAGCCGTGCAAGGACGCGCGCGGGAGGCCGAAATCGGCCGCGAAACGAAGCTGCACGAGGAGGCGCGACAGACACCAGGCGCCGACCCACGTCGCGCCTCCGAACCCCACGCGGTGGCCGAAGAAGTCGACCGCGGTCCCGACGACGCCGATCTCGACGAGCGGCGGCCGCGCGCGCATGGGCGGCGCCGGGGCCGCGATCGCGCGCAGGACGGGCGGCGGCGGCGTGAGGACCGGCGCCGGCGCATCGGGGATCGTCAGCTCCATCCAGCTCGCGCGGAGCAGCTCGTCGGTCGACGCCGCGACGGCGAGAGGCCGGCCGTTCGCGGGGATTCGTCCCAGATCGATGGTGCGCTCGACGCGCTTGTCCATGATCAGATCGCCGACCCGGATGGTCGCGAGGAAAGCGCCGCTCTCCTGGTGCTCGATGTGAAGGGTGACCCGAGCGATGGGGCGCGGACCGGACGCCGGGGCAGCCGGCGCCGCGCTCGGTACGACGACGACGTCGATGTCGCGCGCGCCGAGCTCGGCGCGGAGATGCCGCTCCAGGGCCGTGCCGATGATGCGATCCGGAGGCTCGACCTCCAGCAAAAGCTCGACCACCGGTCGACCGCCCCCAGCCTGCGGGGGCGCGGCCTCGGCGCGGGCCGAGAGCGCGCCGAACGCGAGCAGCAGAGCGCCGGCGATACGTTGACGAAGCCCTGTCCTCATGGGCCTCCGCAGAGCCTCGCCACGCGCCCGACATGTGGGCTCCGCGGGTAGCGCGCACGGAACGCGTCGCTCGCGCGCGCGCAGGCCTCCCGGTCGCCGAGGTTCGCCAACGCCTCGACGCGGGCCGCCTCCGCGTCCTCGCGAAACGGATCACTCGGGCGCTCGAGGACGGCCTCGAACGCCGCGGCCGCGCCCTCGGGATCGCGCAGCGATCCGAGGCGGATTCGCCCGAGCTCGTACGCGGCGAGCCCGGCGCGCGGATCGTCGGGGAAGCGCCGGTAGAACCGCTCGAAGTCGGCGGCCGCGTCCGCGTGGCGCCCGGCGAGCCGCGCGGCGGTCGCGCGATCGAACAGCGCCTCGGGCGAGAGCGCGCGCGGCGATCGAGCGGACACCGAAGGCAAAGGCGCGCTCACCGGCGCGCTCGGCGCCAAGGCCGACGTGCTCGGCGCCGCCGGCTCGCCGCTGCCCAGCGGAGCGAGCGGCGGCTCCATCGTGAGCGGCTCCGGGCCGCCGCTCTTCCAGTCCTGCCCCGGCTTGAGCGTCGCGAGGACCGATTGCGCCGCGTCGCGCACCTCGACCGCGCCGCGCTCGACGCGCACCTCGACCACCTCTCGATCCGCTTCCGGGCGCACGTCGACCGCGAAACGCGTGCCTCGATCCTCCACCTCGACGTCTCCCGCGGCGACGACGAAGCGGCGCTCCTCGCGGTGCACGACGTCGCAGATCACGCTGCCGCGCTCGAGGCGCAGGCGGACCTCGTGGGCCGTCGCGGAGAGCACGCGCAGGCGCGTCGCCGCGGCCAGGCTCAAGATGCTCCCGTCGGGCAGCGACACCTCCTGGACCGCCGCCCCCGTGTCGATCACGAGCCCCGCCATCGTGGGGCTCGACGGCGCTCGGAGCCGCACACCGAAGAACACCGCGGCCACGAGCGCCGCGGCCACGAGCGCAGCGGCCAGGATCGGGGCGGCCCGCCAGCGCATCACGCCGCGCACCGCCGAACGCGGGCTCTCCGATCCTCGGAGCCGCGCTCGCTCGGCGTCCGCGATGGCCGACCACATCCGCGCGACGCGCGCCTCACTCAGCGCCGGGCTCACGAAGTCCGCGATGCGGCGACGCGACACCGATCTCATCGCCCCTCCCCCTCCTCCCCGCGCGAACGCGAAACATCGAGCAGGCCCTCCGCGCGGACCAGCGCGCGCTTGACGGTGGCGAGCGACCACCCGGTCTGCGTGACGATCTCCTCCAGCGAAAGCTCCTCGACCCGGCGCAGGATCAACACGACGCGTTCCCTCACGGGCAGCTTGGCGATGAGGCCGTAGACCGCCGTGAGCTCGGCGGCAACGTCCGGCGGCGCCGTCGACGCGATGAGCGTCTCGAGATGCACTGGCTCGCCGCGCAGGAGCCCCAGGCGCGAGAGAAGTCGCCGGCGCCGGATGGTCGCGATCGTGACGCGGGTCACGATCGACGAGAGCCACGCCGCAAACGCCTGGGGCCGCTCGAGCTTGTGGAGCGCGCCGAAGGCCTGGGCGAAGCTCTCCTGCACGATGTCCTCGAGCTCCTCGTCGCGCCCGAGCAGCCGGAACGAGAGCCCGCTCACCATCCCCACGTACCGGCGAAACAGCGCCTCTTTCGCCGGCTCGTCCCCTTCGAGCGCGGCCGTGACGAGCGCCGCGTCGCTCCGCCGCGGGTCCAGTCTCATGACGGGCTCGGCCATGGTGGGTCCACGAGCAAAGTAGATCGACCGCATGAAACGGCTCACCCGGCGCGCGATTTTTCCGCGCTCACTGGCCGTGCGTGGGGGGTTACATCTCTTACTGGGGGAGGCGGAGGCTCGCGAATCCGTCGATCGCGGTTCGCAGAACCGTGTTGGGGAGCGCGGGGACGATCGCCTGCGCGGCTTCGGGGATCTTGCCCGGATGAATCACGGCCACCTGCACCGTGCGCGAGAGCTCGTCGAGCAGGAACAGGTAGTAGCGATCATCCTGGGCGCGCCGCCACGCCGGGCCTTCCTTCGTCGCGGGGTGATCCGCGTCGATGACCGCGCCTGCATTCATCGCGGTCAGGCTGTTCACGTCCAGGAGATCGGCGTCGGCAGGGAACTGTTCGATCCCGCATGACTGAATGCCGCACGTCACGCCACCGAGCGAGCCGACCTGGTACGAGCGAATGCCCGTGCTGATGACGTCGCGGTTGCCCCACTGAGGCCCGGACGCCTCGGCGATGACCTCGAACACGTTGATCTGGCCGCACCCGTCGCCGAGCTGGCCGCTATTCGTGTTGTTGAAGCAATGGCACGGGTGGTATCCGGACCAGCCGTCGCGATTCAGCTCGGAGGGGGAGATACCGATCCAGGGCGAATCTTGCTCTCGCTCGTCCTGGTCCGCCGCGATGCAGCTGAGCGGCTTCAGCGAAGGATCGTCGGCGTAGGGCATCGACGCCAAGAGGACGACGAGCTTCGAGCCGGGCCATCCATCGTAATCGAGAGCCGACCCCGGACAGTACGGATCGCTGCCGGGCCCACACGGGAACTTGCGCTGCTGCATCGCAAAAAACGTGCAGCTATTGCCCAGGTCTCCGTCGAAGATCGACGCGTCGTTCGGCCCGGAGAAGTGGAAATTGTACGGCGTGTCCGGCGTCCGCCGGTCCCAGAACGAACGGATCGCCCACGGGCCTCCTCGATCGCCGAGCGGCTGATAGACGGCAAACTGCTTCACGCGGAGCGGCCCGTCGAGCACCATCGTGAGCTGCTCGTTGAACGGGGTCAGGAGGTTCGACGTGACCTCGTGTTTGGTCCGGCAGCAGAACTCGCTGCCCCAGCCGAAATCGAGGGTCTCCGATTGCACGTCGCAGCGGGGGTCGCCGGGTTCGGCTTCGATGCGACGCCCCCAATAGCCCTCCGCCCCGATGTTGGTGAACGTCAACGTCCCGCCGCGGGTGACGACGCCCGTGTTCGTCGGGACCGCCGGCTCGTGCGGCGGCGCGTGCGTGTTGCCGAGATCGAGCCAGTTCCCGGTGTCCGGATCGCCGACCGGCGGGCCGCCTCCCGCCTGGCCGGAGCCGCCGCCGCCGCCCTCGCTCGAGCCACACGCCCCGACCGTGATCACGCCCGCGACGACGAGGAGAGCCAGCCCGAGGACTCGACGCAAAGAGAACCTCATGGGAAAACCCTGGCTCAAAGGTCCTCGAGGATCGCGAAGACGTGATCCCCGCGGTCCTGGAAGACGGGGCCGTTGATGATCCACCGGCCGTTCTTGTCATTGAGCGAATGGCACTCGGGGCCCGATCCAGTGGGAATCCATTCGCCATTTTCCTGCTGCTCGTACGAGAGCGTGCCGAGCAGCTCGGTCGTCTTGTCCTTGCCAAGGTACCGGTAAAGCGTGATCTTGTAGAGCTGATCCCTCGTCGGGATGTCGCCCATCTGCGTCCGCGCCGCGCGCAGCTCGGGCCACGTGAAGCCCTCGGCGTGGGCGAAGTTGTAGCCGGCCTTGTCGCACCCGCCCGAATAAGGCTTGTGGTAGTTGCCGGGCGAGTTGAGGCCGGGAGCGCCGTCGTCCTCCCAGATGGCGACCTCCTCCATGGGCCGGCCCTTCTGACCCCAGTACTTGTGTCCGGGAGCGCCGGGCGCGGCGTAGCCGGGCAGGAAGGTCTCGGACGCGTAATACGACTCGTTGCCGGGGAACTGGGTCCGTGTCGTCGGAATGGGCGCGTTGGCTTTGTTGATCGTCACGCAGCCGTGGTAATCGTCCCAGCCTTCGTCGTGGGTGGCGAGCTTGGCCTTCTCCGGCTTGGGCACGTAGACGTGGCCCGTGGGATCGACGTAGAGCCCGAAGTTGAGCTCCCAGTTAGCGCCGTGCCGAGGCCACTCGAACCCCTGCGAGTCGGGCGCCGCCGGGTTGAGGAAAAACATCTTGTAGCTGTCGCCGTCGGGGTGCACGACCCACGTGGGCCGGAAGCCCGTATAGTTGATCGGATCGTCGGGGAGCGGGTCCTTGTTGTACGTGAAGTATCCGTACTCGTAGCCGCCGTTCACGTGATAAATGAAGGGACGCATCCCTCCGTTCTTCTGGACGAGCTCTCCGGGATCGTCGTTCGATCCAATCGACCAGCCCTTGTTCTTCTCGCCGGGCGTCCAGGCGACATCGACCATGACTCCCTTGATGTACGGGAGCTCGAAGTTGCTATCCACGATGTAGTGGGTCTCGGTCTCCACCATCGGGAATGCCTTCTCGCATTGGACCGCTTGAAGCGTGTAGGTCCACGGCATCGAGGCGACGATCTCGTACGGCGTCCCTTGGAAGCTCGTGTCCCCGATGTGCTTGACCCGGTACGTCTTGGAGAAGGGAGTGGAGTTGTCGATACCTTCCGCGAGGCAGGCGTCCTCGGGGCGGTTGTCAGGACCGTTGTCGACCCAGGGCTTTCCGGTGTCGCCGTCCGAGCCCGCGCCCTCGCCCCCGCAGCCGGCGAGGACGCTGGCGAGAAGGCCCATTCCGATCGTGATTGCGCTTTTCATCGAGAGCACCCTCCAGTCCAATCAAGCGGTTCTGTCACTCGCAGGGCTTCTGCGGCGCGGCCACGTACGCTTGGCCGAGTTCCGAAAGCACGCCGTCGTCCCCCAGCAGGCTCGCGTTCGCCACGTTGTCGGCGCGACCGGAGAACCACGCATACCGCGCGATGCGCGGCTCGTTCTCCAGGTAGTCGAGCGCGTCGACCATGAAGTCTTTTTGCTCGGCAAGCGAGCCTGCGTTGTCGCAGGCGAACTCGGTCAGCCAGAGGGGCTTGTCGAACCGCATCTTGTAGGTTTCGATGTGGTTGATGAGCCAGCGGGCCTTGTTCGTCCCGTCGCCCTGGCAGGCCGTGTAGATGTGGATGCCGATGTAATCGACGCGGCACCCCTCGCAGGCGGCGAAGAAGTCGTCGAGGTATTTGAACGGGTCCGTCTCCTGGCATGAACCGCCGCAGAAGTTCACGGCGGGCGATACCAGCGCGAGGCCACGCGCGTCGGCGACCGCCTCCACGTGAGGCCAGAGCGCCGCGGCCTGGGCTGCCGACATATTGGCCTGCTCGCCGAAATTCGGCTCGTTGAAGCCGAGCAAGAAGCTCGTCCCGTCGGGGATTTCGCCGGCGATCTGCGCGGCGCGCGTGCTGTCGAGGCCGCCGCCGCCCCATACCATCGGCACGTACTCGACGCCGAGCGTCTTGTAGGCGTCCGGTTTCACGCCCTCGTCCGGCACGTGCGCCCAGTTGTACCACCACGACACCGCGGGTGAGAGCACCTGCATGTCCGCCTTTGTGTGGTAACCGTAAGCGACGCCGCGCTTGCAGCCGGTGGAAGGGTTGATCGGCGGCCCGCCGCCGCCGCCGCCACCGCCGCCACCGCCGCCGCCGCCCGGGTTCGAAGGCGGCTCGCTCGAGCCGCACGAGACGGAGACGAGCGCCGCCATCGCCGCGCCCCAAAGCCATCGCATTCGTGTGTCGTTGAGCATGGGTTCGATCACTCGGGCAGGCGCATCGAGAGCAGCGCGTCGATCGTCGTGCGGGAGAGGCCGCCGGGCAGCGACGGGAGCATCTCCGCGGCCGCGGCAGGGACCTTGTCGGGGTGGATCACCGCGACCTGGATTTGTCGCTGCTTCTCGTCGAGCAGGATCATGAAGTAGCGATCGCCGATGGGCCGGCGCCACACGGGGCAGCCGTCCGAATCGCCGCCGACCGCGATCTCGGGGCCGTTCGTATAAGCCTTCTTCGCGCATGCGTCGACGACCTCGACGTCGTCGGCGAAGGCGTCGCGATCACAGCCCTCCCCGCAGACATTGCCGCCGACGTGGCCGGCCTGGAACGAGCGGACGCCGGTGCTCATGAATTCGCGGTTGGAGTATTGATTGTTGTCCATCACCACCTCGAAGACGTTGATCTCGCCGCAGCCGTCGCCGACCGTGCCCGTCTTCGAGTAGCAATTGCAGAGCCCGTTCCACTTGCGGCCGCCGTCGCGAATCAGCTCGGACGCGACGAACGCGACCCACGGACCCGGGTGACCTTGCCCGCCGCCGTCGCACTTCTCCACGCCCGCGTCGTCGAACGTCATCGACGCGAGGAAGACGATGAGCTTCGAGCCCTTCCAGCCGAGGTGGTTGATGCCCGGATCGTTCGGGCAATAATAATCCTTCCCGTCTCCACACGCGAACGGCGTCTCTTGCATGAAGTAGTTGACGCAATCCTTTTTCGTGAGGTCGCCCGTGAAATCGGCGGACGTCATCTGCCCTTCGGTGACGACGAGATTGGATCCGTGGCCGCTCTGCGCGTCCCACGACGAGACCATCGACCACGACGACGGGTCTTCGCCCGGCTGGTAAACGGCGAGCTGCTTGAGGCGGATGGCCTTCATGATCAAGGTCATCTCCTCGTCGAAGGGCGCGAGCGTGGTGCTCATCGTGTGCTGCTCTTTCATGCAGCAATGCCCGCCCCAGGTATCCGTGCCGTCCTTGTAGGTGCACGCCGGATCGCCCGCCTCGCGATCGATGCGACGCGGCCACCACCCGGGCGCGCCGACGTTGGTGAACGTCATCGTCCCACCCCGCGTCGGCGTGCTCGGCTCCGTGGGGTGCGTGCCGAGGCCTCCGCCTCCGCCTCCGCCGCCGGGGCCCGCGCTCGTCGTCGTCGCCGCCGCGCCGCCGCTCCCCCCGGCCCCATCCGAGGATCCTGGGTTGTCTTGGCCTCCACCTCCGCAGGCACAGGCGAGCATCACGAGAGCAGCGGGAACGAAGAGAGAAGGGCGCCTCATCGAGCAGCAAGTGGATCGACGCTCGAAAACGGCTCACGGGGAGAGAACGATTTTCCGCAAGCGCCTCGGAGGCGCATCGGGGAGATCAGGCCCCAGGCCGTTCACCCCGGCGGTGTTCTCGCCGGTATGCGCCGGGGGCCACCCCGCCCCAGCGCTTGAAGGCCCGATGAAACGACGCCTCGCTCTGGTAACCGATGCTCTCCGCGACTTCGATCAGCGCTAGCTCGCTCTCCCGAAGGACCTGGGCGGCCTTCGTCATCCGCCACCGCGCGAGGTACTCGAGCGGGGGCTCACCGACGAGCGAGCTGAAGCGCGCGGCGAAGCTCGACCTCGAGAGGGCAACGGCCGTCGCGAGACGCTCGACGGTCCAGGGCTCGGCGGGTCTCTCGTGGATGAGGGAGAGGGCCTTGCGGATGTGCGCGTCCGCGAGCGCACACAGCCCGTGCTCGTGGCACTGGCTCGTCGCGATGTGCGCGCGGAGGGCCTGCACGAACAGGATGTCCGCGAGTCGGCTCATGATGACGGTCGCGCCGGGGCTCGACGAGACACTCTCCGCGATGAGCAGTTGCACGAGGGGCGAAAGCGAGGGGGACGTCGCGGGATCGTCCGCGGTGACGTGGATGACGCGCGGAAGCCCCTCGAACAACGGCGTGCGAGGCGCGGCGCCGAGCCGGAAGGTCCCCGCGACCAGGGTGGTGCGGGCTCCCTCCCCGCCGACCCGGATCGGCCCTACCCCGCGGGCCCGCTGACATTCCCCGTGTCCGAGCATGTGGAGCGGGCTGCCTTCCGCATCGCGCAGCGTGTGCCCTCCGCCGTGCGGAAACAGCGCCAGATCGCCTGCACACAGGACGATGGCTCCCTCGACGCCCTCGACCTCGAGGCGAGCGCTCCCACGCGCCACGATGACGATGTGCGCGCCGGGGCACGCCGGGAACTGGATTCCCCAGGGAGCGCCCAGCTCGAAGCGGCCATGCATGAGCGTCGTCAGGCGCATCGCGTCCATCACATCCGCGAGGACGTCGGTTCCCTTCTCGTCCACCGGCTCTGGACGATCGGTCAATTTTTTTGGACTGGATGCCATGGCACGTCCATAGGGGCCTGCGCATTTTCTGTCCAGCAGACCTCAACGAAGGAAGAACCATGGCAAACGCTTCGAAGCTCCTGTCCCCCTTCCGCCTGGGCCGCCTCGAGCTGAAGAACCGGATGGTGATGGCGCCGATGACGCGCAGTCGGGCGCTCGTGGATGGCAACGTGCCGAGCCCCCTTTCGCCGACGTACTACGAGCAGCGCGCCTCGGCGGGGCTCCTCATCACCGAGGCCACCCAGGTCAGCGCCCAGGGCGTTGGGTACATCCGCACCCCCGGCATCCACTCGCCCGAGCAGGTGGCGGGCTGGAGGAAGGTGACGGACGCCGTCCATGCCTTGGGTGGGGTCATTTTCGCCCAGCTCTGGCATGTCGGGCGCGTCTCGCACCCGGACTTCCATGACGGCCAGTTGCCTGTCGCGCCCTCGGCGATCGGCTACGAAGGAGAGGTCTTCACGTGGAAGGGCAAGACGCGCATCGTGACGCCGCGCGCGCTCGAGACCGAGGAGATTCCCGGCATCGTCGAGCAGTTCCGGCGCGGGGCGGAGAACGCCCGGGAGGCGGGCTTCGACGGCGTCGAGCTGCACGGCAGCAACGGCTACCTGCTCGACCAGTTCCTGCGGGATGGCTCGAACCAGCGCACGGACGCCTATGGCGGCAGCATCGAGAACCGGGCGCGCTTGCCGCTGGAGGTGGCCCGTGCGGCGGTGGGCGTCTGGGGCGCGGAGCGGGTGGGCTACCGGCTCTCGCCGCAACCGTTCCCCTACGCGGGCATGACGGACTCCACCCCGGTCGAGACGTTCACGTACATCGCCCAAGAGCTCGGCCGGTTGGGACTCGGCTACCTGCATGTGACCGAGGCCGTATCAGGCAAGGGGGTGCCGAGCGCGGAGCAGCGCATCAGCCCGCTGCTGCGCAAGGCCTTCCAGGGCGCCTTCATCGTCAACGGCGGCTACGACGCGCGCGCTGGAGAGGAGGCCCTTTCCCGGGACGAGGCCGATCTCGTCGCCTACGGCGTGCCGTTCCTCGCCAATCCGGACCTCCCGGAGCGCTTCCGGCGCGAGGCCCCGCTCAACCCGCCGGACGTCGCCACCTTCTTCACAGGCGAGGAAAAGGGCTACACGGACTACCCGGCGCTCGGCTGACCCGACACCGGGGCTTCAGGCGGCCATGGGTTCAGGTCGTCAGGGACAGGTGCGGTCGGCGGTAATCATCTGCTCGTTGCCGGCGCAATGGCTCAGGCCGGAGAGAAACGTCGGTCCCACGACGGTGAAGTTGTGTTCACAGGTGAAGTTGTAGTGCGCCCAGTTCACCGTGAAGCGCAGCCCTTGCGCATCGACCACCCCATTCTCGAGGGGGCGAGTCTCCGCGAGCGTATCGGCCACGACCTCCTCGAGGATCGAGTGTATGCAATCGTTGCCCGTTTGCCGACGAAATCTCCAAGCCCCGATGAAGCGCACGGGGCTCGTGCTCTCGCCTGCGTGACGAACGAGCTCGACGAGCCCCTGAGGCGCTCGCGCTTGGGGTCCGTCGCACCAAACAAAAAAAAACGCAAACGCGCCCCTCCCTCCCCGTCTCTAGGGCGAGCGCCGGCGACCCGACGGTCCCGGCGACACCGTGAGGAGAACAGGGATGCGCAAGCTCGTGGTTGTCATGGCGCTGCTGGCGGTGGCCGGCTGCAATTCGAACAAGGGCGAGGAGGCCGCCGCCAAGCCGGCCGGCTCGGGCGCGCCGGCGGCGAAGGGCGCGGCCGAGGCGCCGAAGGGTGAAGCCAAGGGCGAGCTCGTGGACGTGGAGCTCACCCCGATGCCCCTCAAGATCAAGGTTCGGCCGGGCGGCATGGGCGCCATGGACATGAGCCTCGACGATCAGCACAAGAGCGCCACCGTCGACATCGGCGACGGGGCCTCGCTCAACGTCAGCGAAGCCAAGGACGATTTCGCGGCCCTGAAGAAGGGCTTCGAGGGCGACACCGCGCTCTTTCCCTTCAAGAAATGGGCGAAGGAGGGCCCGAACATGGCCGTCGTTCAGTTCGAGAACGCGGGCAAGACGGGGTACATCGGCTTCGTGCTGAAGGAGATCGGCGGCAAGAAGTACGTCTGCAAGACGACCGGCATGGATGGGGTTCCCTCGACCGAGGTCGCGGAGAAGCACCTCAAAGCCTGCGAGACCCTCGCGGCCAAGTGAGGCGGCCGCGCCCGCAGCAGGCGGGTAGCGAGAAGGGCGGCCGTGTCCTCCGAAAGGGTCGACGCGGCCGCCACCGAGCAGGCTGGGAATGCGCGGAGCCGCATCGTTCAAGGGAGCATCGAATGTCATCCAAAGGGTTGTGTGCTGTTCTCGGAGGTCTCCTTCTCGCCACAGCCGCGGGGTGCGCGGCCGGCCAGGCGGGTCAAGATCCGTCGAGCGGGGGCTCGGATAGCGCAGGCGGAGCAGGCGGGGCCGGCGGCGGCGGTCCTGGGGGCGGCGGCAGCGGCGGCGGCGGCGGATCCCCGGGCCACGCGCTACCGAAGCTGCCGCTTCACACCGAGGGGCGCTGGATCCTCGACGCCTCCGGGGAACGATTCAAGTTCGCCGCGGTGAACTGGTACGGCGCCGAGGAGATGGACTACGTCCCCGCCGGCCTCGAGATCGCAGATGTCGGCGCCATCGCCGCGCGCATCCGCGCTCTCGGCTTCAATGCCGTCCGGCTCCCGTGGTCGAACGAAATGGTCGATCTGAACCCGGTCGTCGCCGACGGGGTCGTCAGCGCCAACCCGAAGCTCGAGGGCAAGACCGCGCTCGAGGTGTTCGACGCCGTGATCGACGCGCTCGCGTATGAAGGGCTCGTGGTCATCCTCGACAACCACGTGAGCGAGGCCGACTGGTGTTGCAGCGATACCGATCGGAATGGTCTCTGGTACACGTCGAAATACCCGGAGGCCTCGTGGCTGAAGCACTGGGAGACCCTCGCGAAGCGCTACGCGGCGCAGCCGGCGGTCGTGGCGGCGGATCTTCGGAACGAGCCGAGGCCGGTGCTCGAAGCCGGCTGCCAGGCCTGCACGCAGTGCCCCTGCGGGAGCTGCGGCTGCGTGACGCCCGTGTGGGGCGGGGGCGATCCCGCCACCGACTGGCACGGGGCGGCCACCCGCGGGGGAAACACCGTGCTGAAGCAGAACCCGAACCTGCTCATCGTCGTGGAGGGCATCAATTATGCGTCCGACGTCGGGGGGCCTTATACGTTGCCCGTCACGCTCGACGTCCCGGGTCGGGTCGTCTACTCGGCGCACGACTATGCGTGGTTTCACACGGGGCTCAGCGATTATCAGCAGCTCAAGACGGACCTCGGCAACAAGTGGGGGTATATCCTCACGCAGGGGCAGCCCTTCACCGCGCCCGTGCTCGTCGGCGAGTTCGGCACCTGCCACAGCGGGGCCACATGCGTGAGCGACGCGACGGGGCAAGGGTTCTGGTTCTCGGCGTTCCGAACGTATCTGAGTGAGGCGGACATCGACTGGGTGTACTGGGCGCTGAACGGGACGCAGGCGCGCGGCACCGGCCGGGTCTTCGGCGCGGAGGAGACCTACGGTATCCTGGACACGAAATGGGAGGCTCCGGCGTCGGAGCCGCTGCTCTCGTCGCTGCAAGCGCTCCAGGCGGTGACGCAGAAGCCCTAGCTGCACCGCGAGCTCCTCCTCGGCACCTACCGGCCGAGCTTCAGGCAAGTCCGCAGGCCGTCGCGGAGATTGGCGCGCGTCTGGATGCGGCTCAGATCGACCCCGAGGGAGATCATGGCGCGGGCCACGGCGGGCTGGATGCCCGTGATGACGCTCTTCGCCCCGAGGAGCCGCACGGCGCCGATGATGCGCACGATGTGCTCGGCCGTCCCTGGATCCATGTCGACGACGCCCGTGAGATCGATGATCGCGAACTTCGTTTGCGTCTCGACGATACGCGCGAGGAGGTTTTGCGTGATGATGGAGGAGCGCTCCTCGTCGATGACGCCCACGATCGGAATGGTGAGGACCCCGTCCCACACCTCGAGGATCGGCGTGGACAGGACCCGGATGAGCTCTTTTTGCTGCGCGATGAGCGCCTGCTTCTGGGAGAGCTCGAGCTCCTGCTGGCGCTGCTGCTCGGCGCTGAGCGCCAGGATCCGCGCGTTGGCTTGCTCGATCTCCAGCGTCCTCGCGCGCACGTTCTCTTCGAGGCTCGAATAGAGCAGCGCATTCTCGATGGAAATGGCGACCTGCGCCGACAGGAGCCGGAGCATCTCCATTCGATCCGGCGTGAACACGCCGGCCGCGAGCTCGTTTTCCAGGTACACGACGCCGACGAGCCGCCCCTGCCGGAGAATGGGCGCCGCCAGGAGCGATCGGAGCTCTGCTTTTTCGAGATAGGGGTCGTCCGCGAAGGGGCTGTTCTTCGCCCCCTCGTGGAGCACGACGCTCTCCGCCGTCCTCGCCACGTATTTCACCACGCTGCTGGCCAGATCCCGGCGCGACTCCAGGGCCGAAGGCGGGAGCACGCGGATGTCTGCCCGATCGACATGGCCCTCGGCCCGGATCACGAGCCGCTCGTTTTCCCGCAGGATCACGCACCCCTTCCTCGCGCCCGTGCTCTCGAGGATGACGTGCATCAGCTTCTGGAGGAGCCGCGGGAACAGGATCTCGCCCGAGATCGCCTGCGAGGCCTTGACGACGACGCCGAGGTCGAGCTCGCGCGCGGCATAGTTCCCGTCCGGCGCGCGCTCGACGCGTCCGAGCCCCGTTTCTGGCCGGAGCACGTGCGAGAATTCCCTTTCGAGGCGCTCCATGACGCGGACGGCGCCCCACCGAGCGTAGGCCCGATGCGCCTCGACGAGATAGGCACGCGCGAGGAAGGACCTGCCGAGGTCGAGGTAATGACGGGCGCAGAGCTCGTTGCCGAGCGCCTCGTCATGGGCGAATCCCCCTTCTCGGGCGGCGGTGATCGCCTGGTCGTACAGGGAGCCCGCGCGTTCGGAGGACTCGATCCGGGCGAGCTCGGCCTGGAGCAAAAAGCGGCGGTGGCGCAGGCTCTCCGGGTTGAGCTCGGCCCAGACGTCCATCCTGCGCGCGCAATCGTGGAGCCTCGCGAGGTACAGCTCTCGAACGTCCGGCGGCACGGTCGCGGAGGCTCGCGCGAAGGCCACGCCGCCATAAAAATAGAAACACGGAGTCGCGTGCCAGGCCGGGAGCATCACGTCGCCCGCGGGGTCCGTCGTTCCCCACATCTCCGCGACCTCTTCGTAGGCGCCCTTGAAGACACCGCCGATGACGTCGTACACGTTCGCGAAATAGAGCGACGCCGTATTGTTGATCTTCCGCGCATCCGCCTTGATGACGTCGATGTCGACCCAGGCGACGCGTGACGAAGCGTCCGCGTCCGCGGGCCGGCTCAGATCCTCGCAAACTTCGGCGATGGCGCTGACCATCCAGGTCATCGCGTTGAATTTGTCGAGCTTGCAGAGCGGCTGGTACTGCCGTGCCTCTTCGAGGATCTCCTGGAGGTGCCGCCCCTGGAGGAGGCTGTTCGTGCTCGCATTGGCGGTGTTGTAAAAGGCCCAGATGTATTGACCCGTCTCGACGCCGGTGTGCATTCCTCGGCGCAGCGTCGCCTTGTAGGTCGAATAGCCTTCCTTCCAGTGCTGGACCCACGCCGCCCACATGTTGGCCAGCATCGCCTCGGATTTTTTGTCCGGGTGCACCTCGTTCAGGCGGACCGCCGCGCGGCCGAACTCGTACCCCTTTTCGATATCCATGCTGGCGCACAGCACGGTCCCGAAGTTCATGTACGCGAAGATCGAGTTCTTGGAGATGCCGTGGGTCAGCGTGTTTTGCAGCATCTTCATGATCGTGATCGCCAGGTTGTTCGTGCCGAGCTGGTAGCAGGGCGTGAACATTTCCTGCAGGAGGTCCTGCAGCGCGGCGATCTCCGGATCGTTTTGCGGGGGCAGGTCGATGAGCGAGGCGACAGGTCGATCGCCGATCATGGCGAACGTCCGCGCGCGCTCGGCGGCGAGCGCATCTGCGTCCGGGAAGGGCGGCAAATCGATCCCGAACGCTCGCAGCGCGGCGAGCCCTTCGTCCAGGGCCGCGAGCAGATCGTTTTTCAGGATCTGCACGTTCATGATCAGGCGCCGAACCTCCGTCTGGTGCAGGCGTCCTTTTGCTTCCTTGAAGCAAACGGCGAGGGTCGCGAGCGCGTCGTCGTGCCGCTCGCAAAGGGACTCGAGCGCGCCCTTTTTCGTGTGATAGGCGAACGTCAGCTCGTACTCCGAGCTCCACGCGTCCCGGGGGAGCATGGCCGAGCCGTGTTCGAGATACTTGAGGGCCGCGGAAAACGCGCCCGAATCCTCGGCGCGCGCGGCGACCCTCAAATTGAGTTGCGCGGACGCGAGCCGCGCATCCGGCGCCGTGATCAAGTCCCCCGCGTTGTTCAGGTGGTTGACGATATCGAAGAGGTCCTGTCCCTTGTCGGGATCGAGCTTGAGCAGGAGGATCTCTCCGATCCGGTAATGGTACGCCGCTCGGTCCGCCGCTGGGATCAAGGAATAGGCGGCCTCCTGGATCTTGTCGTGCGCGAAGCGGAGCTGCGGGCCCGCCGTCACGATCAAGCCCTCGCTGATGGCTTCCTCCAAGCTCGCGTACGTCTCGTCCGGAGGGGACGCGCTGATGGCGTTCAGGACCTCCAGATCGATGATGTTGCCGATCGCCGAGGCCAGCCGGAGGACGTCTTGCGTGCGCGGAGGGAGGCGCCGGATCGTCTCCGCCATGAGCCCGAGGACGTTGTCGGAATGGTCCAATCGCTCGATGGCCGACAGATCCCAGCGCCATCCCTCCGTGGGATCACGGAAGAGCACCTTCGCCTCGTACAGGTGCCGCATGAACCGCTTCACGAAGAAGGGATTGCCGCCGGTCTTCCTCAGCACCACCGAGGCGAGCGCGTCCCCGTCGCGGACGCCGAGGCTGTCCTTGATGAGAGCGCTCAGGTGGGCGATTTCGAGGGGCTCGAGGACGATGTCGACGACCTCGATGCCGCCCTCTTCGAGCTCCTCCAGCGCGACCATGAACGCGTGGGTCGGGCTCACCTCGTTGTCCCGGTAGGCGCCGCAAAAGAAGAGCGCCGATCGGTCTTCGTCCGCGAGGATGCTCTTGAGGAGGCTCAGGCTCGCCGAGTCCACCCATTGCAGGTCGTCGAGGAAGATCGCCAGCGGGTGGGCCGGCCGGGCGAACACCGACACGAACTTCTTGAAATAGAGGTTCACGCGGTTCTGCGCCTCGACGGGGCCGAGCGCGGGGACGGGCGGCTGCTCGCCGATGATGTGCTTCAGCGAGGGCAAAAACTCGCAAAGGACCTGCCCGTTCTTGCCGAGGGCGCCCAGAAGGGCCTCCCGCCACGCCGCGAGCCTCTCCTCGCTCTCGCAGAGCAGCTGCTTGATGAGCGCGTCGAACGCCTGGATCACGGCGCTGTACGGGGTGTCGCGGATGTACTGGTCGTACTTCCCGCTGATGTAATACCCCTTTTCCCGTGCCAGCGGCTTCAGGATCTCCTGGACGAGGGAGGACTTTCCGATGCCCGAGTATCCCGACACCAGGACGATCGCGCGCCGGCCCCGGAGCACGTCGTCGAACGATTCGACGAGCTTCCGGATGTCCGTTTCGCGACCGTAAAGGCCCTGATGGATCTGGAGCAGATCACTCCGGTCTTGCTGGCCGAGGACGAACGGCTCGATCTGGCCGGTCGTTTTCCATTGCCGCTGGCACTCCGCGAGGTCGACCCGCAGGCCTTCGGCGCTGCTATAACGATCTTCGGCGCCCTTGCTGAGCAGCTTGAGGAGGATGGCGGACAGCGCCGCGGGCACCTCCGGCCGCGCCTCCGAGGGCGAAGGCGGCGTCGCGGCGATATGGGCGTGAATGAGCTCGAGCGGGTCCTCCGCCTCGAAGGGCCTGCGCCCCACGAGCATTTCGTAGAAGACGACCCCCAGCGAGTACATGTCCGTCCGGTAGTCCACGCTGCGGTTCATGCGGTGGGTCTGCTCGGGCGAGCTGTACGGGAGCACCTCCTGAAGGACGCGGCGGCTATAGATCTCCTCCTTCTCCCGCGTCACGACGCCATCGACGCCGAAGCCCGTGAGCTTGACCTGATTCCCCTCCCCGAGCAGGATGTTCTGAGGCCTCATGTCCCCGTGGACGACGCCACGGCGGTGAATATCGGCCAGGGCTTCGGCGAGCGAGACGCCGATGTCGAGGACATCGCCGATCTCGAGCATCCCTTTTCGTGCGAGGACGCTGGCCAGCGAGGGGCCGGGGAAATACTCGGTGATGACCGCCAGGCCATCCCTTTGCTCCTCGACGCCGTGGACCTTGACGATCCTGTCGGAATCGATCCGCTGAAGGATGCTGTAGGTATGCTTGAGACGCGCGATATCCGCGATTCGGCTGGAATCGGCCTCCATGACCTTCACGGCCACGGCAAGCCCGTCCCCCCACCGGCGGCCGCGGTACGTCACATATTTGACGCCCTCGCCGATCTTGGTGGTGATATCGAATCCCTTGACATCGACCGTCGTTTCCTCTGTTGCCAAGAACTGCGACATCGCTCCCCATCTCCCGCGCATACGTCTCCACGACGTCGCGCCCCCTGCGCATCCCCCTGCGCCGCTCTCCGCGGACGTGATGAAACCAGGAGTCTAGAGGCGCGCTCCGAGCGAAATCAAGCGCGGACAGACCCATGCCGTCCGAGACGGAAGCAGCCTTACTGTCCTGGCCAAGTCAGGAGGCATCCGGCGCCCACGTCACCAAGCTCGGCGGGATCCTTGCTGAACTCGCCGGAGGCATTTCAGGATGCCGGAGGCGATGAATGACATGACGGCGAAACCCGAGAATCGAGCGAGCGTCAGCGAGCGGCGGCGCCCACCGGCTGGAGGAGCCGATCGCGCATCTTGAACACCTCGTTCGCCGCGACCATGTCGCCGCCCTCCCGGAACGCGTCGGCGGCGCGCTCGTAAAAGACCGCGGCCTCGCGCGGCAAGAAGACGCTGCGGGACGACGTCGCCGCATCCATCAGCTTTCGACCCGCCATGCAAGGTTCGCCTGCGCCGCGCCATTGCTCCGCCACGAGGGCAGGGTCTCCGCCCAGCGCTTCGAGCGCCACCGCCAGCCGGCGTCGCAGGAGCACCTCGACGGGGCGCGGGAGCGTCGCGAGGACGGTTTCCCCGATGAGATCGTGGCTGAAGCCCATGCCATGCACGACGTGCGCGGCGGTGAGCTCCGCCCAGCAAGCGGCGGTGGCAGCGGCGCTGGCCTCGAGCGCGGCCGACGCGCTCGCGAGCGTGAAATTCGAGCCGAGCAGCGCGAGCACGCGCGCCATCTGCAACGCCGGCTCCGACAAGCGCGAGAGCGCGCGTTCGAGGACGACGCCGATCCGGCCGGGGGGCATGCGCGCGACGTCGGCGCGCGAGAGCGTGCCCGACGCGATCACGTGCTTCACGGTCTCGAGGACGAAGAGCGGATTGCCGCCCGCGTAGCTCGCGATCGCGTCGGCCATGTCGGCGATGCCGGGCACGTCGAGGCTCCCGAGCAGCTGCCGCACGCCGGCCGGGGGAAGCGGATCGAGCTCGATGTGGATCCCCAGGCCAAACGCGCAGCCCTCGCGGATGGCCGCCATGGTCGCCTCGGGCAATTCGCCCGCGCGATAGCAGAGGACGGCGCGAAGCTTCACGGTCGGGTCCTGGAACAGCTGCTCCATCACGTACTGCCCGGCTTCCGCGGTCGCGGCGTCCACGAACTGGATATCGTCGAAGCCAAACGCGTCGTAGCCTTCACGCGCCGCGAGGCGATGCGCTTCGATCTTGGCCTGGAGCATGCGTAGCTTGTCCGCCTCGCTCTCCATCGGCCCCGGCGCCTGCCCGAGCGCCGGCACGATCCGCGCGAGCTCGGCGCGCGCCCAGGGAGCGAGCTTCGCCGGGTCGATTTTCGAAAGCATTTCGCTGTACGTACGAGCGTGCGTCCCGTAGGGCACGGCGCGATCGCCGGGGCGGGCCGTGAAGAAGAACGGCCTCGCCACCGCCTGGAGGAAATCGTGCATGAGGCGGCTCTTGCCGATGCCGGGCGGGCCGCCGATGATGATGGCTTGGCCGGCGGCCCAAGCCGCCTCCATGCGCGCCCACACCTCCTCGCGGCCCACGAGCTCCGGAGGCCGGAGCACGGAGAGGGGGATCGCGCTCGCCGGCGGCGCGGGCCTCGGCCCCCGTTGCTCGGCGGATCGCGCGATCTCGCGGGCGAGCTCGGTCGTTTCGCGGGAAGGCTCGATGCCGAGCTCCCGCCCGAGCATCGTGCGCAGGCGCTGGAAGCTCGCGAGCGCTTCGCCACGATCTCCCGCGGCGTAAAGCAGGCGCATCCGCTGCCGGTGCGCGTCCTCCGAGCGTGGCTCGAGCTCCACGGCGCGCGCCGCGAGCGCGAGCGCGTCGGCGAGACGATTGCTTCGCTCGTGCTCGTCGATCGCGGCGGCGATCGCCTGACGCCGCGCGGCGTCCACGTTCGCGCGCGCGCTGTGCAGCCACTCGTCGAACAGCGGCGCGTCGTCGAACTCGAGCTGACCGAGCAGCCGGCCCAAAGGCAGCTCGGTGGCGCGCGCTGCGAGCTCTGCGCGGCGCGCGCGTCGCAGGGCGCTCACGTCCGCGTCCACGGACGCCGCCAGGGCCAGCGGATCCGCGCCGCTCACGAGCACGTCGCCGGTCGCCACCTTCAGCCGCCGGAGGAGCTGTCGCAGGTTGGCTCGCGCCGTCGCCTCGGGCGAGTCGGACCAGAGCAGCCCGGCGAGCCTCGACTTCGGCGTCGCCCCCTCGACTGCCAGGTAGGCGAGCAGCCCAAACGCCTTCTTTTCGAGCCGTACCGGGCCGTTGGGACCGACGAGCTCGACCTCTCCCAGCACGGAGAGACGAAAGGCGAAGGTCACTTTTGCGGAGCTGTCCTGAGAGTGCACGTGGAGCTGTCACCTGGGAGCGCCCAGCGCCGTCGCTCGAAGGGAGGCCACGAGTCATGCACCACATTCGCTTGCACAACAAGCATGCCGGTGTCGGGAAACGGCTCGCGGTCACGCAACGCGCTCCCGGGAGGGACCGAGCTATCGGCGCGGAAGCGCGACGGAAATCTGCTCGCCGCGCCCTGTCACGCTCCTGTCACGCCCTCCCTCCCAAGCTCCGCTTCGACTTGCCGAGCCGAGACCTCCGACGTCGCGGCCCAGGGTCCTATCGAGGAGCTCGCACGCATGAAACCGCACATCGCTTCGAAGCTTTCCTTCTCGCTACTTTCGGCCGTCTTCGGGACGGCTCGCAAATCGGTCGCGCCTTCGGAGGGCATCGAGGGCGGGGATCCGCAGCGCGCGGCGGGCTCCCTCGGCTCGATGTCTCCCCCTCCCCGGAGAGGCTCGCACCGGGGCGCGCTCGGCGTCGCGGCGGCCTTGGTCGCGGTCGGGCTCGTCGCCGCCGCGTGCGGCGTTGCGCCCGAAGACGAGGTGCCCGAAGACGCGCTGTCCGAAGCCGACGACTCGTACAGCGATCTCGCCATCTGCAATACGTGCGAGCCGCCCGACGACCCTCCCCCGGTGTGCACGCCCTCGTGTACGGGCAAGTCGTGCGGGGCGTCCAACGGATGCGGCGGCAAGTGCGGGAGCGGCTCCTGCCCGGCAGGAACGACCTGCGGCGGCGGCGGCGTGGCCTACCAGTGTGGGTGTACGGCCCAGTGCTCGGGCAAGGCCTGCGGGGCGCCCGACGGCTGCGGCGGCATCTGCACCGGCGGCGCGTGTCCCTATGGGCAGGGGTGCGGCGCGGCGGGCGTGCCCGGCCAGTGTGCGACGCTGCCGATTGGGCAGGGGGTCGAGTGCTTCGTGTTCAACGACGGCTACACCAACATGGCCGGGCCGACGCAGGCGCTCTCCTTCAGAGACGAGGAGGGCCTGGTGTGCATGCCCGACGGCACCCCGGGCGGCACCTGCCGCAAGTGGTTCGGCCGCTGCCAAACCACCGACCCGAGCCATACGCCGGTGCTCTTCTCGGTCTTCAACGACGGCAGGGCCGACATGTCGGGCCCGTCGGATGCGGTGTACGTGCCGTCGCACCACCAGGCGTGCGTGCCCGACGGCACCCCGGGCGGCTTCTGCCGCAAGTGGTTCGGCGCCGCGAAGCTGCCCGACGGGCGTCCGGTCGAGTGCAAGCTGTTCGAGGACGGCGGCGCGCAGAAGACGAAATACACGGACGACGACATGTTCGTGAACGGCTTGCCGAAGGTGACCTTCCCAAACGGCGCGTACCGCAAGTGGTTCGGCGAGTGCATGGTGACCGGCTGCGGCGACGGGGCGTGCAACAACGGCGAGACGCCGTCGAGCTGCCCGTCCGACTGCAAGTGCGGCGACGGGGTCTGCAATGGCAACGAGTGGTGTGGCAGTTGCTCGGCGGACTGCGGCTCGTGCTGCGGCAACCACGCCTGCGACAACGGCGAGACGTGCAGCTCGTGCTCGCAAGACTGCGGCTCGTGCTGTGGCAACGGCGCCTGCGATAACAACGAGAGCTGCGAAAGTTGCTCGAAAGACTGCGGCGCATGCCCCCCGAAGACGTGCTCGGGACAGTACGCCGGGCCGCAGGCGCAGAACGTGACGGTGGGCGTCGAAGAAGTCTACTTCATTGCGGGCGTCGGATACGTCGTCGGCTGCCTGGCCGCGACCCCGACGTACTTCGCCAACTCGGAGGATGAGGCCGCGCTGTGCGGGCAAAATGCCTTCCCCGGCTACAACATCATCACGAGCGGCCCGATCGACGACTACGTCTACCACAATGACCCGACGAACGGCTGCGTCTCCTACTCTTTTTATGCAACGTCGTCGACGAAGGCGGCCTGGTGCGGCTACGCGCATGGCTACCCGTACGAAGGCGGCTGCAATTGAAGCACCGGTAGGGCGCCGATAGCCGCGGGCTGTCACGCTCCCGGTCCCAAGCTCCTGTTCGACATGGCGAGCCGAGGCCACCGCGACCTCGGCCTTCCCAACTCCGTTCGGCAATCGACAGACTGAGGTGGATCTTATGTTGAAATCAGCGCTTCGAACGTCCTTGTTGGCCTTCACCATCCTCGGGACCATCCATTGCGGCCCGGGAAATGAGAATCCCCCCGACGGCACCGGCGGCACCGGCGGCACCGGCGGCACCGGCGGCATCGGCGGCACCGGCGGCACCGGCGGCACCGGCGGCACCGGCGGCACCGGCGGCGGCACGGGCGGCACCGGCGGCGGTGAATGCACGAGCGACGACAAGGCCATTCGGTTCGGCAAGCTCGTTCATCCCGAGGATGGCACGGTCATCGACAAGGCGATCGTCGTGATCCACGAAGATCGGATCAGCTACGTCGGCACGGATGAAAAGCAGATTCCATGCGGAGCCAGCGTCATCGACTGGACGGCGTTCACCGGGCTCCCCGGGCTCGTCGATGCACATGTCCACTTCTCCTACCAGACGGACCAGGAGCCGGGCACGCTCCCCTGGACCCGTGTGAACTGGCTGGTCAACAATGACCCCTACAAGCTCATGGACCTGGCCCGCGGCGCCGCTCTGGCGACGCTCAAGACCGGCGTCACCACCGCGATCGACAAGGGAGGTCGCGACTTTCTCCTGATGAACCTGCGCGACGAGATCAAAGCCGGCAAGACGCCGGGACCGCGCGTGTTCACCGCGATGGGCGGGATCAGCAATTACAAGTACCCGAGCTCGGTCCCCGCCCAGGAATTGAAGGCCTGGGTGCAGCTCCTGGTGCTGCGCGGCGCCGACATCGTGAAAGTGTGGGCCGACAAGTGCAGCGACCAGACGCTCGACTGCACGCCGACGTTCACGTACGACGAGCTCAAGCTGCTGGTCGACACGGCACACGAGGAGGGTTTGCCCATCGCGATCCACGCGTACCACCAGGACACGGCCAAGCTCGCCATCATGGCCGGCCCGGACTCGATCGAGCACCCGGAGGGCCTCGACACCGTGGACTGCGGCAACATGATCGACCGGGGGACGATTTACGTGCCGACCATCGATCACAACCGGTATTACAAGGACAACCTCGCGTTCTTCGGCTACTCCCCCGATCTGGAGGCGAAGTTCGACGCGTACATCCAGGACAACCTCGCGAGCGCGACCCAGGCGCACCTCGTGGGCGTGAAGATCGCCTTGGGCTCGGACGCCGTGTTCACTGGATTCGGTCAGAATACGCAGGAGCTCTCCTGGCTCGTGCAGGCCGGGATGACCCCGCTCGAAGCGCTCCGCGCCGCCACCATCCATGGCGCCGAGAGCATCGGCGTCGAGAACGAGGTCGGAAAGGTCGCGGTGGGCTATTACGCCGACATCATCGCGGTCGAGGGCGACCCGCTGACGGACATCAACGTCGTCATCAATGGGGTCCGCAAGGTGATGATGGGCGGGCGGGTCGCGGACTTCTGACGCCCCCTTCCTCGAGGCTCCGGCAATAACGCCGCGAGCGCCTGCTCGACCTCCGTCAGCAGGTGCCCCATGGCCAAGGACCCGCGCGGGTCCTTGGCTCGATGCCTCCCTCTCCTTCCGCCTGCTGCTTCGACGTCGTCGATCTCAGGGGAGATCGATGCCGAGCTTCTCCTCGAGGAAGGCGGAGAGCGCGGCCTGATCGGGCGCCGAGAGCGACGAGAATGTCGCGGAGTGGTTGCCATTGGTGACGTTGAAGCGAATGTTGCCGCTCCCCGCCGCCGGCGTGACGGCGCCGGCTGCCCACGGATCCTGGTCGGAGTAGACGAAGGCGACGCCGTCACCGAGGCGGGCGAACTCCTCGAGCGAGCTATTCTCGGCGGCGTCGAACACCGGCGCGGTCACGCCTTCGGGCACGAGCCCGCGCTCCATGTCGACGAGATCGGCAGGAATGAGGCCCTCCGCGACGAGCTCGGCGCGCGGCAGGGCGGGCCAGCCGCTGCTCTGCTGCACCTCGTAGAAGTAGGCGCCGAAAAACGACAGGTACCCGTCGGACATCGGGTAGGTGCCGAAGATGCTCGTGACGCTGAAGAACGCCGACGTCAGATTCTCCGCCGTCGCCGTCATCGGATCGGGCAGACCGGCACAATCGTCGGGGGTGCCGAAGTATTGCCAGAACAGCCACGGGTAGGAGAGCGCGGCGGCCTCGAAGGCGCGCGCGGGCTCGACGCGGGTGAAGGTGTCGCCGAGCTCGTCGGCGGCCAATGCTTGCACCGCGGGCTCGACGGCCGTGCGCTGTGCGCCGAGCACGGCGCGCTGAATGGCCTCGAGGCGGTCCTGGCAGGTGGCGTCGACGGTGTCGAAGAACGAAAGGAAACGCGCGTCCTCGGGCACCATGAACGGGGCGCCGAAGGCGACGGTGGCCTCGACGTCATTGGGGTAGTGCTGGCGGAAGCTCACCATGTCGACGCCGCCATTGCTGAAGCCCGAGCCGATCCACGCACTCTTGTACAGGTCGTGCAGGCGCACCACGACGTCGTGGGCGTCGTCGGCGACCTGCTTGCGCGTGAAGTGGGAGAAGTCGTCGCCGTTGCCGTTGTGGAAGCGCTTGTCCAAAACGAGCTGATTTCCCTTGAGAAGGGTCGTCAACTCATCCTCATCGAATCCGAGGTAATTGCTATACCCCGTGGAGATCAAGTTCACGGGCCGGTCGAAGCCGCGGTGAATGAGCGTGAGATACTGCTCGTGGGTGCCCGACATCGCGTCCTGGTGATCGTTCACCTGCAGGAGCGTGAGGTCGTAGAGCTCGGCGCCGTCGTCGCTTTTGCCGGCAGGGCTCACGATGAAGCCGGCCGCCTCGAGCGCCGCGGTCACGCTGATGCACGATTGCGCTTTGCCGTCGACGTCGAAGCAGGCGTCGCAGGCGGCGTTGTCGACGCCGGTGCCCGGGGCGGCCGAGCCGGCGCCGTCGCAGTCCGGATCGGGCGCGCCGCAGCCGCAGTCGCAGCCGTCGGAGCCGTTGAACCGCAGGGCGTTGCAGGTCCACTCCGGCGGCGGCGGCACGGGGGTCTCGCCGGAGTAGCAGGCGAAGCCACCGAGCGAGAGCTGGGCGATGTCGGCCGCGATCTCGGCCGCGCACACCTGCGGATCGGCCACCTGGGTGGCCATGTTGAACGTCTCGCAGTCCTCGACCTGCGCCAAGCAACCATACATGGCGAGGTCGGCTTCGATGAGGGCATCGCAGACATCATGTTTGACGCCGAGCGCGGCTTTGATGCCGGCCACGCCTTCGGCCTCGCAGGCCTTCTGCTCGAAGCCCTGGCAAATCACGAGGCGCTCGCACAAGGCGACCAGCTCCGCGGGGGTTCCCGCTTCGCCTTCGCCCCCTCCTGTGCCGCCGCCGTCGGAGCAGCCGGAGGCGAGGGAGAGAAGAAGCAGCGGTACCAGCCGAACAAGCGATTTCATGTAGATGTATCCTTCGGTGCGGGATTAAGGAAAAGAGGATCTCCACCCCGCGCGTACGCGGCGGGACGAGAGACGCAAGCGGGCGCAGCGACAGCAGGCAGCCCCAATCTCCAGGTGCCGCTCAGAAAGCGGTGGCGCGAGGGCTTCTCATTCTTCTTCTGCCTGCCTGTCGTTCGCACATGACGAAACGTTGTCGTCATGCGAATGGCGCGCAAGTAGCGATTTTGCCACTGGTACTCGCAACTCTGCGACTCCTTGCGCCGCGCAGATCTTCTCCCCACGCCGCAAGGGCCGCCCTACCGGATCCGGTCCGGGTCGACCCTCTCATGCTGGTCATCGAAGACCACCTTGTTCTCCCTGAACGTGCTCGCCCCCGTCTCCGCTCCTCGGGGCGTGATGCCCTATTCTTCGAGGCGGAGGAAGCGCCGCCCCCGGGATCATGACAAGTGGTGCGGGGCGCGCATACGCGACATCGCCGTGTTGGTCTGGCGATTATTGAGAAATGTCTGCGGACGTCACCTTTGCAAACACCAGGCTGCCGCACACGAGCTCCGGGCCCGCGACCGACGTGCAGGACAGCTCCATCGTCGCGCCAAACGCATCACAGACAGGTGAACTGCCCGGGTTGAGGCAGTCGAGTTGCAAGGTATACCCGCTGGCGACCGTGCCGAGACGCGAACCGCTGTATTGCCCTTCGGTAGCGCCGTGCGGCGTCGCCCTCACGTCCATGAGCACAGTGGCCGATCCCTTGTACGTGAAGAGGATCATCGCTTTGCCGCTCTGCGTCGTGAGCCACAAGCCATTTGCGGTATCGAGGTCGAACAACGCACTCCCGCCGCCGCCTGCGCCGCCTGCGCCGCCCCAGCTGCCGCCTTCGCCTCCGTCTCCATCTCCACCGCGACCATCGCCGCCCGCGGAACAGCCAACCAGGGCAGCGATGGCGCAGACAGCGACCCCAACACGTTTGATCCTCATCTCAGGCACTCCTTTTTAGCCAGTCTCACCGGGCCTCGGTTGTATGGCATCACCGCATGATGCCACCGTAACAAAGCTACCCGCCATGGTCAACACGTCCAATTTTCAAGAGGTGAGCGGCAACAGAAGGGATGACGCGGCGGAACCGCGCGCGGGACGATTGTCCAGGAGGGTCGCTTCCATGGGGGCGTGTACTCGGAGACGGCATCTGCTCGCCCCCGCCCGTGCCCATCGCCAGCGCCCCGGGCGGGACGAAGGATTTCGCGCTGGGTACGAACCACCTGTATCTGCTGAACAACGTCGGGGATGTCTACCGTACGCCGGTCGAGGGAGGATGCGCTGAGCTCGTCCTCGAAGGATACGGCGCGAAGCGCATCTTGGTGGGTCGTACCTTTATTACGAGACGGCTGCGGACTTCCAGCGCTGGCCGCTCGCGGACGCCCAGCGAGGACTTCACCAGCGTCGCCTTCACGAACGCCAACGTCTACTGGAGCCATCAGGACACCGGTACGATCAAGCGCGCGCCGATCGGCGGCAGCGCTGGCCAGACGCTGTTTGTCGACGCAGGCCTTCAAACGCTCGTCGCCGATGAAAGCTTCATCTATTTCACGAAAGGTACGCAGGTCCTGCGGCACCCGGTGCTCGGCGGGCAATCCGAGACGTTCGCCGCGCCCATCGGCGCGATCCTGACGGGCCTCCGGATCGAGCCCGACACCGTGTTTTGGTTCAAGTCCCAGAAGATGGGTATGGGCTGGAGGGGGAAGGACGGCTCCTTCTCCGGTTCGGGGACGAAGCTATCGGTGCATGTCGCAGATGCCTGCAGCAACGATACGTATGTCTACGTGTCGACCATGCTCGTCGCCGCCCCGCAGGAGCATCTACGGCGGCACGGAAAGAAGACGGACGTGCCCGAGAGGTTCCTCGCCGAGTACTTCGGGAAGGTCGCCGCCAACAACACGGGGGTTTACGTATTGACGGGCGGTGTCGGCAAACTCAAACCGTGACCTCCCGGGGTCCCCTGCCCATTCGACCTGTACGTGTCATCAAGGCAGGGGCCGGGCCTTCAGGGGAGGACCTCCCACTTCATGATCACTTCCACCGCGCCGGCGGTCAGGCCCGACAGGAGCCTGTTATTGAAGTCCCGCGCGCTGATGTAAAGAAGGCCGTAGCTCCCCCACGACTGCAGATCGCCGCCCTGCACGGCCGACGCCCGCGCGAGCGCGGTGCCGAGGTCCGCGTCCGCGAGCCCCTTGGTCACCGCTGCCGTCGTCGCGTCGAAATCAAGGATGTACTCCTGACCAAAGCCCGTTTTCCCGAACCTCAGCCGCACGTCCAGCGGATTGCCCCCGTACGTGCCGGTGAACGGGGTGGTGACGTCGAGATACGCGGCGAGGAGCTTCGCGCGCGGCGCGGGCCTGCCCACGATGAGGGTCTTGCTCGCGGCGCTGTCCTGGAACGCGACATACGTGTACGTCTGCTTCGTCCACCCCGAGCGCGGCTCGTGGAGGATGTTGCGCTGGAAGCCGGCGCCGTTGTACGCCGTGCTGGTCGTGTGCCCGTAGAGGACCCCCGGGCCGAGCGTGCTGTAATTGCCGTGGTAGTCCTTGAGCTTCTTGACGGTCGACGTGGTGGCATCGTACGCGTAATCGTTGATCGAGGTGACGCGGAGGCCCTTGTTGTTGGAGTAATCATTCGCCACGACCGAGTTCGTGGTCGCGTCGATCACGTCGATGTAATCCTCGTGGTTCCAGTACAGGCAGCCGAGGGAGTACAGCGCGCCCGCCTGCGGGCCCGTCATCGTGACGTCGCCGATCTGGATCCTCGGGCGCAGGCCGACGGCGGACGATTCAGGCATCGGCGAGATGAGCTTGAGCTGGACGCCGATGAGCGTGACCGTGCCGAAGTACTTGATGACGGCGCTGCTCGCCGTGGCCGTTCCGACCCAGGATCCGCCAATGACCTTCACGGAGCCCGTGACTGCGCCGCTCGAGGTGATGAACATCGCGCCAGCGTTCACGTTCTCGCTCGCCTGCTCGATGATCGTAGCCTCGCCGCCGCCGATCCGGTAATCGGCGAGCGTGGTGCCCGCGGTGTTGACGCCCGAGACCAGGAGCGTCCCGCTCGCGAGCTGCCAGTCGACCCCGTACTGGGTATAGCCGCCGATCGTGGTGTCGCGGATGATGATGTTCTTGGTGTTGCCGTTGCTGAGCGTCTTGATGGCCGCGAGCGGGGGATGGGTGGCGTGCCCGAGGAAATAGCTGCTCTCGATCAGGACCTCGGAGGCCTGGAGGTCCGTGTCCCCTGCCGGCCCGATCGCGAGGCAAACGGCATCCGAACCGGCCGCGCGGGCCATGGTGCAGCGGGTGATGCGCGTGCCGGAGGAGCCCACGGCGGCGTAGGGGCTGGCCGCGAGGGCGTAATCGAGGTGGACGCAGAATTTCACCAGCCCCAGCCCGTCGAATTCGAGATCCTCGAGGACGCTCATGTTCGCGCCCATCATGTGCAGCATGGCCTTCGTCCCCGCGCCCACGGCGACCGGGGTTTCCTCTTTATCGAGCCACCTTATGATCGTGCCGGCGAGCCCTCGCGAGTAGCCGATCTCGCCCCGGAGATGGATGGCGTATCCCGGCTCGCCGCGATAGGCGAGCGTCTTGCTGATGCGGTATACGCCCTTCGGAAAGAAGACCACGCCCGAAAGCTCTCTGGATTGGGCCGGCGAGAATACGTCGAGCGCGTCCTGGATCGCGCACCAATCGTCCGTGAGGCCGTCTCCCTTGGCACCGAAATCCTTCACGTTCACCACCCGCTCGCCATTGCGCCGCGTGGCGTCGGTGAGCTTCCAGGCGGCTCCATCGTATTGCGCGACGACGACCCCGGGCCCGCCGAGGTGGTAGGACAGGTTGGCGCCAGCGTGGATGCCGACGACGCGCTGCGATCTGTCTTCACGCAGGATCGTGATGGTATCGCCGGCGACGGCCCCGGTCGTGGAGAGGGTGACCGTGCAGTCCTGGACGAGATTCGCGTCCACGATGCGCCGCCGCTTCCCGTCACCGACGGCGATCGTCGCGTCGCCAGCCGAGAGATCGAGCGTCACGGCGCTGCTCAGCAGGTTGCCGTTGAGCTGGTCGACGCGCGTCTTGTCGACCGTATTGGGGAGCTGGGCGAAGGTAAGCGGGGTGCTGTCCACGGTGATCGGCCCGTCCGTGGTGCATTGCCACATCGTATTCCCGTACGTGGCCCCCTCCGACACGAACACGGTCACGCCCAGGAGCTCGCTGCCGGTGTCCAAATCCGTCGGGCGCGCCCAGGTCGACGAGCCCTTTTCGTAGATGCCATTCTCTGCCGGCGTCGTCTGCGCATGCAACAAGATGCGATCCCCGACGCTCAAGGTGGCGCCGTCCACCGTGGTAGGCGGGGAAGAAAGATTCACATTTCCCGTCGCAGCGGCACGTACAACAGTCATGATGCAGGCCTCCTTCGGCGACGACATTCGTCGCCGTCAGCCCGTCATGGACGTATGAGACGCCTCGATTCCTGGGACATAATACGTCCGCGCATCATTTTTCACAATTGAAATGCATAAGGTCGGTAGCGCGAATGGGCGTGCGCTTCGCGAGCGCGGCTGGGCATCAGGCTTGATTTGGGCTCTACATGCCCCCATCTCGTCAGCCGGCGCGGCCGGCTTTCAGCATTTCTATTCGTTGCCTGTAGCTGCGCGGAACTGGCCACTGGCGCGCGTGCCCATACGCGGCCGTCCCGTCGATGACCGGTATCGAACCGCCAGCGGGCTCCGACGCCCACAGGCTCGGAAGGAAGCCTCGGCGATATCCGACATGGCTCCAGCTTGGCGGGCTGCAGGTGCCGCCGCCGGTGCGACGAGATCTGCGGCTCGGGCGCATGGCATGCCGCTACGACCAGCAAGGACGCGAGGACCAGCGCTTTGAGCCAGCCGAGCGGGGCATGTCGCCCGTGATGGTACCGGAGAGCCGGAGGGGAACAGGCACGCCTGAGGCCCGCGCGGCCAGCCTCGCTAGGCGATTTGAACAAGGCGGCGAGGGTGGCGGGGCTCGGGGCGGGCACATTGACGAGCTTAACCCAGATTGCCCACGGGCGGGCCCGAATGCGACCGCGTTCGCCTTCGGGGGGCGCTCCTTCACGAGATCGCTCGGTTTGCCAAAGGATGATGCTTCGCGGTTGCGCCTCGGGGCTGCGTTACGTTTCTCGACATGAGCGCCCCGCCTGTCCCTCGCCTGCGCGCCGTCGACCTGAATCTCCTGACGGTGCTGGATGCCCTGCTCATCGAGCACAGCGTGACACGGGCGGCCGATCGCCTCGGCATGACCCAGCCGGCCGTGAGCAACGCCTTGACGCGGCTGCGGCTGCTGTTCGACGACGAGCTTTTCGTGCGCCACGGCAAGGCAATGGCGCCAACGCCCCGTGCCCTCGCGCTCGCCGGCCCGATCCGCAAGGCGCTCGAGCTGATCCAAGGCTCGTTGGCTCACGCCGATGCATTCGATTGCACGGCGAACCGTACGTTCACGCTCGGCCTGCAAGACATCGGCGAGGCCATCCTCCTGCCGCGCTTCTTGCAGCGGATCGAGCAGCTCGGCGCAGGCATCCGTATCGATGTTCGGCGGGAACCGGGGGCCGCGCTGCATGACGAAATGCGCCTCGGCAAGGTCGAGCTCGTCCTCGATCACGTCGTCATCTCGGGTGAGGAGTTCCGGCGCAAGCGCGTCCTCGACCTGACGATCGTATCGCTCGTGCGCCGGGATCATCCGGCCGTAGGAGAATCGCTGACTCTTGACGAGTTCCTTCGGCTGGAGCACCTGATCCTCGAGCCACGCGAGGGCCAGACGAACCCGGCCGAGCAGGCCCTGGCTGTCCTTGGGCGCTCGCGGCGCGTGCGGATGCAGGTGCCCCACTTTCTGTCGATGCCGCTCCTCGTGTCCCGATCGAACCTCGTCTGCACGATGCCTCTGCCGCTGGCGCGCCTGTGCGAGCAGCACTTTCCCGTGCGGGTGGTGAGCTGCCCGCTGCCCATCGGCCCGATACCGCTCTTCATGATGTGGCATGCCCACCAGGACGCCGACCCGGCTCATCAATGGCTCAGGCAAACGATCGTCGAGCTGTGCGGGCTCGTCTGACGGGCCTCGATCATTCACGCCAGCAATGGTTCTCATGCCGATTTTCCATGGGCAACTCCTCGGGTGGCGACACATGTTGTCGCCCGGAGGAGAGAAACGAGATCATGTTCGGATTCAAATCGATCCCCAAGGAGAGCGGGCGAAAAGGGACCCTTCGTGTCGCGGGCAGCAATCGCGTCGCTCCCATCGCGGCTGGTGAGACGCACCTCGGCGCGGCCGTGCGGGAGGACATCCCGTTTCCCCGGATGTGCAATGTGGGCGAGTGCGGAGCCTGCAAGTGCCGCCTCACGCGGGGGCAGATCCGCCTCAAAAAGGATATTTCGCGCCACGTCTCCACCGAGGAGCTTTCTTCCGGCTTCATTCTCGCCTGCCAGAGCGTGGCCGAGTCGGCCGAGGTGGAGGTGGAGGTGCTTGGAGCGGGCGACGATGGCTCGGTACGTCAAGCGCCAAGGAGGCTGGAAGCGAGCATCACGCAAATGACCATGCTCGCGCCGGACGTATGCGAGCTCGAGCTGAGCCTCGCCGCGGACATCGATTACGTAGCGGGCCAGTACGCGCAGCTCACCGTCCCCGAGGTCCCGGGCCTCGACGAGCCGCGCTGCTATTCGTTCGCCGAGGCGCCGACCGGGCGGAGCTCGAGACGCCGGGCCATTTTTCATGTCAGGCACGTACCGGGCGGAGCCTTCACCGGCTGGCTCTTCGCCGCGGATCGGACGGGCGCTCGTGTATGTCTGTCTGGGCCGCACGGGGGCTTTTGCTATCGAGAGGCCGACCGGCCGCTCTTGTGTGTGGCGGCGGGCACGGGCCTCGCGCCCATCAAGGCGATCCTGGAGCAAGGGCTCGCCGAGGGGTTCACCCAGGATGTGACGCTCGTCGTCGGGGCGCGTACCCGGCGGGATCTTTATGCGATCGAATCCATCCTCGCGATTCAGCAGCGATGGCACGGTTGGTTCACGTTTGTCCCCGTGCTCTCGAAGGAGTCCGAATCCTCGACCTGGGGAGGGAGGCGGGGTCGCGTCACCGATTACCTGCGCGAGCGCGAAACGAGCCTCGCCGATTGCGCGGCGTACCTCTGCGGCCCGCCTGCGATGATCGACTCCGCGCTCGAGGTGCTGCGCCACAGGATCCCGGCGAAGCATTTGCATCACGACAGGTTTTTGGACCGCGGCTCGATGGCCCCGGCTGCGTCTGCGGTTGCCTGATCGCGGTCCTACACCCGAAAGGAGAGCACGTCATGCTCGATACGATTCTGATCACGACCGGTCTCGTCGCGCTGTTCGGCGCCATTGAAATCGGATACGGCCTTCATCGGCGGCCCGGGATGCTCACGATGCGGGAGCTCGGCACGAGCCTCGTCTCCCTCGGCGTCAGTTTCCTGACCCGGGTAGCGCTCAACGTCACCGTGCTCCTGCCGCTCGGGAGGCTCTGGCCGGGCTCCAAGGGGGCGCTCGCTGGCCATGCCGCGTGGCCCTTCGCGGTGCTCTACGTGCTGCTCGTCGATTATGGTTTTTATTGGGTGCACCGAAAGTGCCATGAGGTACCGTGGCTCTGGCGCCTCCACAAGCCTCACCACGTTTCGGAGCAGCTCCACGCCGCCGTCACGTATCGGGAAAACTGGATCTTCAACCTGCTGCTGCCGCACGCCTGGGTCGCCCCGCTCATGGTCTGGCTCGGCCAGCCTGGAGCCTATCTCGTGGGAACGGCTTTCTATACGCTGATCGCATTGTCGTTGCACTGCGATCTTCGCTGGGATCTGCACCTCCAGCGCAACCGCTTCCTGCGCCCCTTCATGTGGGTGATCGAGCGCGTCATCACGCTGCCCGACGTCCACCACGTCCACCACGGGCTCGGCCGGTACGGCAATGCCATGAAGAACTATGGTGCATCCCTCGCCATCTTCGATCTGCTGCATGGGACGCTCGTGATCCCGCATGCCCGCCAGGAGGGCTTTGGTTTGCCCAAGGGCGCCTCGATCGAACCGTGGACCGAGCAGATCTTCTGGCCGCTCGTGCGCTCGAAGAAGAAGGAGAGCGTCACGGAAGAGCTTTCGTCGGACGGCCAAACGCCGACGGCGAGCGCGCTCGCAATGGCAAAGGCGGTCATCTACACGGCGGAGGGTCGCACCATCATCGTGAATTGACATGCGTACGAGGGCGTGGACATCAGCTCCAGACCATCGATTGCATCTAGGCACTCCGGCGGAGCCGAGGTATCCTACGACGTAGATGAAGGAATCAGACGTCCCCCTCGACCTTGAAGAAGAGTCCCGTCGAGTCTGGAGCGAGTACCACGCGGCGCGCGAGGCCGGCTTTGCCGGCTACGACTTCGAGGCGGTGAGCTCGAAGCTCCGATCGCTACGCCGAAAGGCCTCGAACCGCGGACTCACAGTGCTCGCTCAGCAGCTCGGCGATCTCGCAAATTACGTCTCCCTCGCGAAAAAGAAGCAGCAGACGCCCGAGCAACGCTTGCGCTCGTACTGGCCGGCGCTCGTTCCGTCGGTGATCGAGACGGCGCTCCATCAAGCCGAGGAGGCATTGAAGGAACGCTCTGTTCCGAAACTTCGCCGCGCCATATCCGCCTTGCACTGCACCGAACAGCCCGAATACCTCGCGGAGATCGCCGAGGAGGGGCTCGCCGAGGAGTTCGCGCCGCATATCCCCGGCGCGGTGGCGGACGATGGCATGCTCGTTCTCTCCGCCGAGCACGAAGCGCTCATCGAGCGGGGGCGCGTCGTGCTCGGTCGACTGCACGCTGCCGTCGGCGGACGGCGCGCCTAGCGACGCACCACGAGCTCCATGTCACACCGATCGAGCCCGGGCTGATAGAAATCTTCGATTCGTCGCAGGAGCCGGAACCCGCGCCGCGCGTAAAAATCCGCGGTCAGGTGGCTCGTATCAATGCGCACGAGCTCGATCTCGGGCATGTCCGCGAGCCATGCGAGCCGGCCCTCGGTGAGCGCCTTCCCATAACCTCTTCCGTGCAAGGACGAATGAACGAGGCCCCACGTCAAGGTCGCCACGCGCGCGTCCACCCTCGTGGGCGCGAGCCCCCCGCACCCTACCACGGCGCCGTCCTCGTCGCAGACCACGGCATAACGGCCCGGCAAGTCGTCGAGGAAGCGCTCGAATCGCTCGCGCTCCTCGACCGAGAAGAACCGCGGGATGTTGCTGTCAAACGCAGCGAGGCACGCCGCCCGATCCTCCGATCGATAGTCACGTAGCTTCATCACTCCCTCTCGTGCTGGCCTTACCGGGTCGAGACGGTCGCACGGGAGCCCCGTGCGAGTCAATGCGTCGCCGCCGAGCCCAAACGTTCGGTGCGAGCGCGGCTCCAGGACTCCAGAACGGGAGCTGCCGCCCGTGGGGACCCAGCCCCGGCGACGCGCGGCGCTGCGGGGGCGCCGGGCGTCGCGGACGGGCTGGGCGTACCCGAACCCGTACGCGTCAGGACTCGTCCGCTCCAGGAGACTGGCAGTGCGCGGAGTCCGCTGAAGCGGACTGCCGTATCCGCTTTTTGAGACTGCGCATCGGCTCGGCGCCGCACATTGGCGTTGTTTCGTCCGTCTGGAAGCTCCAGGTCGAGCGGAACGTCACGAGCGAGGACGAAGCGCACGCTCTCTTTCGCGAGCTGAAGCGCTTTTTCCTCGTGAGCGACGCCTGCTACCCGCAATCGATACCGATGTTCTCTCGCCGCGTGGACGTGGCGTGGCACCAATTCGTGCTCTTCACGCGCGATTATGGCGACTTCTGCAAGCGGTTCTTCCATCGGTATCTGCACCATCAGCCCAACTGGAATGAAGACAGGGGGGTCCAGTTCGTGGAATTCAAGGCGTTCGCTGCGATCTACGAGTCCCTCTTCGGCGAACGTCCTCCGCCGGTGTGGCAGGACGAGATCGAGCTTCGGCTCGACGACCGTATTCGCTACGATCGGATCGACGCCCGCTTCGACGTGAGGCTCGAAGGCGAGAAGGCGGAGTTGCTCGTCCTCGGCGCGCAGGCCCCCGAGGTCGTCCTCCGCGTCGATGCGTGGGCAGAGCCTGCGCTGCGTTTCATTGCCTCGCATCCGTGTTTCTACGTCCGCGAGTTGCCCGGCCTCGACGACGAGGATAAGGCGGCCCTGGCAACAGCGCTCGCCCGCACCCGGGCATTTTGCCTGACGTTTTGATCGATGCCGGCGGGAGGCAGCCCAATGCGTGAAATGCCCACTCGAGCTCGCTATGCGTGGCCTCGCCGCGGACCGTAGCACAGGCGACGCTTGAACAGGGACAGCTCGTATGGCCCTCCCTCGCCTCGCCAACCTCCTCCTTGCCTCCTCCAGATCCTCCTTCCGATGATGCACATACCGCTGCATCGTCGCGATCACAGCACCAACCGGATCAGCACCTGCGATCGGGGTGCGTAGCATTTTTGCGCTCCTCCTCTCGGGACGCGGTAGCATGGCAATCCGAGCGTCCGACCAGGCCGTTTTTTTCCAGGAGTGGGTAGAGAGCGATGAGCGAGCGTCCGAAGATCAGCGTGGATGGAGTGGATTTCGAGTGGGACCGAGAAAACGGCCGCATCCTGGTCTGGGGCAACCCGGCGTTGCTCATGTGGATCGAGACGACGCTGGCCGGGCTCATGGTCGGCATCCACAAGATGGTCGGTACCGAGCGCTTCGTGATCGCCGCGGAGCAGGCGGGCCGCGAAAGCATCGAGGGCGAGGTGGCGGCCATCATGCAGCACCGTCAAAGCTTGGAGGACGGGTTCAGGTACCTCGGCACGAGCGCAGCCGCGGTCGGGCACGGCCTCTGGGAGCTCGTACGGCTCGACCGTGAGAAAAAGGAGGCGTGGTTCCGGGTCCACAATAGCTGGGAGGGCCTCTATCAGAAGGCTCTCGGCGTCAACTGGGGCACCAGCACGATGGCGGGTAAATTCGGCGCGCACTGCTCACGAATCTTCGGGACACACTGTCGAGCCGAGCAGACCGCATTCCTGGCTCGCGGCGACGCCTATGACGAGTTCGTCGTGCGCCCCACGGAGCGCACGATCGAGGACGACCTCGAGGCGCTGATCGGCACGGAGAATGCCACGAAGGCGGACCTCGCAGTTGCCTTCGAGCGCCTGCAACGCGAGGTCGAGGAACGCCGACGCATCGAGGAGGACCTGCGCCGCGAGGTCGAGGAGCGTACACGCATCGAGGAGGAGCTCCGAAGCAAGCTCGACCTCATCCGGCGACAGGAGGAGGCGATTCGCGCGATGACGACGCCGATCCTCAGGTTGTGGGAGGGCGTCCTGACCATGCCGGTGATCGGGCTCGTCGACAGCACGCGCGCCGGGGGGATGATGGAGGCGTTGCTCGAGGAGATCACGCGGACGCAGGCGCGCTTCACGATTCTGGATCTGACGGGCGTCGACGTGATCGACACGGGCGCGGCGAGCCACCTGCTCAAGGTCGTGCATGCGGCGCGGCTGCTCGGCACGCAATGCCTCGTCTCCGGGATCTCGCCGGGAATGGCGAGCACGGTGGTGAGCCTGGAGCTCGACCTCGGCGCGCTCAAGACGTTCGGGACGCTGGAAGCTGCGCTCCGATATGCGATCAAGCAGGGGCAAGCGGAGAACACAGAGGCCCCGAAGGGGGGCCATCGCGGCGTGCGCTCTGCGCGATAGCGAGCGCATCCATTGGCGAAGCTGCACCTCACGTCGTCAATTGCGGGTCGCGTAGAAGACCGGTTGACCGGCAGGCGGAAAGGTGTCGGAGGAAATCTGCGTTCCTTGTCATGGACACAGCAGCGTAGGTGCGGTTACACTCCGCCCTCATGCGTCCCTTGACGACCCCTTCATTCTCTCGACGCCCGCTCCTGCTGCGGCGCTTGGCGAGCCTCCTCGCGCTCGTGCCCCTCCTCGGATGCGGCGAGGCTCCCCCCATGGAGACCCCCCCGGACGCCGCCGACGGAGGGGCCTGCGTGAATGCTTGTACGCCGGGGTCGACCCGATGCACGGACACGGGGGTCCAGGCGTGCTCCGTGGGCCTCTCGGGTTGTGCGGATTGGGGCGAGGCGACGCCTTGCACGGGAGGCGACGTTTGCCAGGATGGCGTCTGCACGGGGTCTTGCACCGACGCGTGCAACGAGGGGGCGACGCGGTGCGACGACGACGGGGTGCAGAGCTGCGTCGCAATGCCGACAGGCTGTACCGATTGGGCCACGGCAGTGCCGTGCGACCCCGGCACGGTTTGCTCGGGAGGCGCCTGCGTGACGCAATGCTCGGACCAGTGCGATTTCGGAGCAACGCAATGCTCCGCCGACAGCGTGCAAACCTGCGAGATGCAACAGACCGGCTGCACCGATTGGGATCCACCCTTGCCGTGCGGCCCCATGATGACTTGCTCGAATGGGGCTTGCGTCTGCGTGGACACGTGCGACCTCGGAGCGACGCAATGCTCGGGTGCAGAGGTGCAGGTGTGCGGCCTGCAGCCGAGCGGGTGCGCGGATTGGAATGGCCCAACGCCATGCGCTCCCAACATGGCATGCTCCGACGGCGCCTGCGTGCTTCTCTGCTCGGATGAGTGCGCGGTGGGAACGACGCAGTGCTCCGACGCAGGCGTTCAAACCTGCGTGACGCAGCCCAATGGATGCACCGATTGGAGTACCGCCGCGCCCTGTGGCCCCATGATGGCCTGCTCGAATGGCACTTGCGTCTGCGTGGACACGTGCGACCTCGGCGCGACGCAATGCTCGGGCACAGCGGTGCAGACGTGCGTCCAGCAGCCCACTGGCTGCATGGATTGGGACGCTCCCGCGTCCTGTGGTCCCTACATGGAGTGCTCGGGCGGCGCCTGCGTGCTCCTCTGCTCGGACGAGTGCGCGCTGGGAGCGACGCAGTGCTCCGGCGAAGGCGTGCAAACCTGCGAGATGCAACAGACCGGCTGCACCGATTGGAGCCCCGCCCAGTCCTGCGGCCCCATGATGACGTGCTCGAATGGCGCTTGCGTCTGCGTGGACCTCTGCCAGCTCGGGTCGACACAGTGCGCGGCCGAGGGGCTGCAGACGTGCGTGTCAGGCCCGACCGGGTGCCCCGATTGGGGCGCTGCGACCCCCTGCGGCCCGACGAAGGTCTGCGATCCGGTCGACGCGGCGTGTGTCCTCGAGCCGCTCGCTCCCCGATTCATCGCGCCCCTCGCCGGTTCGCTCGTGAGCGGCGGCGTCGTCTTCCAGTGGGAGACGGATCCGACCTCTTCGGAGAGCCTCGTCCAGGTCTGCTCCGACAAACTTTGCGCCAATGTCGTCGAGACCCTCATCGGCCAGACGGGCGCCGTCCTCTCCGCGCCTCTCCCGCGAGGTGCGTATTTCGTGCGCGGCCGTGGCCGCCGAATGCACCCCGATCAGACCTTCCTCGAAGGCACGAAATGGAGCACCACGCGCTCGATCTTCGTGACGGGGCGTCCGGTGACGTCCCCCGCCCTGCTCGGGATGAGGCCGGACATCGACGCGGACGGGATCCCGGAGCGGGTGATCGGAAACACCTTCCCACCCACCTCCGCCGGCGCGACCATCACCGTACTTTGGGGAAACGGCACCTCGACGATTCTCTCCGGCGGCTGGTCCAACAACGGGATCACGGAGGCGGCGTTCGCATCCACAATGCAAAACGGAGGAGACATCGACGGCGACGGGCGACCGGAGATCGTCACCATCAAGCAGCTCAGAGTAAGCCAACCCTCAGGTGCCTGGGTGGAAGCCAATCCGATTCAGGTACTTCGTTATGGAATGAACGACCAAGGCACACTCGTCCAGCTCCAGAGCCATGACATCCCGGCGCCATTCCACTCGCTCGTACCGGCCGGGGACATCAACGGAGATGGTTATGCGGACGTGCTCGCCGTCCGACAACTCAACCCTGTGCCCACCGAGACCGGCGTTGAGGTCTTCATTCTTTTTGGCGGCAAGCAAGGCTTCGAGAATCCCAGCTCGTTCCTGGTCGAGATCCCGCTCGCGTTGCGCACCTTGTCGACGCAGGTCACCGTGCGCGGCGTCGGCGACGTGGACGGGGACGGGTTCGCCGATGTCGCCATTGGCATCAACATGCTGCCGGACCTCTGCCAGAACCCGCCGGACGGACCAATTCCAGGCAACCGCGGTTATGTGGACATCCTGCGCGGCGCGCAAGCGAATCCCTTGGAGCAAGTGCTGGTGCGGCTCGACGGGATCGGATCTGTCACGCCCATGGGCGACATCAACGGCGATGGGTTCGCCGATCTGGGCGCTGTGATCAAGGCGCGGCTCTACAGGAAATCCATCGCCGGCAACTGCGCGAGCTACTCGCAGCATTACCTGCCCGGATCGTTGAACATTTATTATGGCTCAGCGGCGGCTCCGCTCGACAGCTCGTCGTGGACGCTCCCGACCTACACCGCCGCGACCTGCACGAACAACTGGAATTACACTTCGACTTTCCATATCGCGGGAGACCTCGCCGGGGGCGGCGATCTGGACGGCGATACCTTTGGAGACTTCGTCCTCGCGACGCCAACCCTCTTCGACGTGAGCGGCGCCTCCTGCCTGGCATTTCCCGGGCGAGTACACGTATTCTACGGGGCGGAGAGCGGCATTGTCTCGCCTCCCGCGCAGATCATCGACGGGCCCGACGGCAACGATCGGCGGTTCGGTCGAAGCGCGGCGATCATGGGACACGTCACCGGTAGCAGCGACGACGACATTCTCATCGGAGCGGCCTACTGGCGCAATGCCACCAACACGGCAGCCACGCCTGCGCGGGTGCGGCTCTACACGGGTCCGTCCGGCGGGCTCGCCCCGGCAGCGGTGTACACCTCCGGAGCGCCGCTGCTGTCGAACGATTCGTTCGGCGTGAGGCTCCTCGGCGGGTTATGAGCGGCGCCGCGTCCCTCGGGGCGGCTTTGCCAGGACGACCCATCGGCCGAGGCTCCGCCGGGAGCCTCGGCCGACGGGGCGCGTTCAGTTCGTCGTCTTGCAGATCGATGTGGTGAAGCGCCCGTTGATCGTGTTTTCCTCCGCTTCGGCGAGCAGACCGATCGTGACTTTGTCCGCCGAGACGGACTCGACGTTCAAGATACCCTCCGAGGCAATCACGTTTTGCCCGGGCGCGGTGACGAAGGTGATCGTCTGGCTGCCGTTGAGGTCGGTGAGCTCGAGCTTGAGAGGATATTCACCGGCCGTCTTCGGCGCGCTGAACAGGATCTGCGTGTCGGACGAGGCGAACTTGTCGCAAGCCATGACCTCGACAGGAAACAGGCTGACCGAGAACCGATCGCCGTCGTCCGTCACGACCGCCGACTTCATTGCCCAACTCGCCCCGGCGACCGTTCCTTCCGGCGCGTGGTCTTCGATGTCATCAACGCTGAATCCTCCCCCGCACGCGGCGAGCAGGGTGGTTCCCAAAGCAAGGATTCCAAGACGGATCTTCATGTTCACGAGGTATGACCTTTCTCAGCTTGTTGAGCTGCGACGGGCGCTTTAGCACCGGGTATGCCAGCTCGATTCGCCGCCATTTCTAGCTCTTGAACGCCAAAAGCCGTGAATGCGTGTAACCGTTTGTTGACGGTATCTGTGGACCACACCCTGGCACCGTCGGATTCGTGCTCTCGGTGAATATCGACGACGGCCCTACCTTTTGCCCGGGCACATCAAACGACGCGTACGACCGGGAGCGGTTCCAGGGTCTTTGAGGCACGGCGACCTCGAAGGTAGGCAGAAGCCCGGGACATCACCGCGTCCGCTCGTGATCACCGGCCGTTTCCTGATCGCGGTGAAAACGCGGCTGCCATGCAGATCCGCGAGCGAAACCTCCTGCATGGCGTTCGAGAAAAGCCTTCAGCTCTTCGGGGCGCCTCCCGGCGATCTGTTCGAACCCGGCGCTCGTCACGGCGAACCGGCCTTGCGACACGGACGCGAACAGGCTGGCGAAGGCGTGCGGCCACGGGTCTTCCATTGTGGCCCAGCAGCGCGCCAGGTAGTCCGTTGCGGAAACCGGCCGGTAAGCAATGGACCGGCCGAAGGCCATGCTGGCCAGCTCGGCGATCTCATCAAACGTGTATGCCTTGGCTCCTCCGAGCTCGAGGACCTGACCTTCATGGGCTCCCGATTCGAGCGCCAGCGCCGCCGCGGTGGCCACGTCGTCGCGCGAGATCGGCGCAATGTGCGCTCGTCCCGCCGGCACATCGACGATCCCCGTATCGCAGGCTTGCTCCAGCCATTGCGAGAACAGGAAGTCGGAGTACATGCCGCAGCGAACAATGGTCCATGGCTTGCCGCAGGCGCGCAATCGTTGCTCGGCGTCCCGGTAGACCGGCGCGAAGTAAAACGGCGAATGCTCTTCGACGTCGACGATGCTGGCGAAGACCACCCGCTCGATGGCTGACGCGGCGATTGCGTCGATGACGTTGGCGTGTTGCTTCATCACGTCGCGCGCATCGCCGTCGCTCGCGACGAACAGCAAGGCCGACACCCCTGCGAAAGCTTCGTCGAGGCTCGCCCGATCGGTGTAGTCGGCGCGGCCAAGCTGCACACCGAAAGGCACACGCGCGGCCGCGCGCGCCGGGTCCCGCGCAAGTCCTGCCACGGCGCCCGCGCCGAGCCGGCTCGCGAGGAGCGCAACCGCGGCGCTGCCCACGTTGCCCGAAGCGCCAGTCACCAACAACACGTGAGCCTCTCTTCGGGGTAGCGCAGGCATTCAGGAGCGGTCATGGCATTCCGTATTGGGCACGGTTGGATCTTATCCTCTCTCGTCGCCCACGTCGAGCACGAGTCTGTTTGCGGACAAGCTCGTCCCCTGACAATGCCTCGAGCGCGAGACCAAGTTGAAGAGCCGCGGGTTCTGTCGCCGGGCCGTCCCTACCGTCCGCGAACGCTCTTTCGTTACCGGAGCGTCTCTCCCGTTGACGCGATGGCCGGAGAACGGCTAGACGTCGCGGAGGGGAGTCGCGGAGTTTTTCAGGTGCGCCCACCGGACGGCGGGGCGCCGAGAGATAAGGCGTGTTCGGGTATGGATCGACGATCGAGAATGACGGGACGGGGTTTTGCGCAGCTTGGCGCGGTTGTGGGGGCGGCCGTGCTGATCGGCTGCGGCGGGGCCGGGGGCACGGGCGGGGGCGTGGCGCGGCCGATCGCCGAGTTCCCGAGCCAGGCCGACCTCTTGGCGCTCGGGGGAAAACCTTCCGTGAAGCCGGCCCTCCCGAAGACGGCGGGGGCGTCCGATGCGTGGAATATCGAGATGGCGCCGGTCGCCGACGCCGCGGAGACGGCCTGGGAGCCCTCGGGGCGCTGGGAGACCCTGTTCGCCGAGGTCGCGCGGAGCGCGGCGAAGAAGCCCCGCCTGAACCTCGCCATGGCTTGCCTCGCCCACGAGCTCGGGCGTTTTTATCTTCAGCACGGCGCGACCCCGGACCAGAGCCTGCGCCGGTTTCTCGTGGGCGGATGCGGCAACCTCGTCCCGGATGTCTTCGAGGCGCATTTCGATCTGAAGGTCCCGGCCAACGTGAAGGAGGATGAAATCTTCACGAAGACCGGGGATGGCCTGCGCGCGGCGCTGGAGAAGAACCTCGCGCAGGGGATGGACCTCGCAGGGTTCTGGTTCGGCCGTCGGGACGACAAGGTCGTCGCGTACATGGTCGGCGCCCGTGAAAAAGCCCAGATCAAGCCTTTCTCGCTTTCGCCGAACGCGCAGGGCGAGGTGGTGATCGAGGGGCGCCTTCATGAGCAGGCGCAGTTCATGGAGGCGTATGTCAATTATGGCAGCGCCGCCGTCGCGCCGTGTCAGGTCGACCTGGCGGTGCCGCGGCCGCAGTTTCGTTTCATTTGCCGGCCCGCGCCGGGCGACGACACCACGTGGGTTCAGATGTTGTATGCGCCGCCGAAGCGCGTGCTCTCGACAGTGTTTGCCCAGGCGCTCCTGCGGCGCGCGCCCGATGCCCCGCCGAGCTACGTGGCGGTGCGTTATGCGGACCCGACGCCGGTGGCGAGCCCCGAGGAGTTCACGAAGGCGATCGTCCAGCACCTCAACCGCGTGCGCAAGACCGCGGGACTCTCGCTGGTCTCGCTCGCCGCGCGCGAGTCCGACACGGCGGCGAAGCTCGCGCCTCATTACTTCTCGGCGGCCCTCGAGGGCAATCCGCAGGCGGACCTCATCGCGCTCGGGCTCTTGGCGGGCTGGGAGGTCGGCGGGACGATCCGGAATGCGACGTTGATGTCGGAGATATCGCCCACGCTCGATGCCGGCCGATGGCTCACCTCGGCGCTGGAGATGCCCATCGGGCGGAATACGCTGTTTTCGCGGGACATCGAGCAGGTCGCGTTCGGGCCGCTCCTGATGAAGGAGGAGGGCGTGATCGGCGCGGTGGTGACGGGGTATCGATTCCACCATGGGAACAACCACACCGAGGACGTGAAGAACCTCTTGACCCGCGTCGTACAGTCCCGCGCGAGGATGGGGCTCCCCGCGCCGCTCCGGCTCGGCTCGGTCGCGCAGGTGATGGACGAGGAGCTCGCGAAGGTGCACACGGACGTGGCGACGCCGGAGGAGGCCCTCAATGCAGTGCTGAGCCGCGCCGTGGACCTGTTCAGCATGGGAATGCGTGGATTCGTGATCGAGGCGTCCTCGCTCGAGGAGCTGGAGATCCCGGAGGAGGTCCTCCGCCAGCCGACGCTCCACCTCGACATCGGCGTGACCCACCACAAACCGAAAGGTGCCGCGTGGGCGCAATACACGATTCTGGTCGTGCACGCGGTGATGCCGGACAAAACCTGAAGCGTCTCCGGGGCGGCGTTCGGCGCGCCTCGACAGCGTTCTCGTCGGCCGTCGCGTCCTCGTGCGGCGGCGACGTTCGATCGAGCCTTGGCGCTACATGACTGTCACGCGGGCGTACCACCTCGCTGTCACGCCCGCGTGACAAGTGTTTCGGAGCCGTTACGCTCGGACGAGGGGCGGCTCGCCTCGAGCCGATGCAATTCGCCCCGGGCAAACGTGGCATGCGGCGTGCAGATGTTGGGGGGCTCGTGAACGCCAACCCATTCGAGGCGCGCATCGTCGCCGAAGTGGAGTCTCCATGAAACGCAACCTTCTTCCCGCATCGCTGCTCCCCCTCTTCGCGGTCCTCGGGCTCGCGTGCTCCGGAGAGGACCCCAAGCCCCCCGAGCCCCCGGCCCCTCCCGATTACCTCTTCGACGTCGAGGAGCAGCCCTTCGGCAAGACGTACGAGCAATGGGCCGAGACGTGGTTTGAATGGGCGCTCGCGATCCCCAAGGCCGAAAATCCAATTCTGGACGGGCCTTGCGAGGGGCACCAGATGGGCGACGTGTTCTTCCTCGTGGGCAATACGGGCGGCCAGACCACGCGCGCTTGCACCGTTCCCTCGGGAAAAGCCATCTTCTTCCCGATCGTCAACTCCGTGGCGCGGACGTGCCCGGAGTACACCGAAAACCCCGACCTGACGTGCGAAGATTTGACGTCCGAGACGAGGGCCCACGACAACGCGTCGTCGTTCTTCGACGATTACGAGGTGACGACGACGCTCGAAATCGATGGGCATGCCATCACGGACCTCGACGACCGACGCGCCCACACGGCCACCTTCGACGACCCCACGCCGAGCCAGGCCGAGGACCTTTTCGGGTCCATTTGCAGCGGCCCCATCCGGGAAAATCCCTGCAGCGTGCCGGTGGGCACGACGCGGATTGCCGCCGCCGACGGCTATTGGGTCATGCTGAAGCCCCTCCCCGCTGGAGATCACGAGGTCCGGTTCACCGGGAAGATCGTTTTCTCGCCGGATGAGACCTTCGATCTGGACGTCACGTACAACCTCACCGTCGCGCCTTGAACATCCCGCGCCTGTTCGTCTTGACGACGAAGGGGCAACGCGGCCTCGGCTGCACGTTCACGGGAGCTCCCGCGAGCGCTCGCGGCCCCGAAACGTTCAAGCAGAACTTGCTTGTACGCCGGGACCCCTGCTAGGCGTCGAGCAGGAGGTCGCGGCTCATGGGGCTCTGGTATCGCAAACGATCGCGTATGGAGAGGGCTCCAGGGATCGCACGGCAGATGCGGCTGGCTCGTTGTTGGATCCTTTGCCTCGTCGTGGGGGGATGCACGCGTGGCCAGCCGGATGGGGCGGCGAATGCCCCTCCGAGCGCCATCGCTCCAGCGCCGAGCGCCATCGCTCCAGCGCCGAGCGCCATCGCTCCAGCGCCGAGCGCCACCTCGTCCGCAGCACCGGATACGAAGACTTCGGACGTCCCGGAGGCGCCTCCGTCGGCGCCGCCCATGGGGCCGCCTTCGTGCCCGAGCACGATCCGCGTCGAGAAAGGGGATTCCTTCGAGTCCATCACCAATCGCTGCTATGGGAGCCGCACGTATCAAGACTTTCTCGTGGCGCACAACCACCACGAGCGGAAGGGGCTTCGCGCCGGCGAGACATTGAAGATTCCGCCTTTCGAGACCCTGGCCCGCGAGCGCGTCGCGGCGAAATGGGCGGGCGAAATGGGCGCGGTCGCCTCCGCGTACGCTCACTTTCTCCGCGCGGAGCCCGAGATCGAGACGCAGCTTCGTGGCCAGAAGCCGGGGATGGGGCAGTATCGGCCGAGCGCCGCGGCGAAGCTCGAGCTCGACGCCGCCGCCAGCGCGCTCCGCCCTGTCGTGGAGCACCTTCGCGCAGCCGGCGTTCGAACGAAGAAGTTCGCCCAGGCCGTGGAGGCGTTCGAGCAACTTGCCAGCGGCAAGGGCAGCTTCTCCACCGACTACGCGACCGAGGAGATCCACCAATGCTTCTCCTACGGCATTTCGGCGCTCGAGTAGGCCTTCCGCACCCGATCCGCCGATTTGCGCGGGCACGCCGATCACCAGCTCGCATGCGCGCCCTCCCCCTCTTCCAGGGCGACCCAACTAGGCCATCTGTCCCGAATTCGTGGTATATGCCGTGCATGGGAAGCAACACCACGGCGGTCGCCGTCGACATCCATCGGGTGAAGGCGGCATGGGGCTCGAACGACGCGAGCCTCCGCGCGCGCGTCCTCTCGGCGCGATACAGCAAGTATCTCGCGACGATCGACGATCCGGGCGCGGGCGCGCTCGACGAAGTCCTCGCCGGCGCCATTGGCGATCGCTGTCCGTCGCGGTACGGCTACGCCGTGGTGGCGCTGATGCACACGCTCGGGACTGTGCTCCCGGGCGAGGTACGCAGCATGCAGGCGATCTTTGGCATGGACGAGGTCGATAGCCCGGACCTCAACTATCCCGACCAAACCTGGCCCGTTCCCATCCCGAACACCCCGGAGTACCCGCTGGTGACCATCGTCTACCGGGAACGGCTCGCGGCGCTCGCCGCCAAGATCGCCGCCGCACACGGCGACGAGGGCTCCGAGTTCATCGAGGCGCTCACGGGCTGGGTGGCGAAGACCATCGAGCTCGGCGTGGATCTCGTCATCTTCGATTACTGAACCCCGGATCGATCCGCCCCCTGCCCGCCGACCGTGTCGCTGCGCAGGTTCATGGGCAGATCGCCGGGAGCGTGATCTCGTTATTGTTCTCCACGCATTCGCTTGCGATTGCGTTGCCGGCGCCATCTTCATCGACCGAGAGCACGAGGCTCACGTATCCCGCGGCCACGCTCGCGTCGAGGGTCGATTCCAGGGGCTTCGAGGACCAACCTGGCGCAAGCGGCTCGTCGAGCTTGCCGGACGCGAGCAAGGTCTTTGTCCCGTCTTGCGCCACGCCTCGAATGGCCCAGGAGAGCCCCACCGGCGCGGCGCCGGCCCCTCGGTTTTCCACGCGGAAGACGAGCCGGCCCGACGCCGGGCAACTCTCGCTGCAGCTCGCGAAGACGACGGGGACGAGATCCGGCGCGACGAGCGCACCGAGCGCGCTGAAGCCGCCCTCGCGGAACGAATTGCGCCCGAGCCAGTGAGGCATCTCTTTCGCAGGGATACGAAGGTCGTCGTCCACGTTCGTGATGTGGTAGGCGTGCTGGTTCCAGACCGGCCGGCCCGTGGCCCAATCGTTGCCGGCGCCCGATAGCACGGTGATGCCCGTCCACGGCCCCGTGAAATACCCATTGTTGGACGCGAGGACGATGTCCGCGTGGCCGTCGGCGTCGACGTCCGCCATGACGGGATACTCGTGATACGTCGCGCTCACGTGCTCGGACATCTGCGCGACGGCGTTGCCCGTGGATCCATCGAAGATCCACAGGGTCTGCTCGTCCGCGTAGACCACCTCCGCCTTGCCATCTCCATTGAAATCGAAGACGGACGATCCCGTGACGAACGAGGTGTTGTCCTGGATGGGAGCCGTCCACAGGACTCCGTCCGCCTCCTCCGGATCCAGCACCGCGTACACCGCGCTCGCCGCGACGCCGATCTCGGGCTTCCCATCTCCATCGAAATCGGCGACGGTCGGCGGGCCGCCGTAGGCGCCGAGCACCCCGGAGCGGCTCCATATCGTGGTTCCGTCGGCCGGATGCAGGATGTACACCGCGCCGGCATGAACGACGACGATCTCGGGCTTCCCTGGATCCGCGCCCGGGATGTCGAAATCGGCCACGGCGGCATGTCCGCCCGGCCCGGTCCACAGCGTCGCCCCGTCCAGCCGGCTCGCGCCCGCGCCACTCACGATTTCCATGGATCCGTCCTGATCCAGATCGACGAAGAACGACGTGGGGCTGTGGAAGTCGAGAGACCCGAAATACCAGTCGTGCGAGAGGACCGTCTTCACCACCACTTGCCCGTCACTGGCGCAGACGGTGTTCCCCGCGAGGATCTCGGCGTTCCCCGTACCATCGGCGTCGGCGATGGCGGGATACCCATAGGCACCGACGCCAGCGGGGCAGCTCCAGAGCGGCATTCCTTGGTTGTCGAACGCGAGCAAATTGCCCGCATTGTCGATCGTGTACACCTCGGGCAAACCATTTCGATCCGCGTCACCGAGGGCCACACCCGCGGCGCCCCGCGGGCCGGGCGCGCTCCAGAGCTCCGCGCCGTCCTTGCCCGAGATCGCGCGGAGGTACCCATTGCCGAACCACCCCGTGGAGCCGCTGTAGGTGGTGAACACGATGTCGGGGATGTCCTTCGTGTCGACCTGACCATCTCCGTTGTCGTCGTTCAGATTGCCGACGACCGGCGTCACGATGACCTGATCGTACGCGGGGGCGACGTCGAAGGTGCCCTTGCGCCATTTCACGACGGGCGCGAGCTCGCCTGGCGGAGCCGTGAACTGGCAAGCCGCGTCCGACATGACGCTCTCTGCGGGCGGAGGGTCGCTGCAGAAATCGACCATCGCGCCGCCAGCACCACCCATGCCGCCCATTCCGCCGGCACCGCCCATGCCGCCGGCACCGCCCATTCCCCCGGTCCCGCCCATTCCGCCGGCACCGCCCATGCCGCCGGTCCCGCCCATTCCGCCGGCACCGCCCATTCCGCCGGCCGCGCTTCCCGTCGTATGGGTCGTGTCGTCGGTGCCGCCGCATGCGACCACCGCAGCGAACGCGAACAAGGCCATATACCTCGCCGCGACGAACGACGCTCCGACCCTTCGTGCAACATGAATGCTCATCACCCGTATCCTCCTCCGCGTCTGGCTGCGCCTACACCGGCTCCACGCGCGCCACCGGAAAACGCAGCGTGAACTCCGAGAGTCGCGCCGCGAAAAGGACCTTGCCCTGCGATACGTCCGGAAAACGCGCGGGATCGACGCGGGCCTCGACGAGGCGGGCGAGCTCCACCTTGCAGGAAGCCTCGGGCGCATAATAAAAAGCTCGGTCTTCGTCGATTTGCACGAGCGTGCGGAGCGCCTCGGGCATGAGCACACTGGAGGCGGGCAGGCGCAGGCCCCGAGGCGCGAACACGAGGTCGGCGAAGACGTGGTCGCCGTCACGGAGTCGCACGCGATCCTGGCCGGCTTCACGGGTCACCTCGAAATCGGCGCGGTCCTTGGGGATTCCCCAGTTCTGCCGGCCGTTCACCACGCTGTCCCAGGAGCTGACGTAGATCTTCGTGATGGACCAGAAGAGCCCTCCGCCGACCTGGAAGCGGCAGGGGATGAAGAGGAGCTCGCGATAGGGGCCGACGTCCGACGACGCATAATCGACGAACATCAAGGCGCCCGTGCGGCCCTGGGCCCGCCCCCGGAGCGGCTCCGGCACGAAGCTGCCCTCTTCGATCAGCCGCGGAGGGAGCCGGAGCATGACCACATAAGCGTCTCCGCCGAGTGTCCAAGGAGCGGGAACGCGAGGCACATCGGGCGCCGGAGGCATGACCCGAGAAGCGCAGAAAGGATGCCCGTTGTCAAGCTCGGCGGTCCGCTCGAGATCGCCTGGGCGTGGATCAGCGACCTCGAGCGCCCACGGGGCCCGACGACGCTGCGTCGCAGAATCGGTCGCTCAGAAGTCGATGCAAACGCCGCCGGAGCAGCGCCGGATCAACTGCCAGGTGCCGTACTGGCACTCGTAGGTGCTGGTTTCCGTCGAGCTGCCTTGCTTCCTGCTGGTGACGTACGTCGCGCCCTCGTTGGCCGCGGTGCAGGGCGGCAGCGTCTCCGCCTGCTCCTCGAGGGTGGAATCATCGACGTCGAGGTCCACGCCTTCCTCGGCAATACAACCAGCAAGTGCCAGCGCGGCAATCGCGATCAGTCGTTTCATGGGTGCTCCTTCATCCCTGTACGGGACGGGTGAATGAATTCGAGCGCTTTCGCTCGGTCTGCCCTGCTCGCTCTATCAGAGCTCGACCGGCTCGGTGCTCGCCTGTTTCGCCAACAGGATTCTCAAAATTGCGAGACATGGTCGATGCGACGCACATTCGCGCAAAGGCCCCGCAGAGGCAGGGTTCAGGGGCGCGCGAGCCCTAGCTCGCGCAGGCGCCGCGCGAGCCCACGCTCGGAGACCTCGAGTCGCTCGGCCATGCGGCGGACATCGCCGCCGAGCTCCTCCTGGCATCGGACGATCTCGTCCATGCCCAGATCCCCAGCGGCGCGAAAGCCGGGAAACCGCTGGATGAGCAAGTACATCGATGCACGTGGGATCCCGAGACGCTCCGCCGCCGAGGCCAGATCCCATCGGCTCGCGCGGAGCGCCTCCCCGAATTCCGTCTCCGTCACGTCCGCCGGCTTGCGCCTCCTGCCCATGCGCCCCACGGGCGCCGCCTCGTCCGCCTCGAATCGCTCTCCGGGAGGCGTCGATTCTCGCATGCTCGCCGGCGCGCCCACGTCGCTCGGCGACGAGGGCACGGACGAGAGTTTTCCGAGCGCGCGCTCGATCGCCGGCGTGATCTCGACCCACGGCCGGCCCCGATTGCCGATGACGAGCTGCCGGACCACGTTGCGGAGCTGCCGCACGTTGCCCGGCCAATCGTACTCGGCGAGCCGCGCCATGATATTCGGGGGAAGCCAGAGCTTCGCCCCCGGCTCGGGCAGCGCGAGGCGAGCCGATTCCCCGATCTCTTCGAGCTCTTCACGGAGAAAATGGACGAAGAGGCGGCCGAGGTCGTCGCGGCGCTCGCGCAGCGGCGGGATGCAGATCTCGTAGGCCGCGAGCCGATTGAGCAGCGCCGCGCGGAACGAGCCCGACGCCACCTTGCCCTCCAGATCCGCGTCCGTCGCGGCGATGATGCGGGCGTCCGACTTGCGACTCTGCGCGGCCCCCACGGTCTGCAGCTCGCCGGTCGCGAGCACGCGCAGGAGCGCCACCTGGAGCTCGACGGGCGCCTCGCCAATCTCGTCGAGGAAAAGCGTACCGCCGCGCGCTTGCTCGAAATAACCGACGCGGCGCCCGACCGATCCCGTATAAGCGCCCCGCTCGGCGCCGAACAGCTCGGCGATCGCGAGGGACGGCGAAATGGCGCCGAGGTTGACCGCGACGAACGGTTTGTCCCGCCTGCGGCTCGCCTGGTGAATGGCGTGCGCGACGAGCTCCTTGCCGGTGCCCGTCTCGCCCCGGAGCAAGATGGGCAAATCGAGATCGGCTATGCTGCGGATATCCCAGAACACCCGACGGAGCCCCTCGCTCTCCCCCACGAGCGCGTGCCGCTCCGAAGATGCGCTCGCGTCCGGGGCGCCCTCGAGCGACGCCAGTCGGTGCAGGAGGAGCACGACGCGATGACCGAGCTCGATCACGACGCCACGTCGCATGGCAAGATAAACATTGCCCGAGACCGGCTTGCCTCGCAGGGTGACCGAGGTCGTGCTTTCGCCGATCTCGATTCGCACGCCCCCTTTCCCCACGGGGACGATATGTACGGGTTTTCGGCTCAAGTGTTCGTCGAGGAGCGGCGCGCCGCCCGCCTGTCCGGGAGCGGCGAACGCAGGCTCGACGCGCGAGACCGCAAAGGAGCCCCCTTCCCCGGTTTCCTCGAATATCGCGCGCTCGCCCACGCGCTCGAGGTCGGGGTGGTAGAGGATCGTGAGCGCGAGCCTCGACGCGCCGGCACCGGACTCGGCTGCGGTGCCTTGCCCCACGAGGGTGGTCTTCTCGATGGAACGGGTCGGTCCAGGCTGCATGCTCCGCGTAAGGGTAGGCCGGCACTCACGAAATCCGCAAGTCCGACCTCGCACCGACGCACGCGCCCTGCGTGCGGCGTGCGCCGCGCCAATCAAGATGAGTGCCAGCGATCCACGCGTCCGTGGCCCACAAACGCGTGGGTTACCCCACCCGATGGAGGCGCGTCGTCGTCGGCTGACGTCAGCGCGCCGCGGCTGACGTCAGCGATCCCCGGGCGGAGGGCGCGGCGCGGGCGGCGTCGGGGAGCCGGAGCCCCACGAAACATGCTGCGCGGCGACATCGCGGGCGCGAGACGAACAGGGCATGGGCTTTGTGGAGGTGCGTCGCTTGTCGACGCATCACCTTGCGGGTGCCCCAACCCCCGGATCCACTCACCACGCTTCCCCATAGCGTGCGCGAAGAGATTCCCATTCCTCGGAGTCGGCAATGTAGACGCCCGCCGACCAGCTGAAGATGTCGGCCGGTTTGTCGTCAGGCTCGAGGAGCGGAATGACGTGGACGTGGAGGTGCGTCGAGCTTTGCGTGATCTCGCCGGCGGCGCTCCCGGTCGAGGCGAGATAACAGCGCCGCGGACGCATGACGCGCTCGACGACCCTCGCAGCATGGAGGACGAGGCGGTTCGTCTCCGCCCAGGTCTCATCGTCGATTTCGCCGAACGATACGGCATGTCGCTTCGGCATCACCATCAGCTGTCCCCAGCGGCGCACGTAACGCGGCAAGAGGACGAGCTGGTGATCGTCTTCATGGACGACGAAGACGGGGCCGGCGCGCCGATCGCGGATCGCGCACATCAGGCATGCGACCTCGCCCGTCTCGTTGCGAATTCGATCGAGCGCTTCGACGCGCGAGACGAGACGGGGCATGCGCCTAGACCATGATGCGGACGCGCTTGGGGAGCTTCCGCATCCGGACATCCGGAACCTGCGCGTCGTACGCGAATTTCACCGAAGGCACGACGACGAGCGGAGCGCCTACCTGCTCCGCGCGTGCGAGCGCGTCCGCGAGCGTGCGGAGGTTATTGGCGGTCGAGCGATAGCGCTCGTTGTCGAACGCGAGGGCGCTCGCGTACAGGGCGGCACCGTCTCCGCCGCCGCTCGTCCAGTGCGGTCGCGCCGACCCCGGTTCGAGATGGGCCCCGGCGAGCGCCTGCGCGAGCGCGCGGTCCGCGGAGATCGCGTCCGTGATCTCCGGGGTCGCGAGCGACCATTCGGTGACCATGGTCTCGTTGCACAAGACATATTCTCGGTAGGCGACCGGAGACTCGTTTTCCGCGTGCACGTGGTAGACGGCGGCGACGACGGATGGATCGGCGAGGACCTGCCCGATCGAAATGGCGCGTCCGTCGAGATCGCGAAACTCGAACGGCGCGGGGCGCGCCGGATCGAAGCGCGCGACGATCGCCCTCGGCGAGAGCACGACGCGCAGGAGCTGATCGCCGTAATCGCGCTCGGCGAGGCCGAGCCGCGTGGGCCAAGGACGCGTCCACGCATAACGTCGAAGGCGAAGGCTCGGGTGAAACAGGAGCAGGCGCGCCATGTCGCCGTTCGGACCGCCGCCGGCCGCGACCTGTTCGAGGAGCTGGACGTACGTCGTCGGTCCCTCGGGCAGCGTGGTATCGAGCAAGAGCTGTTTGTCGCGCCGGAGCGTCGCCGCCTGCTCGCGCGAGGTCCAGGACCACAGCATTCGGCGCGCGTACGACGCATCGTTCACGGACGCCTCTTCGAGGCTCGCGACGACGCGTCGATCGAGGGGTCGCGCCGGTGGTCGCTCGATCGACGGCGCAGCAGGCGTCGCGGAAGCCGCGACCCCTGCAGACGCCTCGGGCGGCGGATCGACGGATGCGTCGCGACGCGCGCACGCCGCGAGCAGCGCTGCCAGCGCGAGGGAAGACGGAGCGCTCCGAACCCGCAGCGGCCGCCGTCCGCGCTCTTTGGAGGAGGGCATCCGTGACACGTCGAAGCGGAACGCTACTATAGCGGCAGCGGTCATGCACTGGGCAACGCGCGCCTCCGCGATCGTCGTGTGTCTCGCCATCGCCACGACGTGCGAACGACGCGACCCGCCGGGCGTCGAAGCAGGGACGCCGCACGCGCCGAGCGCGAACACGAGCTCGGCGTCGACGGCCAAGCGGACGAACCTCACGGCCGTGCGGGAGTTGGAGCGATCCTCGTCGGCGCTCGCGCTCGGGCGGATGGGTGACGAGACCGTTGCGATCCTCGCGGATGAAGACGACGCGAAGCTCCGCGTGATGAAGCTGCCCGAAGCTCGCGAGCTCGCCTCGGCGAAGCTCGACGGCGTCCCCGGGCACGTGCTCGTGGGGGACGACGGCACGATCTGGATCGCGGTGCGTGACGCGGATCTCGTCCAGTCATTCACACTGTCGTGCATCGAGAACACGTCCGAATGCGCGCTCGCCGAGGGGTTGCGCATCCGAACTGCGAAGGAGCCGCTCGCCCTCGCGCTCGCCGACGATCGCGCGCTCTTCGTCGTTTCCAGCTGGGGTCGCGAGCTCGCGCGGCACGCGCTCCCGTCTGGAGAAAAGATCGAAGCAACGCCGCTCGCTCGCGAAGCGCGCGCCGTCCTCGTCTCGAAGGACAAACGCCGCTTGGTGATCGCGCATGCGGCCGGATCGATCGTCACGACCGTCTCGCTCTCGCCCGGTTTGCCGACGCGCGAGCATCACCTCGACTTCCGCGATCATCATCTCGACGAGACCGCTTCGCTCGTGATCGGCGACGAGCCGCGTTTCGCCGGACAAGGCTTCGCCCTCACGCGTGCCTCAGGCAGAGTGATCGCACCGATGGTCCTCGTTTACCCGGGCGATCCGGTGCCGTCATCAGGGTATGGCTCGCTGGAGAGCCCGTACTTTCCGAACGAGCCCGTCCTTTGGGGCCTCGCCGATGCTTCGGAAGACGAGCCGCCGAAGCTCCGCGTACGTCACGCTGTCCTCCCCGCGGACAAACACCGCAGCAGCGTCGAGCGCGCCTCGTCGCCGAAAGCGACGCCCCCGTGCCTGCTGCCGCGCGCTGCGGCCTCCGACGAAACGCGCGGCTCGATCCTCGTCGCCTGCGCGGGGATCGATCAGCTCCTCGAGCTCGATGCCGCGGACGCGCCGCTCGCGACGTCGGAGCTTCGACGATGGCATTTGCCCTCGGGCCCTTCGGCCATCGCGATCGATCCGCGCACGCACGATGCGTGGGTCTGGTCCGACCTCGATCGAAAGCTCTCGCGGATCGTGCTCGGATCGACCGGCGTGGAGCCCGACGCCGGGAAGGCGTTCGTGTCGATCCACGACGCCGACGCGTCGATCGCCATCGCCCGCGACACGCCGCTCGATCCCGACTGGGAGCGAGGACGCCGCCTCTTTCATTCGAGCCTCGCGCCCGACGGTCGCGCCTGCGCGAGCTGCCATCCGGATGCGCGCACCGACGGCCTCACGTGGTCGTCGCCCAAAGGACCGCTGCAGACGCCGATCCTCGCAGGCCGCCTCCCCTCCACGGGTCCGTTCGGCTGGTTCGGGGAATCTCCGGCCGTGGAGGCGCACTTGAAGTTGACGTTCGCTCGCCTCGGCGCGCGCTCTCTTGACGACGCCGACCTGCGCGCGATTGCCACATACGCCACGCGCGCGAGAACGTATCTATCCGCTCGCCTGCGCACGGCGGAGGAAAACCGCGGGCGACAAATCTTCGATTCGATCGAAGCCGGCTGCGCGATGTGCCATCAAGACGGCGGCCTCAAGGGAGACGGCTCGCAGCGCGACGTCGGCACCGGCGGCACGTTCGACACGCCGTCGCTCCGCTTCGTCGGCGGCACGGCCCCGTACATGCACGACGGCCGCTACGCCACGCTCCGCGAGATGTTCGACCGAACCGAAGGCAAAATGGGGAGGACCCGCCACCTCGGCGAAAAAGACATGCTCGCCCTCCTCGCCTATCTCCGCTCGCTCGAGTAAGTTCTGCTGCGACGCGGCGTCAAAGCGACGACCTCGCCGCGGCCGAAATCAGGACGCAGATCAGGGGATGAGCAGGGCGACGAAGATATCGTAGGTCGGTGTCGAGTCGAACCACTCGGGCTTGGGTTCAATGCCTGCGCTCACCAGCGGGCCTCCGCCGAGGTCGAGGGTGCCATAAAAGTTCCCGGAACGGCGCGTGCTTCGTAGAGCCCACTCATCTCCTGAAAAGAAGCGGTCTAGAAGCCGTATCCCAGACGTATCCCGTAACGGCGCCTGGACGGCTCCTCCAGCGGTACTTCCATATCGAAAGCGTATGTATTGGGACAAAAGATCAGAAACCACGAGGCCGGCTTCTCTTCATCGAGGATCGACCAGACCGCGGGGAAGGACGCTCCAGCGCCGAACTTGAAGTCCCAGCCATGTCCTGCCTCCGGCAACCGATCGCTCAAGCCGTCCGCGAAGACCATCGTCAATGCCGAGCTCACGTAAAACTGAACATGGGGCCAAGCGCGCGAGAAGAGCTCGACCTTCTTGCCTCGCGCGACGCCCAGGCGAAGCTCGGGGCCGAGGGCGAAACGTGTGACATCGACCTCCCCATCGATGCCGCGAAGATCGTCGACGGTCACCTTTCCAGCGCTCAGGTGCATGCCGGCGCCCAGGAAGGGTGCCCAGCCCGGGTCCCGAACGGCGGACGCGAGAAACGCACCGGCATAAAGCTGCCCATCGACCGTGAGCGTTCCACCTCCTCCCCGTACGCCAAAGGCGACGTCTCCGTGCCAATGACGGAATCCCAGCTTGGTTTCAACTTCGTTCGGCTCGGTTTGCGCTTCGTCCGGCTCGGTTTGTGCCGCGGCCGGTGCCGAGAGCAACAAGATCGCGAGCGTCCAGCCCATGCGTTTGCTCACTGCCCCGACTCCCCGCGTTCATTGATTCCCCAGCAATAAATCTCGTCCTTGTCGGTCCGCGCGCAGGTGTGCAGATTGCCGCAGACCATTTCGACGATACGTCCGGGGACGGACTTGACCGCGACCGGCGCTCTCTCCAGGGTCCGGACCTCGTCGCCGAGCTGGAGAGACTGGTTGCTGCCCCAGCAGATGGCGCCTCCGCCGGCCAACCACGCGCAGGTGTGGTATCCGCCCGCGGCGACACCCACGGCGCCGACCACGCCCGGGACGCTCACCGGCTTGCGACGACAATCGGGCCAGCAGGACGGCTCGTCGTTGCAGCAGTCATTGCCGCCCGAGGAGACACCACACTCGCCATTTTGATTGCGGCCCCAGCACCAGACGCTTCCGTCGTCGAGGACTGCGCAGGCATGCCCCTCGCCCGCCGCGATGGTCTTCGCGGGGATGGGCAACTCGATCCGCTCGGCGCCCAGACCACCGGGCTGATCATACGCGTCCTCGGTGCCCCAGCACCACACAGCCCCTTCGACGTCGAGCGCGCATATCCGATGCGCGCCCGCCGCCACTTGCGTGACGTCCCGCAAAGGAAAGTTCTGGGCGTCCACCACCACCACGGGTGTCGTGCTCAACGCTACATTGCTCCCGCGCCCGAGCATTTGCTGATCACCTCCCCCCCAGCAGCGCACCAGGCCGTCCTCGTCCAGCGCACAGGCGACATGGCTCCGTTTGGCGGGGATTCCCTCCTCGGAGAGGGTCCTTCCCGCGACGACGGTCACGATGTTCTCGAGCGCCTGTACCTTCGCTGGCTCCGCCATGCAGAACGTTTGGCCTGCGCTACAGTCCGCCGTCACACCGAGCTGACCGTCGCCGTTATTGCCCCAGCAGCGGACCGTGCGGTCCTCGAGCACCGCACACGAACCAGCGGCCCCGGCTCCCACGTGAATCACCTTGTCGAGGATCGGCACCGGCTGGGGTGCAGCGGAAAACGCGGCGCCGTCCGCCAGGACTTTGCCGAGCTCACCCCGGTCGGCCTTGCCCCAGCAAGCCAGGTTGCCATTACGAAGTGCAGCGCAGGTATGCGAAAGTCCCGCGCTGAGCTGCGCCGCCGGGGCCACGTCGATGAGCGTCGGGGCGGCGGAGCCATTGGTGGAACAGGCGACGGTGCTCGCCGTGAACACGAGCGAAGCCAAGCCGAACCAAGCGGTAGGTTTGTTTTCCCGCATGAATGCCATCCTGGATTGGGGACGGGTGTAAGGAACGAGCCGCCATCGCAAGGACTGGTCCACATGGCTCGACCCTTGGGGAGCCACGGCGCCGAAAACTCGACAGGCAGCACTTGTGCCGTCGGCGAGCCGGATGCGCGGAGCAAGGTAGGATTGCCGTCGCGGGGGGACGCGCGCCTGCGGAGGATGGCGCTCGGGGAGTAGACGGTTACGCAGTGGCCGCGCGAAGGACGCTTCTGCACGCGCGAAGGGTCGTTCGCCCAGAAAGATTGGTGCCGAGGCCGCTCAATCGGCGCCGTGGCACTGTTCAAAACGAAGGCCGCTGCCACACGCGCAAGGGTGGGCCCCATGAAGCGCCGGCGTGGGCGCGCTTGTGGTGGCCCCCTCCGCTTCGCCTCTCGCCTCGAGGTTCTTGAATGTTTCGCGCATCTCCCACGATATCTGGATGTATCGCTCCGCGTCCACCAGCGCTTCGTGAATCCTGATCGTCTCCGGATGACCTGGGCCATTCTCCGTGATGGCGATCGCCAGCCTGCGTTTGAGGACGACCGATGCAGCTTCATACTTCTTCTGCTGCATCAAACAGCCCGACAGGCGCTTCATCGTGGACAGCGTCTCGGGGTGGCGCTCCCCGAGCGTTTTTTCCTGAAGGTCGAGCTGTCTCCGGGTGCACGCCTCCACCTCCTCGTACTTCTCCTGCACAGCCAGGATGTATTGGAGCAGGAACAGCGATTGCCAATATTCAGGGTGGGCTTCGCCCAGCGTCTCCTCCTTCAGGTCCGCCACCCTTCGCAAGAGCACCTCCGCCTCGCGATGATTCCCCTGCTTTTCCAATACGGCCGCGAGCCCGGACGCCGCCGACCAGAACTCGGGATGGTTGTTCCCCACCGCGCGCTCCGAGAGGACAAACCCCCTCCGGTGGACCGCCGCAGCCTCGTCGAGCTTGCCCCCAGCGTGCAGGACGCCGCCGAACAAGCGGAGCAGCGACCGGTACGAAGGCCGCCCCCCGTCCCGCGCGTCGTCCTTTTTGGAGAGGGCTCGCGAAAGGATCGCCTCGGCCTCCGCGTCCTTCTGGCGCTTTCCGAGGACGTTCACGAGGACGCTCAGCGACTGCTCGGTCAGAGGATGGTCGGGCCCGGCGACGTTCTCGTGGAGCGTCAGCACCTCCCGCAGCAAAGCCTCCTGCTCATCATGTCGGGCCTGGCTGCTCATGGCCGCCGCGAGGAGGTTCAGCGAAACCGGATAGGCGACATGCCGCGGCTCGAGCGGGCCTCGATCGAGGGCCAGCGTCCGGCGCAGAAGCGCCTCGAGCTCGGCGAACTTCTGCTGCGCCACGAGCGGCTCCACCTGCGCGAGCAGCGCGGCTTCGTCCAGCGCGAAGGCGGGAGGCGACGGCGCCTCCGCCGGCTCCGCGACGACCTGCAGTGTTGTTTTGCCCTTGAACCAGTCGAAGACGCCCATGTCCTATCGTTCCTCAGCGAGGAGATCAGAGAGGGACACGGTAGAGCACGCGCCGGACGACATCAACGCGAGGTTGGTTCGTCGGCCAGGACCTTCGAAAGGGGACCATGTGGGTCGCCTCTCGAAGGTCCGCCGCAAGTTTTCCCGGGGCGGACTTGTCTTCGAGGGCTGGCTGCGTAAGATGCGCCGCCATGCGCAAACTGTTTCCGTTGCTGATGCTTGTCCTCTTCGGGTGCGGCAGTGGAGCCGCCTCCGCGGTGCGGGTCCACGCCGCCACCGAAATGAAGTGCGAGGAGAGCCAGCTCAAAGCCACGCCCGTCAAGCCCGGGAGCAACTCGTTCACCGTCGAGGGCTGTGACCAGATCGGCCGCTACTTTGGCGTATGCAACGGCTTTGGCTACTGTCCCCAGGTCCAAGGCCAGTTGATCACGCCGATCCTCCGCAAGCAGGCAGCATTCGACCTGAACTGCGGCGAGGCCGAATTGACGATCGTCTCGCTCAACACCGATACCTTCGGGCTGCGCGGCTGCGGCCGGCAGGCGAGCTACATTCTCGTCGATTGCGAGCGTGGAAACTGCCGCGCGGTGCAGAACACGCAGACCCAGTAGCGGGTGGTTCCGAAAACCACCCCGCACCGCTCCAGGAGAACCTCAGCGCTGGCGCCGCCGGAACGACGCCAGGCGTACCATCATGAGGCCCCACACGGGCGCACCCCCTGCGGTACCGCATCCGCCGCTGTCCTCCGCACCTTCACCCTCGGAAGCATCGACGGGCGAACCCTTGCCCACCGTCACGGTCATTTTCGTGGCCGCGGCCTTGTCCCCCTCCGGAACGAGGTCCGCGTTCGAGGAATTGCCAGCCCCGAAGAGCGTGAGGGTCACATCGGCCGCAGGCGCGACGAGCGAGAAGTCGAAGCGCAGCTCCTCGGCGTCGAACGGCTGCGGAGCGGAATGCGTCAACTCGGCCCCGACCTTCTTCATCCCGCTGCTACCGGTCTGAAGGTCGGCCTCCGCGTTGTCCACGGCGATGTCGAGCCCTCCCGTCTTCGCGGCACCGCCCCGAATGACGAAGCTGTATTGGCCCGTGGCCCCCGGCTCCAGGATCGTGGGCCCCTCGAATTCGACGGTCGCGAGCGCTCCGCCCTTGTGACACGTGATGCACGTCGCCCCGGACTTGCCGGACTGTCCAGCGATGCCCGTGCTGGTGGCGAGAGCTGGAGACGACCACAGCGCCGAAAGGGCGACCCAACCTGCGACACGAAACAAACGATGCATGAAACCTCCCAGGAGGGATGAGGCACGGTGTGGCTTGCGGCCGCGTTAGCGAAGCTGGAGGAAGGAGAAGGAAAGACCTTCCGTGGTCACCGTCGGTTTGCCGTTCTCCTCCAGCACGTGCAGGGTGGTGGACGCGGCGCCCGCGCCGAATTCGGTGTAGAGGGTCCGGTTCTGCGACTCGAAGAGAAAGACGCTGCCCGAGGTCGCCGGGAAGCTGGCCTTGTGCGTCGCGGTCATCGTGTCGAGCGATAGCTCCCACCATTGCCAGCCCGTCCCGCTCGCAATGGTGCGAGGATGCGTGCCTTCCAGGACCGGGGCAATGGTCTCATCGAGCACGCGCACATACGCCAACCCCTCGGGGCCCGGGATGAGCGTACCCGCGGTGCCACCGCCCACGAGCTCCTCGAGCGTCCGGTAAAAGCTCGAATCAAAGGCGCGCGTCTGGGGATCGAACCTGAGCAGGCACGGCGCGGGCGCGTCCTCGCCCACCACCCGGCGCACCGCGGCTCCATAGGCCTCCGTCGCGATGTACACCTTGCCGTCAGCGCCCACGGCGGCGTCATGCGTGTACCCGCACCGGTCGTCCGTCGCAATGGTGGCCACATCGGTCGCCGTATCGATGGACACCACACCCGCCTTCGGGGTAATGCCCACGCCCGAGACGGGACGCCAACCCACGGGCATGAGGAGCTGATTCTCGAGCTGAATGGCCGCGCCCGAGAAGGCCACGACCGTGTCCGGCAGGTCGAGCTCGTCGAGCGGGATGTTGCCCGTGACCGTCATCTCCTCGGGGTTCCAGATGACGACCTGGGCCGTGGCGCCATCGAAGAAGTAGGCCTTGGTCTCCGAGACGAACTGGAAGTTGGCTTGGTACTCCCCGAGGGACGTCACCCCCAGGCTGTCGAAGCTCACGGTGCCCGTCGGCTCCAGCGCCCCCGCGCCGCTCAGCGTGTAGCGGGTCACCGTCGCGCTCGCGTCGCTCACGACGTAGAGCGCGCCGGACTTGGGGATGCCCACGCCCAGCGCACGGCCGGACACCCGGATGGCGTTGTCCAGCGAGAGCGACGCCGTCTGCTCCGCCTGGCCCGTCACGACGACGTAGCTGTCCACCGGATCGCCGGCGAGCAGCTGCGTGGTGATGGCGTACAGCGGCCCGTTGCCGTCGCCCTTCGGCTCCTCCGCGCCGGAACAGCCCGTGAGCAAGGCCAGGGCGAGCATGCCGGCGGAGAGCCGCAACCAAGTGCGGCCAACTACACTTTTCACCGGAACGCTCTCGTTATAACTGAAATCAATTTTCATTATCATTTTCAATACTAGAACTTCCCGCGTCGTGTCAAGCAGCTCGCCATCGAGGGGCACACGCGACCGGATGTAGCCGCTCGCACCGAGCGTCGTCACGCGTGGCTCGGCGGGCTCGTCCTGAAGGGCATCACGGAGGCTCGGTGGCGCTCCGCGCTGGGCTCAGCTCCCGCGCGCGGAGCAGCACACCGTGACGGGGTCGATGAGCACGACCTCCTCTTCCAGGCGGGCAATTTCTTCAGGGAGTCACCTGACCGCGCGGATCGTCACGAGAGGGATTTCGCGTCCCCTCGTGCATTCGCGCCCGACGCGATCGACATTTGCGAGGCAATGGCTCGATGTCGGCGCTCGGCAGGCTCTTCAGGGCAGGTCGGAGGGGAACGCCTGGGCCGTGACGGTCGACCCCGCGCGCATGTAAAGGAGATCGAACCGACGCCGGGTGAACCGGAATCCCGTCGACGTCCGCACGTAATCATCGCTGTAGACGCCGCCCACATAGGTGTCGACGCTTTCCTTCACGCCGAACTCGCTCAGATACCAGCGCCCCGTGGCCCGCTGGGGGTGCGTGTCCGACACCAGCTCGACGGTGCCGGAGTGGACCGCCTGAACGATACCGCTCCAGAGGCTCAGGATGTCGGCCAGGAACGTGATGATGTTATCACGGCCGACGACGTGCGTGGAAAAGCCGGGGATGTCGAGCACCGCGTCCACCGTGAAGAGCTGGTGCATTTCATTCATCGCCTTGCGGTTCACGAGATCGGCGAACCGGGCGACGAGCTCGTGGATCTCGAACTTTTGCCTCATATCAGCGTTTTTGGACATGGGTCACCTCATGACTTCGTACGTTGACGTGCCATCCCGCGGCGCCGACGCGCATGACAACCCGCGCGGTCATGCGCCATCCAGAATCGGCGGCGGCGCGCACGAGATATCGATAGGATAGCACCGTCCGAGGCATATGCGGCATATTGATTTTCGCGGCCCGGACATTGTTTGACATAGATTTCGTTTCACCAAAATGGCGCGTCGCGGCATTCTTTGCAGCGTCAAACCAGTGGCGGCCCGCTGGATGCATGGGCACAAAATTTGATGACACGTCGGCGTTGACTGATTTTCGGCGTTGTGAAACCTTGCTTGCACCCCGTTCGGGACTGAAAGGGCAACGCTCGCCCCATGGACGCCCCCCTCTTCCTCCCCAATTATTCCGGATTCGAGAAGATTCACGAGGGGCCTACGGTGGCCCTTTTCCGTGCCCTCCGGGACAACGACCGCGCACCTGTCGTACTCAAGGTGACGCGAGGGGAGCGCCCGCACCCGCGCGAGCTGGCCAGGCTGCGTCACGAGCACTCCATCCTGCGCATGCTGGATGGCCCGGGCATCATCAAGGCCCACGCGCTCCTCCGGTACGGCGCCGGCCTCGCGCTCGTCCTGGAAGACACCGGCGGCGCGTCGCTCGCTCGCCGCCTGCGACGCGGCCCGCTCGATCTCCGCTCCTGCCTCGACATTGCGCTCGCGCTCGCGCGGATCCTCGACGGCGTCCACGCGCGCGGCGTCATCCATAAAGACGTCAATCCGAGCAATGTCCTCGTGGGGGAGCACCCCGCAGACGTCCGGCTCATCGATTTCGGCATCGCCACGCTCCTCTCCCACGAGAGCGCGCCGGCCGGGGGTCACGCGTTCATTGAAGGGACGCTCTCCTATATCGCCCCCGAGCAGACGGGCCTCCTCCGGCGCACGGTGGACTCCCGCGCGGATCTCTATTCCCTCGGCGCCACGATCTACGAGATGCTGACCGGCGCACCGCCGTTCGACGAGCAGGACCCCATCGATCTGGTGCACAGCCACGCCGCGAGGGTGCCCGCGCCCCCTCACGAGCGCCGGAGCGGGATCCCGGACGTCGTGTCGGCGATCGTGATGAAGCTCCTCGCCAAGGCCGCGGAGGACCGTTATCAGCAGGCCGCCGCGCTCGCGGCCGACCTCTCGAAGTGCATTGCGGCGCTCGACGCCGGCGGCGCCGTCGAGGCGTTCGAGCTTGGCCGCAGGGATATTCGCGAGACGCTGACCATTCCGGAGAAGCTCTACGGGCGCGAAGCCGAAGTCGCGGCCCTCCTTTCGACGTTCGACAGGATGAGCCGCGGGGGCGCGGCGGAGATCGTCCTCCTCGCGGGCGCGGCGGGCGTCGGCAAATCGGTGCTCGTCCAGGAGGTGCAGCGCGCCCTCGCGCTTCGCGGGGGCCAGCTCGTCGCCGGCAAATTCGACGCATTGCGCCGCGATATGCCGTTCAGCGCGTTCACCCAGATTTTCCGCGAGCTCGTGAAGGGCGTGCTCAGCGAGCCGCCGGATCGGTTCGCGGAGCGCCGGATCGCGCTCCTCGCGGCGCTGGGCGAGGGCGGCGCGCTGCTCATCGACCTCGTCCCCGAGCTCGAGCGCGTCATCGGCCCGCAGCCCCCGGCCCCCCCCGCGGGCCCCGTCGAGGCACAGAACAGGCTCGGGATGCTCATGCAGAGCTTCGTCCGCGCCCTCTCCGGCCCGCAGCGCCAGCTCGTCTTCTTCATCGACGATCTGCAATGGGCCGACGCCGCATCGCTCTGGCTCATGCGCCTGCTCACGACGGATCCGGCCGGGAGCGCCGTCATGCTCCTCGGCGCCTATCGGGACACCGAGGTGGACGACACCCACCCGCTTCGAATGGCGCTCGGCGAGATCCGGAAGCAGGGCGTGATCACGACGGAGCTCGCGATTCGTCCGCTCGACGAGGCGAGCGTCGTGAGGCTCCTCGGGGACACACTCCCGCGGAGCGATCCCGAGCGCCTCCGGACGCTCGCGGGGCAGCTCGCGGCAAAGACGGGGGGCAATCCGTTTTTCCTCTCGCAGCTCCTCCTCGCGCTCCATCGCGACGGCCTCTTTCGCGCGGATCGCGCCGAGGGGAAATGGACGTGGGACGACGCGGCGATCGCGGCGGCGCAGATCGCCGACAACGTGGCCGACCTCATGGCCGCGCGCCTCGGGCAGCTCGATCTTCGCGCCCAGCGAATTCTATCCATTGCGGCGTGCGTCGGCCGCGAGTTCGACCTGGCGACGCTGCATGCGATCGACGGCGAGCCCCCGGGCCACGTGGCCGCTGCGCTTTGGCCCGCGCTCCGCGAAGGGTTCATCGTGCCGCTGGATCAGGACTATCTGCTCCTGCCGACGTCGGGGGACGGCGAGGCCCCAAGCGGCGTGTCCGGCGTCGATGCCACGGACGGGGCCGCCGCGGACGGGGATACCGCGATCAATGCGCGATATCGATTCCTGCACGATCGTGTCGAGCAGGCGGCATACGCGCTCGCTCCGGCCGAGGTCCGGGCCGGGGTTCACCTGCGAATCGGATGGCGGCTCCGTCGCGCGCTCGGCGAGGGCGCGCGTCCCGAGGAGCTCTTCGACGCGGCCCGCCACCTCAATGCCGGCGCCGCGCACCTCCAGGGCGTATCGGAGAAGCGGATCGTCGCGCGACTGAACCTGCAGGCCGGCCGGGCCGCGAAAGGCCAAGGAGCGTACAGCGAGGCGGCGGCCTTCTTTGCGGCGGGCGTCGCCCTGGTCCACGACGAGGGGTGGGTCGACGAGGACGATCTGACATTCGCGCTCCTCCGCGATCAGGCGGAGTGCGAGGCCACGGCGGGGCGCTCCGCCCAGGCCGACGCGCTCATCGATCGCATCCTCGGGCAGGCAGGCCGCGCGTGGCAGCGCGCGGACGCCTATGGCGTGCGTGCCATCATGTACACCTCGCTCGGTCGATTCTCCGAGGCGATGGACGCGGGGCGCGCGGGCCTCGCGCTGCTCGGCGTCGACCTCCCCCGGACCCCGGAGGAGGCGGACGAGATTGCGACACGCGAGGCGGAGCGGATCGATCACCTCCTCGCGGACGCGGGCGAACGCGCGCTCCTCGCGTCGCCTGAGCTCACGGATCCCGAGGAGCTCGCGGCGGCCCGGATCCTTCCCGATCTGCTCGTCCCTGCGTACTGCACCGACATTCGATTCTGGAAGCTCGTCCTCGCCACGCAAACGTTGCGCGGGATGACGCGTGGCCATTGCGGAGCGACCGCGCAATCCTATGTGTCGTACGGGTTCTATCTGGCCGGAGCGCTCGGGCGTTATGCCGAGAGCCGCGTCTTCGGCGAGGTCGGGCTCAGGCTCGCCGAGGCGCACGGCGACCCGGCGCTCCTCTGCAAGGTGACCCAGTCGTTCGCGACGTTCGCCGGGTATGCGCATCCGCTGCGGCGGGTGGTCCCGCACTTCGCGCGGGCCCGGCAATTGAGCCTCCAGTCGGGAGAGCTCGTGTATGGCTCGTTCGCGTGCGTTTTCGTCCCGGTGACGCTCTTCCGGCTGGGCGAGCCGCTCGACGCCGTGACCGCAGAGGCGCGTCGCAGCAGCGCCATCCTGAAGCGGATCCAGAACCCCATGTCGAGCGCGCAGCTCCTCGCGGTCGATCAGGCGATCGCTTGCCTGCGTGGAGACACCGAGAGCCCCACGTCCTTCAGCGACGGGACGTTCGACGAGGCGGCGTGGCTCGAGGGCCTCGATCCGGTCATGATGGGGTTTGTCCGGGTCCTCTATTTCACCTACAAGACGCTCACGCTTTTCCTTCACGACCGCCCCGCCTTGGCGCTCCCGCTCATCGAGCGGGCCGAGGAGGGCGCGGGGGCGGTCGTGGGACATCACTGGCCGACCGATCTGCCCTTTTATGCGAGCCTCGTGCTCGCCGCGGTGCACCCGGATGCGAAGCCCGAAGAGAGGCCGGGCCTGCTCGATCGGCTTGTGCGTTACAGGGACAAACTCGCCTCGCTCGCCGACGCGTGCCCGGAGAACACCGCCCACCGGCACGCCCTCGTCTCGGCTGAAATCGCGAGGCTCGAAGGGCGCCCCGGCGAAGCCATGGACGCCTACGAGCAGGCCATCGCGCTGGCCGGCAAGCACGGCTTCGCGCAGGACGAGGCGATCGCGAACGAGCTCTACGGCCTCTTTTTCCTCGCGCGGGGGCAATCGAAGAATGCCCGCACGTATTTGACCGAGGCGCATTATGGCTACCTCCGCTGGGGCGCCTCGGTCAAGGTCGCGCAGCTCGAAAGAAAACACAGGGCCCTCTTGTCCGTGCCGGACCTCCAGCCCGCCCCTGCCGTCGACGCGGGCTCGATGAGCCTCACGAACCGGTCGACGGTCGGCAAGCTGCTCGACCTGACGACCGCCGTTCGCGCCGCGCATGCGCTCTCGGGCGAGATCGTCCTGGATCACCTCATCGAGCGGCTGATGCGCATCATCCTCGCCAATGCCGGGGCGGAGCGTGGCTTTCTGATCCTCGATCGGGGCGGAACATGGGTTGTCGAGGCCCGATTCCAGGTCAGCCCGGATCTCGTGGAGGCTCGGCTCGACACTCCGCTCGAAGCGCGCGCGGATCTCGCCCAGTCCATCGTCCGTTACGTGGCGCGCACGCAAGAGCCGTTGGTGCTGGAGAGCGCCGCGCGCGACCCGCGCTTCGCGGCGGATGCGCACGTGAGGAGCGCCGCTCCCCAGAGCGTGCTCGCCGTCGCGCTGATCCACCAGGGCCGCTGTCGCGGCGTCCTGTACCTCGAGCACAACCGCACCGCGGGCGCATTCGCCGAGGAGCGTCTGGAGTTCTTGCAGATGCTCTGCGCGCAGGCGGTCATCTCCATCGAGAATGCGAGGCTTTACGATCGACTGCAATCGGTGAGCGACGAGCTCCGCGAGCTCAACCAGCACCTCGAGCAGGAGATCGCCCGCCGCACCGAGGAGCTCTCCACGGCCAACGAGCGCCTGGAGCGGGAGCTCGAGGAGCGCGCGCTGACGGAAACCGCGCGCGCCGCGCTTCAGGAGGAGATGATCCAGATGCAAAGCGCGCGGCTCGAGGAGCTCTCGATGCCGCTCATCCCGATCACCGAGGAGATCCTCGTGCTCCCGCTCATCGGGACGATGGACGCTCCGCGCGCCGACGCGATGATGCAGGCACTCCTCCACGGAACCCAGCAGCACAGGGCGCGCACGGTCATCATTGACGTGACGGGGATGAAGCGCGTGGACGCGCGCGCGGCCAGCGCATTGCTCCAATCGGCGAGCGCGCTCCGCCTGGTCGGCGCCGAGGTCGTCCTGACGGGCATGCGCCCGGATTTCGCGCGCGCGATCGTGGATCTCGACCTCGACCTCGCCGCGATCGTGACCAAGGGGACGCTCCAGAGCGGCATCTCCTACGCCATGGGCCGCGCGCGCCGACGGATTTGAACACGACAGGTGCGGTGAACCGGCCTCGTCCGGCCTGGAGGGATTGAAGCGCAGCGTGTATCATCACGGAATGACGACGCGCTCTGCTCCCCCTTCCGCCGCCATATCGCTGCTCGTGGCGCTCGCCGCGTGCGGTACCACCGTCGACACGCAGCACGCATCCGGCGGCGCGGGGGGCGCCGGCGGGGCCGCGGGCGCGAGCAGCGGGGGCAGCGTGACCGCGAGCAGCGGCGGGACGGCGAGCAGCGGGGGCGCCTCGGGCGGGTGCGACGCGCCGCCGCCGGAGGCCTGCCTCGCGACGGCGCAGTGCGTGAGCCCGACCCTCGATTGCGGGTGCATTGGCTCGCCGGGAAATTGGTCTTGCTCCCCTGGCGGCACGCCGCCGAGCCTCCCGAGCGTTGCGCCCCTCGATGGATCCTGCTGCGAGGAAGAGGGCATGTTCTGCGGCGGCTTCGAGACCTGCGGGCCCATCTGCCATTGCGTGGGCGGCGCTTGGTCCTGCAAGACCCCCGCCGGTTGCCCTCCATTCGCCTGCCCGAGCCCCGTCGAGACCCTCGCCGGCGAGGCATGCCCGACGCTCATCGGCGAAGTATGCGAGGGGACCGGGTTTTGCCATTATACCTGCATCTGCAATCTCGACCCGGCGACCGGATCGGCCACCTGGGAATGCTCCATTCCGCCCTGCTGAGGCGAGCCGACGTTTGTCCAGGAAGCCCAAGGGCCACGCACCGCGGCGTGGACGAGGTCGACGGCTATTGCGCGATCCGTACGATCACGCCTTCGATCGGCTCGTCGGTGCCGCCGCGCGTGTACGCGACGTAGAGGCCGGTGTCGTCGAACACGGGCGGCGTGAGCTTCGGGGCCATGGCCAGATCGACGAACTCACCGCTGCCGTCGGCGCGCACGCGCGACAGCCAGGCGTAGCCATCGCCGTCGCCGAAGTTCTGCAGGAAGTACAGCCACGCGCCGTGGCGGCGCAGGCTGTGCGGCACGCCGCGCGGGATCTCGAAGTCGCCCATCGGCGCAGCGAACACGAGCTCGTTCACGCCGCCGGCCCCGAACCGGCGCAGCTCGTAGGGCGCGGCCGCGGACGTCGTGTACACGTAGTCCGCGTCGACAGCGAAATCGAGAAGGCCGTGCGACGACAGTCCCGACGCGAGCAGCTCGGCCGCGCCGCCCGCCATCGGCACACGCTTCGCCTCGCTGTCGTGCCGGTAATAGAGGAACCCGCCGGCGACGCCGATGGGCATACCGTACTCCTCCGTGAGCACGGTCGGGCTGCTACCGTCATACCCGATCGCGATCACGGGGCCCGCGCTCGCCGAGGAATCCTCGTGTACGATCGATTCTGCATACAGCCGCTCGCCGTCGCCGATCATCGGCGCGACCAGCTCGTAGCGGTCGCCCCATGCAACGACCTCTGCTTCGCCGTCGGGCGTGGCGGTCACGGCGTCGAACGCCATCAGCGCGGTCCGCACGTAGCCGGAATGAATGATGTTCCCGGGGAAGTACAACGTCTCGTCGCGGACCACGGTGCTGCTCGCGAGCTGCAGCGTGGTCGCGGTGAACTCGTAGCGGAAGAGGCGCGTCGTGCTCGCGGCCGCGAGGTCGATCGCCGAATACGTGTTACTCGGAGACACCACGTACACGCGCCCCGCGGCGGCCGCGACGGGCGTGATGCCGGGGCCGAAGTCGCAACCGACGACGACCTGCCCCTCCGGGACCTCCGTCGTGCACGCCGGAGGGACTGCGATATCGATGTTGTCTGCAGGCGGCGCGGGCTGGATGTCGTGGGAGACGCACGCCGCGGCGTGCGGGAGGAGCAGGAAGGCCACGAGGAGCTGGCAACGCATGCGCGGCACGATGCCGCCGGCGGCCCGCATCCGCAGCTTAATTCACATTAAATCCGCTCCGTGGTCCGACCGCACGATCAGCACGTCAGGTCCAAAGCGCCCTTGACGGCGCGGCAGACTTGGGCGAACAGCCTCGTACCATGAACGCGGCGCTCGTCGTACGGTCGGTTTGGGAAGGGATGGAGGCGAGAGAGTGGAACGCCGTGCGGCGCCTCCTCGCCGAGGATCTGGTCGTGACGTGGCCGCAGACGCGGGAGCGGATCCGCGGCGCCGATGCATTCGTCGAGGTAAACCGGACCTACCCCGGAGACTGGCACATCACCGTGGAGGATGTGATCGCCGAGGGCGAACGCGTGGCTGCGAGGGTGACCATCGTCAGCGGGGAGGACGTATTCTACGCGAGCGGCTTCTACCGGGTGCGTGATGGCCAGCTCGTCGAAGCCACCGAGACATTCGCCGACCCGGGGGTGCCCCCGTACGACCGCAGCCACCTCGTAGAACGCTACGAATCGCGGAATTCGCCGGCGGAAGGCCCCACATCCTCCTGACCTCTACCCCGCCGCCCGCGAGCACTTCGCCGGGATCGAAGCGCTGGCACGGATCCAGTCTACGGCTTCGTCGACGCCCCCGCGGGCGCTTGAAGCCCTCCCACGCGCACGCACGCGGCGCCACGCACTTCGCATGAAAATGGCGCGGGGCGGGGAGCCGCGTGCGCCGTGCATTCCTCGTCCTCGGCGACGAGCGCGTCCACGCAGCTCGATGCCGCGCCGGCTCCGGTGCAATATACTTGGCAGCCGGACGTGCCCGCGTCCTCCGGGAAGCAATGGTGCCTTCGCGTGAAGATGGCGCCCTTGGACGGCCCGGTCTCCGCGCGCCATCGCTCGGGCGTCCCTTGGTCGATCCGCTCGAACGATTGACACTCGGCCCATACACCGCAATGCGCCGCCGGCTCACAGGTGCGCTGCCCAGCGGTGCGTCGCGCCTCGGCCGATCCGAGGGCCGCCGGTGACGCCACGGAGCTCGCCACGGGAGGCGTGGAGGATGGCTCGGCGTGGCACCCCGCGGCGAGGACGACGAGGAAAACGGGGCGAGCGGTGTGCATGCGACATGCTACGCGACGAGCAAAGGGTGTCAAGACATGGAGGGGGCGCATTCATCTCGATACTGCTGCCATTGGATGAACGTCGGATTCTTGCCGGGTTGGCAGCACCACCTGCAGGGCGCCAACCGGGTTGCCAAGGCGCGAAGGTGCAGAACGAGAAAAAGCCGCCCATTCGCGGCATGCACGTTGCCGTACTCCAGGCCCGGATTGTCGAAATGCTGCCATTATCAGCAGGGGTCCTGGCCATCGACAAGTTCCTGCTGGGTGATACGGATCCCGACGGCACGCAAAACTACTTCACGGGCTGGAAGCAATATGGAATGAACCTCGATGGCGTGACGTCGACGAAAAACTCCGTCGGGTTGTGCCAGCCGGCGGGCGGTGGCGTCCCCGCCGCGGTCTACCCGGACGGGAACGACGGCAAAGACAACTCCTTCGGCAAGAACATCCTGCCCATCATCCTGGGGCTCACCAGCGACGACTCGAACCAGGTCAACGAGGACCTGCAGGCCGGCATATTCACCTACATGCTGGCCATCGAGGGGCTGGGCGCGTCGACGTCGTGCGCGGCGACGAGCAAGCTTTATCGCGGCGACAACCTCGCGACGCTGCCGCAATGGGACGGGAGCGACGCCTGGCCCCTCGGCCCGGATTTCTTGAACGACCCGGCGAATCCGGCCTCGGCGAAGAACGTGTTCCTGGAGAGCGTGATCGATCAGGACGTGTACCGATCCGGTCCCGAGGCAAACTTCGACCTGGTGCTCGGCGATGGAAGCGGCGCGATCCTCACGGCGATCCCGATCCGTCACGCGCGCCTCGGAATGAAACTCTCTCCAGGCCACGACGGGGCCATCGAGGGTCAACTCGGTGGCATCATCGATACCGAGGCGTTCGTGACGGAGATCGCGAAATCGGCCGCGAAGCTCGACGAATCGTTCTGTGATCCGAGCTCGCCGACATTGCAATCGATCCTGAGCCAGATCCGCCAGGCATCCGACATCATGAAGGACGGGACCCAGGACCCGACGAAGACGTGCGACGGGATCTCGATCGGAATCGGATTCACGATGAAGGCAGTCGATCTGGGCGTCGTGGCCCCACCGGACCCGCCGCCCGTCGATCCCTGCGTGCCCTGATCACGCGTCCCGGGTACGCGGCTTGGTACGGCCGCGTTCGCCCATGACCTCGCAATCGAGGCGATCCATGAGCTCACGGCGTCGGTGACATCGCCGCCGTGACCTCTCCGCAGGTCCAGTCGGTTTCGAGCGGCACGCAATTCTCGAGTTTCGGGAATTGGGAGCAACTGCCCGGCTGGCACGTATCCGGCGGGTCCGCCACATCGCACAGCTCGTGCGCGGCGAGCTCCCAGGGCATAGTCTGCAAATCGCTGCAGCTGCTGTCCAGGCAGCTGCGGCTTCGGCTTTGGACGAGCGCCCTGCCGTCCCCCAGGAGCAACGTGAGCTTATCGCCCATCCAATTGCCAGGCCCCGGCCGATCGTTCACCTGGATCGCGCCGCTCGAGCCTTCGAGCCAGAGGTCGCCCGGGCACGTCAGCGCTTCCGCGCCGCCGCAGTCGCCCACGCCGAGGTGCGTGCAATATTCAGGGCAGCTGAGCTGCACGCCGCAGGCGAACAGATCCACGTGCGCAGGCGTGCTGTCCACGGGCTCATTCTCGATTGCCGTGCCGCAGGCGATCGAGCCAAGCGCCAGGACCGAGGAGAATGCGCCAAGAAGGAGGGAACGAAGCAAGGAAGAATGGTGTGTCATCGCGGCCGGCGCCTCAGGCACGGGTCGTGCCACGCGAAATGACGCTGCTTTGATGGGGTATGAGCAGACCGCGTGGCCATCTTGGCGCAAGATGACACAACGTGTGCCTCATGTCGGGGGGGCGCATGTCGGGATGCGAATGATGGTGCCCCATCCGCGGCGCGCTCCTGTCGACAGGACGGCGTTACCCGCCGCGGCGCTGACGGGCGCGCAGTTCTTGCAGCGCTTCGCGCTCCTCCGTGCGCTCGGCGATGGCGGCGCGCTTGTCGTGGACCTTCTTCCCGCGACCGACGCCGAGGGCCACCTTCACGCGGCCATGGCTAAAATGCAGGTCGAGCGGCACGAGCGTGTAGCCCTCGCGCATGATGACGCGCTCGATCTGCCGGATCTCGCTCGCGTGGAGGAGCAGTTTGCGCGTGCTGCGCTCGTCGTGCGGAAACGCGCGCGCCTGAGCGAAGGCTGCGATGTGCAGGTTCTTCAGCCATACCTCGCCACGCTCGACCACCGCGAATGCATCGACGAGGTGCACGTGCCCCTCACGCAGTGACTTCACCTCGCTCCCGCGCAGCACGATGCCCGCCTCGTACCGGTCCGACAGCTCGTAATGGAACGTCGCCGAACGATTTCGCGCGATGATGTGCTCATCGCTCTGCTTCCGTCCTGTCATGCAGCGTCTTTCTGATGTTCCGAGCCGCGAGCGCTGGGAAGGCGGCGAGATGTCGTCACTTCCGCCTCTGCCTCGCTTCGACCTCGGAGACCAGGCGCGTCATCGTGGTCCCGAGCGCCGTCGCGAGGGCCTGGACGACACGCAGCGACGGATTGCGCTTCCCTCGCTCGAGCAGGCTCACGTAGGTGCGATGCAGCTCGGCCCGATCGGCAAGCTCTTCCTGCGAGATCCCCACCCCGATCCGGGCTTCGCGGACCACTTGCCCAAAAATCTGCTCCAGCCCTTTGCCGGTCACCTTGATGGCAACGGTCGGTCCATCGAGACTCGGCGTCTACAGACAATCGTCTGCAACACGCCGCCACGAGGGACCTGGACCCGCGCCGGCGCATGGTGCTTGAAGAGCCTTCGCCGCGAAGCACGTTCGTCGTGGCGGAGGAAAATCGGCAGGTGTGCCCCTCCTTTTGCGTGCGCTTCGTGCTATCCAGGGCGCCGCTATGTTTCATCGTCTCGTCAAGTGCATTGAAACGGTCTGTCTGCGAACGTTCGCTCGACCTCGGCTCCTCGCGTATGCCCTCGCGCTCCCGGCGGCTGCCAGCGCGTGCGGCGGGGCTGCCCCTCCTCCCCCTGCGGACGCCACGAATGCGACAGTCCGTCCCACAGCGGACCATCCCACAGCCGAAACGTCGGACCCCCAGAAGGTATGTGAACACCTGCGTGTCGTCATTTCGCAGGAGCGCTCGGCGAACGGAGACAACGACGAGGAGTTCGTTCCGGTGTGTCTGGAGGAGGAGTCGGCTTTCCGGTCCAAGAGCAAGGAGCGCTGGCTAGGCCGCGCCGCCTGCTTCCTCGCCGCGAAGACGGGCGACGAGGTCCTCGACTGCGAAGAAAAGCACCCCTTTCCGCTCGTTCCCGTCCATTGCGACAAATTGCTCGCGCCGGAGGATATCCAGGCGGAGCTCGGCATTTCGATGAGGCTGCCGACGGACGAGGACGAAGACGCGACGGAGGACCACTGCAGCCAAGACTTCCACGGGGAGGCTGGGGAGTTCGTGCTCATTCACCTTCGATCGCAGCGCACCGAGACGGAAGCCAAGGCCATCGTCAAGGGACCTCATCCGCGGGCGACGCAGGTGAAGCTCCTGCCCGCCCTGGGCGATACGGCACAACGCTTCGTGTCGGACTCGTTATGCCGTGTGGCGCTGGCGAAGGGCAGCGTCACCATGGTCATGACGCTCCATGTGCCGGGGCAGGCGTGCGCGTTCGACGCGTTCGAGCGCCTGGCAACCAAGGCGGCTGCGCATCTGCCCTGACGGCACCCCTCCCAGCGCTCCCGCGCGTGGCGCGCACGAGGCATCGAATTCGTGCGCGGGCATCGCGGGCTCGGCCTCGACGCGCGGGAGCGCAGTGGGCTCGAGCAGCGCCCGGTTGCGCTCGCGCTCCCAGATCAGTGTGTCCTCCGAGACGCCGTCTCCGTCGGTGTATTCGACGCGCACGAGGTGAAGCCGCCCTTCGGGCCGCGTGTCGTAGGGGTCGACGGAGACGATGACGCACCGACGGTTGCGAACGGTGGCAACCATGCCGACGCGGGGGAGCTCGGAGGATGCTGTCATGGGAAGGGTATACGGCCATGCCAACTGGCATCGGCCCAGAAGGCTCAGTCGAGCACGTCGAATCCCATCTCCCTCAGCTCGTCGAGCTCGTCATCCGAAAAACCCATATCGAGCTCGTCCGGACGCTTGATGAATCCGGATGAATTGATGATGTACTCTACACGTTTCTCGACGACCGAAACGACATAGGTGATCGTATTGGTGCCTTCGATCGTGGAGGGCGGGAGCGGCGCTTCGATCACCCAAGCGGCGCCTGTGACGCCTTCCATGGAATCGTACAGCCTGGCATCCGTCCCAGCATCGATCGTCGTTTCGTATCCCTGGCGATCCCGAAACGCCGTTGCAATTTCCAATGCTTCTTGTTTCGTCATGGTCTTGCGCCCCTGCGCCTCCGCGATCCCCGACCATTTGTCTACCGCACGACCATGATCAAAAACAAGAGAGGAAAGGTCCGTCGCCGTCCGTCGATCCACCGCGCACCGCGTTGGACAGCAGGATTCCGACGCCGGTGGCGCTGAATACCGTCGCGGGGACGAGCAACGTAGGTGCCAGCATGCGTTCCAGCAGAAAGAACCGGGCATTGCCGTGGTCGGGGGCCGCCGCGCTCCTGGGGATCGTGTTCTCCGGCAGCGCGGCGTTCGCCGCGGAGATGGGTGCGAGCGACGCCGTGCTCGCTGCGTTCGGCCCGGAGGGGATGCGGTTTTCTCCGCGGAACCAGGGCCCGGCCCGCGGGATGACGCTCACCGGCGCCGGATGCAAAGGCGATCCGCGGCCCGTGGGACCCGCCGTCGTGCACGCCGCGCAGGGGCGCGTGGAGTACGTCCGGCACGGCGTACCGCTCGTGGAATGGTACGAGCAAAAGCCCGAGGGAATCGAGCAGGGTTTCACGCTGGCCGCGCCGCCGTGCGAAAAGAGGGGCTTCGAGCTGTCGCTCGCGCTCTCCGGGATGGAGGCCACACCGGGCGCGAGCGCCGGGGATATCGCGCTGCGCGACGCGAGCGGGGGGATTTCGCTCCGCTATGGCGAGCTTTCGGCCTTCGACGCGCTCGGCCGCGTGCTGCCCTCGCGCATGGAGGTGGAGGGCGGGCGCGTGATCTCGCTCCGGGTCGACGACGCCGGCGCGGTGTATCCCGTCATGGTGGATCCGCTGGTGGTGCTGAACGTGCGACGATCGCTCATCACCAAGGACGTCCTCGATGTGGCTTTCTATCAGGATGGACGGGGCATCGCGCTCGAGGACGGCTTTTTGGCCGTCAGTTTTTTTGGCCCCGACCTCGGGGGGCTCTATCCCCCGGGCACCCGCTTCGCCCCGGACTGGCAAAAATTCTACGACACGTCGAGCCCCGGCACCGGCTTCCCCCTCAGCCCCTACCCCTACGGGGCCTTGGCCATCGGCGGGAGGAGCCTGTTCATCGCGCCCTCCAATGCCCCGATCGAGGTGTACGAGCCACAGCCCAACGGCACCCTCAACCAAACACAAATCGGCCTTGTGGGCAGCGGCATTGCCGCCTCGGGGACGACCATGGCCGCGCTGAGCTCGGGCTCGCTCTACGTTCACGTGAACGGCGCGCAGGGCTGGGCGCAGGAAGCGGTGGTACCGCCGCCCGGAGGCGGATGGCAAGCCCCTCTGGCCGTCTCCGGCGACCGGATCGCGCTCTTCAGCGGCAACCGTGTGGTCGTGCTCCTGCGCAGCAATGGTATCTGGGACACGGAGGCCACGTTGCCTTTCCCGATGACCGGCACCCCAAAGAGTTTGGCGCTCTCCGGCACGGCACTCGTGCTCGGTATGCCGGACGCTGACATTGCCGCGACGGGCGCAGGGGCGCTCCAGGTCCATGTCGTGAGCGGGGGCGTATGGGTCCCGCACGCCATTCTCACGGCGAGCGACGCGGCGGCCGGCGACAAACTGGGCGCCTCGGTGGACATCGACGCGGATACGATCGTGGCTGGTGCACCCGGCAAGAACGGCGACGAAGGGATGCTCTATGTCTTCGGCAGGACCGGCAGTCTCTGGTTCCAGCACGGCTCGTACCGGCCGAGCAACTACAACCCCTTCCCCGGCGGCACGTCTGGCCCGTCGAAGTTCGGCAGCAGCGTGGTCATCTCGGGCGACGTCGTGGCCGCCACCGCGCCCTCGGAGGAGGGTTATTACTCGCAAAAGCCGTATATCGGCGCGGAGTACGCTTTCCGGATCGACGTGTCGTGCAAGGGCCCGGCGGACTGCCCGAGCGGCTTCTGCGTGGACGGGGTCTGCTGCGACACGGCGTGCGGCGGAGGGGACCAAACCGATTGCATGGCGTGCAGCACGGCGTTCGGCGCGCCGGCGAACGGAACATGCGTCACGGTACCCACGGGCGGCATTTGCCGCGTGGCCGCGGGTGTATGTGACGTGCCCGCGACGTGCAACGCCGGGGTATGCCCTCCAAACGCGGCGGGTCCCGCAGGGATTCTCTGCCGGGAGAAAAAGGGAGATTGCGATGTGGAGGACTTCTGCGACGGGGTGAGCCCGCTCTGTCCGCCCGACCAGGTGCTGCCCGCGGGCACGTTCTGTAACCCCGCGTCGGCGTCCCCCTGCGACGTGGACGATACGTGCACGGGTATCAGCCCGTACTGCCTCAACAAGTTTGCGCCACCAGGGACGATCTGCCGCCCCCAGGCGGGACCATGCGACAAGGCCGAGGTGTGCACCGGCAGCATTGTGTGTCCAAAGGACACTTTCCTGCCCGCCGGGATCTTTTGTCGTGTAGCGAATGGCCCATGTGACAAGGCCGAAGCCTGCAGCGGCGCGAGCATCGATTGCCCGGCGGACGCTTTCCTGCCCGCCGCGACGACTTGTCGCGTGAAGAATGGAGCATGTGACACGGCCGATTCCTGCAGCGGCGTTAGCGTCGATTGCCCGGACGCGGTGCAGCCGGCCGGAGTCGTCTGCCGCAATCCGGTGACCGAATGCGACGTGGCCGAAACGTGCGATGGATCCGGCACGTCGTGCCCGGCGAATGAATTCGCGCCGGATGGGTCGATGTGTTCCACCGGATTGTGCATGACCGGCCTTTGCATGAGCCAGGGCGGCGCAGGTGGCGGCGGTGGCGGCGGCGGCAGCGGCACAGGAGGCGGTGGCGGGAGCAGCGGCACCGGCGGCAGCGGCACCGGCGGGAATGGCACCGGCGGGAATGGCACCGGCGCCACCGGCGGGAATGGCACCGGCGGCACCGGCACCGGCGGCACCGGCGGAAGCTCGGGTGCGGTGCCGGCCGCCCCCGACGGCGAGGCCATCTCCACGAGCCTCTGCGCATTTCGACTGGCCCCGACGCGAATGCCCTCCCCGGACCTCGCACTCCCCGCGCTCGCCGCCCTCGCGCTCGTCCTGCGCAGACGAGCGACACCTCGCTCGAATCGATGACCGGCGCGGGATCAGGCCGCCCGAGAAGGCTTGATCCTCACAGGAGGATCCCCACCCGCGCGAGCGGCCCCCGGACCGACATTTCGATCGTCTCCCGCGCGAGCTCCGCATACGCCGACGCTTCCATCCACCCGAGCTCGCGCACGTGTTCCAGGAGAAACCCTTCGCTCGTCACGCCGTCCACCACCCGGCTCCGGGTATTCTCCCAGAGCGAACGATATTCGTCGACCGTCTCGCGCGCGGCCTTTCCCAGGCGATCCCGCTCGGCGGGCCCGAGCTCCGCGGCGATCCAGTCGAGGTAGAGGAAGCCGAACTTGCCATGGAGCGCCTCGTCCTTGACGATCGTCTCCAGAATCGAGCGACTGAGCGGGTGAGAGGCGCTCCGCATCGCGCCGGAGAGCAGGGGAAAGCTCAGCGCCTCACCCACGCAGCAGAGGCGCACGACGATCTCGGTCGCGCGCTGGAGCGGGTCGAGCGAGGGGTCGAGCTCGAAGACGAGGTCCTCGGGATCGTAATGGAGCGGCGCGCCTCCACCGAGGCGCATGGCCATGCGGGCGCAGAGCTCGACGTGCAGCACCTCTTCCACGGCGAACCGGCTCGCCATGCCGATGAGGTCGAGCGGCGCGCGGGCTTGCACGAGCGCCTGCAACATCTGGCCCATCGCCGCGGCGGTGGTGAACTCGTTGAAGGCATTCTCGGTCCACCCGAAGCGGGCCCGCGCGACGAGGAGCGGTGGATAACGAGCTGGATCGAGGCTATCCCAGGGATAATCGCGCTCGATGGCGCCGAGCGCGCGCTCGTGCAGCGTGCGCGCGAACCCGTTCGAGAAGGAGAGCTCGAAGATCTCGCGCGGCAATTCTCAGCTCCGCCGCAGGGTCGGGGCGATCCCGCGAGGATGCCGAGGATGGACGATGCCGCGCCGACGAATCACGAGCCGCGCTTCGAGCTCCATCTTCCTCTTCTCGGTCATGCGCTCCTCCGCAAGGAAAGTATCACGCCCGCCCGCCCACGACGAGATCGATCTCCCGCGGAGGCGTTTGGGCGGCGAAGGTTTGCCTGGGTGGACTGCCACCCCTTCACGACTACGTGCCGCTCGGGCGCCAAAGCTGCATGATTCCGTCGCGCGTCACGCCGTCCACGGATGCCGCGTAGGCGACGCCGTCACTCCACGCAAACGACCTCAGCTGAGGAATGTACCGCCACTTCGACAGGACGACCTCGCCGCCGCCTCCCGTCCCTTGAAGGCTCCACGCCGGCGCGTCGCCGCCGAAGGTCTCCGTCCCCCAGGTCCAGGTCGCGGTCGTGAAATCGAGGCTACTCGGCGTCAGCGTCTCGAGGAAGCCAGGGTCGAGCGGGCGGCGCCGCGGGGGGAGACAGCGCCGCCCGCTCATCGCTCGCTTCACCAGCTCGCCAAGAGGGATCCGTCGTCGCCGACGACCAGCGTCGTCGTCTCCGCCGGGTCGAGCCGCGCGTAAATCACGTACTGGCGCTCCCAGGAACTCCCGTCCGCACGCGGCGTCGTCTCGCTGATGTCGCTGCGGGCGATGAAGCGCGTGGCGTTCATGGCCGCGTTCGCGAGCAGCGGGAGGATGCGATACTGCGCGATCTTCCCGCCCGAGCTGCAATGATAGGAATGGGAGACGGGCGCCGTCGTTTTGCCGGACGCCGTCTTGAACATCCCGTTGAATGGTATCCAGCACTCCCCGGGGAACCCGACAGGCGTGACATAAGCCGTCCCGTAAACAACCGGATTCTTGGCATTGGTCCCGGTCCCATATTTGAGCTGTGCCAGGCCGTCCACTTCCATGGTGACGCTGAAATCGTACTCGCTGCCTAGCGCGTCGGTCTGCTCGTACACGGGAACCGTGGCGCCCTGCCAGGCTCCGCAGACGCCGGCGACGCACGATCGCTGACGCATGCCCAGCACGAAGTTGCCGAACTTGGCAGGCTTCGAGGCGTACTTGGTGCGAATCTGCGTCGCGGTGAGCGCGCCCGTCTTGAGGTTGCTCTCGAACAGCTCCTCGGTCCCCGTGGTGATGGCCTCCGCGCTGCTCGAAACCGTGTCGTCGAGCGCGTCTTCCACGTCGCCCTCCACGACCGGCGCGGCCACGCAAGCGACAGGAGCCAGGCAAAAGAGCATACACAAACCCATCCAGCGGGACATCTTGCCTCCGTGTTCGTCTTCGGCGCGGCGCTGCAAAGGAGCGCGACCGCGTTGATGGAGAGCAAGATGCGTCGAGAACGGGCGCGCTTGCGGTTACCAGCGGTTACATCCCGCTCGCGCCGAGGCGGCCGAGACGCACCAGCACGCCGAGGCGATAGCCGTCTCCGTCGCGGAGGAGCAGCGCCGGCTCTTTTGGATTTTCCTCCAGCACCTGCCGCATCCGGTGGACGGCGACCTGGAGCCGCTTGTCGTCGCGGTGCGGATGGTAGCTCGCGAGGCCCCACGCGCCGAGCACCAGGTCCTGCTTCGTCGCGCGCCCGCCACCGCGCACGAGGACCTCCAAAATGCGCACGTGCAAGTCCGCCGACGACAGGTCCACCTGCTTGCCGGAGGGCAGCCGCACGGCGCGCTGTTCGAGGTCGAGCACCACCACCGAATCCTCGCTCCGTGTCACCGCGTGGGCCGAGCGCTCCACGATTCTTCGGTCGAGCGCGTCGAGCGTGACCTCGCGCCCGAGCAGCCCCCGCGCTCGCCGGCGCACGACGGGCGACGCCGGATCTTCCGCCATCTCCAGCAGCACGGCCGGGTCCCTCCGGTCCGAGACGAGCCAGGTCGCGAGGCGCGCCTCCGCGGCGAGGTGCGCCGAGCCGAGTCGCTCCGCGGCCTGCGCGAGCCCGCGCGCCGTGAGCTCGACGAGCGTGCGCGCGCTCGTGCCCCGAGCCGCGCGCAGGAGGCGCACGTCGAGCAGGACCGCGAGCAGGTTCGCCTCTTCGATGGCGAAGCCCTCGTGCCGGGCGAGATCCAGCGCGCTCTCCGCGATTCCGTCGGCGAGATCGAGCTCCTCCCGGGCGATCGCAGCCTCCGCCTCCGCGCGTCGCGCGACGAGCCCGACGTCGGTCGGCAGGTCCGGCGGCGCCGTGAACGAAGCCGTCGTCGCGCCGCGACGCGCCGCGACAATCACCTGCCACGCTTCGAGCAACACGCGCGCCGTCCCTTCCGGGACAGCCATTCCTGCCGGAAGATCCGCGAGCGTCGCAGGAGGCGCGCACGTGACGTCGACCGCCGCCTTGGCGCAGAACGACCAGATGACGAGCTCCGGCAATTTGAACAGCGGCGCGTCGAAGGCGAGCTCACGCGCGAGCTCCTCCAGGCCTTCCCCGGGCCCCGCGAAGAGGCGCAAACGGAGCGTGTTGTACCGGTGGACGAACCGCAGGTAGACCGACTCGTCGACGAAGGGCTCGACGCGATCGAGGAGCCGACGCCCGAGGCCGAAGCGGCCACGCTCGACCGCGAGCGCGAGGTGCGCGAAGAGCTCGGTGGGGCGGCAATCGGCGGGCGGATCGCCGTCGCCGAGCACGCGTTCGAGCTCGCGGAAGCGCGAGGACGCGAGGAGCGCCGAGGCGAGCGTGGCGCGCAGCCGGCGGCGCTCCTCGACGCGCAGGCCTTCGAGTTGGTCCGGCATGGACGCGAGCATGTCCGTCGCGCGGGCGAAGTCCCCGCGCAACATGAGCGCGGTCGCGAGGCGCAGGTCGCGATCGATCCGCTGGGATGTGGTGCGTACGTCGAGCCGCTCGAGCAAGGCGACCGACGCGTCGACCTCCGCCGTGTGGCGGAGGATGTCCGCAAGGAGCAACGCCGCGTCGGTCTGGACGTCGTGGGGCCCGTGCTCCGCGAGCGCGCGTGCCGCGTCGCGCGCCCGCGCCACGGCGCCACCATGCACGAGCAACCGGCACCAGAGCAGGCGCACGCGGGGATCGGCGGGCTCGGCGAGGGCCGCGGCCCATGCGAGCGACGCACCCCCATGGATCCAGTCGGCGCAGCCGAGCCGATGCCCGATCAGGGCGGGGCTCTCGAGGCGGCCGAGCAGCTCGAAGAGCCCCTCGGCATACCCTGCCGCGCAGATCGTGAAGAGGCGCTCGTCGAGCAGCGACGTGCAGAGGGACGCGTCGCCCTCCTCGATCGCAAGCCGTACGGCCTCGAACGATGCGGCAGGGCCCTCGGTGCGAAGGAGCAGCGAAAGCGCTGTGCGCCGCGCCTCGGCGGCGTCGAGCGGCTCGGTATCCAGAAGGGAGCGCAGGCGATCGTCGAGGCGAACCCCGCCCGCCGTGAGCCGGATCAGGCCACGCTCGTCGAGCTCGCGCGCCACGTGCGCGGGGAGCGCGACCGCGAAGCGAACGACCCGCAACGCTTGCACCGCGCGCTTCGCCTCGTCGCCGAGATCGACGAGCAACGAGCCGCCTGGATCGGCTCCCTGCGAGAGGACCAGGCGGCGTGCGCGGAATGGGGAGCCCATGGCCTCGCGCGCGAGCGCCGCGGCCTCGGGGGCCGAGCGCAATGGCGCGCAGCGACGCACGAGCCGCGCGAGATCCTCTTCGGGGAGCGGCTCGATGCGCAGCGCCTTGTCTGCGAGCTCCTCGTGGCGCGGGCGCGTGCGTGTCATCACGACGAACCGGCTCTTGCGCGCATAGCGGCAGATCGACAGGAGCAGGCGCTCGGTGAGGTCGTGATCGACTGCGTGGAGGTCGTCGACGAGAACCACGGCCCCCGCGCGCTCGGCGAGCTCGATGTTCAGCATGATGAGATCGGCGCGCGAGCGCCCCTGCGCCATCCATTCGACCGCTTCTCCGGCGAGCCCTGCGAGGCCCCGCCCGAGGCTGATCAGGAAGGTCGTGTCCTCGGGCGTGTCGAGCGCCGAGTGATAGGCGGCGCGTGGGCTCTTTAGGTCCGCGACGACGCGCAGCGCGAGCCCTGTCTTGCCGAGGCCGAGCGGACCCCAGAGGATGGAGAGGGGCCTCTGCGCGAGACGCTCGCGGAGCCACGCGCGCTCGTCCGTTCGGCCTTCGAAGGTCTCCGGGGGATTCGGCAGGTGGAACATGTGCCGAGAGTGCAATGGGTGGTCTCTGGCCGCAATCTCGGACGGCGCCGGGGGGAAGCAGCGCCACGCCCTTCGGCACAGCAGGCTGCGCAGATGAGCTTGCTGCGCGCCCAGGCTCGTGGGTTGTATTCGTGATGATTCACGTGACGTTGCGTGGGGGCGCAACGCAGATCCTCGTTTTCGCCTCGGGCGCGAGCGCGATCAGCCGGGCGGAAGCAAAGCGAGCAGGGCTCTCGCGCCGACCTTCTTGTCGACGACGAGCACGCTCCGGACCATCTTCGCGCTGCCGAGGAGCGCTTTGCCGAGCTCTTCGCCCGGAATGTCGAGACGGCACGCGAGAAGGCGCTGCGGGTAGCGGGAGAGGAGCGCTTCGCAATCTCGATAGAATCGCTCGCTGCCGTCGTTCGCCAGGAAGAGGATCCGCGACACGCGGGCGTTCTGCGGGCTGCCGGGGGTCTTCTCGTTCAGCGCGTCGAGGCCCTTCTGCTCGCCGGCCAGCTTCTCGCCGATGAGCTCGAGGCCCTGGTAGGCGTGCCCAGCGACGAGCGCGCCGCGGAGCTCCGCGGCCAGCGTGTCGGTCATCGGGAGCGTCGCGACCTCGTGGCGACCACGCTCCCATAACGGACGCGCGTGCGTCTCGAGGAGGCGCACGACCGCGTCGTGACGAGGGTCGGCGACGACGTCTTTCGGCAACTTGAGGGTGGACATCGCGGGCAGGTCTAGCAGAACCCCGCTCCCCCGGCGAATCGACGTACCGAGCCGGCCTCGTGGATTCTGGTCCCGTGTCCCAACACGTACGCTTTCGATATGGAGGTACCGCTGAAGGAACCGTCCAGGCGCCGTCACGGGATACGTCGGGGATACGGTTTTCAGGACCACCTTGCGACGACGAGCGCTGGCGCACCGCCGCGAGGTCGAAGCGTGAGACAGCAACCAACTCGCCGCCCACGCGTCGCTCCGGCCGGGCCTTGACACGGTCGGTTCCGGTCATACGTTGCGCAGCCTGTGAGCACCAAGGCCTCCCTTCACCTCGCCCGGGCCAGCAAAGCTGCGAAGCTTCTGCAGGAGGCGACGTCCCAGGAGGAAGCTGCGCTCTTGCTCGACGCGGGCCTGAGCGAGCTGAACGCAGCCCTCGCAGCCGCGCCGAAGGCGATCGCCGAGCGCGTCCAGCGCGTCGTGAACGACATCGCGCGGCAGATGATGAGCGTCGTCCACGAGGACGTGCTCGCCGAGGCCGTCGAGGCGGCGCAGGCCTGACGTTCAGGGCGGCGGCGCCTGAGGGTCGACGGCTCGAAGCGAAGTCGACCCTCCGTACACGCCGGAGCGATCAGGGTCCTATGACTGGTGGACGAAGGAGCGGGGCCCGATCCCCCAGCGCGGATCCTCGGCCAGCGCCGCGCGGCACGCAGGGAAATTCGAGGCCTGCGCGATCCGCATGAACGCAGCTTCCGCCCCCTCGATTTGCCGATTCGCGCACTGGGCGAGCGCGCACATCGCATACTCGAAGTAGTCGGCGCCGAACCCCTCCTTCACCGGCATGCCCTCGAAGCCGAGGGTCGACCAGTTCGTGCCGTGAATCTTTCCGTCGTCCAGGTCGGTCCCGTTGGGACGGCCTGCGAATCGCTCGAACGCGATTCCCCAGTTCGCGTCGTAGTTGGCCTGCTGCTGATTGTCGGGGTAAGCAAAGGTGCTGACATTCGGCGAATAGGCCTGATGCGCCCAATGCCACCCCTCGGGGTTCGAGCCGTCCGACATGCGCTGGACGAGGCCCTTGCCGAGCCATTGCATGAACGCCTCCGCGTCGGCCTCGTGGGTCGCGTCGAAGATCTCGAGGTCGAGCACCCACGCGACCGAGCCGACGACGTAATCGCTCATCCACGTACGTTGTCCGCCCGGATCACCCCAGGCGACCTGGTCCGGCTCGGTCACGAGCCCGAGCGCATTCGTGTGATAGCCGCGCATCCACACGAGCGACGCGCCCACGGCGCCAGCATACGCGAGGCGCTCGGGATCCTCGTCGGGCGTGATCGCGGCGGCCATTCCGCAGTTGCGAATCTGCCAGGCCGTCCCGCGCGCCTGGAGGCTGCGCACCATGAGGCCGGTGGTTCCACCGCGCCCATCGATACTCAGGGTGTAGTGGGTCCACTTCACAAAGAACTGGAGCGATTCGAGGTGCCACCAATCTCCCGTGACCAGATAGGCGACATAACCCGGCAGCCATCCGTGCGAGATGTCCCAATCCGTGCCGTATTGGCCCGAGTAATAAGCGCGTCCCCCGTATTCCTCTCCGGTCGAAAGCGGGACTTTGACGTCGGGATACGCTGCGAACGTCGGCGGATTGTTCGTCTTCGGGTCACGCAGGTGCACGCTCCATGCCCCTGCGGCGAACGAGTTGACCAGCACCGATCGGAGCGCGCGCGGCTCGGCCGAGACGACGTAGGTGGCGTCCCACAGCGGGAGCCAGCCGATCGACTGGCTGTCACCGCCGCCGCCCAGGGAGTTTCCAGGCAGGTTGTGTTGCGCGTAGGGTACGTACTTGTCCGCGAGCTTTTCGAGGAGCGTCCCGCTGACCGACTCCGCGAGGAAGGAGGGAACCGCCGCGCTGCGCTGGAGGTACGTGGTGTCGTGCGCGACGACGATCTGCGGATCTGTATCGAGCCAGAGCTTGCCGCTGTACCCGTCCGTGCAGACGATCCGCGTGTGGTGCTTGATGTCGATGTCGCTCATCGAGTCGTAGAGCGTCTTGCCCTTCGACGTCACGACGACGCGACCGACCTTGTTGATGGCGCCTGCAGGGTCGAACCAGCCATTCTCGACGCTGACCAACGTCTCGATGGCGCCCCCCTTGTAGAGGCGGACGAAGAGCCAGACGATGAGCTGGTCGTCGATGTCGAGGCGATATCGCCACTCCGAAGCGACCGGGCCCGAGAGGATCTGCTGGACCGGGCTGCCGAGCGCGGACGAAAGCGAAACGGTGCCGAGATTGCCCACCTGGACGCCGAGGTCCGGCGCCGCCGCGACGAGATCGGCTTCGGTGATCGCGGGCGGGGAATCCGCGGCCTCGCCGGTGCGCGAGATCGTCACGGTCCGAGGGGTTTCAGCGGTGAAATCGCAACGCCCCGAGAGGACGGCGAACTTCACCGAACCGTCGGGCCATCGATTGCGAACGACGGCCTGGAGTTCGTCGACATCCGCAACGATCCGGGCCTTCTGCGGGATGTCTCCTTCCACGAAAAAATGCCCGATCGTCCACGGGAGCAGCTTGCCGCTCGTGCCCGCGGTGAGGTTCACGGTCGTGATGTCCTTGGGCGTCACGTCGGATCCGCCGCCCCCCGCCGTCCCGCCGCCGCCGGCGGCACCGGAGTCCCCCTTGCCACCACCGCACGCGCCGAGGCCGACAACCCCGACGAGCGCGAACGTGGACCCGAGAAAAAGTCGTCGATCGATCAACATTGTAAGCTCCTTTAAACACTCGACTCGGGAGTCACGCGCCACGGCGCCCATCGCATGGCGCGCGACTCCTCGAAGGCAATACAAGCAGGCGTGTTCGCGCCGCTCAGAGAGGCGTCGTCGTGATGTTCCCGAAGGCCGCGCGCAGCGCGAAATTCTCGGCGTAGTTGCAGAGCGAATAGAGCCGGCTGCGCGTGGCGTCGATGGCGATGCCGCAATCGACGCTGCCGAATTGCTGGTTCGGGTGTCGCGCGATGTTCGTCTTCACCCAGCGATTGTTCGCCACGTCATAACCGACCTGCTGGTTGTCGACCCACATCTGCACGAAGAGCACGAGATCGAGGGCCTCGATGTAGACCGTCTCGCGAACACGATTGAGCCCCGATGCCCCGGTGCTGTCGTCGATGAAGGCGCGGTTCGTCGGGTCGAGCGCCGCCGCCGCCCCCGAAGCGAAGTCGTAGGCCCAGACCTGCCCGCCCGGATCGTCGTATCCCTGCGCGGAGAACATGAGCATGCGATTGCGCTTCGAGTCGTAGACCATTCCGCCTTCGTCACCGCCGACCATGGGCGCGAGCTCACCCGTGACGGGAAGGGGCTCCCACGCGTGTTTGTCGGCGACGAACTTTCCGAAGAATCCGCCGGCCGTCGGGCCGCCCGTCCACGCCACGACGCCGACCGGGGTCGACGCCGTCTTGACGGCATAGAGGTCGTAGCCGAAGGGCTGCGTCGGAACGAAATCGACCCAGTCTCCGAGCGCGGGATCGTACACGTGCGTGCCTGCTCGATGCGGCGCAATGAGGAGACCGGACACGGGATCGAGGGCGACGGCGTTGTACGTGTGGTTGTTGCAATCGGGGCGCCCGTTGAACGTGTTTCCGATGCCGAGGGCCTCCGCGACGTGCCCGATGCTGTAGCGACCCGTCTCGAGGTGGAGGTGCTGCACGGCGTTCGTCGGGTCGGACTGGTGGCCGCCGGTCCAGTGCAGGATCTGATGATTCTTCTCGTCGAAGATCGTGCTGCCCCAGGAACGGGAGGTGTTGGGGCGCGGGGCGGTCGGCAGCGCCGTCCAGACGTTCTCGGGCAATGCGTCGACCCACGCGCCGAACGTGCCTTCCGGATCGCGCGGCGCTTCGTCGTACCACGCCGGCGACCAGCCGGGCGTGGCTTCGGTGCGTGAATACGAGGTGCCGGGGCCGACGGCTTTCGCGGCCGTGGCGGACGCGTCGAGCGTATTCGGATCGAGCCGGAGCGCCCACGTGCTCGATCGCTGCAGGCTCACGTACTCCGAGCCGCCGTTCGCGACCGCGAGCATCGCATCGCCTCCGAGGTGCGCCGCGCCGACGACGCGCATCAGGGCCGCCTCTTCTTCCGCGGGCACGCCCGCGACGAAGGACCATTTCATCGTCGTCGCGTCGAAGAGCCACGCCTCGGTCGGGAGCTTCTCGTCTGGCATTTGCGCGTCGATCTTTTTGCGGAACGTGTTGCCCCCGACGAGCAGCGCGCGTCCGCCCGTCATGCCAAGGAAGCGGGCGCCGTGCCGCGGGCTCGGCGAATGCTCGGGCCAGAGCTGCCGGTAGCGCCGCGAGGCGAAATCGTAGAGCCAGGTGTCAGCCGTGACGAAATCGCCATGGGTTCCACCAAAAAGGACGAGGCCGCTGCAGTCCGGCAACACGGCGACGGAGGCACCCATGCGCGGGGGCGGCTCGGGGGCGACGGCCCATGCGGCTTCTCGAACCGCGGCGGCGACGCGATCGAGCTCGGTGAGCGTCTCGCCGGCGAGCGCACCGCCGAGCTTCTCCACGCCGGCCACATGACCGGCGACGGCCGCGTCGATCTTCGTCTTGCCCATTGCAATGCTTTGCTCGTCGAGGCCGGACATGCCACCGAGCCCGGCCACGCGATTCTGGAGCTGTTTGAGCTCGGCATCGAGCCCTTGCCACGCCGGGACGATGTCGGTCTGGACCCGCGCGGCGAGATCGCTGGCCGACAAACCGCGATGCCACGCGGCGCGGGCGCGCGCGACGACGAGCCGGAGCTTGTTCGAGGTCGTCTCCAGATCGGTAAAGAGGGCGCGCGCGATGTCTGTGCCGCTCGGAGACGCCTGCCACGTGTTGGCCTTGGGATCGAACGTCCAATTCCCGAGGGTCGCTTTGGCGGCGCCGGGCGCCTGGCCGCCGAGCATCAACACTGCCTCGTGCGCGGAATCCCACACGAGATTCGTCTGGTCGATGGTCCCGAACGGATTGCCGTAGTCACGAAACGCCGCCCAGGTCGGGCTCACGTCCGTCTTCCACGACTCGTCACCAACCGCGGTGCTCGTGAGCGCCGCGAGATCGACCTTTTCGAGCAGCGTCGACGTCCCGTAGACCTTCGTGAATGCGTACGCCGCGTCCGGCGCGAACGCCGGCTGAAGGGCCCCCGAGAGCGACACCCCGAACATCGTGGGCGTCGTCGACCAGGCCTTCGTCGCGGGGTCGAACGTCATGACGGCGCTGCGCGCCGCGCCCGCCGGCTCGGCGCCGACATCGACCGCGGGCGAGGCGAGGACCACCTTGCCCTCGCGGAGGAACATGAGCGAGTTCCCTCGGATGCCGGTCGTGTCGACGTCGATCTTCGTCAGGGTGTTCGCCGGGATGTCGAGCGGCGAGGACGATCCGGGGGCGGGTTTGCATGTGAGCGCGAGGTTATCGACGGGCGTCGTATCGGGGGGCTCGGTCCCCGCGTCGCCGGAGGTGCTCGGTTTCGTCGTATCATCTTCGGGGCTGCCGCATGCGACGGCGAGAAGGCAGGCCGCGACGGGGAAAAAGAAAAGTCGTCGAGAAGAAAGGTTGCGCATGCGCGCACTCGACCACGTCGTGCGGTCGGGCGGCGGTTACGAGTGGTTACAACTGGCTACCCGGGCGCTCCGGCGATCGGCCGCGTGTCGTCAGCAACGCCGCCCCTTCGGCGTACTCGCGCGCACACCCCTCATTCGCCCGACGGCGAGCTCCGGGCCCTCTCGCCGCGGACCCCGATTGGACCCTCAGGTTCTTGATGGGCTCAATCCTGTGCGAGCCATCCGAAGTCGGACCGTACCGACGAGGACGCGCGGGGCGAGCAGAATCCGACGACGGGTCATGCGCGCCGGACGAGCCGTGCCCTGGAGGGGACGAGCCGGATATCACGAGGCGATTCGAATGAGGGCATTCTTGCGCTGCCGTACACTCGCGCACATCTCCCTGCGCCGAACCGCAAGCGCATGAGAATCACGAGCACCCGATCGAGCACTTCGCGCAGCTTGTGGTTTCCCCGGACAACATGGGCGGTTATCATCACGCCATGCGCGAAACCGACACGGCGGGGCCCTCGCCGCTCTACGCCGAATTCTTCAGCGGGAGGCGCTGGGCCGTCGGGACGCTCGTCGTCCTCGGCGTCATGATTCTCCAAGTGGTCCCCGCGTACCTCAGCCGCGACCGCAATGCGACCGTCGTGACGATCTTCCTCGTCGTGAGTGTCCCCGCCCTCATGTTCACCCTCTCGCTGAGCTCCCGCTGGGGCACGCGGAGGCGTCTCGGGTCGGGGCTCGCGCTCACCGCCAACCTCCTCGTCGCCGCCGCTGTCGGCGCAGCGTGCACCCTCGCCATCACCGCCGTCGCCCGGAACGTCCCCAGCCTCGGCCTGCAGACCGAGCCCTCCCGCACGTACCTGCGCATCGCGGGCATCGGCATCGGGTATGGCCTCCTCATATGCGCCATGTGGGCCCTCGTGGTCGTGTATCCCTTCGCGGCCGAGGATGCGCGCCTTCGCGCGCTCGAGACCGAAAAGCTCAAAATCGAGGCCGAGAAGCTCCGCGCCGCGGCCGAGCTCGCACACCTCCGCGCGCAGCTCGAGCCCCATTTCTTGCTGAACACCCTGAATGCGATCGCCGGCCTCGTCACCCAGGATCCCCGCGAGGCGCGCCGCCTCCTCGCTTGCCTCGGCGATCTCCTCCGCGACGCCTTGCATGACGCGGACGAGATGCAGACCCTCGACGAAGAAATCGAATGGCTGCATCGTTATGCCGAGATCCTCGAATCCCGTCACGCCGGCGCCCTCCGCTTTCAGTGGGACATCGAGGCCCGCGCCGAGCACGCGCTCCTGCCCCGGCTCCTCCTTCAGCCGCTCGTCGAGAATGCCGTCAAGCACGGGGCCCTGCGCAGGCGCGGCGGGGGGACCGTGCTCGTGCGCGCGGTCGTGACCCCCGCCGAGAAAGGCGCCGACGCGCGCCTCGTCTGCACCATCGAGGACAATGGCCCCGGAATCCCGAACACGCCCCCGCGCGCCGGCGCCCTCGGCTTGCACGTGGTACGGAGACGCCTCGCGCTCAAATATGCCGATGCGGCCATGCGGCTCGACTCCTCGCCCGACGGGACCCGTTCCATCGTCGAGCTCCCGTGCATTCGGCGGAAGAATGGCCCCGGACCCGAGACCTACGTCGAGGTGACGCGATGAATGATCTTTCGAGGACCGTCGATACGTCTCGATTCCGCGTGCTCGTCGTCGAGGACGAGTGGCCCGCGCGCAATTACCTCGTCGAGCTGCTCGAAGCCTCGCGCCTCGCCGAGGTCGTCGGCGCGGTCGCGAGCGTCGGCGAGGCGCGCCAGGCTTTGCAGCCGGCCCCCGCCGGGCTCGAGGTGGACGTCGTCTTCGTCGACATCGCGCTCGAAGGTGACGACGAGACCGGGCTCGATCTCGTGCGGGCTTCGGTGCAGAACCCGCGGCGGCCGATGTTCGTGCTTGCGACGGCGTTCAAGGAGCATGCGATCGAGGCATTCGAGCTCGGCGTCGACGATTACCTCTTGAAGCCGTTCACCGAGGAGCGCGTCGAGCAATGCATCCGACGCCTCGCCGCTCGGCGTCGCCTCGTCGTGCCCCAGAGCCCGCTCCGGATCGTCGCGCGCCGCGGGCGCAGCCTCGTGTTCCTCGAACAGAACGAGGTATGGGCCTTCGAGGCGGCCGACCGGCTCACCTCGGTGCACACCCCGCACGGCACGTTCGACCTCGACCTCTCGTTGTCGGCGATCGAGGCCTCGTTCGGCCGGGCGCTCACGCGTGTCCACCGCAACTGGCTCGTGAATGCGGCCCATATCAAGGAACTCGAACGGGACGGGGGGGAGACGCGGATCTTCGTCGGCGTGGGCATCGGCCCCGAGCGGCGCGGCGTGAGCGTGCCCGTCGCCCGCGAGCGCGCGCAGGCCGTGCGCGAGATGCTTCTCGCCAGCGCGACCGGTCTCCGCCGCATCTGATCGCCCCTCGCCTCCGGACCACTCTCTCTATAGAGGGGCTCGCACGACGGAAGCGGTCGCACGCCGACCGATGCGCGCGGTCACCGCGCCCTGCATGGAAAGCGCCGCGACCACCCCAGTGACTGCCAGGTAAACCGATGCGGCGGGTGCGGGAACGGTGACCTCTTCATAGAACTGTTCCAGCCGAATCCGTGTGCGCTGCCCGTGCGTGAGGATACGGGAAGCGAGGGTTGGCGCAGAGGGACGGGTGGGGACGAGCGCCGAAAAGGCAAGGTGCCTTTCGTGAGCGTGCCGCGACCACGCGGGCGTGACGAAAGGCTCATGCCAACGATGGCGTCGAACATTTGGCGTTCTACCCATTCATGCGCACCGGGATACAAAATAATCTTGAAAAACGGACAGGGACCGGGTAGTCAGTACACTCGCAGGAAGAAGACCCCAACCGATAGGTAGGAGGAGTCGAGCGATGGTCCGTTCATGTCGACCATCGATCCCCTCTGCCTTGTCCGCTTAGCTGAATTCCATTCGTCCGACCTTGGGCGATTGCTTGGTCGCTGAAAGGGGAGATATGTCCACCGATCTCCACACGCGGGAGCTCCATGGCTCCGGGCTCGATCACGCCATGAGCACGGCGGCGCCACGTCGCCGCAACAAGACCTGGCTCACCCTCGCGGCCGCCCTTTCGGGCGCGATGTTGCAAGTGAGCCCTGCCAGTGCGGCGTCCTATACACTCTTTGAAAGCGGCCAGGTCCGGCCTCTCGCGCTCTCGCCAAACGGTCAGCGTCTATACGCCGTGAACACCCCCGACAATCGGCTCGAGGTGTTCCATGTCACGACCTCGGGGCTCTTGCATATTGGGTCGGTCACGGTCGGACTCGAGCCTGTCGCCGTCGCGGCGCGAAATGACAGCGAAGTCTGGGTGGTCAATCATCTCTCCGACAGCGTGAGTGTGGTGGACGTCTCCGCCCCCTTTGCGCCGCGCGTCGTCCGGACGCTGCTCGTCGGCGATGAGCCGCGCGACATTGTGTTCGGCGGCCCGAGCCGCAGCCGCGCGTTCATTACCACGGCGCACCGCGGCCAAAACGCTCCTTTTGATCCCCAGCTCACGACGCCCGGCATTGGCCGGGCGGATGTCTGGGTCTTCAACGCTACAAACCTCGGATCGAGCACGCTCGGAGGGGTCCCGCTCAACATCATCAGCCTGTTCACGGACACGCCACGGGCGCTCGCGGTGAGCCCGGACGGGCAACGGGTCTACGCGGCCGGCTTCCACACGGGCAATCGCACCACGAGCATTCACAGGAACCTCGTCCTCAAGTATGGCGCGATGCCGCCGCCGCACACCAATGCGGACGGCGACCCCCAGCCGCCGACGGCGCTGATCGTGAAGTACGACGGCAATCACTGGGTGGACGAGAGCGGGACCGCGTGGGATCCGGCCGTCAAGCTCTCCCTCCCCGACAAGGACGTGTTCGTCATCGACGCGATGGCCAACCCCCCCGCGCAGCTCGCAGGGAGCTCGGGCTATTACACGGGTGTGGGCACGGTCCTCTACAACATGATCGTCAACCCCGTGAACGGGAAGGTCTACGTCACGAACACCGAGGCGAACAACCTTCAGCGATTCGAGGGTCCGGGAATCTTCGCCGGCTCGACGGTCCGGGGTCACCTGCATGAAGCCCGTGTCTCGGTGCTGTCGAATGGCACGGTCAAGCCGCGCCACCTCAACAAGCACATCAACTACGCCTCCTGCTGCGCGCCGCTGCCCAACGCCGTGAGCGAAAGCAGCCTGTCGACGCCCGTCGGGATGGCCATCACCAGCAATGGCTCGAAGCTCTACGTCGCGGCGCTCGGCTCCAGCAAGATCGGCGTCTTCGACACGGCCGCGCTCGAGAACGACACGTTCACCCCGAGCGCCTCGAATCAAATCGTCCTCGATGACGGCGACGAGCCCGTCGGCCCGACGGGCCTCGTCCTCCACGAGTCGAAACATCGGCTCTACGTGCTCACGCGGTTCGACAACTCGATCGCGATCGTCAACACGACGACGAAAGCCGTCGTCGGCCGCGTCCCGCTCTACAACCCCGAGCCTGCGAGCGTCATAGGCGGCCGGCAATTCCTCTACGACGCTCGATTCAGCTCCGCCAACGGGGAGTCGTCCTGCGCGAGCTGCCACGTCTTCGGCGACATGGATAGCCTCGCCTGGAACCTCGGCAATCCGGATGGCCCGACAGGCGTCCTGCCGGGGCCGATCGCCAGTCCATTTCCGAAGTTCTTCGCGACGTTCGATGGTTTCTCCTCGCTCAAGGGGCCAATGACGACGCAGAGCCTGCGCGGAATGGCGAACCATGGCCCCATGCACTGGCGCGGCGATCGCACCGGCGGCAATGACGAGCCGAGCGCGCAGCCGAACGCCGGGACCTTCGACGAGCGCGCGGCGTTCCGGCAATTCCAGGCCGGGTTTGTCGATCTGCTCGGCCGCAGCGAGCCGATCCCCGAAGACGACATGGAGTCCTTCGCGGATTTCGCGCTCCAGATGATGTACCCGCCGAACCCGATCCGGAGCCTCGACAACTCGCTCACGCCGGACCAAGAAGCGGGGCGCGATCATTTCTTCCTGGAGGGTGGGGCCCTCGCCGGCGCTTGCGAGACGTGCCACAGGCTCGACCCGGCCGCGAACGCCGAATTCGGCGAATCCATTCCGGGATTCTTCGGCACCGCGGGCGGATACATCGTCAACGAGCAACCCCAGAGCCTGAAGGTCCCGCATCTGCGCAACCTGTACCAGAAGGTGGGCATGTTCGGCATGGACCAGGTGCCAAACATCTTCGCCAAGGACAACCAGCACATGGGCGACCAGGTGCGCGGATTCGGCTTCACGAACGACGGGTCCGAGGACACGGTCTTCCGCTTCATGAACTCACGCGGGTTCGATAATCTGACGTCGTTCCCCGCGAGCCCCCCCGTTTCTCCGAACGGCTTCGACGAGAGCCCTCCGGGGGCAGGCGACCCGGTGCGCAGGCAGGTCGAGCAATTCCTCTTGGCATTCGACAGCAACCTGGCGCCGATCGTCGGTCAGCAGGTCACCGTCACGAACCACAACAGCGCCGCCGCGAAGGTGCGCCTCGATCTTCTCGTTGCACGCGCCGAGGTCGGCGAATGCGATCTCGTCGGAAAGACCCGCTTCGCGCTGCACGAGGTCGGCTTCCTGTATGTGGGCGCGAACGAGTTCACGTCGAGCTACCAGTCGTTCGGAACGGTTTCAAAGACCGCGCTGCTCAACCTGGCGCAATTCTTCCAGCGCGAGCTGACCTTCACGTGCGTGCCCCCCGGGACCGGCGAGCGAATCGGTCTCGACCGGGACGAGGACGGCATCCGGGACGGCGACGAATGATCCCGCGCGCTGCCGGAAAGCACGGCCCCACGCCTTCGCGGTCCTGAGGACCCTTCGCTCGTGGCGGCCCTTCGCCGCGATGCAATTCACCGATGGCTCATCCCGTCTCCGAGAGCTCGTCGAGCAACTGGCGCGCGAGCTCGGCGAGGCGATCGGCATGATCGCGGATCGCGCGTACGATCCGCGCTTCGGGCGGGGCACTGGGGCGCTGGAAGAAGGGCTCCGTCGGATCGAGCGGCTCATACTCGGATGCAGATAGAAGGGGGTCGCGCGCTCCACAGCGCGTCGCGTGCTCCGTCGGGCCCCCGTCGTACGCGATTGCGGCGACCTCGCACCGCATCTCCAGCCAGCGCACCTCGGCGCGTGTGTAGGGCACGACGGTGAGCGTGCCGAATGCGCCCGCGGGATCGCCCTCCACGTCGATGAGCACGCTGACCGTCACCGGCGCGCGCGGCGAGGGCATCGTCAGTGTGAGCGAGGGGCCGTCGAGCGGCCCGGTCTCGCCTCCGGAGGCCGACCAGCGATACGTGAGCGCGCGCCCCGGCGGCAAGGAGCTCGTATCGATGTAAAACGTGCCTGCCTCGCCCTCGATGGCGACGGGACGGCCGCACCGGGTCGGGAAGGAGCCGCTGATGCGTACCGACGCAGCGCCGAGCCTGTCGAGGACATTGCGCGTGATGCATTCGACCGCCGGCTCGCCCGCGTCGAGCACGCGCGGCCAGTCGACCGTGGCTGCACTGAAGACGATCCCGCGACGTGCATGAAGGCCCATCGTCGCAGCCGCGAGGGGGCCGCGACTCGCGCCCTCCCAGCCCGCAACCGAGGCCGTGGCGAGGATGTCGAAATCGAGCGGTGTGCCATCCTCGCCCGTCGGCATCGGCACGCCCGCGGGGCCTTCGGTGAACACGGCGCCGTCGGCCTCGTAGCCGACGACGGCCTCGCGCTCGCCGAATACGGAGCCGTCGTCGAGCCCGGTGCCCTCGAAGACCCAGTGTCGCGCGCGCCGGACCGTGTAGCCGCCGTTCGACGGCCGCGGTCCATTCCATTGCCCGCCCGCGCCGGCGTAGCCCACGCCGGTGAGAACATTCTCGGGAAGGATACGGCGCCATAGATCGCAGGGAAGGCGCTCCCCGGGGGCCCGCCTCTTGTCGACCGTGATCGCGGCTCCGCCGTCCTCGACGCTGACGCGCCAGTAGCAAACGTTGCCGCTGAAGAAAGCGACGTTGCCGCCGCGATTCACGAAGGCCTGGATGTGCTCGCGCATCGCCGCGCTCCAGTATTCGTCGTGACCGACGCTCAGGAGGAGCCGATAGGCCGAGAGGAGGCCTCGATCTTCGTGGATGTCGAGATCGGTCGCGTAATCGACGTCGTAGCCGTTCGCCTCGAGCCAGCGGATGAATTTGGCGTCCCAGTGCTCGAACACCTGTCGAGGCGACGCCAGGTCGTAGACGTCGACGGCGAACGCGTCCCACGGCGTGCCACCCGTGCCGTTGCCGGGCCTGTGCAGCGTGACCTTGCGGCCGGGCCAGGTGTAAAGGCTTCCCCTGGGCTCGCCCTCCGCGTTGTACGCGCAATACGTGAAGAGAGGGATCTTGTAAAGGATGCGCGCGGAAGAGCCGGGCGTCAGGTTTTTCACGACGAAGAGCGCCTTGGCCTCGCGCCCGTCGGCGCTCGAGCGATCGAGCTTTTGGCATGCGCGTTCGCGGCCGTGGCCATCGCCCTCGATGAACATCGCGACATGAGCGCCGGTCCGGAAGCTCTGGGGGATCTGAAATGGGTGGCCCCGCCAGGCCCTCGCCCCATCGTCGTAGGGCGCGAGCCGTGGAAAGCGCTCTCCCGCGATCCAGTCGGTTTCGGCCACGCGCTCGAGCGTGGCGCCCTGCCGGTAAAGCTCGATCCGGAACTCGGGGGCATCGGTGGAGACATGAAAACGAATCGTTTGTCCCGGAAATACGCTCGCGGCGCTGGGGTAGCCGAGGATCATGCCGGGCTCGTGAGGCCAGCAAGCCGCTCACGCAACTGGCCGTCACCGTCATCGACCACGCCGGCGACCGCCGCACCGACACCCACCGCTGCATGCGGACAAGCCGAATACGCCGAAGAGCGTGGAGGGCGCGAACTCTCCCACCAGAGACGGGCTCGACGTGGCCCCCGGATTCAATGCACACGAAAGAATTCATCGCAGCCACAATGTCCTGAACGCGGAAGTTTTCACGACTATCGCTTTCACCAGCGACGCAATCGTGCTGCGGGCTGGCCGCTCCCATGGGCGCACACCAAGGTGAGCGATTCTTATCGTTTGTGCACGTACGGCTTTGGCGTGTTCGATGCCGGGATCCGGCGCTCGTTCGCACGCACGGGGCTGCTTGCGCGGTCGCTGTCCGCGGTGGAGCAGAAATGAGACACGCAAACACCGAGCCTTTCGCGCGCGAGGAGACGCTCGCTTCCCGCGGCTCCCGGCCAATGTCCCCGCTCGAGGGGAAGCTTTCGTCGCTCGACGAGGTCCTCGCCTACAGGAACCGCGACGTCGTCCAGCGCTTTCTCGATTCGTATCCCATCGATCCGGCGGACGCCGAAGAGATCTTCATCGAAATGAAGCGATGGCTCTGGTTGACGGGACATCAACCCATGCTCCGCAGCCGCAGGCAGCTCGTCGTGACCCGGCCGATGGCCGCGCTCGACGAGATGTGGCACTGCTTCGTCCTGTTCACGCAGGATTACGCGGATTTCTGCTCTCGCTTCTTCGGTCGATTCATCCACCACCAGCCCGTGACCCTGGCCGAGAAGGCACGCACGCGAAGGCGCCTGCAGAAGGATCCGGAGGGATTCGCCCGCGCCATGGCTCGGCAAATGGAGTGGCAATACGGGCTCATCGCGGAGCACCTCGGGGAGGATACGCTCCGCAAGTGGTACATCGAGCTACCCTCGAAATATCCACTGGAAACGTTGCAGCGGCTGAATGCGCAGTCCGCTGTGGCTGGTCGGCACGGTTGAAGGAGACGATCATGAAGAAGAAGAGCAAGGTGATCACGAAGAAGGCCGCGAAGAAGGCGGTGGTGAACAGCGCGCTCATCCAGTCGCTCGTGAAGAAGGACCTCGAGAGCCTCGCGTCCGGCGACTCCGCCGTGTGTAGTGGTCCCGTCTGCATCACCAACTGCAAGTAAACCAAGGCACCCCCATCGAGCGGCCCTCGGGTCCCCCGGGGGCCGCTCCCCTGACAGGCCGGACGCGCCCGGACGAGGACGCCACCATGGATGCGACAGCGCTGATTCGCGATACATACGACAAAGTGGCTCCGACCTACGATCGGGACGAGAACGATCAGGTGCTCCGCCGTCGGCTCTACTGGTTCGTGTATGAGAGCCTCACGTGGAATGCGGTGGCCGCTATCCTTCCCGAGGGCCGGAGCCTGCGCGTCCTCGACGCCGGAGGCGGGAGCGGCAAGTTCGCCGCGCTCTTCGCCGAGCGTGATCATCACGTCACGGTGCTCGATCTCTCGCCTGGAATGATCGAGCAGGCCAAAGCCCGCTTCGCACAGCGAGGGCTGCTCGCGCGCGGCGCCTTCGAGGTGGGGACCATCGTCTCCTTGCCTTTCGCCGATGGCGCATTCGATCTGGTGTTCTGTGAAGGCGATCCGGTCTCGTACTGCACCACCCGATATCGAGAGGCCATCGCAGAGCTATGCCGGGTGGCGGTCCCAGGTGCTTACGTGGTCCTGGGGGTCGACAATCGGCAGTCTTATTTCACGGACGCCCTGAGGTCCGGAAACAAGGCGGAGGCCATGTCGATCCTGCTCACCGGGCGGGCGACCTGTCCCTACGGGCTGCCCACCCACGCCTTCACGATTCCCGAGCTCGAGGAGGCGGTGGACGCGGCCGGCGCCGACGTGGTCGAGATTTTCGGCAAGCCGGTGCTCTTTCGCGAGGTGGTGGAGGCCCTCGCGTCGGCGCGCGGGCCCGACTTCGATCCTTGGGATGCACGCCACGAGATCCTCGCATTGCAAGAGCGAATCGCGCACGAGGGGTATGCGACCGCGGGCGGCCACCTCCAGGTGATGGCGCGCCGTCGCTGATCTCTCGACGGCGGAACAGAGACCGCAACGCCGCCCCTGGTGGGTGTTTCCCGCGGATTCTTCGGGCCCGCGCGCCCTTTCTCCTGGACGCCCACCGTGCGAGCGCTCTACCGTGCACCGGACGGAGGGACAAAGCCGCCCTCGTCGGGGGGGTGATTCCATCATGGCCAGGAACCGGGGCGCACTTTTGTCGAGCGTCTACGACCGGGAGTTCCCGGACGTCAAAGGCCTGGACGCGCTGGCCCGAGCCGTCCAGCAACGCGCCATCGCTCAGCGCAAGTGGTCGTCCGAGGGGCTCCTCGCGTCGCTCGCGCATATCGCGAGCTACGACGACGCCACGTTCGACGACATCGTGATCGACCCCGGGTTCGTCGACGCCCTCGCCGAGGGGACAGAGGCGCGAGACCGGGACATCGTCGCGGAGGCGAGCGTGGAGCTCCGGCGATGGCTCGACGATGGTGACGGCGGCAAACGACAGCGCGCGCTTTACACGCTCGTTCGGTTCGTCGGCCCCACGTCGGAGCTCGTCGCGAGCGGGCTCGCCGGCCCCCCCGAGGACCAGCTCGCGGTGATTCACGCGCTCGCAAACGGCGTCCGCTTCCCGGTGCTGCCCGCGGAGCTCCTGCCGCTGCTCCGACCTCTGCTATCGCCCGCGGCCGTGAAGCGGCGCGCCGACGGAGACGTGGCGGATTGGCGGGACTCCGAGCGCATCGTGCGACTTTTCCTCCGGATCGAATCGAGAGCTGGGTCGGACGAGGTCCACGCCGTATTCCTCGACGCGCTGGAGGTCGACGAATTCCGGCCGCTCCTCCACCGGCAGCTCGCGCGAGGCGAGCTCTCCGACCTTCGAATGCCCGCCTCTCCTGTGGTCCGAGGCCGATTCGAGCGCGGAGCGGCCATCCTCGAAAAAGCTCGCAAGGCCGGCCTACCGAATCGCGTCGAAATCGTGGTGCTCGGGCTCCTCGCCGCGCTCGTGCGACGCGACGAGGCCCTCGCTCGCCGAACGGTCTCCATTTTCGATTTGATCGGAAGCACGACGTCGCCCGAGACGTTGGTCCCTTTCGTCGAGCTCCTCACGGGCTCGATCGATCTGCTCGGGCCGGACGAGCTCCTGAAGCTCGCGGCATTCATGACGTGGGATCCCGAGGAGCGGCTGCCCGCGGCCGCGGCCGCGTGGGTGCGCCTCGAGCCTGCGAAGGCGAAGGAGCTCGCGCAGCGCTTTCACGAGGGGGACCGGGCCCGCGTCGAGAGGCGCTGGCTCGCCGCCGCCCGCGCGCACATGGCCTGGCCAGGCCGCAAGCCCGAGATTGCCGCGCTCATCCCCGAGACGGCGCTCGCCGCGGCGCTGGGAGATGCTCCGAGCGCGATCGCCCGGCCCATTCTGGAGAGCCTCCTCCGCAAAGCGCGGAACGGCGCCGAGCTGATGTTCGCCGTCTCGGTCGCTTCGGAGCGCCGCGAACGCGACGTCCTCCGCGCGGTGCTGGAAAAGCTCCGAGACACGCCGTTCCGCGTCGACGTTAAGCTCGAGCGCCTGCTCGTCCCGCTCATGGGGCCGGAGAACGAAGACGAGGTGCGAGACGAGATTGCCGGGGAAAACCCTTTTCGCGACCGGCGCGAAGCATTGGCGCGGGCCCTCGCCGCGGCCCTCGCGCAGCCCACCTCCCGAGGGACCTCCGCGTCTTCATGAGGCTCGCGCGGCCCTACGAAACCCCGGGTATGCTACGAGGAGGAATGTGATGCTTCGCTCCCGCGCGCGGGTCGTCAGCACAGGCTTGCTGCTCGCGTCCTGCCACGCGCCCGATCAGCGCGCCGACGCGCATACCACCGATTCCGCGGCGACCGGTCGCCCAGCCGCGCCGGCGCATTCCGCGCCCCCGACGCCTGGCGCGGGGAGCGCCGCGGGAGCGCCGCCCCCGGCCGAGCGCGCATGCAAGCGGGACGATGAATGCGCCGTGGCGCGGGTGGACGTGGAGGGCGCGAATGCATGCTGCCCGGCTTGCGGGACGACGCCGGGCACGCGCCGCTGGCACGCGGATCTGCAGCGGTATTGCGCGGCTCACCCGCCCTCGACGTGCTCGGGGCTCGCGTGTCCGGAGGGGCCCACGCGCGCCAGCTGCCGCGATGGCCACTGCGAGGCGACGGCGACGGGCACGGACGGACAGCCCGCACGCGTGCCGGTCGAGCAGCAATGCATTCCCGCCATGGTCTGCGACGCGTGGGCGGGTTGCGCCCTCGTGACCGGGAATGCGCAGGACGGGTGGTTCGTCGCCGACGGCGAAAAGGTCCCGCGCGGCGAGATTGCCACGATGGGGAACGTGTGCACCGTCGGGGATCGCTGCGAGGCGGCGCGGGTCCTGCCGCCCGGCGTGGTTTGCCCGCCCTGGAGCGTGCCGCCGCGCATCGAAGCGCCGCCCTATACGTGCGCAATGGTGGGCGGGAAATGCCGCTCCCGCTCCTCGCCGCCTCCTCCCGGCACCCGCGCCCCGTGAAAGCGCGTTTCGCCTCAGGAGAGGCGATGTGAGCACGTGCAGGTGCTCGGTCTCAAAACGTGCCGACTTCGCCGAGCAGCGTGCCAGCTTGGACCAGGTCCGCATGACCCCGAGGGGTCGACGCGCCCGCCTCCCAGTGCAACTCGACCTGGAGCTCGTAGGAGGAGCCGCACGCCTCGCAATTGTCCCCCGAATTGCCGCCGGCGTACACGTCCGGAAACGGGTTCGTCTGGAAGTAGAGAACCAAGCGAAGGTCCGCGGCCCCGTCTTCAGCCCGATAGAGATCCCCGCGCTGCTCGTGCTGGAGAATGCCGTCGGCGCTCGCCAGGTTGCTGAGCACGGAGACACCCAGATACTCGTCGCCGCACTTGACGCGGTCGAGGTGAACCACCACCGGCGAGCTCTCGGTGTCGGCGGCGAGCGACCAGCTCACGGTGCTCTTCTTTCCGTTGGCCCACGCTACCTCGAAGGTCCCTGACCCGCCCGTCGCGTCGATCGCCTGCTGGCCGCTCACGCCGAAGGGCGTCACGTCGTTGAGGTCATGCTCCGTGGCCGTCCCAACCGGCCACCAATGCGGGGACATATCGCAGGGATCGGCGGCGATCTCCCCCGTCTGTCCCCCGATGCTCGTGCACCCCATGAGCAACCCCGCCAAAGCCCAGCAAGCAAGTCGTGCGTTCATCGAAGCCTCCGTTGCCCTCCATTTGCCGCAGCCCTCGGGCCAACGCAAGGACCGCGTAACGCACATACGCACTATCTATCCTTCCGATCTGCTATCCTATGTGCATATATGCGATACAAAAAGGCGCACTACGATGAAATCGCAAAGGATTTCTGCCGAGCGCTCCGCGGTCGGCGCTCGCAGCGGCAGCTGAGCGTCCGGCTCGGGTACGGAACGAACGTGGTGTTCGGCTGGGAGTCCGGGCGGCGTTTTCCCACGCTCCCCACCCAGCTCCGCGTCGCGGCGTACAACGGCGTCGACGTCCATCGCGCGCTCTCGGAATTCGTGCGCCAGGAGCAACCGTTCGGCGCGGACATCGCCGTCTCCGACCCGGCCCTCACGGCCGCCCTCTTTCAGGTCCTCAAGGGCGGCCTGAGCAACGCCGAAATCGGCTCTCGCATCGGGCGCAGCGCCTCCCAGGTGTCGCGCTTCATCGCGGGCACGTCCCAGCCGCGGCTGCCCGACGTGCTTGCCATTCTCGACGCGACCACCGACCGGCTGCTCGACTTCCTCGCCCTCTTCGTCCACCCGGGCGAGTTGCCCTCGGTTTCGCGCGACTTCCGCGTGCTGGAGGAGCGCCGCCGGATCGCGACGGAGCTACCCTGGTCCCACGCCGTCCTTCGCGTCCTCGAGCTCGCCAGTTATGCGGCCCTGCCCTGCCACGACGACGCCTGGGTCGCCGCGCGCCTCGGGCTCCCGGACGACGAGGTGCGCGCGTGCCTCGAAGCCCTATCGCGGGCGGGCCTGGTCCGATGGCACGAAGGGCGATATGCCGCGACCGCCGAGACCGTCGACATGAGCCGAGGCCCCGCCGAGCCACGACAACGATTGAAAGCGCACTGGCTCGACGTCGCCGCCCGCCGGCAGCGTCGCGGCGATCCCGGCCTGTATTCCTACAATCTGGTCAGCGTCGCGCGCGCGGACCTCGAACGGCTGCGCGCTCTGCACGTGCGATATTTCCACGAGCTTCGCCAGATCGTGTCGGATTCGCGCGAGCCGGACTGCGTCGCGCTGGTGGCGATGCAGCTCCTGGAGCTCGGCGCGTGAGGCCTCGGACCTCGCGGGGGTGATTTCGTTGATCACCCCTGCGATCGAGCAAATCACCTGCCTTTGACGCATCCGCCGGCGAGCCCCTCGAATCCCGCGCGATGGAAGGGCTCGGAGCGTGGCACAGGAGCTGCTCTAGCTCCGGGCCGACGACGCTGACCCGGAGCGGGTTGGCCGAACCTCAAGGAGCGCCCCATGAAGACGAATCGTGCCTTCTTCCACGTCGCGACATTCAGCCTCCTCGCGGCGACCACGGCGATCGGCTGCGGCGACATGGATGCGACCGAGCTCGACGAGGACGTGTGGGAGGCCGAGAGCCTGCTCATGGCGCCGAGCCAGGCCGACGCGGACAGCGCGATTAGCAGCGCCTACAGCTCGTGGAAGAGCAAATACGTCACGTCTTCGGGCGCGGGCGGCTTCCTGCGCGTGCAGCGGCCCGAGAACTCGAACGACACCGTGTCGGAGGGCATCGCGTACGGCATGCTGCTCGCAGCATACCTGTCCGACAAACCCACGTTCGACGGCCTCTGGAGTTACGCGAAGAGCCACCTCGACGGCAATGGCCTCATGCACTGGCAGATCAACGCGAGCAACTCGGTCATCGGCTGGAACGCGGCCACCGACTCCGACGAGGACATGGCGCTCGCGCTCATCGTGGCCGAGAAGGCCTGGGGCGCGTCGTACGGAGTCGACGCGAAAGCGCTGCTCGGGCGCATTCTGCAGTACGAGGTGGAGAGCGGGACGAACGTGCTGAAGCCCGGGGACGCGTGGGGCGGTTCCTCCGTGACGAACCCGAGTTATTTCGCGCCCGGCTATTACAGGGCGTTCAAGGCCTACACGGGCGACGCGCGGTGGGAGAGCGTGGCGAACGCGTGTTACCAGATCATCGCGAATCTGAATACCAAGACGGGCGCGGGCACGACGGGCCTCCTGCCCGACTGGACGACCGCGGCGGGCACGCAGGCCTCGGGGATGGGCTTCGATTATCGATACGACGCGGCGCGCGTGCCGTGGCGCCTCGCGGTCGACGCGGCCTGGTACGGGGCGCCGCAGGCGATCGCGCAGCTCGACAAGTTGAATGGGTTCTGGAAGGGCGTGGGCGTCGGGAACATCAAGGACGGGTACACCGTGTCCGGGGGCCTGCTCGGGCAATGGCACAACGCGACGTTCGTGGGAACGGCGGCGGCCGGGGCGTCCGTCTCGACCGACGCGGCCTTCAAAGCGGCGATGTGGAACGAGACGAAGAACTTCCAGAGCGAGAATTATTATAACGACTCGCTCCGCGTGCTCGCGCTTCTCTTCATGGGCGACCGGATGCCGAACCCGGTGGGCGGGAGCACGCCGCCGCCGTCCCAGAATGCGGCGCCCTCGGTGAGCGTCACGGCCCCGTCGAACGGGGGCACGTTCACGTCACCCGCGAGCATTTCGATCGAGGCGTCGGCGAGCGACAGCGACGGGACGGTGAGCAAGGTGGAGTTCTTTGCGGGCGCGGTGAAGCTCGGCGAGGACACGACGGCCCCGTATTCGTATACGTGGAGCAACGTCGCGGCGGGCTCGTACGCGATCACGGCGAAGGCGACCGACAATGCGGGCGCGGCGACGACGTCGAGCGTGGTGGCCGTGACGGTGAACGACCCTGGCCAGCCCCCGCCGAACGGGGGCGGCTCGCTGTCGGTGCAGTACAGGGCGGGGGACACGAACGCGAGCGACAACCAGATCCGGCCGCATCTCAACATCGTGAACACCGGGGCGAGCAGCGTGCCGCTGAGCGAGCTCAAGATCCGGTACTGGTACACGAGCGACGGCGCGAACGGGCAGCAATCGGCGTGCGACTATGCCGTGGTCGGGAGCTCGAACGTGACACGGCAATTCACGGCGGTGAGCCCCGCGCGGTCGGGCGCCGACACGTTCGTCGAGGTGGGCTTCACGGCGTCGGCGGGCAGCGTCGCGGCGGGCGGGCAGAGCGGCGAGATTCAGCTTCGGTTCAACAAGGACAACTGGTCCAATTACAACGAGGCGAATGATTACTCGTGTGATCCGACGAAGACGAGCTTCGCGAACTTTACGAAGGTGACGCTCTACAGGAACGGCGCGCTCGTGTGGGGGACGGAGCCGCAATAGAGCGGAAGCTGCTTCAATTCTCCACGGGCGCACACCCGTGGAGATCGAAGGCCCTCACGAGGAAGGCCGCATCCTCGACCGGGTGAATGGCCTTCGTCCACGCCTGCACGCGCGCCTCGTCGCCCGCGCGTTCAAGCACCTCGATCGGCGTGTCCTTCGCAATCGCGCCCACGGTCCTGCGTTCGCCGAATGCCTCCGCCACGAGCGGCACGTCGCGCGCGCAGCGCCATCGCTCCTTCACGACGAACGCAGGCTCCGGAACGCCCCTGCCGCCGCCGCCGCTCCCGTATCCCGCGAGCGAACCGGCGGGCTTGAGATCGGATGTCTTCACCCAGCCGAACACGACGAGCGTGTCCACCGGCAAGGACACGCGGGACATTCCACCCCTTGATTCGAATACGGTCACGTGCGTCGCTTCCTTCACGGCGATACGAGCGACGGGTTTTCCCTTCGGCTCGACGGCGATCGCCACCCGGCTGCCCGGTAAAAACGCCTTGATGTCCTGCTTCTTCGATTCACCCCCGCCGGGGACGGCCTCGTCCGCGTCGAAGGAGCCCCCGTCGAGACCCACGTCCCCGCACGGCCGCGTCGCGCGGAGGGGCGGATCGAGCACCTCGAGCGTCGCGGATCCGGGGTGCGTCACGGTGAGCGACGCGTCCTTGCCCTCGGACCAAGCGAGGCGGGCGAAGATCGTGGGAATGGCAAACCCATTCAGGACGAAGGGCACATTCGGGCTCAAGGAAGAGCCCGCGGCCGGAAGGTGGCCCTGGACGGTGAAGCCCGCGTCCCGGATCTGCAGGACGGTATCACCGGCCGGCCCAACGGGGACCGAAAGGCGCGCCGCGCCGCCCCTGATTCGAACGAACGGTTTGTCGCCGAGGCGCAAAGCGAGGTCGGTGATGTCGGCAGTGCCCATCCATCGCGGCGCGTCGAAGGCGCACGCGACCGCGGCGTCGAGGGCGACGAGCGGAGGCAATGGGGTTTCGGGAGGCGGAGACGGAGGCGACGGCCCGGGGGCCGGCAGGGGCGCGGCGGCGACAGGCGGCGGCACATTCACGAGCGGCTGGGGTTCCGGTGGCGGCGGAGGCGCAGAGGCGCAGCTTGCGAGGAGGAGCAGGAGTGCGAGGGCCGGCGAGCGAGGCATGCCGCGGGACGGTATCATGGAACCGCTCCCGCGTCCGTTCCTTCAGGCCCCTTCCTCGCTCGACGATGGGTTCGTCGCGAGCGGCGAGCGCCATTGCGTCATGATTTCCACCAATCGATCGAGGTTGTACGGCTTCTGCAGCACGGGCCGGCCCCGATCCGAATCGCGCAGCCCTGCTCTGCCGTACCCGGTCATGAAGACGAACGGGAGACCCCGCTCGGCGAGGATGTCGGCCACGGCATAGACCTTCTCGCCTGCGATGTTGATGTCGAGCCCAGCCCCATCGATCACCGCCTCGCGGGCCAACCGAAGCGCGTCCTTCATGTTCAAGGCCGGGCCGATCACCTCGCAGCCGAGGTCGGTCAGGGCGTCTTCGAGGAACGAGGCGATCATGGCTTCATCCTCGACGATGAGGATACGGAGTCCCCGCAGCACATCCGCGTTGTGGGCATCGGGGTCCATCATACGGCCACGCGCTCCAGGGGCAGGTCCATCACGCAATGCACACCCTCGGGCAGGAATTCGAGGTGCACAACACTAGCGAGCTGACGCCCGAGGTCGCGCTCGATCAGGCGCGAACCGAATCCCTTGCGGCGCGGCGCCCGCACCGGCGGCCCGTCCATCTCCTGCCATTCCAGGTGGATCCTTCGTTCGTCCGCGCAGGTGTTCACGCTCCACGTGACGTCGACGTGGCCGGACGGCACCGAGAGCGCTCCATACTTGGCCGCGTTGGTCGACAGCTCGTGGAAGACCATGCCGAGCGTCACCGTGGCCTCCGGGCGCAGGCGCACGTCCTCTCCGGTAAGGCGGAAGCGGGCGGCGTCGCCATGGGCGTGCGGCGCCAGCTCCGCGCATACGACGTCGCGAAGGCTGGCGCCCTGCCAGGAGGTCTGGTTCAAGAGGTTATGCGTCTGGGACAGGGCCAGGAGCCGGGCCATGAAGGATTCCGCGAAAGCCTTCGGCGAATCCGCCATGCGCAGCGTCTGCCCGGCGATTGCCTGCACGATCACCAGCGTGTTCTTGACCCGATGGTTCAGCTCGTTCAGCAGGATCCTCTGGCGCTCCTCCGCCTGTTTGCGCTCGGTCAAGTCGAGCAAAAATGACACTCCCTCGCTCTTCGACCCCTCGAATCGCGCACCGCCGAGCAGCACCGGGACGCGGCTGCCGTCCTTCCGGAAAAACTCTTTCTCGAAGAGCCCGAACTGGCCTGTCAAACGCACTTCCTCCCGCGCCCGCTCATCGAGCGCATGGTATTCCGGAGGCGTCATCGCCGTCCAGCGGAGGGCCCCCGAGGCCAGATCCTCCCGAGTATAGCCAACGAATCGAAGAAATTCATCGTTCGCGTCCGTGATCCTGCCATCCAGGTCCCAGAACGAGATCCCGACGATGTTCGAGTCCACCAGGCGCCGGATCCGCGCTTCCCTCTCCCGCAGCGCCTGCTCCGCCCGCTTGCGCTCGCTGTTTTCTTGCTGCAACTGGGTATAGAGGCGGGCATTCTCCAGCGAAATGGCAGACTGGGAGGCCAGGAGCTCCAGCATCGAGATCCGGTCGGCGGTGAAGACGCGCGGAGTCAGGTTGTTCTCCAGATAGAGCACGCCCACCAGCGTCCCCTGTTTCACGAGGGCGAGGCAGAGCACGGAGCGGGGACGCCGGTCGCGCACGTAGACGTCCTCCGAGAACAGGTTTGGCGCGGCAGCGTCGTCGAGGATCACGGTCTCCCGCGTGCGAATCACGTATTGCAGAATGGCCGTGGGGAGATCGGCCGGGGTGACGGGCGCCTGGCGCAGGGTGACCTCGACGTGGTCGCGCACGGTGACGACCTCGGCCTCGATGTCGCATTCGGCGCCGCGGGGGCGGATCAAGAGGCCTCGCTCGGCGCCCGCATGCTCGATCGCAATCGATAGCAGCGTGTCGATGAGCCGGTCGAGCTCGAGCTCGCCGGAGACGGCCTGCGAGGCCTTGAGCACAGTGGCGAAATCGAGCTCCGCGCACGTGGCGTCGAAGAAGGCGGGAGGCCCCAGCGCGTCCCGGTCTTGCTGTCGCGGCGAGCCGATATCGCGCCGATCCAGCGGCTCGACCTGCCGAGCCGGCCCCGAGCGTTCCCGCATCTGGCGGGCGGGCTGCCGGCGCGTCGCGTCGCGCTGGAGCAGGTGCGGGACGTCTCGCTCCAGACGCGCAATGACCCGAAAGGCGCCCCAGCGAGCGTACAGGCGATGCGCCTCGGTCATGTAGGCGCTCGCCAGGAATTCCCTGCCGAGGTCGAGGTAATGCCGGGCGCAGAGCTCGCTGGCCAGCGCCGCGTCATGCAGGAATCGCCCTTCCCGCGCGGCGGCGATCCCGTCGTCGTAGTACAGGGCGGCCGCGGTGGCGCGCCCCTCGACCCGGGCAATCTCTGCCTGCAGGATGAGGCTGCGATGGCGGAAGCTCGCCGGGCCAAACCGCGCCCAGGTCTCCACCTTGCGCGCGCATTCCCCGAGCCTCGCGAGGTACGTTTCCCGGAGCGCTGGGGCGGCCGTCATGGCGGCCCGCGAGAAGGCCAGCCCGCCATAAAAATAATAGCAGGGGCTCGCGTGCCACGCCGCGAGCATTCCCAGGCTCCCCGGATCGGTCGAGCCCCAGATCTCCGCCACCTTCTCGTACGCGCCCTGGAAGACGCCGGTGAGGACGGCGAAGACGTTCAAGAAGTAGAGGGACGCCTGGTTGTTGATCCTGCGGGCCTCCTCCACGACGGCGTCGATGTCCGCCCAGCCCCCCGCGTGGGTCCGCTCGCCCTCGGCTGGCGCGCCGAGCTCCTCGGCGAGATGCGCGACGGCGGCGACCAGCCACATGATCGCATTGAATTTGTCGAGCTTGCAGAGGGGCTGGTAGAGCTTCGCCTCCTCGAGGACATCGCGCAGGTGCGCCCCGCGGAGCAGGCTGTTCTGGACGGCGTTGCACGTGTTGTAGAAGGCCCAGATGTATTGCCCCGTCTCGAGGCCGGCGTGGATGCCCTTGCGCAGGGAAGCCTTCGAGTTCTCGTAGGTGTCCTTCCAGTGCTGGACCCACGCGCCCCACATGTTGCACAGCATGGCCTCGGACTTCTTGTCGGGATGGATCTCGTTCAGGCGGATCGCCGCCCGCCCGAACGCGTGACCCTTCTCGATGTCGTTCCTCGAGCAGAGGAGCGTCCCGAAATTCACGTATGCGTAGACCGAATTCTTCGAGATGCCATGCTCGATCGAATTCTGCAGGATCCGCATCACCGTGATCCCGAAATTGTTCGTGCCGAGCTGATAGGTGGGCGAGAACATCTCCTGCAGGACGTCCTGCAGGACGGCGATCTCGGGATCGTCCAGCGCGGGCAGGTCCACGAGAGATGCAATGGGGCGGTCGCCGATCATGGCGATCGTCCGATCGAATTCGGCGGCGAGCGTGCCGTCGTCGGGGTAGGGCGGCAAATGGATGTCGAATGCCCGCAGGGCGGCGAGCCCCTCTTCCAGGGCAGCGGGCAGATCGTTCTTGAGGATCTGCACGTTCATTTTCAGGCGCCGCACCTCGGTCTTGTGGAGGCGTCCTTTCGCAACCTCGAAGCAGCCCGCGAGGGTCGCGAGCGCGTCGTCGTGCCGCCCGCAGAGCGACTCCATCAATCCCTTTTTCGTGTGGTAGACGAAGGTCAGCTCGTACTCGGAGGTCCACGCATCCCCGGGCAACATGGCCATGCCATGCTCCAGGTACTTCAAGGCCGCGGTGAACGCCGCCGAGTCCTCGGCTCGCCCGGCGGCCTCGAGGTTCAACCTGGCCGATTGCATGCGCTCTTGCGGGGTCCGGATCAAATCGCCCGCGCTGTTCAAGTGGTTGACGATGTCGAACAGGTTGCGCCCCGCGCCAGGATCCAGCTTGCCGAGCAGGAGCTTTGCGATCCGGTAGTGAAACGCCGGTCGGTCTCGCACCGGGATCAGCGAGTACGCCGCCTCCTGGATCTTGTCGTGCGCGAAGCGGTACTGCTCGTCGGCGCTCACGATCAAGCCTTCCCCGAGGGCTCTGTCGAGGCTCCCGTACGTCTCCTCGGGAGGGCGCTCGCAGACGGTGTTCAGGACGTCGAGCTCGAACATGTTGCCGATCGCCGAGGCCAGCCGCAGCACCTCCTGCGTCGCGTGCGACAGGCGCCGAATGGTCTCCGCCATGAGGTCGAGGACGTTGTCGGTGTATTCGAGCCCCGCGATCTTCGGCAGATCCCAGCCCCACCCGGACTTGGGATCGAAGACGAGCACCTTCGTCTCGTACAGGTGCCGCATGAACTGCTTCACGAAGAACGGATTGCCGCCGGTCTTCTTCAAAACCGCGCTCGCGAGCGCGCCCCCGTCGGTGGTCTGCAGGCTGTCGTTGACGAGATCGATCAAATGGACCAGCCGGAGCGGCTGGAGGACGATGTTCACCACCTCGAGGCCGCTCTTTTGAAGCTCCTCCAGCGCGACGAGGAAGGGATGCGTCGGGCTCACCTCGTTGTCGCGGTAGGCGCCGCAAAAGAAGAGCGATTCCATGTTCTCTTCGTTCGCGAGGATGCTCGTGATCAGGCTGAGGCTGGCCGAGTCCGCCCATTGCAGGTCGTCGAGGAAGATCGCCAGCGGGTGGGCGTGTCCGGCGAAGACCGACACGAATTTTTGAAAATACAGGTTGAATCGGTTCTGGGCCTCGACCGGGCCGAGCGCGGGGACGGGCGGCTGCTCGCCGACGATGTGCCCGAGGCACGGGAGGACGTCGCAGAGGACCTGCGCATTGCTCCCGAGGGCATGCAGGATGGCGTCCCGCCACTTCGTGATCCTCTCCTCGCTCTCGGAGAGGAGCTGCTTGATGAGCGAGTCGAACGCCTGGACGATGGCGCTGTAGGGCGTGTCGCGGTTATGCTGATCGTATTTCCCGCTGATGTAGTAGCCCTTCTCGCGCGCCAGCGGCTTCAGGATCTCCTGAACGAGGGACGATTTGCCGATGCCCGAATAGCCCGACACGAGGACGATCGCGCGCTTGCCCTGGAGCACGTCCTCGAACGATTCAATGAGCTTCCGGATGTCCCCTTCGCGGCCGTAGAGCTTCTGGTGGATCTGGAAGAGATCTCTCCTGTCGTACAGGCCCGGGCTGAACGATCCGATCCGGCCGCCGCGCTCCCATTGCCGCTGGCACTCTTCCAGATCGGCCTTGAGCCCGTCGGCGCTGTGGTAGCGGTCCTCGGCGTTCTTGCAGAGGAGCTTCATCGTGATGGCGGAGAGCGCGTCGGGCACCTCCGGGTTGATTTCCACGGGTGGAACCGGCTTCACGGCGATGTGCGCGTGCATCAGCTCGAGTGGGTCCGTCGCCTCGAACGGCTTTCGCCCGGCGAGCATCTCGTAGAAGACGATCCCGAGCGAATACATGTCGGAACGGTAATCGACGCTGCGATTCATGCGGCCGGTTTGCTCGGGCGACGTGTAGGGGAGCACCTCCGACAAAACGCGAGGGCTGTAGATCTCCTCCTTCTCGCGCGTCACGAGGGAATCGACGCCGAATCCGGTGAGCTTCACCTGATTTCCCTCGCCGAGCAGGATGTTCGAGGGCCTCACGTCGCCGTGGATGAGACCTCGCCGGTGAATGTCGGCCAGCGCTTCGGACATCGAGGCGGCGACGGTGAGGAACGCGCGGACGTCGAGCTTGCCGAGGGGCTTCGCGGACAGCGCGGTGCCCGGGAAATCCTCGGTGATGAGCATCAGCCCATCCCGGTGCTCCTCGACGTCGTGGACCTTGACGACCCGCTCCGAATCGATGCGCTTGATGATGCCGTAGGTGTGCTTGAAGCGCGTGATGTCGGCGATCCGCGTGTAATCGGTGTGCAGCACCTTCATCGCCACAAGGGCGCCGTCAGCCTCGCGGTAGGCTCGATACGTGATGGAACCTGCGCTCTCGCCGGTCTTCGCGGTGACGTGATACCCTTTGAGCTGAACCGTCCCAGGGTCGGTCGGAAGGTGTGTCATCGGGATGTCCTCCGCATGCCTGACGTCGAGCAGGCGAGACCGCCCTCGCGTGGCGGATCGGGCAGGCTCTTGAAAGCTATGCCGCAACTTTCGGAGGCAACCCTTCGAGCAGGAGAAGCGCGTCGACAGGGGAGCGGAACGGCGAGGCTCGCGGACAAGCCGAGCCGCGCGGCGCTCGGGGCATCGCGGAGCCGCCACGTATCGAGAGGCGAGAGGCCGCGCCTCGGGCCCGAACAGGCCATCCACGGCGCGGGCGCTCTGGTCCGCAGGTACGACCGTCGGGGCAGAGCGGCCGCGATTTCGGATCGACGAACTCCCCCCATATCGCATGCTTACGAGCGTCCCTCCGCCCTGTCAACGCGAGCCAGCGGATAGGAAAAACCCCGCGATTGCGCAACATCTGCCGGGCGAGCTCGTGATGGGGGGTCCGAGGACGCGGGACGGCGGGACGGCGGGACGGCGGCGACGTTGCGGATGCGGACGCGTCAGAAGGAGTGCACGACCTTGCCCTCGCGCTTCACCTGCACGAGGTGTTTTCCTTCGAATGCGTGGGAGCGGCTGGTCACGACCTCCGACGGGGTTTGCTTCACCGTCTTGTCCTTCTCCTCGCGGGAGAGATCGCCATAAAACGTGACCTCGTCGCCCTTCGCGAGCGGAATCGAGGCAGGGAGGTCGGCGAACGTGACCTCCGAGATGCGGATGCTCGTCTTCGAGCCCACCTTGCAATTGCGCCCGTAGACGGGGTTGTTGTTGATGTCGTACGACTCGATGACGCCGGTCGAGCGGCAATCGTAATTGAACGGCTCGGTCTTGCGCTGCTCGCCGACGACCACCACCTTGTCGCCCGCGCGCTGGATGGCGGTGAGGGTGTAGGGCCCCGTGTAGAAGAGCTTGGGCGCCTTGGGCTCGCGATCGAGCGTCCCCATCTCGAGCCTGGGCACATTCCATCCCTGGATCGCGAGCGCCGCCGCCGATTGCGGTTGCAGGCTCCGGAGCTTCTTGTCGACCTCGGCGTGACGCTGGGCGGCGACCGGCCAGCGCGCCGGCGCGTCGCGGCCGGGCTCCCAGCCGCCGATGTCAGGCAGCTTCGGCGTGCGGTGCGTGCCGCTCACCTCGGCGTACGCGCAGAAGGCGTCACGATCGAACGTCTTGTCCTCGGACCAGGGCCGGCCGAAGCGCGAGAACGTCTCGACCTGGTCTCCCACGGGCTTCACGAAATCGGCGAGCGCATACTCGTGACCGCCGTCGCGGTACACCTGGAAGAGGGCCGTGATGATTTCGTAGGGCAGGCCCACCGAGTTCATCGGATGCCCGCCGGGGAGCTTCAGTCCCTTCTGCTCGGCCTCCTTCGCGACGTCGACCAGGAGTGCGCTCAGGCCCGCGGACTGCTCGTAGAAATTGCCCTGCTTGCGCAGCGTTTCCAGCCGCGGGCGGTGCTTTCCTTCGATGTCGGCCCAGCCCTTGCGATAGTCCTCGTAATCGGCAAAGCATTGCTTTTGCCAGGTGCGGTTGACGGCGGCCTGCGCCAGGGCGTTCATGAGCTCGATGGTCGAGAGGTCGTTCGACCAGCCGGGGATCCACTCCGGATCGACGTTCCCACGCTTGAAGAGCCCCGTCTGATCCACGCCGGCCTTCTGGAAAAACCCGAGGCCGCTCGCGCGCGTCTGCGTGCAGCAGGTGTAATCGATGGACTGGTACAGCTCGAGGAGCTCCTCGTCGGTGGACTTCGGGCCGGCGGCCTCGGCGGAGCCGGCGGAGCTCTCCGATGGCTCACCGGACGAGGACGAGACGGAGGGAAGGCCCGATACCTTGATGAAGCCGCATCCGGCGACGAAGGTGGCGAGCAGCGAGGCGAGGAGCATTCGTGTCATGGTCGATGGTCTTCCGGGGGTGAAGGGGCAGGCGCAGCGTCTCCTGCCGCCCGAGATCGGACCCCGGCGAACAGGCGCTCGCCTTGGAGGACGGGGAACCCGCGCGCGTTTGCGTTTTTTGTTTGGCGGGTACGCGCGGCGACGGGGCTCTCGCCCTACCGTCGTCCGTCGAGCATGCTCCGCGAGAGCTCGAGCTGGCTCTGGACGAGGAGCAGGATGTTGTCCACTTCACGCCCGCTGATCCGCAGCCGCGCCATCAGCGCGTTGCGCACCCGTCCCATGAGGGTCGCGCGGGTCTTCGCGAGGCTCCGGCTCACGGCGGAGGGCGAGACCCGGTAGAGCGCGGCGAGCGCCTCCAGGTTGGCGCCGTCGAGGTAGTACTGCTGGAGCAGGGTCCGCTCCCGCGGGGCCAGCGCGCCGAGGGCGTCGCGCAGGGCGAGCTTGAGCTCGGCGAGCGAGGTGCGCTTCAGGTGCGACAGCTCCGGATGGTCGGCCGGGACCTCGATGGCGTCGAGCAGCTCGTCCTCGACGGGGATCTCGCGCGCGGCGCGCAGGGCGTCGATGCTGGCGCGCACGGCGACGGCGCGGAGCCACCGCCGCAGCTCCCCGCGGCCCCCGTACTCGCGGATCTTCGGCCCGGTCTCCGGCTCGCCGACGAATAACTTTTGCCGGAGCACCTGCAGGACGTCGTCCGCGTGGCTGCCGGATCGATCGACGTGCTGGATCGCTGCAATGAGATCCGGGACGTAGGACCGCTCGAACGCCGCGAGCGCCGCGCGGTCGCCCCGCTCGCAAGCACAAGCGAGGTAGAGGTCGCCGAGGCGCAGCGTTCCGAGCGTCCGCTCGAGCGTCTCCACGTTCGCCGCCGGCAGCCGCGCCGCGAGCCAGCCCACGAAGACCTCCACGGGCACGTCGATCTCCTGCCACGCGGCTCGCGCGGACGCGACGGCGCCTTCGAGCAGCCCCTCCAGCGCGTCGTGCCCCTCGTCTCGCGCCGCCCCTTGCCCGCTGACTTGTCGCAGGAAAACCTCGGTCAGACGGCGCGCCGGGGCGGTCACGCGCAGACTTTACCGGATTCACGCGACCCCTGTACAGTCACGCGTGTCCCACGCCCTCGTCCGCCAAACCTCGCGTCGTCCACGGCAAACGGGATTCGATGAGCTGCCTGAGTGACAACACGGTCGCCGAGTTCGCGGAGGGTTTGCTCGATGCGCAGGCGGTCGAGCGTGTCGAGCGGCACGCCGCGACGTGCGTGTCCTGCCGGAGGCTCCTGTCCGAGCTGGCCAAGCAGTTCTCGGTGCTGGAATTGCCCGGCGGCGAGGCGAGCGCCACGGACGAGGGGCGCGCCGGACGGGCGACGCCTCGAAAGAGGGCCATGGCGGCCGCCTCCGCGCCGGTCGGGGGGCTCTCGCGGGGCGCGATCCTCGGGCGGTACATGATCCTCGAGACGCTCGGCGCGGGCGGGATGGGCGTCGTGTTCGCCGCCTACGACCCCGAGCTCGATCGGAAGGTCGCGCTCAAGATCCTGCGACCGGAGATCCTGCAGCGGGCCCCGGGGGCCGAGCTGCGGCTCATGCGCGAGGCGCAGGCCATGGCGCGCATCTCCCACCCGAACGTGCTCGCCATCCACGACGTGGGCACGCTCGGCGACGGCCTGTTCTTCGCCATGGAGTACGTCGACGGCTCCACGCTCGCCGGGTGGTTGTCGCAGAAGGAGCGCTCGTGGCGCGAGATCCTCGACCTGTTCGTCCAGGCGGGCCGGGGGCTCTCGGCCGCGCACGCCGCGGGGCTGGTTCACCGCGATTTCAAGCCGGAAAACGTCCTCGTCGCCAGGGACGGGCGCGTCCGCGTCGCCGATTTCGGCCTCGCGCGCGCCCTCGCCGCGCCCCCCTCCCCTCCGGAGGACGCGCCGGCGGCGCGCGAGGACGGCGAGGGCCTCGCGTCGCTGACCCGCTCGGGCGCCGTCCTCGGCACGCCGGCCTACATGGCGCCCGAGCAATTCGAGGGCGTCACCGTCGATGCGCAGGCCGACCAGTTCAGCTTTTGCCTCGCGCTCTTCGAGGCGCTCCACGGCGAGCGGCCCTTCTCCGTGAACACGCGTGAGGCGGTCATGACCGAGGCGCCCTCCGGCAGGTTGCCGCGGCCGAAAGACGCGCCGGGGCTGCCCGCGCACGTGCTGCGCGCGCTCGAACGGGGCCTCCGGCCCTCGCCGGCGGAGCGCTTCCCGTCCATGGACGCGCTCCTCTCCGCGCTCACGCACGACGGGCAGCGCGCCTTCCGGAACCGCGTGGTCGGCGCGCTCGCCGTGGCGGCGCTCGGGGGGGCGGCGCTCTTCGGCGTGCTGCGCGCCGAGCCGAGCGCGCCGCTCTGCAGCGGGGCGCCGGAGAGGTTCGCCGCCGTCTTCGGGGAGCCGCAGAAGCGCGCGATCCGCGAGCGCTTCCTCGCGACGGAGCTCCCGTACGCGCAGGACGCCTGGCTCGGCATCGAGCAGGCGCTCGACGCCTACGGGCGCGGCTGGTCGACGATGCACACCGAGGCGTGCGAGGCGACGCGGCTGCGGGGCGCTCAGTCCGACGAGGTGCTCTCGCTGCGGATGCTCTGCCTCGATCGGCGACTCGACGAGGTGCGCGCGCTCCTCGGCGTGCTCGAGACGAGCGGCAAGGACCAGGTGGCGAAGGCCCCCGAGGCCGCGAAGTCGCTCGGCGACGTCTCGGTCTGCGCCGACGTCGAGGGGCTCCGGTCTCCGGTCCGCCTGCCCGAGCGGCAAGCGGCGGCCGACGAGGCCCGGCAGATTCGCGAGCAGATCGCGCGGGCCTCGGCGCTGTCCGCCGTCGGCCGCTACCAGGAGGGCCTCGCCGTCGCCGAGGCGGCGGTCACACGCGCGCAGGCCCTCGCGCACGCGCCGACCGAGGCCGAGGCGCTCACGGCGCTCTCCGAGCTGCAGAGCGCCATGGGCGACCCCAAGGCGGCCGAGGCGTCGCTTCGGCGCGCGTTCTCGGCGGCGCAGGCCGGACACCACGACCGCGCGGCGGCGCAGGCGGCCATCCAGCTCGTCGACGTCGTGGGCTCGCAGCTCCGCCGCTTCGACGAGGGCCTTCAATGGGCCTGGCTCGCCGAGGCGCTCCTCCGCAGGGGCAAAGAGGACGAGGGCCTCCTTGCCCAGCTCCACGAGAACCGGGGGGATGTTTACCTGACGCAGGCCGATCACACCCGCGCCGGGGAGCAATACGCGCGCTCGCTCGCGCTGTGGCAGCGCGTGGCCGGGCCGCAGGACTTGCGGGTGGCCGGGGTGCTCTACAACCTGGGTCAGGTGGCGACGTGGCGAGGCGACATGGCGGAGGCCATGGAGCAGACCCGCCGTTCGACCGAGCAACTCGAGGCCATCCTCGGCCCCCATCACCCGAAGGTCGCGTTCGTCTTGGGCGGGGTCGCGACGGCGCATTTCAACGAGGGGCATCACGTCGAGGCGCTTGCCGTCTACAAGCGTGCGCTCGCGATTCAGCGGGCGGCGCTCGGCTCCGGGCACGTCAACGTCGCGCGCACGCTGCTCGGCATGGGCCACGCGCTCCAGGCGCTGCACGAGAATGCCCAGGCGCTCGCCGCCTACGAGGAGGCGCTCTCGATCTTCGAGAAAGACAGGAGCACGCTGCCGCTCTCCGCGGAGGTGCTCCTCGGAATCTCGTGCGCCGAGGTCGACGCAGGCCGCCTGGAGAAGGCGCTCGCCGCGAGCGAGCGGGCGCTTTTGGCCTTCGAGCAGGTCTTCGGGCCCGAGCACGACCAGGTCGCCGCCGCCCTCGACAACATGGCCGATGTCCTCCTGGAGCTCGGGCGAACGGAGGAGGCGGGCGCGCGTTTTCTCCGCGCGCAGAAGATGTGGGAGAAGGTCAACGGACCTGACGATTTCCAGATCGGCATCGCGCTCACGGGGCGGGGCAAGGTCGAGCGGAAGATGGGACGAACCGCGCAGGCGGTGCCCCTGCTCGAACAGGCAACACAAACCCTCGAGAAATTCGACGGCAACCCTGTGTTTCTCGCGCTCGCGCGCTTCGAGCTCGCGCAGGCGCTCTGGGACGGCGGCAAGACGCGCGACCGCGCCAAACAGCTCTCGACCCAGGCTGAACAGACGCTCGCGAGCATGGGCGAGGCAGAGACGAAAGAGCTCTTGCGCGTGCGGGGGTGGCTCGCGCGCGTGGCGGGCCGCTGATCACGTCGCCTTTTCCCACGATCGCTCCCTCGACCCTCCTTCGAGTCTCCTCGGCCGATGCACGCGCCGCCCGTAGGCTCCGCGCCATGAATTCTTGCAGAAGCACGCCCGACGTCGGGATCGATGCCATTGCCTTGAGTGTACCTCGCGGCTATGTCGAGCTGTCCGAGCTCGCCGAAGCGCGTGGGGTCCCGCCGTCGAAGTATCTCAGCGGGCTCGGGACGCGCCGGATGGCGATCGCCGCGCCGGACGAGGATCCCGTGACCCTCGCCGTGAATGCGGCGCGTCGGCTCTTCGAGCGATCCAGCGCGAGCCCTGCGGAGATTGGCCTCTGCATCGTCGGCACGGAGACGGCGGTCGACCATTCGAAGCCGGTGACCGCGTTCGTCCACGGCCTGCTCGGTTTGCCGAGCACGTGCCGCATCTTCGAGGCCAAACACGCCTGCTTCGGCGGCACGGCCGGGCTCCTCTCCGCCGTCGATTGGATCGCCTCCGGCTCGGCGCGCGGCCGCGCGGCGCTCGTCGTCTGCACCGACATTGCACGATATCCCCTCCACTCGGCGGGAGAGCCGACGCAGGGAGCGGGCGCCGTCGCTCTGCTCGTCCGGGAAAAACCGCGGCTGCTCTCGCTCGACGTGGGCCAGACCGGCACGTTCGCGCGCGACGTGCACGATTTCTGGCGTCCCCTCCACCACAAGGAGGCCCTCGTCGATGGGCACTACTCCGTGCAATGTTATCTCGCCGCCCTGGAAGGCGCGTACGACGCGTGGCGCCGCCTCGAAGGCGCGACGGACGGGCCGCTCGTGCGGACTTGTTATCACGTGCCTTATGGCAAGATGGCCCGCAAGGCGCACCGGCATCGCCGGGGGATGGACGGCCTGACCGAGGAAGCCGCCGACGCGTCGTTCCCGGTGGAGGTGGAGCCGTCGCTCGATCTGCCGTCCCGGATCGGCAATGTCTACACGGGCTCGCTTTACCTCGCCCTCGCGTCCTTGCTGAACACGCAAGCGGGCGAGCTCGCCGGCCAGCGCATTGGTCTCTTCAGTTATGGATCGGGCTGCTGCGCGGAGTTCTTCGCCGGCAGGACGAACCCGGAGGCCGCCGAGCTCGTGGCTCGACTGGAGATCGACGGCCCCCTGCGGGGCAGCCAGCGAATGACGGTCGCCGAATACGAGCGGCTCCGCGCCGAGGACGCCGCCGCCGACACCCGGCCGGCGACGGCGCGCGCTCCCCTGGGAACGGCGAACGAAGGCGGACGGGCTGTGTATCTCGGCGTCGATTCGAACGAGCGACGGGTGTACGCCTACGCGTGACTGTCGGCGCGAGCCGATTCAGCTCCCGTCTCGCATCATTTGCAGCTCGCGACGGCGCCTGCGCCCACCACCTTGACGGTCCAGTACACGTGCGTGGCATCGACCGCCACGTCGTAGGCACTGATTCGCCCGCCGCGCGCCACATCCTCCACGGCGCCGCCCTCCTTGGGGACGCGAATGACACCCCGCTCGTCGACCGAGCCGCCATCCTTGCTGCGCAGCGTGACGTAAACGTGACCGCCGTCCAGCGTGAGGCTCATGGGATCGGCGAGGTCCTTGGCCAGCACGACCGGCGTGCCGCCGGCCTTGGGGGCCTTCATCAGCGTCCCGGCCGAGGGCTCGACCCAGTAGACGTTCGCCCCGTCCACCGCAAGCTCGTGGGAAAAATAGTGGTATGCGACGGGGGCGGGTGGCGCGATCTCCTCGATCTCGCCACCCGCCTTGGGCACGCGCACAGTGCGGCCCGATGAATCGCCCACATTGCCGATGGTGCGCACGTAAACGTACGCGTCGTCGAGCGCGATGGAATCCGCGTCCGGAATCGACGCGACGGATTCGACATCGGAGGCGTCCTTCGACGTCCGGAAGACGCCTTCCGTCGTGGTGAAATAGACGCGATTTTCGTCCACCGCGACCGCGCTGCCCACGTTCTCTGCGAGGACCACCGTCGCGCTGCCGTCCTTGTCGACCCGGACGAGCTTTTCGGCGTAATCCACGACGTACAGCGCATCGGCATCCATGGCCAGCGTGTACGCAGACTGGAACCCCTGCGCGAGGCGCTCCGGCGAGGCGCCGCCCGGATCCGCTCTCCATACCGAGTCTTCGCGGGTCCAGTAGACGCCGCTCGCATCCGCGACGATACCGTTCGTCCAGCTCTCGTCCACGCCCTCGTTGAACGTGACGAGCGGACAGCCACCAGGGCCGGAGCTCGTATCCGATCGATCGTTCGTTGGCTCGTCGCTGCACCCAGCGAGGAGCGGGATCACCAACATCCACGAAAATGCACGCACGTTGATCCTCCTGGAAGGAAGCGGGTCGGCGCCCGTGCACGCGACGTGCCAACAATCAATTCCGAGGGAAATGCCCTCCCACTATGAATGGAGGTTCACGACGGTCCGGACCCAATCGTCCTCTCCGGCCGCTGCGGAGCCCAGGCGCTACGCGCGCGGGCCACCGCTGACGCGGAGGCGAGGCGCGAGCGCCCGCCCCTTTCCTCGCACCGCGTACGCAATGCCGTCCTGCAGCGACGCGAGCGTCACCACGCCGCCGAGATCGGCGTCGAGGTCGACCAGCGCTTGCGCCACGGCGGGCCGGATTCCCGTCATGATCACCTCCGCGCCGAGCAGCTTCGCCGCCCGCGCGGCTCGCACGAGCACGTCGGCCACGTGCGTGTCGACCGTGCTCACGCCGGTCACGTCGACGACGACGAGATGCGCCCCGCGCTCCTCCACGCCGCGCAGCATCGTCTCCACGAAATGCGCGGCGCGCACCTCGTCGATCGCCCCGATGAGCGGAATGGCCACCGCCGCGTCCGTGAGGGGGACGAGCGGCGTCCCGATCTCCTGAATGGCCAAGCGTTGCGCCTCGATGATCTGCTCCTGGAGCCGCCGCTGCTCCTGGGCGGCGCGCCTCTGTTCGGTCACGTCGCGCCCATAAATCGCCAGGCGCGCGAGCGATCCGTCACGGCTTCGCACCGGATACGCGGTCACCTCGAACGAGCGCTCGTCGCGCGCCGCGTCAAAACGCGCGGGCGTTCCTGCGTGCCGCACCTCCTCCACCAGGGAGGCCAGGCGGTCCGGCTCATCGAGCGGGAACACGTCGCGCATCCCGGCCACCTCCGCCGGCGTGCACCCGAGCCGCTCCGCGGCCGCTTGATTGGCCGTGATGACCACGCCATCGAGCTCCACGAGCAGGAGCAGGTCCGTCGACGCATCGAGCATCGCCTGCGCGCGCGCCTGGCTCTCGCGCAGCCGCTCCTCGGCCCTGCGCTGCGCCGTCACGTCCGTCGCGATGCCGCCGATCCATCGAATGGTCCCCTCGCTGTCGCGCACGGGGAACTTGATGGATTGGTACACGAGCATGCCGTCTTCGCTCGGGCCTGACTCCTCTGCCACGATGGCTTCGCCCTTCGCGGCGACGAGGCGATTGTTCTCCCTCCAGGACGCGAAGACCTCGGGAGGAAAGAACTCCCTGGCGTTGTGCCCGACAATCTCGGAGACCTCACGACGACCCATGAAAGCCGCGCAGGACTGATTGGTGTGACTGTACGTGTCCTCCAGATCCATCACGAAGATGAGCGCCGGGACGTGGTCGATGACCGCCTGCATGACCCGATCTCGTTGCCGGACGGTCCCCTCGAGCTCGGCCACACGCTTGCGCAGCGTATCGTTCTCGCGCGTCAACCTCTCGACGATGTCCGCCTCGTTCGTCATCGCATCTCCCCGGAGCCGAACTCTACCAGGGTTTTTCTCGACATAACAGAGCGGAAACGCCGCGCTGGCCCCCGAGCGGCGGCGACGCGCTGGCGCCGCCGATGTCATCGGGTCTACGTCGACGCGGTACCCGTCAAGGGAAGGTCGGACACAGCCATACCTGCGTGTCGCATTTCGCCGTACACGCGCAGTACCCGAGATCGCACAGCAAACCGACGGGGAAATCGGTGCATGTGGTCCCATTTGTGATCATACCCAGGTTCGGGCATGGCCCTGGGTGCGTGGCGCAGCGCCACGTGCTCGTCGCGTCGCACCGACACGCCCTGGTGCCTTCCCCGGATGCCTGATTGCACTGGCAGGTGAGCGGCACCGAAGGGTCGCACGGGTCCCCGCACGTCGGGTGCACCTCCGGGCACACGGGAAACACGCGCGGCTGGCACTCGTAAACGCCGCTCGCGTTGCAGAGGCAATCGCTCCAGCACGACAAGCTGGAGAGGAACCCGCCCGTCGAGCACGTCGATCCGGGCTCGCATGGGAACCCGGGCTCACATCGTGGCGGGCAAAGCCCCATCGTGAGTCCACACCCCGACGCGGTGCAGCAGTAGTTGTTGCCGGGTGGCGGCGACGGACAGCTCCCTGCGCAGTCTGCGTCCGTCAGGCACCCCGGCGCGCAAAAGCCGCCGCCAGAGCTGCTCGACGACGCGCTCGTGCTGCTCGACGACGCGCTCGTGCTGCTCGACGACGCGCTCGTGCTGCTCGACGACGCGCTCGTACTGCTCGACGACGCGCTCGTGCTGCTCGACGAGGTCGACCCACCCGACCCCCCATCAGGGCTCGACGCCGCGCCTCCTTCGCCGAGTCCGCCCGTGGAGATGCTGGGCTCGCAGGCCGAAACCACGATAGCGAGGCCAATTGCGGCCAAACGGAGGCGAGGGCTCATGCAAAACGATATCTGGCAAGCTTGTTGCGCACCATGCATGGCTCACATCCTTGCCAGATTCGCCGAAGGAACGCTACCGCGCCGCTCCTCGAACGCTCCGAAACGATTTTTCTGCGCGCGGACCTCCCTCGTGAACCGTCGGCGCTTGACGGTGCGCATGGCCTACGTATTTACCCGTCAACGATACGTCATCGTCGCGAGAGCCACGCGCTCTTGCGGTGAGGTGCTCATGTCATCGCTTCGCACGAAGCTGGAAAGACGAGCGTACGGATATCGACGCGCGGCCGAGGCCGCGATTGAACAACGCGGATGGGACCATGAAGACGTACAAGACGAAAGTAGGTTCGGTCATGCTATTTCGAGATGAAATGACAGGCCGCCAAAGATTGAAACGCGGGGACACGGACGACGGGTGAGGCCGAGAGGCGGAGGCTGACCTCGTTCTCCGGGTAGAGGTCAGGTATGAGCGAGAGCCACAACATAGAGCGGAGGCTGGAGGAAGCGAAAGGCATTTACGACGAGCTCGTGGGAACCCCGACGACCCGTCAGGGGGCGATCTCGATCGCTTTGCGGATGGCGGCCCGGTTCGGGCCGGCCTGCCTGGTGATCGTGATCTCGGTCATCGCCTATGTCATCCTGGGGGTCGCCAGGACGACCTGCTTGTTGCCCTATGGCGGCATCCTGACGATGGCGGTGTCCTTCGTGCTCGTCGAGGCCATTGCACGGGGGAAAAATCATGGCGAGAATGGCCAGCAAAGACGAAAAGGTTCGGCTCAACCTGGAGGTGCCCAGGCGAGTGCGAGAGCGGCTCGAGCGCGTGCAGGAATTGAGCGAGGCGGATAGCCTCACGGAGGTGATCCGACGGGCGCTGACCCTCTACGACGCGCTGCTCGTCACGGCGCGCGAGGACAGGGGCAAGCTCGTGGTTCGATACGAGGATGGGTCCGAGCGCGAGCTCATGCTCGTCTGAGCGGCCCCGCAAGCACGGCCGCCACGTCGAGCCCGCACCGGTCCACGCCGGAGGCGGGCTCGACGTGTTTCGATGGACGCTTTCGTCACACGACGGGCAGGCTCTGCGCGAAACGAAAGACGTTCTCTGGATCGTATTTCGCCTTCACCTCGAGGAGCCGCGGCAAATTCGCGCCGTAATAGGCGTGCTGCCAGTCGGCGAGGTCCGGATCGATGTAATTTTGGTACGCGGCTCCGGACATGTACGGGCGCAGGGACGCATACATGTCGTTCATTCCTTCGCGGTTCTCTTGTTGCGCCTCGGGCGTGTCCGTGGGGCGCTCGTAGCCGAGGTACTGGCAAGAGAACAGCGGGTCACGATGCACGAACGCCGTCGCGTCCGGCGCGACGTTGCGCAGCGCGCCGCCGTAGGCGTCGAGCAGGATGGCCCCCGTGGCGGTCGCGCTCGCGCGCGCGGCGACCCATTGCATCATGAGGTCGATGGCGGCCGCCGGGAGCGGCTCCGTGACGTAATCCGATTTGGCGCGATAGGTCTCGCGTTCCAGCGTGCCCTGCGGCGCGAGGTGGCATGCCGCTGCGGTGCTCTCGCAGCCCGCCCACATCCGCGTGATGTTTTCGTACGAGTCGGCTTCGACCACCTGCTTCGTCGGCGTCCCCAACCCCGGCGCCAGCATCGGGAGGAGCAGCTGCGCGAGCGCCGCCACCGGCCCGAGGTACGTGCCAATGACCCGGACCCACGGCTTGTCGCCGGGACGACCGAACAGGCCGCAGAGCGAGGTGAGCTCGTCCGGCGCGTACGGGGCCCAGGCCTGCCACGCGTCGACGACCTTCGCCGCGTCCGGCCAGTCCCATGTGAGGATGAAATAAGACGCCTCGTTGACGGGATGCACCCGCAGCTTGAGCGAGGTCACGACGCCGAATTGCCCGCCCCCTCCGCCGCGACACGCCCAGAACAGGTCCGTGTGCTCCTCGTCATTGCAGGTGAGCAGCTCCCCGGCGGCCGTGACGAGCTCGACCTCCAGGAGGTTGTCCGAGGCCAGGCCGAACTTCCGAGAAATCAATCCATACCCGCCGCCGAGCGCGTGCCCCGCGATGCCGACCGTGGGGCAGGTGCCGGCCGTCAACGCGAGCCCGTGGGCGAAGAGCGCGTCGTAGATGTCGATCAGCGCCGCGCCGGCCCCGACCAGGACCGTAGGCTCGGTCGTGTCCACTTCGATCTGCGCCATGTCGCGGACGTCGAGCACGAGCCCCGACGTCGTCGAGAATCCTCCATAACTATGCCCGCCGCTGCGCGCCGCGATGTGAATACCGTTCCGGCGCGCCCACTCCAGGGCCTTTTGCACGTCGCCCGGCGACCGGCATTTCACGATAGCCTGCGGATGAACCGCGTCGAACCGGGTATTGTACAGAAGGCGGGACGCGTCGTACGCGTCGTCCTTCGGCAGCACGACGGTGCCTTGCAGCGATCTCGCGAGCGCGCCGATATCGTCGGGGACGGGCGCCGGCGCGGTCCCGGGCAGGGGCGCGGGCGCATCCCCGCAGGCATCCAGGAGAGCAACCCCGAGCGCTCCCGCGGCGGTCTGGGTGAGGAACGTGCGGCGTGACGTCAGGCCGTGCGCAGTCATGCCGGAACGTGGCAGCCATGGCCCCACGACGCAAAGCCCGGCGGCGCCACCGTGTGCATTTTTTGGCGATCCATTCATCCCGGACGGTCGCTCGCCCGAAGAGGAAGGACGGCACCGAACAGGGCCTCACGCCATTGCTTCGCGTGGGACATGACGCGCTCGGATACAGACGTACGCCAACGAGCGGACGCCCTCCCGCGTCGAGGTCGCGTTGCGTGGATGCCTTCGGGTGATAGATTGGCCTCCCATTCCCGCCGCGCGGAGCGTCGACACGAGACGTGAGCTCGAGCGGCGCCGCGAGCCGCTCGTTCTTCGACTCGTCATCGAGCTCGTGCCAAAAAGGAACGGTGCATGCGACGAACCACGCAATGGTATTCGATGAGCGCCTTGGCGCTCGTTGCCGTCGGCCTCTTCGTGTCGACGGAGACGAATGCGAAGCCCACACAAAAGCTCGAGAGCCTGGGCGCCGCTTGGTGGCAATGGGTGTTGTCCATACCCACCGATGAAAACCCCTTGTTCGACGAGACCGGGGCAAACTGCGACGTGGGCCAGTCGGGCCATGTTTGGAACCTGGCCGGCGTGCTCAACGCGACCGGGACCGTGATACGCGCATGCACCATTCCTGTGGGGACGAAGCTCTTCTTTCCCGTGATCAACGCCGAGGCCGACAACTTCGTTTGCATCCAGGATCTCCTGGGCGTCCCCGACTTGCACTGCTCCGAGGAAGACCTGCGATACATGGTCCAGAAGTCGATTGACAGTGTGGTTGGCGTCGAGGTCACGATCGATGGCGTGCCGGTTGCCGCGGAGGACATCCTGCGGGTGCAGACCCCCGCGTTTTCGTTCACCTTGCCCGAGAACAACGTCTTGCAGAACTTCTGCGCGGATGCGGCTCCCGGCACGTACACGGGCGCCGTCTCCGATGGCTATTGGGTCCTGCTGCCCCCGTTCTCGGTCGGCGAACACACGGTCCAGTTTGCCGGGCAGAGCCCGGTACCCGTCATCGTGCAGCCAGAAGAAGTCCCGAGTTGTGAAATGCCGGGGCCTCTCGAGTTCCCTTCCGCCTCGCCGAACATCACGTACAACATCACGGTCACCCCCACGGGCGTGGGCGTCGGCCCTCGGTGAATCCGCGGCTCCCCCCCATCGATTCCGACAGGCTCACCAGAAGGAAGGCGCATCCTGCGAGGCGCCTGGCGCACGCCCTTTTCCGCAGCAATACGGCAACGACAGCTCCCAGCGCGCGCGGAGCTGGAATGCGCCCATGGGCGTCTGGTCGATACCCTGCGACGAATATCGCCCGGGCGCGAGCCCCGGGACGAAGGCATCCCGGATGGATGTCTTCGTTTGCACCGGCCGGATCTCGGCCTCCTGCCAGATCTTGTCGAAATCCGAGCACGAGAGGAGCGGCCCCACGGAGACGGGTTGTCGCGATACGAGCGGCTGCGTCATGATCTCGAGCTGCCTCTGGAACGAGGGCACCGCCGAGACGGGCCGGAACGGCCCCGTGGCAGCCCACTCGACCCCGATGATCTCATCGCCGCCCCGGAAGGGACATACCGCATACGAGCCGTCCGTCCCTCCCTCGTTCACGCTCTCCAGGACGCTCACCATTTTCTTGGGAAAACCCCAGAGAAGAATGCCGCCGAGCGTCGCGAGCAGGTTCGTCAAGAACAGCCGCGGCATGTAAAAGAAGGGGCCTCGAACACGCCCCCCACAGAGCGGGCGCTTCGAATACACGAACGGCACGCCGACCACCTGCTCGAAGTACGTCATGTCGGGCGGAAAGGCGCGCGGAAATGTCATGTGCGCGTCGCGCACGCTGCCGAAATACAACGTGACGGGATGCGTATCGGGAGGCGTCAGGTCCTGCGCGCCGAGCTCGAGCGCGTCGGGCAACATCCACTGGACATCCTCCCGGGGGAGCACGATCGTCACGCCGTAGACCGACCATTGGCCCACGAGCTTCATGGCCTGATAGGGCTTCAGGAACATTGCATGCCTCCGCGCGCATGCCCCCATACGAGGGATGCGTATAGGTGTCAAGGCACATCCATCCTCACGACACTTGATTCGGCCCCCCAGGCTCGGGTAGCCTCCCGCGGCGCTCGGAGCCCTGACGAGAAGGTATGAGCAGAGCCAATTTGCCGCGATACGTCGAGCGGGCGGACAACCAATCCATGCCGACGCCCGCCACGCTCCGGAACGTGACGACGTACTTTTTCCCGGTCAAGAGCGACATACGACGCCAGCAGGCCCTCTGTGACAAGTTTCTGAACGCCCCGTCGAGTGGCCTCGCCAGCTATCGCGCCTTTTTTCCCCAGGTGTTTTTCATCTTCAACCGCACGGGGAGCGTCTCCTCGCGCGTACCAAAGGCCCGGGATCAGGGGTGTTTCCCGTACTTCGAGGCGGGGATCTGGATTCCGCTCGTCTCGGTGGACAGGAGAGGGCCCTTTCCCGTCGCCGATCGCCTCGTCCTTTTTCCCTATTACATGTTCGCGACGTCGAGCCAGGCCATCGTCAGCGGGCGCGACGAACAGGGTTGGCCCAAGGAGCTCGCCGAGCTCACGATCCCCACGAACCCTTCCGTCGCCGACCTCTTCCAGATCCGGCCCACGCTCTTCGATCGCTTCGGGGGCGACGTGCTCGCACAAGCAGAGCATCTCGTGCAGGTGATCCGGATCGGAGGCACGTCGAGCGGCGCCATCACGCAGGGTTTTACCGAGGGCAAAGCGGCGCTCGAAGCCCTCGCAGACCTCGTCTTCGGCGGCCCCACGGTCACGGTTCCCGGCCTCGGGCTCGCCTTGTCGGTCGTCGACCTCTTGCGCAAGGGCCCCACATTCGCGTTCCTGAAGCAGTTCCGGGACGTCGCGGACCCGCGCCGCGCCTGTTATCAGGCCGGCATCGAGGCCGCGACCAAGGTCGACCGCTTTCGCTGGGCCGGTCTGCTCGGAGGCCGCTACACGCTCGACGTGAAGACCACCGACAGCCATCCGCTCGTCTCGGAGCTCGGGCTCGACGCGCGCACGTTCGACGCGCTGCGCGGCTTCTTCGTCGAGATGGACTTCACGCTCGACAGCGGCGTCACGCGCTGGCAGGCGTCCTGAGCCGTCGCTAGAAGTTCCGTTCGAGCACGTACCATCCGAGCGCGCGCAGCCTTGCTTTCGCGACAGAAGGCGGAAGAAGCGGATCCACGCGCCTCCACGCCTCCTCGACGAGGTGACGGGCCTCGAGCACGCACGCGTCGAGCGCGCCCGTGCGCTCGATCTGCTCGATCAGGTCCTCGACGAGCGCGTCGTCGTCGGGTTTGTCGCGGAGCGTTTGCCAGAGCTGTTCGCGCGCGCGCCGATCCAGCGACCCGAGCGCCCGTACGACCGGCATCGTGACCTTGCCGATGCGGAGGTCCTCGCCGCGTTGCTTGAGATCGCCCTGAAAACCACGCAAATTCAGCACGTCGTCGATGAGCTGGAAGGCCATGCCCACGGCCTCGACATAGGCGCCGAGGCCCTCGACCTGCGCCTCTGTGCCGCCTCCCGCGATCGCGCCCATGCGCGCCAGCGCGCCCACGGGAGCGGCTGTCTTGAGCCGGTTGATCGCAGCCACGCGATGCGCGAGCTCCTGGATGTCGCCCGTGTCCACGGCGGCCGGCAAGAGCTCTCCGAGGCCGGCGATGTCGAGGGCCTGACCGCCGTGCCCCGCGCGCATCGCCTCGAAGTACAGGAAGAGCACGCGCTGCGCACGCTCGGGCGGCAAGGGACAACGCGAGAGGAAGAGCTCGGCCAGGAAGTACGCCGCCGTGCCCGAGTTGATCGCGATCGCCTCGCCGTGCACGAGGTGACACGCGGGCCCACCGCGGCGGATCGTCGATCCATCCTGCACGTCGTCGACCAAAAGCGAGCCCGTGTGGATGAGCTCGGGGATCGCGAGCCACGGGGAAAAACCCGTGGAGTCGCCGCCGGTCGCGTCGATGCAAGCGAGCGTGACGAAGGAGCGCCAGGCCTTGCCGCCGCGGTCGATGACGTCGAGGAGCGGCCCCGTGAGCGAGCGACCGATCAGCACCGGATCGACGCCCTCGAGGCTCTCCTCGCGGCCCACGCAGCCGATGAGCTCCACGAGCGCCGTCTGCGAAGGCGAGCGCGAGACGAGCGAGGTGATCTCGTGTTGTGCACCGCGACGCACGGCCGAGAAGAAGCCCCCGAGATCGAGGTACGCGGGCGGGAACGTCTGCTCGATCCATGCGATGCCCGCGATCGGCCGACCCCAGCGCGTCCCCGACGCGCGCGCGCGTCCTCGCCATGCGGGCGGGCTCGCGATGAGGCTCGCGATCTCCTGCGCGACCATCGACGTTTCGAGGACGAGCTCGAGCCCGGCCGCGGGGACCTCGAGCGTGAAGGAGACGGGATACTCGCGGTACGAACGGGTGCTCTGCCACGTGGTGCGCGCCGCGAGCGAGGCGCGCTCGTCGACGAGGGCGTGGCCTCGCACGTCCATGACGATCGCACGCGCGCGCGTCGGCTCCGCACCTGCGCGCGCAGACATCTGTACGACCACGGAGCTTCCATCGTCGAGGTGGACGAACGCTCGCTGCGTGACGAGCGAGCCCATCGAGGCATCGCACGCGGAGGCGCGGAAAGGAGGCCCGATCACGCGGTCGTAGTGGCCGAGCCCGGACACCACGAGCTCCTCGCCATCGAGGAAGATCGTGCCGTCGACGAAGCAACTCGGGAGCGCGTAATGGAGCGAGGCGCCGGCCTCGTCGGGCATGTTCTTCGTCGCCTCGTGCAAGACGACCCCCGGCTTCAGCGCGCGGAGACGCAGGTCGCATCCACGCGCGCCGCGGAGCTGCCCGAGCACGAGCCGATAGCTCCCATCGGGCCTCCGTGAAAACAGGCTGCCGCCGTACCGCAGCTCGAGCCCCCGCGCGGAGGCGGCTGGCTCGCCAAACATCACGTGCTCGGGCGCGGGAAGCGCGCCTGCGTCGAGCATTTCGAGCGCTGCGCGGGCGAGGCCCCGATCCATGGGCGTCTCGCCGCGCGTGATGGCCTCGCGCATGGCGCGAAGACGCGCGGCGTCGAGCTCCTGCCGCGCGCGGTATCGCTTTGCGCTTTCATCCGCGAGCGCGAAGGAGAGGCCGTGCGTGGGCACCGGATCGCCGCCCGCGGAGGCGAACACGCGCCGATCGAAAGCGGCCCACAACGAGAGGGCGCGCTGCGCCTTCGTCTCGACGTGGACCGCGAGGGACCATCGTTCGAACGACGCGCCCTCGGGCTCGTCGCGCTGCGTGACATCCACGCTCGCAGGCCGCGTTTGCTCGGGATCGGCGTGCGTCCGAGCGGGCTCCGGCTTCTTTGCGAACGGGGTCGATCTCATGTCGCCTTCGTCAAGCGAGCCGATGCCCGCGTCCGCAGCAATGGGGCAAGGTGAGCTTGAAAGGGGCGCGGAGCTCGAACGATCCGAGCGGCGACCGATCGATCCCGCGCGAGCGATAGGTGCCGACGACGAGCCCCGGGACGAACGCGTCCTCGATGCGCATCGTCGTATCGAGGGGCCTCACCTGCGCGCGCTCCCAGTCGCTCTCGTGGTCGGCGCAGGAAAAGAGGGGCCCGCGCGAGATTGGCTGGCAGCAGATGAGGGGCTGGCGAAGGACGTCGAGGATCGCCTCGTGGTTCGGCGCCTGCGTCGCGGGCTGGAATTCGCCTGTCACCTCGTAGCGCAGCGACACGAGCGGCTCGCCGCCGCTCCCGGACGAAAAGACGCGGAACGTGCCGACCTGGCGGGGTTTTCCCTCGGAACGCGCCTCCTCGTTTTCCGCGCCGCCCGCCGTCGTCTCCGGATCGACCGTCGTCTCGCGGATGCTGCCGTGGTGCTTTGCGAATCCCCAGAACAGCCATCCGCCGATCACGGGCAAGAGCTGGCTCGCGAAGAGGCGTGGCAGGAAGAGGAAAGGTCCACGCGCGCGTCCTCCGCAGAGATCGCGCTTGGAATGAACGAACGGCACGCCGACGATCTGCTCCTTGTACGTCGCCCCGGGCAGGAGCATGCGAGGGAGCGTGAGGTGCGCGCCGTACCGGTGATTGAAAGAAAGCAAAACGGGGTGCGTCCCCGGCGGCGTGTGGTCCTGAGGTCCGAGCGTCAACCCGTCCGGCAGCATCCACGCGACCTCGTCACGAGGCATGACCACGGTCACGCAATGGCTCGAAAGCTTCCCCACGACGTGGATGGATCGCGGGCTCTCTATCATTGATCCTCCGCCAAACGGACGAACTGTTGCACCGACGTGGCGGTTTGTCCACTCCCTCGCGCCGTCCATCGACCGGTGCCGCGTGTCGGTGTGGGGCTTGCGTGGCTCCGCGGCGGCCGTTTACCATCGCGCCCTCTCCCCACGTGGAGGAGGCAGAGCCGAACGATGTCCGAATCAGCGCCGAACAGGAAAAAGAAGATCGCCATCCTCGGCGGCGGCGTGGGAGCAATGACCGCGGCGTTCGAACTGACGAGCGTACCTGGCTGGAAAGACGAGTACGAGGTGACCGTCTATCAGCAGGGCTTTCGCCTCGGCGGCAAGGGCGCGAGTGGCCGCAGCCGCGAGATGGCCGATCGCATTGAAGAGCACGGCCTGCATATCTGGCTCGGCTTTTACGAGAACGCCTTCAACGTGATGCGGCGCTGCTACGAGGAGCTCGGGCGCAACCCGAACATGCCGCTCGCGACCTGGGACGAAGCGTTCAAGAAGTTCTCGTACGTCGGCGTGATGGAGTGCATCGAGGGGGAGGACGGTATCCCTCCCGGGTTCGACGTCGATCCGGACTGGGTCTTCTGGATCGAGCATTTTCGCGAGAACGACGAGACGCCGGGGCAGGGCAAGGAGTTTCTCTCGATCTGGGACACCGTCGGCAAGATGATCGGCCTCGCGCTCCGCGCATTCGAGACCTCGCCTTTCGGGCCGCCGCAAGGCGCGCCCGTGCCGGGGGCAAACCCGGACAGCGCTGCTTCACGGACGCCTCCACCGCAGTCGACCGCGCTCTCGCTTCGCCTCACCACAAAGGCGGGCCCGCGCAAGGAGAGCTTCCTGGCGGACATGGCCACGATGACGGTCGGCGTCGTGGGGAGCGCGCTCGGGCTCGTCGCGCGTGGCTCGCGCGCCCCGCGCCGCCGCCCCCGGACGAAGGTGGTCTTCGGGCCGCTGACCGCGCGCATGCAGCTTCTTCGCGCGCGCGAGCTCGCCACGGGCTCGCACGAGCACGGGTCGGCCATCGTCGCGATCCTCGACGACGTCCGCGAATGGTTATGGGACGAGCTCGAGCCGGTCGTCGAGCAAAACACCGTCCTCCGGCGCCTGTGGATCCTCATCGATCTCGTCGCGTCCGGCCTGCGCGGCATCGTCTTCGACGGCGTCCTCGAGCACGGCTGGGACGTCCTCGACAAGTACGACCTCGTCGAATGGTTGCGCCGCAACGGCGCGAACGAGCTCACGCTCCGCTCGGGCGTCCTTCGCGGGACGTACGATTTCGTGTTCGCGTACGAAAAGGGCGACACACGAAGGCCGAACCTCGCCGCGGGCACGATCGCGCGCGCGATGTTGCGGATGATCTTCGAGTATCGAGGGGCCATCTTCTGGAAGATGCAGGCCGGCATGGGCGACGTCGTCTTCGCGCCGCTTTACATCGTCCTGAAGAGCCGCGGGGTGCGCTTCGAGTTCTTCCACCGCGTGACCCGGCTCGAGCTCGACGACACGAAAGACGAGGTCGAGCGCATTCACGTCGACCGGCAGGTCTGGATCAAGCCAAACGCCGAGGCCTCGGCTCCGGCCCCTGCATACGACCCGCTTTTCCCCACGAAGGGCCTGCTCTCCTGGCCGAGCGAGCCCCTCTACGAGCAGATCGTGGACGGCGACGCGCTGCGCGCGGGCTGGACGACGCTCAATTCCAACCTCGAATCGTTCTGGTCCACCTGGAAGCCCGTCGAGAAGCGCGTCCTCCAGAAAGGCGAGGATTTCGACCTCGTACTCCTCGGCATTTCGCTGGGCGCTCTCCCCTTCCTTTGCCAGGAGCTCATCGCGCACCGGCGGCAGTGGCAGGACATGGTCCAGCACGTCACGACCGTGCAAACCCAATGCATGCAGCTCTGGATGCGCCCGAGCCTCCAGAACCTCGGCTGGAACGGGGCCTCCTCGTGCGTCGCGGGCTATGCGCAGCCCGAGAACACGTATTGCGACATGACGCACCTCATCAACCGCGAAAACTGGCCCGTGGGGACGCCGGAAGACCCGAACCTCGATTATCCCGGCAGCCTCGCGTATTTCACCGGCCCGCTCCTCGACGCGGATATCTTGCTCCCCTCGAAGGACAGACCCGACGTCGTCGAGAGGCCGTTCCCCTCGCCTCCGTTCGTCGGTCCCTCCGACGCGGTGGCCCCTTTTGCGCCCTCGCAGGCGGCCGCGCCTTCCACGGGTGAGGCAAGCATCGCCCACGATGCGCTCCGCAGAAATGGCCTTCCTCGGCCCTCGGATCACGATTTCCCCCGGCGAATGCACGAGGAGGTCCGGCGCATCTCCATCGATTGGCTCCAGAAGAACCCCGGCGTGCTCTGGCCTGTCGCGACGACGACGCATGACGCGAACGAGCTGAACTGGTTTTTCCTGGTCGATCCCCGGCGCCGCGAGGGCACGGCGCGCTTCGACGCGCAGTACTGGCGTGCGAACATCGATCCCTCGGAGCGCTACGTCATGTCGCCGAAGGGCTCGACCTATTATCGCATCCATGCGGACCGCTCCGGGTACGACAACCTCTACCTCGCCGGCGACTGGACGAAAAACGGGCTCGACACGGGCTGCGTCGAGTCCGCCGCGATGTCCGGCATGCAGGCGTCTCGCGCGATCTGCGGTTTCCCCGAGAACATCGTCGGCGACTACGACGCGAAAGGCACCTCGGCCGCGTTTGGCCCCCTCGAGGTCGTCGGCGATTACGACGGCGTCTGCATGGTCCTCTCGATGCCCGAGAACGACGTGCGGCGCATGCTCCCCCCCGGGCTCGATCTCGTGGAGCAGGAGATCACGCCGCCCGGCTTCCACCCGCTCGTGATCGCGCTCGGCGCGCGGGAAGGCACGCACCTCTCGTTTCCGCTTTCTCTCTTTCATCGGACGTACCGGGAGGTGATGAATGCCATCCCGTTCGTCCGCATGACCGGGTTTTCCCTCGGTCGCGGCCCCTTCACGTACGTGCCCCGCTTCTACGTGAGTGATCCGCTCATGGCGGGCGGGGGGCTGCTCTTCTGGGGGTTCGATACCGAGCTCGCCAGCATCGACATGAGGGAAAAACGGTCGTCCGGCAATGAGCGGTTCTGGCAGGTCCGCTCCCCGCTGCGCCGCTTCTGCGCGCTGTCGGCGTCCACGCAGGGCCGCGACTCGTTCCGCAGCCTCGAAGATTGGCTCGACCGCGGCCCGGCCTGCAAGCTGCCGATCCGCGGCGCCGCGTCGGATCCGCTCGGCAAGACGGGCGCCATCGCGCGCAATGTGAATGCGATCTCGTCGATGCTCTCGCAGCCGCTCCTCACGCGCTCGGCGCGCGGCCTCGGGCCTCTCGTCTCGGCCTGCCTCGACTGGGGGCTCGGGCGGTGCGAGGTGCGTCCCCTGGACGGCCGCTTGAACCTCGAAGACGAGTATCTCAAGGGTCCGATGCGCGGCAAGTATGACGTCACCGGGTTCGACACCGGAGCGAGCGCGTCCTTCGGCTTCCAGATTCGCACCCGCTGGAAGCTCTCGCTGCCTGCGCCCTCCGGCCTCGCGTCGCGCTTCGTCGAACAGCACGGAATCAACCAGCTCGCGCTCCGGAGGACGTCGTGAGCGACACCGGGGTTTCGGGGTACATCGAGCGCGCGGACAACCAGGCGCTTGCGCAGCCGCTCGCGCTCTCGCGCGCGACGCTCTACCTGTTCCCCGTCGAGGCGGACGTCGGGCGGCAGCAAGCGCTCTGCGATCGGTTCCTGAACCGCCCGTCCTTTGGCGTTTGTGATTATCGCGCATTCCTGCCGCGCGTCGTCTTTTGCTTCGCGCGGCTCGGTGTGGCCCGCGCGCAGAGCGAGCCAGACGCCGAACGAGGCTTTTTCTCCTTCACCATGGCCGGCGTCTGGGTCCCCGCCGTGTCCACGCGTGGCGCTCGACCTGTGGTTTTTCCCTACTATACATTCGTGGACGAGAGCCACGCGCTCGTGACCGGACGCGAGGTGTGGGGGTTTCCCATGGAGCTCGCGAGTATGGAGGTCCCCCGCGATGCCGCCGCCGCGCACGTGTTTCGCGTCGCGCCGGTCCTTCTCGACCGATTTGGTCCACGGACCCTGGCGCGCGCGGAGCAGCTCTTCCAGATCACGAAGGTGCCCGGGACGAGCCGGGCGCTGTTCGGGGAGGTCTGGGAGGATACGAAGGCCGCGATCGCCGGCGCCTCGAACCTGCTTTTCGGCGGGCCTCGGATCGCCGTGCCCGACGCCGGTGTGCTCCTCGACGTCGCGCAATCGATCTCGTCCGGGCTCACGTTCGCGCTCCTGAAGCAGTTCCGCGACGCCGAGCGGCCCGAACGAGCCTGTTATCAGGCGGGCGTCGAGGCGCGCGCAGCCACCCAGCATTTTCACCGGGCCGGTGTGCTCGATGGCCGCTTCGCGCTGAACCTCAAAGTCGCCGACAGCCATCCCATGGTCGAGGAAATGGGGCTCGCCGCGAAGTCGTTCGACCATCTCGTCGGGCTGTTCGTGGACCTGGACGTCGTGGTGGAGAGCGGCGTCGAGCTCTGGCACGCGCCCTGACGAACGCCTCTCTTCAACGTGACATCCGCGCGACCAATGCAGCAGCGGAGGACGCCGTTGCCAGCGCGACGACGCCGAGCCAGCCCCATTGCGCCAGCGCCAAGCTGCCGAGCGCGGCGCCCCCGGCCATGCCGATGAACATGCCGGTGAACAACAGCGCGTTCAGGCGGCTGCGCGCGCCGGGCTCGATTCCATAGACCAGGGTTTGATGCGCGACCAGCGTGGCCTGGACGCCGAAGTCGAAGCCAATGGCTGCAATCACGATCAGACCCAGTTGCGCCGTGCTCGGCAGCATCGGCAAAAGCCACATGGTCGCGAACGAGACCGCGGTCAGCCCTGCGCCGAGCCGCGTGACGAGCGCCGGTCCGCGTCGGTCGGAGAGGCGCCCGGCCAGCGGCGCGGCGAGCGCGCCTGCCGCGCCGGCCAATCCGAAAGCGCCGGCGGCGGCGCTGCCCAGGTGGAAGCTGCCGTGCAGCATGACCGCGAGCGTCGACCAGAAGGCACCAAACCCGAGCGACAGCAATCCCTGCGCGAGCGCCGCCTGGCGGAGCTGCGGGTAACGGCGCCATAACGCGATCAACGAACCCATCAAGGCGCGGTAGCCCAGTTGCGTCGTGGGCTGAAAGCGCGGCAAGCCTTGCCAGGCGACCACGCCGATCAACGCCATGGCCGCCGCGGCGGCGATGTACACGGAGCGCCAGCCGAAGCGCTCGGCCACGAAGCCGCTGACCACGCGCGACAGCAGAATGCCGAGGAGCAAGCCGGTCATGACCGTGCCCACGACCTTGCCGCGCTGCGATTCCGGCGCCAGGGTCGCGGCCGCCGGCATGATGTCCTGCGCCAGCGTCGCCGTCAGCCCGACGGTCAGGCTGGCCCCGAGCAGCCATGCAATCCCCGGGGCGAAGCCGCTCAGCAAGAGCGCGAGCGAAAGCAGCGCCGCCTTGATCAAAATGATGAGCCGCCGGTCATAGCGGTCTCCCAGCGGGGCGAGCAGCAGGATCCCGAGGGCATAACCGAGCTGCGTCATCGTGGGCACCAGGCCCACGAGCCGGTCGCCGGCTTGAAGATCCGGGCCCAGCACCCCCAGCATCGGCTGGCTGTAGTAGAGCGACGCGACGCTCAGCCCGGCGCCGGCGGCCAGCAGAAGCACGAGCGATCGTGGGAGCCCGACCTGGGTAGGGGCGGCGACGGTGGCATGCGTGACATGAATGGCTGACATGGGAGACGCCTCTTCCGTTGACGGTGATGCCATCGTACGAGCCACTCCGAGCACGTGGTAGCTGCCTCTCGCGCAGACTTGATATACGCTTCGCGCATGACCAACGCGGACATGACGGGCATGGACCGGATCGGCCTGATGCAGACCTTCGTGCGCATCGTCGAGGCCGGCAGCCTCTCGGCCGCGGCCGCGCAGCTCGGGACCAGCCAGCCGACCGTGAGCCGGCGCCTGCAGGCGCTCGAGCGCTCCCTGGGCCTCAAGCTGCTCCAGCGCTCGACGCATGCCATGAAGCTCACCGACGACGGCGCGCGCTGCTTCGCGCACGCCAAGACGCTGCTCGATAGCTGGCAGGCGATGACCTCCGATTTGCGCGGGGCCAAGGACGCGCCGGAAGGCCATTTGCGGGTCCTGGTCCCGCACGCGTTCGGGCAGCACCAGCTGCTCGCGCCGCTCTTGACGTATCTGAAGCGTTATCCGCAGGTCACGGTCGAATGGCTGCTCCAGGATCGGCGTCCCGATTTCATCGCCGAGGGCATCGACTGCGCGGTGCAGGTCGGCGCGGGGGACGATCCTTCCGTCGTGGCCGTTCGATTGGCCGAGGTCCCGCGCATCGTGGTGGCCGCCCCGGAGCTGTTCCGCGAGCGGCCGTTTCCGAAAGAACCGGACGATCTCGCAGCGCTTCCCTGGCTCGCGCTGCAAACGTATTATCGCAACGAAGTGGCGCTCACGCGAAAGGCCGACGGTGTCACCCGCCGCTTCGAGATCCGGCCTCGCCTGAGCACCGATAGCCTGTTTGCGTTGCGCAATGCGATCCTCTCGGGGCTCGGGGTCGGTATCGTCTCCGCGTGGATGGTGAACGACGATCTGGAGCAAGGGCGCCTTCGGCATCTGGCGCCCGCGTGGGAAGCGCCGCGGCTGCCTGTCCACCTCGTCTATCCCTATGCGCGCTTTTACCCGGCCCGGCTGCGCGTGTTCCTGGAGGCCATGCGCAAGGCGGTGCCGACGATCACCGGGGTAGGCTCGAGCGCGCCACCGGATACGTCAAGGAACGTCAGCTGACGTCAGCTGACGTCAGACCGGCGTGCGCTGGAATCGTGCTGTCATACGGCGCCAGACAGCTCGTTCTTGCGATATCGGCCATATCATGTTAGGGCCCCAACTGTGCGCGCGCAGTGCGGCACACCCTTAATGGTGAGATAATGCAGCTGAAACGAACACTTGTAGGTTCCTTGATCGGCCTCGCTCTCGCTCCGGCCGTGGCCCGCGCCGAGCCCGTCGTCGTGCCGGAGGGCGTCGCGGATGCCGTCGACGGCGTGGGCACGGGCCTCTGCGCCGCGTCGGCGATATCGACGAATCCGGTGATGGACTGGAACCTCAACAGTCCCGGGAGCTATACGGAGTCGGTCGACACGTTCATCGACGCGCACGCGGCCGACCGCGTCGAGAACGTGATCCGCTCGCGCCTCGATCTGTCCAACAACGCCGCGTCCGGCCCCAAGATGAGCTACGGCGATTTCATCGACGCCGAGCTGCCGGATTGCATGACGGGCGGGTGCGATTTCTTCGTCAACGATACGACGACGACCTTCGCCTCGCGCATACGCGGCTTCTTCAACGTCACGGCCGACCTCGCGAACAAGCCCATTCACTTCGGGGTGTACGCGGACGACGCCATCAGCCTCACGGTGTACGACAAGAACGCAAACGCATATCCCGTCGTCGTCCGCGCCCCCGAGCTCGGTACCGCGACGTGGCGCGTGACGAACGAGGTCACCTTCTCGACCCCGGGGCTCTACCCGATCGAGATCCTCTACACCCAGATCGCCGAGCACGCCGCGCTCGAAATCTCATATTTCGTGGGTGATTTCGACGACTTCAAGCGAGGGGCCAACACGCCGCCCATCGTCAAGCTCAACGAGGCGGGATTCACGCTTCTCCCATCGACCTCCTTTTTCCAGACGTTGAGCGGCACCCCCTCGTACCCGGATCTCGGCGTCTGCAAGCAATGCGAGCGGCAGTTCGTCAACCAGGCCGGGAGCAACGGCTGTGACGCCGGGCAGTACTGCAATGAAGCGGCGCTCTGCGCGCCTTGCGACACGAACGAGCTCTGCGGGCCGAGCTGCGCGCCTTGTGGTGGCGATACCCCGTTCTGCGTGAACCTGAATGGCAATCTCCAGTGCGGCGGTTGCCGCACGGACGCCGACTGCCCGAGCGGCGCCACCTGCGATCCGAACACGAAAACCTGCAACGAGCCGTCTTCGCCCGCGGGCTCGGGTGGAGCCGGCGGCAACGGCGGCAGCGGCGGCGACAGCGGCGGCCCACACGGCTCTTGTGGTTATCGGGCCGAACCGAGCGCGTCGCACGCTGGCATCGCGGGCATTCTGTGTCTCGTGAGCGCGGCGCTGGCTCATGCCCGGTCGCGTCGGCGCACGTCCAGCTCCTCACGCCGTTGAGGTCCCCTGTGCCCTCACGGGCACGTCTCGTCCAATCACCTCGGGGATGGCGCCGGTGACGGCGCCGTCGCCCCCACACGATCGATCCGCTTTTCTCCCGCAGTAAATTCCGATTTTTGCTCGACATGGCCCTTGACTTCGCGAATCCGCTTGGGCCCACTGTCCGCATATGCTGTCCGGCCCCGAGATAGGTGCTCCCGTCGCTGCCCGGCGCCCTGTCCCGCGACGCGATCGATGCGCTTCTCTCGATGCGCCTGCCCGAGTGATCGATACCCACGTGGAGGTGATCATGTCCCTGATTCATGACGCACGGACTCGATGGTTTGCGGGCGCGGCTGCCATGGCAGCGCTCGTCTCGATGGCCGCGTGCGGCTCGAACGAGCCGTCCCCGGGCAATGGCGACGCCGGCTCCGGCGCGTCGATGAGCACGAGCAGCAGCAGTGGCTCCGGTGGGAACGGTGGCCCCGGTGGCTCCGGTGGCTCCGGTGGCTCCGGTGGCTCCGGCGGGAATGGCGGCAATGGCGGCGGGCCGCCGACCAACCATCCCACCAGCTGCAAGCGCGGCGTCGCTTATGGGTACCATTCGAAGGCCGACATGCAGGTGCTCTCGCCGACGGTGGCGTGGTGGTACAACTGGGCGCACGTGCCGGACGAAGGCGTCAAACCCGACGCATACAAGACGCTCGGCGTCGAGTACGTGCCGATGGTGTGGGGCGGTGGCGGCCTCGACAGCGCGCACGCCGCGCAGATCGCCAGCGAAATCCCCGAGGGCGCGAGCTTCTTGCTCGGCTTCAACGAGCCGAATTTCGGCTCGCAGGCGAATCTGTCGGCGTCCCAAGCCGCAGCGCTCTGGCCCCACGTGGAGGCAATCGCCGACGCGCGTGGCCTCGCGCTCGTCTCGCCCGCCGTGAACTTCTGCGGCGGTTCGTGCCAGGAAACGGATCCCTTCAAATACCTCGACGAGTTCTTCGCCGCCTGCGAGGGGTGCCGCGTCGATTACATCGGCATCCACATCTACACAGCCTGCCAGGGCGACGGGAACAACAAGGCCCAGTGGCTCATCAACCACGTCGAGACCTACAAGACGCGGTTCGACAAACCGCTCTGGCTCACCGAGTTCGCCTGCGACAACGCCAGCTCGCTCGCCGAGCAAAAAGACTTCATGGTCGACGCGCTCGAGTACCTGGAGAACGAGCCGCGCATCGCGCGATACGCCTGGTTCTCGGGCCGCGCCGACAACGTCGCGAACGCGAACCTGCTCGGCGCGGACGGCGTGCTGACCGAGCTCGGCCAGGCGTATGTGGCCGCACCCCACAAGCCCTGCGAGTGACGGAACCGCTCCGTTCGCCGTCGTTCTGCGGTAGAAGGGCGCATGCCTCGCCCGTTCCGACACCCCGCGCCGCTCGAGCTCGGCGGCGCCGAGCTCCGCGACCTCGTCTCCGCCTGCATGGATCGGCTCGCGCCCTTTCTGGATGGGCTGAACGAGCAACCCACCCATTCGCTCGACGGTAGCCACAAGGTCGCCCGCGCCTTCGACGAGCCCATGCCCGAGCGCGGCGTGCCCTTCCGGCGCGTGCTCGCGAGGCTCTTCGATCGCGCCATTCCGGTCAGCTTGAATCCGGCTTCGCCCGGCTATCTCGGGTACATCCCCGGCGGCGGCCTGCCGAGCACGGCGCTCGCGGATCTCATCGCCGACGTCACGAATCGTTACACGGGCCTCTGGATGCCTGCGCCGGGGCTCGTGCAGCTCGAAATCAGCGTGATTCGCTGGTTCTGCTCGCTCGCGGGGTACGGGCCTTCCGCGGGGGGCTGGATCTGTTCGGGCGGGTCGATGGCGAACCTTGCCGCCGTCGTGGCGGCGCGCGAGGCGAAGCTCGGGGAGGATATCGCCGGAGGCGTCCTTTATACCTCGGAAGGAGCGCATCACTCGGTGGCGAAGGCCGCGCGCGTGGCCGGTTTGCCGCGGCGCGCCACGCGCGTCGTGCCCGTGGACGCTTCGTTCCGATTGCAGCGTGACGCTCTTGCAAAAGCGATCGCCGAGGATCGGACCGCGGGGCGCCGGCCCTTCCTCGTCGTCGCGCAGGCCGGCTCCACGCCGGTCGGCGCGGTGGACGACCTCGCCGCATTGGCCGACCTTTGCGCCGCCGAGGGATTGTGGCTCCACGTGGACGCGGCGTACGGCGGGTTTTTCCTCCTCACCGAGCGCGGGCGATCCTCGCTCGCGGGGATCGAGCGGGCGGACTCCATCGCGCTCGACCCGCACAAGGGATTGTTTTTACCTTATGGAACCGGCTGCCTGCTCGTGAAAGAGCGCGCGACCTTGCGCGCGGCCTTCTCCGAGACGGCCGCGTATCTGCCGCCTTCGCAGGAGGACGCAGACCACTGGGATTTCGCCGATCTCAGCCCGGAATTGAGCCGCCCGGCCCGCGGCCTGCGCATCTGGCTGCCGCTCTGGCTCCACGGCGCGTCGGCCTTTCGCGCCGCGCTCGACGAGAAGCTCGATCTCGCGCGGGACGCGGCGGCGCGGGTGCGGGCGCTGCCCGGAGTGCGAATCGTGGCCGAGCCCGAGCTATCGTTGTTCGCGTTCCGGGTCGAGCCGCCGGGCATGAACACCGCGGAGCTCGACGCATTCAATCGGCGCGTGCTCGCCCGCGTCAATCAGCGAAAGCGCCTGCTGCTCACGGGCACGACGCTCCGTGATCCGGCGCTCGGCGAGGACGTCTTCGTCCTTCGCGTCTGCGTGCTCTGCTTTCGCACCCACGCGGACAGGATCGACATGCTGCTCGAAGATCTCGCCGAGGCCATCGCGGACCCGCGGGGGTGAGCGCCGCCCACACCCGCCCCCGCTGTCCGCCTTCGTCAGTAATGATCGCCCTTCTTCGTCACGCCGAACGGGATGAGCTGCGAGGGTTGACCATTGATCGTCGTCCCCCCGGCCTGGATCATCCGCGCCAGCTCGAGGAAATCGGCCGGGAAGTTCAGCTTCGGCTTGGTGAGCGCGTCGAGCGCCGCCGTCTGCTCCGGCTTGAGCTTCAGGTCGAGCGCCTTCAGGTTGTCATCGAGCTGCGAGAGCGTGCGCGCACCGATGATCGTGGACGAAACCCCCGGGCGGGCCTGCACCCAGGCGAGGGCGACGCGCGCGACGGTGCTGTCGAGCTCCTTGGCGATCCGCTGGAGCTCATCGATCACCGCATAACTCGTCTCGTCGAGGAAGCCCGCGGCCCATTGCCGCCCCTCCACCTTGACGCCGTTCGTCCGCGTGTATTTGCCGCTCAGGATCCCGCTCTTCAAGGGGGACCACGGCGTCACGCCGAGCCCGAGCTCCTCGGCCATCGGCATCAATTCCCCTTCGACCGTCCGCTCGAGCAGCGAATACTCGATCTGCAGCCCGACGAACGGCGCCCACCCGCGGAACTGGGCGATGAGCTGCGCCTGCGCCACCTTCCACGCGGGCGTGTCGGACACGCCGATGTAGCGGACCTTCCCCGATCGGACGAGATCGTGGAGCGCCGCCATCGTCTCCTCGATCGGCGTGAACTTGTCCCAGTTGTGCAGCCAATAAAGATCGATGTAGTCGGTGCGCAGCCGGCGGAGCGATTGCTCGCAGGCGGCCACGATCGACTTCCGGTTCGAGCCGCCGCCGTTGGGATCGCCGACGTACAGATTCGCGCTGAACTTGGTGGCGATCACCAGCCGGTCCCGCTTCTGCCGGTCGTGGCCGAGGTGATCGCCGATGATCTTCTCCGAATGCCCCTTCGTGTACAGGTTCGCCGTGTCGATGAAGTTGCCCCCGAGCTCGATGTAGCGGTCGAGGATGGCTTCGGAGTCCTTGACACTGCTCCCCCAGCCGAGGTCTTCTCCGAACGTCATGGCGCCGAGGCAGAAAGGGCTCACCCGCAGACCTGAGCGACCAAGCGTGACGTAGTGATCGAGCGGCATCGCGTCTCCTCCCGAACTAGTTCCACATCTGAACAGTTCAAGATTAAACTAGTCTCGCCCGCGCCGTTGTCAAGGGCAAGCAGGAGAACATGAGAAAACCTTCCCCTGGGGAGCTCTGGACGCTGAACTTCGAGATGACGATGGGCGTCATGGCCGAGGTCGAGCCCGAGGTGCGCGAGCTGGGGCTCGAGATGAAGGAGTTCTTCCTCCTCGGGAAGCTCGACGACCACCCCTATCCTGCCGACCTCGCGCGCGCGCTGATCACGCCCAAGCCTACGATCACCTTCATGGTGAAGCGGCTCGAGGCGGCCGGCTTCGTCAAGCGCCAGACCGAGGCGGACGACCTGCGGCGCTTTCGCCTGACGCTCACCCCCTCCGGGCGCAAAACGATGGAGGCGACGCGCGCCATCCTCGACGAAGCCTTCGGGCGAAGGCTCGCGCGGCTCTCGGCCGGCGAGCGCGCCGAGCTCCTGCGAATCCTCGTGCTGCTGGCGGAGAAGCACGCCGATCCCTGCTGACGACGCGGGCCCGCGGTCGTCACGAAGGGACGCGCGGCTCCCCCTCCGCCGGCGCCGGGCATTCCATGGGCTTTCCTTGATTCGACGGGATCGCTCCTGTATACGGCCTTCACCCCGCGCTGCGGAATGCTCGGGACAGCGGGGAAGGAAGGGTCGTGGGAGAGATGAGCGACGAAAAAGCCCGGAACGGCAAGTCGAACGTGAAGCAGTATTTCCGCTTCGGCGAGAGGCCATTTCTCAAGGGCGCGGGGACCCGGTCGCCGGAGGCTTGGTTTCTGGGCACGAAGGCCGAGAACGCGGACGAGCTCGAAAAGCTCATCGTGGAGGCCATCCGGGACCATTCCTTCTGGCGGCGGAACTTCCACCCCCAGGATCCCACGCACATCACCGAGCAGGCCAAGCGGCACCCGTCCTACCTCCACGCGATGGACTCGCTGAAGGACAACCTGCGGTCCTTGATGTCGTTCCTCAAGAAATCGGTGCCCTTCTTCAGCGGCCGGTATCAGGGGCACATGAACTGGGACACGTCGCTCCCCAGCATCCTGGGGTATTTCGCGGCGATGCTCTACAACCCCAACAACGTCGCATTCGAAGGGTCGACGTCGACGACCATCCTGGAGATGATCGTGGGCGACGATCTCTGCCGGATGCTCGGCTATCCGGTCCCGGAGGACGGCGACGCCGCGAAGGGGCTCGTGCGGCCCTGGGGGCACATCACGTGCGGCGGGACCGTGGCCAACATCGAGGCCATCTGGTCGGCGAGGAATCTCAAGTTTTACCCGCTCTCGCTCCGCGATGCATTGAAGGCCGAGCCCTCCCTCGCCGCGGCGCGCGACATCGAGGTGACCACGTGCGACGGCAGGCGCGCGCGCCTCGCCACGCTCGACGCATGGTCGCTCCTGAACCTCAAGGTGGACGACATCCTCGCGCTCCCCGAGCGCCTCACGGAGGAGTACGGCATTTCGAGTGATACCATCACGAAGGCCATGTCGGGCCACTCCCTCCAGCACCTCGGAATGCAGGAGCTCTTCCGGCGCTGCGGGACGGACGTGGCCGCTTCGCCGGTGATCCTCGTCCCCGCCACGAAGCATTACTCGTTCCCCAAGGCCGCGGCCGTGCTCGGCCTCGGTTCGGCCAACGTGCTCGACGTCCCCGTCGATTGCGACGCGCGCATGAGCCTGACCGCGCTGGAGAAGATGCTGCGGGATTGCATCGCGCAGCGGCGGCCCGTCATCACGGTGGTGGCCGTCATCGGCAGCACAGAGGAGAGCGCCGTGGATCCGCTGAAGGGGGTCCTCGAGCTGCGCCACAAGCTCCAGAAGGAGGGTTTGTCGTTCACGGTCCACGCGGACGCGGCGTGGGGAGGTTATTTCGCCTCGATCCTGCGGCCCGACGAGGGCCCGCGCCCGAAAGACGATCGCACCGGTCCGGCGCCCGAGATCGGAATGAGCGGGTACGTGACCTCGCAGTTCTCGGCGCTCGGCCGGGCGGATTCGATCACCGTGGATCCGCACAAATCGGGCTACATTCCTTATCCGGCCGGGGCGCTCTGTTACCGGAATTCCGCCATGCGCGACATGGTGACGTTCAAGGCGCCCTACATCCTGCACGGGGACGCCGAGCCCACCGTGGGGATCTATGGGCTCGAGGGCTCCAAGCCGGGCGCGGCCGTGGCGGCGGTGTATCTGAGCCACAAGGTCATTCGACCGACGCGGAGCGGATACGGGCAGATCCATCGGAGGGCGCTGTTCAATTGCAAGCGGTTTTACGCGCGGCTGCTCAGCATGGCGAGCCCGGACGATCGGTTCATCGTGGTGCCGGTCCCGCGGCTGCCCGCGGAGATCTCGGGCGCCGACGTGGAGACCGAGCGGCGCTTCCTCCGCGAGCGCATCGATCGGCGCAGCGTCGACGAGCTCCTGTCCGACCCGGAGGCCATGGCGCTCCTGCCCGAGATCGGGCCCGATCAGAACATCCTGACCTACGCCATCAACTTCAAGCACCCGGACGGCTCGCTGAACACGAACCTCGACCTCGCGAATCGATTGAACAAGGCCATCTACGACCTCCTGAGCATCGATCCCGGGGACGACATCTATGGCTATCGAATGATCGTGAGCACGACGGACTTCAGCGAGGAGCACTATGGGAGCGTCTTCATCGAAGACTACAAGCAGCGCCTCGGGGTCGCGTCGTCCCCCGGCACCACGGTGACGGTGCTCAGGTCGACGACGATGGAGCCATGGATCCTGGAGACGCCCGAGGGGTCGATGCTCGACGTGCTGGAGAACGAGCTCCGGGACGCGATCTTCAAATCGATGATGCGCGACTCGATGTTCCAGATCTTCGAGGAGATCGATGCCAACCGGGATGGCGTCCTCGACGTCGGCGAGGTGATGGGCAAGTTCCGGGAGAAGGGCTATCGGGACACCGAAATCGACGAGTTCTTGCGCCTGTGCGACATCGACAGGAGCGGGACCGTATCCATGGATGAATTCCTGGGGGCGTTCTCGCAGTTCGTCGCCAAGGGGGCGCTCACCGCCAGCAGGTGACGCGGACGGGCCACGCCGTCGCGGAGGGGCCGCGGCCGACGAATACACTGGAAATCCCATGGTATTCGTGTCCCGGCCCCCTGGCAGACGCCCGTCGATTCGTGGCTGCATGCGCGCAGGGAAGGGTGTACACCCATGCATGCCTGCTCTGCGCCCTCGCTCCCTTGCGGCCATGGCTGCCTTGGGTGCCCTGCTCCTGTCGCTCGGCTGCTCGCCGGTTTTGCCGAGCCCCCGCGCGGACATCGAAGAGACCCACGTCGCCCCTCCGGCGCCTCGCTGGGGGATCGCCATTCACGGAGGCGCGGGCGTCATCGATCGCGCCAAGCTCTCGGCCGAACGCGAGGCCGAGATGCGCGCGGTCCTCACGGCGTCGCTCGAGGCGGGGCACGGGATCCTCGCGAAGGGGGGCAGCAGCCTGGACGCCGTCACGGCGGCCATTCGAATCCTCGAGGATTCGCCGCTCTTCAATGCCGGCAAGGGCGCGGTCTTCACGCACGAGGGGACGAACGAGCTCGACGCGGCCCTCATGAACGGCCACACGCGTGAGGCGGGCGCGGTCGCCGGGCTGCGCCACGTGCGAAACCCCATCGCGCTCGCGCGAGCCGTGATGGAGAAATCGCCGCACGTGATGATGATGGGCGAGGGCGCCGAGCGCTTCGCCGAACAAGAGGGGCTCGAGCTCGTGCCGGAGAGTTATTTCTACACGGAGGAGCGCTGGCAGGCGCTCCAGCGGGCCCTCGCGGCGGAGAAAGAGAAAAAGGCAGAGCCAGAGCAGCAGGGCAAACAGCAGAGCTTCTGGGAGAGCCCCGCGGGGCGTGAATACAAATTCGGCACGGTGGGCGCGGTGGCGCTCGATCAGGCGGGCCACCTCGCGGCGGGGACGTCGACGGGCGGGATGACGAACAAGCGGTTCGGGCGTGTCGGGGATTCGCCGATCATCGGGGCGGGGACGTACGCGGACGAGGGCTGCGCGGTATCGGCGACGGGGCACGGGGAATACTTCATCCGCTACACGGTGGCCCGCGACGTGTGCGCGCGGGCCGCATATTCAGGAATGAAGCTCGGGGCGGCGGCGGATCGGGTGGTCATGGATGTCCTCGTGAAGGCCGGGGGCGAGGGGGGCATCATCGCCATGGACGTGCAGGGGAACGTGGCCATGCCTTTCAATTCGAAGGGGATGTACCGCGGGTACATGGGGGCGGACGGGGCCGCGTCGGTGGCGATTTTCCGGGATCCGTGAGGTTCTCCCGTTTTCTTTCCTCGCGCCTCCGGGCGCCGCGTGACGGCGCGTGATTCGCGCCTAGACTTTGCCCATGAGGCTCGTCGGACAGATCCACGTGACGCTGCGGGGCGAGGTCATCCATCGGGAGCCGAGCTTCTGGGAGAAAATCAAGCAACGGCTCGGCGGCCCGCCGGACCTCGCCACGGACCGCGTGCGCGTGGCGTTCGAGGCGAGCGCGCTCGTCGACGCGATCAAGCGCGCGCTCGTGAGCTTGGGGTTCGACAACGCCGTCTCGCTCGTGGTCGACGATACCGTCGTTTTTCAGGACACGGACGGCAAGGCGGGTGATTTGCCCGATCTCATGATCGCGATGTCGGAGCACACGTCGCTCTTCGGCAGTGGATTCCGGGAGCTCCGGCTGGCGCTCGAGCACGAGGAGGCTGGTTTGCACCTGCTCGTGGAGACGCGGGCGTTCACCGAGCACCACGCGGGGGAGCCTTCGGCGTACGTCTCGATCGGCGGTCGGCTCGTGGAACTCGAACCGAGGCGCGGCGAGTCCGCGGAGGAATACCGCAATCGTGTCACGCCGCTCGTCGCGGACAGCACACGCCTCGACGGCGCGCGGCTCCAGTTCGAATCGTTCGTGGCGCGCCTCGAGGACGCCTTGCGGGCCACGATGCCCGAGGCGCTCATCTCGCAAAAGCGCGCCGAGGCGCTCGTCGTGAGGCCGTCGCGCGCGCCGGCAGCAGAGGAGGCGAAGCTCGAACCTTCGAACCCTGCCTACGACCCCTACGCGCGGTATTACCCGAGCCCGATGGGGATGATGCTCGACGTCATGCTGATCTCGTCGTTCATGCACATGATGCACGCGCCGATGATCCACGTGGTGAGCCCGTCCGGAGCGCCGGTTGGATCGGCCGCGGACGTCTCGCAGGATCCCGGTCTCGCGGAGGCCGACGCCGCGGATACGGGCGACGGCGGGGACGTGGGGGACGACGTCGGAGGCGACGACTTCGGGGGCGGCGACTTCGACGGGGATTTCGGCGGGTTCGACTGAAACGGTTTGCCCGCCGTCGGGGTCCGGCACATTCGTCGTGAATGGCGCGACCTGAGAAGCAACAGCAGGGCACGCCGGTTGACCGCGGCCCGGAACGCTGGTACGCGTCCGGTGAGACGAATCACGGTTTCATTGCCGTCTGCCATGAACACGCCCGCTGCCCGCGGCTCTCTCCTGCAGGGACATCATGCTCGCCATCCGTAACCTCGGAAAAACCTACGCCAATGGCGTCCACGCGCTGAACGACGTCACCCTCGACATCCCGCGCGGCATGTTCGGCCTGCTCGGCCCGAACGGCGCCGGCAAGTCGTCCTTGATGCGCACGCTGGCGACATTGCAGGAGGCCGACAGCGGCAGCGCCACGCTGGAAGGTGTCAACGGCGAAACCATCGACGTCCTCCGCGACAAGGACGCGGTGCGGCGCCAGCTCGGCTACCTGCCGCAGGACTTCGGCGTGTATCCGAAGGTCAGCGCGGAGGACATGCTGGAGCATTTCGCCGTGCTCAAGGGCCTCGTCGACCGCAAGCAACGCCGCGAGGTCGTGGACGGCCTGCTCAGGCAGGTGAACCTGTGGGACGTGCGCAAGCGCAAGCTCGGCACGTACTCGGGCGGCATGCGGCAACGCTTCGGCGTCGCGCAGGCGCTCCTCGGAAATCCGCGCCTCGTGATCGTCGACGAGCCCACGGCCGGCCTCGATCCCGAGGAGCGCAATCGCTTCCTCAACCTGCTCGCCGAGATCGGCGAGAACGTCGCGGTGATTCTCTCCACGCACATCGTCGAGGACGTCACCGACCTGTGCCCGACCATGGCCATCATGAACAAGGGCCAGGTGCTGCTGACCGGAAAGCCGAGCGATGCGATCGCCGCGCTCGCCAATCAGGTGTGGCGCAAGCAGGTCACGAAAGCGGCGTTGCCCGAATACGAGGCGAAGCATACCGTGTTGTCGACGCGGCTCGTCGCCGGCCGTCCGGTGATCCACGTGTTCAGCAGCGAATCGCCGGGCGAAGGCTTCGAAGAGGTCGCGCCAAACCTCGAAGACGTGTACTTCCAGCTCCTGCGCGCGCAGGCCTCCTGACCTGGTGCTGCCATGATTCGTGAGCTTTTCCGCTTCGAGCTGCGCGAGCAGCTCCGTTCTCCACTGCTCTGGCTGATCTCCGGCTTGTTCGGATTGATGGCCTTCGGCGCGGCCAGCAGCGAGGCCGTCCAGCTCGGCGGCAGCATCGGCAACGTCTTCCGCAATGCGCCGACGGTCCTCGCCACCTGGCTCGCGCTGTTCACGCTGCTCGGGATGCTGGTCATCACGATCTTCATCACGAGCGCACTCCTCCGCGATTTCGAGCAGGGCACGGCGGAGCTCTTCTTCGCCAGCCCGATCCGCAAACGCGACTACCTGCTCGGCCGGCTCGGCGCAGCGCTCGCGGCGAGCCTGGCCGTGTACGGCGTGATTGCCCTGGGCATGTTCATGGCCCAGTTCATGCCGTGGATCGACCCTGCGCGCCTCGGGCCGGTATCGCTGAAGCCCTACCTATGGGGGTTCGCGGTGTTCGTGATCCCGAACCTGCTCTTCACCGGCGCGCTGCTTTCGCTGATGGCCGTGGTGACGCGCAGCATCCTGTGGGTCTACATCGGCGTCATTGCGTTCTTCGTGCTGTACGGCATCAGCTCGGCGCTGCTGCGCGACCTCGACAACGTCTGGGCCGCGACGCTGATGGATCCGCTGGGCACGCGCGCGCTCGAACGCACCATTCGTTACTGGTCGGCCGAGGAGCGCAACACCGGCCTCCCGGCCATGAAAGGCTACCTGCTCGCCAACCGCGCGCTATGGACCGCCGTCGCCGCGGCGCTGTTTGCCGCGACCTTCGCGCTGTTCAAGACCGAGCGCAGCGGCACCGGCCGCCGGCGCTGGGGCCGCAAGGCGAACCAGGAGGCGCTCGCAGTGGCGAATCACGCGGCCCGGCCCGTCGCCGTCGCGGCCGTGCAGAGGCCCGCGCCCCTCTTCACGACTCGCACGGTGTGGGGGCAATTCCTGCGTCAGCTTCGATTCGACACCGTCGGCGTGTTCCGCAGCGTGCCATTCCTGGTGATGCTCGCGTTCGGCATGGCGAACTTCATCCCGACGGCGCTGCTCCGCCGCACCATGTATGCGACGCCGATCTATCCGGTGACCTCGCAGATGCTGTCCGCGCTGCAGGGCAGTTACAGCTTCCTGCTGGTGATCATCGTGCTGTTTTACGCCGGCGAGCTCGTGTGGAAGGAGCGCGGCGCCAAGATGCACGAGGTCACCGACGCCATGCCGGTGCCGAGCTGGGTGCCGCTCGTGGCGAAGTTCGGTGCGCTGATCGCGGTGATCGCCGCATTCCAGGTGATCGGCGCGGTCACGGCGATGCTCCTCCAGCTCGGCAAGGGCTATACCCATCTCGAGCCGCTGCTTTACCTGAAGACGCTGACGCTGGACTCCGGCGTGTATGTGCTGATGGGCGGCCTGGCATTGACCCTCCAGGTGTTCAGCAACAACAAGTTCGTCGGGTATGCGCTGCTGATCCTGGTGCTCATCCTGCAAGGCGCGCTCGGCCTGATGGACTTCACCCATCACCTCTACAACTTCGGGAGCTGGCCGAACGCGCCGTATTCGGACATGAACGGGTATGGCCACTTCCTGTCGGGGCAGCTCTGGTTCCAGGGGTACTGGGCCCTCCTGCTGCTCGCGCTGCTGCTCCTGTCGGTGGCATTCTGGGTGCGCGGCAGCGTCGGCACCCGGCGCGAGCGCTTCGCGGTGGCCCGCGAGCGCCTGCGCGGTCGGCTCGGCGTGGCATTCGCCGCGAGCTTGATCTCGTTCGCAGCCGTGGGCGGTTTCCTGTTCTGGAACACGAACATCCGCAACACCTACCGCTCGCCCGAGCAGAAGCTCGACCTCTCGGCGCGTTACGAAAACGAATACGGCGCCTACAAGAACCTGCCGCAGCCGAAGATTTTGGCCTCGTCCTCGCAGATCGACCTGCACCCCGAGTCGCTCGTCCTCCGCGTCGATGGGGTCTACCGCGTGCATAACCCGCACGCCTCGGCGATCCACGAGGTGCACGTCAGCCTCGACGAGGACAAGGCGCTCGTCTCGATCGACCTCGGCGGCGCCGAGCTCACGAAGCACGACGCCCCGCTGGGCTACCGCATTTACCGCCTCGAGCGCCCAATGCAGCCGGGCGAGGTGCGCGAGATACGCTTCAAGCTCGACTATCACCCGAACGGCCTGACGAACGAGCAGGCGCAGACGCAGATCGTCGAGAACGGGAGCTTCTTCAACAACCGCATGTTCCCGCAATTCGGCTACGACGAGCGCGCGCAGATCGACGACCGGAACGACCGCCGCAAGCGCGGGCTGGGCGAGCCCACCCGCATGCCCAAGCTGGAAGACCAGGCCGCGCGCGCGAGCACCTATATCGGTGACGACGCCGACTGGATCGATTTCAAGACCACCATCTGCACCGCGCCGGATCAGATCGCGCTCGCGCCGGGGTACTTGCAGGAAGAGTTCCGCCGCGACGGCCGCCGCTGCTTCAGCTACGCGATGGACCGGCCGATGCTGAACTTCTACGCGTTCCTGTCGGCCCGCTGGCAGGTGAAGAAGGGGTTTTACAAGGAAGGCACGCCCGAGCAGATCCCGATCGAGATCTATTACGATCCGAAGCATCCGTACAACGTCGATCGCATGATCGAAGCGGTGCGCAAGTCGCTCTCGTACTTCGAGGCCAATTTCACGCCGTACCAGCACCGCCAGGCGCGGATCATCGAGTTTCCGGGCTACGCGAGCTTCGCCCAGAGCTTCGCCAACACGATCCCCTATTCGGAGTCGATCGGCTTCATCGCCGACCTGCGCAACAAGGACGCCGTCGATTACGTGTATTACGTGACCGCGCACGAGATCGCGCACCAGTGGTGGGCGCACCAGGTGATCGGCGCGAACGTGCAGGGGGCGACCGTGCTGTCGGAGTCGCTCGCGCAGTACTCGGCGTTGATGGTGATGGAGCAGGAATACGGCCGCGCCAAGATGCGACGCTTCCTCAAGGAGGAGCTCGACAAATACCTCGCCAATCGCGGCGGCGAGCGGGTCGAGGAGCTGCCGCTCTACCGGGTGGAGAACCAGCAGTACATCCACTACCAGAAGGGATCGCTCGTGTTCTACCGCCTGCGCGAGGAGATGGGCGAGGCCGCGCTCAATCGCGCGCTGAAGAAGTTCCTAAAGGACAAGGGGTACCAGAAGCCGCCGTACACGACGTCGGCCGAGCTCCTCGAATACATCCGTGCCGAAGCCGGCCCCGCGCACCAGGCGTTGATCACCGATCTGTTCGAGAAGATCTGTTTCTACGACAACCGCGTGCAGACGGCGACCGCGCGCAAACGCGACGACGGCAAGTACGAGGTCACCCTCGACCTGTTCGCGGACAAACGCTATGCCGACGGCAAAGGCAAGGAGACGGCCGGCGAGCTCGATGATTGGATCGAGGTCGGCGTCTTCGCGCGCGGCGAGTCAGGCAAGGAAGCGGACGAGAAGGTGCTTTACCTGGAGCGCCACCACGTGACCACGCAGCACATGCAGGTGAAGGTCGTGGTCGACGCCGAGCCCCACGAAGCCGGCTTCGATCCCAACAACAAGCTGATCGATCGCGTGTCCTCGGACAACCGCAAGCGCGTGGAGCTCTGAGTCGAACGCCATGACCCCTCGCCTCCGCATTCCCACCGTCGCCATCGGGATCCTGGTTTCTGCCTGCGATCCCAGCGTCACCGTGAGCGACGCCGGCCAAGGTGGCGCGGGGCCGAGCGGGTCGGGCGGATCGAATGCGGGGTCAACCTTGTCGAGCAGCACGAGCGCGTCGTCGAGCGGCGGCGCGTCGTCGAGCAGCACGAGCGCGTCGTCGAGCAGCTCCGGCGGCGGCTCGTGCGAGACGTGGTGCCTGGCGCACGTAGACTGCCAAGCGGTCTGTCCGTCGCCGTACCCCGACCAGAATTACTGCTGCAAAGCGCCGGGGTGTGTTCTCACGACGGGCGCTTGTCCGTCCCCTTGTGAGCCCGGGCTCCCGTGCGAGCCCGGGACGAAGTGCGAAATGAGTTCGTTCATCGCCCCCCTCGCGTGCTTTCGCGATTGCGTGTGCAACGCGAGCGGCGTGTACGACTGCCAGCCCCGAGAGTTTGCCCTGTGCCCCGAGGCGCGCCCGACGTGCGGGGACCCGTGCGAATCATCGTCCCCGCTCACCTGCATGTGCAACCCGGTAGCCGGGGGAGGCCCCGTGCCGTGCCTGTGCGAAAGCACGCTGCAAACGTGGCAGTGCTCGACCGGCCCTGGGCCATGCCCCGACCTGGGCCAGGTCAGAAACGGGTCCACGTGCACCGAATTCCCGGTCGGCTTGAAATGCGATATCGGGTATTGCAAGTGCACGGCGATCTGCGGCACGCAGGTCTGGATCTGCCCGCCGATCCTCTAGCAGGCTCACGCCTGTCGCTACTTGCCGTTCAACGCCGTCCGTAGGCGAACGCCGAGCCCGTCGAGCTCCTTCTGATTCCTCTGGTAGTGCTCGTCCGTGGTGACGCACGGACCACGGACGCCGGTGCTATCGATGGTGAAGCGGCCCTTGGGGCAGCGCTGGAGGTCGGCACGAACGAGGATGTCGCTTCCATTCGCGCCGCGGGCGATCGTGACCGTGAAACGCCGGACGAGCGTGGCCGTGGTGTCCTGCACGCGCCCATAGTTCAAGCCGGTATCTTGCCACTGCGTATGCAGGATTCCGAGCTCTTTGTCGACGGTGTCAGGCGCGTACCCCTCGCTCGCCAGTTGCCGGGCGACGACGTCCACAGGGTCGCCGTCTCCCGAGGCAGCGGTGAATTTATAAGGCTGCTGGGGCTGCGGGAGGATGCCGCTGCAAGCCGCGCCGAGGAGCGCGAGGAGCACGAGGGAAAAACGTTTCATGAGGACCTGTTCCCGTGAGATGGCGGCGGAAGATACACGACGTCGGGGACGAGGTTCCAGACTTTCTCGCTGCCCAAGCGGGGGCCGCTGACGTTGGCCGGTGGGGTGGAAGGTTGTCTCATCCACCCCAGAACACCCCACGCCAAGCACGTGCCCCCATGCAGGCCTCCTCGCGTGTCCTGGCGCCGTTCCTCGTCGGCATCCTCCACGCCGTCGACGACGCCTCGGCGACGGCCACCGACTCGTCTCCCTCCTGGCCGGCGCCATGCGCCGAGATCCATTCGGCTTCTGGCTCCACCACGCCTCGCATCCGCACGTTTCGACGGGCGTCACATTCTCGATTTTCGATCGAAGCGCGAGGAGGGCGATCCACCTCCTGCCGCCCGAGGGGTGCGTCGACCGCAACCCCCTTCCGAGCTCACGGCCCCGCCGGCGCGCGCCCGCCGTTGGGTCGCGGCCCCGGCGCTCCACGCGCCGGCGGCAACCCGAAAGCACAAGTCCGTCAAAAAATCAAGTACTGATCATTGCTCAGGGTTCGGAGACGCGGAGCATGGCAAAAATCGGCCCTGCTCCCTGTACCCGCATGGGTTCAAGGTGTGGTACATGGATGACGACGTTATGCTCGGTTGCATCAGAAGCTTTCTTCCGGCTTTTCTCTTCGTCCCGGTGCTCTGGACCGTCGCAGGCTGCGAAGTGGGAGGCGAGTTCCCTGTCGGGGAAGACGCTGGCACCAGCAGCAGCAGCAGCAGCGGCACGGGCGGCAGTGATCTCGGGCCCTGCGGCGTGGACTGTTCGAAGTTCGAGACACCGCAGTGCGCGATCGCCGTGTGCAACACGGGGCAGGTGATCGGCCCGCTGAACACCTGCGTCGTGATCGCCGCACCACAGGGGACCGCGTGCGACGACGGGAAGTTCTGCACGGCGAACGACACCTGCGACGGCGAGGGCACCTGCGTCGGCGGCCCCACGAACCACTGCGGGATCAACCCCTCTCCCTGTTCGTCGGTCATTTGCTACGAGGGCTCGAAGTCCTGCGACGTCGCGCCGGTCAACGACGGGACGGAGTGCACGCCGACCGACCTCTGCCAGATCAACGGCGTATGCAAGCTCGGCGAGTGCATCGGCGAGCCCAAGCCCTGCGGCTTCTCCCCGCAGGCCGAGTGCAACACGGTCTCGTGTGATTCCGCCACGGGCAAGTGCATCGGAAAACCCGACCCCACGAAGGACGACGCCCCGTGCGTGCTCACCGGCGACCTTTGTAACGTCAACCGGAAGTGCTCGGCCGGGCAATGCGTCGGCGGCGTCCCCGTGGATTGCACGGCGCTCGACGTCGGGTGCCAGCGCGGCGAGTGCAACCCCGCGAACGGCCTCTGCGCCCCGAGGCCCGCGCCGGTCGGGACGAGCTGCGCGGAGGGCGTCGCCGAGTGCCAGGTGGGCGCGTGCGACGTGAAAGGCGTGTGCATCCCGTCGCTGGCGGACGATGGCAGCGACTGCAACGACTACAACGCCTGCACCACGGAAAACCAATGCATGGCCGGCGTTTGCGGGGCCGGCGTCCCGGTCTCGAGCTGCTCGACGTACCTCCACGAGGGCTTCGAAACCTGCCCGAGCGGCTGGACCCTCGGCGGCGACTGGGAATGCGGGAAGCCCGAGAACGTGGGTCCGGCCGCGGCCCACATCGGCACGAACTGCATCGGCACGCAGATCGACGACCTCTACCACGTCAACCAGCTCTTCAGCAGCGCCGTCGCGGACTCGCCGACCATCAACCTGACCGGCGCCACGAAGCCGACGCTTTCCTTCTGGGCGTGGGACCACACCGAGGGTGGCACCTTCGACGGCTGGAATCTGAGAGTCAGCAAAGACGGCGGGCAGAGCTTCTCGCTGGTCACGACAGTGACCCCGGCCTACAGCCTGAACATCCTCAGCCAACAAGCATGGGGCGGGAATCACTCGGTGGCAGGCTGGCAGAATTACTCGGCCGACCTGAGCGCCTATGCCGGGCAGTCGATCATCCTGCGCTTCGCCTTCCGCAGCGACGGCGCCGGGGTCTACCCGGGCGTCTATGTCGACGAGGTCGTCGTCGCCGAGCCGCCGCAGATCCCGATGTACATCACCACGACGTCGCCGCTCACGGACGTGTATGCCGGGATGGATTACTCGACGCAGATCACCAAAATCGGCGGATCGAACGACGTGGTGTGGAGCATCAAGCCCGGCGGTCTGAACACGGGCTGGCTGAACATCGATTCGACCGGCCGGCTCTATGGCGCGCCTACGGCGGCGGAGTCGGGGCCGGTGAGCGTCACCGTGAAGGTCCACGAGAACCTGTTGCCCTCGAATTACGCGGAGAAGACGTTCATCTTCACCGTCAAGCCGAACGCGTACTACACGAGCTTCGAGGGCGAGTGCCCGAACGGCTGGACGCTGACCGGCGATTGGCAATGCGGCGTCCCCATGAACGTGGGCCCCGCGGCCGCATACCTGGGGACGCAGTGCCTCGCCACGCAGATCGCCGCCAATTACAGCATCTTGCAGACCTGGGCGGGGACGACCGCCACCTCCCCCGACATCGATCTGACCGGCGCGGCGAGCCCGAAGCTCACGTTCCGGATGTGGCTCCATACCGAGGGTTCGACATGGGATGGCGTCAACCTGAAGGTCAGCACCGACGGGGGGATGAGCTACTCGGTCCTGAACAGCGTCGTGCCCGTCTACCCGCTGACGATCGCGGGCGAGCCCGCGTGGGGTGGTAACCAGAGCGCGTTCGGCTGGCAGCTCTTCCAGGCCGATCTCTCGGCGTACGCGGGTCAGATCATCCGCCTGCGGTTCGGCTTCCAGAGCGATAACGGTACGAACCACCCCGGGGCTTACATCGACGATTTCTTCATCCAATGAGGAGCTGCCCATGAGCCGCCCTGCAAACATCCAACGACTTGCTTTCGTATCAATCACCCTGGTCAGCCTCGCCGCCGCATGGGGGGGCTGCGCCACGTCCAGCACTGGGAACACCACGGAGGGGACGAACAGCACGAGCTCGAGCTCGTCCTCCGGGGAAGGCGGCGCGGGAGGCGCCGGAGGGGACGGCGCGGGAGGCGCCGGGGGTCTCATCGATTTCGACGGGGGCACCGGCGGGGACGACTCCGGCGCGTGCGTCTCGACGAGCGCAGAAGCCCGCCGCATCCCGCTCGACATCATCTTCCTGATCGACCAGTCGGGCAGCATGTCGGGCGCGAAGTGGAACGGGACCAAGGCGGCCTTGTCGACGTTCTTCAACGATCCGGCGTCGCTCGGCATCGGCGCCGGCCTCGTCTACTTCCCGACGAGCGAGCCGTACGACTGCAACCCCACGCACTACGCGCTCCTCGACGTGCCCATCGACGCGCTGCCGACGAACGCGTTTGCCTTGACGAACTCCATGCCCGCCGACGCCACGGGGGTCGGCACACCCACGTACGGGGCGCTCACGGGGGCGCTCTCCGCGGCGACCGCGTACCAGGACACACACCCGACGCACAAGGTCGTCGTCGTCCTCGCCACGGACGGCGAGCCCCTCGGCTGCGAGCCGAAGACGGTCCAAGACATCGCGAATCAGGCCGAGAACGCGCGCGGCTACAACGGGGTTCGTACCTACGTCATCGGCGTGAACGGCTCGCAGATCATGACCCTCAACAAGATCGCGGCCGCGGGCGGGACGGGGGCGGCCTACGACATCACGCAGGACATCAGCCAGTTCGCCGCGAAGATGGCCGAGATTCGCCAGGAGGCGCTCGGGTGCGATTTCGAGATCCCGCCGCCGCCGAACGGCATGGAGCTCGTGCCGGGCGAGGTCAACTTCACCTATATGCCGAAAGGCGTGGGTACGCCGAAGATCCTGCCCCGCGCCGACGATCTCGCCGACTGCAAGGACCTGCCTGGTTGGTACTACGACAGCAACGCCGGTCCCACGAAGATCCTCCTCTGCCCTGCGTCTTGCACCACGGTGCAGGCGGACAGCACCGCGAAGGTCAACGTTCTTTTCGGCTGCAATTCCGTGCTCAACTGAAGCAACAGCGAGCCTTAACCTTAACCCAAGAAGTGTAGGACGATATGCTTGGACGTGATCGCATCTCTTTGGCCTTCGCGCTCGTGACCGCCGTGGCCGCCATGGCCATGGGTTGTGGTGGCGAAGGCGAGAACAACGTGAACGCCGGCGGCGCGGGCGGCACCGGCGGACAGGGCGGCGGCTCCTCCTCGAGCTCCTCGAGCAGCAGCAGCAGCAGCGGCACTGGCGGCGCCGGCGGCGGGGCGGTTTGCCCGACGCACGAGGGCACCGTATTCGCCGTCCGCGAGCTCTTCTTCGGCGAGGGCAACAGCGGCGAGTGGAAGAAGTTCGGCTTCGACGTCGACGGCAAGGTGTCGGCCGGCAATTCGGACGACCTGTGCAAGCCGAACGCGGGTGGTTCGGCGGGGACGGCATACCCCGACGGCGAGGAGGGCATCGACAACTCGTTCGGGAGAAACCTCCTGCCGACGATCCTCTCCATCTATCCGAAATGGGTGACGGACGTCAACACGGGCATCCAGAACGGCAATTTCACCGCGCTGCTCAAGGCGGAGTGCCTGCCTGCGACGGGGGACGCCCCCGTGCTTCTGAGCAAGCTCTTCGGCGGGACGACGCTCGGCGGGGCGCCCAAGTTCGACGGGACGGACAAGTGGCCGATCGAGCCCGGTCTCCTCAGCGATCCCATGGATCCGCAATCGTCGACGATCCACTTCCCGGCCAGCTCGGTGACGGGCACGCTGTATGACTCGGGCAAGAACGTGCAGGTGATCCTCTCGGTCCCGGTGCGTACGCAGACGAAGAGCACGTCGATCAAGCTGACCTTGTATTCGGCGCAGATGAAGATGACGCTCGCGGACGATCGCAAGAGCGCGACGAGCGGCATGATCGGCGGCGTGCTCAATACCGAGGAGTTCGTGGCCGAGATCAAGAAGGTCGGCGACCTGATGGGGCTCTGCGGCAATACGCTGTTCGATGGCCTCGTGACGCAGGTCCGGCAGGCGTCGGACATCATGACCGACGGCACGCAGGATCCGACCAAGACCTGCGACGGCATCTCGATGGGCCTCGGGTTCGACATGTACGAGGCGCAGATTGGCGAGGTCGGGCCGGCGAACGAAGTGGGCTCGGCCTGCCCGTGATGGCGATTCGGGGATAGGGAGTGGTGGGGTGGAGGCTGTTCCCTGCCCCCTGCCCCGCCCCGGAGCCTTGCAGAATTCCCCGTCCTATCCCACCCCCGCGCGGACGATTCACATCCCCCACAGCCGCCCGACGAACCCCGTCGCCGAAAGCGCAGCCTGACGTGTAAGCGCCGGGGGACCCTGCCGGTTGATCGAACCGGTCAGAGATGCGTGAACTCATGAATCGATGGATCGCAGCGGCATGGTTCGTGGCGAGCGTCGCCGCGTGCGCGCCGAAGGAGGGAGCCGCGCCCTCCGAGACCCCCAAGGCCGCGCCTCCCGTGCCCGCCACATCCACGTCCAAGCCATCCGCGCCCGTGGCAAGTCCTGACCCGGTGCGCCGCGAGCGCTGCCTCACGGACCCCCTTCCCCCGGGCGTCGTGCCTTACACGGAAGGCATGAAGCGCCCGGAGCCGGCCGTGGCGCCGCCGATCGAGGGCGAGAGCGACATGTTCTCGCTCACGCCGGAGGACATCGCGAGACCATCGCAGGGAAACCGCATTCGCGCCCGTTGCATCGTCACGACGCAGGGGCAGGCCACGGATTGTATCTTGCTGGAGACCCTCCCGTACATGAGCGAGGCTGCCCTTTCTGCGCTCGCCCACCAGCCGTTCAAGCCGGCCGAATCGAACGGAGCCCCGATCGCCGTCGAGTACGAATTCGCGTGGGCGAAGCGCATTCCGCCCGAGCTCGTGCAAACGCCGCCATGGGCGCGCAACCCGCCCTTCGACTACGCAATCGATCCGCCGCCCCGCAAGATATCAGGCCCCGAAATCCGCCTTTCGCCGCAGGCGCTCTGCAATCAGGTGGAGGGCATGATGGTCGTGCGTTGCACGATCACCGAAGAGGGAGCGGCCGAGGGGTGTCGCGTCTTCAAGACCCTGCCTTACATGGAGCAGGAGGTCGTCCGCGCGCTCGAAGCGAGCCGATTCGAGCCCGTCGAGCGCAATGGCCGTCGCCAGCGGGTCACTCGTACGTTCCCGTTCCATTTCACGCTCCCCGAGCGTTAGCTTGGTTTCCTCAGGGGGTACCGCCGGGGACACCCTCCAGCGTATGACAATTGTGGCACGAGAACCCGTTCGGGTTGGTCTCGTGGTCGAACACCGCGACTTGGAGCAGCTCGGCCATCCGCGGCGAGACCTTGTCGAGCATGAACTGGCTCCATCGCGCGGCTTCTGGATCCTTGACGTATTCGAGGAACGCCTCCTCCGTGCCGGGCAATACGGGGATCTGCGGGCTCGGCATCGTGTAGGTGCCGTCGGTCGCGCCGTTCCCGTGGCAGGTCGCGCAGCTCATGGCCTCGAATTTGGGGTCGAACGCGACGAAGACCTCCTTCATCTCGGGCAGCACGACGTCGTTCATGAAGACGACGCGCTCTTCGAAGCTCATGTCCGCGTAGGCGGTCGGCTCTGCGGCGGGCCCTCCGTCCTCTCCACCGCATGCAGCGACGAACAGACACACGGCCATCGAGATGCGCTTCATGTTCATGTCTCTTCTCCCTGGACCGGGCGTGAAGCCCTGGCTCTGTCTTCACGACGATCGAGGGGTCACGAGATCGACACGGCGGTCGACTTTTTTGAACTGTGCTCCAAGTGGCCGAAATGATTGATACCTACCTGCACCTACCTCCGTGACGCTCACCCGGCTTACGCCCTGCGCGCGCCGCGGACGGTTCGAGCCCGAGCCTGGTGGCCCCCTCGGCCGCCGCCGGCCTGTCTGGAGCCGCACTCACCCACCCCGGCGCCGAAACACCACCGTATTGTCCTGACGAACCCCCCCACCGACGAGCTCCCATTCTCCGTTTCGGGACTCGATCGCCGCCCTCGCCTGGCTCTTCGCGCCGACGACGACCCACGTGGGGTGGAGCTCCGCGAGCCGCGCGAGAAAGGGGTCACGCCCCTCCCAGCGCACGTATTTCAGGTGGTTCGACATCGCGTCGTTCCAGTAGACGCCAAGAAACGCGGAGTCGTCGGTGAACACGACGAGGCTGCCCGGACCGAGCTCGCGCTCGCGTTGCTGCGCGACGATCGGCGGCAAATGATACCCGCCCGAGTATGCGCTCGCGCGCTCCGCCGGCGACATGCGGACGAGCGCGGAGAGCTTTTCGGGCATGGGCTCGAGGCCGAAGAACCACGCGTACCAGGCCCACGGGACGAGCGAGAGGACGAGCGCCGAGGCGACGGCGGCCTCGTGCAGCCGCGCGGATTTCGAGGCGCGCCCTGCGAGCCACGCGATGCACGCGACGGCGAGCGCGACAACGTGAATGTTGAACCGGGCAATGTTGAGGTTCGGGGTGACGCGGAGGAACACGGCGCCGAGGGCCACGAGGACGAGCACGCGCTCGGCGCCGACGTCGGGCTTTTTCGATAAGCGCGCGCGGACGGCGGTGAACGCCGCGACGAGCGCCGCGATCGAGGCGAGCGGGACGACGACCCAGGGGATGGCATACCCGTAATCCCGCGCGATGATGTCCGCGACGCCGCCCGTGGGGTGGTGATACTTGATGCGCGCGATCGTCGCGAGCGGCGGCTCCAGGCTGAGCTGCGCGAGGGTCCCGACGCCGCGGAAATGAACGCCGAGCCGCGCGACGTCGTAATCGACCGGCCAGAGCGGATTGCCGAAAGCGAGCCAGTTGCGGCCGAACGTGAGCGCGGCGGCCCCCGTGAGCACCACCAAGCTCGATACGACGATGAGCCCTGTCGCGCGCGGGCGCGCCTTCGCGTGGCGACCGAGGAGGCTCACGCCGGCGACGAGGGCCATGGGCGGCGCCCAGAGGAGCGAGGCGCTCTTCGAGGCGAGCACGAGCGCGAGGCAACCGGCCGTGATCACGGCGTCGCGCATGCGCGGCGCGGGCCGCGTCGCGAAATGGAGGGCGGCGAGCAAGAAGGCCCCGACGACGATATCGATCATCGACGTCCGGAGCTGGCTCGTCGTGGCGGGCATCAAGAGCACGACCGCAGCCCAGCCCATGCAAGCCACGGGATCGGGGGCATGTCGGCGCGCGAGGAGAAAAACGCCGAGCGCGAGGGCCGGCGCGGCCATCGTGTTGCCAATCTCGACAAAGGTTTTTCCGGTAAAAGCCACGAAAAAGAGCGCGAACGCCTCGGCCCCGCGGGGGTATCCATTGGTGGCCTGGACGACGAGGGTGCGCGGCAGGTCGACCATCTGGAACCCGTGGTTCTGGAGGGCGAACCCGATCATCGGCTCGTGATAAAAGAAGCTGTCCCACGACTCGGAGGGCGCGAGGTAGGTGATCCACGTGGACGCGACGACGGCGAACGCGCAGGCGACGAGGCCAATCACCACGGAGCTCTGCGCGCGCCACGCGAGCACGAGCCCGTCCCAGGGCAGCCGCGCGAGCGAGACGCCAGCGCGCGCGATTTCACGCACGAACGCGCGGGGCGCGCGCCCACGAGCCGAGACCGCGAAGGTCGCCGCCGACACGACGAACGAGAGCGGCGCGAGCGCGCCGGGCGTCAATCGGTTCGTGTACCCGAGCGCGAAGACGGGGACGATGATCAATCCGAAAAAGACCGTGGAGGCGAGCAGGCCAAGCTCGGCGCGGCCCTCGGGTTCTGCGCGGAGCGCGACGCCGAGCGCAGCGAATGCGGCGAACGCGAGCAGCACGCAGAGGAGCAACGAGGCCACGGCGAGTGGGATTACACGAACGACCACGCGGCGCCAAGCGCCTTGTCTTTATCGTCCGCGTTCGGGCGAACGTCGCGGACGTCGTGACCTCCCGCTCGCCGCGAATCAGTGCGCCATGAGCGGCGGCATGGCGTCGAGCCGCTGATCGAGCTCGGCCTTCGCCTTCAGGAAGGCGTATCGCTCGGTTTCGGGAACGGGCGCGACGGGCGGGCGGAGGAGGGTCTCCGCGTCGAAATAGGTCTCCTTGGCGCGCGCGCTGAAGTGCAGATGGGGGCCCGTGGAGCGCCCCGTGCTCCCGACATACCCGATGAGCTGGTGGGCGCGCACTTGATCGCCCACCTGGAGCCCTGGCGCGAACCTGGAGAGATGGGCATAACCGGTCTCGGTCCCATCCGGGTGCAGAATGGCGACCCAGTTGCCATGCGCCCCGTGCGGGCCGACGAAGTTCACGGTGCCTCGATACGACGCATAGACGGGCGTCCCCTGGGGCGCGCCAAAGTCGGTCCCCTGGTGCGGCATCGGCCGGCGCAGGATCGGGTGCATGCGGCGCGGGTTGAAAGGGGACGTCCGGCGCAGCTTGGCGAGGGGCGAACGCCAGCCGGTGGAGCAAGCGCGCGTCCCCGTCGCGTCATAAAACCCGCGCGCGTCGAGCCCTACGAACTCGTAGAACCGAGCCGGCTCGCCGGCGGGCGGTCGATACTCGAGCGCGAGGATATGCGTGTCGCGGCCGCCATCGGCGGCTTCCTTTCCATCGGCCACCAGCCGAATCGTGGCTCCGTCGCGCTGGTCGTCGTCGGGCAAACAACTGCCGAGCACGTCGTCGATTTCGTCGAGAAAAACGTCGTCGAGGGCCCCTTGCGCCGCCACGGGCCCGGGCGATCCCAATACGAGCGCGCCCGCCTGCTCGTGCTCGGGCGTGACGGCCTCGCTCTGCGGCGTCGTCGAGATCGCAGACGGGGCTGACACGGCTCGCGCCCCCGCCGTTCGAGCCCAGTCCTTCTCGAGCGAGACGGTCCAGCAGAAGAATGGAACCCACGCGAGCCCGAGGACCGCCACGCATGCGAGCGCGACGTCGAGCGCGACGGGCGTGCGTCGTGAGGAGTCTGGATCGTGCATCGCCACCGAAGAGCGCGGGTTTTACCAGCGCCACCCGAGGGGTGCAACCCGGAGGCACGACGCCTCCGCTTCCGAGGCTTGCGCCGCCGCTTCACCCGTGCACAATGGGTGTGCGTTGCAGCCATCCACACCGGTCACGACTGCGCCCAGCGCGTCGGGCGCGGGGCCGATTGTCAGGGAGTCGAGGCGATGATCTCCCACGTTCAGATGATCACACGCATCGCCGTGGCCACGGCGCTCGGCGGCGTCATCGGGTACGAACGCGACCGGCATGGCAAGCGCGCGGGCCTGCGAACCCACCTCCTCGTCGCGATGGCATCGGCCACGTTCATGGTCGTGTCCGCCCACTTCGTTTACTTCCAAGGGTATGGGGAGGGCGAGCTCGTCGAGGTCGACGGCTCACGCATCGCGGCGTCCGTCGTGTCCGGAATCGGGTTTCTGGCGGGAGGCGCCATTCTGCGGACCGGGTGGACGATCCAGGGGCTCACGACCGCGGCGGGCCTGTGGCTCGTGACCGCGATAGGTCTCTGCGCAGGCGCGGGCATGCTGCTCGAAGCCGCGATCGTGACGGCCATGGGTGTCGTGGTGCAGACGGTCGTGCGGCGGCTCGAGGGCAAAAGCAACGCGCTCGTCCGGAGGCGCATCGCGGTGGTCCTCGCCGAGGACTCCAAGCAACTCGACAACGTGGAGGCGCTCCTCAAGCAGCTCGGTGGCGTCGTATTCAACATCGAATACGAGCGGCGCCTCGACGAGAAACGGAGGATCACGCTCGCCTTCGACGTGGGTTTTCCCCCGGCGCTCCGCGTGAGCGACCTGATCGAGCGGCTCGAGCGAATCGAGGATGTTCGGCGGGTGCAGGTCGAGAATACGCACTGATTCGTTCCAGCGCTCCCCGCGAAATCTCGATATGCGTCAGGCAGAACGCGCGCGGTGTCACGCGCCTGATACGTTGTCACGTGGCCGTTACACCCTCTGTGACGCGCATGTACCGGCCCTCCCCGAAGACTCTGGATCCGAGCCTCGCGCGCACGCACGAGCGACACCGAGACGGAGGCCCCGCCACGCCACCACGCGCCGGCACGTGCCTTGCTGTATGTCCCGGCATGAATACCAGATTCCACTTCAGAATCGGTCTCATCATGGCTGCCCTGTCGTGTATGACGGGGTGCCCCGATGGGTCTGTCCAGGAGGGGGCCGGACCCGACGGCATCTACTGCGACGCTGAAACTCCCGACAGACACTACTACAGCCTGGATGCGTATTGCTCGATGCCCCAGCTCTGGGCCATCAACAGCCTCACGAAGGATTGCACGGTCGACAATTGCTTCGCGATCAATCAATATTGCCTCGACGAGATGGAGGCCGTCGTCGCGGATATCGTCGAGGGGACGCCGAACTATGGTACGACAGCGGTCAAGAACGCGTTCCTCACGGCGTTGCAGCAGCTCTTCTATGGGCCGATGGCTCGCGAGGTCGGTACCACCGCCGATCCCGAGACCAGCCTCGTCCTGCCGCCGAGCCTCGGGCATGTGGACACCTCCGACCTGTGTTACTCGTCGACCCATAATAGCACGAGCTTTTACCTGGGTCTGATCGATGACATCCCCGAGATTCCGGACATGCCTTACCCCGTCATCGTCGGCTCGGAAGGGTCGTTCCGCAACGAGCGGCACTATCAGTTCGTCCTCGAGCGCCTGAGCGGCATGCGTATCGATTTCGATTCCGACGCCAGCTACAACGCCGCGAACAAGGCCAACAAGAAGCTCATCCTTACCCCGAAGTTCGCCGCCGGAAGCAGCATGTTCGGTCCCGCGCACAAACTCATGCACGAGTTGACACACGGCCTGGGCGGTGACTTCTTCCAAGAGCACCACCTCGGTTCGGTGCACGTGGATGCGAATTGCCCGATCACGGGCACCGAACAATGTGATCAAACCAAGTACAGCGCCTATGGAATGGGGATCCTCACCGAGCACGCGCTGGCCCTGGGGTACCAGAATACCCGCGGTCATATCGAGGACCTCCAAAATGATCCGGTGACCGGCGAGGTGATCGACGTCGGCCCGGATATACGGGCGGCTTGCGACGCTTCCATCAAAAACGCCTACTGGAACTCCTGTGAATGGGCTCAGGAGAAGATCGTCGACGTCTTCACGGAAGACCCCCCGAGCACGTACAATTGCGCGAGCGAAGCCGCGACCTACCTGAGCACGCACGCGGTGAGCGGGACGATCGAGCCCACAAGCTGCCTGATCACCCTCACCACCAGCCTCGACACGATGGTCTGCGGCGACTTCGCCGCCGATACGACCGGCGTCGCCCTCAGCTCGACCACGAACACGGTGACGCTCCCACGGACGATCCACGACGAGCTTCTGAGTGACCCCGCGCTGCTGATCAGCGATGTATACTCTTCGCGCGTGGGTATGAGCGTAACGCAGGACGTCACGGGCGCCGACGTGTTCACATTCACGGACGTTCACGCGTCGTCGCTCGCCTACAAGGCGGGGATCTTGGCCGGCGACAAGCTGACGCACGTGAATGGCGCTCCCCTCACGCTGGCCAGCCTCGCCGTGCACGCGGCCCATCCCGAGCGCGTGGAGAGCTTCACGCTGAGCCGCCCGCTCGTGAGCGGGGGCTGGCAATCGATCACGAGAACCATTCGCGAGGACGGCGGCGGATGCGCCGCGACGTCTGCGGTTCAAGGCGAGCAGGCATTCACGTCGAGCATGGTCGGCTGCGCGGGCACCGTCACGTGGGCGAATCGCGCCAACCTGTGCAAGGACGGCTGGCACGTCTGCAGCGCCGATGAATACGTCGAACGAAACTTCGACGCGCCCGTCACGACGAACGCGCCGACGTATCACTACTGGACCGACGACAACCTCCGGTACTCGGGCACGAATGGCAGCTGCTCGGTCTCCACGAGCTCCGGGACGACCTGCTCGAGCCCGATGCGGGTCTGCGCGCCGACCAGCACCGGCTACGACCCACTGAACAACCAGTGCAACTGGACCAATTGCGGCTACGACGGTAACAACACGAATCGCTACTTCGGTGGTTGCGCCGGGAACCTCACGGCCGGCACGCTGTGCTGCAAGTGAACCTTTGGTAGGACGCTGAACGAGGGCGATCGTGAAACGCGGTCGCCCTGCCCCGCCTCCCTTGGCCACGTTCGATACGATCACGACGCTCACGGTCGACGTCGCCCGCGCAGTACGGGCAACGTGGTTACACGAGCACCTTGCCCCGTGGGATATCCGCCGTGATAGTCTCCGCGTCGGACCATGCCTGCGCGGAAAGTCGAAGCCATCGCGCGACTGCTCAAAGAGCAGATCCTGGCAGGGCGGTACGCGCCCGGCTCGCGGCTGCCGACATACGACGCGTTGATGGAGCAGTTCGGCATCACGCGGCCGACCGTCGTGCGCGTGCTCGACACGCTCCGGGAGGAAGGTCTCCTCACGGTCAAGGGCCAGCGCAAGGTCTTCGTGACGCAGCGATTCCCGCATCACGACCGCTACGTCTGGGTCACGAGCGAGCAGCCTGGCTCGAACGAGTGGTCCCATTTCCTTGCCATCACCCACGAGATCATCGAGCGGGGCGAGAGCGGGATTTCCGGTCAGGTGACCCCGCTCGTGGGCGTGGACGGCCGCGCCAACAACCCCGAGTACCGGCAGCTCTGCGACTTCGAGGCGCGCGGGTCGGCGGCGGGGCTCCTGCTCGTCAACTCCGCGATGATCCATCTGCTCCCGGTGCTGCAGAAGCCCGGGTTGCCCCGCGTCGCGATCGGGGCGTCATTGCCGCACGCAAACCTGGTCACGCTCGACTTTGCGGGGCTCATCGAACGCGCATCGGCTCGCTTGCTCGAGAAAGGGCGGCGGCTCGCCGTGATGTCGCCTCACGCGCCGAAGCTCGCCGCGGCCCAGGAGTGCCTGGAGGGGTTCGGCGTTCCGGCCGATCGGGTGCTCACGTTGCACGCGGCGCCCATTGGGTGCGAGCGCTTGACCGAGCTGATGTTCGATCGAAGGAGCCGGCCCGACGCGATTTTCGTGATGGACGACAACCTCGTCCCGCCGCTGCTCGCGGGGCTCCGGCGCGCGAAGGTGAAGGCCGGCGAGGACGTTTACGTGCTCGCCCATTGCAATTGGCCGAGGCCGCTCGGCATGGCGGAGGGCGTGGAGCACCTCGGCTTCGACGTCAGGGAGGTCCTCTGCGCGGGCAAGGACCTCATCGATGCGCACCGGGCGGGGGAAGCGTGTCCGCCGCGCCTCATTCCAGCTCGTTTTCTGGAAGAGCTGGCGCACGGGTCGGGCTCGCCCCAGTCGTTGTGATAGCGGCAGTACGGCGTCAGCGCTCCGCATTGGACCAGCGCACGGCGCGCCTCGCCGGGATCGTGCAGGGCGCCCGCGCTGCTCATCGAGGGCGCCGCGCGAGCCTGCGTTCTCCCGCGCGCCGCACGCATGGGCGCGAGGAGAGCGCACGACCACCGCCCCTCGCCCTACTTCAGCGACGGATCGCCGCCACGCCAGTCGCTGAATGCGCCGCGCTCCCGTCGACACTCCACGATCACGACGCGTTTGTTCGCATCGGAAGACGTGCCCCACTGCGCGGGCATGAAGAGGGCGCCGGTGCCTTCGCCGCAAGCGCTCAAAATCTGCGGTCGAATCGCTTCGACTTCCTTGGGGCCCTTGGCTGCGGGCGCCTCGGGGCACGACGTAAAATACCATCCACGCTTCGGCTGCGAGATCGTCGGGTCGGTCCAGCCCGCCGGCGTGGCGCGGCTCTCGACCGAGACCTGTCGAACGCCACAAGCGGTGACGCTCGCCGATTCGAATTCGACGAACTTCCGCTCGCACTGTGCCCGCATCTCGGCGGCCGAAAGCTCGCCTTTCGAGGTGGCGAGCTTCGCCTCGGAAGAATCGCGGGCGAACGTCTTCCAGGCGTGCATCTCACCCGGAGGGACGTCACCACCGCACGCCCAGAGCTTCTTTCTCGCCTCGCCGCGCGCCTTCACGTCGGCCTCGGTCTGGAGATCCACCGGCACGGCGGCGCTCATGGCCGCCTCGAACTCGGCGAGCCTGGCATTCGCCATATCCGGATCCGGGGAGCGGGCGCTGCCACCCAGCATCCCTGCACAGCCGGTTACGAGCAGGACCAGCGCGTTTGTCACGATCAACGCCCCGTATTTCATGGGGATCGGCTATGCCGGGCGCCATCGCCTGTCAAGCGCGAAGGAGTGCGCATTCATACGCCAATGACGATTCTACGAAAAATCTTCACTCATCGCCTTTTTTCGCGGGACCCAGGCCGAACACGCGCTCGTGGCGCGCGCTCACGTGACAGCCCATGCACGACGCGACGCGCCCTGCGGACGTCACCTCCCCTTCGGGTGTCACCGTTCCATAGACCCACCCTGTATCCGTGCCCGGCGTTCCCGGCGCGACCTTGAGCACGACATAGGCCCCGGCGAGGCGCGAGGCCACGTAGATTCGATCGCCGACCCGCGCATACGGATTGAAATGGTCCTCCTTCATGGTTTTTTCCTGGAGGTAGGAGAGGTCTTCCGGGGTCTTCGCCTTGTCCAAAAGCTCGGGGTGATAGCTCTCCTTGACGAGGATCTGCCCCACCGGCTGGGGCACGGGCGCGTCCGTATGGACCATCGGATAGCTGTGCTGCTCCTTGACGAACACCGAATAAAGCTTGCGCGCGTGGCCGCCGTCCTCCGCGCCGCTCATGCGCGCGCGGCCGGGCTCGGGCATGCGGCAGAGCCAGGGCGCCCAGCGCAGCTCGTCGTCGGCGCGACCCCAGGCCTTGTAATCGCGAAACGCAGCGGCGACGAGCGGGACGAACCGGGGATCGATTTCGGTCGAGGGACCCGGCGCGGCCGAGGGGTTTGCCGCGGCCGGCGGCGTCCGAGCTTCTTGGCTGTCGTTGGCCGGCGTGACGGGCTCGTCGAGGGGGCGGGTGCACGCGGGCGCGAGGGCGAGAAGGAGCACGTAAGGGCGCATCGGGCTCGATGATACGTGCGCGGCGCGTGGAAGATCTATGCCTCCGCCCGACGCCCGTCACACGCGTGGCGCGCCGCGGCCGCGTCCTCGGAGGCGAACGCCAGGATGCGCGCGCGGTCGGGCAGGAGGGCCTCGAGCTGCCAGGTGAGCACCCGCGCCTGCTCCTGCGCCTTGCGCTGCGCCAGGCGGCTGCGCCCGACGAGCAACGAGGTGCCGCCCGTGCCCAGGATCAAGCTCGCCGCCATGACGATCAGCGTGTCGTGAAAGCCGAGCTTCGCGCAGGGCAGGAGGAGCTCGACGGTGTCGCCGTGGACCACGTAACTCGGCGAAACGAGGCCGAGCGGCTCGATCAGAAAGCAAGCGACGATGCTCAGCACGCCGAGCGCGACGAGCACCCGCCTGCGCGGCGTGCTCGACTGCAACGCGAAGCCGATCGTGTTGAGGCCGAGGAAAAACGGCGTGATGAGGAGGGGGACGAGCAACCGGCCCGCCACGATCCACGCCACCGCAGTGAGCACGAAGCTGCCGTACCACGCAGGCGCGGCGAGCGTGCGTCGCCACCACATGACGAACTTGGTCGCGCTCGCGAAGAGCATGAGGCCGACGCAGCTGAGCACCGGGCCGAGGAGCGCGGCGCCGCGCGCGAAGGCGAGCGCGAGAAACGCCATCGATGCCACGCCCTGCGCCGCCCCCACGAAGAGCAGGCGCGCGAAGAGGTCGCGGTTCTCCTCGTCGTCGAGTTTGTCACGAACGACCGCGGGCACCTCGCGGGGCGGCTCCTTGAGCACGCGCGCGACGACCGTGAGGGCCGCCTCGTTCGACGGATCGAGCGCGAGCGCCCGCCCGGCCTCGTGCAGCGCTTCCTTGCGCGCCCCCATGTCGCCCGCGCCGGAGAGCGCGCGCGCCGCCGCCTGCCCGGCCGCCTCGGCGTGTTTGTCCGCGAGCGCGCGGCGCAGCGCAACGTCGCGATCGCCGGCGAGATAACGCTCGACGGCCTCGTGCAGGCCCCGCGCGCTCGGATGGCGGTTCGCCGGATCGAGCGCCGTCGCGCGCACGCAGATCTCGTCGAGCTCGGGCGGCACGTCGCGGCCGGGGCACCGCTCGGAGGGGCGATTGCCGGCGAGGCCTCGGGCCATGCTGAGGAGCATCTCGACCGGATCCTCCGAGCGCGGGTGCAGGGGTTCGAGCGTGAGGATCTCGAACAGAATGGCGCCGAGCGCATAGACGTCGCTACGGACGTCGACGAGATCGAGTTTGCCGCGCGCTTGCTCGGGCGCCATGTACCCGAGCGTGCCCACGATGCGCCCGTCCTGCGTGGCGGCGAGGCCGGGCGCGGCGACGACGTCGAGCGAGCGCTCCGGCTCGGGCGCGCCGCGCACCCGGGCAATGCCCCAGTCGAGCACGTACACCTCGCCGAAATCGCCGATCATGATGTTGGCCGGCTTGAGGTCGCGGTGGAGTACGCCGCGGGCGTGCGCGAAATCGACAGCGAGGCAAACCGCTGTAAAAATGCCGAGCAGCTTGTGGCGCGTGTACGTGGCGAGGGCGCGCTCGTCGCCCGCGGCGAGGTCTTTGAGGACCTGCCGGAGCGTCTGTCCGCGCAGGCATTTCATGGTGAAGTATACCTCGCCGCCCTCGCGCACGCCGATGTCGTAGACGGGGACGATGGAGGGGTGTTCGAGCTGGCCCTGCACGCGCGCCTCGCGCAGGAAGCGCTCGCGTGCGTCGCGCCCGCGCCCGGGAAGGAGCGTCTTTCGGGCGACCTCGCGCCCGATCCACGCGTCCTTGCAGAGCCGGACCTCGCCCATTCCGCCGCGCCCGAGCAGCTTGCGTGGCGCATACCGGTGCTCCTCGGCCACGCCTTCGAGGGCGGCGCGCGCCGGATCGACGGGCTCCACGGCTTGCGCGGTTTCGCTTACGCCGTGCCGGGGGCGATCGATCGTCGGGGAAGGGAAATCGAAATCGGTGGGCTCTTCCGGCGCACGCTGCGGCATGGAGAGAGCAGAACGGCTCGGGAGGGCTCCGTCAAGCGAGCGGAATTCGCCGCCATGGCTGAAAAAACCGCGCTTTGCTTCACGTGCGGAGGGCTCGTTGCGGTGGATTCATCATTTTCGCGCAATGCTTCAGGGCTCCGACGATGTAACCCACGGCCCACATGTGCCATAGGTGCCACAATGAGCCGATGCAGGCCTCCTATTTGGCTCAACAGGGAACAGGCATCCTAAATTCAGCAATTTGAGTCGCGCAAATGCATGGCACGAGCGTTGCCATGTAGAGACGACGGAGAACCCAACATGACCCACTTTGTCGCTTCCCTGGCTCATCGCGCTCGTCTCTTCGTCTCGCTCGTCGGCCTCGCGGCCGCGGGCCTCATGCCCGCGTGCGCCGTCGACGTCGACGACGGCGGCAGCGACGAGGGCGCGAAGGCGGCCGAGGAGGATCCCTGCACGATCGGCGAACAGCGCGAATGCGAAATTCCCGATTCGGTGAACATGCCCCCCGGGCAGCAGACCTGCATCGTGCCGGATACCGAGGGCGCGGAGCCCGCGTGGGGCCCGTGCGAGCTTTCGTCCTCCACCACGTCCACGCCCCTCGTGCTGTCGTTCGACGGCGGCCCCGTCGTCTTCTCCGCGGACGCGACGGCCTCGTTCGATCTCACGGGCGGCGAAAAGAGCATCGTGACCGACTGGCCGGCGGCCGCGACGCCGTGGCTCGCACTCGACCGGAACCACAATGGCGCTATCGATGACGGCGGCGAGCTCTTCGGATCGGCCACCGTGCTCGCGAACGGCGCGCGCGCGAAGAACGGGTTCGCGGCGCTCGCAGAGCTCGACTCCAATGGCGACGGCCGCGTCTCGGCCGAGGACGCGGCGTGGAACGAGCTCCAGGTGTGGAGCGATCGAAATGGCAATCGCGTCTCCGAGGCTTCCGAGCTCGCTCCGGTCTCGTCGTTCGGGCTCGTGTCGATCGAGCTTTCAAATACGCTCGTGCCGCTCTGCGACGCGCGCGGAAACTGCGAGGGCGAGCGCGCCTCGCTGCGCTTCATGGCGGAAGGCGGCCGCGAGCAGCGCGGCGCGGTGATCGACGTGTACCTCGCGCACCGCTGAGAAGCGCTACGGAGGCGACGCGTCGGGCGCGGCGAATCGGCTGAGGATCGCAGGCGCGTCGCCCACGGAGATCACGACGATCTCGTCATCACCCGTGGCGATGGCGATCCGATCGGCGGCGGGGCTGAATGCGGCCGCGTGAATCATCGCGTTGATCCGGCAGAGCGGCTTCTCGCCGTCGCTGACCACCCCGGTGGCGTGGAGGAATCGAAACCGATTCTGCGGGGTCAAACCCATCGCCGTTGCCATTTCTCCGGCGTCGGCTACATCATGCACATCGGGGCCATCGGGGGACACGTGCACAACGAGGTCGTCCGCGTGGGCATCGGACTGCATGACAGGGTCGAGCTGCGGGATTCCCGTGTCCAGGTCGAGGACGGCCGTGCTGTCCCACTCGCCCACCCAGGCGAAGCGGCCGTCGCGCGTGCTCGCCAGCACCGCGGGCCGATCCTCGCCCCATCGAAGAGGCGCAGGTCGGACGGGCGACGCCTGCGATGCGCCGTCGCCGGCGACGCTGCCGACCACGAGGTCCTCCGGCTGGTCGTGCTCGAGCAATCGCTCTGGCATGTCCGCGGGATAGGTATCGAGATATTCTCTCGTATCGAGGTCGAGCACGGCCACGCTCGCGCGGCCTGAGACGGCGTCCCAGTACTCGTCCTTCCCAAACCAATCCCACGCGTTTCGGATCCACTGCGCCATGCGCAAGCGCGAGCCATGCACGCTGGTGGCGATTCGACCACACGAGGGGACGTGCGCGAGCACGTCACCGCGCGTGGTGACGAGCCACGATCCGTGGGGCCGCTGCACGAAGAGCTGCTCGTCGTCGACGAAGAAGAGGCCCGCGACGTCGGTCCTGACATCCTCCGGCAAGCAGCCCGGCGCGCCCACGAGGCGCACGGGCGACGAAATCGGCTTTGGCGCGGGCCACGGGGGCGTCGCCGCGGGTGGGGCCACGGTCGCTTGCACGAGGGCCTCGAACAGCTCCTGCACCGTGCGCTGCTGGCTCATCAGAAGGATCGGCGGCGGCGATTGCTCGACGAGCTTTCGCTGGCTCTGCGCCGCGAGCACAAATGCGCGCCAGGCCTCGTTGAGCGGGCCGATCCACGGGTCGATCATGGCCGGACCGAGATCGGCGTAAAACGGACGCATCCCCGGCGGCGGCACCGGGATGGCGCTCGTGACGACCTCCGCGACGAGCGCCGGGTCGGCCCCCGCGCGCACGAGCGCCGCCTCCAGCGCGGAGGGGCCCGTCGCGTCGGCATTCTCGTGCGTATCCATGCCTTCGGCCGGGCGGACGGTGTCGCCGTCGAGCCAAGCTTCGCAGCGCGCGATCGCTCGAACCTGATCGGCCGACAAACGCAGCACGTCGGCCACGAGGGGCGCGAGCGCAGGGTGCAGGACACCCGCCACGAGCACGTGGCCATGACGACGCTCGCGCAGCACGGGCGTGGAGCAGAGGACGCCGCACTTCTCGCACGTCTCGCCCGCGTGCTCCTCCCCGCACAACGCGCCGCACGCGCAGCGAAACCGGCTCACGGGCCCGAAGATGCGCTGGCAGAAAATGCCGCCCCGGGCCGGCCGCCGCCCGCTGTTCGACCAGCGCCGCGCGAGGTCGATGCTGGTCACCTGTCCGTGCGAGCGAATGTCCTCGGGCGCCGTAGGATCGAGGAGGTTTTTCCGGACCCATTGAAGGTCCGCCACGACGTCCGAGGGAGAGAAAAACCGATCTCGAAGAGACATGTGCGCGAACCTCGTTCGAGGCACGTACGCGACCTTCCAAACCGAGTCAATGGGCGAATCGCGCGTCGCCGCCGCGCCGCGGTTCAGGCCGGAATCCGCGCCGGTTCACCGCCGAAGCGGGCACGCAGGCGCGCGTGGCGATGGGTAAATACCCCGGTGACGAGCAGCCGAGAAGGTCGCCCGAGAGCACCCCATCGCGGGGTGAAGCGCAGACGGTCGGTCAATCGCGCGCGGGCGCCGGAGCCGACCGGTTCGAGGGTGCGCTCGTGCACCCAGGCGAGCTGCGTCCCCATCGAGGACGTCTCGAGAAAGCCGCGGCCCGATTCGAGGCGCGAAAAACAGAGGTCGTCGTATTCGACGGGCAGAAGGCCGCCGAGGAGGAGCCAGCTCCGAAAGAGCGATTTGCCGAGCGGTACGCCTTCGTCGAGCCGGTTCGAGGTGCCGGGAGCCGTGCTCATCTTCAGCCACGGGCCGAGCTCGTCATTGACGCCCTCGAAGGTGGCGACCCGCTCCCAGATCCGCGCGGGCGACGCGTCGAGATCGGAGGCCACGACGACCTCGAAGGTAGAGCAAAAGCCCGGGACGGGCAGGAGAAACTCCGGCTCGACGCGCAGATCATGGCCGGCGCCGCCGAAGCGGGGCTCGACCTCGCGGCTGACATCGAGGATCCATTGACCCTCGCGGGTCTGCTCCACGAGCGGGAAGGTGCGGGCGAGGCAGAATCGCAAGACGGCCTGCAATTCAGCAGGGAGGCGTTCGGTCCCCGGAGGCAGGACGGCAAGCAGGGCCCAGCCGGAGGGATGCAAGGTGGGGGGCGTGTGCTGGAAGAGAGGCATGGAAATGGATGCGCCTTGACGCGTCTCGCGGACGTTTATCATCGAATCTTCGTCGATCCAACCGGAATCGCCGCGGCGGGGCCGCCGAGCGTGGGGCAGAATTTAATCGGCTTTAACGTGCGTGGCGGACGCCGCGTGGCCACCCTGGGCGCGCCTGCTCGATCGGGGCGGGCGAACGAAGGAGACATCATGTTCGAGATCGTGGGCGCCTGTGGACGCGCAATCGCGGCAGGCGCAATCGTGGTCGCCGTCGCGGCGTGCGGGAGCGAGGTCGAGGTCGATACGACGGGCGCGGGGGGCGGGAGCAGCACGTCCAGCGCCTCCAGCGGCGACGCGAGCGTGTCGTCGTCGAGCGCCGGCGGCAGCGGCGGCAGCGGCGGCAGCGGAGGCCTCCCCGCGCCCACCTGCGCGAAGGGCGAGGCCGCGATCCTCGCGGCGCTCGCCTGGCAAAACGGAAAGGTCGTCGTGAATCACGAGGGCACGTGGACCGAGGGCGCCCCTTCCCTTGCAGGCGCGTATGCGGTGACGACGTACGTGGACGTCTACAATCACCTCGGCGTGTTCTGGACCGAGCAGATAGACGCCTGGCGGAGCCATTTCGCGACGACCTCCGACGGGACGAGCTTCGACGTCCACGATGCCCACGGCTGGTTCCCGCAGGCGTGGAGCCCGCTCGTCACGGTGGGGCGCTCCTTGCTCCTGGGCAATGCCGGTGAAGGGTCGGTCCTCGCCTATTTCGATCCGGACGCGTTCGATTGGCATCCCTATCCCGATCCGGCGCCCTTCGACGTGACTTCGGCTGTCATCCGGGAGGCGGCGGGCACCGTCCTCGGGGTCGGTCTCGGCCCTTTGCACGATCTCTGCGATACGGAGATCTTCTGGGCGGATGGCGGTAGCTGGACGGATCCGCATTGTCGCGACGACGTCGAGGTGTTCATGGGCAACGAGATCCCCGTCGCGCCTCCACGCGCCGTCGCGCTGCCGAACGGCGATGTGGTCGTCGTGTACCACGAAAGCTACGTGAAACTCGCGGCGACGATGAACCACGCGGGAATCTGGTCCGCGCCGGAAAGCATCACCTTGCCGGAGCAGGGCCTCGATGTCGCGCTCACCACGACCCCCGGGGGCGACGTGATCGTGGGCGTCCCCGGGACGTCGGGCGGCGTCTTCGCGCTGCGCTACGGGCCCGGCGTGGGCTGGGGCGAGCCTTTCCCGATCGGCACGACGTCCTCTTCCACGTCGCCGATCAGCGCGGCGCCCGGCATTTGCGGAGATGACGCGCTGATCGCCTACGTCGACGGCGGGATCGACGGCGAGGTTCGCGTCGCGCGCATTCGAGGCGACGCGGCCGAAGTGAGCACGGTCGAATGGTTCACGGAGGACGTGCCAAATTCCATCAGCATCACCACGCGGCGGCCGGATCCCTCGCCCTGAATCGTCGTACCACCTCCCTGCGCAGATCGCGCAACGGGCTTGCGCAAATTGCGCAACGAGCAACCTGAACCTGGCGCTGCGGCCGTTTGTCGTGCAGACTGAGCTGGCCCGGGGCTTGCATCGGGGAGATCTCGTGGAGGAGGGAGCTCTGCACGTCGGCTGGTTGGTTGCGGCGGCCGCCGCTCATGTGGCGCTGTTCGGCGCGGGATACCTGCGCGACGAGAGCGGGGCCGTCCTGCGCGAAATGCGCATGGCGATCCGGGCCGAGCTCGACGCGTTCGAGGTCCCGATCGAGCCGCCCCCTCCCCCGCCCGAGAAGCCGGAGCCCGAGACGCCGGAGCCGCCCCCGCCCCAGCCCGCGGCCATGCAGGCGCCGCGGCCTCTGCCAAAGGATCCACCCGATATCCCGCCGAAGGAGGCCCCCCCGGAGGAGGCCCCCGAAACACCGACGCCGCTCCCCATGGAGGCGCCGCCGGTGCTGGTGCAAGAGGGTTTGTCGGACCCATTGGCCGTCGCGTTCGTGACCGGCAACGGCAATGGCGCCGGATTGGTCTCGACGTTTGGCACCGGGTTTCATCCGGTACGCTGGCCGCCCGGGGGTGTTCGTACCGCGGCGCCCCCCCGCCCACCGCCGCCGGAGCCCGATCGATCCCGATCGGCGTCGCTTTACGGCGACCGCGCGTGGGATTGCGATTTCCCGCCCGAAGCCGACGTGGCCGGGGTCCGGGAGGCGGTGGTGACGCTGCGGATCCTCGTGCGCGCGGACGGCCGCGCGCAGAAGGTCGAGGTGGTGTCCGATCCCGGATACGGCTTCGGGGCCCAGGCCCGCTACTGCGCGTACGAGCACCGCTACAGACCAGCGCTGGATCGCGCGGGGCAGCCGATTCAAGCGTCGCTCGGGCCGGTCCGGATCCGGTTCACCCGCTGAGAACCTCGGCGCTCGTGAAGCGCCGCCATGAGCACGAGATTGCGGCGGTGTTCGGCTTGGCCAAACCCGACCGGGAATGGAAAGAGGACATCGAGAGGCGACGGACGCCGGGGGCTCCGGCGCGGCATTCTTGTGGCAGCTCCCGTGAGCGCGCCGCGTCCTCGACCGCAAGATTCTTCCAAACGGCCCCTCCTCGGTCTCCGCGCCGCGCCCGTCGAGGCACGGTTTGCGCCTGGGCCCCCGCGATTTCTCGTTTTTTTGCGGGGGCGCAAGGCGCGTCCATACGCCACGCCTCGCCCGGCGCATCTTGCCCTCGTCGGCGCGCTCCTTTCCTCCGCGTCGACGAGGAGCTCACGACCATGCACAGCCGTTCCCTGTCGATTGCGATCGTCTCGTTTCTGGTCTCGACCTCGGCGCTCGTCGTCGGATGCAGCGATGATCCCGCGCCCGCCTCGACCGAGAGCTCCTCGTCGGGCTCGGGCGGCAGCGGCGGCAATGGCGGCGCCGGCGGGGCGGGCGGCCATGGTGGCGCCGGCGGGGGCAGCAGCGCCCCCGAGGTGGTCGCGGCCTTCGATCCCATGAAAGGCGAATACGTCGAGGGGCTCGACATCAAGGACGGCGTCGCCTACGTCGGCGCCGTCCTCACCGGGCAAATCCTGAAGGTCGACCTCGCGACGGGCGCGATTTCGCCCTTCGGCACGATGCCCGCCTTCCCGCAGAACGGCGGCGCGCTCGTCGGCCTGACCCTCGGCCCGGACGGCGCCGTCTACGGCGCGCTCAACATCACCGCGCCGGGCGGGCCGCAAACGGGCATTTATCGCGTGACGGCCGCGGGCGGCGAGGCGACGCTCTTCGCCTCCGACCCGGCCATGATCTTCAACAACGACCTGCGCTTCGACGCGGAGGGCAACCTCTTCGCCAGCGACTCGATGTCCGGCGCCATCTTCAAGGTGGACAAGGACGGCACGGTCTCGAAATGGCTCGATGACATGCTCCTCACGCCCGACCCGACGATCTGCGGCGTGGAGACGAACTTCCACCTCGGCATCAATGGCTTCGTGCGCGCCGGAGACGCTTATTACGCCACGAACACCGATCGCGCCTCGATCGTGAAGATCCCCCTGAACGCGGACGGCAGCGCGGGCAAACCCGAGGTCTTCCTGGCCACGGATTGCGCCACACTCTCGGGCGCGGACGGGATCGCGGTGGACCCGAGCACGGGCGACCTGATCGTGGCGATCAATTACAAGGAGACGATCCTCCGGGTCGGCATGGACAAGTCGGTGAAGAGCATCGCGAGCGGCGAACCGCTGCAATCGCCGGCGTCGCTGGTCGTCGAGGACAAAAACCTCTACATCACGAATGCGGCGTTCGCGGCGCTGGCCTCGGATCCCTCGAAGGCCAAGCCGTCGCTCGTCAAGCTCACGCTCCCGTAGGCGCGGGAGCGCGTGGGCCTTCGAGGCGCGCGCGGGCGCGTGGCGGGGCGAGGGCCCGAAGCCACGCGCCCGGCGTCGTGCCGAACTCGGCCCGAAATGCGCGGGTGTAATGGCTCTGATCCGCGAAGCCGAGCTCGTAGGCGATCGCGGATGGCGATTGCCCCTGCCGGAGCAAGAAAAGCGAGCGGGTGAGGCGCAACCGGAGCTGGTAGGCGTGCGGCGGCATCCCCATCGCGGCGCGGAACGCGCGGACGAGGTGGTATTTGCTGAGGCCCGCGACCGCGGCGAGTTTGTCCAGGGACACCTGCTCGCCCGAATGGGCGTGCAGGTACTCGCGGGCGAGCGCGACGCCGCGCGGCTCGGAGAGCAGGCCCTTTCCGTCGGCCGCGCCGCCGAACAGCCGCCGGAGGCTCGTCACGAGCCAGCTCTCCCATTCGAGCGACCCAGCCCCGGACCAGAGGCTCTGGTGGAATGCCTGAAGCCCGAGCGCGGCGACGGGATCGGCGAGCACGAGCGGCGCCTCGGGCAACGAGAGGCGCGCCGCCGCGGCCTCTTCGAGGTAATGGGAAAACACGCGAGCGTCCATCGAGGCGCCGAGGTTTTCGGGCGCGTGTCCAGGGATGGCGGTGACGGCGTAGGTGGTGTGTGCTGGCATGATCCAGACGCGAGGCGACTCCCGCGCGTCGCTGACCAGGAGCCCCCCGGGCGTCTCGGTGCGGACCATGCCGCGGCGCAGCACCCCCACGAGGATCCGCGCGCTCTCGGCGCCCTCGGTCGCGAACGATCGCGCGCTGGAACGAAAGAGCTGCACGGAGGCGCCGGTTGCGGGCGTCTGAAATTCGCAAGCATGAAAATGTTCCGCAGGTTTCCCCATTCTCGGGCAATCGTAGCACCGATTTTCACGGGGCTGCACCTGCTTCGAGCGCCAGCAGGGCGAAGGTCGCCAGCCAGTGCTCGCCCATATAGTCACCGGCCACGTGGGCGAGCCCCGCGGCGAGGTGCTCGTCGGCAGCCGAAAGCACGACGGCGCGGACCGGATCGTCTGCCGCGAGGGACCCTGCAATCGATCGAAAACACCAGGCCCGGCTCAGGTTCAGACCGTCGAGGTGGGCGATTTTGCCGTCGCTGCGGTCGCTCACGATGGCCGGCGTGAAGAGGCTTGCCGGCATCCGGTCGGCCGCCCTGGGCAGGAAACGCGCGAACCACGGGCGAAACTCGTCCGCCGGAAGCAGGCGGCGCAGGCATTCGGCTTCGACCAGCGTGGGGGACAGGAAATCGTCGCCGCTCGGCTCCCAGGCCGGAGCGTCGGCGTCGGCGAGGTACCATCCCCTGGCGGTGGATTCGATCAACCGGCCGAGATCGTGATCGTTCACGGCCTCGGCATACTCGGAGGCGAGCCCCAGGGCGAATGCCGTATTGAAATGCGTGCCGACGCGGATCGGATAGGTGGCCTTCGGCAGGAAGGCCTTGAACCGCTCGGCGAAGGCGCTCGCCAGCGGGCGCAGGGCGTTTCGATGGGAGGCGCCCTCATGGCGCTCGAGCTCCGCGCCGAGCATCAACATCCACGCCCAGCCATAAGGCCGCTCGAAACCCGAGCTCTGCGGGCGGGCGAGATACGCGAGCTCTCCAGCGACCTTCTCCGGCGTCATCATGCGATCGAACAGGGCACGAATCTCGGCCGCCGGGGCCATGTCCGGGAATCGCCGCGCGAGGCGCGCGAGCAGCCAGTAGCCGTGGACGCAGGAATGCCAGTCGAAGCTGCCGTGAAAGATCGGGTGCAGGACCCGCGGCGGCAGGACGTCCTCGTCGCCGGCCATCACGTGGTCGAGCTTGTACGGGTAGGGCCTCTCGACGTGGCCGAGGGCGAGACGCGCGAATTTCGCGGCCAGCTCGGGGCCGAGCTCAGGAGCGGAAGACGAGGACATACATCAGGACCGTATTGGTGAGGAGGAGAAGGAGCGCAGTGGGGACCTGCGCCTTGATGACGCCATGTCGATCGGAGAGCTCCAGGAGGGCCGCAGGCACGATGTTGAAATTCGCGGCCATGGGGGTCATCAGGGTGCCGCAGAACCCCGACAGCATGCCCACGGCGCCCATGATCGCCGGATTGCCGCCGAAGCGATGGACGATCAGCGGCAGGCCGATGCCCGCGGTCATCACCGGAAAAGCGGCGAAGGCATTGCCCATGATCATGGTGAAGAGCGCCATGCCGATGGTATAAGCCGCCACCGCGGCGAGCTGGCTTCCGGCGGGCAATGAGGCCGAGGCGAGCTTCCCAATGGCCGTCCCGACCCCGCCGGCCGCGAAGACCGCGCCCAGGGCGGCGAGCATCTGCGGCAGAATGGCAGCCCAGCCGACGGTATCGAGCAGCCGGCGTCCCTCCTGCATCGGGACCATGGGCCTTGCGTGGAGCATCGGCATGGCAATGGCCAGCGCGACGAAGACGCCGAGGATCAGCGATACCAGGGTCGCCTGCTTGGGATCGACGAGCCCCGCGAGCTCCGGGCGCTTGAACAGGAACGTGCCGGTGAGCGCCGTGAGGGGAATCGCGAGCGCCGGCCAAAACAATTTGTTGCCCAGCCGGGCCGCGCTCGCGCGGCGCTCCTCGGGACCACTCGTGGCCGGCTCCCCGCGGCCCAGGCCGGATACGCCCGCCGTGAGCACCATGGCAAGGACGACGAGGCCGTTGAGCACGTCCGGCAGGTACGAGCCGAACAGGAAGCTCACCGCAAAGAGCCCCCAAAAAACGGTGTTCTTCCAGCGCTTCGGGTTCGTCGCGTCACGCGCGCTCAGCACAGCGATCGCAACGAAGAAGAGGCCGGCGACGACATAGAGGCCCCCCAGCCCGATCATCGCTTGCCCTCGGCGATCATGCGGGCCAGACGTCGATCGAACAGCATCATCTGCGTACCGTGGATCAAGAGGGCGCAGATCGCCGTGGGAATGGCCCAGACCGAGAGCTGGAGTGGTTCGACGAGGATCCCGTTTTGCGCCAGGAACCCCTTGATCAGGAGGATCGAGGCAATCGCGATGAAGATGTCCTCGCCGAAGAACAGCGCGATGTTATCGACTGCGGCGGCGTGCGCCCGTACGGTCTGGCGAGCCTCCTCGGGGAGCGGCCCGTGGTGACTCTCGGCCGCCGCCTCGGCCATCGGCGCGATCAGCGGGCGCACCATCTGGGCGTGGCCCCCGAGCGAGGTCAGGCCGAGCGCCGCGGTGATCTGGCGGAAGACGAAATAAAGCAGCAGCAATCGGCCGGCGGTGGCCGCGTGGATGGCGCCGATCAGGGTCTTTGCCCGCTCCTGCAATCCGGCCCGTTCGAGGAGCCCGATCACGGGCAGGACGACCCACACGACGCTCACGTATCGGTTCTCTTGAAAGGCCTTGCCGAACGTCGCGACGACCTCGACGGGCCCCATGCCGCCAGCGAGTCCCGTCACCAAGGCTGCTGCCGTAACGACCAGCAGCGGGTTCATGCGGGCCATGAAGCCCAAGACCACCACGGCGATCCCTATCAGCGACAGCACGTCCCCCTCCAGTTTGTCTAGTAAAGCGATCAGCGCCGTTCAGTGCGTGATGGGCCCCGTGGAGATGGTGAAGTCGTCGTAGTCGACGGTCTGCGCCGAGGGCGGCGCCCAGCTTGCGTCGCTGCCGCCGAAGAAGGTCGAGAAGTACAGCGCGTCGATGCCGTACGTCGCGCCGGCGAGCCGGTACAGGAAAGCCTGCTCGTCGAGGACGGGCGCTCCGTCGAACCAGGCCGCGAGGATGCCGTCGTGCTGCCCGGGCGTATTCATCACCAGCCGGTGCTCCACCGTGTGCCAGGTCCCCGGCTCGAAATGGGTCGCGCTCCCGCCCGACATGTAATCGTAATCGTCGCCGCAGTCGTTGTTCTTCTCGGGGAAGTACATGTACTGGACCGCTGCTCCCCCGGTGCGCCACATCATCCGCGCCGAGAAGCCGGTCGTGTCCTCGACGCAGCCCGTGGGCGCCGAACCACCGACGAGCCCCGGGAGCTTGCCGCCCTTCACGAAGGCGAAGCCGGCTCCAAACCGCACCCGGTAGGCGAGGAAAAGCTCCTGATACGTCTGTCCGAGCGGCACTTTGAACTGCACGCCGCCATTGGCAGGGCCAACCTCGCCTGACGGATACGTGACCCGCAAGAATCGATTTCCCGCCTCGTCGACGATGCTCGCGCGCCCCTCGTCGAGCCCATTGTTCCAGCTCGGCGCCCCGACGAAATCACCTGCGACCATGTCCTCGCTGTACACCCCGGGCGCGCGTTGCTGAAAATCTGCATGTACGAGCACGCTCCCCGGACTCGCGCCGCCTGCGCCGCCTGCGCCTCCCATTCCCCCGGCGCCCGCGGCTCCACCGGCCCCCGCGGTTCCGCCCGCGCCGCCGTTTCCCGCGCCACCGGCGCCGCCCGTGGGCGAGGAGGGCCCATTTTCCGTGCATGCGAAAATCGACGCCCCGATCAGAACGAGAACGACGGACGCGATCCGGTGGGCCATGGCGGGATGGGAATGAAATTCGCTTGGCCTGTCAAGCGGGAACCACCACGATTGCACCGCGTCAAGGACGGGAACCACCGAGCCCCACGGCGAACACCACCGCCTCTTCCACGTCCGCGGCGACCTCGAGCTCCGCCTGTCCCTCCACGATCAACGTCTCCGCGCCGAGGAGATGGGTGGCCGCAGCGGACCCGTCGACACGAACCGCGACCCTCCCACGGAAGACATGAAGGATCTGCGTCTCCGCCGCCAAGCAGAGGTGGACGATCGAGCCGCGTGCCAGCGAATGGACAGCGGCGCTCGGGCGGAAGAGGGCGCGGCGCGCCATGATGTTGAAATCGCGCGCCGAGGTCGCTCCGAGCTCGCCGTGCGTCGGCCACGCGCCGTCGAAGCGATAGGGGGCGAGGAGCGCGAGCCTCCGCCGGCTGCGCCCCTCGTGCACGAGCTCCATGGGCTCTCCCTCAGTCTGGAGGAGGATCCTCTCGATACCCGGGAACGTGGAGAACGGTCCGGACGCCGCGAGATCGGCGATGCTCAATCGCCAGGCAAAGTCGTCGAGCCCGGCCCCAGGCGGATCGACGGCGATCTCGGTCGTGGTGCCGAGACCGTTCTTCCAGGGCATCACGCGGTAATCGGACGGCCGGAGGTGGCGAATTCGTACATGGCGCGCAGGGGCCGTGAGGACGAGAGGATCGGGGGAGGAGACCGGCATGCGGATGAGGATAGCATCCTTCCCGGAGGGCGATGGCGGCGCCCGCGCACTTCAGCCTCGCGCCTCCTCGGGAACCTGCCTTGGTTGACAGGGTCCTGTCAACATGACAGCATGCTGTCGATGTCGAAGCTGACTCCGGACGCAACGACGCTCAGCGAGCTGATGATCGAGGTGTTTCGCGTCAACGGGCTCGCGCTCGCCGCCGGGGATCGTCTGAGTCGCCCGGCCGGGCTCACCAGCTCGCGCTGGCAGGTGCTCGGCGTCATCGACCACGGCCCCGAATCCGTCGCCACCGTGGCCCGCACCATGGGGCTGACGCGGCAAACGGTGCGGATCATCGCCGCGGCCCTGGAGCGCGAGGGCTTCGTCGCTTACGAGGAAAACCCGCACCATCGCACGGCCAAGCTCCTCGTGCTCACGGAGGCCGGCCGGAAAGCTCTGCGTCGGGTGGAGGCCCGCCACGCCGGGTGGGCCAAGGCGCTCGCGAAGTGCCTCGATCACGAGCGTCTACGCGTGACGCTCGAAGGCCTCCGCCAGGTCGGCGATGCGCTCGAACGGGACGCCTCGCGAGCGTCCAGAAAGGCGTGAGCCATGGCGGCCCGCGTGATCCCCGTCCTTCCGTGCATTTCGCTCCCCGAGACGTTGACGTTTTACCGGACGCTCGGGTTCGAGGTGACGCACGAGCAGACCAAACCGAACGTCTATGCCGCCACCGCACGCGGCGACATCCATCTGCACTTCATGGGCATGAAAGGCCTGAACCCCGCCGAGGCCTACAGCACGTGCTTGGTCCTCGTTCCCGAGATCGAGACGCTTCACCAGACATTCTCGGACGCTCTGCGCCGGCTCTACGGCAAGCTGCCGATCGCCGGCCAACCGCGGATCACACGCCTGCGAAAGGGGCAGAGCCGCTTCACCGTGGTCGATGTCGCGGGCAATTCCGTCATCTTCATCAAGCATGGTGCGCCTGACGATGACGACGAAGGGGCCACGCCGCAGAGCCATTCTCGCCTCGGCAAGGCATTACGCGCCGCGGCCCGGCTGCGCGATTTCCGCAACGACGACGCCGCGGCGGCGAAGGTCCTCGACCTGGCGCTCGCCCATGACGGTCCGTCCGACCGAATCGAGCGGGCCCGCGCCCTCGCCGCCCGGCTCGAGCTTTCGCTCGCCATGCACGACGAGGAGCGTGCCAGGACGTTGCAGACGGCTCTCTCCGCAATGGCCCTCCACACCGAGGAGCGCGCGCAGGTGCCGGAGCTCCTCGCCGTGGACTGGCTGGAACGGTCGCAGCGGTAGGGCGCCTGTCACACTTCGGTCCCCCGATCCGATGACGGGTCGCCATGCAGACAACCGCAAACCCACCGGGAGAATCCTCATGCGTCCCCTCCTCCCCCTGATGATGCTCGCGTTATGCGCCTGCAAGCCGGCGCCCTCGCCCGAGCCGAGGCCGTCGGCCGGTGTCCCGGCGCCCCTGACCGCCGCGCGAGCAGAACCGACGGCCGCAGCGTCGGCGCCGGACGTGGCGGTACCCGCAGCGTCGAGCGAGGACGATACTCACTGCAAATGTCCCGCCCAAGCGACTGCGGGCGGGGCGACTGCCGATACGACTGGCGACGAGGCGGTCGACGACGAGGACGCGGAGGCGCGCAAACGAAGCGCGCCTCCGCGACCGGAGCTCCCGAAGGCGCTCGTGGACCGACTGCGCGCCCGCTGGCCAAATCATCAGGTCGCCTGTGACATCGCGTCGTCGAGCCCGTGTGCCCTCCAGGGCGATCTCGACGGCGACGGCGTTTTCGACAACATGGTGCTCGTGCGTAGCCGCGCGGGCGCCGGTGGAATCGCCATTCTCTGGGGCACAGGCGCCACGGCGCTGCTCGGCGGAGGGCGCCGCGGGCAATGCTGGACGAAGACGGAGGTGGCCGACCTCGAAGGCCATCCTGTGGTGAAGCCGTGCGCGACCGAGATCGACGCCAATCTCGACTGGATCGCGCGCTGGGAGATGCGGCCGCGAACGCTCCGCGAAGGCGCTGCCGTCCTCGTGGGGCGGAAGGGCGCGAAGACCCTCGAATCGCCTGCGCCGGGCGCCCTCGGCGACGGGCTGCTGCTCGACGGCGGCGACGCGGCGGCCATTCTCTACCGCACCAAAAACGGCTGGACCCTGATGCATCTCGGCTATTAGCGCGCGCTCGAGCGTGGTCCGCCCGAGCTCGATGTGGCTGCGCGAATTGAGCAAGCACGTGCAATTTGCGCAAGCTTGCGCGATTCGTCGGCGCCGTCGACGGGCAAATATCCGCGAAAACGCCCCGAAAGCTCGTGGCATGCGGCGTGCCTGATGCGCCGGCCAAGGAGACGGTGGATGAAGAAGAAGAATGCCCTCGTGGTGCTGGGTTTGCTGGTGCTCGCCGCTGGGTGCTCGCCGGAGCCGGAGCCCGCGCCGGCGCCGGAGCCGAAACCGAACGATGAAGAGTCGCTGCGGGCCGCCGTGGAGACGTCAGGCTCGGAGATCGAGGCGCAGGTATCCGAAGTGGCGCGCGAGCAGGTCACAGACGATGTGCATCATTACAGCTTTCTCGTGAAGCTGGGAGACACGCCGAACGCGCGCGTGCGCGTGCACCGGATCGTACGCGAGGACGCCCCCTGGCGAGCGCGCCCCGCGGACCACGCCATCCTGCTGCTGCACGGCGACTTCGCCACGTTCACCACGAATTTCGCGCCGTCGCTGACGAGCTCCGCTGCGGAGCCCGATCACGGCCTGGCCGTATACCTGGCCCAGCGCGGGATCGACGTGTGGGGCCTCGATCGGCGATGGACCACGGCGCCCAAGGACGGCGCCGATTTCTCCGATTTCGCAGACATGGGCGTGGCGCAGGCGATCTCGGACACGGACCGCGCGCTCCTCTTCGCGCGCACGATTCGCAGCCTGACAGACGCGGGCGAGGGCGGCATGTTCCTCGGCGGATTCAGCAGCGGCGCGCAGATCACGTATCTCCATGCCGCAGAGGAGACGCAAAAGCCGGCGGAGCAGCGGCAAGTCGAGGGCATCGTCCCCATCGACATCTACGCGAAGGTGGCCCCCGAAGACGAGGCCAGCAGGCAAGTGGCCTGCAAGCTCGCCGCCGAGGAGCGAGATCAGGTCGACCAGGGCTCGGTGGACAGCGACAACACCGCGTTCTTCCAGCCCGTCGGCGAGCTCGCCGCCTCCGCCCCCGCAGACCCGTCGCCCTTCTACGACGGCTATACGAACCGCGACGTGATGCTGGGCTTCGTGACGCAGACGTTCCAGTTTTACGAACCCAAACCCCAATACCACCTCATCGCGGGCGCCTTCAAGGACAGCGCGCCGACCGACCTTCGTTATGCGCCCGAGGCGCTGATCAACGATTGGCTCGCGCATTCGCCGCCCCACCAGGCGGTCGTGGAGAGCGCCGATCGAGATGCCCTCTGGTGCGGCGAGGGGCCGCTGCCGCTCGTCGACCACCTCGCCGAGATCACGGTCCCGCTCTTTTACCTCGGCGCCGCGGGCGGCTTCGGCGATCACGGCCTTTACAGCACCACGGTCGTCGGCTCCACCGACGTCACCACGCATGTCGTCCGCCTCCTGCCGACCGAGAACGAGCCCGAGGACTTCGGTCACGGAGACCTGCTTTACGCAGACGACGCGCCCACGCTCGCGTGGGACCCGCTCGCGCAGTGGTTGCTCGCGCATTGACGAACCAGCGGTCCCTACGTTCCTCGACGGAGCGCCGCCCGCCCGAGGCATACGCGCGGGGGTGCAGGCTCGAGCCTGCACCCGCTGCGTACTCGGGCCTGCGACTCCGGGGTGCGATCGTGCCCGCGCCGCGTGTTCGTACGGTGAAGCCGCCAGAACCGAAGGCTTTTTGCGGTATCGATGAATTGGCGCGACTCCTGCAATGGCGCCGGGCATCCGCCGGGGGGCATGACCCATCGTCCCACAGCAGCCTGGAGCTAAAATCGACATGAGCATTCTTCGTCATCTACAGTTGGTCGCGGCCACGTTCGTCCTCGCAACGTCCTCCCTCGTCGGGTGCATGGGCGCGCCCGATGAGGACGGCGAGGAAAACATCGCGGAAGCCGAGGGCGCGTTCGGAGAGTCGACGTGTGGCACCACGAGCGGAATCGACGGGTCCTACCCGAATTCGTCGTGGTCCTGCGGAGAGTCCTCTTCGACGTTCACCTCGCCGAACACCTCCTACGGCCATACCGATTGCACCAAGGGGTGGATCGTCGACTTCCAGAACCCCAGGGTGGGGGTCGCGGCGTACGCGGTGCTCGGCGAGGCCCTGCCGACGACGCAGACGGCCTGCCAGAACACCCTCGTGCGACTGGACACCTATGACGACGCCGGAACGATGATCGCGTCGACCTATTCGATCGGATCCTGGTCGGGTGGCCACTGCACGATCCCCTATGCGGGCGGGAGTCTCTACGCTTCCGGAGGCTCGACGGCGTGGGGTCGTGCCGTCGCGCAAGCGTTCACGTGCAACGACAACCTGTGGACGTGCGCGAGCAGGACCTATCGCAAAGTGGCGGTCTGGGCGCAGTATCCCGTCTGCTGAGCGGAGCCTCGGCGGCAAGCCAGGCATCCGTCGGAGCACCGGCGAGCGCCCCGCTCTGCATGCGCTCGCGCTCGCCGGCGAGGGATTGCTTCGGCCAGGGACGGCCGCGGCCCTTCGCGCTACGCTCGGATTCACATGCCGCCGCGGCCCGACAAGACGCAAATCTCTCGGGACGGAGGCGAGAGCCAGTTCGTCGGTCGCGAGCGCGCGCTGGAGAAAATCGCCGAAGCTTTCGCGCGTGGTCGCCTCGTCGAGCTCGTCGGACCGCCCGGCGTCGGCAAGACCCGGCTCGCCACGGAGTTTGCGCGGCGGACGCCGCCCCTCTCCGCGCTCCGGTTCTGCGACCTCTCGGAAGCAGCCTCGCTCAGCGCGTTCCTGTTCCAGGTGGCGCGCGGCCTCGGCGCACCGGTGCCGCTCGACATCTCCCCCGACGAGCTCGCGCGGCGCGTGCGAGAGCAGGTCGGCAAGGACGACGCCCTGCTGCTCGTGCTCGACAACTTCGAGCAGCTCCCCGCTTCGGCCGACGCGGCGCTCGCGGCGTGGTTCGAGCGACCGGGGGCGCGCGTGCTCGTCACGTCGCGGCGGCGCCTCGCCGGTGCGCCCGCGACGACGATCAGCCTCGCACCGCTCTCCACCGAGCGGCGCCCGGGCGAGCCCTGGTCCGAAGCGGCGGAGCTGCTCGTGACGCGCGTCTCGGCCTTCGCGGACGGCGCGTTCGACCCCGAGCAGGATCGCGCGACGATCGAGGAGCTCGCGCGCGAGCTCGATGGCCTGCCCCTCGCGCTCGAGCTCGCGGCGTCGCGCTTCCGCATGCTCGCGCCCAAGCAGGTGCTCGCGCGCCTCTCGCAGCGCTTCCGCATGCTGCGGCGGCCCGACGGGACGATCACCCGGGCAAACCTCCGCGAGAGCATCGAGATGTCCTTCGTGATGCTCGCCCCGCCGGAGCAGGACGCGTTCCTCGCGAGCTCCGTGTTCCGGGGTGGCTTCTCGCTCGACGCCGCCGAGGCCGTGCTCGGCGAGGAAGGGGGGTCGTGGCCGCTCGACCTGCTCGAGTCGCTGCGTGACCAGTCGATGTTGACGGTCGACCAGGATCCGAACGAGCGCCGTTACGATCTCTTGATCTGCATCCGCGAGTTCGCCGAGAGCGAGCTCGCGCGCCGGGAAGGGGGCGCGGCGCGCGCGGCCGAGCGGCATGCTCGCTACTACGTGGGCCTCGGCGAACGGCTCGTCGGATGTGCCGACCCGGGCTCGCGACGCGCCCTCGAACGCGAGCGCGAGAACCTCGCAGCGATCGTCCATCGGCGCGGGCTCCTCGGGGCCGACCTCGCGCTCCGCGCGGCGCTCGTGCTCGCCGCGCCCGCGTCCGGCCTCCCGTACATCACCGTCGAGGAGCTGCTCGGCGGCGCGCTGGGCGACGATGACGCCCGAGGTGCGTCGCCTCCCCTCCTGGGTCGCACGCTCCTCGCGCGAGGGACCGTCCGCCGCTTCCTCGGCCGGCTGCCGGAGTCGACGGCCGATCTGGATCGCGCGCGCGTGCTCGGCGAATCGATCGGCGACCGCGCGCTGCTCGCCGAGGCGTTCGCGGGCCTCGGCAACACGCTGGCGGGCCTCGGCGACTGGGGACGCGCGCGCGCCTTCTTCGAGCGCGCCCTCGAAGCGTGCGCCGACCCGAAGCTCCGCGCGCGCCTGCTCGCGATGCACGCGAACAGCTTCGGCGGCACCGACGAATACGACCGCGCGATCCCGCTCTTCCGCCAGTGCATCGCGGAGTCCGATCGCGTTCGGGACGAGAACACCTCGGCCACGTCGCGCCTCGCGCTCGGGGTGATCCTGCTCGCCGCGGGTGACTTCGACGAGGCGGAGCGCCTGCTCGACGAAGCGCTCGAGGCCCACACGCGCATCGGCTCGCCGCACTGGGAGGGGATCGCGCTGTCGTACCTCGCGCGCTGCAAGCAGGAGACGGGTGATCTCCCCGCGGCCCTCACGCTCTACTCCGACGCCTTGACCCGCCTCGACGCGGCGGGCGTGCGGCGTGCCCAGGCCGTCGCTTTGTACCAGTTCGCGACCGCGCTCATCGAGGCGGGCGAGCTCTCCGCCGCCGGCAAGCACCTGCGCGCCGCGTTGCCTCTCGCGCGCGAGAACTGCGGCGAATACGAGGGCGTCGTGCTCGCCGCGCAGGGCGTGGTCGCCGCGCGGCGCGGCGCGGCCGGCGACGCGGCCATGCTCTATCGGCGCGCCGAAGCGTCGCTCCGCGCCTACCCCAAGCCGATGTTCCTCGCGGCGGTGCGTGTGCTGCTCGGCGAGGCGCCGCCCGCCGCGTTCGCGGGTTGCTCCGAGGTGCGCCTCGCCCTGCGCCTGCGGAGCCCGGCCTCGGCGCCGCACACCACGCCGCCGCTCCTCCTCGCGCGCGACGGGAGCTGGTTTCGTGCGCCTGGCAGCGACGCATCCATCCCGCTCGATCGACGCAAGGCGATCCGCGGCGTGCTGCGGGCCCTCGCGCGACAGCGGGAGGAGCGCCCCGGCGAGGCCGCGTCGGTCGCGGCGCTCATCGAGGCGGGATGGCCTGGCGAACGGATCCTCGCTTCCGCCGGCGCCGAGCGCGTCTACGCCGCCGTGGCGACGCTGCGCCGCCTGGGCTTGCAGGGCGTGATCCAGCAGAAGGCGGGCGGCTACCTGCTCTCGCCCGAGTACCCCGTGGTCCTGAGCTGAGTCCGGCCGGCGCGCTGCCTTTCAACAAACTTTCAACGCGATGCCGCAAGCGTCGGGGCCATGGTTTCAGCGCAGGCTTAACGACGAGGTCATGACCATGATTCGCAAGCTTATTTTTGCCACGGTCGGCTGCGCGATGGTGCTCCTCGCTGGCTGCTCCGACGACGTCCCGCCCGCGCCGAACAACGGCACCGGCGGGAGCGGCGGCGCGGGCGGCAACGGCGGGCAGGGCGGAGAGGGCGGTTGCACCACGCTCGACGTCTCGCTCACGCAGATCTACCGCTTCACAGACGCCTACTTCTCCGTGCAGGCGCAGGTATCGCCCGGCGTTCCCGACGCGTACCAGACGCAAGCCATCCTCGAGATCTACAACGAGTGGGCCTCGCCGAACTTGCCGCCGCTCGTGCCGGGCACCTTCGATCTCGCGGCCGCGCCGAACGATCGCTACGGAAGCTGCCAGCACTGCGTCACGGTAATCACGCCGGACGGGAGCGAGATCCCGACGCGCACGTACTTCCAGACGAGCGGCACGATCGAGCTCACGAAGCTCGATGCGAACGATCCGAGCATCGCCGCCGGCAAGATCACGGACGTCACGCTCTCCGAGGTCACGCGCAAGGAGGACGGGACGTGGGAAGCCGTGCCCGGGGGCGGCTGCTTCACGATCCCCTCGTGGTCGTTCGACACGACGCCCGTCGACGGCATCCCCTGCGAGAAGGCCGAGGACTGCGGCAACACCGCGCGCCAGGTCTGTTCTCCGAAGACGAACACCTGCACGCCCTACGAGTGCCTCTTCACGTTCGACGTCGTGTGCCCCGACGGCGAGCAGTGCCTCGCGCAGGTGCCCAGCGAGAACTCGATCGGTGCTTGTTACAAGGCGTGCACGCCGCTCGCCTCGGGCGCGTGTCCCGAGGGCGAAGCGTGCATCGCGATCGACCCCGTCCAGAACTACGGCGTCTGCCGACCGACGGGCGAAGGCGCGCCCGGCGAGGCGTGCAGTGGGCCCGACATCTCGACGGGCTGCGAGGCGGGCAGCCTGTGCGCGGGCGTGCCCGCCGCGTGCGAGCAGACCTGCGCGTACCTCACGCCCGACCCTGGATGCCCCGAAGGCCGCGTCTGCGGCATGTCGAACGTGTGCCTCGCGCCCGAGAGCGGCGATCCGGCCCCGATCGACGGCGCGTGCCAGCCGAGCTGGGTGCCGTACCGCGGCTGCGGCTCCGACGGCGAGGCGTTCCGCGGCCTCTGCATGAGCCTCTATCCCGAAGAGCCGATCGAGCATTGCGAGCGCATCTGCCGCACGGCCGACGACGACTGCCCCGCGGGGGAGTACTGCGCGGGCCTCTTCTCGAACACGAACGTCGGCATTTGCTGGACGATCCCGGTCTGCGGCGACGGCGTGCTCGACCCGCTCAACGAGATCTGCGACGACGGCAACACCATGTCGGGCGATGGATGCTCGGCCGATTGCGACACGGCCGAGTTCGACGTCCTCTGCAAGCTCGCCGAACCGCTCGCGCTCGACGTCGACATCCAGGGCACGACGGAAGGCGCGCCCACCGGTTATGGCGGGAGCTGCGAGCTCTACATCGTCGTGCCTTCGAAGACGTTCACCTTCGACGTGCCGGGGCCGGGGCGCCTCTCGCTCAGCCTCACCTCGAATGCGGACCTCGATTTGCTCGTGCTCGGCGATTGCGCCGATCCGAACGGCAGCGAGCTCGCTTGCAAGAGCACGGCTGCCTCGCCCGAGCTGCTCGACTTCGACTTCGCGGCCACGCCGAGCGGCCCCGTGATGATCGTCGTCCGTGGCAATACGATGAAGGACGCGGGCCCGTTCACGCTGCACGCGACGTTCACGCCGGCGGTCTGCGGCGACGGCGTCGCCGTCGGGCCCGAGGCTTGCGACGACGGCAACACGATGCAGGACGTCGGCTTCTGCTCGGCCGATTGCCTCAGCCCTGACTGGCCTGCGGCCTGCGGAGCCCTCGCGATGCTCTCCACGTCGTCGCCCAACGTCGGCGACACGGCGAGCGCGCCGAACCTGAACAATGCCGACGGGTATTGCACCTACACCACCGGCGGCGAGGTCATGTACCGCTACGTCGCGCCGAAGGACGGGACGCTCACGCTGCACCTCGCCGAAACGGACGCGAATTACGCGCTCTATGTGATCGACGGCTGCGGCGCCGCCACGGAGGCCACGACCCTCGCGTGCTCGAATGCGGGCTGGCCGCCGGAGAGCGCGGAGGACCTCGCGGTGCCTCTCGTCGCGGGGCACGAGGTGACCGTGGTCGTCGACACGATTCCGCAAAGCAAAGGCGGCCCGTTCAGCCTCGAGGCGACCTTCCAGTAAGGTCCCACGACGACGCGTTCGCCCTCCCTCTCCCGCCCTGTCACGGTGCGCTGTCACGTCCGCGTGACACTGTCACGGCCCCGTGACGCCCTCCCCGCCACATCTCGCAGTTTTTCGCGCAAAAAGTCGCTGGCGAGCTTCTTGCCAGTGTACCCTCCCGCATCGAATGCGAGGACACCATGCGCTACTACGTGACCATCCAGAGCGGGGACGAGAAGGGGCCGTACGAGGAGAACGAGGTGCGCGCCTGGCTCGCTGCTGGCACCATGCCGAGGACCGCGCCGACGCGCGCCGAAAACGAAGCCACCACCCGTCCTGCCTGGGAGGTTTTTCCCGGCGTGGCGCCGTCGCTGCAAATCGCTGCGAATGAAATCGCCCTCGTCGAGGACAACCCGCTGCCCGTGGGGAGCTTCTGGCTGGGGTTTCTTTTTGCCGGGTTCTGCCAGATCATTGCCCTCCTTTACTTGCTCTTCGGCACGGCCATCGCCTCGGAGACCCGTCGCGGCATCAAAATGGGCCTGATCATCCAGTTTGTCATCTTTCCGCTCATTGGCTTGTTCTTCTGGTCGCTGAAGATCATCGCGACCGGCGAACCCTGACCGCTCCTCCGATCTCGAAACGCCCCGCGCCCCGTTTCCCCGAGGGCACGAGCACCGCCCCCCCGCCGACGCCCGTGAGCCCCTCTCGCGGGCCGCGTCCCCCCCGCCGCACGCCCGGTCCCTCGCATGTCTCCTCGGGCCGCGCAGCGTGTTCTACCCCACCACAACGCCCACCCACGCGGCACGATTCACGCCGTCTACATCACAATTTTGCATGCATGTGCCACCCATCTCACCCAAACACAGAAAATGCACTTGACTTTGAACATCATTTTCAACAAATGTGGGGACGGTTCGCCTAAGGAAGTGTGCAAGCCAACATGATCGAACGAGTCGGTCGAACCCGTCTCCATGGCGGGCACATCGTCGCGGGGCCGCCCGCGGGAGGGGCGTGCAATGCCTGAGCCCTCGCATGCCGGCTGGCCTCTCTCGGCTGCGCAGCACGGGATCTGGCTCGGCCAGGAGCTCGACCCGACGCTCCCGATCTACAACGCCGGCGAATGCATCGAGATTTGCGGACCGCTTGATCCGGCCATCTTCGAGGCCTCCCTGCGTCAGACGATCACGGAGGCCGAGGCGCTGCACATGCGCCTCGTCGTGGCGGAGGATGGCCCCCGACAGCTCCTCGCTCCTTCTTTGGATTGGCCGCTGCACCGGATCGACGTCGCTCGAGAGGCCGATCCGTGGGCATTCGTGGACGCCTGGATGCGGGCGGACCTCGAAAAACCCGTCGATCTCCGCCGCGGGCCGCTCTTTGCGGAGGCTCTTTTCACGGCCGGCCCCGAGCGAACCTATTGGTATCAGCGGGCCCACCACATCGCGCTCGACGGCTTTGGATTCTCGCTCGTCGCGCGCCGCGTCGCGGAGCTTTATACCGCCCGGATCGAGGGCCGCGCCGGCGCCGGCGCGCCATTCGGCTCGCTTCTCCGGGTCGTCGAGGAAGACCTCGCCTACCGCGCGTCCCCTGCTTACGAGCGCGACCGCGCCTTCTGGATGCAACGCTTCGCGGATCGCCCCGCACCCGTGAGCCTCGGCGCTCGCGCCGCGATGGTCTCTCGCAGCGCATTACGGAAAACCACCTCGCTCTCGCCCTCCACGATGGAGCGAATGCAAGCGGTGGCGCGTGGCGCGGGCGCGAGCTGGCCCGACGTGATCGTCGCGGCCATGGCGGCGTATACGCACGGCCTCACCGGCGCGCCGGAGATCGTCCTCGGTCTCCCGGTCATGGGCCGCCTCGGCTCCGTCTCCCTGCGTATCCCGAGCATGGTGATGAACATCGTCCCGCTGCGCGTCGCTGTCTCGAAAGAAACGAGCCTCTCCGGGCTCGTCCGAGCGGTCGCCGAGGAGATGCGCGCGCTAAGGCCGCATCTGCGCTACCGCTACGAGCAGCTTCGCCGGGATCTCAAGCTCATCGGCGGGGCTCGGCGGCTCTTCGGCCCGGTCGTGAACATCATGCCGTTCGATTACGACCTGCGCTTCGCCGGCCACCGCGCCATCGCGCACAACATCTCCGCCGGGCCGGTCGAAGACCTCGCGATGAACGTGTACGCGAGGTCGGACGGCCGTGGTCCTCGCCTCGATTTCGACGCCAACCCGGATTGTTACACCACCGAGGAGCTCGCGGCGCACCAAACGCGATTCCTCGATTTTCTCGAGGCATCCCTGTCCGCGCCCGCGCAGCCGTTCGCCGAATTCGCGATCCTCGGCGCCGCGGCGTCGACATCCCCCAATGCAGCTCTGCGCCCCGGCGAGGTCCTCGACGGTGGGCCGTTGCCTGCCCCGGCGCGCGACGTCGTCGAACAGATCCTGGAGCACGCGCGCGAAATGCCCACCGCGATCGCCCTGGAGCACGGCTCGCGGCGAATGACGTATGGCGAGCTCGTCCTCGCGGCCCGTCGGCTCTCGGCCCGCCTCGTGGCCCTCGGCGCCAAACCCGGCACGCTCGTCGCGCTCCTCTTGCCTCGCAGCGTCGAGGCCATCACGGCCATTCTCGCCGCGTTGTTCGCCGGCGCCGGATACCTGCCGCTCGATCCCCAGGGGCCCAGCGGCAGGACAGAGTCGATCCTCGCGGACGCCGGCCCCACGTTGCTCGTCACGATATCGCCGTACGCCGAGCAAGCGAGGCGTTCGACGCAAGCCCACGTCCTTGTGCTGGACGAAGAGGCCCTCTCGGATGCGCTCGAAGACCCGATCCGCGAGGGCGACGAGCATCCGGCGTACGTGATCTACACCTCCGGCTCGACGGGCCGCCCCAATGGTGTCGTGATCAGCCGCGCTGCGCTCTCGCACTTCGTGGCCGGCGCCGCGGCTCGTTATGGGTTTCGCCGGGACGACCGGGTGCTCCAGTTCGCGCCGCTGCATTTCGATGCGAGCGTGGAGGAAATTTTTCTGACCCTGTGCATGGGCGGCACGCTCCTCTTGCGCACGGAGGAAATGCTGCAGTCCGTGCTCCGCCTGCTCGACGCTTGCGCCGAGCACGCGATCACCGTGCTCGACCTGCCCACCGCCTTCTGGCACGAGGTGGCCTACAGCCTCTCGACCGGCGCGGCTCCCCTTCCCCCGAGCGTCCGCATCGTCATCATTGGCGGGGAGGCCGCGCTCCCGGAGCGGGTCGCGCGCTTCCGTCGCTCCGTCGGGCCCACGGTCCAATTGTTCAATACGTACGGCCCCACGGAAACGACCGTCGTGGCCACGTGCGCCACGCTATGCGGCGGCGAATCCTCGCCCGAGAGCGACGCGGAGGTCCCGATCGGCACGCCGCTGCCCGGCGTCCGCGCGGCCGTCGTCGGCGCGGACGGGCGGCTCGTCGCGCGGGGCGCCGTGGGGGAGCTCCATTTGATGGGTGGCGGGCTCGGCACGGGGTATCTCGGGCAGCCGGAGCTCTCGGCCGCGCGGTTCCGGCCCCTCGAAGCCTTGCCCGATCGGCCGCGTGCTTATCGCACCGGGGACCTCGTCCGGCAGAATGACGCGGGCGACCTCGTCTTCGTCGGCCGCGTCGACGAGGAGCTCAAGATCAGCGGGCACCGCGTCGATCCGGGCGAAATCGAGACCGTATTGCTTCGTTTCCCCGGCGTGCGCGAGGTCGCGGTGGTGGGGTCCGTCCTGCCGGGTGGAATCAAGCGCCTCGCCGCGCACATCGTGGCCGACGCTCCCTTGCCCGCCCCGGCCGCGCTCCGGAGGCACGCGCAATCGGCATTGCCTCCTGCCTCCGTCCCTTCGGCGTTCCTGTTCACGGATCGATTGCCGCGCACCAGCACGGGCAAGATCGACCGGGCCGTCCTGCGCGACGCGAAAATCCCCACCTCGACCGAGTCGGCCGTCGCGACGACGGACCTCGAAAAGGTCGTGATGACGGTCTGGGAGCAAATCCTCGGGGTTTGCGACCTCTCCGTGGAGGACGATTTCTTCGAGCGCGGCGGGCAATCGCTGCAAACCATCCAGGTCGCCACACGCCTCGGGGTCATGCTCGGGCGCGAGATCCCCGTCGCGATGGTGTTTCGACACCCGACGATCGCGGAGCTCTCGCGCGCCCTCGAGCAGGCCGGGGGCGTCACGAAGGCCTCCGCGGGGCTCACGGACGCCATGCTAGCCGACGCCGTGCTCCCGGCGGACATCGTCCCTCCCGCGCTCGTGCCCGCGGTGCATGCGCCGCCCCGGCAGGTCGTATTGACGGGCGCGACGGGGTTCGTCGGCGTGCATCTCCTGCATGCGCTCTTGAAACGAACGGATGCACGCGTGGTTTGTCTGGTACGTGCCGCGGACGAGAAGCAAGCGGCCGATCGGCTCCGCGCCGCCCTGGAAAAGCAGCGCTTGCCTGCGGCGCATTTCGAGGATCGCGTGGTGGCCGTCCCCGCCGACCTCGCCTTGCCCCGCCTCGGCCTCCGGGACGAGACGTGGGATCGCCTGGCCGCGGAGTGCGACGCGATCTATCACGACGCCGCGATCGTCAGCCTCGTACGCGATTACCGCAGCATGCGCGCGGTGAACGTCCTCGGGACACGCGAGGTCTTGCGTCTCGCCGCCGCGGCGCGCCCGAAGCCCGTGCACCACGTGTCCACGCTGGCCGTGGCGCCATCGATATCGAAGAGCCCCGAGGTCCCCGAGGCGTTCGTCCCGCCGCACCCGGAGCTCGGCGACGGCTACAAGCAAAGCAAATGGATCGCCGAGCGCCTCGCGGAGCAAGCGGGCGAGCGAGGATTGCCGGTCGCCGTGTATCGCCTCGGTCGCGTCGTCGGCGCGCCCGAGACGGGGATCGTCAACGAGCAGGACCTCGTCTTCCGGCTCCTGCTCGCCGGCATCCCCGCGGGGGCCTTGCCCGATCTCGACGTCGCGGAAACGTGGACGCCCGTCGATTACGTGGCTCGCGCCATTGTGGAGCTCTCGCTCACCCGCCCGCCGCGCGGCGCGGTGTACAACGTGGCCCCCGCGCCCGACGTCCGGCTGAGGGACGTGTTCCGCTGGGTCCACGAATACGGCTACGCCGTCGAGACCTGCTCCGTCCCCGCCTTCCGCGCGCGCCTTGGAAATGGCGCCGGCGCCGCCGAGAGCGCCACGCTCGCCTTCTTCGACCTTCAGGCCGACGCCGGAGAGCAACCGCAAAGCTTCGGCCTGGGGCGCGTGCGTTGTGACAACCTGATCCGCGACCTGTCCGAAAGCGGAATCGATTGCCCCGCCGTCGATCGGTCGCTCGTGTTTCGTTATCTGGATCATTGCGTCGAGACCGGCAAGCTGCCGCGGCCGTCGAGCCGGCGAGAAGGCCGCGCCTGAAGCGACGCTCCACCCGAACCAAAGGAAATCGCCCATGACCGCACGAAATCTTGGTGTCGACGAAGGCAGGCAGGAACGAGGCCTCCCGCGACCCATCGCAGGGGAACTGAAGCTCGACCGCTCGAATGCGCTCCTCGCCGAGGCGCGCCGGCTGGTCCCGGGCGTCACCCAGTCGCTCATGAAGCGGCCGGAGATGTTCGCGCTCGGCTCGTTCCCTGTGTTTCTCGACGGCGGCGAGGGCGCGCTCGTGCGCGACGTCGACGGCAACGAGTACATCGATTACATCTGCGGCCTCGGGGCGAACACGCTGGGGCACAACCACCCCGCCGTCGTCCAGGCCATCCGCGAGCACCTCGAAAAGGGTTTGCTGCATTCGCTACCGACCGAGATCGAGGTCACGGCCACGCGCGCGCTCGTCGACCTGATTCCCGGCGCGGAGATGGCCCGCTTCTTCAAGACCGGAGCGGACGCGACCTCCGCCGCGATCCGGCTCGCCCGCCACGTGACGGGCAAGGAGAAGGTCGTCACGATCGGCTACAACGGCTGGCACGACCATTTCATGTTCGACACGCCCGGCGTGCCTGCGGTGCTGCGCGAATACACGTATCGCATGCCGCTCATGGCCGAGGCGGACGAGCAACCGCTGCTCGACTTGATTGCCAAGAAAGGCTCCGAGATCGCGGTGGTGCTGCTCTCGTTGCCCTACAAGCGCGTCGTCTCGACGAATTTCTTGCGTGTCCTCCGCGAGACCTGCCACGCCCACGGCGTGCTCTTCGTGCTGGACGAGGTCGTGACGGGCTTCCGGCTCGCGCTCGGCGGCGCCCAGGAGTTCCACGACATCAAGGCGGATTTCGTCTGCCTCTCGAAGGGCATCGCGGCGGGTATGCCGCTCTCGGCCATCGCCGGCCCGCGGGAAGTCATGAGCCGCCTCGCGGAGCTTCAGGTATCGACGACGTTCGGCGGCGAAATGCTCTCCCTGGAGGTTTGCAAGGCGGTCCTCGGCGTTTACAAGGACACCGATTACATCCCGCGGATCGCCACGCTCGGCAAGCGGCTTCGTGAAGGCATCAATGAGAATGCCGCGAAAGCAGGGGCACCTCTCCGCGTGCTGGGGTATGACGCGATCCCGTTCTTCCTCTTCGCCGACGATCTCGCGATCCACACGAAGCTCGCCGCGCAGTTCGTCGGCGCCATGGCGAAGCGCGGCGTGATCCTGCGCCGCGACGTGAACTTCATGTCGGGCGTGCATACGGAGGCGCAGATCGATTTCACGATCGGTGCCGCGCACGACGCGCTCGTCGAGATGACGAAGCGCGGCGCATTCGCGGACATCCCGGCCGGCGCGAGGTCCTGATTCTCCGATGGTCCGTGGACGTCGTCGCTCGTGCGCCGGATGGGCCGGGGGCCTCGCCCTCGTCCTCTCGGTGACCTCTCCCTCTTCTGCACAAGACGCCGGGCCAAGCGGCTCGGCGCCTGCGCAGGCGAGCGCGACGAGCGAGCGCGTGATGCATCCGCCCGAGCTCATCGAGCCGGCCGAGGCGGCGTATCCGGCGGAGGCACGCGCAACGCGGCGAGAGGGCCGCGTGGTGCTGAAACTCCGCATTGACGCCGAGGGGCGCGTGACCAAGGCCGAGGTCGTGGAGCCGGCCGGAAACGGGTTTGACGAAGCCGCACAAGAAGCGGCGCTGCAATTCCGTTTCGCGCCGGCCCGCCGCGGAGACAAGCCCGTCGCGGCGCTCATCCTCTACGCCTACGAATTCAGGTTGCCCCCGGAGCCCACCCCGGCCGAGCAGACTCGGCCCGCTCCCGCCCCACCCGAGCAGGCGCCGCCCGCGGCGCCCGCAGAGCCGGCGACGGTCGGTCCTGCCAAACCATCGATCGACGTCATGGTCCGCGGCGCCTCCGAAGCCGACCGACTTCGCCGGTCTGCCCAGGCCGTCCACGTCATCGATACCGAGGAAGCGCAGCGACGAACCGCGGATCTCGGCGAGGTGCTGGCGCGCTCCGAGGGCGTGGGTGTACGCCGGGCGGGCGGACTCGGATCGAATGCGCGCCTCTCGCTCAATGGCCTCACGGGCGATCAGATCCGCTTTTTCCTCGACGGCGTCCCCCTCGACCTCGCCGGATATGCGCACGGGATCACGAATGTGCCCGTGAACCTCGTCGAGCGCATCGAGATCTACCGCGGCGTCGTCCCCGTGCGTTTCGGCGCGGATGCCCTGGGTGGCGCGGTGAACCTCGTGACCGATACGGACGTCCGCGGCACGCACGCCTCGGCGTCGTACCAGGTCGGCTCCTTCAAGACGTACCGATGGACGCTGAGCGCCCGGCATCTGCACGAGCAATCCGGTTTCTTCGCTCGCGTGAATGGGTTCTACGATTACACGCGAAACGACTATCCGATCGACGTCGAGGTCTTCGACGAGCGAGGCCGCCTCTCGCCGGCCCACGTCCATCGGTTCCACGACGGCTACCGCGCCGGTGGCGGGAGCGTCGAGGTGGGGCTCGTCGGACGCCCGCGGGCGGAGCGGCTCCTCCTGCGCGCCTTCTACACCGAGCATCAGCGGGACGTTCAACACAATCCCCTCATGTCCGTCCCTTATGGCGCGGTCACCTACGGCAAGCAATCAGCGGGCGCGCACCTGCGGTATGCTCAGCCCTTCTCCAGGAGAACGCGGCTCGACGCGGTGGCCGGGTACACGTACACGCGCACCGCATTTCAAGATCTCTCCACGTGTCGTTACGACTGGTACGGTCGTTGTGTCTTCGAGCTCCCGCAACGCGGCGAGATCGAGGCGCGCGCGATCGATCAGGTCGTCCGGCAGCACGACGCCTTTGCCCGCCTCAACCTGACATGGAACCCCGCCCCCTGGCATTCGCTGCGCTTCGGGCTCTCGCCCACCTACGCCAGCCGGACGGGGAAAGACCACGCCATTGATGCGAACGAATACGACCCGCTCACCGCGCAGCGAGGGCTCCTGAGCAGCGTGGCCGGCGCCGAGTACGAAGCGCGCCCATTTGCAGGCAAGCTCGCGAACATCGCCTTCGCCAAGGCGTACGTGCAGGTGGCGCGGACGAAGGAGCAGTTGCCGAACGGAAACCTCCGCGACCTCGACCGAACGACCCAGCGCGGGGGGATCGGCGACAGCCTGCGCCTCCGGTTCTCCGAAGCATTGTACGCCAAGGCATCGTACGAGTATGCCACCCGTTTGCCGAGCACCGACGAGGTGTTCGGCAATGGCGCGCTCGTCATCGAGAACCTGCACCTCGAGCCCGAGACGAGCCACAACGTGAACCTCGGCCTGACCCTCGAACGCGCCGAGACCGCCGCCGGCCTGTTTCGATGCAACGTGAACGGTTTCGGGCGCTTCGCGGAGAACCTCATCGTCCTGCTCGGCAACGGCAATTATTTTCAGCACGAGAACGTTCTCTCGGCTCGATCGGTTGGCGTCGAGGGGTCCCTCGGATGGACCTCCCCGGGGGATTGGGTCGCGCTCGACGGATACGTCACGTGGCAGGATTTTCGGAACACCGCGAGCGAAGGCGCATTCGGCAAATTCGAGGGGGATCGCATCCCCAACCGCCCGTACCTGTTCGCCGGCGCGAGCGCCCGCGTGCAAGGGTCCGATTTGCTGAGGCCCCGCGACGTCCTCTCGCTCGCGTGGCAAGCCCGGTACGTCGAGGCCTACTTCCGAGGCTGGGAGAGCGTCGGGGCCGCCGATTCCAAGCTCGTCATTCCCTCGCAGCTCGTCCACACGCTCGCGCTCACGTACTCCATGAAGCACGGCGACGGCTCCGTCAGCGGGACCCTCGAGGTGCAGAACCTGACGGACGAAAAGGTCTTCGATTCGTTCGGGGTCCAGCTTCCAGGGCGAGCGGCGAACGCCAAGCTCGTCGTCGAGCTCTGACCCTCCCATTCCTTGGCCAAGGAGATACATCGATGAAAAAAATGACAGCGCTCCTGATCATGCTTGCTTTCCCCTATCTCGCCGCTTGCAGTGACGGTGGCGACAACAACGGCCAGGGTGGCCAGGGCGGCCAGGGCGGCCAGGGCGCCGGGGGAAATGCCCCGACCGACCCCTTGTATGCCCTCACGACGCAGGTATTCGGCGCCAATGGGGGCGACAACCAGAGTTATGTCATCGTGACCGACAAGCTCGGAAATGAGGCCGCGCTCGCGCTCGATGACGGCATCGAAATCGCCGGCCGCGCCCTCGGCGTTGGGCCCGAGAACGGAGGCGCCGTCTTCATCGTGGGCGACGCCGGGCCGACCGTGACACGTTACGACCTCCAGGCGGATGGCACCTTGAAGTCCGGCGCCACCATGAGCTTTCAAGGCAAGGGGATCGCCACGATCGGCGAGTACCAGGGCCAATTTCAGTTCGTCTCCGAGTCGAAGGCGTATTTCTTCGACGGCCCCACGGCCCAGGTCATCGTCTGGAATCCAAAGGACATGACGATCACGGCGGATATCCCGCTCCCCGAGCTCGTCGTCGCGGATACCACCTTGACGTTCACGGCCGCGCCGCTGCGCCTGGGTGACGACGTCATCACGTTCGCCGGCTATCGAAAGGGCCCGGAGGTCCCGAGCCGCGCGGCGGTCGTCGTCGTGAATGGCAAGACGGACCAGGCGACGGTCGTCACGGACGATCGTTGCGGCTACGTGCGGGATGGCATCGAAGGACCCGACGGCAAGATCTATCTCGCCACGGAGGCCTACGGCGCGGCCGTGCACCGGCTGAACGACGCCAATGCCGCGCCGCCGTGCATGCTCCGGTTCGACCCGGCGACGAAAACGTTCGACGCTGCGTTCCACGTCGAGCTGAACACGCTCTTTGGCGGACAAACCGCCGGCTCGCTGATTCGCGGCCCGGGCAACGAGGCCTTCTTGAAGGTGCTCGACGAGAGCGCCTTCCCGATCATGCCGGACACGCACCCGCGCGTCCTCGCGAGCGCCGCGGCCTGGAAATGGGCGCTCGTGACGCTCGGAGATACCCCGACCGCCGAGGTGCTGGACGCCGACCCCAGCAATGGGAGCGTCGTTCCGGTCCAGTTCGGCGACCGGAGCTTCGTGGCTCTGTTCCAGGGCCAGGACTCCACGAAGCTCCTCGAGCTCGGAGCGAAGGGCCCGACCGACGTGGCGCTGAGCACGCCGGGCCTCGCCTTCTCCGCCTTCAAGATCCGATGACACCTCCGGACTCCGCGAAAGAGGCACCGCCGCCGCGGGCTGAGCCCCCTCGCCGCCGAGGGTATGGCGCCGTCATGAAATTCGTTCGGCGCCTGCACATGTATCTCGGCCTGCTCGTATTCCCATGGATACTCCTCTTCGGGGCGAGCGGCGCGCTCTTCAATCACCCCGAGATCGGGCGTGACATCGAGCAGCGAAGCCTCTCCGCGGAGGAGCTGACCGCGCTCACCGGAATGAAACCCTGGGATCCGGATGACGTCGCGCAGAAGGTCGTCGCGCAGCTCAATGCCGGATCCCCGGGGGGATACGTGCTCGATACGGGCGCGCCGCGCTCCTTCTCGGGCTGGCCGCTGCTCGCGACGCCGAGCCGCGGCGGAGGGCGTCACGTGCTCATCGTCAGCCTCGACGGCGGCGGCGCGACGCTCTCCACGCATGCCCCGGAGCCGAAGACCGACCCTCCCCCCTTCTCCGGCGTGACGGTCGAATTGCCTGAATACAAGATGGCAGCGGTGCAGGAGCAGGTGAAAGAGCTCCTGCCGAAGGTGGGTATCGACGCGGAGGCGCCCTTCCGGGCGCATCCGAAGGTCCACCCCGAGCTGCGTTTCCGCGTGCGTGATGCCAATGCCCGCACGTGGAACGTCGTGTACGACATCGGCACGGGCCGCGTCGACGGGCGGCCTTCTGGCCCGGGCCCGCTTCGCTTCGTGGAGCTCCTGGAAAAACTCCACACGACGCACCATTTCCCCGTGCACGGCGACATGGCCTGGTTCTTCGCACTCTTCGCGGACCTCACCGGCATCACGCTGATCGTCTGGGCGCTCAGCGGACTTGCGATGTGGTGGCAGATGAAACCCACGCGGGTCCTCGGCGCGCTCGCGATTGCGGTCGCCGTGGCCGCCGCCGCGCTCGTCTGGCGCGGGACGGCGGCGGAGGTTCAATTCGGCAACGTGCAGGGCGACGGCCCCTGAACGCCCCGCGACGGCGGCGTTACACCCCGAGTGTGGCGCCGCCGTCGACGCAGAGGTCGTGCATCGTGATGTGCCGCGCCTGATCCGAAAGGAGAAAGAGCACGGCGTCCGCGACGTCCGCCGGCGTCGCGATCCTTTGCAGGGGAATCCCCACCTTGAACGCGGCGGGCGCGCCGTCGATCGCGGCCTGCGCCCCGCTTTCGTCCTTCCACAACGCTCGCTGCATCGGCGTATCCGTCGATCCCGGCGAAACCACGTTGCATCGGATGCCGTGCTTCGCGAGCTCGAGGCCCAGGCATTGGGTGAACATGGCGGCGGCCGCCTTCGAGGCCGCATACGCGGACATGTGCATGCGCGGCGTCCGCCCGGCGTTCGATCCGACGGTCACGATGGCGCCGGAGCGGCGCGGAATCATGCGCCGCGCGACGGCCCGGCAAAGGGAAAACACCCCTTGGGCATTGACGGCGAACGTCCGCGCCCAGTCCTCGTCGCGCAGCGCCTCGATCGGACCAACGTGCAGCACGCCCGCGACGTTAACCAAGAAATCGAGCGGACCGAGCTCGCGCTCGATCCGGTCCACCGCCGCGTCGACCGCCGCGCTGTCCGTGACGTCCGCCGGGAACGCCACCGCGTGATTCCCGCTCGCCTTCATTTCGGCGATCACCCCGCCGAGCCGCCCCGCATTCGAATCCAAGGCGGCCACCTTCGCGCCGCGCGCAGCGAGCGCTCGCACGACGGCCTCCCCGATTCCTTGCGCGGCGCCCGTCACGAGCGCGACTTTACCCGCGTACTCCATGCGCCGCCTCCGCTCCCCGTCGAGGCCATCGGGCCTGTTGCAATCGAGGCGCGAGCATGTCCCACCATTCTTCGAGCGTCGCTCGCTCGGCGAGCTCCACGAACGAGATTTCGATGCCAGCGCTACGGAGCCGCTCGACGAGCGTCATGAGACGAATGGAATCCAGGCCCAGATCGAGGAGCGAATCGCCGTCCAGGATCTCGGAGGCGGGCCGCTCCAGGAGCTCGGCAATCTCGCCGCGCAGGCGCTCGATGTCGAGCGGCGCGCCGCCCGACGTGCCCACCTCGAGCGCGTCCATCACGTCGCGGGTCGAAAGCACGACGCCGCAACGCTGCGCCACGTACGTCATCGCCATCTCGTGCCAGTTTCGCGTGAAATCCGACGTCGCGTCGGCCACGAAGAAAGGCTGCACGTCGTTCATGAATGCCTCGCCTGCGGTCAGCATGCACCCGATGTGCGCGTAGACGCCGCAGATGATGAGCTGATCGCGGCCCCATCCTCGCATGAGGTCGAGGAGCTGGGTGCGTTGAAAGGCGCTGTAGCGCCATTTCGTGAGGACGGTGTCCCTGTCCTCCGGCGAGAGCTCGTTCACGATGGGATGCTTGTGCGGGTGCGCCGTCAGCCCGGGGCCCCAGAGATCGAGGAGGAGGCCGCGCTCCTCGGCCGTCTGCTCGGGCGGCTGCATGGTATACACGACCGGGATCCCGAGCGCCCGGCACCGCTTTCGCACCTGCCGGATGTTCTCCAGGAGCTCGACGACCGGCGAGGCCCGGGCATCGTAATAATCAATGAAATATTGCTGCATGTCGTGAATGAGGAGGGCGGCGCGGCGCGGATCCACCGTCCACGACATCCGGTTCTTCGGGAGCTCGTCCTTCCTCGGCATGAAATACGGCTGGATGCTGGGAATTCCCATGGTCGATGTTCTCCGATCGTCACTGGCCCTTCGGGGCGATCTTGTCGGCGATCCATCGGCGGAGCGCCTTTTTGTCCACCTTCCCCACGCTCGTCTTGGGAAGGTCGTCGATGAGCTCGACGCGGTCGGGGATCTTGTAGGGCGCAAGTCCGCGCGCCCGCAGGAATGTAATGAGGTCACGCGACGCGACCGGCCGGTCCCGCGGCACGACGAACACGCACGAGCGCTCCCCGAGGAATGCATCCGGCATGGCGACGAGCGCCGCGTCGCGCACCGCCGGATGGGCGAGGACGTGATTCTCGATCTCCTCGGCCGCGATCTTCTCGCCGCCGCGGTTGATCTGATCCTTCGCTCGTCCCTCCACGACGAGGTGACCCGAGGCAGCTTGCCGCACGAGGTCCCCCGTGCGGTAAAACCCGTCGCGCGTGAATGCCCTCTCGTTATGGGCGTCAGCCTTGTAGTACCCGCGAATGGTATAGGGCCCCCGCGTGAGCAGGTGCCCCACCTGCCCGATCTCGACGTCACGGTCGTCGTCGTCGACGACGCGGATCTCGTCATCCGGGGAAATGGGCCGACCCTGGGTCTCGACGATGACGTCCTCGGGATCGTCGAAGCGCGTGTAATTGACGAGCCCCTCGGCCATTCCGAACACCTGCTGCAACGTGCAGCCGAAGGTGCCTCGCACGCGGCGCGCGACCTCCGCGCCGAGCTTCGACCCGCCCACTTGCAACACGCGGAGGCTCGAGAGATCATGCCGGTTATTGCGCGCGGCTTCGAGCCACACCGCGCAGAGAGGCGGCACGACGGCGGTCACTGTGACGCGCTCTTCCTCGATCCAGCGGAATGCCTCGTCCGGGCTCGGGCGCCGGCTGAGCACGACGCGGCCACCTGCGTGGAGCACGCCCAGGCTCCCGGGAGAGCTCAGCGTGAAATTGTGTGCGGCGGGGAGCGCCGCCAGATAGACGCTGTCTGCATCGAGCGCGCAGATCTCCGCGCTCGCCCGGACGCTGTAGAGGTAATCGTCGTGCGTTCGGGGGATCAGCTTGGGCACCCCCGTGCTGCCGCCCGAGAGCTGAAAGAATGCGACGTCTCCCGGCGCGGTCTCCGGGAGCGGCGCGAGCTCGCCGTACAGGCTCTCCAGCGCCGTGAATGGCCCTGGTTCGCCGGCGACGAGGACGTGGTTCACGGTCTCCGCTTCGGCCCGGATCTCCTCGGCGAGCGCGCGGTAATCGAATCCCCCGTCCTTGTCGGCGATGATGTATGCGACGGCCTCCGTGAACTGGCAGAAATACGAGATCTCGGATCGTCGATGCGCCGGCAGCGCGAGCACGGGCAGCGCGCCCAGGCGAAACAACGCGAAGCAGACCTCGAAAAACTCCACGACGTTCGGGAGCTGCACCACGACGCGATCCCGCGGACGGATGCCCAGGCGGAAAATACCCGCGGCGAGACGCGAGGCCCGCGTATCGAGCTCGCGATAACTCAGCCGCCGCTTTTCGCCGACGAGCACGATCGCATCGCCGAACCGTTCCGCACGCGCGCGCAGCCATTCTCCGAAGGTCTCCCCGCGCCAGTAGCCTGCTCGCCGATAACGATCGGCGAAATTAGGCGGCCACGGCGTGAAACCTTCGAGCGGCAGCGTCTCCGAGGACGCATCGACGCGCATCAGAGGTCCTCCGGCAAGACGCCGAGGCCGAGCGCGGACAGGACGGTGCGCATCTTGGCCGCGATCTCGGCGCGCTCGCGCTCGGGCGTCGACCCCGCGACGACGCCGGCCCCCGCGTACAGGCGAACCATGTCACCACGGATGTCGGCGCAGCGGATGGTCACCGCCCATTCGCCGTCGCCCGCCGCGTCACAATACCCCACGAGGCCCGTGAAGAAGCCGCGATCGAATGGCTCGATGGATTCGATGGCCGCGCGCGCGCGCGCGGTCGGGTATCCACACACCGCCGGCGTCGGGTGCAGGGCCATGGCGAGCTTCAGCGACGAAATCGAAAGATCCGCGAGCTCCCCCGTGATCGGGCTCGACAGGTGCCACATGGCCTCCGTGTGCAGGAGCGACGCGCGGGGTGGGACGGACAAACTCCGGCAGAAGGGCCGAAGCGCATCAGCGACGGCTTCGACGACGACCGCGTGCTCGCGCCGGTCTTTCTCGGATGCGAGCAGCGCCTTCGCCCGCCGTCGATCTTCTTCGGGATCCGGGCTTCGCGGCGCGGATCCGGCCAGCGGATTGGCGAATACGGTTTTTCCGGACCGCGACACCAAAAGCTCTGGGCTCGCTCCGATCAAGGTCCGGGGCTGCGATGGTCCGGAGCCGCGCCCCTCGGGGAGCCTGACCGCGAACGTATACCCGCTGGCGTTCTGCTTCGACAACCGTTCGAGCAGGGGGTGAAGCTCGACCGGATCCGACAAGCGCAATTCCAGCATCCTGGAAAGGACCACCTTCGAAAGCTCGTCGTCGCGGATCGAGGCGAGAGCTCGCTCGACCCCGCGCAGATACTCGTCCCGCTCGGCCGACATTCGCATCGCGTCGACGAAGACCGGCGGCGGGGGGCGAGGCGATATCGACACCGCGTCCACGGGCCCGCCGATCCGGATGGATGTCGGCACGAGGAGGTGCGCGGGGGAATTCGCCTGGAATGGGAGCGCGCCGACCGCCATGGGGCGGTCGTGCCCGGCCCTTTCGAGCGCCGCGAGCACCGTGGCGACGCGCTCCGGAAAGGCATCCTCCTCCGCCGATCCGCACGACCCTGCGATGATCTCGCGCACGCCCTGCGCGAGGATCGTGCGGACCTTCGAGGAGAAATAGAAGGACGATTCGAGGTCGTACTCCCCGAGGAGCTCGGTGCCATTGCGCGCGGGGCTTTCGGCGGCTTCGGACGCCGGAATCGATGTCATGAATCGACTCTCCTTGCAAACTTGGACGGGGCCATGAGCACGAATGCGCGGGTCACGGGCTCGTCGCCCGCATCCGACGCGCGATGCAATACGACAGCTCCAGCGCCTGCGCCTGGTTCAATCGTGGATCGCAGAGGGTCTCGTAGGCGCGCGTGAGATCCTCCTCGCGCACGCTGCCGCCGATGCATTCGGTGACGTCGTCCCCCGTGAGCTCGAAATGGACGCCGCCCAGGTACGTCCCGCAGGCGTCGTGCGCGTCGTACGTCCGCTCGATCTCGCGCAGGATCGACCCGAACTCGCGCGTCTTCACGCCCGACCTCGTGGTGATCGTGTTGCCGTGCATGGGGTCGCAGATCCAGAGCACGCGCCGGCCCGCGCGCTTGACGACCTCGAGCAGGGGCGGCAGCGCGTCGTCGACGCGCGTCGCGCCCATCCGCGTGATGAGCACGATGCGCCCGGGGATCTCGCGCGGATTCAGCGTGTCGAGCAGACGCAGGACGTCGACGGGCGATACCGTCGGCCCGAGCTTGATGCCGATCGGATTGCTGATGCCCCGGAGGAACTCGACGTGCGCGCCGTCGAGCGCCCGCGTGCGCTCGCCGAGCCACGGCATGTGCGTGGTCAGATCGTAATGCTCGTCCCGGTATGGCGCGGGCCGGGTCTGCGCGGACTCGTAATGAAGGTTGAGCCCTTCGTGGGACGTGAAAAACTCGACGCGCGAGAGCTCGTTCCCCGCGCCGCCGAGCGCGTCCATGCATCGAAGCGCGTCGCCGAGCTGCTGCGTCGTCGCCTGGAAGCTCTCGCGCACGGACGTGGGCAGGTCCTCGCGCTCGGAGAACGAGAGGTCCCAGCACTCCGGGCGCTTGAGGTCCGACAGCCCGCCCGCGGAGAACGACCGCACGAAATTGAGCGTCATCGCGGCGTGCTGGTAACAGGAGAGCATCCGCTCGGGATCCGGGCGCCGCGCCTCGGGCGTGAATTCCGGTCCGTTCACGAGATCGCCGAAATAACTCGGCAGCTCGACACCACCGCGGACCTCGGTCGGGCGCGAGCGAGGTTTGGCGTATTGCCCGGCGAAACGCCCCACGCGCACCACGGGCTTTCGGCCGCCCACGATGAGCACGAGCGACATCTTGAGCAGGATCTCGAGCTTGTTGACGATGGTATCGGCGCGACAATCCCGCATGATCTCGGCGCAATCACCGCCCTGGAGCAGGAAACGCCGGCCGAGCTGCGCGTCCGCGATGAGGGATCGCAATCGCTCCACCTCCCACGAGCTCACGAGGGGCGGCAGCTCCTCGATTCGCCCGACCACGCGCTCGACCGCGCCGGGATCGTCGTACTGCACTGCTTGCGGGTCGGGCTTCGATTTCCAGGACGTGGGGCTCCAGCCGCCCGCGCGTGAAGCGGGGCGCGGGCGCGTGAGCGAGCTCTCGGCGGGGGGATGCTCCGCGGCGGCCTCGCTGTCCGAGGATCTCCGCACCGGCGCGCCCATGGTGATTTCGTGCATCATCGAAGGCTTCCGGATCAGGTATGCGCAGCGCGCTCGGGGACGGGGCTACGCCCGAGCACCCAGAGAATGCCAATCGCGAGGAGCGACACGCTCGCCGCGAGAAAACCCATGCGGCCGAAGCCGACCAGCGAGCCGTCCGGCGCCGTCGTGAGGAAAAGGCCGCTCGTCCAGGCGGCGAGGCCGGAGGCGCCGTCGCTCGCCGCCATGTTGACCGAGAGATAACGCCCGCGCAGCGCGGGCGGGACCCGGGACGTGACGAGCGCGATCGTCGGAATGGCGCGTCCCGAGGTCAGCGTCATGAAGAGAACGAAGATTGCGGCCACGATGGCCTTCGGCGAGTCCGTCAAGTGCGTGAACAGGAGAAATGGGCACAGGGTCGCGACGAGCAGAGTGCCCAGCACCCGGGGTGGACCGTGACGGTCCACGAGGTGACCAATGAAACGCGAGCTGAAGAGCGTGGCCGCGCCGCCGCATAGATACACCCAGGACAGGTCCGAGAGGCGGAGCCCGAGATTGCCCACCATGAACGTGCTCAGGTACGGGATCAGCAAAAAGCCTGCGAAGACCACGCTGAACGTGAGCCCCCAGCCCAGCGCAAGCCCGGACGCCCAGAGGGACGGGGCGCTCGCAATCGAGCCCTTCTCGCGCGTCGCGGCGAGGTGACGATCGACCGCGGGCAGGGCTCGCCAGGCGAGGACCCACAGGACGCCGGCGAGCGCGCTGATGACCCAGAAGGGCGCGCGCCAGCCCCATTGACTGGCGATCGAGAGCCCCAGCGGGACGCCGCCCACCGCCGAGAGAGCGTAGGACGACATCACGGTGCCAATGGCGCGGCCGCGCCGCTCGGCCGGGATGCAATCGGCGAGGATGGCCATGACGACGGCGCTCATCAGGCCTGCGGAAGCGCCCGCCACGATCCTCGAAAGGAGCAGCCACGTCGGGCTGGGCGCGAGGCCGCAGGAAGTCGTGGCCGCGACGAACACCGCGTAAAGGAGCAAAAACGCATATTTGCGATCCCACCGATCCAGCCAGAGCACGCCGAGAAGGCCCATGGCTGCCGAGGCCAGCGTGTATGCCGACACCATGGCCCCGAACCCCGCGGCGGAGATGCCGAACTGCTGAATGAGCTCGGGCCCGAGCGGCATCAGGATCATGAAATCGAGGGTGTGCGTGAACTGCACGGCGGCCAGCAGCCAAAGCAGATGTCGCTCTTGCTTTGTTATGGGGGAATCGGCCACGAAAGGACTCCAGGGGACGCCGGGGGGGCGAGGCGACACACGCGCGGGGGATCGATGAGTGCGTTCACTCACGATCGCACACGACCTGCGATCTTGCTGAAAATGATAATGAGAACCATTATCAATTGTCAAGGCGATGGTGTTGTCCGCGACGAGATTTCAGACTCGGAGGTAGATTTTTCCGCTTACGCTACAGTTTTCGTGAGACGCGCGTGGCATGCATCACCAAACTGGCACCGCTGCGCATCACACGTGTGACCTTAGACACACAGAACGAGGGCATCGCGCTCGTTCTGGGCGACATACAGATTGCGGCGAAGGCGGCAAACCGGTGATGCGCCGCACAGAAGAAAGGTTGCGGCGGACGGCGTGGGCACGACGCGGAACACGCTCCGAGGCAAGAGCGAGCGTCGCTCAGAGGTATCGATAGGTGCTCTTCGTGTATTCCTTGAGCCAGGGTGCGTCCAGGAATGACATTCCGATCGCGCGGGCTCCCTGCCACTGCAAAATGCCGATACACCCCGGATTCAATCGGTGCGGGCGCCAGAAGCCCACCGCGTTCATGTGGTAGCTCCTGGTGGTCGAGGTGAAGAAAATCTCCTGTCCCTCCTCATGGTAGTGCCCGCAAAAGTGATACGTCGGCTGAAAGTTCTGGATGAATTCTCGCGCGGCTCTGGACCCCGCGCCTGCATACTTGGGGTGAATGCCGATCGCCGCGTCCAGCGGCGGTTCATGCGACAAGAAGACGTCGAGCCTCTCTTTCAAGGCGAAGAGCCGCTTGACGTCTTGCCGAGTGTAGCACTCCCCGCCGTCATTCTTGACGGGGTTGCCGTCCTCGTCCGCGATCCCTCCCAGTCCGGCGATCCGTAACGAATGACCGTCCTTCTCGTATGTGAACGGCACGCCGCTCTTGAGGTAATGAATCCTGTCGAATGCGTCGACGGGCACCGGCCCCTCGTCCGCGCCGGCAAGCTCGCAGAGATAGGAGAAGTCCTCGTGATTGCCGCGGATGAAGATCGTGTCCGCGTCGATCCTGCGGTGCTCCGCCGCGTCGGGGCCCAAGATCTCCTCGGCCTCGGGCTCTCCTTGAAAGTATGCCGTGAAGCCCAGCTCGTCCGGATCACTCTCCGCGAAGCGCTTGGTGGCCTTGTCCAGCCGATAGGGCGGAGGAAACGCGCCGAAATCTCCGACCTGCAAGATGAGATCGATCCGCTGCCCTTCCTCCTCTTGCCAGCGCTTCAGGATTCGGTAAGCGAGCGTCAGGTGACCGTGTGTGTCGCCGAGGATGGCGATGTTGAGGTGACCCATCGCCATGGTGGTAGAGCAGATGTTCGGATCGTGTCAATCGCAAGGACGCGCCTCACCCTGGGATTCGATGCTGGGTGGCCGCCCCTTCGTCGCCCATGGAATGGAACGAGGGACGCGGCGGCGACGACGATCGCTGAGGAAGTCAGCTCGACGCGGCGGTCCGCGCCCGCGCGAGGGCGATGTCACGAATGGCGTTGTTGCCGATGCGCGCGCCGCCCTCCGCGATGATCTGCCACTGCGCCGCGGACAGCGTGAGCCGGTTCAACATGGGGCGCAAGGTGCCCGCGAGGAACGCCGGAGAAGCGCCCGCGGCGAAGAGCAACGAGACGGCTTCGGCAAACGCGGCCTGCGACGTCCGCTGCGCTCGCTCCAGGACCTCCTGCGCCGCGCTTTCCCGGTCTCGCGCGACGGCCTCGTCCAGGAGCTCTTTCACCGACATCTTCTGCTTGCGCTGCCGTTCTCCCTGCTCGAACCGAAGGCGCTCCTCGTCTCTGCGCTCTGCATCTCGGTCGCGAAGCTCGAGATAGTAATCGCCGAACCCCTCCTCCACGCGGTAATCGTCCGCGACGACGCGCGACGCATACTGCGTCGCCCAGGCCACGATCGAATCTGCGTGCAGGCGAAGCGGAGGCGAATCGTCGTGGAGAACCTCGAACACGCGCCCGCTCACCGTGTTCACGGCGAGCCCATCGGAGTCGCGGCCGGCAAAGGGAAGCCAAGCATCCGAGAGGAGCTCGTCCTTCGTGAGCCCCGACTCCGGCACGGCCCGGGGGCTCTCGCGCAGGAACGCGAGCGCGTTGAGGACGCAGTCCCTCTCGGCGAGCGCTCGTTCGATCGAATAGAGGTCGAAGGCTTCGACGAAGCCGTTCATCTCCTCGTGTTGTCCGTCGTGGAGCGACCACAAAGCACGCAGCTCGCGCCCGAGCGAAAACCCGAGCTCCTCCTCGGCCTCCGTCAATTGCTCCTCGCTCGCGCCGGGCGCGAGGTTCTGGACCAGGAGCTCGGCGTCATGCTTCGCCATCCATGCCTTGATCTGCTCGAACGCCTCGCGCAGCGACTCTTCGGGTTTCATGGATCGAACCTGTAGCAAAACCGCCCGCGAACGCGCAAGCGCGCGCTGCCTCCGCGGCACGTGGGCGCACGCACAACCTCGCGCATCGGAGCGCCTTCGTGAATGACGAGACAAACTCCGGCGACTTCAGGCTCCGGCCAAATCTACCGCCGGACGATGCACAGCTCGGCAGGTGAACGCCCTGGATGATGCTCTCATTCGAGATCCCGCGACGACGGTCCCACTGTCGAAACTGAAATCGTTGCAACGGTCCCATTCACGGAGCAAAGTCCCCGCCCTGGCGGGAGGCTTCGACGTGCGTGTCGTCGATCGTACATCGATCCGGACGTCGGGCATTCGTCCATCCGGGAAGGAACCGATATGAGACACAGGCTTGGACATGGGTTCATTTTCGTGCTCGTCTCGTTCGCCCTCGCGGCTTGCGATACCGGCACGGACGAGGGCGCGGAGAACGTGGGGACCGCCCCGGCCGCCCTCTCCCCGGATGGCCGGTACATCATCAAGTTCAAGGACTATTCCAAGCGAGGTCCGGTGCTCGCGGCGGCCGGTGGCCAGCTCGAGCTCGAGCTGCCCGACGACGAGGCCGTCGCCGCCAAGCTGCCCGACGCAGCCGTTCAAGCCCTGGCAAAGAACCCGAACGTGGAGTACGTCGAGGTCGACCCGCGACGCGAGCTCTTCACGCAATGGCCACCTTATGGCATCTCGATGGTGCAAGCATCGGATCCGGCCTTGTCGAACATGAGCGGCGGCACGAAGGTCTGCATCATCGATTCGGGTCTCTACGCAGACCACGCCGATCTCCAGGGCGTGCCCGTCTCGGGTTATGCTGGCAACCTGCCATGGAACGTGGACGGCTGCGGCCACGGCACGCACGTCGCCGGCACGATCGCCGCGGTGAACAACGGGCAGGGCGTCGTCGGCGTCGCGCCGGCCAACGTGTCGCTTTACATCGTGCGCGTCTTCGGCGATGATTGCAAATGGGCGTACGCCTCGTCCCTCGTCAACGCGCTCGGCAAATGCAGGTCGGCCGGCGCGAAGGTCGTCAGCATGAGCCTCGGGGGCAGCGGATCGAGCTCGCTCGAGAGCTCCGCTTTCCAGAACGCATACAACGCGGGCGTCCTCCCGATCGCGGCCGCCGGCAATGGTGGCAACACGTCGACGTCCTATCCGGCCGGATATGCCTCGGTCATGTCGGTGGCGGCGATCGACAGCGCCAAGGCGCTCGCCAGCTTCTCGCAGCGCAATGCCGACGTCGAGATCGCCGCGCCGGGCGTGGGGGTGCTCTCGAGCGTCCCCTGGGCGACGCCGAGCGTCACGGTGGGCGCGAACGTCGATTCGGGCGCGCTCATCGGAGGCGCTGCGCTGAAGACCGTCACGGGCGCGCTCGCCGACGGCGGCCTGTGCGACTCCGTCGGCGCATGGGAGGGCAAGATCGTGCTTTGCCAGCGCGGCAATGATCTCTTGGCCAAGGTCAACAACGTGCAGAGCGGCAAGGGCGTCGGCGTCGTCATCTACAACAACGTTTCCGGCTTCTTTTCGGGCGCGCTCGGTACGGGCGTCACGAGCCCGCTCCCGGCCATCAGTTTGCGGATGGAGGACGGGCTCGACCTCAAGAAATCGGTGGGCGCGTCCGCGACGCTGAACACGGTCCGGAACGTGCCGGGCACGGGCTACGAGTGGTGGAGCGGCACGTCGATGGCGACGCCGCACGTCTCGGCCGTCGCAGCGCTCCTTTGGAGCCAGAAGCCCTCGGCGACGAACGGCGCGATCCGCAATGCGATCAACTCGACGGCGCTGGACCTCGGCACCGCCGGCCGCGATTCGTCGTTCGGCTATGGCGTCGTGCAGGCGAAGGCCGCGCTCGACGCCCTCCTGAGGCTCAGCCCCGCCGATGAAAGCGGCAGCGCCGATGTCTGCAAGGCCGTCGGCGAGAGCTGCGCGGACGACGCGGAGTGCTGTTCGGGGGACTGCCAGAATGGAAAGCAGGTCTGCAAATGAGCCACCACCTGCGCGATCCCTCTCCGACGTGATCTCGACAACCCCTCGCCATGAGGGGCGACGCGCCGGATGCGAAAGACGCCTTGGGCGCGTCGAAGTCTGATAGGCTGAGCCTGGTGAAGGTCTTGGCCATCTGTGGAAGCCTGCAGGCGAGCTCCACCAATCTCACGTTGTTGCACAGAGCCGTCGCCCTCGCGCCCGAGGGTGTCGAGATCGTCGTGTACGACGGTCTCCGCGACCTTCCTCTTTTCAATCCCGACCTCGAAGCCGACGCGCCGCCTCCGTCCGTGACCGCTTGGAGGCGCGCCATCGCTGCGAGCGACGCCTTGTTGATCGCTTCGCCCGAGTACGGGCACAGCTTGCCGGGTGCGCTCAAAAATGCGATTGATTGGGTCATCGGCTCGGGAGAGCTCGAATCCAAGCTGGTTGCCGTGACGGCCTCGACGCCCATCGCCGAGCGTGGACGGCTTGGCCTGCAGGCGCTCGAAGTCACGCTCGGCGCCGTCAGCGCTCGGATCGTCGGCGGCGAGCCCACCGTGCGCGGGCCGTCGTTCGATCGGGATCTTCAAGCGCTCCTCGCCGCACTCGTCGCCCGAGCCGGCGCCTGATGCTTTCGGGACACAGGCGCTACGATTTCTGACTCAGCGCGGAAAATCGGTCGAGATCGCGACGTCGCGCCACGCGTCGAGCTCCTTCGTCACGAACGCGTTCTTCGCCTCGATGGCCGCGACGGTGTCACTGCCGAGCGGCAGTCGCAGCGGGGGATTTTCTGCGCGCGAAAGATCGACCACCGCGCGGGCCAGACGCGCCGGATCCCCCGGCTGCTGGAGGCTCACCGATTTCGCTAGCGCACGAACCTTGCCCGCCGTATCGGCATAGTCGGCAATGGCCGCATTCGTCTCGACCACCGATTTCGCCTCCAGAAACTCCGTTCGAAAATATCCCGGCTCGAGGACCGTGACGGCGATCCCGAGAGGCGCGAGCTCGGCGTGCAGCGCCTCCGAGATTCCTTCGACGGCGAACTTGGTCGAGCAATAGACGCCGAAGCCGGGGCCGGACCGGTAGCCGCCGACCGAGGACAGATTCATGATGTGCCCCGATCGCTGCTTCCTGAGCGCCGGAAGCACGGCGCGCGTGATCGAAAGGAGCCCGAAAACGTTCGTCTCGTAAAGCCGCCGCACATCCTCGGCGGAGGTCTCCTCGACCGCACCGATCAGGCCATACCCCGCGTTGTTCACGAGCACGTCGATCCTGCCGAAGCGCGCGAGCGCCGCCTCGACCGCCAGCGCGACCGAGCTCTCGCTCGTCACGTCCAGCGCGACGGGGAGCAGCGCCTCGGAGCTCCCGAAGCGCTCGGTGATTCGCTGCGGATCACGCGCCGTCGCGACGACGTCGTCGCCCGCTGCCAGCGCGGCGCTCGTGATCTCCGCGCCGATCCCTCGCGACGCACCCGTGATGAACCAGACCCGCTTCGCTTGCTTTGCCATGATGAGCTCCTTTCGACAACAATGAACATAGCCTCGCTCGACCGTGAAGAAAATCATGCGAGCGGTTGATGGTTCATGAAGTCCTGGTTCATAATCCGCCCATGGACGACACGTTCGACGGGCTTTCCGCGTTTCTCGCCGTGGCCAATCACAAAAGCTTCACGGCAGCCGCCGCCGAGATGGGGGTGTCGCCCACGGCGATGAGCCAGAAGATCAAGCTGCTCGAACGGCGCCTCGGCGTCGTGCTGTTCCAGCGCACGACCAGGCGCGTGGCGTTGACCGACGCGGGAGCGAACCTCTTCGCGCGCATTGGGCCCGCGATCGCGGAGGTCGAGGGCGCGCTCGCCGCGCTCGGCGATTACCGGGGCCGCCCCTCGGGGCGACTGCGCATCACCGCGCCGCGCGCGAGCGGGACCTGGTTCCTCCCGCCGCTCGTCGTGCGGATGGGCGAGCTGTACCCGGAGATCGCCCTCGATATCTCGCTCGATGACGCATTCGTCGACATCGTGGCGGCAGGCTTCGACGCCGGAATTCGGCTCGGGGACGCCATCGAAAAGGACATGGTGCGCGTGCCCATCACGAAGCACTCCGCGTGGTCGATCGTCGCCGCCCCGAGCTACCTTTCGCGGGCCGGACGGCCGCGCAAACCCGAGGATTTGCTGCGCCATCACGGAATCCGCCAGCGCATGATCACGACCGGCGTCGTCTATCGGTGGGAACTCGAACGTCATGGCAAAGCGATGACGGTCGACGTGCCCGGCTCTGTCGTCGTCAATGACATCGGTCTCATGGTCGGGCTGGCCCTCGAGGGCGCGGGGCTCGCGTACGTGCCCGACGAGGCGATCGCCGACGCCGTCGCCGAGGGCCGGCTCGAGCGCGTGCTCGAACCCTTCTTGTCCCCCGGCCCGGGGCTCTGCCTCTATTTTCCCGCGCGCATGCAGGAGCAGCCCAAGCTGCAGGCCCTCGTCGAAACCGTGAAACGTATGCGTGAAAACTTCCGTACCGGTGGGCGGGGAGCGGCCCCAAAAACCAAAGCCACGAGCGACGCGTCACAGAACAGATAGTCGCCCCGGACGATCCGCTCCCTCGTGCCGGGCTTCGGGCAATTTATCGCCGCTTCTTCCCTTGCTGACATGCGCCTTCGTATGCGATGGAAGGGTTCGTCATGGCCGTCAGCACCAGCAGGGGAAAGCTCACGGAAGGCGAGCTCTTCCGGTCGAGTCAGTTCGTGCTCTTGCGAGAGGCCGGCGGGAGGCTCGTGCGAATCCGCCGGACCGACGTCCCGCTCGACGAGGGGGCCCTCGAGGACCTGCTCACGTTTTTCGATCGGTTCTTCCCGCCGCTCATGCGCGCCCAATTCGTCCTCCTGTTCGACTCGCGGGAGGCGCCCATGGCCATCGATCGCGACATGGAGCGGCGCATCAACGAGGCCGGCGCGCGCCTCCTTTCGGGGTTCACCCGCTCGGCCGTCCTCGTCGCAAGCGCCACGGGCAAGCTCCAGGCCGCGCGCATGACGCGGGAGAGAGGCAGGGCGCCCGTGTTCGTCGACGAGTCCGAGGCGCTCACGTACCTCCTCGCGGAGCTTTCATTCGCTGGAAGCCCTTGAGCCCGCCGCCGCGCCGCGGTAAGCATGAGTACGGAGTCGGCGCTCATGATGAAGCGAATGCGCGACGTCGCGACCGTTACCGCGTTATGCACGGCCCTCGGTGGCTGCTCGCGTGATCTCGTGTTCGGGCGCGAGCCGCAGTTCGGGTACCCGCGCGTCGGCATGTCCGGCATCGGGAACGGCCGCATCCTCGTCGAGGCGGTGCCGGAGGGCTGTGGGGTCGAATGCCTCGACTACTGGGGCAAAGGAATCGCCCTCCGGCTGCGGGCGGTCCCCGACGATCGTTCGACGTTCGTCGGCTGGGCCGGCGCGTGCTCCGGTACCGACACCTGCGAGCTCATGCCCGAGCAGTTCTGGATGACGGCAACGGCTCGTTTTGCCGACCGCTCGTCGATGGGGTCGACCGTCATCGCGTCGCGGGCCAACCCGAGCGGCGCCTGGGGCCTCGCCATTGCAAGCACGGGAGACGCGCTCGTCGGCGGCTCGGACGACGCGTTCCTGTCACGCTTCGACGCGAACGGCGCCCGCGTCTTTCGCCTCGACGCCCGCGGCGCGTCCGCCCGCGCGGTGGCATTCGATCCGGACGGTAACGCAATCGCGGTGGGCCTCGCGCGGCGCCCCACGCGCGACGCCGCGGACGTCGCATGGCTCGGTCCGGTGGGCGATGCCCCGAACGAGGCGCCGAGCGCCTTCATTGCCAAAATCGCGCGCGACGGACGCGTGCTGTGGTCGCGCGTTTTTCCGTCATCGTTTTCCGCTTCGTTCGAGGCGGTCGCGGTCGGCCCAGCCGGCGACGTCTACGTCGGGGGCGGCTTCCAGGGGCGATTCACGATCGGTGACCTCACCTTCGACGATCCGAATGGCACCGGCCTCCTTGCGCGCTTCCAACCGGACGGCTCGCTCACATGGGCGCGCGCGGGCGGAGGACGCGGCGTGCACATGACCAGCGTCGCATTGACGCTCACGGGCGACGTCGTCGCCGCCACGGCGAGGACTTCTTCGCAACTGTCTCCCGTGGGCGCCGCCGTCCTCGCCTTCTCGACGCGGGGCGAGGACCGCTGGAGCTGGCATAGCGGGCCCGTCGAGCTCGACCTCGACGCGCTCACGCCCTTGGCCGTGGGCGACGTCGTCGTCGGGGGCAAGATCCGGGGGCCGGTGCGCCTGGCAGGTCATGATCATCCGCCGCTCGGGCGATTCTGGGAGGATGCAATCGTGCTGCGCCTCGCGCCGCCCGGCGTCGAGCGCTGGGCGCGTCGCTTCGGGGGGCCGGGACGTGATCATGTGACCCACCTCGACGGCGACGGGCGCGGCGAGCTGATTGCGACCGGGGCTTTCTCTGGCCCGATGCGCTTCGGCGATGCGGTGCTCGGAAGCGAGCGTTATGACATGGAGGAGCCCATAGGCACGACGTCGACGCGCGATGGCTTCGTCGCGGGCTTCGGTCCGAATGGCGAACCGCGCTGGGCAAACCGCTTCGGCCACGCGGGCGACGACACCGTGTGGGCCGCGGGCGTGGACGCGCGCGGTACGCTCCGATTGCTGCTCGAACACCAGGACGTGCGCGAGCAGAGAGAGGGCGACGGCACGATGATCTGGGATGAGCACGAGTATGCGCTCATCACACGCGGCCTTCCGCTCCGATGATCGACGGCACCAACGTGCGACCGAAATGGCCATCGCCGTGAGGCCGCCCCTCGCATTCCACAACCCGGATCTGCGGTGGGGGAGTATACTGGCCTTCATGATGATACGACGACTCGGAGTTCGGCTCGCAGGAAGTTCGCTGATGCTCGCGTGCGCGGCGCTCATCGGCTGTGGTTCGGACGTGGTCGTGCAGCCGCATGCACAGGCGACGACCTCGGGCACCAGCCCGGAGGATGGGTGGACGACGCTCATCGACACGAACTGGGAGATTGGCGGAGGCATCGAGAGTTACTGGTGCGCGACGAAGACGTTCCACGAGGACGTCTACATCAACGCCTTTCGCCCCCTTGGTTCGACGGGGACACACCACACGCTGCTCCTGTGGGCCTCGGGGGATCTCCCGGACAGCGAGGGCGTCTGCGGACCGACCCTCGACCAGAGCTTGCTCTTCGCCTCGGGCCTCGGCACGGACGACATGGTTTTCCCCGAAGGAGTCGCGCTCAAGATCCCCGCAGGGTCGCAGCTCCTCTTGAACCTTCACCTCTTCAACACGACCACGGATCCTCTCCCCGGCATTTCGGGCACGCTCGTCAAGACCCTCGATCCCTCCGAGGTGAAGCAGGAGGCCGAAATGATCATGCCCGGCGCCAATGCGATCTCCGTGCCCCCGAACAGCCCCGGCTCCGTGCAAAGCAGCTGCACCTTCCCGGGGGACGCGACGCTCCTCAGCGTATGGCCCCACATGCACAAGTACGGCACGCACATGCGCGTGACGCACCAGATGAACACGGGAGAGGTCACCCTCCACGACGCGCCCTATACCTTCACCGATCAGAAAAATATTCCGATCACCCCGGTCCCCGTCCTGCAGGGAGAGCGCGTTCACTTCGAGTGCTCCTTCATGAACACGACCTCGAAGACGATCGGCTTTGGCGTCAGCTCCGACGACGAGATGTGCTTCCTCGGCCTCTATCGATATCCGAGGCTCGTCTCCGCCTGCCAGAATTGACGGGCAGAGGGTCGCCCTCCCGATCCGAGCGAGAGCGACCCTGCGCCGTCCCGATCAGGGCTGATAAGGCTGCGTGTCGAACGCTCCGCCGTAATACAGCCCGACCTTCCGGTTCGACTCGGTCCCTGCGAGCCCGCAATTGCCGGCCGTTCCGTACACCTCACCGGTGAAGTCCGTGTAGGCGCAGAAGTTGTCGGCGACGTTGTGCAGGCGAACCGGGAAGTTCGCGTCGAAGCCGCCCTGATCGTAAGCCTCGAGCTTCCACCTCTGCTCGTCTTTGCCATCGCACGGCGCCGTGACCACGGTCCACGGACCGGCCAGGATGCCGGATTGGCTCAGGCACTCCCCGCTCGAAAGGTTCCGGAACCCGAAGGCGTCGCCGTCGGGGAACATCTCCCATTGCTGACGGGGATCCGAGGGCTCGCACGTGCTCGTGGACTCGACCTTCCCGTCGCCGAGGATCATGCACCGGTTCCCGACCTTGAAGCGAATGACGACGAAATCCGACTGATCGTCGCAGACGTCGCCGACGCCGTCGTGGTCGATGTCGGATTGGTCGGTGTTCGCCTGCTTCGGGCAGTTGTCTTCGGTGTCGGGAATCGCGTCCTCGTCGGCGTCGGCCCCCTGGCAGGAGCCCATCGCCGCGACCGGGCAGATGTTGCCGTGGCAGCTCCATTGCGGGAAATCGTAGGCGATCTTCGCGCCCGCCGGCGCGCACTCCTTCCCGTCCAGCGAATCGGCCGTGCAGGCGGCGTCGAAGCTGCCGCCGTTGCGCTTCTTGTCGCCGAGCACGATGCGCGAAGTGACGCTGCCCGTGAAATCACCGGTGACCGTGACGGTCCCTCCCTCGTTGCCATTGCCACTGAAGTCGGTGTCCTGAACCAACGAGCCCGTGACCACGAGGTTGAAGGTCCGCGGGACCGTCATTCCGCCCTCCTCGACGTCGATGGTGACGGCGTGCTCGCAAGCATCATACGTGAACGTGCTGATGGCACGGACGCCGCTCAGGCTGACGTCCCAGGCGACCTTCCCGGAGTCGCACTGCTCCAGCCAATCGCCCGTGCCCGAGGGGTTTTCACATCCGTTCAGCAGGCACTTCGTTTCGTCCTGCCAGAGGGCGAATGCGCGCGCCAGCTCTTGATTCGACCACGGCACCACCGGGTCGCAGCTCTCCTTGCAGGCCTCGCTCTCGACTTTGTAGTTGGCCTCGTCCGTGCCCTTCGACCACGCGATGCGGATCACGTTGAACCCGCACTTGGGCACGGCGATCTGACGGCTCGCATCGAGCTTGTTCGTGCAATTGCCCTCGTTGTAGTCGGGCACCGTGCCGTCGGTGGTGAAACAGATCACGGGCTCCTCGTCGAGGTTGATCACCTTGACGAGCGAGCCCACCTCCGTAAGCGTGGTGGCGCTCGGCGGATCGAAGTGCGGCACGGGGGTCTCGAGGGGGGTGCCGCCGCAGCCCACGGCAAGAAACGCGAGGAATACAGACGTAAACCAAGGACGCATGGCCCCAGCATATCGCCGATCGGCGCCATGCACTTTGAAAATCTGAAAACTTTGTAGAGTCTGCCTGCCTGCTGCACTGCGTCGTCCAAGGCGTGCATAATCATATTCGCACTTCCGAGGTCAGGTGCCCTCTGGACGTGCCGACGAGATGTTCGAGGATGGCCGCCACGGAATCGGGGCAGGCGAGCGCCGCCGTCCGCTCGCGGGCCTCGCGCAGGGCCGTAGGGCACGTCGAAAGGCGCCTGATCTCCGACGCGATTCCCTGGAGGCTCCCCGGGGACGTACCGATTCCGTGCTCGGTCAGAACACGAACGTTACGCTCCTCCTGTCCAGGGATCGCGCCGAAGAACACCAGCGGAACCCGGCTCGCGAGCGCCTCGGCAATGGTGAGGCCTCCAGGCTTGGTGATCACGACATCGGAGGCCGCGATCATTTCATCCATGTTGTGGACGAAACGGTGAATCGCGTGGAGAGGCCTTCGACGGGCGCACATGCGGCGGTAGAGCGCCTCGTTGTGCCCGCAGATGACGATGACCTGAAAATCCTCCAGGAGCGCGGCGAGCCTCTCGATGGCCTCGAATCCGAACGAGCTCGTCGCGAGGAGGACGGTAAACTGGTCCGGATCGAGGCCCAGCCGGCGGCGCGTGCTGGCTCGGTCGCGCGGAATCACGAATCTCTCGTCGACGGGAATGCCCGTCACGGCGACCTTTCGAGGCTCGACGCCGAGATCGAGCATCTTCCGCCTCGTGGACTCCGACGCGACGAGATAAAGGTCGACCCCTTTCGACAGCCAGATCGTGTGCACGTCGTAATCCGTCACGACCGTCACCAGCCTGGCGTCGATCGCTCTTCGACGGCGCAGCTCCCCCACGACCTCGGTCGACAAGAAGTGCGTCGAGACAATCGTATCGAATCGACCTTCCTCGATCAGGTTCACCAGCGGGCGAGCGCTGAGCGCGTGCCCCAGCCGCCGAACGCTCTGGATCATGGGACGCAGGGAAGGCGTGTCGGTGAAGTCGAACAACGTGGCCCAGAGCCTCGGGTGCTCCCGGACCATGCGCTCGTAGCCGCGGACGTATGCCCTTCGGAAGACAGGGTTCGTATACGCGAGCGCGTCGACGATCCTCGGCGAAAAGCCCCGTTTACGAAGGCCGTGGTCGAGGGCCTCGGCAGCCTTTGTGTGCCCGGCGCCGGCCGACGCGTGGAGGAGCAGGATCTTTTTCAGGGTGCCCGTCATGCAGCGGCGCTCGGCGCAAGTCGGGCGAAGGCATCCCACACGGCGCGGACGATCGCGCGCTGCTGGGTGAGCGAGACGCTGACGTGGCCCCCAGGCAAGTGGCGCACCTCGGCGCCCTGCCAATGCTCCGCGAGGCGCCGGGTGGAGCTCGGCGGGACGAAGCCGTCTTCCCGGGCGGCAAGGAGAATGGCGCTGCGAGGGGCGGCGGGCGGCGGGAGCGCGGTGATGGATGCCGGTGCGAGGACGTCACAGAGGCGCCTGCGAATGGCGGGAGAAGCCCCTGCGTCCGAGCCGAGGGCCCTCCAGTCGGCCATATCCGAGAGCACACCCTCCTCGAAAATGGGCGCCACTGCATGCGCGGCGGCGACGGGGATCGCAGCGAGGGGGCCCGGAAACAGCGCGGCCGTGTAAGCGGCGAGGCTGCCTCCCATGCTGAAACCCGAGATCCCGAGGCGCTCGTGGCCCCGCGCCCGCAGCCATTGCAGGAGGGCGAGGGATTCGATGGCGGCCGCCCGAAACATGAGGAGCAGGTCGATGACCGTGCGCACCGCCACGCCCCGTTGCCCCGGCGGACGACGCGCCCCGTAATAAGGGTTCTCGAGGAGCAGCGCCCCGATCCCGTGGCGCGCGAGGTCTTTGGCCAGCGAGCGGCGCCGACCAAACCCTTCGTCTCCCGAGGCGGAGAGCAGCAAGCACACGGGCGGATGCGGGCCGGCCTCAGCAGGAAGCACGAGCTGAAAGCGTGCATGGGAGCAAGCCGGAGGCATCGGCGATTTCGCGGCGGGGCTTTCGAAACGCCCCTCCTGCACGACGAGAGGCCCTTCGCGGAGGGTCGGCCCCAGCGAAAGGTCGTGGAGCTCGCCAGGGGTCCGAGGCGGCACGATCAGCGCGTCGAGCGCGGAGAGTGGCCCCCATCCGTCGGAGAAATACCGCGGGGATCGCGACAGGACGACCCGACCAAAGAGAGCGTCCAGCCAATGAATCCGCATGGCTCTACGGCACCGCAGAGGTGACGCGGCAAATCACGAGGAGCAGAATCCCCGCGAGAGCCGCGAGCCATTGCGCCTGATCGGTGACCATTCGTTTCTTGAAGCTCGACGGGAGCAGCACGAAGAGGACGCAAAGCGCCGCCACGGCGAGCCCGACGATCAGCCTTTGCGTGCCCGAGAGGTTCAGGAGGACGAGCGCCGCCACGCCCACCGAGGGCCAGACGAAGAGGTGCGGCAGAATGGGCTCGATGCGCCTGACGTCGACCACCGAGGCGGTGTTGCGGATGCCCGTCTTTCGATCGACCTCGAAATCACGGATCTCGTTCCAGAGGTCACCAGCCATGGAAATGGCGCAGATGAAAACGGCGCCGAGGGCCGCCGCGCGCGGGAGCTCTGCGGCGCGCGCATACGCGACGGTGAGAAACTGCAGCGTGCCCAGGAAGAGGCCGTGGGAGACGAGGTCGATGAAGGGCACGGCCTTCAGGCGAATTCGCTTGTACGAATACAGGAACCCGAGGGCCACGTTCAACCCTCCCAGGAGGACCACGCGCCCCCCGAAAGGCCAGAGGAGCGCGAGCCCAGCGAACGCGGAGAGCCAGCTCAACGCGAGCGCCTGGCCATGCGTGAGCAGATGGGCGCAGATGGGGTTGCGAACGACCTTCTGCGCATCCTTGCTGTCGTCCTCGGCGTCCTCGACGTCGTTGATGGCGAACGCGAAGATCGTCAGCAAGAGATTGCCCGTGAAGAGCAGGACGATGTCCCCCGCCGAGAGTCGAGGATTGAAGATCGTGCCGAGCGCGACGAGGGCAATGGTGTTGCCATAGAACTCCTCGACGCGGCTCAAGCGAAGGGTACCCAGGAACGGCCTGGTGCCTGTTGCGAGCTGGTTCATGTAAGGAAGGCGCTTGAAGCCCACGTGGGATTAAGCGTTTGAACGCGGTCCTGTCAAGCCCATTCGTGGCGGACCCCGGAGGAGCACCGCTATTCCCCGCGCCCGCAGCGTGTTTTGGTAACGCTGAAAGAATCCACCAGCCGCGCCGACCTCCGGCCTGCCATTACGTGGTTTCCTGCGCGACGGGGAATGGCGGTGGACGTGTTCTCTTTCGGAGAGCTTTCAGAATGAGCCGTACGCGCGCCTCGTCAACGCGGCGACGGGACCCGTTCGTAGATGATCGTGTCCGGGCCCGGCGCTTCGATCGCGGAGCGCGTGAATCCGAGCTTCTTCAGGAGGCCAATCGAGGCGGCGTTCGCCGGGGAGACGAGCGCGATCACCTTGCGGAGGGACAGCGCCTCGTCCGCGATCCGGAGCACCGCCGATCCCGACTCGAAGGCGTACCCGCCGCCGCGGAACTCCGGCAGAAACGCATAGCCGATATCGGTATCGTCATATTGCTCGCGCTTCAAGAGCCCCGACATGCCGATGAGCTCTTCCGTTTCCTTCAAGGCCACACCCCAGAGGCCGTACCCATGGCGCTCATAGCTAGTGATCGGCCCGTTGCGCAGGTAGGCCTCGGCGTCCGCGAGCGTGCGCACGCCGCGATCGCCGATGTACGCGAGGAAATCCGGATCGTTGACCAGGCGGAAAATGAACGGCGCGTCTGCCAGCGTCAGTTTGCGAATCGTCAGCCGTTCGGTCGTTGCAAGCGCGCCGTTCATGAGGATGCCCTTTATGAACGTTTCATGACGTCAGGGCAAGAGAGAAGGAGGGAGGCGCTCGACGCGGCGAACGTGGGCGGGGCTCAGTACTCGCACTCGTCCTCGCCCCCGTCGCTCTGCCTGACCGAGATCGAGAGGTGGTAGCCGTAATAGGCCTCCTTCGGCCCGCGAACGCGCAGATAGAGGCCCTGCTCCTTCGGCCCGTCGTACGTGTCGAGGAAGATGCGGCCAATGTCGCTCTGCGCCGAGGCCACGAGCTGCAAGGTGCCGGGGCTGTAGACGTCGATCTGAATCGTGTTCTCGGGTCCCGCGGGCGGATCGTAGCCGTACGTATAGGTCTCGCCATCCCCCTCCTCCACGAACATCGGGCACTGCGAGGCGCCGGCGGCCGTCGCGCGAATCGAGAGCAAGTCCGGCCTGAAGGGCAAATCCGACGTCCGTACGAAGTACCAGTCCTGGTCTTTATTGCAAAGGAACGCAGTCGCGGTCGTATGGGCCATGCCCCAATCCGCGTCGACAAAATGATAGGCCAGTTCCGTGGCGCTCGATGGCCTGTTGTTCTTCTCGTACGGATCGACCTGGTGGCAGAGCGGGACTCTTTCCCATCCCGCCACGAGCGCATCGCTCCCCACGCCCTCGATGTCCTCCGGCGCCGGCGAAACCGAGCACGCCGCGGCGCTCGCAGCGATGATGGCGCTCAACCACGACAGTGCAATTTTCTTCCGTAATTGCATATGCTTCTTCCTTCAGGTCCCCCATCCTTGGAGGACCCGGGGGCAAGGTAACGGAAACGTGTCCGCCCGATAACACGCGAAGCGATCGAATCCTGCTCTGCGGCTGCGTAACCTTTCGTGAGGCGCTGCCCGCCTTGCCCCTGGCGAGCGGGCCGTCTTGGAGGTATCTCCCCGCGTCCTCGAGCGTGCGCACGCCGCGATTGCCGATGTACGTGAGGAAGTCCGGGTCGTTGACCAGCCGGAACATGAACGGCGCGTCCGCCAGCGCGAGTTTGCGGAGGGTGAGCCGTTCCGTCGTCGCGATCGTGCCGCTCCTCTATGACGGCTTGGTGGGGTCAGGGGAAGAGAGGAGCACGGAGGGTTTCGACAGGGCGAACGTGGATGGGCTCAGTACTCGCACTCGTCTTCGAACGCGTCCGTCTGCACGGCGACGGACAGCTCGTATCCGTAATGGGCCTCCTTCGGCCCATGAACGCGCAGGTACAGGTCCTGATCCAGCGGCCCGTTGTACGTGTCGAGGAAGATACGGCCGATGTTGCTCTGCGCCGAGGCGACGAGCTGCAGGGTACCGGCGCTGTACACGTCGATCTGGATCGTGTTCTCCGGCCCCGCAGGCGGATCGTAGCCGAACGTCCAGGTCTCGCCCTCCTCCTCGTACACGTACATCGGGCAATGCGACGCGCCGGCGGCCTTCGCGCGGATCGACAACCAGCCCGGCGTGTACGGCAGATTCGACGTCGACACGAGGTACCAGTCCTCGTCGTTCTTGCAGATCGACGCGGACGCGCCCGTATACGCGCCCCCGGTGTCCACCGACCACCAATAATCGGGGTCCGCCGGCTCGAAATAGATCCAGTTATAGTCGAGGCCCGTGGCGGTCGCTTGCTTGTTGTTCTTCTCGTAGGGATCGCTCTGGTTGCAGACCCCGACGCCCCCTCCTCCCACGACGAGCGGGTTGGCCTCCACGCCCTCGATGCCCTCCGGCGACGGCGAGGCCGAGCAGGCCGCAGCGCTGGCGGCGATCATCGCGACCACGCACGAAAGTGTAAATTTCCTTTGCAATTGCATATTCATCTTCCTTCGGGTCCGCCATCCTCGGAGGACCCGAAGGCACGGTAACGGAAACCTCTCCACCCGAAAACACGCGACGCGATCAAATCCTGCTCCGCGGCCGCGCAGCCTCTTTCTATGGACGGTCGCCGCCTTGCCCCTTGCCGTGGGGTCGAGAACGCCGCTACCGTCGAACCCCATGCACGCCCGCCGCAGTCTCTGCGCGCTCGCCCTGCTCCTCCTGACTGCGCTCCCCGCGTGCCGCAGCGAAAACCCTCCCCCACCCGCCGCCTCGACCACGCCGCCCCCGGGCGACGGCGAAATCCTCGACGCGCACGTCCACCTGACCGATATGGAGGCTGTCCCCGCGCTCCTCGGCCTGCTCGATCAAAAAGGTGTCAAGCGCGCCGTGGTCCTCGCGACGCCGGATGCGACGGCGGGGCGCGGCGGCAAGGGGCTCGCGGGGTATCAACGCGGCAACGAGGTGGTTCTCGCGGCCGCTGCGGCGCATCCGACGAGGCTCATCCCTTTCGTGACGCTCGATCTCGCCCACGACCGACCCGAAACCCTGGATGCCCTGCTCGCCCGCGGCGCGTGTGGCGTCAAGCTATACGACGGGCATCACGCGTTCCACGAGCGGCCCCTCGACGATCCCTCGCACCGGCCGCTCTTCGCGCGCATGGAAGAGCGGGGCGTCCCCGTCCTCATGCACGTCAACACGGTGCGCTTCCGCGCCGAGCTCGAGGGCGTCCTCGGCGCCTTCCCGAAGTTACGCGCCATATGCCCGCACCTCTGCGGCAGCCGGACCGATCTCGACCGATTCGAGTCGATCCGCGACGCATTCCCGTCGCTGCTCTTCGACACGAGCCACGGCTCCAGCGACGCCGCCGCCCAGGGTTTTACGTATCTCGAAAAGGAGCACGACCGGCTGCGAGCGATCCTCGAAAAGACGCCGGAGCGATTTCTTTTCGGCAGTGACCTCGTGACGGTGCGTGCGGGGCCGACCTGGCGAGAGGAGTGGGACATGCAGGTGAGCGCGAACCTCGGCCTCCTGCGGGACGAGACGTTCACGTTCTGGCGGCAGAACCCGCAGGGAGGGCTGTCGCCGGCTCCTTATCGAGGACAGGCCTTGCCAGCGCCATTGCTACAAAAAATCCTCGGCGAGAACGCGCGGCGATGGTTGGACCATTGCGTGCGGTGAGGGCAGCACAAGCTGCCATCGATGCAGGGCACGGCGGCCCTGGCGTGGCGGAGAAGTAAAGCTCCCCCGTTCCTTTGAACACGAAGCAAGTTTCCGACGCTACTTCCGTCCTTGGCGCTCACGCCGTGGTTGTGGTATGTGACATTGCTCGCGTGAATCGCTCACGCGATACCGAAAATGTCCGGATCGATCCAGGCTCTCAGGGAGAGCTCGTGGGTCGTCGGGGTCTGCCGTTGAGTGCATGAGGTTTGGGTCGTCCGCGATTTTTCGCGGACGAGTCGAGAACAACATCCATCATCCGTGGCGAGCACCGCGCGCTTCGGTCTCTCCGGCCTATGCCGGAGCGTCCATGCGTGGCCGTCGACGCGCGATCGGGCACGCGCGCGGGGGTTCGCTCCGCCTTTTGGAGGCCGCAATGACAATGAATGTCGAGCCAGACCGTTCGTTCGATCTGGGAGCTTATTTGAGCCTCCGTCGAGCGAGGATCGATGCGACGCTGGAGAGCTTTCTCGCCTTCGAAGAGCCTCGCGCCCTCTACGAGGCCATGCGCTATTCGCTGCTCGCCGGCGGGAAACGACTGCGCCCCATCCTTTGCCTCGCGGCCTGCGAGCTCACCGGCGCGCGGGCCGAGATTGCCCTGCCCACGGCGTGCGCCATCGAGATGATCCACACGATGTCGCTCATCCACGACGACCTGCCGGCGATGGATGACGGGGATTACCGGCGCGGCCGCCCCACGAACCATAAAATGTACGGGGAGGCGCTCGCGATCCTCGCCGGCGACAGCCTGCTCGCCCATTCGTTCGAGCTCATCGCCCGCCACACCGTCGGCGTCCCGGCCAAACGGACGCTCGCGGTCGTCGCCGAGCTCGCCCGAGCCGCGGGCCCGCGTGGCCTCGCAGGCGGCCAGGTAGAGGACCTCGCGCACGAAGGCAAATCCGATCTCGGCGCGGACGTGCTCGAAGACATCCATACCCGCAAGACCGGGGCGCTCCTCGAGGCGTCGGTCCTCTCGGGGGCGATCCTGGGCGGCGCGGATGCGCCCACCAAAGCGCGCCTCCGCCGATATGCGCGGAGGCTGGGGCTCGCCTTCCAGATCGTCGACGATATCCTCGACGTCACGTCCAGCCGCGAGGCGCTCGGCAAATGTGTCGGAAAAGACGCGTCCGCCCGGAAAGCGACCTATCCGAGCGTGCTCGGGCTCGCGGAGTCCCGCCGCCTCGCGGAGATGCTGATCGCGGATGCGAGGAGCGACCTCGCCTGCTTCGGCGACCGCGCGACGCCGCTCTTGGCCCTGGCCGAATCGCTCATCCAAAGCCTCAGTTGAGGCCTCGCAGTCACGAGGCTTTGTCATGAACGTCTTTCCTTCCGACACACGGCCCGTGCGCGCCGTGACAAACCCTTTCGTGCGGGAGCTGTCGCTCTTCTGGTCGTTCGTCGCGGGCGACCTGTCCTCCGCGGTCGTCCCCGCCTTTCTCTTCACGCTGGCGGCGTGGAAGGCGGCGGGCGCGGATCGAGCGCGGCTGCCGGGCGTGATCGCGCGCAGCCTGCTCTACTTCGCTCTCTATATTTATGCCTTTTGCCTCGCCAACCAGGCCACGGGGCTCGAAGAGGACCGGCGCAACAAGCCTCACCGGCCTCTGGTGGCGGGGCTCGTGTCGGTGCGCGGGGCGTGGTTGCGCTGGGGCGCGGTGATGGCGCTGTTCACCCTGGCCGGCGCCTGGCTCGGGGTGATCGAGTATGCGCTCGGCTGGCAGCTCATCATCCTCGTGCATAACGTCGTGCTCGGCGCGCGCCACTGGGTCGTGAAAAACCTTTGCATGTCGCTGGGGATCCTCGTCCAGCTCGCCGCCGCATGGCAAATGGTCACGCCCCTGTCGCCGCTCGCATGGCGGTGGATCCTGCTCCCCGCGGCCGCGATTTTTCCCCTGGTTTCCGTGCAGGATTTGCGCGACATGACGGGGGATCGCGCGGCGGGTCGGCTGACGTTCCCGCTCGTCTTTGGCGAGCGCGCGACCCGGATCCTGCTCGCCGTGTGCTTCGGACTCCTGCCGATCGCCGTTCACGTCGCGCTCATGCAGCCCGTGGGCGCGCGTGGCTTGGCATGGGCCTCGGATGCCGTCCTCGGCGCCGCCTCGCTCACCATTGGGATCCGGGTGGCTTTCTGTCGCACCCCGAAGGAGGATCACATCACCTATCTCCTCTTCACGGGCTGGTATTGCCTGCTCCTGACCACCGCCGTCGTCGTCCTCTGAAGGAATCGAGGTACACCATGAAAACCGCATATCCGCCTGGCCCCAAAGGGCTGCCCCTCCTCGGCAGCCTGCTCGACCTCCGCAAAGACAAGCTCGGATTCCTGACGAGCCTCGCCAAGACCTACGGCGACTTCGTCCATTTTCGCGTGGGCCCGCGCAACGCGTATCTCGTGAGCCGCCCCGATTGTGTTCACGATATTCTCGTCGAGCACCCGAAGAGGATGCCGAAGGAGTGGATCCACCAGCGAATCGTGGCGCCGTTCTTCGGCAACGGCGTCGTCACCTCGAACGGCGCGGTCCATGCCCGGCAGCGCAAGCTGGCGCAGCCCGCCTTCCAGCCGCGCCGCCTCGACAATTATTGTCGCATCTTCGTGGAGCAGACGCTCCTCGGGATCGAAGAATGGCGCTCGGGCGGCGAATACGACATCGACAACGAGATGCTGCGGATGACGATCCAGAACGTCAGCTTGACCTTGTTCAGCGCGGACGCGATGGATATCGTCCCGCGCGCCGCGGCGGCGATGACCGACATCCTCGGGCTCCTCGGCAGGGAGTACGACGTCGCGCTCCCGATCCCGATGTGGGTGCCGAGCGAGTACAATCGCCGGAAGAAAGCAGCCATCCGTGAGCTCAACGATATCGTGATGAAATTCGTGGAGGACTGGCGGAAGACCGGGCAGGACAAGGGCGACCTCCTGTCGATGTTGATGCTCGCGCACGGCGAGGGCGGCGACGTGACGCACGACGACCTGCGCGACAACATGATCGCGATGTTCTCCGCGGGTCACGAGACGACGGCGTTCACGCTGGTATGGACATGGATCATGCTGGCGCGATATCCCGAGGTCGAGGCCGCGCTCTGGGAGGAGCTCGACCGCGTGCTCGGCGGGCGCCCTCCGACGGCCGAGGATTACCCGAAGCTCGTCTATACGCAGATGATCATCAAGGAGACGTTGCGCATCTACCCGACGGGCTGGCTCCTGTTCCCGCGCGAGACGACCGAGGACGTTGCCCTCGGAGAATATACGATCCCGAAGGGAGGCATGATCTACGTCTCGCCCTACGTGATTCATCGAAACCCGGCGTATTTCCCGGATCCCGAGCGCTTCGATCCGGAGCGCTTCCGGGCGGGCGCCGACAAGCAGCTCCCCCGCGGGGCCTACATTCCTTTCGGGCTCGGTCCGCGGGTATGCATGGGTCAACACTTCGCCACGATGGAAGCCGTGCTCATCCTGGCAACCGTGGCGCAGCGGTATCGGGTGTCGATCCTCGCGAAACAACCGCTCGTGCCGAGTGGAAGCCTTGCGCTGCGGCCGCCCCGAGGCGTGAAGGTGCGGGTCACCGCGCGGCAGCCCGCGTCGGCCGCGGCAGCGTAATCACTCCGGTCGCAGATTCTCCTACCTCCGCCCGTTCTCCCGCATGCGGCGCATGCAGAGCGCGAGCGCGTCGCGCAGGCTCGACAGCGTGAGGATGCTGGACATGTCGATGCCCATGCTGACCATCGTCTGCGCGACGCTCGGCCGGATGCCGGAAATGATCCCCTCGGCGCCGAGCAAACGGACGGCCCCGATGATGGAGAACAGATGGCTCGCCGTGGCCGTATCGATGATGTCCACGCCCGTCAGATCGAGAATGGCAAACTGCGCGGACATACGGTTGACGGCATTGAGCACGTCATCCATGACCCGCGCGGCGCGGCGGCTGTCGACGACGCCCACCATGGGGAGCGTGAGCACGTGGTCCCAGACCTGGATGATGGGGGTCTCCAGGTTCCGGATCACCTCTTGCTGACGCTCGATGAGCGCGAGCTTCGCTTCGAGCTCGGCCTTGGCCTGCTGCAGCTCGGTGACGTTGAGCGACATGCCCACGGTCCCGATCACGTTCCCGTCCTCGTCCTGCACGGGGATGACGCGGTTGTCCCAGTACTGGCTGTTGTCGTTGCTGACGTGCCGGCTCATCGCGCCTCCGAGGGCCTTCCGCAAGCCGGCGGTGGCCTCCGGCGGGTAAAGCGCCATGGCGTTCTTGCTGATGAGATCCTCGGGCTTGACGCTGGAGAGCTCCAGGCCCTTGCCGTCGGCATATGTGCACATGCCTTCTTTATCGGTGGCCCAGACCATGATTTGAAGGTTGTCGAGGATGACGCGCAGCACCTGCTCGCGACGACGCGCGAAGGACTGCTCCTGGTCGCTCTCGATGTCCTTGGGCCGCAGCGACACGTAGACCCTATCGCCGGAGGACGCAGAACGCGCGTGGACGACGAATGTCCGGTACTTCACGCCCTTGCCGCCGAGGAGCACCGTGAACACCGACGGCGCGCCGCTCGCGACGAGCGCCGCCCACTCCGAAAGGAAGAGCCCGTAGTCCCCCGGATGCACCCGCTCGGAGAGCAAGGTCTGCGGCCCGACGTCTGCTCCGAGCGCGCTCACGGCAGCGTCGTTGACGTGGAGGCAATGCCCTTCGCGGCTGGCGACGATCAGCGCATCGGGGTGCTCACAAAAGAATTCCTGCAATCGTTCCGGATGGTCGATGGTCTGCATACCCCCACCGTGAAAGGCGGACAACCACATCCCACCACACTTCACAATACGCCGCTAGACGGAAAGCGCGGTCGCCGTGAATCGCGCTCGGGGAGGAGGGTGCGAAGCATCTCCCTGCGGCGAGGCGCGCGGGCGACGAGGCGACCTCATGTGGCCACCCGAGTGACCACGAGTCACTTCACGACCGCGAAACGCGCGACGGTGGATGAGGAACGAAATTTCTTGAACCGTGGGCGTGTATGTGTATCGCCCGCCGCGCGACACGCATGCACGCCCGTGGTCGAGAATTCCATCACGAGGGGACGACGGTCGCCCGATCCATGATTCGTGGGCACGAGATGCCCGCGAGCGCGTCGACTTCGGGTCCCCTTGAATGCTCTCGTAAAACGTGACGAATGACGTGAAGGGCTCGCTCCTCCCGTCAGCGTTCGAGAAACCTCGTGATCGCTGCGCCGAGCCAGCGGCTGTCCTCGTATGCAGGCGAGAGGGGCTCGCCCGTCATCACGGAGACGAGCTCCCAGTAGCGCAGCGTGCGTGGATCCTGCGTCCTTCGTAGCTGCTCCTCGAATGCGTCGTCGAGCTCCTTGCCGCTCGCGCTCGCGGCCTCGCGGACAAACCGCTCCGCGATCACGAGCGCCTCGGCGGAGTCGGGCCCGAGGCCCCGGGCCCGCGCCTCGCGCGCGGCGGCGACGGCCTCGCTCTGCGCGCGGAGGAGGGCCGCCTGGTCGACCTCTTTGCTCCACGTCACGGCCGCCATCACGCGCATGTTCGCGATGAACGTCGGATCGGCGAGGATCTCCGCGAGCTCGATCCACGCGTCGAGCTGCGCGGGCGTGGGATCGTCCGGCAGCTTCGGGGCCGTCGCATCGATCATCCCTTGCATCCACGCGCCGTCCATGGCCACGCCGTCGGCGACCTGTTCGTAAAAGCGGGTGATGACGGCCTTTCGTTCTTCATTGGAAAGTCGAGTCACGGTCCACAACCTCCGAAGATCGTTTTCGCTGGGCTCCCCACGAAGCGCGCCGCGGAGCGCGGCGGCGATGCGCGAGAGCGAGTTCACGTGGGCTTCGACCGCCGCGAGGCGCAGGCGGAGCGCGTCCGCGAGCGACAGGTCGCGGGCGAGCACCTTGCGGATCGTCGCGAGGTCGACCCCCGCTTCCCGGAGCGTCCGCACGAGCTCGACACGAACGACCTGCTCCTCGTCGTAAATTCGGTAATTGGCGCGCGATCGCCGCGCCGGCGGCAAAAGCCCTTCGTCCGAGTAGAATCGGAGCGTCTTGACGGGGATGCCCGTCCGTCGCGACAGCTCCCCGATGGTGAGCGCCTCCTTCTTTCGCATCGCGGCCACTCTGAGGTCTCCACCTGCTGGAGAGTCAAGCAGGAAAGACGAGAGGTGCGTCCGCGGCGTGACAGGGCCGATGCCTCCCATGCTGCCCTTTCACGTGATAACATCCTCGAATGGTCTGGCGTCGCCGGCTCCTCGTCGTCTCCGTCCTGCTCTCCGGGTGTGTGCACGCCCCGGACGAGCCGCTCACACCGGCGGAGCAGCAACGCCTGCTCGACCTGAAGCGCGATTCCGGGGAGAGCCGCAGTCCAGCGGACAGGTGCGCCAGTTCGACGAAGCTCGTGCGCGCGCAGGCCCGGCAGCGACAGTTCGATACGGTGGAGGGCTTCAGCACCCGCGGCTGCGGGCCGTAGAGCGGTCAGATGTTTCCGCAATTGAAGCGATAGGCGAGCTTCGACCAGTCGTTGCCGAGCACGTGGAGGCCGTAGTCGTTGCGCCATATCTCGTACACGATGGCCTCGGAATGTCCGTCTCCGTCGACGTCGCTCGTGGCAAGGATGTCGAAGCCGTCGGCGGCGCTGATTTCCTTGTCGACGCTCGCAAAGCCGCCTCCGCGCTCGACCCAGAGCGCGCCGCAGCTCCCGCACGGGCCTCGCGTCGAGACGAGGCGCTGCCCGCCCGCACGCAGGGCTTGCTCGATTCGCACCCCGGACGCGCCGACCCAGGGGCCCTCGGAGAGCTCGACGCCGCCTCCGCCGGCAGGCTGCGGCTTCAGATCGACCTCGGCCGTCTCGGGCCAGATCGCGAGGGCCCGGGGCGGCACGACCGGCTTTCCGGTGGCCAAATAAGGAATCGTCTCCCCGACGCACGTATTGTACATGCAGCAGGCCGGCCCGGTCGGAGCGATGTAATCGCGGCCCCCGGCTTCGTCGTGAAAATTGCGCGTGGACCGCACGACCGTGACGATGGCGGGCGCATTCGCATCCGTTCTCGTCGTGCGCACGCGCGCGGTCGCGGGCATGGCGAGGCCGCACGCCTTCCCCGTCTCGAGCTTGCCGCCGAGGGAGCACACGACGGGCACGAATCGGATCTCCTCGGAGCCCTCGGGGTTCGCGCCGAAAAGAAGGACGGCCGTGCGCGCGCGCTCGCGCTTGCCGGGCGCGTCGTCGCGGCCCACCGAAGGAGGCCCCGCTGGCGCGACCGGAACCGCCGCGGCGGGCGCGACCGTCGCCGAGGCCGTGGGAGCCGCCGGGGCGCTCGGCGGCGCGGGCGACGCGCCCTCGGTGGGCGCGGGCGGGATGGACGGGCCGGCGCATGCGGCGACGCCGACAAGGAAAAACTCGAGGGTGCTCGGCAGGGTGCAGCTCAGGATTCGTGGGGTGCGCATGTCCGGGAGCCCCGATGATACATCCTCGTCCGGATTCGCGTCTGAAAACCCGACACGCCTCGACGACGCCCGCTTCCGTATCATCTTGAACAGGGGGCGGACTCATGAGGTACTTCTTGCCGATGCTCGCCTGCGCCATCACGCTGCACGCAGAGACCACGACCGCCACGGGCTTCGTGCGCGTGGCCGAGGGCCGCTTCCTGCGCGACGGAAAGCCGTACACGTTCCTCGGGACGAATCTCTGGTATGGCATGAACCTCGGCGCCGAGGGACCTTCGGGAAATCGGGAAAGGCTCTCGCGGGAGCTCGACCGCCTCGCGGCCCTCGGGGTGACGAACCTGCGTATCCTCGCGGCGACCGAAGGCCCGGAGTCCGCGCCGTGGCGGATCTTGCCCGTGCTCCAGCCCTCCCCGGGCGAATACCGCGAGGATATCCTCCTCGGCCTGGATTTTCTGCTGAAGGAGATGAAGGCGCGCGGCATGGTCGCCGTGGTTTGTCTGAACAATTTCTGGCCCTGGTCGGGCGGCATGGCGCAATACCTGCGCTGGAGCGGCGCGGGGCCGATTCCTTATCCCCCGCCCGAGCCCGGGGGGAGCTGGAGCGCCTACCAAGCCTATACCGAGGCGTTTTACTCGAACCCCGCCGCCGTGGAGGTGTCCCACGAGCTCGTGCGGATGCTGCTCCAGCGGACGAATCGGTACACCGGCGTGCGGTACGCGGACGACCCGACGCTCATGGCCTGGGAGCTCGCAAACGAGCCTCGGGGCGGGACGAACGTCGAGGCGTTCCATGCTTGGATCGAGCGCACGTCGGGGCTCTTGAAATCGCTCGATTCTCAGCACCTCGTGACCACCGGCTCCGAGGGTGAGACGCCCTGGCCCCACGCGAGCGGCCTCGACGTCGTCACGAACCACCGGTTCGCCTCGATCGATTACGTCACGGCCCACGTCTGGCCGCAGAACTGGGGCTTTTACGATCCGACGCGGCCCCGGGAGACCTACGAGGTCGCCGTACGCGAAATGAGATCCTACCTGAAGCGCCACATTGAAAAAGCGCGTATCCTGGGCAAACCCCTCGTGGTCGAGGAGTTCGGGTTCCCGCGCGACGCCGGCAGCCATGATCCCGGCGCGACGACGGCCGCGCGGGATCTGTTTTATCGCGCCGTGTTCGACGTGGTGCTCGACGCCATTCGCGCGGGCGATCCCGTGGGCGGGGTGAATTTCTGGGCCTGGTCCGGAGAAGGACGCCCCCGCATGGCCGGAGGCCCGTGGCAAAGAAACGACCCATTCACCGGCGATCCGCCGCACGAAGCGCAAGGCTGGTACGGCGTGTACGACAGAGACCACACGACCCTGGATGTGATTACGGAGTATGCGCGGAACATCGCCGCGGCCGGGGGCGAGCGTGGGCTCAGAGCACCCGATTGATCAGCGCCCCTCCCCGCTCGAAGCGCCGCAAATTGTCCAGGAAATGCCGCACGAGCGCGAGGTGCTCCCCGCGCCGCCCGCCCGCCGAATGCGGCGTGATGAAGCAGTTCGGCGCGGACCATAGAGGATCCTCCGCCGGGAGCGGCTCGACCTCGGTCACGTCGAGATAGGCGCCGCCGAGCCTCCCACTTTGCAGGGCCTCCAGCAAGGCCCCTTGATCCAGCGTCGTTCCTCGCCCCACGTTGTACACGAAGGCCCCCTCGCGCATCTGCGCGAACCGCGCGCGATCGAGAAAGCCGCGCGTCCCCTCGTTCTCCGGCAACACGTTCACCACGTGGTCCGCCTCGCCCAGCGCACGATCCATGTCCCCTTCGTGCACGACCGTCACGCCTGGATCCGCCTCCGCGCGTCGACGAAACACCAGAAGCCGCACCTCGAAGGGCGCGAGCAGCTCCGCGAGCCGCCGTCCAATGGCCCCGTATCCGAGCAGGAGCACAGTTTGTCCCCGGAGCAAAAATGACCGCTCGCGCCGCGGAGCGCTCTCCCAGGCGCGCGTCGTTCGTTGCGCGTCGAGCGACTCGGGGAGCCGCCGCGCCATCGACATCATCATGGCGAGCACGTGTTCGGCGCATGGATCGGCATACACCGCGGAGCTCGTCGTGAGAGCGATTCCCTTGGACGCGAGCCCCGCGCGAATCGCGTCGACGTCATAACGCGTATACCCAGCGCTCGTCAGGTGGGCCCAGCGAAGGCGCGACGAACCGAGGAGCCCGTCCACGGCCGGCTGGCCGAACGCGACGTCGGCCGTGAGCAGCGCGGGATCGGGCGCGCCACTCGACAGATTGGAGGACGTCCGGGCGGACGCGAACACCAGAGAATGACCGGCCACGCCCTCGCAAAGCGCACGAAGCGCCTCGTCGGGAAAGATCGTGTCGCAGAAGATGGTCAGCGTCATCCGCGTCCTCAGCGTCGGAACAGCCGCCAGGCCTCGGCACCGTCGAACGGACGGGCGGGGATCAAATGGAGGGCCATCAACATCAGGTTCGTCGTCGTGAGCTCTCCGCCGAAGCACCCGGGCGGAAGGAGGCTCCGCCCGAAGTGGCCCATCACGAGGTAGCCGTCACGAATGCGCATTGCCATCTCCGCGAAGGAGTTTCTCTCAGCCAGGAACACTCGTCAACGGGCAGCCTCTCGACTTCGTCGCCGGATGTTGCTACGAGCGGGAGGAGCCTCGATGCTGATCCACGGCCAATGCCACTGCACGAATGTATCGTTCACGCTCGACTGGACGCCGGAGCCCTCGGAGATCCCCGCGCGCGCCTGCACGTGCTCGTTCTGTACGAAGCACGGAGGCGTGTGGACCTCCTGTCCGACCGGCACGCTCCGCGTGCGCGTGACCGAGCCCTCCCGTGTGTCGAAGTATGCATTCGGCACGAAAACCGCTGATTTCCACGTCTGCGCGAAGTGCGGCGTCACGCCGGTCGTCACCTGCCGCATCGACGGTCGCCTCTACGCCGTCGTCAATGTCAACACGTTCGACGGCGTCGATCCGTCGCTCGTCCGGCGGAGCGCCGCGACCCTGGACGGAGAGAGCGAAGAAGCGCGAATCGCACGGCGCAAGCGGAACTGGATCGCCCAGGTGGAGTACGAGGAAGCCGCGCCGCACGACGCGCCGTGATCCGTTCGAGGCACGCTCGGCGGGCTTGTCGCCGCGGGAACTTTCGGCGACCATGCGGCCTCCTTCACGGAACGTCCCCTTCTGCACGCCGCCCATGAAGCCCTCCCCACCCGCTCCCGACACCGCGCCGGCTCACGAAGTCCTGAGCCTGCTCCACCCCGATCCCATCGCGCGGCCCGACCTCGAAGAGATGCGTCAGGCCCTCTCGTTCGCATTCGCGAGCGGCGTCTCCGGCGGGCTCTTCAGCCAGGCCCTCGATCGAGCGCCGCTCGCGCCGTCCACGTGGGATCCGAAGAGCTTCGCGCAGGACCTTTTCCTGGAGGAGTTCGTCGCCCGCGGCTTCCGCGTGCGCGCCGGCGGCGAGCGCGACACGGTCGTGAACCGGGCATTCATCTTCCGTGTCCTCGCGCATCCGCCCTCCGACACCCGCGTGGCGGAGCACCGGCGCGAAATCTTGCGCGAGCTCTCCGGTTCGACCGTCTTTCGCCGCCAGTTCGAGGAGCTTTATACGCTCGCCTGCCGCCTGCGCGCGGCGCTCGAAGGCGCGACGGCGGGAAAGAAGTTCGACACGACGCGACGGCAGCTCGACGTGCTCGTGCTCGTCAAGGAGGCGTTCGACCGGATGAGCGAATCCTTCGAGGGCGCGAAATCCGGCCTCTCGGGCCTGCGCGAATTCGGCACCTCGGTGCGCGAGACCGAGGGATATCGATCGATGGTCGATCTGCTCGACTACGATGAGCACCTCGCGACGCTCGGCGTCACCATTCGCGTCGGCGCCGACGGACGCGTGCGGGGGTTCGAGGTCCGAAACCTCCGCGAGCGTCAGGACAACCCGTTCGTCCTGTCGCCGGCGCGAAGGTGGCTCGCCAAGATCGAGATGTTTTTCCGCGGCTACCGCTTCAGCGACGGCGAGGTCATGGCGCGCCTGCTCGACGCGGTCTTCGAGGGCATCGAGGCGCACGTCCTCCGGTTCATTCCGCTCCTCGGCGAGATGGAAGTGTACCTCGGCGCGCTCGGCTTTCGGGATCTCGCGGAGGCCGCGGGCCTCGAAGTGTGCCTGCCCGAGATTCGCCCGGACGTGGAGGGCACGAACGAACAGCCGCGCAAGCTGCTCGGGCTCTTCAATCCGCTCCTCGTGGCGAGCGGCGTCCGCGCCGTGCCGTGTGATCTCGTGACGGATCGGACGAGCGCGACGGTGCTCATCACCGGTCCGAACTCCGGCGGCAAGACGCGGCTCCTGCAATCGGTGGCGATCGCGCAGCTCCTCGCGCAAGGAGGCATGTTCGTGCCCGCGCGCGAAGCGAGCCTCGTGCGGGTCCCCGGGCTCGTCGTATCGCTGATCCAGGAGACGCGGGTGGATCAGAGCGAGGGGCGGCTCGGCATGGAGCTCGTGCGCATCCGCGCGCTGTTCGAGATGCTCGGCCCCGGCGCGATGGTCATGCTCGACGAGCTGTGTTCCGGGACGAACCCCTCCGAGGGCGAGGAGATCTTCGAGCTCGTCATCACGCTCCTCTCGAAGCTGCGCCCGCAGGCGTTCATCACGACCCATTTCTTGACGTTCGCGGCGCGGCTCGCCCGGGAAAATGCGATTGCCGGCATCCGGTTCATCCAGGTGGGGCTCGACGCGGCGCACCGGCCGACGTACCAGTTCGTCGCGGGCGTGGCCACGACGTCGCTCGCATCGCACGCGGCGGCGCGGCTCGGCGTGAGCCGCGACGAGCTCGAAGGGCTCATCGATCGCAACATGCGCGCGCCGGTCGTGCGGGCACGGGAGAGCTGACGTGGCGACGTTCCTGGTGACGCCGCGCATGAATCCAGCGCTCCGCGCGCGCGTGGAGCGGGCGGTCAGCCCCAAAGCACGCGCGAAGCATCACGCGGCGAACCTCGGAATGGCCTCGCCGTTCGCGAGCCGCGAGGGCTTTCGGCCCGCGAAGCTCTTGCCGCTGCTCGCGCTCGTGCTCATCGGGGGCCTCTTCGCGGCCATGGTGATTCACGAGCGGCGCGAGCTGGAATCGGATCGGGCCGCGCTCCTCGCCGAAATCGACGGGCTTCGCCCGGGGCTGCCGGCGGGGCACGAGGCGCTCGTCGGGGACACGGAACGGCTTCTCGTGGAGGCCGCGGCGGAGGCGGAGCCGCCGGAGATCATCGATCCGGCGCTGCGCGCGGCGGGCGCGCTCGACGCGACCTTGCGTCGACCTGCGCTCTATGTGCGTGCTCCGGCGGCGGAGCTCCGCGACGTGCGCGGCGTCGACGATGCGGCGCGTGGGTCGGACAAGGACGCATTCCTCGTTTGCTTGATGTACCCGCCCGCCTCGACGTCGGAGCGCGATTTGCTCGCGAAGGTGCGGGGCGTGTACTTCGCCGGAGCGAAGGTCGACGATGAGACGGGGAACGTGCGGCGGCTCGCGGAGCTGCGCGTTGGCCTCGCGGTGCTCGCGCCGGCCTTCGAGAGCTCGGTGCGGACCGCGCAGGATCGAAATGTGCTGAAGAGGCTACGAAAAGACCTGCAGAAAGCCCCGGTGGATCTCGCGAAAAAGGCGGCCTCCGCGGAGCTCCTGCTCGTCGTCGCGGATACCAAGGCCGGGGCACGCGTGACGCTCTTCGATCTGGCCGCGAAGAAGCCGCTCTTGCGGGTGCTCCGGCGACACGAGGAGCTCGCATTGTCTTCGCTGGGATCGACCCACCGCGAGGAGCTCGAAGCGTGCAGCCTGGCCGTCGCGGTGCGCCGCTCCGTGGCGGAGTGAATCTCGCGAAGCCCAGCGTCGCATCAAAGTTTGGGCGAAGGAAGCGTAGTGCATCATGACGACAAACCTCGTCCGGCCCCACCTCGCGCTCCTCGCCGCCTCTGCCATTTCGCTCGCCGCATCCTCCACGCAGGCCGAGCCGCCGCTGCGCGCTGCGCCGCCATCGGACGCGGAGGTCGTGCGGCGCATCGACTTTCTCCAGGCGCGCCTCGATCGTGGGACCGCCGCGGCGAATCGATGGTGGTATGGCTGGTACGGGGGGTGGACCGTGCTGACCGTCGGGCAAGGCGTGATCGCCATTGCCGTCACCGACCCGGGCCTGCGCACCGACGCGGCCGTGGGCGCGGTCGGCTCGTCCCTCGGCTTGATTCCCCTCGGGCTCGCACCATTTCCCGCCCGTCATGCCGCGGCCGATCTACGAGCGGTGCCGGCGTCGACGCCGGAGGAGCGGCGGACAAAGCTCGCGCGCGGCGAACGGCTGCTCCGCGAAAGCGCGGAGTCGGAGGTGCTCCGCCGCAAATGGTTCAATCACGTGCTCTGCGGCACCGTGTCGACGAGCGTCGGCCTGGTGCTCGCGCTGGGGTATGGCAGGCCGGTGACGGGGGCGCTGAGCGCAGTGGCCGGAATCGCGCTCAGCGAAGCGCAGATCTTCACGATGCCGACCGCAGCCATCGACGATTGGAACGAATATCGCAACACAGGCGGCGCGGGGAGCGTGGGGCGAGCGCGGCGGCCTGCGCCGGAATTTTCGTGGTTTGTCGCGCCCTTCGCCGGTGGTGCGGTGGTGGGTGGATCATTTTGACGGCGTCACCGTGAACGACATCAGCAACGATGCGACCGTCGCGTCGTGCGCGAGGGACAAATGGAGGCCCGGCGCGTCCTTCTGCGGGGGTGGCACGACGCGTTTCGCCACGTCGTCGAAGAGCGCCTGTGCTTCGTCGCGCATACCGAAGCGTACGGCAACATCGCCCAGGGCAAAGAGCCTCATCACGAGCGCGGAATCGTAGGAGGCGACATCGCTCTCGCCCGCGAGGTAAGCGCGTGCCCCTCGATCCACGCGCGCAGAATGGCTCGGCCGACCTCGATGCTCGCCTCGGGGTGCCCGGATGCGTGAAACGCGAGCAGCCGCTCGTAGGCAATGTGGAGCTCTTCCCCCACAGGACCGTGCTCCGCGCGCCCCGTGGAAGGGTTCCGCCTCTGCGCTTGCTCCGCGAGCCAGGCGCGCAGCTCGGCGTGACGTTCGATCCATTCGAGGTTTTCGGAGAGCACCAGAGCGGCGAGCCTCTTGACCCGCTTCTTGTTCGTGTCGGGCCCCATCCTGGCGCTGGTATCGTCGCCGGTCGGATCCCATTCGGCGATGTCGGTCGGCTCCGCGCGTAACCACCGGAGCACGAGGCCGACGCGTTTGCTCTCGGATGCCCCGCGGATCCCGATCGCGGCGCGCATACGGCAGAACGCTTCGTCGCTGAATGCCACCTTTCCTCCGGGAGACAGCGGCGCGACCATCCTGTCGAAGAGGCGGTCCGCATCGCCGGGAAGCACCCAGATCGCCTGCTCTCGCAGCACATGACAACGACCGTGCGAGAACTTCAGCTCACGAAGCTCGCCTTCGAGGTCGCGCATCCGCGCCGCGACGGCGTCGGTGGGGGGACGCGCCGGCGCGGGATCCCCGAGCCATGCCTCGTCCAGTCGAAAAACCTTTCGCGCGGGCGAAGGCAGGAGCGTCCGGACGCTGTTGCTGTCGCGCGGATTTTCGAGATCGAAGAGCGCAAAACGAGCGATGACCGTGAGATCCCGCGCGGCGCCGGGAATGCCCCGGGTGAGCGGAAACTCCCCACGCGCCGCGATCACGCTTTCGAGGATCTTGCGCGCCTCGTCGGTCACGCCGAGCTTGGTGCTGAAGACACCCAGCGGCAACATGCGCTGGAGCACGATTTCAAGCGAGAGCGGGTCGGGCGGACCCTTCAATCGCCGCTTCATATCGGGGAGCCAGGAGAAGAAGAGAGCCTTCACCACGTCGTCGATGCGGTGCCACGGAGTTCGGCTGATCGACATGCCGAGGTCGCTCATCACGGAGTCGTGCGCGAGCCACGCCGCGCGATCGTCGGTGGACGTCTGGAGCCGCCGAAACAACGGTTCTTCGTCGCGCATGAGCGCGCCGAACCGCAGGAGCATCGCAAGCGCCGCATACCGCACGATCCATTTCGGCGGCGCCGGGCCGGTCTCGCCAGGGGAAAACTGGTAGTCGGAGAGGCTCGCGTCGTCGATCTCGGCGAGCCTCCGCAGGTAGTCGGCTTTTGCGTACATCACGTCCGTCGAGCTCTGGACGTTCCCCACGGCACGAATACGCCCTAGGAGCAAACGCGAGAACGTGATCGGCGTCTCGTCGAACGTCGCCGCGGAGGCCGCGTCGACGAGATCCGTGCGGCATCGTGGCGCGTCGGGCAAATTGCTCACGTCGGGAAAGAGCCAGGGGAGCTGTTCGAGGATGTGCGCGCCGACGAGCGGCGTCGCTGACTCGGACCGTTCGAGCTCCCGCCGCACGAGCCGGAACATCTCGTCCGGCGTCGGATTGCCGACCTCGGGACAAGCGCCCGAAAGGCAAGGCGGAGGGCGACAGCACCCGAGCAGCGCGGTGCACGTCGCGAGGACAGCGAGGATGGAGGGGATCGTTCGCACCGGGCGCAATCGTAGCATCCGGGCGCGGGGCGGAATACTTGCCCATCGAAGGAAAACCGTGCTCGGGTCGGGACAACCGCATGACCACGCCCCGCCCGCGACGCCGACGCCCCTGGCTCACCCTCCTCGTCCTCGGCGCGGGCCTGCGTGCGACGTGCGGCGCCGCGGACACGGGTCTCGGCGTCGCCGAAGCCGCGGCGAAGCTCCCCGAGGCGCAGGCCGTCGCGTCGATCACCGAATTCAACGACAACCGCGGTTTGCCGGCGCTGCGCCTCCGCCTGCTCCACCCTTCGGCGCCATTTGATCGCCTCACGGTGCGCAGGAGCCGCGGGCCCGTTGGTCCAAGCTCGTGTGATGCGGGCGAGCTTTTCGCCACGCTCCCGTCGGCGAAGCTCCGCGGCACGAGCCTCACGCTGCCCACGACGGAGAAAAAGCCGCTGGCGAACGGCGATTCCTATCGCGTCTGTGCGTATCGAAAAGACCGCCTGGTCGCGACCAGCACGCTCGCCGGCAAGCGCCACGTTCCTTGGCTCTCCGCGCGCGCCTTGCCAGGGGCGATCGAGGTGGGCGTACGGGTCGCGCCGCTCGACGACGACGCCGCCTCCTTCGCGCTCGTGCTCGCCGAAAAAGGGGAGCCGTACGGCGGGCTCGTGCCCATGAATTGCCGCGAGGGGAAGGTCGTGCGCGAGGTCGGCCGCGCGGTGTTCGCAGCCGCGGGCGGCGACGATGCGACCCTTCCTTTGCGGCTCGCTCCACCGGAGATTCGCCGGGACCGGCGTTATGCGGTGCTCGGATGCGTGCGCGATCGAGAAGGGCGCCTGCACGCCGAGGAGAACGCATTGGGATCGTCCGTCTCGCTCCTCGACGGCGCCGAGGAGCGCGATGTCGTGGCCACGCCCTCCGGCGGCGTTCAGGCCGATCGCCTCCTCGCGGGTCATCACGTGCTCGCGTATGACGTCGCAAAGAAGAAGCTCGTCACGACGCGCGTCCGCGCCGTGCGCGAAAAATCGCTCCCTTCGGTGTGGTTGCGCCTCGACGACGGGCGACGTCTCCGGGTCCCGCAGGCGCGAGGATTTTTCCTGCCAGACACCGGGACGTTCCGAGCCGCCTCGAAGTTGCAGAAGGGCGACGTGCTCCTCACCGCGTCCGGGGCCCGCCCTCGCATCGCCGCCGCTCCCAGCGACGCGGGTCCGTATCATGCAGCATGGCTCGACGTGGGCGCGCCGAACGATTGTTTCGTCGACGACCTCCTCGTCCGCGACGACCGGCCGAGCCAAGCGCGCGCGGGTGAACCCGAAGCATTCTCCCCTCCGCAGGCGAGCCCCGTCGACCTCGTGCCCGCGCCCTCGAGCTACGATTGCGCGCTCGACGTGAGGCTCCATCTCCGCGAGATCCCGAAGGAGGCACGCGCCATTTCCATCGTGGCCGCGCCGCAGGAAAAAGCCCCGGGCGCGCGCGCCACGCTCGCCTGCGATGCGGGGACCGTGGTGCGAACGCTCGATCGGAGGTTGCTCGACGCGCTCCTCGGCGAGCGTGCGCTCCGAACGGCGGGCGGCGCAGAGCTCGATGTGCAGCTCTCCGGGGAACCCATCGATTGTGACGGCGGGTATCTGCTCACGCCGTGCGTGCTCGATGCCAAGGGCGCGATGCGGCCGGCGACCACGGCCGTGCACGGCATCGCCGGTTCGTCGTGTTTTGCCGCCGGCACGCCCGTCGCGACGCCGCGGGGCGAGGTCGCCATCGAGCGCCTGCGGCCCGGCGACGCGGTGATCGGTTATGACGTCGAGGGCTCCGCGCGCCGCGTTTGGCGGGTCCGCCGCGTGGCCGAGCGCGAGGAGCGGCCGGTCGCGACGTTCCGACTCTCGAACGGGGAGGAGCTACGCGTGACGGCCGAGCATCCCATCTTCGTCGTGGGTCGCGGATACGTGCATGCGCGCGCGCTCGCCAGCGGGGATGTATTGCTCGGCGAGAACGGCGCGCCGGTGACGCTCGACGCGCGCACCGATTTCGATCATCGCACGACGGTGTACGACCTCTCCGTCGATGGCCTCCACAATTACTTCGCCGGCGGCGTCCTGGTGCACAACTACTGATCGGATCCCAGGAAAACGGCGCCGCGGACGCCTATGCCTTCCTCGCGAGCTTTCGCCGCGTACGCCACGCTCCCACCACCGCGCCCAGACCGAAACCCACGACGAACACGGCCGCGACGATGCCGCCCAGAATACGAAGCGGGCTGCGCGCAGTGCGTTCGCCGGACGGCCCTGGTGGCTTTTCCGCTGCGGCGACGACCAGATATCCGCGAGACCGGCCCGATACGAGGTCCGTCGTGCGAATCGCGTTGTAAAGCGACTCCGTCCGCACCCAGGTGGGCGGATACTTGTATCGCGCGACGTCCATCACGAGCACACGGTCCTTCGCGGCATTGTAGGCGCCAAGCGGGGAATGGTGGCCGGTGTACTCCTGGCCGACCTCCGATCGCAGATAATTCACGACGATGAAGCTCGTCGGATCCGCGAGGTTCTCGGCGAGGCGCTTGCGAAAATCTTCCAGCGTCGTGTCCTCGCCGTGGACGACGTCGACGCGCACGGGATGGCAGCGGAGCAAGTCCGCGAGCTGCGCGAGCGTGGTCCCACCTCGCGCGACAGACTGGGGCGTGAAAACGTCGCGCGCGCACGTATTGAAAAAATCGCCGTGCGTGAACGTCTGGACGCCGAGTTTGTCGTCGAGCGGCGCGGGCACCTGGAGGGCGTTGAGGATCGTGACGGCGCTCGCGATGCCACACGCGGACGGTGTCTCCTGCGTCGTGTGATGCCCGGCGAGATGAAAGTAATCGGCGCGCGCGGCCGCTTCGACGAGGAGCGCCTCGCCCTCGGGCGTATCGAGCGCGACGAGGTCGGCCGGGAGCGCGCTCTGCTGCGCGCGCGCAGGTGCCGCGATGAGCCAGGTGCTCGTGGCAAGTGCGACTGCTGTCATTCGAGCGTCGATCATGGAAAACCTACTTTCGCTTTTGCCTGCCGCCCTTCACGACGGACGCGCGCCTCACGCGGCGAGAAAACCGCCATCGACCGGCAATGGCGTACCGGTCACGTAGCCCGCGCCCTCGGAGCACAACCAGAGCACGGCGCCGGCGATCTCTTCTTCGGTGGCCATCCGCGACATCGGATGCTGCGCGACGAGCCCCTGGACGAGCTCGGGGGCCAAGGTTTCGAAATGCCGCACGCTGGGCGTGCCGGTGACGCCCGCGCAGATGGCATTCACGCGGATTCCCCGGGTCGCATACTCCAGCGCCACCGACCGCGTCATCCCGACGACCGCGTGCTTGGACGCGACATACGCGTGCTGCGCAGGCCTGCCCGCCATGCCGAAGATCGAGCTGATGTTGACGATGGCTCCTCCGCCCGTCGCGACCATCGCAGGGATTTCATGCCGCATGGCGAGCCATACCCCCCGGGCATTGACGGCCATGACGTCGTCCCACACGGCCTGATCGGTCGCGTCGAGCGGGGCCATGTCCGCGCCGCCGGCGCAGTTCACCGCGAAATCGAGCCGGCCGAAATGCTTCACGGTCTCCTCCACCGCGCGCGAAACGGCGGCCTCGTCGCGCACGTCGGTCGGGACGAACAGGACGCGCGCGCCCTCGGCTCGCAGCGTCGCGCAGGCCTCGCGCCCCGCGGCCTCCCCGCGGGACGCAATGGCGACGCCCGCGCCCGCTCGCGCGAACGCGCGCGCGGAGGCGAGGCCGATGCCGGAGCTACCGCCGACGACGAGCGCGACGCGCCCCGCGAAATCGAATCGAATCATTCACGCTTCCTTTCGACGCTCGGGCTTCGCCGAGCCCAAGCCTGTTCGGATGAAGTCGACGGCCTGACGGGCCAGCGCGCGACGGCGCTTGGGCCCGAGCCGCTTGCGAAGGGAATCCGATGCCAGCACCTCGTGGAGCTCGGCCCCGAGCTCCTGAAGCACCACGTCGGTCAATCCTGGGCCGATGATCGTGGCCACGAAGCGCGTCGCCACGTCCAGATCGGAGGCGTGGAGCGCGCCGCTCTCGGCGCCGGCTTCGAGCACGGCCCGGAGCTCCTGGATGCCCGCCTCGCAAATGGACTTGTGCAAGCCGCGGACCTCCGGGTTCGCCGTCGGATCGGCCGCGGCCGCGGAGAGCCGGGCGAGGCGCGGGTGCTCGACGAGGAACGCCATGCCGCGCTCGACGAAGTCCTCGAGGCGCGACCAGAAATCGCCTTCCACGCTCGGTTTTCCGACGAACGCGCGCTTCAGGCGTGGCGCCTCCTCGGTGAGGAGCCATCGGTAGAGGTCCAGCTTGTCTTCGAAGTATTGATAGACGCTGCCCTTGGGGATGCTCGCGCGGCGCGCAATCTGGGACAACGAGGCCTCGGCGTACGTCCGATCGGCGAACTCGACGATGGCCTCGTGCACGAAGCGCGCGCGCCTCTCCTCGGGGAGCCGGAAAAAGGTGCTCTTCGGCATGCGACCGACCAGTCATATGACCGATCGGTCGTACTGTCAAGGTCGCCGTGGACGCTCGGCCAGTCGCCCCTCTCGCGCGCGTTCGGAACGCCCCCGCGCCGAGGAGCGACATGTGCGGGAATAGACGCGAAAGCAGCCGGTTTCAGGCGCGATGGCCGATCCTCGTTCTGCTCGCCCTTGCACCCCTCCCCCCGCGCCTTCGTCCTCGTCGTCGCCGGGGTCGAACCCCGGTCGCCGCCGTCGCGCCCTCAAAGAGTTCCTGCCGATGGCCACCGCCGCCGCCGTCATGCTCCTCGCGCGGACCTCGCTCGCCGACCATTACGTCGTCCCGAGCGGCTCGATGGAGCCGACGGTCCAGGTCGGCGACCGTATCCTCGTCGACAAACGCGCCTTCGGGGTGCGGCTGCCCGTCGTCGATTCGTACGTCCTGCCAACCGCGGAGCCGAAGCCGGGGGACGTGGTGGTGCTTTCGTCACCGGAAAACGAAAACACGCTTTTGAAGCGGGTGGTCGCGGGCCCCGGGGACGTGGTCACCGTGAAGGACGGCCGCATCACGCTCAATGGGCAGGAAGCTCCCGTCACGCACGAGCCGGGCGGGAACTACGAGGAGCTCGGCGATGCACGCCACCCGTTGCGCCTCGGCTACGGCGGACCGGATTTCGGTCCTGCGCGTGTCCCCGATGGCCATTGGCTCGTCATGGGCGACAACCGCGGCAACAGCCACGACGGCCGCATGTTCGGCTTCGTCGCCCGCGACGCGATCCGCGGACGCGCCGTGCGGGTCTTCGTCCGCGACGGCCATTTCACCTGGAAATCTCTCTAGCTCCTCTCCTCGTCCGCGGAAACCCGCGCGTCGTCGATCGGGAGCCGGACGGCGAACGTCGCTCCCCTTCCCTCGCCGGCGCTCTTCACGTCCACGGTGCCGCCGTGGAGCTCGACCAGGTTCTTCACGATGGCGAGCCCGAGGCCGAGCCCGCCGTGCTCGCGCGTCATCGAGCTGTCCGCCTGGCGAAACCGCTCGAAGACGTGCGGCATGAACTCGGGCTTGATGCCTTGCCCCGTATCCGCGATGGTGATCTCGGCGTGACCGTCGACCCGGTCGAGCTTGACCTGCACCTTCCCGCCGCTCGGGGTGAATTTGATGGCATTGCTCACGAGGTTCGAGATGACCTGCTCCAGCCGGCTCGGATCCCCACGCACCCTGCCCGAGAAGGGCCTCGAAATGGATTCGAGCTCGACGTGTTTCTCCGCAGCCGAGGGGGCGATGGACGAAAGAACGAGCGCAATCACGTCGTGCAGGTCGACCGATCGCACGTCGAGGTGCGCCTTCCCGGAGCTGATCCGGCCCATGTCGAGCAGGTCCTCGATGAGCTGCGCCAGGGCGCGGGCATTGCGAACGATGACCGTGAGGCCCTTGTAGAGATCCGGATCGCTGCTGCCGTTCGACCGACGGCGCAGGATTTGCGACCAGCCGAGAATCGCGGTGAGCGGGGTGCGCAGCTCGTGGCTGACCGTCGCGAGAAACTCGTCTTTGAGGCGGCTCGCGCGCTCCGCGTCCGCGCGGGCGGTTCGCTCGCTCTGGAGCAAGCGCTCGCGCTCGTTCTCGGCCCGCCTGCGGGCCGTGATATCCATACCGGAGGGAATGAGGTGGGTGACGTGGCCCTCCTCGTCGCGCAGTGGCGCGAGCTGAAAGTCGACGCAGATGAGGGAGCCTCCTGCCATCCGCGCCGTCACGTCGAAACGAACGACCTCGCCGCATCTTGCGCGGTCCATGGCGCCGTGGATCCGCGCCTGCGACTCGGGCAAATCGCTCCACCAGTAGCAATCCCAGAACTTCTTTCCGAGGACGTCGGCGGACGTGATGCTCGCCGCTTCGAGCGGCGCGCGATTGCATTGGAGGAGCGTTCCATCGAGGGCCATCACCCCCACGAACGCGAACAGGTTGTCGAGGACGCGGCGAACGTGCGCTTCGCTCTCGTGCAGGGCCGCCTCGGCGAGCTTGCGCTCCGTGATGTCCCGAACGACCCCGAGCATCACGAGATCATCGTCCCTGTGCTCGATGGCGCCGCTCGACTCCAGCCACAACGTGGTGCCGTCCGCGTGCACGACGCGAAATTCGCTTTTGTAGAAATAGGGCTCGCTCCCTCCGGACCGAGCCTGCTCGACGGCGTCCTGGACCGCCCTCACGGCCTGCGCGCGGTCGTCGGGATGAACGCTCTCGATCCAGCGCTCGTAATCGACCGTGCAGCCCCGCCGATGGCCGTAGAGCTCACAGGCCTCCGGCGTCCAAAACGCCCTCCCCGTCGTGAGGTTCCAGGTCCAAACGCCGGTCCGTCCCGCTCGGCTGGCGAGGCGCAGCCGTTCCTCGTTCTCGCGGAGCTGCTCGCCCCTTCGCCATTCGTCCACGACAACGGCCAGGACGAGCGCGGTCGTCGCAGCGACGGCGACGAATTGCTGGAGCAACACGAGTCGGAAATTCTCCGAGACCGCGGCGAACGCCCCATACCCTGCCGTCGTGCCCCAGACCGCGGCAACGGCCACCATCAACATGGCCGTCGTCGCGCCCCGCACGCCCCCCGATAGCGCCGCCCACATGAGCGCTGGGAAAACCGCCCACGCGAGGGGCAGGTTGGGCCCGTGAGGCCCGAAGATCAACCATGCGGCCCCTCCCGCCGTCGCCGTGCTCAGCAAAAGATGAAGCCACCACCGCACGCCCTGGCCGATCGGTTCGCTGCGGGTCCAGCTCAGCACGAAGGGCGTGACGACCAGCACGCCCATCACATTGCCCGCCCACCAGTTGAGCCACACCACGGGAGCCCGCTCGAATCCATTCGGAATCACCCGGGCGAGCACGGCGCTCCCGATGGTAGCGCCGATGGCCGAGCAGGCGAGGCCGGCGCCGATCAAGGCCAGCACGTCGCGCAGGCGCGTGAGCGCGGGTCGGATACGAGCACGCGTGAGGGCCCAGGCTCCGCCCACGGCCGCGAGCGAGTTTCCTCCCGAAATGGCGATCTGGGCCCATAAAGGAATGGGATGCGCGTCCACGAGGAACGCAGCCATCCTGCCAGCGAACACGGCCGGCCACAGCCGCCGGCCGCCGAGCACCAGGCCGGCGAGGGCGGCGCCCGCTGCCGGGAACACCGGGGAAACCACGCCGCCGATCGTCGCCCACCGGAGCCCCCAATCGGTGAGGAGGAAGTAACTCGTGAACAACGCGGCGGCAGGGCCAAGGCTGCGGGACCAGTCCGCCTTACCGCTTTTTCCCATGCGCCACCCCACCGCTTCGTAATGCGCAGCGCATGAAACTGCCGCTGCCGCTCGCGGTGGCGGAGGAAGAATTTCGCCGATCGAGCCGTGCGACCTGGTCTCTTTCAGGAAAGACGAACGAGCTCAGCGCTCGAGGAGCCACGCCCTGGCTTCGGCCACGATCTCGTCGATTTTCCCGAACCGTGAGTCCCTGGTCGCGCCGCTTTTATCGTGCGAAAACAACGATGTGCGACGAGGCGCCCCTCTGATCAGCGGGGGCGCACGTGACCATTGGCGCGGTGAATGCCGGTCCGCGGCAATACGCCCATCTTCTCGGCGACCTCCACGTTGATGGCGTGGATCGCCGCCCGATCGTCCTCCGCCACGCCGCGCTCGTGCATCGTCCGGGCGATCATGTTGATCGCGACGCGCACGCTGCAGGCATGTCCGATGCTCCCGCCGAAGACCTCGGGCTCCACGAAACGAAGGTGCGCGCCGACGCGCCGCTCGGCGTGCATCTTGTAGACGAACGCATCCTGCATGTGGTTCAGCAGTTCGATGATGTCCCGCTCGTGCACGTTGCCATAACCGTCGCCGCCCTCGATGAGCGGGCACAACGCGATTTCGCCCGTCGCCTTGATGCGCAGCGTGGGGGCGGGGCGAAAAAAGTTCTTGCAGCGGAGCTCCTCGTCGGTGAACGCCGCGAGGTCGCCGCGCGAGCGCCGGAGCTTCACGCCGCCGCCGACGTCGATGAAATTGCTCACGTAATTGGAGTCGTCCTGCACGAGCAGTTGCGCGGCCACGCGGTCGCCGCCCTCAAAACCATAGATGCGCCGCGAGAGGTCGGCGATCCACGCCCGCGTCTCCGCGCTGGCGGTGCCCATTCCGACCACGAGGGAGACACGCGGCTCGAGGCCCGCGTCGCGCACCTTGCCGAGCCCCTCGATCACGCGATCGTAGAGGCCGGGCACGCCGCGGCAAGCGTCGTGCGTCGCCGCGGGCCCGTCGAGGCTGACGATGACGTGGGTGAGGCCGCGGGCCCGGAGATCGGCCAGGTATTCGCGATCGTCGGCATAACGTTTTCCCGCCGCGCGGAAGTCTCTCTCGCCGAAGAACCAACCGCTCGTGATGACCGACGCGTGCGTGCCGCCCTGCGCGCGGATGTACGCGACGAGATCGAGCCAGCCCTTGCCGTACAGCGTCACCTCGCCGCCGATGAAGTCGAAGCGGTCGAGGCCGATCGGCAAGACGGCGTCGACGACCCGCCGGAGCCGCGTCGGGTCGGCCTCGGCGTGCGCCTCCAGGTTCGAATTGCGGCAATGGCTGCAATCGAGGTTGCAGACCGTCGTGTACTCGAAGACCACGCGCCGGATGTGCTCGAGCGGGTTGCGATCGTAACGCAGGCGGGCGGCGTCGCGATCCATGCCTTCGGGGGCGGGCTCGATCATCCCGCGCGCAACGAGCGCCGAGAGCTCGGGGCTCTCGTCCTTGTCGAGGATGCCGCGGGAAAGGATGAGACCAAGCCGCGCCACGTCGTCCGCTTCGAGCGCCTTGTCGAGCGCGCCCGAGCGCGCGAGGGAGAGCAGGTAACGGTGCCCGTAGTTGCTGAGAATGAAGCGCATCGACGCCTCCCGCGCGGAGCATCGGAGTCTACTCGGTTTCCCCCCCGAGCGCGACAGAGTTCGCCCTCTCCACGCCGCGCCGACCGAGCGCCGCCAGGCTCGCCGCGCCCTTCGCTCATCCCGCCACGAGCCGAAACACGGGTAGCTCTGGCCTGCAGGTGAACCGCACGGGCAGAACGCTCGTGCCGATCCCGCGGCTCACGTACATCCGCCCCTTGGTCGTCGTATACATTCCCGATTGGTAGCGCCCCGAGCCGGGCGGGAGCCATATCGGCGCGCCGAAGGCCCGCACCTGCCCGCCGTGCGTATGTCCCGCGAGGCCGAGATCGAAGCGCGGGGCATCCTGGGGCAGCTCGTCGAATATGCCGGGCGCGTGCGTGAGAAACAGCCGCGCGGGTCCGGAGGGCGGGTCGCGCAAGGCGGAGGAGAGGTCGTGGTGGCCGCTGCAGAAATCGTCCGTGGCGACCACGGTAACTCCGCTCGCGAGCCGCGCGGATTCGTTTCCGAGGAGCTTCGCGCCGACACGCACGAATGCCCGTCGCAGGTCGTCCCTCGGGACTTCGCCCCAGTGCTCCCAGTTCCCGACCGTCGCGACCACCTCGCGCCCCGTCGCAGCAAGCGCGCGGCAAAACTCCGAGAGCACCCCGAGCGCGTTCGGATCGTCGACGGAGTCGCCCGTCAGGACGACGAGGTTTGGCTGGAACGACTTCATGGCTTCCACCACGGCGTCGTGGACACCCCCGAGCGAGCTCAAATGCAAATCCGAGAGGTGGGCAATCCGGAAGCCTTCGAGGCCACGCGGCAGGCCCGGGACAGGGACGTCGTGCTCGGTGATCTCCATCCAGGCAGGTTCGATCGCGAGGGCGTCGACCGCGGCGATCCCGACCGCACAACAACCCGCGACGCGCAGGAGGTCTCGTCGGCTGATGCGCTTCTGCATCCGAGATCGTAGCAGCGTGGGCGGCCCCGCGCTCGTAGCACGAGCAGGCAGCGCCAAAGACGGGGCTTGCGCGCCGGAGTCTGTCCCGGTACATTCGGCCGCCATGAACCACAAAGCCCAAGGACGCTTCGATATCACCCGCACCGCCGAACCGCCGTACGATACCCGCGAAGGCGCCACGCTCGGGCGCAGCCGATTCGACAAACGATTCGAGGGGGGACTCGTGGCGACGAGCGTCGTGGAGATGATCAGCGCGGTGTCCGGCGTGAAGGGTTCGGCCGGATACGTGGCGATCGAGCGCGTGGAAGGCGCGCTCGACGGGCGCGCCGGGAGCTTCGTGCTGCAACACAGCGGCACGATGGACCGCGGCGCCGCCTCGCTCTCGCTGACCGTGGTACCCGACACCGCCACGGGCGCGCTCACGGGGCTGCGCGGCCGAATGCAGATCGACATCGTCGGCGGCGAGCACCGCTACACGTTCGATTACGATCTGCCTGCGGAGTCCGCGGAATGATGTCGTAACCCGAGCCGCGGCGCGAGGTCGGACTGCACCTTTCGAAGGAAAGATTCGTCGGCGGCGAACGCTCGGAGGACGAGGCCCTTGCGACGATCGTGATTCGCGAGCAGGCACGCCGCGGCACCGAGACGGTGCTTCTTGCAGAGGGCTTCGCCGCAGCGGAACAGCATGCTGGCCTTTCTAGCAGTGGGGCTTGGCGCAGGAGTCGCCGCTGCATGCATAACATGATGCGCGCCCGTCGAGCCACGTGATCTTGCAGTGGCCCGTGGTCCCGAAGAGCACGTCGCACTGGAGCGTCATGAGCGTCGAGTCGGGCCCGGCGCTCTGCACGTCCTCCAGCGCGTAGAGCATGGTCACGCCATAAGCAGGGTCGCATCCGACGAGCCCTCCGGCCGAGTTGATACCGCAGACCGCCAGCGTCGCGCCGTCCGCCACATAGTCGCCCACGTTGTACGCAACGAACGGATCCTGTCCGTCTGCGGTGGCGATGTACTTGATGCCGTCGTTCGTCGTGGTGACGGGGATGTAGCCCGCCGCGTCGGCGTAATGATGTCCCACGGCCGACAGCCGATGCGAGAGCGAGGTCGCCACCTGGCCGATGGCGGTACCCGCCGCGAGCGCGACACAAAATCCGAGTGCAATGCCGTCCTTCTTCACGGGTGTTCCTGCCGCTGGGGTTTTCAATACGCGACACCACATCGCATGGGACGTGCCAGACGAGAAAAACGTCGCGAACCTCGCAATCTCGCGCGTAGGCCCCCGAGATCACGTCGTCGTCGCGCCGTTCCTTCCGGCACCCGCTGTCACGCACCCATGACACCCGTCACGCCGCCGTGACAGCGCCCTCCCCGCGGCTGTGACGCGAGCCTGACAGCCCCACGTCCTTGCCGTTCAAATGACGGCGGCTCAGGCTCTGGCACGAACGCTGCAATGGCTCCCTCCCGAACGAAGGGAGACCGCCATGAAGACCAACATCGCCTTTGCCTCGCTCATCGCTGCCCTCGCCCCCCTCGCGTCCGCGTGCGCCGACGCAACCCCGATCGACGTCGTCCCCGCCGAAGCGATGGCGCTGAGCGCGCTCTCCGCGCCGAGCTCGGCGGAAGGGGCGAAAGCTCCGGAGACCCACGCGAAAAAGGGGCCCGGGCACAATCTCCTCTTCCCCCGCCAGGCGCATCCCTTTGGCGCGAGCTACGAGGACTGGGCCGCCGCGTGGTGGCAATGGGCGCTCTCCATCCCCGTCGACGAGAACCCGATGCTCGACGGCCCGTGCGAGCTGCATCAATCGGGAAACGTCTTCTTCCTCGCGGGCACCATGGGCGGGACGGCGACCCGGAATTGCACGATCCCGGTCGGCAAAGGGATCTTCTTCCCGATCGTGAACGTGGTGTACCGGAGCTGTCCGGAGTACGTCAACGGGTCGTACACGTGCGAGCTCGCGACGTCCGACGACAAGCTGCATGAATGGGCGTCGTCGTACATCGAGAGCGGCGAGGGGACGATGCTCCTCGAGATCGACGGGGTCTCTGTCGCCAATCTCGACCCCTACCGGGCCCACTCCGAGGTATTCGCGGACGCGTCGCCATTGAACGTCGAGGACCGCGTCGCCCCCGCGTGCAGCGGGCCGATCGAAGCGAACTCCTGCGGCGTCCCCGTGGGCTCGCCGCGTTCCTCCGTGGCCGACGGCTACTGGGCCATGCTCCACCCGCTGCCGCCGGGGCAACACGAGATCCGCTTTGCGGCGAGCATCGACAACAACGTTGGCAGCTTCTCGCTCGACGTCACGTACCATATCGTCGTCGCGCCCTGAGGCTCGCGGCCCAGAAACCCCGTCACGAAGGCGGAACATTCGGCTGTCACGGCAGCGTGACAGTGTCGCAGCGCCGTGCCAGGCGCGGCTCGGTCTGGCGCAGTCTTGTGGGAGGGAGCATGCGCCCCCGCGCTTTTCGGCCTGGCACGGGTCTTGTTATGATGGATCGTATCCACGCGACGGACGAAGACGTCGCCTGAGCCTCAAGAAAAGGACTTCAATACCATGACGTTTCAGCGCTCCCTCCTCGTTGCTGCTTCCATCGGTGCTGGTCTCCTCCAGGCGGCGTGCCTCGCGGGGTCGGATGAAGTGAACGCGCTCGACCCCGTCGGGCTCGAGAGGATGTCGGGCGGCGGCGGCGACACCCAGGGCGGCAACGGACTGCAGAGCGAGTCCTTCATCATCGCCATGGACGATCTCTGGGACTCCACGTCCGCGGCATTCGACGGGAACAACGCGGCCGTGCAGGTGATGGAGCAATCCCAGATGGGCCGCGATACGCTCAAATATGCCGCGAGAATCGCCCTCCCCACAGGACCGCACCCCGGCGACAACTTTCTGTGGCTGGGACAAGGCATGCTGACGAACACGAGCGGCTGGCCCACGGGCGCGCTCGCGACGTCGCAGCAGAAGTACGACCTCTTCGCGGTCATGCTGGCTCACCTCAACCCCTTCGGCGCGGAGGAAGACATTCTCCTGGCGGGCGCGAACCTCGCGTCGCAGAACATTTCCCTGCCAATCAAGTCGCTGTTTACCTTCAACGAGGCCCTCTGGGTCGCATACGAGAACGCGAACGGGCTCCAGCTCGAGGTCTGGCCGCTCGACAATCTTTCGAACACGTGCGTCCAGAAGACCGCCGCCGCCGCGAAGACGCGGACCTGCGGCCGGTTCGCCCGTACATCGGACTGCCCCGTGACCGTGCGGACCGGCTATCAAACGCACTGTACGTACGATGCCGTGACGGAGACCTGGACATCCTGCGAAGGCCACCCGGCCATTCAGACCTGGCTCAAGGCAGACGGCTGGAAAACGTTGTATCCCAGCTGCCTGCCCGAGCCCCAGTGAAAGCCCTCATTGCGCGAGGCGCCGCGCCGCCTCGACGTTCGACCGCTCCCGTCGCTCGAGGAGCGGATTCTCGCGGATCGCCGCGTCGAACGCGTCGAGCGCCTTTCGACCGAGCTCCTGCTCTGCGCGACGCTCCTTCGAAAGGCTCGCCCGCAGCAAGAAGAGCCGGCCCTTGCAAGCGAGCGCGAGCGCCATCCGGGGATGGATGGCCAGCGCTCGCTCGATCCGGTCGAGCCCCATTTTGATCTCGTGAGCCCCATCCTCCCGCCGGGACATTCGCAATGCGGCCCGGAGCTCCCAGAGCTCCCCGAGGACCTGATGCAGCCGCGGATCCGCGTGCTCGACGTCGAGGACCGCCTTCGGCGACGCGAGGGCGGCGTCGACCTCGGCCTCCGCCCCTTGGCCGCTTCGAAGGGCCCACCCTAGCGCGAGGGTCTCCACGATGGCGCTGGCCAGGCGATACCCGATGTTCCAGGGCTTGGCTTCCGTGGCCTTGGCGAGCTCCTCGCGAGCCTTCTTCACCCAGGGTGAAGGGTCCTCGCCACGCTCGAGGAGCGAGCGGGCACGAACCGAAGCTGCCTGGCCGCGAAAGTGCTGCGCGTGGTTGGACCCCGGGGCGAGGCGCGCATACTCCTCGATGAGAGCCTCGGCGCGCGCCACGGCCGGCGTCGGATCGCCCCCCGATTCGAGCAGATACGCCGCTTCCGAGAGCGCCAGGTTGGCGCGGAAACGTGGGACGAGCGACGAGCCGGGGGATTGCTGCCGGAAATGCTCGATCGCGTCCTCCGCCTCTCTCGCGATGTCCCTCGGCGATTGGCCCACCGATACCTTCTGCTCCGCGATCAGCACACGCGTGCCGATCGCGGTGATCTTGGCGTACGCGAAGTCCGGTGCCACCTCCGTGGCCCGACGGCAACGCGCGAGCCCCTCGTCGAAGGATTTCCGTGGATCGATGCCGTGCATGAAATCCCGCTCCCCGCGGAAGTAATACGAGGAGCAGCTCTCGTTCAGCGCCCAGACGAAGAAAGGATCACGCTTCAGCGCCTCGTCATAGGCCGCGATGGCGTGGTCGACGGCAGGCACCACGTCGAGACCCCGATCGGCCTCGTACATCACGCGCGAGCGCCACACGAGCCCCACGACGTACGGCGCCATCGGGTCCTCGGCGTTCTTCGACGCCGCCTCTTCCGCGTGCCGGGTCGCCGCCGAGAGCGCCTCCTCGGTGTCCTTTCCCGGCGCGCTGCTGGCCGCGACGCGCCATGCGTACTGCGAATGGAGCTGCGCGAGCGACACATGCCCCGCCCCCTGCCCCGGGTTCACGGCGACGGTCCTCCCGCACGCCGCCTTCCCCGCCTCGAAATGAGGCCGCATCGGGCTTCCATGCGCGTATGCGCCGCACATCTCCTGCGTGGCGAGCTCGCACAGGGCGAAATGCACTGCCGGATCGCTGCTGCCGATCTCCGCCGCGGCCCGGTACGCCTCCCCCGCCTCGCCAAACCCTTTCGACATCTTTTCGAAATCGAACGCCGCGTCGTGCCCGTACTTCTTTCCGATCGCGAAGAGCACGTCCCCCTCGAGCTTCTTCGCCTCATAGAGCCACGGCGCCTTCTCGAACGCCTCCCGCGCCTTCGCCAGCGCGTCCTCATTGCGCCCCTCGTAAAACGCGATGAGCCCCTCCGCGTACGCCGGCGCATCGATCGTCCCTCCGAGCGCCGCCCGGAGGTGCACGAGCGCCGGCTGCTTGTACTCGGCCTCGATCGCCGCGATGCGCTGCTTCTTCCGCTCCCCCTCCATCCGCTTCGTGTCCGCGAGCTCTTTCTTGTAGATCTCGGAGAGCGCCATCCCCATCGCATAATCGAGCCCCGCCGCTCGATATCCCGCCGCCTCCGCCTGCCGGAGGTGCGCGACCGCCTCCTCGGGCTCCTGCAGCGCGAGGTACCCCCGCCCGAGCGCATAATGCCCCGGCCCCACGCCGATGTCGCCCGCGGCGCTGATCGCCGACGCGATCGCCTGGAGCCGCCCCCGCACGATGCTCCGCTCGCGATCGATGTCGTGGAGCGGCAGGCCGTGCGCGTTTCGCAGGAAAAACTCCATTTCCTTCACGCTCTCGCCGAGCTCCCGCGCGAGGGTGGCCTGCTTTTCGGCCCGCGCCCGCTCGCTCACCCACCCCCCGACGAACACCGTCGCCACGACGAGCACGACGCTCGTGATCGACAGCTTGACCTTGTGCCTCTTCGCGCGCCGGATGAGCGCATACAGGCGCGCCCGCTTCAGCGCCGCGACGGGCTCGCCGTCGAGGAACCGCTCGAGGTCGTCGCCCAGCGCCTTGGCGGAGTCGTACCGCGCCGCGGGCTGCTTCTCGAGGCATTTCATCACGATTGCGTCGAGATCCAGCGGCAGCTCGGGCTCGATTTGCCGGGGCGCGAGCGGCTCCTCGTGCATGATGCCCTGGAGCAGCGCCGCGAGAGCGTCGGCGACGATCGGCGGGCGACCGACGAGGACGTCGTAAAGGGTCGCGCCGAGGCAATACACGTCCGTGCGACGATCGAGGGAGCGCACCTTCCCCGCCGCCTGCTCGGGCGACATGAACGCGGGCGTGCCCATCAATGCGCCCGACACCGTCGACCCTGAATCTCCCATTTCCCGGGCGAGGCCGAAATCCATGATGTAAGGCTTCCACGCCCCGTCCTCGCCCCGCTCCACCATGATGTTCGCGGGCTTGACGTCGCGGTGCACAAGCCCGAGCCGGTGCGCCTCGTGCAAGGCCGAGGCGACCTGCCGGACGACGCGCACCTTCTCCTCGAGCGACATCGCCGATTTCACCTTGTCGAGCGGCTCGCCATGAATGAGCTGCATGACGATGAACCGCACGTGATCGGCCGTCCCCGCCTCGTAGACCTCACATACGTTCTCGTGCTTGATGCGCGCCTGCGAGCGGGCCTCGCGGAGCAGGCTCCCGCCGAGCTCGGGCTCGGCGCCGAAGAGGAGCTTGACGGCGACCTCGCGGCCGAGGCGAACATCCCGCGCCTTGTAGACGGCGCCCATTCCACCACGCCCGAGGAACTCGAACGCCTCGAAACGCGAATAGAGCACCGGCGGGATCTCCGGGACGTCGTCTCCCGGATCCGGCGGCGCATGCTCCGCGCGATCGGCCGGCGGAGACGCGTCCTCGGTCGCGACCCCCCCGGGCGCGGCGACCGGAGTTTCATCGCCCTCGGCGCGCGGCAGGCGAGGCGGCGCGGCCTGCTCGACCGTCGCGTCTTGCGTTTGTCCGGGCTCATCCCGTCGCGGTCGACCGTATCGCATCACGTCAATCAGGTCCGCCCGGGCGCCGGGCTCTCGTGGGTCCCCTCCTTCGCGCGGATCCCGTGCCGATCGAGGAGCCGGTGAAGGAGCTGCCGCGAGACGCCCATAGACTCGGCCGCTCGCGAAATGTTGCCGTCGTACTTGCGCAGCTTCGCCGTCGCGTACTTGCGTTCGAGCTCGGCCAGCACGGCTTCACGCGCCTCGGGCAGCGAGAGCTCGAGCAATCTCCCGAGCTTCGAATCCTCGGCATCCGCGGTCGCCGCCTCGGCGGCGCGTGGCGGCGGGGCGGAAATGCTCCCGGGCGTTGGGCTCGCCGTGGGGCCCAGGATCTCGTGCAAAAGCTCGGGAAACACGACGAGTCGCGCGATGACGTTGCGGAGCTCGCGCACGTTGCCGGGCCAGTCGTATCCCATCAACATGGGAAGGGTCTCGGGCGGCAAGTCCGAGGCTTTCAGCGGTGGATGGCGGCTCGAAAGGAAGCGCTCGGCGAGCAGCGGAATGTCCTCCCGCCGCTCGCGTAAGGGCGGCACCTGGAGCTCGAGCACCGAGAGGCGGAAATACAGGTCCTGCCGGAACTTGCCCTCCGCCACCATGGCCTTGAGGTTCCGATGCGTGGCCGCGACGATCCGCACGTCGATGGCGCGCTCCTGCGGCGAACCGACCCTCCGCACGGTCCGGGCCTCGATCACGCGGAGCAATTTCTGCTGCGCTTCGAGCGGCAGCTCGCCTATCTCGTCGATGAAGATCGTCCCCTGATGCGCGGCCTCGAAAAAGCCCGCCCGGTTCACCGCGCCCGTGGCCGCGCCCGGCACGGTCCCGAAGAGCTCGGCCTCGATGGTGGAGGACAAGATCGCCCCACAATCGACGACCACGTACGGATGGTGGGCGCGCCGGCTCTCCTGGTGAATGGAGCGGGCCAGCACCTCCTTGCCCGTGCCGGATTCGCCGAGCAAAAGAATGGTCTCGTCGGTCTTCGCCACACGCTCCAGCCGGGCGAAGAGCGCCCGCATCGCGAGGCCCTCGCCGACCGCGTCGCCGAACGAGCCGCGCATGGAGAGGGGGAGAACGGCGGCGCCGCCGGACGGCTGCACGACGAGCGTCGAATCGCCCACGGTGGCGGGCACGCCCGGCGAGAGAAAGGCCTCGACGACGCGCACGTCACGAATGAAGGTACCATTCCGGCTTTGGATGTCCTTCAACAGGACCCCCTGCTCGGTGAGGCGGATTTCGCAATGCACCCGCGACACTTTGGGATCGGTGACCACGAGATCGCATTCGGCGCTCTTGCCGAGCACGAGGGGAGCGAGGCCGAGGGGCGCCGTGACGGTGTTCCGATCGGGGAGCGTGACGGTGACCCGGAGGTTCGGGAGCCGCAAGGATCGCCCCTCGTCGAGGCTCGTCAACGTGAAGGATGCGTCGCGTTCGCTGGTCACGGCGGCATCCTATGCCCCATCCTGGCGGAATTTCAACCTCCGCTCGACGGCGCCAAGGTGCTCGTATAGGATCCTCGGTGCTCCAAGCGTTCCTTGGAAATCGAGCGGCAGCGCATGAATTGCGCATGAATTTTTTTCGACGGATCGCCGTGTACGGCGGTCATTCCCTCCGCGGGGTCGCTTCCCCGAGATCGATCACGGCGCCCGCCGCCGTGCCCGCGGGGAGCTTCGGCGCGTCGTAGGCTTGCGTGCCGGGGATGCCGGGCTCGCGATGAAGGTGCGCCGCGGGGTAGCCGTGAAAATCCCGCGTCGTCAGCCGGATCTGGCAATCGGCCGCGGGCAGCTCCAGGATCGCGTGGGTCCCGTTCACTTCGAGATCCGAATGGACGATTTCCTTCGTCGTCGGACAGATGGCGACGAGGCAATCGTGCCGGCCCTTGCCCGTGCGGGCGCCGGGATCCGAGCCCCATCCGTCGGGATTCGTGTACCGCACGGTGATCTTCGTCGGATCGGGCGGGGGCCACCCGGAGGCGTCCCGCGTGGCGCTCTTCGAGAACGCATGCACTTCCGTTGTACGAAAGTCTTTGCCGAGGTCCTCGTACGCGAGGTTCTGCTGCTGGAGGAGCTCGCCGAGCGGACGCGGGGCCCGGGGGGCCTCTTTCGGAGGGTCTTCGCTCGACGGCTTGCAGGACGCGACGATCAGGCAGGCTGCGATCGCGGCTCGCTTCGTCGGCCATCCCTCGCGAATCATTTCGGCCCCACGAACGAGGCGCGCTCGAAGGCGTCCATGTCCTCGTAGTAACGGCTCACATTCTCGGCGTAGACGGGACGCGTATACACGTCGATCCGCGGATTGCGGATCGCGTCGATCACCACGTCGGCAACCTCGTCGACGCTCTGCGCGCCCGGCAAGGATCGCGAATCGACCCCGCCGTGCAGAGCATTGAGGCCGAACTCCGTCGCGACGACCCCCGGCAAGACCGTGGTGACGACGATGCCCGGAAACGCGTGCCTGAGCTCGGTGCGCAGGCCGGCAGTGAGGGCGTTCAGCGCGTGCTTGGAGGCCGAGTATGCAGTCCGGGCGGCGAAAAAGGGGATGCGGCCGAGCACCGAGGAGACGTTCATGATCTGCCCCGCGTTGCGCTGCTTGAAATGCGGCAGGATCGCCTGCATGCCGTAGAGCGCGCTCTTCACGTTGTCGCGCATCATCATGTCGAGATCGTCGTCCGTGAGCTCGGAGGGCTGGCGGGTGATGCCGCGGCCCGCGTTGTTGATCCACACGTCGACCCGGCCGAATCTATCGAGGGCCTGCCGCGCGAGCGATTCCACGTCGGAGCGCACGGTCACGTCCGTGATCACCGCGAGCGCCTCGGGCCCGCACGCGGCGGCGACCTCGGAGAGCTCCTTCTGCCTGCGCGCAGCGAGCACGACGCGCGCGCCCTCGGCCGCCGCCTTGCGCGCGACCGCGGCGCCGATGCCCGCGCTCGCCCCCGTAATGACGATGATCTTGTCGTTCATGCCCGCGAGCATGGCACGAAGGGCGCGCGCAGGGGAAGCGCCCCCGTCGTCACTTCGAATAGGCCGCGTCGAACTGCCGCCGGAACGACGCGAGGCGCGCCGGCGGCACCAGGAAGACGTTCAGCGATTTGCCGTTCAGATGCGGCACGACCCAGGCAGGGAGCTTCTGGTACCGTTCGAGCTCCACGGGCAAGCTCTTCGAGCTGACCACGAAATCATTGCTGTAGCTGTTGCCCCCGAGGCCGCCGACGTACGGCGCCGAGGCCCAGAAGCGATAGAGCGCGAGGCCCGCGCCGAGCGGGCCATAGAGAAGCACCACGCCCGCCGGCCGGACCTCCTTCGGCTCGACGTCGAGCCCAGCCGCCGCGGCCTTCGCCAGCGCCGCCTTGTCCTTCTCGGGAGGCGCGAGGCTCACGGTCGCCCCTCGATCGAGGTCGATCGTCATGAAGGTCTGGCCGCGAATCCCATGCGCGCCGCCGTGATTCTCATACGTGTTCACGCTGGCCACGACGAACGGCCCCATGCCTCCCTCGAATTGCACGCGGACGCTGTACTCTTCGAGCGAGCTCTCGCATTGGGTGCCCATCGTCGGATATCCGTGGCCGTCTTTCCACGGCGCCACGCGCTTGTCGTCCTCGGCGCGCACGAGCTCGGGCATCTCCATGTTCGGGTTCTCCCGGACCGGCTGCCCGTTTCGAACGACGACCTGCCCCTCCGCGTCGAACGCGTACTGCGAGCACCCCTTCACGATCGTCGTCCCGAGCGACCAGATCGAGGTCGACGAGACCGCGAGGATCCCCGGCCGCTCGGCCTTCACCACGGGTTTGTCCGCGACCCGCTCCACCCACGAGGAGCGAAACCCGCCTTTGGCCTTGTCGTCCTTCTGCCAGACGATGACGGCCGTCACGCTCTCCGGATCGAACGGCGGCTCGGGCGCCGGCGCCGCCGCGCTCGGCGCCACGCTCGACGAGGCGACGGGAGGCGGAGCCACCGGAGCCACCGGCGCAGCCGAGGCGCTCGGCGCCGCCGCGGAAGCCGACGCCCGCGTCCCCTCGGCCTCTCCCCCTCCGCGCTGACAACCCGACGCGACGAACGCGACGAGCAGGCCCACACGACACGCGGCGCGCGCGGCTTCCATCGTCGAGGACGGTACACCAGACCGATCTTTCGAGCGAGGCGATCCGGCGAAGCGGCGCGCCTCCGCGAGGCCGGAGCGTGGCGAACGGACGCGAACCCGATCTGGAGGTGCCAGCCTCCATGTTGGCGGTCGTCCCCCTCAACGGCGCCGCCGTGCGCGGCGCGCGCTCCGGAGCGCGGTCGCCACGAATCTCGACGAATCGCGCGCAAAATCGCGAGAAACACGCGGCCAGCCCCCGCTGGCACGACCGGTGCAATTGCCATGGTCACGAACGACGGGGGCCGGAACCCCCTAGGAAAAACACCTTAGCCCGCTCGGAGCTGACCATGAACCTCGCCCAGAACCTCTCGCGTTTCGCCCTCTCGTTTGCCCTCCTCGCCCCCTTCATGACGGGCTGCATTGCCGATGGCGACTCCGATTTCGACGCCGCGGGCCTCTCCGAAGATTCGCTCGCCGAGGCCGAGCAGGCCCTCGGCCCGCAGCCGCCGCCTCCGCCGCCCCCGCCGCCCCCGGCGACCTGCCAGGAGATCCGGACCCGGACGCCCAATGCCGGCGACGGCCATTACCTCCTGCACGTCGACCACGACGTGGCCAAGGGCTGGACGGCGTACTGCTACAATATGGCCTCCTCGCCGGCCGAGTACCTCACGCTGCAGAACACGAGCGCGTCGGCGAATTTCTCGCAGTATACCGTCGGCGGCGCCGTCTCGGGTACGAACGTGCGGACGAGCTACACGAAGATCCGCATCGACCCGGAGACGCTGCTCGTCGATATCGGAGATCAGACGTTCTCCACGTCGAGCGGACAGCTCACGCACGGCGGCGGGCCCGTCACCTCGATGCCGTACGGCGTGGGCATGTCCTGCGACGCGTCGCCCTCGGGCATCGGCAACATCGACCTCACCGGCACGCCGTTCGCCGTCGCGGCCGACGCATTCCAGGTCGGCGGCGCGGGCTCGTCGGGGTCGGCGGTCTACAGCTCCGACAACCGCGTCGTGAATCTGAGCGGCGGCGGCTTCTGCGGCTGGATCTGCTCGAACCCCGCGACGTTCAACCCCTTCAACGACGCGGGCGACTTCCAGCTCGCCCTCGAGTTCGTGCCGCCCTCCTGAACCTGCGACGAAAAAGATCTGGGCCGCGCGTCTTTGCGATACCATCCCCCGCGATGGCAGACGAACAGCAGACGAGCGGCCCTTCGCCCGATGTCCCGGAGATCCCGCCCCAGAAGCCACGCCGGAGCCCGTTTCGGCGCCTCCTCCTGCTCGCGCTCTTCGCGCTCACGCTCCCCTTCGAATGGGGCATGCGCTCCTCGTGCCAGGGCAGCCCGAGGACGTACACCGGGATCGAAGTTCTCACCGAGAATCCGAGCAACGGCATCAGCATCGCCGTCCTCTTCCTGACGCCGGTCTTGCTGGGCCTCTTGCAGCATCGCATCCGCAATGCCATCGCGCGCCTGCTCATGGAGCTCGCCTCGGCGATGTTCGCCTCGCTCGCGACGATGTATTGTTTCGTCAACGCGATCTTCGCGGGCGACCTCGGCTCGTCGCACAACCGCTTTTTCCCGGCGCCGTGGATCGCCACGCTGGCCTCGCTCCTCACGGTCATCGACGCATGCCAGGGCGCCGTGGAGCGAATCCGCGACCTCGTCACGGAGCGAAAACGACGGCCCACGATGCCCACGCACGACGAACCCGCGAAGCCTTCCCCCGAACCTTGACGCGCGTCGCGTCCGCCGACACATTCCGCGAATCCTCATGATTTTCCGTGATGCCCGCCGCGAAGACGTCCCGATCGTCGTCGAGCTCCTCGCCGCCGACGCGCTCGGCGCGACCCGCGAGACCACCGAAGGCCCGCTGCCCGAAGCCTACCATCAGGCGTTCGAGGCGATCGAACGCGACCCGAACAACCGCCTCGTCGTCGTCGAGGACGGCGGCGCCGTCATCGGCTGCTTGCAGCTCACGTTCATCCCGGGCCTCACGTATCAGGGCGGCCTGCGCATGCAGATCGAAGGCGTCCGCGTGGCCGAGAGCCACCGCGGCGCAGGCGTCGGCCGGCGCCTCCTCCAGTGGTCCATCGAGGAGGCGCGCGCGCGCGGCTGCCGCCTCGTGCAGCTCACCACGAACAAGGCCCGGACCGAGGCAAAGCGCTTCTACGAGAGCCTCGGCTTCACCGCGTCCCACGAAGGCATGAAGCTCGACCTCGCGACCTGACACACTTCACGCGCCTCGCGCCGCCGAATGCATCAGCCGCATCGAGCGCAATGGATTGCGGTAAGGCAGCGGTCGTCGTGGCCGCCGCGTCCATTGCGTCCCGCTCTTCGGGATTGCTCGATTGTCCTTCCGCGCGGGGCCCGAGACGCTCAAGATCACCGAGGACATACGCTCGGGCTCGACCGCGATGACGTGGCTTGAAGTGACCTTCCGGCGGGCCCGGAAATACGCTTTACTGCGGCCCATGCGAACCCAGGCTCTTTTCCTCGGCGCGACCCTGCTCGCCGCGTGCGGCGCGCCGCCGACGCCACCTCCCAGCCCGCCGCCCGCCGCGACGGTCGCGAACGAAACGCCGGTCAAAGCGGAGGCCACGCCGATGAGCAAGCCCGAGCCCAAGGTCGAAGATCCGTACCTCTGGCTCGAAGAGGTCCTCGGGGACAAGCCGCTCGCGTGGGTGGCCGAGCGAAACGCCAAGTCGAAGGCGGAGCTCGAAGCCGCGCCCGGGTTCGGCGCGCTGCGGGATCGGCTGCGTCGCATCTACGATTCCAAGGAAAAAATCCCGATGCCCCAGGTGCGGGGCAAGTACGTCTACAACTTCTGGCGCGACGACACGAACCCGCGCGGCCTCTACCGGCGCACCACGCTCGACGACTTCAAGAAGCCGGCCCCGAAATGGGAGGTCGTCCTCGATCTCGACGCCCTCGCCAAGGCCGAAAAGGAAAACTGGGTCTGGCACGGCGCGAAATGCCTGTACCCGAAGTACGAGCGTTGCCTCCTGCTCCTCTCCCGCGGCGGCGCGGACGCGTCCGTCGTCCGGGAGTTCGATACCGTCAAGAAGCAGATGGTCGAGGGCGGCTTCACGCTGCCGGAAGCGAAGAGCTCGGTGTACTGGAAGGACATCGACAACGTGTACGTCGGGACCGACTTCGGACCCGGTTCGCTCACGGATTCGGGATATCCGCGGATCGTGAAGGAGTGGAAGCGCGGCACGAAGCTCGAAAGCGCCAAGACGCTGTTCGAGGGGCAAAAGACCGACATGGCCGTGAGCGGCGAGCGCCAGTTCGACCACGGCAAGCAGCTCGACTGGATCTCCCGCAGGCCGTCGTTCTTCACGGAGGAGCTCCACCTCCGGAACGGCGACAAATACGAGAAGATCGACAAACCCGACGACGCGGAGGCGAGCGTCTGGGATGGAGAGCTCGTCCTCCGGCTGCGCAGCGCGTGGACCGTGGCCGGCAAGACGTGGCCGGCAGGCGCCCTGCTCATCACGCCGCTCGCGGACTACCGCGCCGGAAAACGTGAGATGACCGCGCTCTTCGAGCCGAAGCGGAACACGTCGCTCGAGAGCTACATGGGCATGAAGACGGCGTTCGTGACGGTCGAGCTCGAGGACGTGAAGAGCTCGGTGTTCGTTCACACGCGTACGAAAAACGGGTTCGTCCGGACGAAGCTCGATACGTCGCCCATGAGCTCGGTCTGGGCCTTCGCCTACGACGAGCATACCTCGGACGATTACTGGCTCATGGAGAGCAATTTCACGGCGCCGGAGACGCTGGCCCTCGGGAATGCGGCCAAGAAGACCCCCATCGCGACCGTGAAGAAGAATCCGGCTTTCTTCGAGGCCGCCGGGCTCGAAGTCGTCCAGCAGTTCGCGACGTCGAAGGACGGGACGAAGGTGCCCTACTTCCAGATCGCCAAGAAAAACCTGTCGCTCGACGGTAGCGCGCCCACGCTCCTCGAAGGGTATGGCGGGTTCGAGGCGTCCATGACCCCGTATTACCACGCGGCGACCGGCGCCGGGTGGCTCGAGCGCGGCGGGGTCTACGTCATGGCCAACATCCGCGGCGGCGGCGAATATGGTCCGTCCTGGCACCAGGCCGCGCTCAAGGAGAACCGGCAGCGCGCGTACGACGATTTCATCGCGATCGCCGAGGACCTCGTCGCGCGCAAGGTCACGAAGCCCGAGAAGCTCGGCATCATCGGCGGCTCCAATGGCGGCCTGCTCATGGGCGTCATGATGACCCAGCGGCCCGATCTCTTCGGCGCCATCGTGTGCCGCGTCCCGCTGCTCGACATGATGCGCTACCACAAGCTGCTCGCCGGCGCGTCGTGGATGGAGGAGTACGGCGACCCCGACAAACCCGAGGAGCGCGCGGCGCTCGCCAGGTTCTCGCCGTATCAAAACCTCAAGAGCGGCACGCGGTACCCGCGCACGCTCTTCACCACGTCGACGCGGGACGATCGGGTGCATCCGGGCCACGCGCGCAAGATGGTCGCGCGGCTGCTCGAGCTTGGGCAAGATCTGCTCTATTACGAGAATACCGAAGGCGGCCACGGCGGCGCCGCGAACAACGAGCAGAAGGCCTACATGGACGCGCTCGCGTTCACGTTCCTCGGCAAGCAGCTCGGCCTGCCGGCCAAGTAAACCCCTCCCGTCGAAATCCCCACCGGCCCCGCGTTGCCCGGGCACGCGTGTTGCCCTTACGACCTCGAAATGGGCCGAAAACCCAGGTTCGAGAACGCGAGGTATGACATGCGAAGCAGGGCGACGACGTGGATGTGTGGCATCGTGGCAACGCTCGGCGCGGTGGTCCTGGCGATGGGGTGCAGCGGCGGGAGCGAAGACGACTACGGGCCGTGCCCCAAGGACAGCGGACAGGACGTGGACTGCTTCTGGGAAGGCGGGATCTCGTTCGCACCGGACAAGGTCTCGCAGGCCGACGGGTTCATTTTCGTCCATGGGGAGATGACGTGGTCGCCTTGTGGGATGATCCCCGGACGGCAGATTCGTTCGTACCGCATCGATCCGAAGGATGGGTCGACGACGCGCATGGACGCGCCGGCCAACGCGGCGCCGTTCGTCGTGCCTCCCAAGGGGGTCTTCGAGGTACGCCCGACGGGAAGCCCGAACCGCGTGCGTATCGACCCTGCTGCCATCATCTCCGTGACCCAGTCGAAGCTGCCGATCGGCGAGATCGTGGACGACGCCACGAATGAGGTCATCGCCCCGATCGAGCTCGCCGCCGTCTGCGATGAATGAGGGGCCGTGGGTGGGGAACGGTTGCCCCAAGGGGTGGGGAACGCGTCCCCCACCCCGACCCCAATTTCGTGATGCGGCACGCCGCCTCTTTCCGTAAAAGTTCCGCGAATGTGGAGCGAGGTGCCATTTTCGTGATCCGGCCTCCAGGATGACGGGTCGGTACGCGCATTGCTGAATGGGTCGGCCATGCGAACGACGTCGAAGTGGGCCCTTGTCTCCAACGTCTTTGTCCTTGCTTCTGGCCTCGCGCTGAGCGGCTGCGTCGCCGAGCCGGTCGACGAGCTCGATCCGGCCTCGGCGCTCGGCGGCGACGAGTGGCTGGACGACGGCCCTCCGCCGGGCGAAGAAGCCGTGGACGAGGAGGTCGGCAGCACGAGCGAGGGCGTGAGCGACATGCCCGCGTTCCAGTTGCCTTTCCCGTGTGGGCAGGTCTGGGCCGGACAAACCCGGACGAACCATAGCCCCCAGAACTCGGTCGATTTCAATCGCAGCGACGACATCGGCGACGCGGTCGTGGCCTCGGCCGCCGGCAAGATCTCGCGCGTCGCGAACGAGGGCAACACGAGCTACGGCCGCTGGATCGAGATCGACCACGGCAATGGGTATCGCAGCCGGTATGCGCACCTGAACTCGCAGCTCGTCTCGGTCGGGCAGAGCGTGAGCAAGGGCCAGAAGATCGGCACCGTGGGCAACACCGGCGGCTCGACCGGCCCGCACCTCCATTATGAGGTGCGCCGCAACGGCGTCGCCATCCGGCCCGTCTTCAATGGCGCCACGGCGCTCTTCTTCGGCACGAAGAACTACACGAGCAAGAATAGCTGCGGCGGCAGCGACGGCGGCGGCGGCACGTCCGTCACCGGCACCGTGAACACGAACGGCGTCGCCCTCACGGTGCGCGCGGACGCGAGCACGAGCAGCGCTGCGGTCGGCTCGGTCGCGGACGGCGCCAAGGTCACGATCACCTGCCAGAAGAAGGGGACGTCGGTGACGGGCACCTACGGCACGTCGACCCTCTGGGACTTCATCGGAAACGGCTACGTGTCGGACGCCTATGTCTCGACCGGCTCGGACGGTCAGGTCGCGCCGACCTGCAAGTGAGCCTACCCTCCCCAGGTTCGTCCTGACGTAAAGCTTCCACGCCACATCTTCTGCTCCGCGTGTTCCTTGGTCTCCCGATTGCTAGGGAGCTCGTCACGCGACGGGTGCCGCCTTGCGCATGTAGCGCTTGACGAGCGACGGCATCCCGAGACCAAGGTGACACGATGGGCCAGCCACCCAAAGAGGGCCACGATCAAGGGTCGGACGACGCGCTCGCGATCGCCGATACGATCGCCCCCGCTCCTCCCGAAAAAGCGGCCCCGGTCACGGTGAAGCTGGCCCGTGAGAGGCGCCGCCGGCGCGGCGCGGCCCGCGTGGACTCGACGCCGCCTCCGGCGAATGCATCCCCCGCGGAGGCTCCCACCGAGCCGCCCCCCGAGATGTCCGTCGAGGCGCCGACCGAGATTCCGGCCGACCTGCCCGCCGTCTCCGAGCGCTCGCCCCTCGCGGATCCGAAGCGCTGGGATCGTTACGAGATCGTACGATTCCTCGGCCGAGGCGGCATGGGCTCCGTCTACGAGGCCCGGGACCGGCGGCTCGCGCGCCATGTGGCGATCAAGTTCATCCACGGGGCCGATCCCATCACGACGAAGCGGTTCATCCAGGAGGCGCGGGCGCAGGCGCGCATCGATCATCCGAACGTCTGCAAGGTCCTCGAGGTGGGCGAGGTCGAGGACAAGGCGTACATCGCCATGCAGCTCGTCCAGGGCCTGTCGCTCAACGACGCGGCGCAGGCGATGACGATCGACGACAAGGTCCGCGTGATGAAGACGGTCACGGAGGCCGTGTACGCCGCGCACCGCATCGGCATCATTCACCGCGACATCAAGCCCGCGAACATCATGGTGGAGAAGAGCGCGGGCGCGGACGGGCATCCCGCGTATCGCCCCGTGCTCATGGACTTCGGCCTCGCGCGCGAGGCCAGCGAGACGAAGGGCCTGACCGAATCGGGCACGGTCATGGGGACGCCCGGGTACATGCCGCCCGAGCAGGCGCGCGGCAGCGTCCGTAGCATCGATCCGCGCAGCGACGTCTACAGCCTCGGCGCGACGCTCTACGACATCCTCGCAGGCGCGCCGCCGTTCGAGGACGAGAGCGCGGTCAACGTCCTGCTCAAGGTGCTGATCCAGGATCCGGTGCCGCTGCGGGAGAAGGATCCGTCGATCCCGCTCGCGCTCGACGTCATCGTCGGCAAGTGCCTGAACAAGGAGCCGCACCAGCGGTATGCGACCGCGGCCGAGCTCGCCGACGACCTCGAACGATTCCTGAACCGCGAGCGCGTGCTCGCGCGCCGCCTCGGCCTGCCGACGCGCCTCTACTGGCGGGCCAAGCGCAACAAGCCGATGGCCTTCGCGGTGATCGCGCTCGTGTCGAGCCTCGCGGCGTTCGCGGGGTACGGCGTCCGCACGGTGGTCGTCAATGCGCGGAACGAGGCGATCGCGCAGAAGCGCGCCGAGCTCGGGCAGAAGCTCGGCCAGGCGGTGAAGGACCTCGAATGGCTGGTGCGCAGCGCGTACCTCGTGCCGCTGCACGACACGGGCCCCGAGAAGGCGGCCGTCCGCGCGCGCATGGCCGAGATCGAGGCCGAGATGCAGAGCTTCGGCGACCTCGCGGCGGGGCTCGACCATTATGCCCTCGGCCGCGGCTACCTCGCGCTGAAGGAGTGGGACAAGGCGCACACGGAGCTTGCCGCGGCCGCGGCGCTCGGCGTGCGCGAGCCCGAGCTCGATTACGCGCTCGGGCGCGTGCTCGGCGAGCTCTACAGCCGGGCGATCGAGGACGCGCGCAAGAGCGGCGACAAGAGCTATTTCGAGAAACGCAAGCAGGAGCTCGACAAGGAGTACCTCGAACCGGCGCTCGCCCACCTCACGCGCTGCCGGGGCCTGCCGACGGTGCCGGCGAGTTACCTCGAAGGCCTGATCCATTTCTACAACCGGCGCTACGACGAGGCCCTAAAGAGCGCGCGCCACGCCCGGGGCGGCCTCTCGTGGCTCTACGAGGCCGAGAAGCTCGAAGGCGACGTGTTCATGGCCCGCGCGGAGGGCGCGAAGGACCGCGGCGAGAGCGACCAGGCCGAGCGGGATTTCGCCGAGGCCGTGGCGCATTACGAGCAGGCCGCGGACATCGGGCGCAGCGACCATCAGATCTACGAGGCGCTCGCGGAGGCGTGGATCCGGCAGGAGGAGATGGACGCGTACCGCGGGCGTGATCCCAGGCCAAAGCTCGACAAGGCGCTCTCCGCCGCGGACAAGGCGCTCACGGCGGCTTCGTCGGAGTCGGACGGGCACACGAAGAAGGCGTTCGCGTACCATTTCCAGGCGCGTTACGCCCAGGACCACGGCGCGCCGCAAGCCGAGGTCGAGCGGCTCTACCGCGCGCAGCTCGACGCGGGAAAACAGGCGATCGCCTCGCACACCACCGACGCGTTCGCGCAGGAGGCCATCGGCACGGCGTACACGCGGCTCGCTCTGTACCAGCTCGACCAGGGAAAACCCGTGCAGCCCCTGCTCGACCAGGCGTACGCCCATTTCGAGGAGGCGATCCGCATCAAGCCCACGTTCCCGTGGGCGTACAACGACTACGGGTACGCGCTCGCGCTCTCCGGATCCAGCATTCGGTTGCGAAATGGCGACGCGCGCGACGTCCTCGGGCGAGCGATCGACATGACGAAGAAGGCGTTCGAGCTCGATGCGCAGTACCTGATTGCCTACAACAACACCTCGGCCTGGCTGACGGAGCTCGCCGAATGGCAGGCCGATCACGGAGAGAATCCGGAGAAGACCCTCCTCGAAGCCGTGCAGATGGCGGACCACGTGCTCGGCGTCAACGACAAGCACCTCCTAGCGTGCGTGAACTCCGGTATGGCCTCCGCCCGGATCGCGTCGTATCGGCTGATGACGGGCGAGGACGGGCGAGGACCGGCCGAGCAGGCCATCGACCGCTTCAAGGCGGCCCTCGCGATCGACTCCAATTTCATGTTCGCCCAGCTCGAATCAGGCCGCGCACATTACCTGCGCGCGAGCCACGCGCGCGCCCAGGGAGGCGATCCGCGCCCGGACCTCGACGAGGGCCTGCGCGCCCTCGGGCAATGCCATCGCATCGATCCCGGCAACGTGGATTGCACGATGGTGGAGGCCCAGATCCGAGCGGAGCAGGCCGAAGGGCCCCGCCAGCAAGGGCAGCCGGATCTGGCGGCGCTGGAGCAAGCGCAGAGGCTCTCCCACGAGGCGACCCAGAAGGCCCCCGAACGCCTGGATCCGTGGCTCGTGCTGGGGCAGGTCTGCCTCCAGCGGGCGGAGGCGCTGCTCGCCGGGCAGCGACCGGGCGCGCCGGCAGGCGCTGTCGTGGACGAGGGCCTGCGCGGGATCGAGCAGGCGCTGAAGCTCGCGCCGGGATTGCCGCGAGCGCTCGCGATCGAGGGGGCGCTCCGCCTCTCCCGGGCGCAGCTCGAACCGTCGGCGGGAAAAACCTCGCTCGAGCGCGCGAAGGCGAGCCTTTCGCAGGCCTTCGCGGCAAACCCGCTCCTCCGGCGCCGCTATGGCAAGGCGGCGGCCGAGGTGGACCGGTTGATCGAGGGGCGATAGGAGAGGACGAGGGCGGGGGGACGGCGAACGGGGGAGAGGCTCGCCGATCACTCGGCCGGCGGGACGAACGTCGTGAACACGTTCGTGTAGCTGCGATTCGGCTCGCGGGTCGAGAAGAACGACGGGCAGTACAAGAGCCCGCCGCCCGCGTCCACGAGCGGCGCATTGCAGCGCTTGTTCGCGAAGTTCTGATCGGGCGAGCCGAGGATCGCGCCGGTCAGCACGATGCGGTGGTTGCAGTTCGTGTCGTTCTCGGCGCAACAGTAAATGCCTTGCGAGCCGAAGCACGCTCGCCCGCTGTCCACCGGCTCCGCCGCGTCGGGCCCTGCGACATACGCGGTGGGATTGGTCGCGAACAGGTTCCCGAAGAAGCCGCCCTCCCGCAGCGTGGTGTGGGAATCGCCGCAGGGCACGTCAAAAGGCGCCCCACCCGGGCCGATGATGCAGATGTTCAAGGTCAGGTTGTTGCCGTTCAGGAGCGAGAGGAGGCACGCGCTGACGCGCTCGCGTTTGTCCTCGCCATTGAGGCGATTCGTCTTCCAGCTCCCGTAGAGCTCCCATTGCCCCGCGAAGCTCTGCGAGCCGTCGTTCGTCGAGATCGTGAAGCTCGAGGACACCGCGCACTTGACGATTCCCTTCATCACCGGGGCGCGGTTCGTCCCATCGGCGGACATCCACGCTTCCCATTCCGGCTTCAACGTGCAGCCCGTCGTGGTCACCGTGTCGCCCTTGCAAAGCGGGAGCGGATCCGGATTCGTGGGGGACGTGATGCCGTGGGTATTCGTCACGCTGCGCTTGAGAGGATCGCTGTCGATGGCAAACGGCGGGAGGTTGTTCGTGCCGCCCGGTCCGATCGCCTGCTCGGCATCGTCCACCTCGCCCTCGAAATCGTCGACGTCGACAGGCTCACCACCGCAGGCCGGAAGAACCATCGCGGACGCGAGGAGCGCGCCTGCGAACCCGAACTGCGAAACAAGATGCGTGAGCTTCGTCGTCATGATGATCGTCCTCCGCAAAGTCCTTGGCATCTGGACTCTTCACGTTCCGTGCCACCACCGGCAGCGACCGCAAAAAAAGCCGCGCGCGCAGCGATTTCCCGCGCGCTCGGCGCTGCCTGGAGGGACGAGCCTCCAGGCTTGAAGGAACGACCCTCCAGGCCCTGGCGGCCCGAGCCTCCATGCCTGGAGGGTCGCGCCCCCAGGGCATGGAGGCTCGGCCCTCCAGGGCGGCGTTCGCCTCGCCCCGGCACCACGGAGCGAGCGCCGCGTGGTAACGTGCCGGCCATGTCGACGGATGGCACCCTGCTCCTCCGCCCCAGCGCGAAAGAGCTGCGGCTCGAAGGTTTTTCGCTCACCGTGATCGAGGGCCCGGACACGGGCGCCTCGCTCCGCGCCCCGAAGAGCGAGGTCTCCGTGGGCAGCGCCCAGGGCAACGATCTCGTGCTCTCCGACCCGACGGTCTCCCGCCACCATATCAGCATCACCGCCACGCCCGAGGGCTTTTTCCTGCGGGATTTCGATTCCTCGAATGGCACCTGGATCGGCAGCACCCGCATCCTCACGGGTTATATCGACGACGGCGCGCGCGTCCGCGTCGGGCGCACCACCTTGCGCGTCGACCTGATCGACGAGGACATCTGCGAGGCCCTGAGCCCCGAGGATCGATTCGGCTCCGTCCTCGGCGCGAGCGACGCCATGCGCCGCATCTTTGCCGCCCTGCCCCGCATCGCCCCATCCGAGACCACGGTGCTGCTCGAAGGCGAGACCGGCACCGGGAAAGGCGTCCTCGCCGCGGCGATCCACGAGGCGAGCGCGCGCGCCCGCGCCCCGTTCGTGGTGCTCGACTGCACGGCCATTGCGCCCACGCTCATCGAAAGCGAGCTCTTCGGCCACGTGAAGGGCTCCTTCACGGGCGCGAGCGCCGATCGCCCCGGCGCCTTCGAGCAGGCCGCCGGCGGCACCATCTTCATCGACGAGATCGGCGAGCTGCCGCTCGACATGCAGCCGAAGCTCCTGCGCGCGCTCGAGGAGAAGACCGTCAAGCGCGTCGGCGGCAACCAGCGCATCCGGCTCGACGCGCGGGTCATCGCCGCGACGAACCGCGACCTCCGCACCGAGGTCAACCGCGGCACGTTCCGCGCGGACCTGTATTACCGCCTCAACGTGGTGCGCATTCACATCCCGCCGCTGCGCGAGCGCACCGGCGACGTCGAGCGGCTCGCGCGCCATTTTTATGCCGAGCTCGCGCCGCAGCGGACGATGCCGGCCGATCTGCTCGAATCCTTCTGCCGGCAGGCGTGGCCGGGCAACGTGCGCGAGCTCCGGGCCGCGGTCGAGCGCGCGGTCCTGCTCGACGATCCGGCCCTCCTGGCGCTCGGCAGCGGTCCGTCCGACGGGGGCGCGGGCCCCGCCGCGGAAGGCGAATTCGACCTGCGCGTGCCTTATCGCATGGCGAAGCAGAGGGCCGCGGACCGCTGGGAAGAGCGGTACGTGCGCGAGCTCGTTTCGCGCGCCAAGGGCAACGTATCCGAGGCGTCGCGGCTCGCGCGCATGGACCGGAGCCATTTGCGGACGCTGATCCGGAAATACGACATTCGCAGCGGCGACGAGGGCGACGGCGGCGAGGGATGAGGCGCCGGGACCCGCGCTCGTCGAGCGCAGGTCCCTGGCCGAATGCGTGGGGGTAGGGTGGGGGGACCGAGCGTCAGTCGGTCGTCAAGAGATTCGTCTCGTTCTCGCCGAGCTGGAAGATACCGAGCCGCCTGCCAGCGGCCAGGATCTGGCCGTTGTGGACGACGGGCTGGCTGTCCCAGTAATAAATCGGGAAGAACGCCTGCGCCTTGACCGCCGTGGGGTTGTTCGCGTCGGCCACCAGCGTGCCGCCGGCGACGTACAGGAACCAGCGGTGCGAGTTGACGTCGATGAGCGACATGGTGTTGCCGAGTTTCGTCTCCGACAGGAGGTCGAAGCCGGGCTTGTTGCCATTCTGCGGATCCAGGATCGCGACGGAGTACCCGTTGTAGGCCCAGCTCGACGCGTAGCTGATGACGGGCTGCTCGTGATCGTCGACGAAGATCGCGTTGATGTACTTGTTCTCGAGCTTCCTGTACTTCTCGAGCTTCGCGCCATTGCCCGTGAGCTTGACGCGGCCGACGGCCTCCTCGTGCCAGTAGCCGCCCCATTGCCGATCGCGGATGAAGATCCGGTTGTCGTAGGCGTCGATGGGGTAGCCGGGGATGTTGGTGCTCGACACGAGGACGGGCGCCGAGGGGTTCGTCAGGTCATAACGCTTGAGGAAGTTCTTCGTGTAGGGCCGCTTGTCGCCCGGCGCCGTGGCCTTGTTCTTGACCGTGACGAAAAGCTCGTTTCCATTCGTGCGCGCGTCCGCGAACTCGTCCGGCGCCGCGAACGAGATCGGGTTCGGGGCGAGCTTCGGGTTCGCCGGATCCGACAGATCGAGGACCCGGAACGAGGCGTACGTCGGGTAACGCCACCCTTCGCCGTCCCACTCGGACCAGACCGCGTGCGGCTCGACCGCGCTCCAGGGGAGGGGCACGCAGGTGGTCTCGGCGCCGACGTGGATCGTGCATTCGGCGAAGTTACCGGCGCAGTACTCCTGCCCACCGTCGGGCGTCCGGCAGCTGCGCGTACCCGTGATGTACCTGCAGCCGTTCGAGGTGCTGTCGCACCACGTATTGACGCCGTCGAGCCACGCGTTGCGGGCCTGGTAGTGGCCGAGGCTCTCGTAGCCGTACTGGTATTGCTGATAGACGAGCGCGTTGTCCGTCGTGTGCAGCTTCGTGTTGTAGTAGTTGGTCGGCCAGAGCTCGGTGGTGACGAGCGTGCCCTTCTCCTGCGGATGCACGGGGTCGGTCAGGTCGTAGACCTTGATCGTCGTCTCGTAGTTTGGCCACAGCCATTTCGTCTTCGAGCTGACCAGGTAGTCCCCGACCTTGTAATAGTTCGTGGAGAGCGGGAGCTCGAAGCTCGCCACCGGCTCGGCGAGGTCTGCATCCTCGTCGTTCGGGATGATCTCCGCCCGCGCGTTCGCGTTGTTGTTGTACCAGTAGTAATACCCCTCGGGGTGCCGGATACGGACGCGGTAATCGCCCCACGGGATGATCTTCGCGTAATCGGGCGCGACGTCGATCTGCGAGAGCTGCTCGGGATCGTCGAGGTTCGTCTGGTCGTGGAACGAGATCACCGTGTCGGAGATGACCGCGGTGTTGTTCGTCCCGTCCAGAGGGGTCGCGCGGCGCACGTTGTCCACGTGATCCAGCGTCCCGCGGCGCGTGATCGTCGTGTTCGAGAACGTGAAGAGCTGCACCGCCGAGCGGTAGATGGGCACGTTGTTCTCGTACTTGTAGCCCGTGAAGGGCAGCATGATGAGGCCCGTCTCCACCTCACCCGTGTCCGCCTGCACGTTCACGGCGCCCTCGAGGATCTTGAACGCGCGGTGATCCCACTGGGCGTCGGAGAAGTTCCAGGTGCCATCGTTCGCGTCGGTCTCGGCGCGATCGAGCAGCGGGTTCGGGTTCTGGAGGTTCGTGATGTCGTAGAGGCTCGCGGCCATCTTCCGACCATTCTGATCGTTCACACCGATGCCGATGAGCCGCGTGCCACCCGAGAGCGGGCGCAGGTAATCGTTCCAGCCCGAGACGATGAACTCGCTCTCCTCCGTGACGTGGCCATTCGGATCGATCGAGAAGCTGTGGAACGGATCCGTTTGCCGGTACGTGACCGCGAACGCCTTGTCGGCCATGAACACGGCGCCGTAGAGCCGCTCGTTCGTGCCGAACGGCTCGTTCGAGACGGGGATGGGGTTGTCCTTGTTCGTCGCGTTCCACGTCTGCAGATAACTCTGCTGGTTCCAGCCGCCCCACTGCGGGCCCGAGAAGACCCGGAGCTGGTTATCACGGAAGTCCATGTGGAACTGCGTCCGCACGTAGCCGGTCGCGCTGACCGTGCCGCGCATCGCCATCGATCCGTTGACGTCCGAAATGTCGAGGATCGAGACGTTGCTCGTGTTCGAATAGTATCCATTGCGGCGGGCCACGAGGAGCACGTTTCCTTCGCCCTGAATGGCCGTCACGTTGCCGCCGAGCTGGAACTCCGTCTTCGGCGTCATGGCCGTGCTCAGGACGTCGAAGCTCTTGACGACGCTCTCGTCCTTGTACTCCCAGTACCCGTTCTCGTTGACCCAGCCGGAGAGCACGGCGGCGATGTAGAGCGAGTCCTTCGACGAGCCGTTCGCGTAGCGGCTCGTCGTGATCCGGCCGGGCACGTTGTACTCGGAGATCAGCGTCGGTGACGTGGGATCGCTGATGTCGACGAGGGCCACGAGCCCGCCCTTGCGCTCGCGCGCGGCGAGCTTGCCGTGGTCGGCCTTGTATCCGTACCACTCGTTCAGCAGCACCACCGCGCGGTCTCCGTCGACGTACATCTCGACGGGCGTGCCGGAGATGGGCAGCTTGCCGATGATCGCCGGATTCGAGATGTCGCTGTAGTCGACGACCTGAAGGCCGCGGTAGGGGTTCAAGTTGAGGAGGCGACCGCCGCCCATCACGCGGTAGATATCGCCCTCCTCGAGCTCGCGATCGTCCTCTTCCTCCTCCTCTTCTTCTTCCTCTTCTTCTTCCTCTTCTTCCTCACCCCAGTAGACCTCGGGGAAATCATCCGCCGTCAGGAACGACGGCGCCGGCTTGGACCGCGCCCCGTCCTCGGCGGTCCTCTCCTCCTCGTCGCCGGGGCTCCCGCTCCCCGCGCAACCCGGTCCCACGAGCAACAGCAACGCACCGAGCCACGCCGTGCTCGTCGCCATTCTTCTGCGCAAAAAAGCCATCTCGAACGCCTTCTTTCTTCCTTCACAAAAAATGAAGGAATAGCGATTCCCATGATAGTCTGCCCGCAGCGACGGACGAGGTAAAAACTGGCAATTCCGCAGCGTCGGCGTCTTGCCCACCTTGCCGTCCACGACGCACACCCGTGAGGCTGTTCACATCCGTGTGAGGCAATTCCCGACCCTGGCACAGCCGCGTCGTGGAGCGGTCGAAATCACTTGTGCTCGGGACACGGCTGTGCCTTCGCGCCGCGATTCGTGACAGAGTGCGGTGGGCGCATGCCAGCCATCCGTCCATCCCTCGCGCAAAGCCTGATCGCTGTTCTATGCGTCGCGGCCGCGTGTGACCGAGCCACACCGCCGCCGCCTCCGTCCGCGCCGCCGCCCACGCCTCCGCCCCCGTCGGCGACCCTCGCACCGAACGCCGCGAGCGCCGTGGCGGCACCTCCGGAATCCTCCGCGGCCCCTCGCGTATGTCCCCCGCGAATCGGCCCGATCAAGCTCGCCTGGTCGGACGCTTCGTATCACCTGGTCCTCGACGACGCAGCGCTGCCCTGCCTCTCGGATGCCGAGCGCGCCGCGGCCGCATACGTGGGCACGACGATCGGCACCGAATGCGAGTGGGCGGAGGGCACGGACCTCGCGGCGCCGGAGCACATGAACTGCAAGCTCACGACCGCGCTCGGGCTCGGGTTTCAGTGCGAGGCCAAGCACAAGGGTTTCCTCGTCGCGTGGCTCGGCGACGACATCCCCGCGCAATGCGCGCGCATCCCCACGACGGCCTTCTCCCAGACGGCGCTCGTGGAGCTGTCGCTGCGAAAAGAATCCAGGGCGATCGTCGTTTCCTACAAGGCCGTCACGACGACGGGCCCCGGGGGCGAGGCGTGGTCGTGGTCGGAGACGATCGGATTTCAGGAGAAGGGCCCGGACGCCCTGAAAATCGCGTATCGCAAGCCGGTGGGCAAACGCTGAGGATCGCCGGAGCGGCGCTCAGAAGTGGTGCGCGTCGATGAAATCGTGCGGGGCCAGGATCTGGTAGCCGTTCAGGCTGCACCCGTTGTTCGTCCCCGAGGCCGTGTACGATTCCGGCGCATTCGCGAGGTCGGCGTGCCCGAGCCCCGGGACGCCGCCGGATCCGTCGTATCCGCAGGCACCTCCGCCATTCAGCCCCGCGATCTTGTCGCAGAGGTTCTTCGGGGCGATGAAGTAATGCAGGTGGGAGTTCGAGCCTTGGTCGAGGACGGTGCCTATCTGATCGCCTCGCTTGACGGTTTGTCCCGGGGATACCGTGCGCGTCGCGAGGTGGCCATAGAAGGAGCACACGGTCGATCCGTCCGGCATCGGGTGCTGGACGAGGATCACGTTCACGTAGGAGCTCCCGTTCGGCGCCGAGACCAGCACGACCCCGTCCGCCACGGAGTAGATGGGCGCATTCGCCGCGCCGGCCTTGCCGATGTCCTCGGCGAGGTGCGCCCCGCCGTACACGTCCCAGTAATGCCCGAGGACCTGCCAGACCTGCCACCCCGCGCCGCCCGCGGGGCTCGTGCTCTTGTCGCCCACGGGGTATCCGAAGGCCCCGCCGCTCGGGGGCTGCGAGTTCGGGATCCCGGGGCCGCAGCACCCGGCCTTGCAATCCCACGTGATGACGCCCGAGCCCTTGCACGCGCCGTTGTTCCCGTCGTCGCAGCTCGCGCTCGAATTGTAGAGCCCCGCGAGCACGCCGCACGAGGGGCTGCAGCAGCGCACGCAATCACTCGTCGGCGTGCCCGTCCCCGCGCACCAGTTCTTGCTGCCGTCGTCGCAGGTATACGTGCCCCCGGGCCACTGATTGGCCTGCGCCAGATCCGCGCAGCTCGCTTGCCCCCCGCCCCCGCTTCCGCTCGACCCAGGGTTCGAGCTTCCCTCGACGAGCGCCTCGATCTGGCATTGCGCCACGGGGTTGCCCGGATTGCCGCCGTTCTCGCCCTCGACGAACGTGAACGTCAGGACGCCGGGATCGTAGCCGTACACGGTGTACGTCCACGTATACGGCCCGGAGCCCCCCACGCCGCCCCATTGCGAGGCGGGCGCCCCGGGCCCGGTCACCTTCATGTTCACATAGGCATAGGGCGTGGGGTTCGTGTACGAGACCGTGAGGATCGGCGAGGTGATGGGATTGCTGTCGAACGCGAATCCCGCGTCGCACGGGAGCATCGGCAGGCTCCCGCCGCTCCCCGAGCCGGGCCCCACGCCCGTCGAAGACGTCATTCCGCCCATGCCGCCGCTGCCGCTGCCGCCCATCCCCGCGCCGCCCGCGCCGGGCCCGGTCGCGCTGCCGCTGCCCCCTTCCCCTCCGCTGCCCGAGGACGACGCGCCCGACGACGAGCACGCGAGGGGGATCCATGCCAGCAGAGAAACAACCGAGCGGAGGGTTCGGGATGCGAAGGGCATGACGAGGACGAGACTATCGAAGGAATGGAAGCGATGGAAGCCTCTTCACGCCTCATGCATCGAGAAGACGCCCGATGACCGCGCCATACTGGACGAGGTGTCGGACGCCGAGAAATCGTTCCCGCACACGCTCGCGCGCCGCCGCGCCGAGGCGCGCCGCCGAGCTCGGATCCGCGAGGATCCGGTGGAGCTCGCCCGCGAACGTCCCGAGGTCGGTCGGATCTCGCAAAAGGACGCCGCTCACCCCGTCCTCGATTTGATCCTGAATCCCGCCGACGGCGCCGGCGATCACGGGACGCGCCTTCCACATGGCCTCCGTCACCGTGAGGCCGAAGCCCTCGTGCAGGCTCTTTTGCACGACGACCGCCGCGTGGCGCTGGAGCGCATTGACGATCACGGCATTCTCCTCGACGTCCGCGGTCGGCAGCATCGCGAGGTGGACGTGCGCGCGGATGGCCGGCGGTTGTTCGAGAAAATCACGATAGACGGCCTCGAAGACGGCGGGGCCCTCCGGGTCGTCGGCCACCGCGCGCACGTTCGGGCCCGCGAGCACGAGGTCGACCTCGGGGGCGGCGTGATTCTGGACCATGAGGGAAAACCCGCGCAGCACGCCGAGCATGTCCTTCAGCGGATCCCAGCGCGATACCTGGACGACGAGCGGCGTCTCCCACGCGGGTGCACGCCCGAGCCGGATGACGTCTGCCGAGCGCTCCACGCGCCCGGGCGTGTCGTCGCTGCGCACGAAGGTATACCGAGGCGAAGCTGGCGGAGGCCCTTCGAGGAGGCCCACGTGGACCAGAATCGAGCGAACGGTCGGCTCGTCGAGCTCGACGTTCTTGGTCGAGAACGCGTCGATGCTCGGCTGGATGATCGACGCGCGTCCGTCGCGATACCGCGCCGGGACGTAGCTCTCCCGGGAGAAGATCATGCATCCGACACCGTCGAGGTACCGCGCGAGGAATCGCCAGCCGAGCTCGACGTCGTCATTGGTCTCGTCCGCGCCGATGTGGCACCGCCAGAGGACCCGTGCGCCCGCTGCGAGCAGCGTCGGCGCGAGGCCCGCGGTTTGCGGATCGTGCAGCAGCACCACGTCCCCGGGGCGGATGAGCTCGCGCAGCTCGAGCGCATTGCGGCCGAGGTTCGACGCGTACACCTCGTGCGCGCTCTCGTCGAGCAGAGAGCCGTCGCCGCGCTCGCCGTGAAGGGCGTGGTGCAGGCGCTTCGTGATGCGAAAGAATTCGAGCGAGCCGCCGATGGTCAACCAGCGCACGTCGAGGCCCGCGCCGCGCGCATACCCGAGGAGCGAATGCAGCATTTCCGCGACGCCGCCCCCCACGGCCGTCGAGTTGACGTTCCAGATGACGCCGCCGGCCAGCCTTTCGTGAAGCCTGTGCGCGAGGCTCCGCGCCTCGTCCACCGCCGCCTCGCCGAGCAGCGGCACGAACCGCTCGAGCGAGCGGATCTGCGCGTGGACTTCGTGCACAAGGTCCATCCCCGAGCTTCTAATGCCAGAGGCGACCGATGACGAGCGACCTCGACGCGCCCGGACAAACCAGCTCAGGCCGTCAGGCGGACGATGTTCGTGATCGCATCCTCGTCGTGCCCCCCGAGCGCGACCACGTCGGGCGCCTCGGGCGGCTCGTAGGGCAGGTCGAAGCCGGGCAGCCCCGAGACCTTGCCCGCGCGCGCCGCGGCATAAAGCCCCTTCGCGTCTCGCGTTGCGCAGCGCTCGGGCGTGGCGCAGACGTAAACCTCGAAGAAGCGGGGCGCTGCAGCGCGCGCCTTCTCCCGGAAGACGCGCAGGTGCGCCGTCGCCGGCACGAGCACCACGTGCCCTTGCCGCGCCAGCATCGCCGCCAGGTTCCCGAGGGTCTCGTAAAAATGGGCCCGCGCCTCCTCGCCATACCCCGGCGGCGGCCGCATCGCCGCGCGCACCGCGTCCCCGTCGAGCAGGATGCTCGGCCTGTTTGCCTCGACGAACCGCCGGAAGGCTCGGTCCGCCAGCGTCGATTTCCCCGCCGACGGGAGCCCCGTGATCCACACGACCGCGCCGCTCACGAGAAGAGCCCCTCCGCCTCGTCGGGATCGAACCGAGGCGCGTCGAGGACACGCTCGACGAACCCGAGGAGCGCGTCCCGCGTGCCCGCGTGAATCGACGGATACCAGCGCGGGTTGCACAGCACGAGCGCCCGCCACGCGAGGAACGGCGCGGCCACCGAGAAGAGCTCCCGATCGCCGGTGAGATCGAGGTAGGTCCGGAAAAACGTCCGCCAGAGCGTCCGGAACCCGCCATGCCAGGAGCCGGGAGCTTCGAGCGCGAAGAACAGATAATTGATCGACAAACACGTGACGTCGTCCGCGGGATCGCCGGCCGAGCCGCGGCTCGTGTCGAGGAGCCGAGGTTCCCCCGCGCGGTCGAAGACGACGTTGAACGGGTGGAAATCGCCGTGCGTGCGGCGCAGGCGCTCGCCGCGGCCCTTGAGCTTCCACCGCCACGCGAGGCACCGCTCTTCGATCGCGCGGAGCCGCTCGGGCGGCGCCGTCGGCACGTCGTCCGGATACCCGTCGATGAGCCCGAAAATGCCCTCGCCGTGCCCGACGAGGTCCCGGATCGCGCGCCGGTACGTCGCCCGTCCGTCCGGACGAACCGCGTGGATCTCCGCGCAGAGCCGCGCGAGCGCCTCGCAGCGCGCGACGTCCTGGTCCGTGAGGGCGCGCGCGCGGGCGATCCGGCGCAGATCATCGGCGTAGACGTGCCCCTCGACGTATTCCGTGACGAGGTAAAACTCGCCGCTCCGCCGCAGCGACACGAGGCGCCCGTCGTCTTCCACCGCGCCCACGTCGAGCGCGCGCACGTGCCGCGGGAGCCGCGTGAAGCTGTCGAACGCGAGGAGCATGTTCGCGGCCCGGTCGGCGCGCCGGTCGTGCCCGAATTCGTCCGGGCCGGCCGTGTGCAGGCAAAGATCGCTCTCCGCGCCGTCGGGCCTCTGCACCCGGATCCGCAAGGGCACGCCATATCCGATGGCCTTGCCCGTCGCCCCGCCGTCGTCGTCCTCGTCCGGGCCGAGCCGCGAGATCCGCAGCACGACCGCGCCCGGCATCACGCCGGCGACGAGCTCGCTCACCGCGTCCTCGATCTCGGGCGTCCTCCCTCTCGTCATCACGTCACCTCCGGAATGGCTCGGACGAGCGACGGGCGCCGTCATCCTTCCTTGTCGAGCGCGTCGGCGAGCGCCCGGAGCGCATCCGTCGTCGTGAAGACGCCGGTGACGTGCCCGTCCTGCATCACGACGGCCGCGCCGTACCGGTGCTCCGCCATCTCGCGCGCCACGCCGGCGAGCAGGGTGCTCGGCGCGACCGTGAACGGCAGCGGGGTCATCGCCTCCTCGACGCGGAGCTTTTGCGGATCCACGTCGGGGAGCGCCTCGACGAACGCGAGGTCCCGCTCGGAGAGGATGCCGACGAGCCGGCCGCCCCGCAAAACGGGCAGGTGCCGGATGTCGTGCTCGCGCATGAGCTTGTGCGCCTGCACGAGCGTCTGATCGAAGCCGATCGCGTGGGGGCTCCGGGTCATGTAGTCCGAGACGGTGGCGTTCTTCGTGTGCATGGGGTCCTCGGCGGTGAAGCGCTAGCAAGACCGTGGCCAGACGTGTCCGCGCGGCTCCTCGTCGCGGACCACGGCCGAGGAGGCGCCAAAGATGCGCGGCCGCGCAGTCGGTGCGCCTTGCGGCCCTCCTCGGGGCCGGCCCTCCGCCGCGCTTGTCGAGCCCGGGCGCGACGGGCACAATGTCGAGCGAGCGTCATGAAAGCCCCGGACGATCGACTCGAGGCCCTCGACAGCGAGCTCCGGCGCGCGCTTTCCGCGCTCGCCACGCATCCATGGGCGAGCCGCGTGGACGACGTCGCCCGCGCCGTCGCCGCGACCGACGTCGGGCTGCGCGTGATCCTCGCCGCGCAGCTCACGGCGAACCTGTGGCATTCGCGCCAGTACGACGAGGACGAGGCGTATCGAGAAGTCCAGGACGCCTACGAGGGCGCGGTCTGCCGCGCGGCGATGGTGGCGCGGGAGCTGCTCGCGTACGAGGAGGTCGAGGGGTACATGCTCGCGCATCCCGGGAGCCGCGAGGTGCAGGGGCTACTCTCGTACAAGGAGGCGACGGATCGAATGCGCGCGAGCGTGATGAAGCAATGCCGCGTCGCGCGGTGATCGATACCGGCACGAGAGGGTAGCTCGTCACGGACGTCCGGGCCCCGCGGTCCGGCAGCGCGCAATACCACCCGTACGCAGTTGGTTTGCGCACAACATCCCAGCCGATGTTCAGTCCGGAAGCTCCTCGCGACGTGACGCGGCCCGAGGGGGGCAGGCCGGTCGATCCGATCTGCGGGGCCCCGATTGAGGAAGGATTGAATCCGCGCCCGGATCGGCGTTACCATCCCCACAGGGACCACGCGTACAAGCGCAGCCGGGTGGGCGCGCATGCCGAGGGGGAGAAGATGATCATGGAAGAGCACGCGTTGAGCGCCGAAGCGCTTCGTTCGGAGGTGACGGCGCTGCGGGCGCGCCTGCAGGAGGCCGAGATGCGCGGCAACATGCTCCGGGAGCTCATCGACTGCGTGCCCGGGGCTGTCTGGGAAATCTGGTTCGTCGAGGATCCGAGCCGCGGGCGCATCGGTTACGTGAGCCGGCAGATCCAAGACATCATCGGCTACACGCCGGAAGAGTGGCTCGCGCAGCCGAACCTCTGGTCCGATCGGGCGCACCCGGAGGACAGGGCCTACGTGCTCACCGGCAACGCGCTGCTCGAGCGAAACGGCCGCTCGGTCCTTCGATTCCGTTGGGTCCGCCGGGACGGAGGGGTCCTCTGGATCGAAGCCCAGACGGTGTGCGTGCGCGAGGACGACGGACGCACCGTGGGGCTGCGCGGGATCATCATGGACGTCACGTCCGCTGTACGCGCGGAACAGGAGCGCGCCGACGCCCTCCTTCAACAGGAGGCGCTGCGCGCGAAAGAAGCGACGCTCCTCGAGCTCTCCACGCCGCTCATCCCCGTGAGTGACGCGGTGATGGTCATGCCGCTCGTCGGGGACATCGATCCGGTGCGCGCGGAGCGGGCGATCACCGTGCTCCTCGACGGCATGGCGCGGAGCGGCGCGCGCGTGGCGATCCTCGATATCACGGGCGTCCCGCAGGTCGACGCCGAGGTCGCCGACGCGCTCGTGCGCGCCGCGCGTTCGGTCGCGCTGCTCGGGGCCGAGCCGATGCTCACGGGCATCCGCCCCGAGGTCGCGCAGACGCTCGTCTCCATAGGGGTCGACCTCTCTGGAATCGGGACGCACAGCACGCTGCAAACGGGTATCGCCCGGGCGATGCGTCGCGCGCGTACGGGGTGACGAAAAAAGCTACGTCGCGAACGCCGTGACATACCTCCACGCACGCGAGAGCCCGCACGATCAGACTGGCCCGTGAGTCGAAAATGTGCTGATGTATGGATTCTAGAGGTGCATCATGCAGAAGCAACATACACTCAACAAGGTGCAGTGGGGATTCCTCGTGGCGCATGCCTGGACGGAGGCATCCTTCCGCAAGCAGCTCGAGCAGGATCCGTCGAGCGCGATCAAGCTCTTCGCAAAACAGCAATTCGACCTGGAGCTCGAGCACGACGTCGCGCTGCCGATGGACTTGCCGCTGCCGCCGGCGGATCTCGGCATTGAGTCGCTCACGATGGAGTCCACCCCGGCGCCCGCGACGGCGACCGGCAGCGCGACGGCGAGCGGCAGCGCGACGGGGACCGGGTCCGCGACCGCAGGGGACGTGCATACGAGCGAGAAGAGCAACTGATACGAGGCTGCCGCCCGACCGCACATGCTCACGCGCCCACGCTTCAAGCATTCCTATCGCGTCGAGATCATCGAGGGCGAGGGAGTCTACCTCCTGTGGGAGGGCGGCAGCCACGTGCTCCACGGCCGAACCTATCAGGTGCTGGCCCCTCTCCTGACCGGGACGTTGACGGAACAGGAGATCTGCGAGCGCCTGGAACCGCTTGCCTCGCCCGCCGAGGTTTTTTACGCCATCACCATGCTCCGCAAAGGCGGCTTCGTCACGAACGACGAGGCGGAGATGCCTCGCGCGGAGGCCGCATTCTGGGAGGCGCTCGGCGCCCCGCCGGCACAGGCGCTTTGGGGCCTGCGCCGGGCCCGCGCTGTCCTCGTCCCCATAGGCGACGTCGATACGAGCGTGCTCGCCGAGGCCCTCGCCGAGCTTTCCCTGGAAACGGGCCCCGACGGGGATCTGCCCGTCGTCGTCGTGGACGATTACCTTCGCCCCGAGCTCGACGCCTGGAACCGGACCCAGCTCGAAAAGGGAATGCCGTGGCTCCTCGCTCGACCGGCCGGCAGGGATGGCTGGCTCGGGCCGCTTTTCATTCCGGGCAAGACGGGATGCTGGCGCTGCCTCGCGCATCGCCTGGAGGGGCATCGCCGGGTCGAGCGATATCTGGAGCGGCGCACGGGAAAACCCGTTCATCCTCCGGCCCTCGCCGCGCTCCCCTCCACGCGCCGCGCCTTCGCCTCGACGATGGCCACCGCCGTCGCGCGCTGGGCCGCTCTGGGCGGGATTCCCGCCCTCGAAGGGCGCGTCATCACACTCGACACGACCACGTTCGAGAGCCGCACGCATACCCTCGTGCGGCGCCCGCAGTGCCCGACGTGCGGGGATCGTGAAACGGTCGCGCGGGGGCAAGTTTCGCCCTTCGTCCTCGAACCCACGCCCAAAGCGTTCACGGCCGACGGCGGATTCCGGCAGGCGACGCCCGAGGAGACGCACGAGCGGCTCGCGCATCACCTGAGCCCCATCACGGGCATCGTGAGCCGCCTGCACCGCACCGTGCGCCCCGAGGACGACCCTCGGCTCGTCTTCTCGTATTCGACCGACCACAATTTCGCGCAGATGGCGCACGACCTCTCGTCGCTCCGCAGCAGCCTGCGTAGCTATTCGGGGGGCAAAGGCCGAACGGACATCCAGGCGAAGACCAGCGCGATGTGCGAGTCGATCGAGCGATATGCGGGCGTCTTCCAGGGCGACGAGGCGCGCGTCCGCACGGTTCAGGCGGAGCTCGGCGAGGAGGCGATCGACCCGGTCCTCTTGATGGGATACAGCGCGCGACAATATGCCGAGCGCGCGCGGTGGAATCGGCACGGCGAGGTGTGCACGTGGGTCACCGAGCCCTTCGATCCTGCGCAGGCGATCGAATGGAGCCCGGTCTGGTCCTTGACCGAGAAGCGGCGGCGATTCGTGCCCACGGGATTCTGTTATTACAACTATCCGCTCCGCGAAGGCCCCGTGTTCACGCGGGCGGATTCGAATGGAAACGCCGCGGGGAGCACGCGCACCGAGGCTGTGCTGCAAGGGTTCTTGGAGCTCGTGGAGCGCGACGCGGTCGCGCTCTGGTGGTACAACCGCCTGCGCGTGCCGGGGGTGGATCTCGCGAGCTTCGAGGATCCCTATCTGCTCGACACCGTGGCGCACTGGCGCGCCCGCGGGCGTGAGCTCTGGGCCCTCGACCTGACGAGTGATCTCGGCATTCCCACATTCGCGGCGATTTCGCGACGGCTCGACGGGCCCTTTCCAACCATCATGTTCGGGTTCGGCGCGCACCTCGACGCGCGCCTGGCCTTGCTCCGTGCGGTCACCGAGCACAACCAGCTCATCCCGTTCGTCTTCACGGGCGACGCGGGAAAACCCTCGCCGGGCGGGCTGATCGTCGACTGGTTGCGGCAGGCGACACTGGAGTCCGAGCCTTATTTGCAACCGAGCGTCGCGCCTCCCCGCACGCCGCGTGATTTCGCGCCGCCACTCGGCGAGGACCTCCGGGAGGCCGTGACATTTTGCGTGGAGCGCGCCCGCGAACGTGGGCTCGAAACCCTGGTGCTCGATCAAACCAGGCCCGATACGAGCCTCGTGGTGGTCAAGGTGATCGTGCCCGGGCTCCGCCATTTCTGGGCCCGCCTCGGGCCGGGCCGGCTTTACGAGGTGCCCGTATCCATGGGCCTGCTCGAATCGCCTCTCGCCGAGGAATCCATGAATCCGCATCCGATCTTCATCTAGTGCGCGCCGCGGAGGAGAGTTTGCCATGATGGAAACCTGGCGGAGACCGCTCGGCCTGCGCTTCCGCGAAGGGGTCACCTGGAGCCTGGACGCGAACGGCGCCGCCCAGTTGACCTCCTCCTCGTTCTCCCCGGTCTCGCTCGGGGCGTTGCCGCAGGCCTTGCTCACCGCATTCGAGCGCCTCGGCGCCGAGGGCCCCACGATCGAGGCGCTGGCCGAAGGTCTCGCCGAGCAGGACGGACCTCTCGCCGTGGCGACGTTGCTGCACCACCTCCGCCGCCTGGAGCAGCTCGTGCTGCTCGCCTATGCCGTGCGTGACGTGAAGACCACGATTGCGGTGCTGCAACCGATCTCGCCCCGGTTTTCGCTGGGCAGCGGAGCCATCGACCCCGAGCGCCGTTACGTGCTCTCCCGCTTCGCATATCAACGTCGCGTCGGTGAGGGCCTCGTGCTGGAATCGCCCCGCTGCCATGCGCTCCTGCGCATCGAAGATGCCCGGACCGCCGCCCTTTGCTTTGCGCTCGCCCGCCCGACTGCGCCCGCGGCGCTCACAGTGCCCGGTGCGAGCCTCGAAGCCATGAGCACCCTCGTCGGCCTGCTGGTCGCGGCCGGATTCGCGATCCCGGCCGAGGATGCGGGGGGCACCGAGGAAGAGCAGGTCTTCGAGCTCGCGAGCTGGTCCTTCCACGACCTGCTTTTCCACGCGCGCAGCCGCCCCGGCCGCCATTCCGGGCCTTGCGGCAAGACGTACCCCTTCCGTGATCGTGTCCCGCCGCCTCCCGCCCTGCGGCCGCCTCGCGCCTCGACGGATCCTCCCATTTTGCTGCACCGCCCGGACCTCGACGCGCTCCGCACGAGCGACCGCCCCTTCACAGCCGTGCTCGAGGGTAGGCGCAGCGTGTACGCGCAGGGGCGCGTGCCCATTTCGGTCGAGCAGCTCGGCGAGCTCCTTTATCGGTCGGCGGGGGTCCGCGCGCATATCCCTGCGACGCCCGAATGCTGCTACGACATCACCATGCGCCCCTCCCCCTCCGGCGGCGCCTGTCACGACCTCGAAATCTATCTCGCCGTCGATCGCTGCCGTGGCCTGGATTCGGGCCTCTACCATTACGATCCCGACGCGCACGCCCTCTCCCGCATCCAGGGCCGCACGCCCGAGGTCACGACCCTGCTCACGGACGCCGCGTTCGCGACGCGCCACACCGAATTGCCGCAGGTGCTCATCTGCCTCGCGAGCCGATTCCAGCGCGTGTCCTGGAGCTACGAGGGCATTTCTTATTCGGTCACCCTCAAGAACGCCGGCGTGCTTTACCAGACGTTTTACCTGGTCGCGACCGCGATGCGCCTCGCCTGCAGCGGCGTGGGTCGGGGAGATTCGGACCTCTTCTGCAAGGCCGCCGGCACCGATTATTACGCCGAGACGAGCGTGGGCGAGCTCGTGCTCGCCAGCCGTACCGAGGGAGACGAGCCATGATCTGCGATCGTGTCGACATCAAAGGCAGCGCCCGACCGCCCCTGTTTGGCGCCGTGCTCCGGGGCGACGTTTCTCCCGACGAAATCGTGACCGCCGTGCTTTGCCTGCGCACCCCGGAGGGCTCTCCTCCGCTCGTGGAGACCGCCTTTCGCGTGGTCCGGACCCGCGAGCCCTGGTCGCACGAGCGTTATGCGGCCACGTATGCAGCGAGCCCGGACGACCTCGCGCGGGTCGAGGCGTTTGCCCGCGAGCATGATCTCTCGGTCGTCGACGTCCATCGGGCCGCGCGGGCGGTGACGCTGCGCGGAACCGCGGGATCCTTTCAGGCGGCCTTCGCCGTACAATTGAAGCGCCATGCCTACCGGGGGGAAATCGACGTCACCCATGAAGCGCCCCTCTCCGTCCCCACGAAGCTCGACGGCCTGATCCTCTGGGTGTTCCTTCCCCGCGACGCGCCCCTCGTACACGACAGCCCGCCGCCGCGGCGACGCGCCGAGGCGCCTCCGGCCCCGCCCGCCCCCGCACCGGACAAACCCTGGCGATTTCACCCGCCGCCTCGCTTCGCCGAGCTCTACGATTTTCCGACCGAGCTCACGGGCGAAGGCGTATGCCTCGGCGTGCTCTCGCTCTACGGCGGCTTTTCCCCGGACGACATGCAGGTTTTTTTCGAGGGCCTCGGCATGCGGGCGCCGGAGATCCTCACCGTGGGGCCAAACCGCTGGGCGACCGGGCACGACGCCTGGGCGAATTACGAGGTCAGCATGGACGCGCAAATCGCCTTCTCCTGCGCGCCCGGCGTACGCCCGGTGGTTTATTTCTCCGGCGCGCGGGGGAACGACGACACCACGAGCCACAGCTACTTCAAGCTCTTCAACGCCGCGCTCTTCGATACCGAGAACCGGCCCTCCGTGCTCACGCTCAGCGCGGGGCTGCCCGAGGATCTGCCCGGCGTGTGGACGCGGGCCGAGGCCGAGCGGATCAACGAGCTCTTCATCATCGCCGCCATCCTGGGCATCACGATCTGTCTTCCCTCGGGCGACTCCGGATCCATTTTCCCCATGGCGCAGGGCATGTTCTCGGCGCCCTCGCTGGTCTATTTCCCCGGCTCGAGCCCCTGGGTCCTCTGCTGCGGCGGCACGACGCTGATCCTCGACGAACAGGGCGCCCGAAAGGACGAGGTCGTGTGGAATCGCCTCGCCGACACCATGCTCCTCGCTTATGGCGATGCCGGCAGTATCGCCAACCTCGGCAGCAGCAGCGGCGGCGTGAGCCGTTATTTCGAGCGCCCCGAATGGCAGGCCCGCGCCTCCGTCCCGGTCCGCACGTTCGCCACGTTCCGCGACTGGGTCTTCACCGAACCGGCGAGCACGTTCGCCGGCCGCGGCTGCCCCGACGTGGCGGCGCACGCGGATTTCTTCGACGGATACCGCATCTTCGTGGACGGCGCCTACCGCCATGGCGGAGGCACGAGCGCGTCCACGCCCCTCTTCGCGGCGCTCGTGGCCCGCCTCTGCCAGGGCGTGGGCAGACGCCTCGGATTCCTGAATCCGCTGCTCTATCGATTGCAACTGGACGATGGGGCGAACGTCTTCCGCCCCATCGTCGCCGGCAACAACGGCGGATACGCCGCCTCGCCCGACGCTCGGTGGAACGCCTGCACCGGGCTCGGCGCCCCCCGCGGACGAGCGCTGCTCGAAGCGCTCCGCAAGGCGTACGGCGTCTAGGGCGTCACACCCGCATTTGAGCGCGCCTCGGCGCCGGCGGAGCTCGTCCGGACAAACTCCATCGTGCCGTCGTCGACCTCCCCGAATCGCAAGGCCGCGATGTCCATCAGGTAATTCTGATTCACCTTCCACGGCTTCTTCGAGCCCTGCTTCGGGAATGCGTGAACCGCGCGCTGGACGTACCCCGACGTGAAGTCGAGCAAGGGCAGCTCCTCCATGTCGGAATCACTGCGGCGTGGCGTGCATTGGCGCGCGCCGATCGCGTCCATGTGGTTCAGCAGGCGACAAACGTATTCGGCGACGAGATCGGCCTTCAGCGTCCACGAGGCATTCGTGTACCCGAACGCGCATGCCAGGTTCGGCACGTCGCTGAACATCACGCCCTTGTAACTGAGGAGCTTCGACGACTCCACGCGGCGGCCGTCCACCACGACCTCCACGCCGCCGAGGAAGAGGAGCCGGAGCCCCGTCGCCATGACGACGAGATCCGCTTCGAGCTCCTGCCCCGACGTGAGCCGGAGCCCCTTCTCGGTGAACGTCTCGATGTGGTCCGTGACGACCGACGCCCGGCCCGCCTTCACCGCCTCGAAGAGATCCCCGTCCGGCACGACACAAAGGCGCTGATCCCAGGGATTGTATCGAGGTGTGAAATGCTGGTCGACGTCGTAGTCGGGCCCGAGGTGCCCGCGCACGAGATCGACGAGGCGCTTCTTCACGCTCGCCGGCCTCCGCCGCGCGAGCTGATAAAAGGCCATCCCCAAAGCCACGTTCTTCCAGCGCGTGATCTCGTAAGCGACATGCGAGGGGACGCGCTTCTGGAGCCAGCGCGCGATCACGTCCTGCGACGGCAGCGAAACCACGTACGTCGGCGAGCGCTGGAGCATCACCACGTGCGCGGCCTCCTTCGCGAGCTCCGGCACGAGCGTGACGGCCGTCGCGCCGCTGCCGATCACGACCACGCGTTTCCCGCGGTATTCGACGTCGTCCGTCCAGAACTGCGGGTGCACGATGCGGCCTCGAAAGCGCTCGGTGCCCGACAGCTCCGGGGCGTATCCCTTCTCGTAATCGTAATAGCCGCTGCACATGAGAAGGAAATTGCACGTGAAGCTGACGATCTCCTTCGACGGGCCACGCTCCACTTCCACCGTCCACGCCGCGCGCTCGCTCGACCACGTGGCCCGCACGACCCGGCAGCCGAACCGGATCTTCGATTCGATCCCGTCCTCGCGGGCCGTCTCGCGGATGTAGGCGAGGATCGACGGCCCGTCCGCGATCGCCTTCCGCTCCTTCCACGGCTTGAACGAGTAGCCGAGCGTGTACATGTCGGAATCGGACCGGATGCCCGGATACCGAAAGAGATCCCAGGTTCCGCCGATGGCCTCGCGCCCCTCGAGGATCGCGAAGGTCTTGCCGGGGCACCGGGTCGTGAGGTGGTGAGCTGCCCCGATCCCCGATAACCCTGCCCCCACGATGATCACATCGAAATGTTCGGCCATCTCTCTCACCTGCTCGTCACGACCCGCGGACCGCCCCAACGTAGCACGAGCACGCTGCCGCGGCTATCAACGCCCCTCGACGCCTCCCATCGGCAGACGGAAGCAGAATCGGCTGCCGCGGCCCTCCTCGCTCCCGAACCACATCGCCCCCCCGTGCGCCTCGATGATCGCGCGCGCGATGAAGAGCCCCACGCCCATTCCACCGTAATCGTGCGGCGTGTCCGTGTGCGCGCGGTAGAACCGCTCGAAGATGCGAGCCTGCATGGCTCGTGGAATGCCGACGCCCCGATCCTGGATGCAGACGCAGGCCTCTCGGCCGTTCGCGATCACCTCGACGTCGACCTCGCTCCCCGGGGCGGAAAATCGAAACGCATTGTCGAGCACGCTGTAGATCACGGATTCGAGGCGCTGGCGGTCCGCCGAGACGGTCGCCTCGCCCTCGATATGCAGCCGGATCACGTGGGTTCGTCCGTCGGCCGCGAAACGACGGGCGACCTCCCGCACGAGCGCGGGCAAGTCCACTTGCTCGTGCACGAGCTCGAGCGTGCCCGCCTGGAGCTGCGAGATGTCGAGCAGGTCCTGGACGATCCTGTCGATGCGGTCCGCCCCTCGATTGATGGCCTCGAGCGCGCTCCGCGACCGCGACGAGAGATCGGCCGGCGCGCGGCGGAGGAGGAGCTGCGCGTGACCCTTCATCACGGCGACCGGCGTCTCGAGCTCGTGGGCGGCGATCCGGACGAACTCCTCTTTGAGCTGATCGAGCTTCATGCACCCGGTCACGTCGCGCGCGACCCAGACGGCGCCGCGGACGTCGCCATTTCGATCGAAAATGGGCGCCGCGCTCCGCTGGATGTAGAGCGAGCTTGCCATGCCGGGCAGGCGCACCATGCCCCATTCCCCGCAGACGGTCTCGCCTCCGAGCGCGCGGACGATCGGCATTTCCTCGCGCTTGACGGGTCGCCCGTCGAGGTGGCGAAGCTGCATGGAATCGAGGACCGCCCCGGGATCCCGCGGGGCTTCGCTCGCCTGCTCGATGCCGAACAGGCGCAAGGCCGCGCGATTCGCCAGGGTGACCCAATCGACGGCATCGACGACGAGGACGGGGTCGAGCATGATGCCGGTCACCGCCTCGAGCTCGGCCGCGCGCCTCTCGGCCGTGTCCAGGTTTCGCTCGCGTTCGGTGATGTCCGCGAGTGTCGTCACGCGGACCCTGCGGCCCTGATAGACGATGCTCTTGCCTCGGAGCTCGACGGGGAATGTCGTGCCGTCCTTGCGCCGCCCGATGGCCTCGTACGTCTCCTCGCTCGCGTCGAGGACGCTCTGCCGCGCGAGCGTGGCGGACGCCGGCACGAGCCAATCGAGGCTGTGTTTGCACGTGATCTCCTCGAGCGTGTAGCCGAACATGCGCGCGAGCTCGTCATTCGCGAAGAGAACGAGCTCGTCGTCGTGGATCGCGATCGCGTCGAACGTCGTCTGCGTACAGGCGCGGAACCGCTCCTCACTTTCCCGCAATGCTTGCTCGGCTCGATGCAGGCGCTCGACGATCTCCTGACAACTCACTTCCGCTTCAGGTGGCGCCGCGCTCTCGGCCCCGTCGGAGCTCGGTCCCCGGGTGCTCCCCTTGCAGGTCACCGACATACCCGGAAGCTGGGCCACGGCGGCGCCACCTGCAACGCAAAGCGAGTCAAGGGCGAACATCGATCCAGGCTGCCACGGCACGACCGACGAGAACGGACGCAATGCCGGAGGGCAACCACGAGGCCGCTCTTCGAAGGCCGCCCCGCCCGCGCGGACGCGGCCATCGACGACGAGCCTGCGAGCCCGGCCGCGAGGCGCGGCCGAGCTGCCGAGGGGGCGCCGAAGGTCAGCCCTTCCAGTGCGGGGGAATCGTCTTCGCGTAATAGGGCAATGCCTCGACGCGCTTCATCCACGCCGTGGTGCGGGCGGGCCAGAGGTCGCCGAGGCCATGCCCGGGCAACCGGTCGTCGACGCGACGGATCGCGCGAATGTGCGGATAGGCCGCGAAATCGGCGAGCGAGAGCTCACCTGCCAGCCAATCGCCCGTGAGCCGGGCCTCCCATCGCGCGAGCTCTTCGAGGATCGCCGCCTGCGCCTCGGCGATCTTGGTCGCGTCCCGCGCCTCTTCCTTGGTGTACAAAGTTTCCTGGAACAGGCGCCGCTGCACCGGGGCGATGTACCCGTCGGCCTCGGCGGCGAGCTGGCGGGCCTTCGCGCGCGTCGCGACGTCGCGCGGCCAGAGCGGAGACTCGGGGAATCGTTCTTCGAGGTACTCCACGATCGCGTTCGATTCGGCGATCACGAGGCCGTCGTGCACGAGGACGGGCACCTTTCCGCGCGGGTTCACCGCGAGAAACTCGGGGGTGCGCGTCTCTCCGCGGTCGAACGTGAGCAGCTTCCAATCGTAGTCGAGCTTCTTGTGCTCGAGCGCGAGCCATACCTTCCAGGCGTACGGCGAGCCGGAGCCGTAGTAGAACGTGAGCGACATCAAAAACGAGCCTCCTTCAGCCGGACGCGGCCGGGCCCCGAGTAAAACCACTCACCAGCGCGCGGTCAACCGCCGGCCAGGAAACGACCTGCTTGTGCTCCGCACTGTCTGAACGTATGATCAGCCCATGATCTCGCTTCGCACCGTTGCGCTCGACGAGACGCACCACGTGCAGGTCGGCGCCCTGCCGGAGGCCCTGGTCCCGGACGCCGCCGGCTTCGAGGCGCTCTGGGCGCTGCACCCGGACTCGTTTCACGAGATCAAGATGCACGGCCGCCTCGTGCGCACGCCGCGATGGCAACAGGCGTACGGTGCGGACTACCGCTACACGGGGAGCACGAATCGCGCGCTCCCGCTCACGCCGCAGATGGACGTCTGGCTCGGCTGGGCGCGCGAGCATTTCGATCCGCGGCTGAACGGCCTGCTCTTCAACTGGTACGACGGCGCGGAGGGTCATTACATTGGAAAACACCGCGACAGCGACATCAACCGCGTCGAGGGTTCGCCGATCGTCACGTTCTCGTTCGGCGAGGAGCGGGTGTTTCGCATGCGACCGTGGCGCGAAAAAGGGTTCGTGGACGTCCCCGCCGTGCATGCGGGCGTCATCGTGATCCCGTGGGACACGAATCGAGCCTTCACCCACGAGGTCCCCGCGCCGAAGGGCGCGCGCGGGCGCCGCATTTCGGTCACGATCCGCGGGTTTTACGCGTAAAACGTCACGCCGCGCGCCGGCTCGAGCCGAGCGCGCGATCGAGATCGTCGGCGAGGGCCTGCGGGGTCGCATAGATTGCAGCCGCGCCCGCCTGTTCGAGCACGTCACGCTCGATGCCGCCGGTCAGCACGCACAAGCACGGCAGCCCGATCTGCTTCGCCGCGAGGATGTCGTACACGGTATCGCCCACGACGAACGCCTCGGCCGGCCGCCCGAGCGCCGCGAGGGCCTCCGCGAAGATGTCGGGCGCGGGCTTCGTCGTGGAGACGTCGTCTTTCGAGATGATCACGTCCACGTGCTCGGCGGCCGGGCCGAGCTTCGCGAGGAGCCGATCGAGCTCCTCGCGCCGCGCCGAGCTCGCCAGCGCGATGCGCACCCCTCGCTCGCGCAGCGCTTCGAGCAGCCGCGCCGCGCCGGGGAGCGCCCGCGCATGCTCGATCAAGCCCGTGTCCACGTATTCCTCGGCGTGAAATGCGCTCGCCTGCTCGGCGACGTCGTCCGGAACCTCGCCCAGAATCGCGGGCACGAGCCGATCTCCGCCCATTCCAATCGCGTGCAGGATCCGATTCGCCTCGATTTCTTTCCCCAGCCGCTCGAACGCCCGTCGCCAGGCGAGCACGTGCAGCAGGTTCGTATCGATCAGCGTCCCATCCACATCGAGCAATGCGGCTTTGTTCATGGCGCTCCCGTGCCCGGCAAATTCCAGTCCAGGCCGGCGACGAACCCACGCCCCTTCCATCTTGCAGCATGACCGCAAAACACGAATCCGCGCCTTGCATTTCAGCTCGGTTCGTATGCTCGCCGTTGCGACCAACCCATCGTCTTCGGGTAGGGCCCTACGGAGCACCCCGACGCATCAAACAATGCCACACGGGCGGGCACGCCGGCCGCGCGGGCCGCGCGGACCTGATCATTCCCACGCGTAATTAAAATCGAGAATCTTGCCTGCGGCATCCAGATCGAACACCCACCGCAGCGACGTGTCCTCGCCGTAGATCGCGCGATAGACGCGCTTGCCCGGCTCGCCGGCCTTGCGATCTTCGAGCAAAACCAGCTTTCGGAGGGGCGGCTGGAGGGCATTGCCCGGGGTCCCGAACGAGCGCACGCTCGGCAGGATCTGCTCCTTTGCGCTCGGCGCGAATGCGGCCGCATCGAGCGTGCCTTGCAGGAGGCCCTCCACCACCGCGCGATGTGCGGCCGTCAGGGCAGGATCCGCGTCGGGGATGCCCGGCGCGGCGACCCCGGGCAGAGGCGGCATGTGCATGCTCGCGATGTTCGGCGCGAGGAGCGGGAGGAGCCGCTGCTCGTTCGTCAAGACGATCACCGAGAGCTTCTGATCCGGGACGCGCAGCACATCGGCGAGCGCGCCGCCGCCGCTATGCCCGAAGGTCGCCTGTCCGCGCAATCGGCCGACGCCAAAGGCCACGCCGAACTCGCCCGCGCGACCGTCGTTCAGCTTGAACGCCGTGGCGGCGACCGCCTGTGTTTCCGGGGTGAGGAGCGTGCCCTCGTCCATGGCGACGGCCCAGCGGGCGAGGTCCTTCACGCAAGAAAACATGCCCCCGGCGGCATAGGCGTGGGCGGGATAGAGGAACCAGGCGCGTTTCTGCGTGCCATTCTCGAGGCGGTAGATCGTGGCCCTCCGCGGAATGACGTCGGCGACGCGCGCCAGACCTTCCTGCGTCGCGTGCTCGAAGCGCGTACAGGAAAAACCGAGCGGCTGGAAGATGCGGCGCTTCAAGAGCTCCTCGAATCGTTCGCCCGTGACGGTCTCCAGCACGTGCGTGAGCACCACGAAATCCGTGAGCGCGTATTCGCTGCGCTCGCCGGGCACGTAGGCGAGGGGCGCCTTCTTCGCGGCCTCGTACCGCGCGGCCACCGAGGCGGCGGCGTCATTCTGATCGCCGGGATCGTCCTTCAAGCCCGACGCATGCGCGGCGAGGTGCCGGACCGTGATCGCCTTCCAGGCCTCGGGCGCGTCGGGCAGATATTTCGAGATCGGATCATCGAGGCGGATCGTTCCCTCCTGCACGAGGAGCATCACGAGCGTACCCGTGAACACTTTGGTCGCGGAGGCGATCTGGAACGCGGTCTCGGGCCCGACCTTCGCCTCGGACTCGAGGTCCGCGGCGCCGTACGTGGAGATTCTCTCGACCTTGCCCTGACGAACGATGGCCACGGCCACGCCGGGCACGTGGTTTTTCTCCATCACGGCGTGGATGTAGTCGTCCACGGGACCTTCGCGCCTGCTCCCCTCGTCGTTCACGGAGCGCGGCTGGTTTTGCGTGGCGCAGCCGAAAAGCAAGAAAGCAGCCAGCGTCAAGGGGCCCCGAGGGATGGTGTGCATGCGGCGCCGACGCTACCATACCGCCCGAGAAGAAGGAGCCCCTCATGCACACGCGTAAGCTCGGTCCCCTCACGGTCTCTGCCCTCGGCCTCGGCTGCATGGGCATGAGCGATTTTTACGGCCCGCGCGACGAGGCCGAGTCGATTGCCACGATTCACCGCGCGCTCGATCTCGGCGTCACGCTGCTCGACACGGCAGACATGTACGGACCGTTCACGAATGAAGAGCTCGTCGGCCGCGCCATCGCGGACCGGCGGGGCGAGGTCGTGCTCGCGACGAAGTGCGGAATCGTGCGGGACGCAAACGATCCGAGCGTACGCGGCATCAATGGCACGCCCGCGTACATCCGGAACGCGTGCGACGCGAGCCTCCGGCGCCTCCGCGTCGACGTGATCGATCTCTATCAGCTCCACCGCGTCGATCCGAAGACGCCGATCGAGGAGAGCGTGGGCGCGATGGCGGACCTCGTGAAGGCGGGCAAGGTACGTGCGATCGGCCTCTCGGAGGCGAGCGCGTCGACGCTCCGGCGCGGGCATTCGGTCCATCCGCTGGCCTCCGTGCAGACGGAGTACTCGCTCTGGACGCGGGATCCGGAGGACGACATCCTCTCGGTCTGTCGCGAGCTCGGCATCGGCTTCCTCGCCTACAGCCCCCTCGGCCGCGGCTTCCTCACCGGGCAAATCAAGCGATTCGAGGACCTCGCGCCCGACGATTTCCGCCGCAGCTCGCCGCGCTTCCAGGGGGAAAACTTCCAGAAGAACCTCGACCTCGTGGCCAAGGTGGAGGCGATCGCCGCCGAGAAAGGCGTGAAGGCGTCGCAGCTCGCGCTCGCGTGGGTGCTCGCGCAGGGCGATTTCATCGTGCCCATTCCGGGCACGAAGCGCCGGAGCTACCTCGAAGAGAACGTCGCGGCCGATGCCATCACGCTCTCGGCGGACGACCTCGCGCGCCTCGACGCGGTCATGCCCCGCGGCGTCGCGGCCGGCGCACGTTACCCGGAGATGAGCATGCGCCTCGTGAATGCGTAAAAGTTTCGGTCACCGTTGGATTCCCGCCGCGCGCGGGGCCCTGTTTGCAGGGCTCCGCCGCGCCTGCACGTGACATGTGAGAAAGACTTGACAAGGTGGATGGCTGTTCGGTTCATTGCGCCCCCGCCATGCACGCCAACCTGACATTTCGGTCGCTCGGACTCGCACGGCTGCGAGAGCTTTGTTCCGTGGCGGCCTTCGACTTCGCGGACGCAGCGCGCGTCTCCACCCCTTCCGACACCGCCGCGAGGAATTCGACATGATCCAGGAGCACGACGTCCGGGAGTTTTACGACAGCGCCTTGCACGCGTACCAGGCGCTCATGGGAGATCGGTGGCACCACGGCGATCCGGAAGCGGAGGCGCGTGGTCTCTCCGGCCTCGAAGCTTGCCAGATCATGGAGGAGAAGCTCCTCGCGCACAGCGGGCTCGCGCGCGGCGGCTGGGCGCTCGACTTCGGCTCCGGCATCGGCGGCCCCACGCTGCACATGGCCAAGGTATCGGGCGCCTCGTTCATCGGGGTCACGAACAACGACCGCCTGAATCGACGCGCCCGAGAGCGCTCCGCCGAGCAGAGGATGACGGACCGCGCGCAGTTTCTTACGCTCGAGGACACGGGCTACAAACATCTTCCGTTCCCCGATGGGTGCTTCGATGCGGTGACGTTTTTCGAGTCCGTCTGCCATATCCCGGACAAACCGGCGTTGTTCCGCGAGCTCGCGCGGGTGCTCAAACCGGGCGGCCGCCTGGTTGGGGAGGACTGGCTGCAGAGGCCATTCGGCGAGCACGTGACCGAGGAAGCGATCATGGTGTTCATGCGGCCAGTCAACGAGCACATTCGGATACCAGGCCACGGCACGGTCGAGAGCTACCGGCGCATGATGGCAGACGCGGGGCTCGAAGTGCTCGTCGCCGAGGACCTTTTCCCCGACGGCCCGTGCTGGGGGAGCACGCCGGACGACGATCGCCCGAAATGGTTGGGCTACGAAGGACCCGAAGGGGAGTTGTTCCGCAAAGGCAAGGTGGCCCTCGACGCTGCGCGAGCGTCCGGCGTGTTCACCGTCGGCATGTTTGTGGCGCAAAAGCCGAAAAATCCGGCATGAGGGGCGCCTCGTGAATGCGTGATCGGCACGGGGGAGGCCCCTCGCACCCCCGCAGGGAACCTGCCCGCCCTGGTTTTCCTCGCCCCGTCCGCTATCCTCCGGCATGCTCTCCAAATTCGCGGCCACGAGGGCCATCCTCGCCAGTTACTTCGACGCGTTCAAAGCGTTCCCCGACGCCCCACAAGCCGTCTTCACGAAGTACGGGCTTGGACGAGTGGGGCCCAGCGGCGAGTTCGAGATCCTGCCCACCTGCCCGCTCGACAAGGTCATTGCCGCGATGAATGAGTTCTTCACCGTCATCGGTCCGCAGAGGGCCTTCGAGATGGGTGTCCAAGTCGTGAACTACGTCGCGGTTCCGCCCGGGGCCACCGACATCGTCACGGCGATGCAGTTCTTCGACGCGGGGTACCACCTCAATCACCTCGAAGACGGCGTGCCCATGTTCGATTCGCAAACGGGCACGATGCGAGAGGGCATTGGTCATTACAAGTGCGTATCCTCCTCCCGGCACCGAGCCGTCATGGTGGTGGACTCGCCGTACAACTGCGATCTGGACCGCGGAATCATCCAGACCTGGGCGCGCCGATTCGAACGCACCGCCCTCGTCACACACCTCGAACCCACCGTTTGTCGAAAAACACGCGGTCCGCGTTGCCGTTACGAGGTGAGCTGGAAGTAAAACGCGGGCGCCGGCGCACAAAAAGCGTCCGCCCCGACATCGCCCTCGCCGCCCCTCAGAATCGCGACCTGCTCGTGCTCCTCAACGCGGGCCCCGGATCGCCCACGCAATGCCGCTCTGGAGCGTGCCGAGGGTGACGATCCCCTGGAGGTCCGCGCCGAGATCCACGAGCGTCCGCGCGATCGACGGGCTCATTCCCGTGAGCACGACACGCGCGCCGAGCAGCTTCGCGGCCTGCGCCGCGTGAACGAGCGCGTGTGCGACGTGCGTGTCGACGATACGGATCCCCGTGACATCCAGAATTGCAACGGTCGCCTGGTGCCGCGTGATCCCCTCGAGCAATGCATCGAGGATCTGCGCTGCTCGACGCTCGTCGATCGTGCCGACAAGGGGCATGGCGACGACGTGGTCGGCGATGGGCAGGAGCGGCGTCGTGAGCTCGCGAATCGTCGCTTCCTGCGCGGCGATGATCGTCTCCTGCAAGGCGGCGCGCGCGTCCTCGGCGTCCTGCTCGCGCGACATGTCAATGGCCACCGTGCCCACGCCGAAGGCCTCGCCCTGCCCGTCCCGGATCGGAAACTTCACCGTCAGGTAGGTCCTTTTCCCCCCATCTGGCACGGTCAGCGTGGCGGCGAACTGCTGCCGCCCCTCCGTCATCGCGCGCCGATCCGCCGCGTCCATCGTCGGCACGTCGGCCGCCGCGAGCACGGCCGACCCCTGACGCCCGAGGAGCTCTGCCGCCGGACGGCCCGCGAACCTCCCGTATTCCTCGTTCACCAGGACAAACCGACCCTCGAGATCCTTGACGAACATCAGGGCGGGCGTGTTGTCGAGAAACGCGCGGAGCACCGCCTGCTGCGCCCGGAGATCCTCATCCATTCGCTTTGACGCGTGGGCGTCGACCGCGGCCCCCTCCACCTCGGCGAGCCTGCGGCGTAGCCGCTCGACCTCCGCCCGCAGCTCGTCACGCTCGGCCTCGATGCTGCTCGCCGTCTCGGCGCACTCCCTCATGATGATTTCCCTGAGTCTGCGACCCTAGTCGCTCTCATTGGTAGCGTAAAGGACGGCGCACATTCAGGACGCGCGAAAACGAAGGCCAAAACCCGTGAGACAACCAACTGGCCCCGCCACGTCGGGCTCGGCGGTAGGGCAGAACTGGATTGCATTCAAGAAAGGGAGGGCACGTGCGGGACCGTGGCCGGGCGCTTCGGCCCCGTCACCTGCCAGGGCGTCGATTTGCCCTGGCGGGGCGGCTCGCCTGCGGCCACGGCAACGCTCGCCGATGCTTCATCCCCGCCCGCCGCGGCCGCGCGAATGCGCCCGATCGAAAGGAACGCCGTGGCGCCACGGCTCGCCCGGCGCGTCCCCTCGATCGCTGACCACGCCCGTCGCCGGCCTGTCGCCCTCGTATCCGGTCTCCTGCACGTGTTCCTGCGCGATGCGCTCGCTCTCGACGGTCTCGATGTCCGGGCGGACGGACGGCTCGTCGGACTCGCCCTTCGGCTTGCTCGGTCCCTGATTCTCGTTTGCCATCGGATGACCCTCCCGGAGCGCATCTCGGGCCGCCCCGCGCCCACGGCAAGCGCGGAGCGAAGGAAAACCCGTCACCGCGGCGCCCTGCGCGCGCCTCGGAGCCGCGGCAGGATGTCGGCGAGCCGCTGCCCGAGCGCCACTGCGGCCAGATCCCGGAACCGGACGTGGAAATGCGTCGCGTGCCCCCAGGCGTGGCGGATGATCGTGTCTCGCTTCGTGGGGCTCGGAAAAACGTCCTCGGGCGGCCGCTCGCCCTCGGGCAGCGTCGCGACGTACGCTTGCAAGAGGCGCTGCACCGAGACGTCGATGAAGATCATCTCGACATGGCCCCCCTCGATCAACGCTCGAACGAGCGCCCAGGTGCGCGCCGCGTCGAGGTTCTGCGCTGTCGCGCGCTGGTACCAGGTCGCCTGCGATTTGTAATAATAACCGATATCGGCATCGAGGCCGGATTGATGGCTCCGGTGCGGCTTCAGCCAGCCGCCGCGCTCGCGGGCGATGTCGCCGACATAGAGCCGGGGTGAGTCCGGAAAACACCGCCGCACCTCCCGCACCGCGCGCTCGATCGAGCGAATGACGAGCTCCGTGCCCCAGCCATATCCGCCCGCGCGCAGGATGCCCTCGGAGTCCTGGAGCTCCACGCCGCCGAACAGCGAGCCCCGCGTGGGCGAACCCACGGACGCCGATCCGAGCGCCTCGGGTGTCTCCTTGGCGAGGCGAAAGAGCTCCGCCGCGGGCGGCGGCTCGGACGCGCGCACCACGATCGCGGGCTCCGGCGGGCAACGCGCGGGCGCGCTCGGCGCCTCCGCCGGGATCGCCGCCGCGGGCACGTCGCTCGGCGGCGCGGGCGCGAGCGCGGACGCGACCTCGGGCAGAGCGCCCATCCGAAGCGCGGACGTCACCGGCGCGGCGGGCGCCTGCTCGTCCGGTCGCGAAGGCGCCCCGCGCTGCACGGCAACGACCGCGATCGACGCCGCAGCGACGATCACGATCGCGGAGCCCAGGGCGCGCGGGGGCACGGACCTCACACCTTCATTCTACGCCGAAAACGCCCACGGGGAGGGCCCTTCGTGCCGCGACCGATGTTGTGAGCCCCAACGGACATGGTCTACAGTGCCGACCGGGTCGTTTTCCAGTCTCAGCCATGCCCTACCAAACCCTCCTCTACCGCACCGAAGGCCGCATCGCGCGGATCACCCTGAACCGCGCGGATCGTCGCAACGCCATTACCGACGAAATGCCCGGGGAGATCCGCGCGGCCGTCGAGCGGGCGAACGACGACGACGGCGTGCACGTGATCGTGCTCGACGGCGCGGGCGCGTCCTTTTGCGCCGGCTACGACCTCGCGCTCTTCGCGGAGGGGGAGGGGCGCACCATCGGCATCCAGGAGATGCCCTGGGATCCCATGCTCGATTATCGCCTCATGAAGCGCTTCACGGACGACTTCATGAGCCTGTGGCGGAGCTACAAACCCACGATCTGCAAGGTGCACGGGCACGCGGTCGCCGGCGGCAGCGACATCGCGCTCTGCTCGGACCTCGTCGTGATGGCCGAGGACGCCTTGATCGGGTATCCGCCGGCGCGCGTCTGGGGCTGTCCGACCACGGCGATGTGGGTGTATCGCCTCGGCGTCGAGGGCGCCAAACGCATGCTCCTCACCGGGGATCTCGTGCGCGGCGTCGAGGCGAAGGCCATGGGGCTCGTGCTCGACGCGGTGCCGGCCGAGGCGCTCGATGCGCGCGTCGAGGCGCTCGCCGAGCGCATGAGCGGCGTGCCGAGAAACCAGCTCATGATGCAGAAGCTCCTCGTCAACCAGGCCTACGAGAACATGGGCCTCGCGAACACGCAGATGATCGCCACGCTCTTCGACGGCATCACGCGGCACTCGCCCGAGGGGATGTGGTTCAAGAAGATGAGCGAGGAGAAAGGCTGGAAGGCCGCGGTCACGTGGCGCGACAGCGGACGCCCGATCCCCTCGATCAAGGATCCCGACGAGGGAAAGGGCTGACCGAGCGCGGCGCCGTCAAGCGGCGGCGTTGGCTTCGCGCTCGAGACCCTCGACGAGTTTGTCGAGCACGACCTTCGTCCCGTGCTCGCGCGTCTCCGGCGCGTCGTGTCCGTCGAGGAAAGCGCCCTGCTCGGTGAAGACGAGCCGCGTCCCTTTGCCCTCGGCTTTCAGCTCGATCGTCACCATCGACACCGAGATTCGCGTCTCGTCGCGGTGCATGTCGTACGTGTAGACGATGCGCTGGTTCGGGACGATGTCCTGAAAACGCGTCTCATTCGTGTAGATCGGGCCGCCTTTCGGGCCGCCTCGATACGATTCACGACCCCCGACGCGGAAATCGAGCTCGTACGCGCCGCCCTCGTGACAGTTGAACCACTTGCGCTTCTCTTCCGCCTTCGACCAGGCGGCGAAGACCCGCGCCGGTGAGACCTGGAAAAACCGCTCGATGACAAACGTCGTATGCGTGACGGATCGTTCAATCATGATGATTCATTCCTTCGATTCAGGTTCGTCAGGATGCTCGGCGAGGTACGCGCCGAGCCGGTCGAAGCATCGCTCCCAGCTCGCGCGTCGCTCGGCGATCCAATGCTCGGCTGCCCGCAGCGCCGTGGGCTCGAGCCGACACGTGCGCACGCGCCCGGCCTTCTCCGAGCGCACGAGCCCGCTCGTCTCCAGCACCGAGAGGTGCTGCATCACCGCCGGCAGCGACATGGAAAGAGGCTCGGCGAGCTCACTCACCGAGGCCGGTCCACGGCTCAGGCGCTCGATCATGACCCGACGGGTCGGATCCGCGAGCGCCTGGAACATACGATCGAGGGACGCGCTTTGGTTAAGCACGTGCCTAAGTATCGTCCCCGGACCGGGGTTGTCAAGAAATAGTTTGGCAAACGGTTAAGTGTTCTACCCGACGAACAAAAAAATTTTGGGGGCGTGTCGATCGGGGCATGGCTTGGTCGTCGTCACGATGAAGCCCAATCGGGGAGCCCAGCCCGACCAAGCGACGAGAGAGTAAGGAGCCACGACCATGCGATTCATGATTTGCGCCGCCCCCGATCCGAACGCCCCGAAGACCGAGCAGGCGCCGCCGAGCGACGAGCTCATCGCGGCCTACATGAAGTTCAACGAGGACCTGACGAAGGCCGGCGTGCTCATCACGGCCGAGGGCGTGAACCCGGGCCGGCAGGGCGCGCGCCTCGGGATCAAGGACGGAAAGCGGGTCGTGCTCGACGGCCCGTTCGTCGAGACGAAGGAGCTCGTCGGCGGGTTTTACCTGATCGACGTGAACAGCCGCGAAGAGGCCATCGAATGGGCCCTGCGCTGCCCCACGGGGATCGGCCACGACGACATCCTCACGATCCTGCCGATGACGGACGGGGAGGACATTCCGCCCGAGATGATGGCGATCATCGAGAAGGTGGCCCCGACGTGGCTCCGGCACCAGGCGGGCTGGAAAAAAGAGTAGGACGTGTCGATCCCATGTCCTCTCGTTCGACGTGTAGCTGAAGGCAAGAAGGAGAAACGACGATGAAGTTCATGATTCTGGTCAAGGCCACCCAGGACAGCGAGGCCGGCACGCTCCCCAGCGAGGAGCTGCTCACCGCGATGATGAAGTACAACGAGGAGCTGGTGAAGGCCGGCGTGATGCTCGCGGGCGAGGGGCTGCACCCGAGCTCGAAGGGCGCCCGCGTGCGGTTCTCGGGGCCGAACCGGACCGTGCTCGACGGGCCCTTCGCCGAGACCAAGGAGCTCGTCTCGGGCTTCTGGATCTGGCAGGTGCGGTCGAAGGAAGAGGCGATCGAGTGGGTCAAGCGGATGCCGAACCCCATGTACACGGACAGCGAAGTCGAGATCCGGCAGGTGTTCTCCCCCGAGGACTTCGCGCCGATCGATCCCACGGGCGAGATGCGCGCGAAGGAAGAGCGCCTCCGCGCCGAGTCGGAAGAGCGGCTCGCCGGGAAGAAGTGACGGGGGCAAACGGGGGTTTGGGGGCGTAGCTCGGCGTGCCGAGCGCAGCCCCCAAGCGTCGACCAACCCTTGCGCCCGCGGAGGAAGATGCTCTGATCGGGGGCCGTGACGGCCTCCGCTACGCATCGAGCGATCGACGCAGTCTTCCGGATCGAGTCGGCCAAGCTCATCGCCGGGCTCGCGCGCATCGTGCGCGACGTCGGCCTCGCCGAGGAGCTCGCGCAGGACGCGCTCGTCACCGCGCTCGAGCGGTGGCCAGAATCGGGCATCCCGGACAACCCGGGCGCCTGGCTCATGGCCACCGCGAAGCACCGCGCGATCGACCATGCGCGCCGGAGCAAGCGGATCGAGCGCAAACACGAGGAGATCGGCCACGCGATCGAGGCCGAGCAGCAGCACGCCGCGCCCGACCTCGAAGCGGCGATCGACGAGGACGTGGGCGACGACCTCCTGCGCCTCGTGTTCACGGCCTGTCATCCGGTGCTGTCGACCGAGGCGCGCGTCGCGCTCACGCTCCGCTTGCTCGGCGGATTGACGACGGAGGAGATCGCGCGCGCGTTCCTGGTCCCGGAGCCGACCGTGGCCCAGCGCATCGTCCGCGCCAAACGCACGCTCGCGGAAGCGAAGGTCCCGTTCGAAGTCCCGCGCGGCGAGGAGCTCGCGGCCCGTTTGTCGTCGGTGCTCCAGGTGATTTACCTGATCTTCAACGAGGGGTATTCGGCGACGGCGGGGGACGACTGGATGCGGCCCGCGCTCTGCGAGGACGCGCTCCGCCTCGGCCGCATCCTCGCCGAGCTGCTCCCGAAGGAGCCGGAGATCCACGGGCTCGTCGCGCTCATGGAGATCCAGGCGTCACGCGCGCGGGCGAGGGTCGGGCCGTCGGGAGAGCCGATCCTGCTGCTCGATCAGAACCGCGCGCGCTGGGACCACCTGCTGATTCGCCGCGGCCTCACGGCGCTCGCGCGCGCCGAGGCGCTCGGGGGCGCCGTGGGCCCGTACGCGCTCCAGGCCGCGATCGCCGCTTGCCACGCGCGCGCGCGGACCGCGGAGGAGACGGACTGGAAGCGCATCGCGGCGCTGTACACGGCGCTCGTCGAGGTCACGGCCTCGCCCGTGGTCGAGCTGAACCGCGCGGTCGCGTTTTCGATGGCGTTTGGCCCGGCCGCGGGGCTCTTGCTCGTCGACGCGCTCGTCTCGGAGCCCTCGCTCGCGAGCTACCACCTCTTGCCGAGCGTCCGCGGCGACCTCCTGGTCAAGCTCGGCCGCGACGCCGAGGCGCGCGTGGAGTTCGAGCGCGCCGCGTCCCTCACGAAAAACACCCGCGAGCGCGCGTTCCTGCTCGAACGCGCCGCCGCCTGCGCCCGCGCCTCGGCCCGCACGGATTGACCCAAGGAGTGCCCCATGTGCCGGAACATCAAGACCCTGTTCAACTTCGAGCCCCCCGCCACCGAGGAGGAGATCCGCGCCGCATCGCTGCAGTTCGTGCGCAAGCTGAGCGGCTTCAACAAGCCGTCGCGCGCCAACGAGGCGGCGTTCGACAAGGCCGTGGAGGACGTCGCCGCCGTCGCGCGCGTGCTCATGCAATCGCTCACCACGACGGCGGAGCCGCGGGATCGCGACATCGAGGCGGAGAAAGCGCGCGAACGCTCACGGCAGCGGTTTCACCACGATTGAGGATTTTTCATCTCCTCGTACCATGACGCCCCGGACGACATGGCGCAGGCGTCGTGCTCTCGTCTCGTGCTGGTTGACGCGCTCTCGTACGATGCCCTCATGCGCGTCACCGCTCTCCTCGCCTGCACCCTCACGCTCACGGCATGCGAGCGCGGTGGTCCTTCGGGATCGCCCGCAGATTCCTCGGCTGCGCCGCCTAGCTCGGCTCCGCCGGTCACCTGGACGGCCCCGTCCGTCGCCGCTCCGGCGCCCACACCGAGCGCGAGCGCGGCCCCTTCCGCGGCCCCGGCCGCGGCGAGCGCCGAACCTCCCGACGCGGGCGCCGCGGATGCCGCCCCGCTCGCGGATCCGAGCCGCCTCACGCTCGACAGGAGCGCCGTGCAGGGCGGGCTCCTCCGCGCGAAGCTCGACGGCAAACTGCGCAAAATGAACTTCCCCGGGCACCGGGCCGTCGTCAGCGACGAGGGCGATTTCTTGATCGCGTTCGGTCGCAACGCCCCGAAGCAGGAGAAGATCACCATCACGTTCGAGGACGGTCAGGTGCTCGAACGTGTCTTCGACGTGGAACAACGCACGTTCGAGACCGACAAGATCGACAACCTGCCGAAGGACATGGTCGAGCTCGACATGCCCACGCGGGTCAAGCTCACGCAGGCCGAGCAAAAGCTCGACGCGATCCGCAAGAAGTACACGAAAAAGACCTGCTTCAAGGAGGCGTTCATCTGGCCCTCGAAGGGCAAGGTCACCTCCAGGTACGGGCAGCCGCGGCTGCTCAATGGCACGGACGGCGGGATCCACTGGGGCGTCGATATCGCGGTGCCCGTGGGCACGCCGGTGCGCGCGCCGGCCTGCGGCACGGTGGTGTTCGCCGAGAAAAACCTGCCGCTCAGCGGCGACACGCTCATCATCGACCACGGACAGGGTTTGACCTCGACCTTCATCCACCTGAACGGCTTCGCCGCCAAGGTGGGGGACGAGGTCAAACAGGGTCAGACGGTCGCGCGCGTGGGGATGACCGGCCGCACGAACGGGGCGCACCTCGATTGGCGCATGAATTTCTTCGAGGTCCGGATCGACCCGGAGCTGCTCGTCAGCGGCGACAAGTGACGGTCACCGCTTCGGGAACCGCGTCCGCAGGTCGTAAATGACCTTCTCCACGTTCGGATTCTGAGGGAAGCACGCGCGCCCGAGCGTCTCCAGCACGAGGCGCGCGCGGAAGTCGCCGTCCTTCTGCGCGCGGTCGAGCAGGTTGAGTTTTTCCACGCACGCGGCATTCCGGAGGTCGAACGCGATGCGCATCGCCGGCGACGCCTTGGCGAGCCGCTTCTCGTCCTGCAAGAGCTTCGTCGCGGCCACGGCGATCGGCGCCTTGCCTTGTCCCTCGACGAACGCGTACAGCATGTCGAGGCCGACCTCGCCGAGGTCGTCGGCGAAGAGCTGGAGCAGGTCCGCGTCCGCGTTCTCCCGCGAGAGCTGAATCGCGAGGCCCTGCACGAGCTGCGAGAACTCGCGATCCTTGAACGCCTCGGGCGCGCCTTTGCCGAGGTCGATCACGACGCGGCTCGCGCCCCTCCAGTCCTGGAACCGAAATGCATCCTTGAATTTTTTCTTCGCGGCGTCGATGTCCTCCGCCGACATCGTGGACGCCGGAGGAGCCGCGGCAGACGTCGCAGGCTCGGGCGCGGCCGACGCCGACGCCGCGGGGGCGGCCGCGGACGGCGCCGGCGTGGCCGCGGGCGCGGGCGGCTTGGGCGCGGCCGTCGCCGTCGTCGTCGTTTGCGGCGCGACCGTCGTCGTCGGCCCATTCCGCTTTTGCATCACGACGGCCGCATACGCCGCGCCGCAACCGAGCGCCACGCCCACAACCACGGTAAGCACGGCGCCCGTCTTCGACTTCTTTTTCGGAGCCGCCGGCGCCGGCGCCTCCGTGAGCTCGATCTCGTCGACGACCGGCGCCTCGGCTGCCTTCTTCTCCGGAATCGGTTCGTCGGCGAGCGGCATCGCCAATGGCAGAATGGGCTTCGCCATGGACGGCGGCGGCTTCGAGACCGGTGCGGCTATGCCTTCCGAAGCCAACGTCGACGCGGCCGACCTTTGCGACGGCGCGGGTGGCCTTTGCGACTGCACGGGCGGCGGCCGCATCGAGGGGACCGAAGCGCGCATGCTCGCCTCGCCCTCGTAGCTCTCGCTCATCGGAGGCACGTCCTCCTCGCCCTCGGCCGGAGGCCCGATCTCCCGCAATGCTTCGTCGATCGCCGCCGCGAGCTCGAGCCCCGTCTGATATCGATTGGCCGGCTGCTTTTCGAGCAGCTTCCGCGCGACCGCTTCGAGCGGCTCGGGCACCGTCACGCCCGGGCAGCGCTCGGAGATCGCCGGGGGCGGCTGGAAGCGGTGCTGCATGAAGAGCTCGACGGGGTTCACGGCCGTGAACGGGTGTTTGCCCGAGAGCATCTCGTAGAACATCAGGCCGAGCGCATACAGATCGCTGCGCGCGTCGACCGCGTCCATGCCGTCGGCGGCCTCGGGCGAGAGATACGCGATCGTCCCGAAGATCGTGCCGGCGACGGTCAGGGTGCCGTACTCGTCCTCGTCGCCGATCGAGGCGCGCGAGTCCTGCCGCTCGCGGTCGCCCGCGGAGAGCTCGTTGACCTTCACCTTCGCGAGGCCGAGGTCGATGATCTTCACGATATCGGCCGGGCCATCGACGATCATGATGTTGCGCGGCTTGAGATCGCGATGGACGATGTCGAGGCGATGGATCGCGTCGAGGGCCGAGGCGAGCTGCCGCGTCAGGCGCGCGGCGCGGCGCGGCGAAAGCGGGCCGTCTTGCAAGAGCTGATTGAGCGTCTTGCCCTTGACGTACTCGAGGACGAGGAAGTAGCTCCCGTCGGGCAGCTTGCCGAAATCGGTCGCGCTCGCGACGTTCGGGTGCTGGATGTGCGCGCCGGCGATCGCCTCCCGCTCGAAACGCTTGACGAGCTCCGGGAGGTTTTCCGTCTCCGGATGAAGGATCTTGATCGCGATGCGCTTCTTCAGCAGCAGGTGCTCGCCGCGGTAGACCGCGCCCATCCCGCCCATCGCGATGAGCTCGCGGATGCGGTACCGGTCCGAGATCACGCGATCGATCATGCCGCGTGCGCGCTCTTGGGCCGCTCGGTCCGCCTGTGCTGTGCCGCCTTGGGGTTGCTTGGAGGTCATGTCAGAAGCGAGATCGAGCGTGTGGAGCGACTCGGAGGTCGAGGCGCGGGGATACGGTACCTGCTCGGCGCGCGGGCGCCTAGAGGGATCGATGTAGGGCGATCGCCTCGAACGAATCTGCCCCGCCGGGAGGCTTCCCGAGCAACCAACCTCGGCCTACCATCGAGCCGCAGTCGTCACGCCCATGCCCGTCAATCCCACCGCGCGCCCCCTCGCCTTCCTCACCCTGACGGCCCTCGTCGCCGCATGCGCGAGCGCGCCGCATCCCGAGCAGCCAAAGGCCGCGAGCGCGCCGACCACGTCGCCGCGCGTGGCACAGAGCAGCGCCCCCGAATCCGCGGCGGGCCCACGCGTCGCCGCGAGCCCCCCGAGCGCGGCGCCCGCGAACGATACGCCTTCGGGCGCGTTCCGAGGCGCGAGCCCGTTCGAGGCGCCGCCTTCGGGACCGCCGCCCTCGCTCGCGCCCACGCCCCCGCGACCTCCGGGCACCGATCCGACGCCCAAAGAGCACGCGCAGGCCGCGGACAAGTGCGGGAAGATCACGCAGTGCGGCGTGTGCAACAACTGGGGATACTGCGGCTTTTGCCAGGCGACGAACAAATGCGTCCCCAAAGACCGCCACGGGCCCTACCCGGGCACGTGCGCGTCGGGTTTTTCGCCGTCGGATTGCCCGATGTCGCTTTACCTCCAGGAGGAGGAGGCGAACATCCGCGAGCGCCTCGGCCGCCTCGTCGGCACGCTCTCGCCCGAGGGCATGCCGCTCGACCGGAAGGCTGAGAGCCCCGCGGTCCTGCGCATCCCCGTGCATCGCGGCCGCTGTTACGGGCTCGTCTTTCGAGGCAGCTACGACGTCGACGGCTCGATCGACGCCGAGGCCGCCGTGGAGGCGAATTTTTATGATAGCGGCGGCATCTGGGTCCCGGTCTACCGTGAGATTTCGGCGATCACACCTTTTTGCCCCCAGGAAGACGGGCGCATCGTCCTCCGCGTGACCCCCCGGGACACGACGAAAGGCACGTGGCGCGCCCAGCTCTTCAGCGCGCCGATCACCGAGGACGCGCTCGAAGCGCAAAAGGAGCGCTACGAGGCCGAGCGCCGCGCCCTCGCCCTGCGGTACTCCTGCAGCTATTGCGCGCGGGTCCACCTCGGCTGCTTCCTCTCGGGCGAGCCGCAGTGCGACGCCCGATACGTGGTTTGTCTCAACCATTTCGGCTACACGCCGGACGATTGCGAGCGCGGGGACGCGCCGAAGAAACGGCCCGACCCGAAGCCGCTCGAAGCGCTACAGGTCTGCACGCCCGAGGAGCCCAAGGGCTGAGGGGAGATCGAGGAGGGAATCCATGCGGCTTCGCGATTGGTTGGGAATCGAGCACGACATCGTCCAGGCGCCCATGGCCGGCGTCCAGGGGAGCCGACTCGCCCTCGCGGTCTCGAATGCGGGCGGGCTCGGCTCCCTCCCGTGCGCGACGCTCGGCCCCGACGCCTTGCGCCGCGAGCTCGCGGCCCTCCGCAGCGGGACGAGCCGGCCTTTCAACGTGAACTTTTTCTGCCACGCCGAGGTCACGCCGGGCCCCGCGGACGAGGCCCGCTTCCGGGAACGACTCGCGCCGTATTACGCAGAGCTCGGGCTCGACGCGAACCTCGTCCCCGCGGGCGCCGGACGCGCGCCGTTCACGCACGACGTCGCCGATGTCGTCGCCGAATTCGCGCCGCCCGTGGTCAGCTTCCATTTCGGACTGCCGGCGGCCGATTTGCTGGCCCGGGTCAAAGGTTGGGGCGGGAAGGTCCTCTCGTCGGCCACGACCGTGGAAGAGGCGCGCTGGCTCGAAGCCCACGGCGCGGACGCGATCATCGCCCAGGGACTCGAAGCGGGCGGGCACCGCGGCCACTTCCTCCGCGACGACCTCGACGACCAGATGGGCACGTTCGCGCTCGTGCCGCAGATCGTCGACGCGGTGAAGGTCCCGGTGATCGCGGCAGGCGGAATCGCCGATGCGCGCGGCGTCCGTGCGGCGATGGCGCTCGGCGCGGCCGGCGCGCAAATCGGGACCGCATACCTCCTCTGCCCCGAGGCCGACACGAGCGCCGTGCATCGAGCCGCATTGAAGAGCCCCGCCCGCCACCACACGGCCCTCACGAACCTGTTTTCGGGGAGGCCCGCGCGCGGAATCGTGAATCGGCTCATGCGCGAGCTCGGCCCCATGAGCCCGGCCGCGCCGCCGTTCCCGTGGGCGGTCGCCGCCGTCGCGCCGTTACGCGCCCGGGCCGAGCAGGAGGGCAGCAGTGATTTCTCCCCGCTTTGGGCCGGTCAAAACACGAGCGCGCTCGCCGAGATCGACGCCGCCACGTTGACCCGCGCGCTCGCGCCGGACCTCTGAGCCCAAAAGATTTTTCCGCTCTACGTGCGTGAATCGACGAGCTCGCTCCTGCTCGACGCCCGTAGACAGATCGGATAGCCTCGAATCATGCACAGCAGAAGCGTTGTCTTGACTTCGAGCGCGCCTCGGCGCGCGAGTGTTTTCCTTTCGACCGCGATGCTCGTGTCGTGCTGGAGCTCGCTCGCGTCGGCCGAGCAGTTCGTCGTGGTCGACGAGACGTACGAGCACACGGCCGACATGCCGGACTCCCATTACCGCGTCGAGCCGCGCGCCGGCACGCCCTCGAACTGGAAGAGCCCGATCGATTACACGACGGGCACGGCCCACATGCACCTCGAGGTCTCCACGAAGCCGACGGAGACGCCCACGCGCTTCCAGGCCTGCTTCGAGGCGCAGCCGACGTATGCGTGCGTCGGGCAGGCGCCGGCCTACACGACCGTGGGCGTGTACGACTGGGAGACGAAGTTCTCCGATTTCTGGTCGCCGCCCGGCACGTCCGTCGATTGGAGCCTCGGTTCGGGCAAAATTGCGCTCATCCTGAAGGATACGCAGAACGGAAAACCCTCGGCGGACAACGTCGGCGCGGAGACGGCCGCGCTGTACACGCCCACGAAGCTCCGGTTCGTCGTGACGATCGTCTCCGCGGGGAGCACGTACGTGCCGCCCGCGCCGGTGGAGATGGACGCAGGCCTCCCCGACGACGCGGGCGCGGGTTCTTCCACGGGCGCCGGCGGAAGCGGCGGCAGCGGCGGCAATGGCAGCGGCGGCAGCGGCGGCGAGCCCGTGAACGTCCATCCGGTGAACAACGACACGGGATGCTCATTCTCGACGACGAACGGCGCCGCGCAAGGCGCGTGGCTCCTCCTCGCCGCGCCGGCGCTTCTGGCGTTCCGGTCGCGCCGCAAGCGGTCCCGGTGAAATCGCGCTATGCCTGATTCATGAAGCGACCCGCGCTCCTCTTCGCCTCGCTGAGCCTGTCTCTCGCCTGCGACGCCGATCCCGGGCCGTCCCCGCCGTCCGTGCCGCCCTTGCCCGAAGGCGCCTCGCCCGTGGCCCTCTGCCCCATCGTTTCCATGATCGACGCGTATCCGGGCGAATATCCGAATCAGCCGAACGGCCCGCAGCCCCTCGCCTCCGCTTGCATCACCACGCGGCACGACGTGGTCGTCGTCCTCGGCTGCCCGAACGACGACACGGGCACGCCGTCGGCGTGCCAGATCGCGCGCGCCGACATCGCCGTCGCCTTGAAGGACGCCGGTTATGGGGACACGTTCATCACGACCGGCGGCGCAGTCCATAACGAATGGACCGAGGCGGACACGCTACGGGATCTGCTCGTGGCGCGCGGCATCGAGGCTTCCCGGATCACGACCGAGCCCCTCGCCGAGCACACGGACGAAAATATCTATTACTCGACGCGAATCATGGAAGAGCGGGGCCTCGTGAGCGCGCTCGTCGTCTCGGACCAGCCCGGCCACCTCGTGCTCACGGGCGTCTGCGACAGCAATTGCTGCGTCGACCTCGGCCGCCTGACGGTCGTGGATGTACCGATCCAGAACGGCCAGGTCTCCGTGGGCCATTACGTCCGGCACCCCTGGGCCCGGCCGAACACGGACGAGGAGTGCGCGCACATCCGCACGCCGAGCAAGTTCATGTGCACGAACCTCGAACAGCGCCGTGCGTGCAAGGACAACTTTCAGTTGTAATGGATCAGGGGTGGACCTTTTCGTGGTTCGCCAGCATCTCGACGAATTGCGTGATGCGCCGCTCACGCGTCTCGGGCTTCTTCGCGGTCTGGATGCGGAACAGGACGGCGTATCGGTTCGTCGCGTTGAGCGTGGCGAAGAACGCGGCGGCTCGGGGGTTTTTCGCGAGGGCGTCCGATAGATCGGAGGGCACGGTGGCGCGGCTCGGCGAGTCGTACGCGTCGTCCCAGCGGCCGTCTCGTTTTGCGCGCTCGACCTCCGCGAGGCCCGGCGGCTGCATCTCGCCGGAAGCGATGAGGGAAAGCGCCTTCTCCCGATTGATCTTCGACCAGATGCTCTTCGGAGAGCGCGGCGTGAATTTCTGGAGCCACGCCGCCTCGTCGAAGCTCTTCTTCTGCCCGTCGATCCAGCCCCACACGAGCGCGACGTCGACCGCCTCCGGATAGGTGACCGACGCGACGCCGGACGCCTTCTTCGCGAGCTTGAGCCACACGCCGCGCGACGAGGCGTGGTTCGAGGCGAGCCACGTCGACCACGCGCGCGGGTGCTCGAAAGCGACGATGGGCGCGTCCCCCGCGGGAGCCGCTTTCGCCGTCGTTTTTTTCGGTGCCGCCGTGTTTGCCGGCATCTTTTTCGCTACGGTCTTTTTCATGCGAATTGTCCCGCTCCCGCGCTCCGCGCCCCCGACTCTACGGGAGCAGGGATTGGAGTGCAAGACTCCCTCGTGATCCCTGTGGCGTCGGAGAGTGAGTTCGACTATGTTCGGCGCGATTCGTCCCGGGGATTCCGCGAGGAGGGGGTGCGACCCATGTTCGACTGGTTCCGCAAGCGTGGTGCCTCGAAGCCCGAGCTCATTCACCCGCCCTGGAGGGCGGGCCAGTACGTGACGTATTACATGGAGCGCGAGGATGGCTTCTGGCTTGGGCTCGGGCTCAGGCTCCTCGGACAAACTGAGGACGGAGCCTGGATCATCCAGGGGGATTTCAAGGCCCGCGCAGGCGAGGGCACGGTCTGGTTCCGTTCGGACCCCGCTGCCCCGCCGGATGAGCCAGACCCCACGCCGGTCCGGCAGGAGTACGTTCGCGCGCCTCCGGAGCAGGTCGATCCCATGACGAGGATGCGCGAGGATCCCCTGATGACGTCCTCGCTGGCGATGAACCTCCTCTTTGTCCGACGATGGCCCTCCGCCGCGGAGAGCCTGCAAACGGAACCTCGCGCCGTGCATTATCCGTGCGAAATCGAGCGAGCGCACCTGCTCGTCACGGACGGTCCCGGCTACAAGAAACATCACGACATCCACCCGCGCGTCATGCTCACGGGCGTCGCGTGCCTGTCGGTCGATGGCCACCGCAACCCGATCACGGTGACCTCGTTCGGCCTGAACGACCCGGAAGCCGACGGCCCGAGCTCGTACGACGATTTCATCGACCTTTCCCACCCGAAACGCGTCACGCACGACGGATTCGCGTTGACCTATCCGGCGACGTGGTTTCTGCGACAAGCGGATCAGGAAAGCGAGCAAAAATCCTCGGTGAAGGATTATTTCTCGCAGGTCGGCGGGATCTCCTGCGCGCTCACGCTCTCCGTGACCGTCAAAGAGGGCTCCGCCGAGGAAATCGCCCAGGAGCGAGACGCGGCCGTGGCGAAAATGAGCGCTCCGCTCGACGGCCCGATGGGCCTTCTCGTGCCGCGCCAACCCCTCCGGTTGCCAGGGAACGCGCAAGGCTTCATCAGCGATCTGAAAAACCCCGGAATCAACGGCGCGGCGTACAGCGCGACGTATGTCTCCGACGACGGCCGCCGTTTTGCGCACGTGATCGCATTTCTGTGCGTCTCCAAAGAGAATCCACGCGCGAAGGCGACGCTCTCCGCGGTCGAGCAGACGGCACGGGAGATCCTCGAATCGTTCGCGTTCGTGTAGACCTCACTCCGGTCCGAGCCAGCGCTCCGCGTGATGCAAGAGCTTCGCGTGGTCCGGCACCGCGCGGAGGAAGCTCGTCCGGAAGCTCTCGTCCTCGATGCAAGACGCGCGGGCGAGCAGAGACCCGCGGGCCTCCGCGATCGCGCGTCGCGCGGCGACGTCGCGGCCGGCACGGGCGAGCGCAAAGGCATGGATGGTCCGCACGAAAGGCTCGAGCTCGCCCGGGGACTCGAGGGCTTTCACGAGATCGACGGCCTGCGCTGCGAGCTCGAGCGCGATCTCCGACAAACCACGCGCGAGGAGGTGCTCCGCCATCACGGCGAGAATGGGGGCTCGAAGCCGCGGGTCCTCGCCCCTTTGATCCGCCTCCTTCGCCAGCGCGAGCGCTCGATCCGTCTCGCCTCGCGCGCCGCGGAGCCGCGCGAGGTGGAGCAACGAGAGGGCCACGCCCCGCGCATCCCCCAGGCTGCGACGCTCCTCGAGCACGGCCTCGATCTCGTCGATGGCCTCGGGGGCGCGCCCGAGGGCCGCGAGCGCGCGGGCGTGGTGGATCCTCGCCGTCGCGACGAAATGGAGCTTCATGGGCGCGGCCGTCGCGAGCGTCTCCTCGAACGCCGCCTCCGCGTGGCGGAATGCGCCGAGCCGGAGGAGCAACCCGCCCATCTCGGCGCGCGAGAGGCAAGCGCACCGCACGTCGCTGACCGACGTGAAATGTTCGGCAGCGAAATGAAGGGAGCGGGCCGACGCGGCCAGGTCGCCATCGAGCTCCGCGATCGCGGAGGCCGCGACGGAGAGCCACGCGCGACAGGAGAGCCCCACGGAAAGCGCCTCCGCGCGCCGCGACGCATCTCGAAAGAGCCGCCGCGCGAGCTGCGAGCGCCCGACACGCGCGAATTGCGCGGCGAGGCGGCAGGCCGAGACGATGGGAAATTCACTCGGCTCGGCCTCCCTGCCCGCGGCGCGTTCGAGCTCCGTCGTCGCCTCCGAAAGCCGCTCCTCCCGGCCGAGCTCGCCGCTCGCGAGGACGACCTGACCAAACGCCGCATGCCACGCCGCGCCGCCCCGCGTCGCCCGGCGGAGCGCCCGCTCGGCATAATCGAGCGCCTTTTTCTGCTGGCCGAGCCAATGGCTCGCGATGGCCGCGATGAGCAGCGCGCTGCCGACCTTGGGGCTGCCCTCATCGAGCGCGCCGAGCGCGAGCGTGGCCCAGCGGAGCGCGTCCCCGAGGGCATTGACGCCGAGGGCGCGGGCCGCGTTTTCCACGAGATCGAGGCCCCGCGGTCCATGGTCCGGCGTCTCGTCTTGCCACTCCCATTCGGGCTTTTCGGGCGGCCTCTCGCGCTGCTGCGTCGGTTCGTCGTCCTCGATGGACATCGCCTCGGGCGAGGCCTCGCGGCGAATCGTGGGCGGGTCGAAGTCCCCGACGAGCTCGTGGATGATCACGTTGTCCCGAGGGATCGCCACGCCTGCGGGCGCGCTGGCGGCCACCGTCGGCTCTGCGGCGAGAGATGCGTGCCTGAGGAGGAGCTCGGCCCTCGCGAGCTCGGCGCGCATCGTCTCCATGTCCGGCGTGCGCGCTGTCGGATCGAGCGTGAGCGCCCGGTGAATGGCCGTGGCGAGGGGCGACGTGACGTTCGGCGCGAGCGATTCGATCCGCGGCGGCGTGGCGGTGAGGATCTTGTAGATGACCGCCTCCGTGGAATGTCCCTCGAAGGGCAAGGCGCCTGCGAGGAGCTCGTAGAGCACGACGCCGAGCGCCCAGACGTCGCTCTGCGCATCGACGGGATCGCCGCCGGCTTGCTCGGGCGACATGTAATGCGGGGTGCCCATGAGCACCCCCGCGCCCGTGAGCATCTCGGCGTCGTTCACCTTGGCCACGCCGAAATCGATGATCTTGGGCACGAGCTCGCCGTTCGGCGCGTGGCAGAGCACGATGTTCTCCGGCTTCACGTCCCGGTGGACGATCCCGCACGCATGCGCGGCCGCGAGGCCCCCGGCAATGGGCACGACGATCGCGAGCGCCTCCTCGGGCGAGAGCGGTCCGTTTTTCTGGGCGTGCTCCCGGAGCGTGCGACCGGAGAGGAGCTCGTGGACGATGTAAAACGACCCGTCGCGGCGCCGCCCGACCTCGTGCACCGTGACCACGTTGGGATGCTGGATTCGCGCGGCGGCCTGCGCTTCGCGCCGAAATCGCGCGACGAGCTCGGGGAGCCGACCGAGGTGCGGGTGCATGAGCTTCACCGCCACCTTGCGCTCGACGAAGAGGTCCCAGGCCTCGAACACGCTGCCCATCGCGCCGGAGGCGACGCGCTGCCGGAGCGCGAATTTGCCGGCGATGACGATTCCCGGCGAGAAAGGATGAAGGTCCGCCGTCTCCGCGGTGTCCTTCATGTCGTCGTTTCCCGGCGGCGCTTCGCGCGATTTACCTCGATCCATGCCCTTGCCCCACCCCGAGTTTGTCGCGCTCCGTGCACGCCTCCTCGTCGCCTTCCTGGCAGCCGCGGTCGTACAGCTTGCGCGCCTTCTCCGGATCCCGCGTGACCCTGTCCCCCGCCGCGAACGCCTTCGCCGCCGTCTGGCAGCCTTGCGACGCGCCGAGGGCGCACGCGCTCTCGTAATAACGGATCGCCGCCGGCCCATCCGCCGCGACGTCGCGCCCCGCCTCGTACGCCATGGCCACGTGCAGGCACGCGGTGCTCACCTCGCCCTCGCAGGCTTTCTTGTAAAGCTCCATCGCGCGCACCACATCGCGCGTCGCCCCCATTCCCTGCATGTACATCACCCCGAGGCCGTTGCAGCTCGCCGCATACCCGCCCTGACACCCCTTCTCGAAGGCCGCGAACGCGCGCTTGTTGTTCTCCCCCGCCTTGTCCTTCGGCGTCATCAGGGCGAGCCCGAGCGCATGGCAGCTCGCGAGGTCGTTTTTCGCGCACCTTTCTTCGTGCGAGGTGATCTTCTCGGAATCCTGGCCATTGCCGGCGCCGTGGATGATCACCATGCGGCCCTTGTCCGGAGCCGCGTCGGGCGCGGGGGGCGGAGGCGTGGACGGCGGGGAAGGAGCCGCCCCACAGCCGGTCAGCAGGCCCGTCACGGAGAACAAAAGCAGGACGCGCAGGGTCACAGGGGTGAATCTACCAAGGCCCGGACCGCGGGGAAAGAGGCGCCCGCAGGAGGCAGGGCATCACATTTTCGGGCGAAACTTCTGCACGCGTCGCCCCACCTGCTCGACCACGTACACGCTGCCGTCCGGCCCGACGGTGATATCGTGTCCCGTGTCGAACTGCCCCTCCTCGTGGCCGAAGCGGCCCCAGTTCGTGATCACCTTGCCGTCACGATCGAGCTCGAGCGCGCGCCCCGACGGCGCCTCTTCGAGCTGGTCGCCGCCGTCGATCACGAAGACGTGCCCGTTCGGGGCCACCTCGACGCCCCACGGCCGTCCGATCTCGGGCCCGCTCCAGACGTCGAGCAGCGTGCCTTCGAGGTCGAAGATCTGCAGCCGCGCATTGCCGCGATCCGCGACGTAGAGCCGATCCTTTCCGTCGGACGCGATGCCGTGCGGGATGTCGAAATGCCCCGGCTCGCCGCCCGGATCCCCCCACGCGTCGAGGAACATGCCGTGCACGTCGAACCGCGCCACGCGGGTGTTCTCGTACCCATCCGAAACGTAAAGCTCGCCGTTCGGCGCGAGAAACACGTCGGTGGGTTTGCCGAACTCGTCGGGCGGGGCGCCGCACGCGACGAGCAGCGCCGGCAGGAGCACGCAAAACCAAGGGCGCACGGAGCGCTCGCGGGGCCTCATTCGTGCCCCCTTCCGATGGTCTGGAGGAGCGCGCCGTCGTGGGTGAACTCGAGGATCTGATCGAGGCCGACGTCGGTCACCCAGACGTGATCGTTCTTGTCCACGCCGAGCCCGTGCGGCACGAGGAAGACGTTTTCCCCCCACGAGGCGAGCACCTCGCCCGAATCGGCCTCGACCATCCAGATCGTGGGTTTGTCGATGATCTCTTCGTTGCCCCAGCCCCGATCCGCGCGATGGAAGACGAAGACGTGGTTGTGCGAGTCCACGCCGATCCCGACGGCCTCGCCGAGGGTCTGTCCGGCCGGCGGCTTCAGCCATTGCGGCACGACCTCGTACGCCGCCGCGGGGGCGGCCGTGGAGCGCGGGGTGGGCTCGTCCGCGCAGCCCGCGCCGAACGCGAGGCTCCCGACGAGCCCGACGAAGGCGAAGGCGCGCGGCTTTCCGTGCAAGTGTTTCATGAACGAACGACCTCCTCCGGGTAGCTGACCAGACCCGCGTGGCCAGGGCCATCTCCCGCTTGTGAACCGCGCGCTTCCCCGGTACGCTCTCCGGCGTCCGCGCCGCCTGCGTGGCCTGGACCGAGGAGGCTTTCGCGTGTTCTGTCCGACCTGTGGTACGCCGAACGACGACGGCGCGCCCGCGTGCATCAAGTGCGGCAATCGCCTTGCTCCGCCCCCGGGATGGGGCGCGCCGCAAGGGTATCCCGGCGCGCAGCAGGGGTATCCCGGCGCGCAGCAGGGGTATCCCGGCGCGCAGCAACAAGGATGGGGAGCACCACCGCAGCAGCAGCAGCAGCAGGGATGGGGGCCTCCGCAAGGGTTCGGCAACTACGTCGTCCCGGCCCAGTTCGGCATGGCGCCCGTGGGGTACGGCGGGGCGGTCGGCCCGAAGGGCACGACGCGCGACCCGACGATGGTCCTCATTTTCAGCTTCTTTTGCTTCTACGGCATCTACGTCGCGTGGGCCATGCTGAGCGAGCTGCAGGCCTACACGCAGGACGAGAACTTCAAGCCGTGGAAGATCTTCATTCCTATCTACCAGCTCTGGTTCTGGCACAGCGAGGTGCCGGATCAGGTGAGCAAGGCCAAACGAATGGCGGGTTGCCCGAACCCGTACGCGAACGGGTTTTACGAGCACGCCAACGTGGCCCTGTACTCCCTCGCCAAGGACCTGAACGAGGTCTGGAAGTGTAGCCCTTAAGGCTCGCTACGCTGCGGCGGAGACGGCGACGCCGCGGCCGTGCGGCGCTGCGCGAGGAGCGAATCGAGCTCGCTGCGGAGGAGCTCGGGCATGGGGTGGCGGTGTGGCTCGGCCACCCATCGGACCATCGCGCTGACGATGAGCTCCTGCAGGAACGCAAACGACAGATCCCCCGTGCGCTCCACGAGATCGGCGATGATCGCGGCGTCGAGGCGCAGATCGGCCTCGAGTCGCTCGTTCCACCGCTCGAAATAACGGCGTCGCTCGGCCGGCGCCGGAGATTCGAAGCGATAGACGCGATCGAAGCGGCTCGGACGGTCGACGAGGGCCGGGTCGAGTTGCTCGGGGTGATTGCTCGTCGCGAGCGTCAAGATCCCGGTATCGCCGCCGAGGCCGTCGAGCTCGTTGAGCAGCGCGGACAGGGCCGTGCCGCGGACGAGGACGTCGAGATCCTCGAGCACGAGCGCGCATGGCGCGGCCCGCTTGGCCTTGGAGAACACGCTCGCGACGTTCTGCTCGACCTCGCCATACCGTGACTGGAAGCTCCGGACGACGAGGCAAGGCAGCCCGAGCTCGCGCAAGAGCACGCGGATGCAAGCCGTTTTTCCGTTTCCAGGGGGCCCGGCGAAGAGCAACCCTCGCTTGTACGCGAGGCCGTATTTCGCATAGGTCTCGCGGCTCGAGACGAAATGGCGTGCGTCGCCGAGGATGCGTTCGAAAAACCCCGGCGCGAAGACGAGGTCCTCGGCGCGGGCGTGCTGGATCGCCGCGAAACCGGACCGATCCCGGCTCCAGCACCCGTTCGAGAACACGAGCATCGCGTCCGGGGGGAGCGCGCAGAAATCGGCCAGGGCCGTCGCGAACGCGCGCGCCGTGTCGATGTGCTCCGCCACGATGAAATGAGATACCTCGCGAGAATATCCGTGCGAATAGGACAATTTGACCACTTCGAGCGCGTGCCCCTCCCAGGTGACCCGGAGCCATGAGGTCCCCTGCTCGTGCTCGAGCCGGCCGCGCTTGGCCCAGTGCAGGCCGATGTCGTTGTGGATGTCCTCGCGATACGTCGCCTCGCAGCGCCCGGCGCGCGCGAAGGAAAGGACGTCGATCTCGTCGCCCGGCAATTCCAGGACGACGCGCGGCCTCGCCCAGGCTTCGAGCTCTCGCCCCAGATGATAACCGGTCGCGTTGGAACGAAGCTCGAGCGCGCGCTGCAAGAATATCGGATCCAGATCCAAAGGGGTCCTCCTTCCCTCCCGCGGGAGCGAGTCGCGAGCATGTGTCGCGCGCGAGCAAGGTCAAGGCACTGCGCACGCTCTCGCCGCTTGCCGCGCTTGCATCGCTCGACAAACCGCGCGACAACGCGCCCATGCTGACGATTCACGGATGCAAGGGTTGTGGCTCGGTGGTGATCGAGGCCGCGTGTGAGCTCCTCGGAGAAACCTATGAGCGCCGGGAGGTCGAGCCCTGGACGCCCGGCCCTGCGCTCGACGAGCTGCGCGCGCTGAACCCCCTCGCGCAAGTGCCGACCGTCGTGCTCTCGGACGGCACGGTCCTCACCGAGAGCGCGGCCATCCTCCTCTGGCTGCTCGAACGACACCCGCAAACGAACCTCGCCCCGCCGCCCGGTGACCCGAAGAGGCCGGTGTTTCTGCGCTGGCTCGTCTATTTCGTGTCGAGCATCTATCCCATGTACACCGTCGGCGATTTCCCCGCGCGGTGGGTGAAGGACGAGGGCGCGCAAAAGGAGCTCAAGGCGGCGACGGTGCAGCGGACGCTCGATTGCTGGCGCGTCATCGAGCAGGGGATCTCGCCCGGGACCTATTTGCTGGGCGAGTCGATGACGATCCTCGACGTGTACGCGGCGATGATCTCCCGCTGGCGCCCCGGGCGCGAAAAGATCCGCGAGGTCGCGCCTCGCTGCATCGCCGCCGCGGAGCGTGCCGAGACGCACCCGATCGTGGCGAAGGTCTTCACGCAATTCCCGACGTGAGCAGCGAGCGCCTTGCGGACGGCGGCGGCGGGCCCCAGTCGATACGCGGAGGCCGCCCCATGCCCGAGAAAAAGACCATCGAGCGAGCCCGGCAAGATCAGCGCGAGGGGAAAGCTCCCACGACGCAGGCCGGCGAGTTCGTCCGCGAGGAGATCGAGCACGTCAAGGAGGGCAAACACGGGGTGAAGAACCCCCGGCAGGCCATTGCGATCGGCCTCTCCAAGGCGCGCCGCGCCGGCGTGGCCGTACCGCCGCCCGCGCCGGGCGAAGCCAAGGAGCGGACGCGGCGGAAAGCAAAACGGGATCTCGAAAAAGGAAAGAAGGAGGGGCCGCTCCGCAAGAAGGCGGCTTGAGGATCACGCGCTCGGCGCTCGCTTCGCCGTCGCGTGGCACGGCGAGGTCGATTTTTCTCGGCGCCGCCGGGCGCATGGTAACCTCGGGATGAGAGTCCGCGGGGTGAAGCGATGACGGTCCGGAAAATGACGTTCTCCATGGCCGGGGGGAATCCCAAACAGACGGCCATCGCCTTCTCGCTGACCATCGCCCCGCTCGAACACATCGCGGGAGACGCGGCGGGGCTCGTCGGCAATTTCCACTTCGACCTGCTGAAGATGTTTTTCTCGCGGCAGATCGGCTCCGAGGCCAACGTGGCCGTCATCGACATGGTCACGGAAGTCATGGAGCACGGCGCGAACCGCGAAGCGCCGCTCCGCGTGCACGTGCGGGTCGAAGGCGACACGCTCGAGGTCACCGTCGAGGGTCCGGATACGGCCATGGACGCCGGCATGACCACCGGAACGGGCTTGCTCGTCCGGGCTGCGTGCAGGTAGCCTCGGAGAATCATGTCCATCGATCCGGCACGCCTCGCACGCATCCGGGCGCGACTCCTGGCCGCAGCGGCCCTCACCACGACGGCGGCCGGATGCGCGAAGCCGATCATCAACGATCGGAGGCCGCCCGAGGAGACGATCAACGAGCGGCCGCCCGAACCGCGGCCCACGATCAACGAGCCGGCCCCGACGACGCAGCCCGAGCAGCCGCCGCCCGACACGACGACGGGGCCAGGCCCGACGCCCCACCACGTCAACACACCGAAGCCCTCGGACGGCGGAGCCAAGCTCCACCCGCCCGATCCCGGCCAGACGATCAACACGGCGCCCGACCAGCGCTGACCCCGACAAACTCGACCCGCCATGCGAACGCCGGTTCCCCTCGGGACGACGGAGCGCCTCTTCGGCACGCTCCACCGTCGCATGCTGGATCGCGGCTACGAGGTGCCGCCCTGGGATCGTTTGAGCACCGACGATCTCGACGCGGAAGCCGTGGAGATCGCCCGGAGCGCGTGGGCGGCGCGGACGGTCGCCGAGTACCGGTCGATGATCGTGTTCGGCGAGCTCGTCGCGCGGTTCGGCGAGGTGGGCTTGCCGCTCGAAGTGACGACCGCGGCGTCGCGCCTGCTCTCCGACGAGGCCCGGCACACCGAGCTCTGCGCGCGCGTGGCCGACGCGCTCGGTGGGCACGCGGGCATCACTTTGAAGCCAAACGATCTCCGCCTCCACCGCGGCGACCTGCCCGCCCACCTCTTCGTGGCGCGCTGGACGACGTCGATGTTCTGCGTCGGCGAGTCGGCCTCGGTCGCCATTCTGCGGGTCCTCCTGGCCGACGCGAAAAACCCTTGTATCGCGGCGGTGCTGCGAATCCTGCTCCGCGACGAGATCCTGCACGACCGCTTCGGCTGGGCGCTCGCGCGCCTCGTCTTGCCGCGACTCACGGACGACGAGCAGGAATGGCTGGCGGCCGACCTCGCGCAGACGTTCGCCCACTACGATCGCGCGCACGGCGCATCCAATTCCGATGCGGAGGAGACCTCGCTCCCCGCAGGCCTCGGCCTCGCGCCCGCGCGCGCCCGCAGCGAGGCCTTTCATCACCGCATCGACACGGTGATCCTCCCGTCGCTCGCGGGCCTCGGCGTACCCGCCTACGAGGCGTGGCTCCTTCGAGCCGAGGTGTGAATCATTTCCCGCGCATGCAGAGCTTGATCGCCTCGCGGAGGTTCGAGACCGTGCGCGCGCCGGCGAACCCGGCTCCGAGCGAAATCAAGGTCTGCGCCACGGCCGGCCGGATGCCCGTCACGATGCTCTGCGCGCCGAGGAGCTGGATCGAGCGAATGATACGCACCACGTGATCGGCCGTCGCCTCGTCGACGCTCTCCACGCCGGTCAGATCGAGGATCGCGTATTTCGCCGCCTGCGACACCACCGCGGAGAGCATGCGCCCGGTGATCTCGGACGCGCGCGCCTCGTCGAGCATGCCCACGACCGGCAGCGCGAGCACGCCGTCCCATACCTGGATGATCGGCGCCGACATCGCGTGAATGGCCGAGCGTTGCTCCTCGATGATCGCGAGCTTCTCTTGCAGCTCGATCTCGCGACGCTTGAAATCGTCGATGTCCTGGAAGGCACCGATCAGCCGGATCACCTTCCCGTCCTCGAAGACCGGATGGCCCGAGGCGCGCACCCATAGACGTTTTCCCGTCGCCGTGAGGATCTGCAGCTCGAGGTCGTACCCCTCCCCTCGCATGCAGCCCTCGACCGCGGCCGTGATGACGGGGATCGCCTCGGGCGTGTAGAAATTGATGGCCGTCTCGAGGATCGGCCGGAACCCCGCCGGCACCTCGTGAATGCGGTAGGTCTCCTCGGTCCAGTAAAGGTCCCCGGTCCGATTGTCGACCTCCCAGCCGCCGACCCGGGCCGTCGCCTGCATCTTCTGGAGCACGTCCTCGTGCCTTCGGCCCGCGTCCGCGCTCTCGTGCTCGTACACCTGGCGCCCGGTCCCGTAGATCGCCGCGTCCTCGGCCACGCGCCGGAGCGAGAGGGAGACCGTTCGGGGGCTGAGATCGCGATGCAAAAGCCGCTTCGTGATGCGGAGCGTCGCGTCCCCCTCCCCGCCGCCCTCGAAAAACGCCCGCACCTCGGCGGCCTCCTCGGGGTGCACGATCGCGGCGAACGGCTGCCCGACGAGCGCCTCCTCCACGTACCCGAGCACGTCGCGAAACGCCCGGTTGGCCTGCACGAAGCGCCCCTCTCGATCCAGCACGCAGAGCAGGTCGCCGGAGGTCTCGAAGAAGCGCTCATACGCAAGCGGACGTACGTCTCGGACGGTTTCCATGCGCCGGATGGACATTGCTCCTCCGGGAGAACCGTTGTCAATCCAGGCGTTCGGCTCGTGGTCTGGATTTGCGCCGTGCGTCTTACAGAAAACGCCAGCCGTTTGACGCACAAGCGAAACGAAAGCCTGCTCTCGCACGATGGCTCTTGTGTCGCGCATGGAAGCGGGGTTATCTGGAACAATCGGGGCATACGTCCATGAAGGAGGCCCATATGACCAAGACCTCGTTCGCATCGATGTCGCAGCGCGCGAAGGTGGCTCTCACGGTGGCGACCGCCGCCGCGGCCGTGACGCTGTTCGCAGGATTCATCTCCCCCACGCCGAACGGGTGGAAGCTCTCGGCGGAGCTCGAAATCGCCAAGCTTCCAGTCTGCTACGCGCTCGGGACCGACGCGATCGGGCGCGGCGATCTGCAGGCCGGCAAGGATATCTACGCTGGTTGCTTCACGAGCGATGCGGAGCTCGCGGTCTATTTCCCGGGGACGCCCTTCAATGGCCCGCCGAGCTCGACCTCGACCGGCGCGAACGACTGGGCCGACTTCGTCTCCGGCGTGTTCACCACGAGCGGCTACACGGCGACCCAGCACCTCATGGGCAGCTTCAACATCAACGTGAACGACGAGGACGAGGCCACGATGACGTCGTACCTGCACGCGACGCACGTGCTCTCCGACGGCACGATCGACGTGGCCAATGGCACCTACGAGGACGAGGTCATCCGCGTCAATGGCGCCTGGAAGATCAAGCGCCGTACGCTGAAGCTGATTACCTTCCTGAACCTCGGCACGCCCACCCCCTGAACATCGCCTTCAAGGCGAGGCGCTGGGCGGCAGAGCTGCGCCGACAGGCTCGGCGTGGACCTGCGTGTGCACGACACGCCGCCGCTTCGCCCCGATGCTCGTGACATCGAAATCGAATTTGAAGCCGATCATGACGGCGTCCGCGGGCAAGTCCGTGCTCGTCATGGGGGCCGTCAATCGATCGTCATGCACGCCGGGGAGCGTGATGATGCCCTTGCCACCGCCGATCAGGGCGGGCTTCGGGTTCGAGACGCTCTCCTTCGTGCCGGTGGGCAAGACGAGCTGGCTCTTCACGCCCACGAACACGCGACCGCCGCCGGCGAACGCGTGCGGCATCGGAAACACGCGGCCGGCCAGTTGCTCTTTCACCGCGCGGGCAATTCGCTCCCATTCTTTGCGATCGCCGCCCTTGGCCGCGATCACGTCGACGGAAGCAATTTGCCCGCGCGCGTCGAGCGTGAGGAGGAACGTGCCCATGGAATCGGGGGGCGTGCTCGAAGACCGGACCTGCTCCGTGACGGCCGATGCAAGCGTCCCGGCCGCGGGGAACCTCGCCTGCTCGACGCTGCCGGCGGCGACGGCCTGGGCCGTCGGTCGAATGGGCGCGGGCGTCGGGGCGGCCTCGCGGGGCATGGCGCCCGGAACCGCCCAGATCGGCGGACCGGCGAGCGCAGGAAGGGCGCCGGCGCGCGGGGGTTCGTCCGGAGGTCTGTCGTAATCGGAAGAACCGGCCGATGGCGACGCGGGGCTCGGGGGAAGCACCGCATTCGGCGCCGACGGTATGGGCTCGGGCTCTTCCCCCGACGTCGTGCGTTGCGGCAGGGCCGTCACGCGGGGCGCGAACTCGGGGGCCGGGGGCGTTTCGAGGGCGCCGCGCGGGGGCTCCACGGACGAGGCGGGCTCGACCGGGCGGAGCTCGATCCAGAGCTCGGGGGACCGCTCGAAGGCATTCGCGATCGTCGACAGTTCGAGGGGGCGGGGCGGAACGACGCGCACGAGCAGGAGCCCCGCCGCGTGCAGGACGAGCGCGGCGAGCAGCGAGAGCGGAATCCGGCTGCGTGCGGTGGGGCTCAAGGGACGAACCGTGCGTTGCGAGAGGCTGCCCGAGTATTCACGCGGGCGCAAGGATCGCGGCTATCGAGGAGCCTCCGTCGTGGCTGTGATCCACCTCGTCCCCAGCGAGCAGGGCAGCATTCCGTCCGGCCGCAGGAGGGCCTGCCAATCCGCGAGCAAGGCCTCTTCGATCGCAGCGAGGCGCGCAGGCGCGATGCGATCGGCGTCGTAGGTCTCCCGGAACGCGGCGAGGACCTGTTCCGGCGTGCCCGCGAGATCGACGAAAAGGGACTCGATCCGCACGTTCGCGAAGGGCTGGAGCAGCTCCCGGAGCCCTTCTTCGCTGAAGGCTCGCCGGTCGCCGATCGACGGCCCGTCGAAGGGCTCCTCGCGGATCCGCTGCACCATCCGGGACCATGCATCCTCGGCCGGCCCCACCATGCCGCCGCCCACGATGGCCGCGAAGGTGCCGCCGGGCCGCAAGACGCGGCGAACCTCGGCGAGGGCCTCCTCGACAGGGCGCATCAACATCAGCGCGAGGTGACACGTGACGAGGTCGAACGAAGCATCCTCGAAGGGCAGCGCCTGCGCCCGCCCCCGGACGAGGTTCGCCTCCGGCCCGAGCCGCTCGCGCGCCGCGGAAAGCTCGCCCTCGCTCATATCGATCCCCACGGCGCCGAGGGCGCCCCGCTCGCGGATCAGCGCGAGGAGCGCGCCGTCCCCGCACGCGAGATCGAGCACCCGATCGCCCGGCTGCGCGTGCCCGGCGAGCCATTCGTAGGTCGAAGGTTTTGCGCGCAAGAACGCGCGCGACGTGGCCCCGGCACGACGATCGTGCCAGCGGCGGAGCCAGTCCTCGGAGGGATCCATCGCCCCTGCGTACCATGGAGCGGGCGGAGTCTGCTACCCTCGTCCGTCGTGGGAAAACTCTACGACAGCCTCGAGGACGATCTCATCGAGTTCATCCAGCGACAACACGTCTTTTTCGTCGCCACGGCGCCGCTCGCCGGGGACGGCTTCGTGAACCTCTCGCCCAAAGGTCACGATACCTTGCGCGTGCTCGGCCCGCGCACGCTCGGGTACCTGGATTTCGTGGGGAGCGGCGTCGAGACGATCGCCCACGCCCGCGAGAACGGGCGCATCGTGCTGCTCTTCTGCGCATTCGATGGCCCGCCGCGCATTCTGCGGATCCACGGCCGCGCCGAGGCCTTCGAGCCCGACCATCCGCACTTCCCCGCCCTGCGCGAGCCCTTCGGCCCGCCGCGCGGGGGCGAACGGGCGATCGTGCGCATCGAGGCGACGCGGATCTCGACGTCGTGTGGTTATGGTGTGCCCCTGTACGAGTTCGTCGGGGAACGCACGCAGCTCGCGGATTGGGCCGATCGCAAGGGCCCGGAAGGAATGCGCGAGTACATGGAGAAAAAGAACCTGACGAGCCTCGACGGGCTGCCGGGGCTCCACCTCGGAAAAAACCATTGAGCGCGGATCGCGAAGCGACCTTCCCTCGGGGTGTGATCGCGCGAGTGATCACGCGACCACACCCCGAGGTTCATTATGCGCTCGAGCCTCCCTTTCGCGCGGCCTGCGCCCGGCTCACGTAATCGGCGAGCGCCGGGTCGTGGCCCTGCTGCGCCGCGAGGCCGGGCTCATTCTTGTAGAGGTTTTCGAGCGACTGACGGATCCCGGGGTTTCCCCCGGTGAACATCTCGACGAGCTCCCTCCAGCGCCCTGCGAGCGCCTGCACGGCCGGATCCTCGGGCGGCGTGCCCTTCTCCATCTCCGCGCGGACCTTCGCGATCAGCGCAGGCCATTCCGCTTGCACGGCCTGCATCGCCTCCTCGCCGAATGCCTGTCGTCGCGCCTCGAGCTCCGCGAGCTGCTCCTTCGTGTAGTATTTCTCGAACATGTTCATCACCTCGATCGTCTTCAAAAGTTCGTCGGCCGATACGCGCTCGCTCTTGGCGAACCAGGAGGCGAGCGCCTCCAGGCGGCCGAGGAGCTTCCGGGTGAGCTCCATCTGCTCTTGCAAACGCGTGATGTGCATGCGGACGATGGAGAGCGGCGAGACGTCGGGCCGCGCGAGCAGGTCCCGGATCTCGTCGAGCGACAGGCCGAGCTGCCGCAACGATAAAATCTGCTGAAGCCGGGCCACGTCCTCCTCCCCGTAAAGCCGATACCCCGCCCGTGAATGGTCGGACGGCGAGAGCAGCCCAATCTCGTCGTACCAGTGGAGCGTCCGGATGGACGTCCCCGTGGCCTTCGCCAGCTCTCCCACCTTCCACGTGCGCTTCTTCGCGCCCTTGTCCTTGTGCTCTCCAGCAGCCACGAACGGGACTCTAGGCCCTCACGCGACGTGAGGGTCAAGGGGGCGCACGAAAAAAGGAGGGGTGGTCGAATCCCCGGGGACCGAGGTAGCCTTTGCCATGCTCTCCCGCATCCTTCTTGGCTCCCTCGCTCTCCCTCTCCTCGCCATTTCCCTCGCCGCTTCGTGTGGCGGCAATGGCGGCACCTCGTCCGGCAGCGCCTCCTCGAACGCCACCGCCTCGGGCGGCTCCGGCGGCACGGGCGCCGACCCCGGCGTCGGCGGGTTCATCGCCGCCGGCGGCTCCGGCGGCGGCGGGCCGGACGTCTGCGATCCGCCCGACGTCCTCGTCGTCCTCGATAGGACCCTGACGATGCACAAGACCCCGGAAGGCGGGACACCGAGCGACGGGCCCGATTACAAGAGCTCGAAATGGTTCCAGGCGATCACCGCCGTCGAGCAGCTCGTCGCGCCCCCGCTCGACAAGGGCATTCGGTTCGGCGTCGAGCTCTGGCCCAAGGACCCGGGCGGCGGCGCCTGCATCACGCTCGCCGAGCGCGTGCTCGATACGAAGCAGGCGACGAACCCCACCTGCCAGGAGGGCGAGGTCCTGATCACCCCGGGCCTCGATCAAGGCGCGGCCATTCAAGCGCTCCTCGATCCGGCCACGACGACGCTCTGCACGACCACGCCCACCGGCAATGCGCTGCTCACGGCCGAGCAGCACCTGCAGGGAATCGCGGTCCCCGGGCGCGAGCAATACGTCGTGCTCGTGACCGACGGCGCGGACTGGGACCAGTCCTGCCCCGAGCCGAATCCGTTGCCGATCGCGCAGGCCCTCATGAAAAAGGGCATCAAGACGTACGTCGTCGGCTTCTCCGCGACCGGCGACATCCAGCCCGGCGGCGTCGGCGCCGAGTTCCTCAACAACATGGCCTGCGCCGGCGGCACCGCGAAGGGGTTCCCGGCTTCCTGCACCGACGACGGCAATGGGAACTTCGTATCCACCGACCCCACGGGCGCGCCGCTCTACCTCAAGGCCGGCAACGCGACCGAGCTCGCCCTCGCGCTGAAATCGATCGGCGGAAAGCTCTGCTGCAATTGCGGCGACACGTGTGATCCGCCCGAAATCCTCATCGCCCTCGACCGCACGCTCACGATGCACAAGACCCCGAACGGCGAGACGCCCACGGACGGGCCCGAGTATGCGAGCAGCAAATGGTACCAGGCGGTCACCGCGATCGAGAAGATGGTCGCCCCGCCCCGCGACACGCACGCGCGGTACGGGCTCGAGCTCTGGCCGAGGGACCCGGGCGGCGGCACGTGCATCACGCTCGCCGAGCGGGTCACGGATTCGAAGCAGGCGACGAATCCATTCTGCCAGGACGGCGAGATCGTCGTGGCGCCCGCCCTCGGGAGCGGCGCCGCCATCCAGCAATACCTCGATCCGGCCACCACCCACCTCTGCATCAGCACGCCCACGGGCCAGGCGCTCTTCACGGCGACGGACCATCTCTTGAAGAGCGTCACGCCCGGCCGCGACCAATACGTCGTGCTCGTGACCGACGGCGCGGACTGGGACCAGTCCTGCCCCGATCCGACCCCGCTGCCCATCGTGCAGCAGCTCGCGGCGTCGGGGATCCGCACGTTCGTCGTCGGCTTCTCCGCGGAGGGCGCCATTCAGCCGGGCGGCGTCGGCGCCGCGTTCCTCAACGACATGGCGTGCGCGGGGCAGACGGCCAAGGGATTCCCGGCGGGCTGCCAGGAGGGGCCCGGCGGTTTCGTCGCCAAGGACCCGAACGGGGACGTGCTCTACTTGCAAGCGAGCGACGCCGCCGGCCTCGACAAGGCGCTCTCCAGCGTGGCCGACGGCCTTTGCTGCGATTGTGTGAAGTGAGCCGACATCGCGGCCTCGTCACCTTTCGACGAGAGACCCGCGCGTGATCGTCCCGGAGACCACGTCATCGCCGATGGTGACGTAAAGCTGTTCGTCGTCCCGGAGCAGGTCGAGCTTCGTATTCCGATCGACCTTGGCTTCGAGGGCGTCGAGGAACGTCGGTTCCATTCGCCAAACCTCGATCGACTCGACCTTGTGAATGGCGCGCGACGATGCTTCGCGCTGGAGCTGCGCGAGCGACGCGTGCGTGAAGAGCGTGACGCGGCGCGCGGCCTTGGCGGCCTTGTGCAGGCGCTCGGCCGAGGGGGATCCGACATCGATCCAGGCGACGAGCAGCCCCGTGGGATCACGAATCAGCACGGGCGGCTCTTCCGTGGAGGAGAGGCCTTCCTTGCTGAACACAATGCCCTCCTCGTAGCTGAGGCAGTACGCGATCGTACGCGTCAGCAAATAACGCATGCTCTCCGACGGGTGGCGCGCGAGGCGGAGATCGAGGGTCTCGTAGACCCCCCGATCCACGTCGGAGAGGTTCACGTGCAGGTGGTAGATGGTCGCGGTCAGGGCCATGGGCGGCCGCAGGATAGCGGAACCGGGGCGACGCGCCGGGACCCGTGCGAAGATAGAGGCCATGTCCTCGTCGTCACGACGTCGCCGCCGAGAGGCCGCGCGCCGCGCGCCCACGAAAGCAGGGACCGATGGGTGGCCTCGTGATTTCCGGCACGCGTACGTGCAGCTCGTCGAGGGCGACGCGCTCGTCGAGCGAGACCTCCGCGCCGAAGCGGACGTCGCGGCTCAGGGCCGCGTGCTCGAAGCGACGTACCTCGAAAAGCGCGGCCTCTTCGAGCGCATGTTCGGCGTCTTCTCGGGCGAACCGGCGAGCGCCGCCCGCAAGCTCGCGCCACCCTTCGACGGCGACGGCGGCGACGCTCCAGGCCTCTTCGCGGGCTCCTCCGACGTGCTCCCCCTCGAACCTCGCGGCGCGGCCCTCGGTCAGGTCCGCCGTGTGCGCGGCCGCGTGGTGCCGCTCGGGCCCGACGTCCCGCCCGACGGCGCCGTGCTCCGCGCCATCTGGCTCGACAAACCCCCGGCGCTCCACGCGTGCGAGGCGATCGAGTTCGCCGTCATCCCCGACGAAGGCCCGCCCGTCGTGCTCTCGTTCGATCTCTCGCCCCTCGTCGTCGACCGCCCCTCGCGCGTGAGCGTCTCCGGCTTCCTCTCGCGCGTCGGCCCGCGCATGCGCGCCCTCTTGCGCGAGATGGAGGTGGACCGATCGCGCCGCGAAGAAGGGCAATTCGTGCAGATATCGTCCGGACAAACCGTCGAGGTGCTCTGCGTGATCCGCGCCGAGGTGCGCGACACGCATGCATTCTCGATCCACGGCGTCTCGCGCACGCTCCCGATGGAGGCGCGTCCGCAGGACGGCGGCCCCTACCGCGGCACGTCGACCCGAAACGCCGTCCTCGCGGGAGACGCGCCGGGCACGCGCGCGGTCGTGCGGCGCATCGGCTGACGACCCGCAAGCAGGATCCCGACGTTCCAGGTTTGGAGGATCTTCCTTGCCCTCCATCAACTACCCGGGTAGTATTACCCAGGTAGTAGTCAACGAGGAGCACGTGTCGAACAAAGACAAGGGCAAGGACGGATTCGAGGACGAAGCCGAGGGGGGGCAGAGGCTCACGCACCTCGGTGATTTGCAGCTCGCGATCATGCGAGTGCTCTGGGAGATTGGCGAGGCCACCGTCACGGACGTGCACCAGGCCTTGTTATCGGAGCGTGGTCTCGCGCCCACGACCATCGCCACCATGCTGAAGAAGATGGAGGAGAAGGGCGTCGTGGCGCACCGCGCGGAGGGCCGGAAATTCATTTATCGGCCCACGGTGAGCGAGGATCAGGTCACGCGAGGCATGGTCTCCGACCTGACCGAGCGCCTCTTCCGGGGAGATCCCGTGGCGCTCGTATCGCACCTGATCGCGCGCCACGAGATACGCCCCGACGAGCTGTCGGAGCTCGAACGAATGATCGCCGCGGCCAAGAAGGAAGGGAAGCGATGAACACCTTCGTGGGATGGTTGGTCACGTACCTGATACACAGCACGGTCCTTCTCGGGGGCGCGTGGCTGGTCGATCGTTTGTCGCGGAATCGCCCCGATTGGCAGGAGCTCGCGTGGCGCGTCGCCCTCGTCGGCGGGCTCGTCACGGCCACCGTGCAGACGGCGGCGTCGCTCCGGCCCGTCGGCGGGACCATTTCACTCGCGGAGCCCGCGCCCACGGCCCGCGTGATCGAGCGCGAAATGCCCCGCGCAACCGAGATTGTCGTGGCGACGGACATGGGCCCCGCGACGCACGTCGTCGTGACCTCGACGAACGCCACGATCGTCCGGCCCTTCGCGAAAGCGACGCTGCCCGCAAAACCCGCGCGCGCGTCCTTCCTTTCGTGGTCCCACGTCTTCGTGGCCGGGTGGGCGCTCGGCGCGCTCTTCTTGCTCGGATCGCTCGGGCGCGCCTGGATGGCCCTGCGCAAGCGCCTCGAAGGTCGGCGAAGGCTCGAAGGCGGGCCGCTCGGCGACGTCCTCGCCACGCTCGCCGCGCGCGAGCCCATTTGCATGCGGGCGCCCTTGCTCAGCGCGTCCGAGAAAGTGAACGTTCCCATGGCTCTCGGTATTCGTCATCCCGAAATCTGTCTGCCCGAACGTGTAACCAAGGAGCTCGGCCCGGACGCCCAGGAGAGCGTGCTCGCGCACGAGCTCGGCCACGTGGCGCGGCGTGATCCGCTCTATCGGCTGGCGACGAGCGTGTTTTGCCGCGTGTTCTTCTTCCAGCCGCTGAACTGGCTGGCGGCGCATCGCCTCGCGGCGAGCGCGGAGCTGCTCGCGGACGATTGGGCCGCGCGGCGCACGGCGCGTCCGCTCGACCTCGCGGAGTGCCTGACGAAGGTGGCGCGCTGGATGCACCGGCCGATGACGGGCCTGCCCGTGCCGACGATGGCGGCGGGGACGAGCGAGCTCCGGCAGCGCGTCGAGCGCCTCGTACGGGGCGAAGGCATGACCGCGGAGCCGCGCAAGCCGCTGTGGGCCGCGCCGATCGTCGCGTTCGTCCTGACCGCGCTCACGCTGCTCGCGCCTTGCGCCTGCGGCGTGGCCGAAGCGAAGGGTTTGCCCCCGGCGACGGCGGCCGCGAAGAAAGGCCCCGCGCCGAGCCCGAGGCCTACGCCCGCCGCCCTCGCGGACGAGGACGACGACGAGGACGCGGACGACGACGAGGAGCCTGTCTGCGAGGGGCCGAAGCACACGCGAAAGGCCAAGGACCACGCCAAGGCGGAAAAACGTCGCGGCGAGGAGCACGCGCGCAGGCAGAACGGTCGTCATGGGCCCGTCGATCAGGATGACGAGGACGAGGACGACAACGACAACGACAACGACAACGACAACGACGACAACGACAACGACGACGACGACGACGACGCCGCGGAGCAGGACGCGGACGACGAGGAGAACGAGGTCGCCGTCGCGCGTGGGCCGCGCATCCACATCCACGTGCCGGCGCCGAACGTCGACATCGACTTCGACCAGATCGAGCGCTCCTTCCCCTCGCAAGAGCAGTTCGACGCCGAGGTCGAGCGAGCCCTCGCCGACGTGCGGAAGAACGTGCGCGACGAGGACACGCGCAAGTGCGTCGAGCGTGAGATCAAGCGGGCCCGCAAGGAGGCGCGCAAGGAGCTCGAAGAGGCGCGCGAGCAGATGGAGGAGCAGCTGCGCGAGGTGCGCGAGCAGATGCCCGAGATCCGCCGCCGGGCCATGGAGACTGCCCGCGAGGTTTTGCAGCAAGCCCGCGAGGACGCGAACGAAGAGGCGCGCGAGGCCGAGGAAGAGGCCATGAAGGCGCAGAAGAAGGCTCGCAAGGCGCGCAAGAAGGCCAAGCACGCCGCGCCGCCCGAGCCGCCCGCGCCGCCTGCGCTGCATGGCGCGCCCGCGCCGCCCGCTCCGCCTCCGCCGCCTGGACTGCATGGCGTGCCCGCGCCGCCCATGCCGCCCATGCCGCCGGGACCGCATGCCATGCCCATGCCGCGTAGCGCGCCCGTGCCGCCTGCGCCGCCGCCTCCGCCGGCGCACTGACCCACCCGCGCCGCAGGCGAATCGCGAACATCAATACGGCCCCGGAGAGCAGTCTCCCTCCCTGCTCTCCGGGGCTCTTTTTTTGGCGCGGTCAGACAAACCCGTTACGCGCCGCCTCCGCCTCCGCCCGTCCCTTTTCCTCCCGGCCCCTCGGCCTGGTGCGCGCTCGCGTCGCTCTTGTCGACCATCGGCGCGTCGTCCGCGGTCGAGCCGGTCCGCGGCGCGAGCGGTGACTTTTGCTCCTTCAAGCCGAGCTCGTGGTAATGGCTCTGGCCCGTGGGCGTGTGCTCGCCGCGGCGCATGTCGCCCGGCGTCCCGCCGGACGGCTGTCGGGCGAGCGGATCGTCGGGTCTCCCGTGCTTCGGATGTGTAGCCATGCCGGGACGCCGGCAAACGGCGTGCGCGCCCTCCCGGGCTCCCTTTTCACGCCCGCGCGCCGGGCGCCCGAGGCAGGGCCCCTCGCTCGCGCGGCTCTCCGATCCGGCAAAACCGTCGCGCTCGCTGCGCGTGGCCGCGGCGCGCGCTAGCATCCGCCCGAACAAGGAGGAAGACATGGATCTCGGATTGGCAGGGAAGCGGGCGCTCGTGACCGGCTCGACCGCGGGCATCGGCCTCGCGACGGCGCACGCCCTGGCGAGCGAAGGCGCGGTTGTCACGGTGAACGGACGGACCGAAGCTCGCGTGCAGGGCGCCGTGGACGCGCTCCGGCGCGCGCTCCCCGGCGCGACGATCAGCGGCGTCGCAGCAGACCTCTCGACCGCGGCGGGATGCCAGGCGCTCATCGCGAAGCTCCCCGACGTCGACGTGCTCGTCAACAACATGGGAATCTTTGAGCCCAAACCTTTCGAACAGATCCCGGACGAGGACTGGCTCCGGTTCTTCGAGACGAACGTGCTCAGCGGCATCCGGCTCTCGCGCCATTACGTGGCCGCCATGCGGGCCCGGAACTGGGGCCGCATCGTGTTCGTGTCGAGCGAGTCGGGGATCCAGATCCCGACGGAGATGGTCCATTACGGCATGACGAAGACGGCGCAGCTCGCGGTCGCGAAGGGCCTCGCCGAGACGCTGCGCGGGACGGGCGTGACCGTGAACAGCGTCCTGCCCGGACCGACGTCGTCCGAGGGCGTGGGCGCGTTCGTCACGCAGCTCGCCGCGGCGCGCGGCGTGGACGCCGCCACGGTCGAGCGCGAGTTCTTCGCCACGGCGCGGCCGACCTCCATCATCCAGCGCTTCGCCACGCCGGACGAGGTCGCCGCGATGATCGCCTACGTGTGCAGCGTTCGCGCGTCGGCCACCACGGGCGCAGCGCTCCTCGTGGACGGCGGCGTGGTGCGCGCCATCGCGTGATCCACGCGCCGAGCGAGCGGGCGAAATCGCCCCCAAGATGCTCGCTCGTCGGGTTCCTTTCCGCGGGTCCGCCTCCTGCTCTTCGTCCTCTGGACGAATGCATGCCTACGACCTCATCCTCACGCTGACGGGCGGGCTCCTCGCGGCGCTCCTGCTCGGCATGGTGACGCGACGGCTCGGCGCCTCGCCCATCCTCGGCTACCTCCTCGCGGGCATCGTCGTCGGCCCGCAGACGCCCGGATTCGTGGCGAACCTCGAGCTCGCCGGGCAGCTCGCCGAGGTGGGCATCGTCCTGCTCATGTTCGGCGTGGGATTGCATTTCCAGCTCGGCGATCTCCTCAAGGTCCGGCGCATCGCCGTGCCGGGCGCGGTCGTGCAGAGCCTCTTCGCCACCGTGCTCGGGACCGCGGTCGCGCTCGCGTTCGGCTGGTCCGCCTCGGCCGGCCTCGTGCTCGGGATGTCGGTGGCCGTGGCGAGCACGGTCGTCCTGATCCGCATGCTCACCGATCACGACGCGCTCGAAACGCCCCACGGCCACGTCGCCGTCGGATGGCTCATCGTCGAGGACATCTTCACGGTCGTCATTCTCCTCATGGTTCCGGTGCTCGCGTCTCTGCGGGGCGCGCACGCCTCCGCGGCCCAGGCGGTCGGGATCATCGGCATCGGGCTCGTGAAGCTCACCGCGCTCATCGCGATCGTGCTCGTGGTCGGGGCCCGCGTCGTCCCGTGGTTCCTCACGCGTGTCGCGCGCTCGCGAAGCCCCGAGCTCTTCACGCTCGCCGTCCTCGCGGTCGCGCTCGCCGTCGCCACGGGCTCCGCCGTCATTTTCGGCGCGTCGATGGCCCTCGGCGCGTTCCTCGCGGGCATGGTCGTCGGACAATCGAAGGTCAGCCACCAGGCCGCCGCGGACGCCCTCCCGATGCGGGACGCCTTCGCGGTGCTCTTCTTCGTCACCGTCGGCATGCAATTCGACCCTCGCGCGCTCATCGCGCGTCCGGGGCTCGTCCTCTCGGTCCTCGCCATCATCCTCCTCGCCAAACCCCTCGCCGCGCTCGTCGTCGTCGTGGTCCTCGGGTATTCGGTCCGGACGGCGCTCACGGTGGCGATCGGGCTCGCGCAGATCGGCGAATTCTCGTTCATCCTCGCCGACACGGCGCACAAGGTCGACCTCTTCCCGGCCGAGGGGCGCAGCGTGCTCGTGGCGAGCGCGATCGCCTCGATCGGGCTGAATCCATTGCTGTTCCGGCTCATGGATCCGCTCGAAGAATGGCTGCGCGGGCGCCCGACGCTCTGGCGAGGGTTGAACCGCCGCGCCGAGGCGCGTGGGGAAGCGCTCCGGGAGCAGGCCCCGAAAGAGCCGACCCGCGAATGCGACGTCCGCGCGATCGTCGTGGGGTACGGCCCCGTCGGCCGCACGGCCGTGGACATCCTCGACCGATTCAACGTCTGCTCGGTCATCGTCGAGCTGAGCATCGACACCGTCACCGAATTGACGAACATCGGCCGCAACGCCGTGTATGGCGACGCGCGCAGGGCCGAGGTCCTTCACGCGGCGGGCATCGAGACGGCCGATTACCTCGTCGTGACCACGCCGAACCCGGAGACACGCGCCGCGGTGGTCGACGCGGCGCGGAACCTCCAGCCCGACCTGCCGATCTTCGTCCGCGCCCATTACATGAGCGAGCGGAAGACGCTGGAGACGCACCGCGCCACGGCCGTTTGTTACGAAGAAGCCGAGGCCGCCGTTCGGCTGGCGGAGATGCTCCTCACGGAGATCGGCGTCGAAGCGGCGCAGATCGAGGCAGAATCGCTCCGCATTCGCGCGTCGCTCGGACCCGGCGCGACGCCGTGACGCGGCGCGTCCGCCGGAGCGAGCAGCACGTATTCGGCTTGCGACCCGTGACAAGCCCGGGATACGATGCTCCGAGGTTCGCGGATCACACGTCCTGGCGGGAGGGAATGACTTGAGCTCGCATTTCACGAGGCAAAAACGGAAATACGCGCGGCGCCTCGGCGCCGTCTCGCTCGGCGTCGGTTTGCTCGCCGCGCCGGCCATGTCGGCGGCGCAGTCGCAGAAGGCGCCCGCGGCGGCGCCGGCGCTGCCCCCTCCGCCCCCTCCGCCCGCCGCGCCGCAAGCGGCGCCCCCGCCTGGCATGCCGCCGCCGGGCGTGCAGCCGGGCCAGCCCCCGTACCCGTACCCCTATCCGTATCCGTACGGGCAACCGGGATATCCGTATCCGCCGCCTCCTCCCGGGTATGGTTATCCGCCCGCCGGCGTCGAAACGCAGGAGCTAAAGCCTGTCATGCCGTACAAGGGAGGCGTCGTCCCCCCGGGATACGTGCTCGAGGAGCGCGTTCGAAAGGGCCTCGTCATCGCGGGCAGCGTGCTCTTCGGGACGTTTTATCTCTTCACGGCGGCCGGCGCCGCGGCGGCCGAGTCGAACAGCGCTCCCTGGGGTGCGCTGTACGTGCCCGTGATTGGCCCGTTCATCGTCGCCGGTGCGGGCAATTTCAGGGGAGACGCCGAGGTCGTGAGGCCGCTGTTCGTGCTCGACGGCATCATCCAGGCCGGCGGGGCGGCCATGCTGATCGCCGGGATCGTCGCCAAGCAAAAGGTCCTCGTGCGGGAAGACCTCGTCGCGCGCACCGAGCTCCTCGTGGGGCCGGGGTCGGTGGGAATGAAGATGAGCTTCTGATGACGCTCGGTAGAACGGCGCTTCGCGCTAGGCTCGGCGCCTTCGACGCGAGATCCCCCACGCGAGCGCGGCGAACGCATACAACCCGAGCCCCGGCGCGGCTCCGTCCCCGAGGCGGCAACCACAACCGTCCTCGGCCCCGCCGCCCGCGCCATTGCCGCCTCCGCCATTGCCACCGGCGCCGTCGCCACCCGCGCTGCTCGACGAGGCCCCGGAGCCGCCGTCGGGCAATCCGCCGTCCGGAAGCGGACCCACGCCTCCTCGCTCGAACGCGCCGAGATCGGGCGCCGCGCCGACCACGAATCGATCGTTGATGCCCTCGATCACCACGCCGACGTCGACGAGCCCGCTCCCCTCCACCGGCGTGAAATCGCCGCCCTCCGCGTCCTCGTACTTCGGCTCGACCTCGAAACCGTGGCTCTCGATCGTGCCCGAGGCCGCGAGCTCCGCGATGTTCGCGTATTTCACGTCGAGCCATTTCACGAACCGCGGCGTCCCGTCGAGGATGTCCGTGTAGAGATCGTCCCAGTCGAGGTCCACGGGCCCGCTCGGCGTGATGCTGCTCTCGATGACGTAGCGGTGCGAGGTCCAGATGTTGTTCCGCGTGATCAGATTCGCGAAGGGAATCGTCGGGGCGATCGCCTGCGCTTCCGAGAGCCCCGCGGCCGGCCGGCTCGTCGTGTGGTACACGAGCATGAATCCCTGCGAGCCGTTGTTCACCTTGAGCGCGTGCTCCTTGAAACCATCGATCACGTTCCGCACCACGAACAGCGGGCCGACCGCGATCGGCGCGAGCGAGACGCCGTTCAGCACCCCGCGCATGTGGTTGTTCCAGAAGCGCACGTTCACACAGGCGCCCTCGGGCTCGAGCCCGTCGTCGCCGTGCTCCGCGAGCACGTTCTCGTATACGTCCGTATCCGGGGCGATCGTCTCCGAAGAATCATCGAAATCCCCCACGTAGACCCCATTGAACGTCCCGGAGAGCTGGTTTCTCCGGACGACGTTCGCGGCGCCGCCCGTGATGCTGATGGCGCTCGCCTCGGGGGTATGGGTTTTGACGGAGCCCCAGGGCCACGACCAGATGCTCGTATCGCGGACGACGTTGTCCTCGATGACGTTCTCCGCCGCGAGGGGCCTGCGCACGCGGACGCCGGCGTTCATGTGGTGAATGTCGTTTTTCCGGACCCACGCGCGCGCCGTGTCGCGCACGTCGATGCCCGCCCCCTCGGCGTCGGCGCCGAGATACCGGATCTCGAAGCCCTCGATCACGACGTCGGTGACGGTGTCGAGAAGAATGCCGACGTTGCGGATGGCCACGTGAATCGCATGCCCGGCCGGCGATCCGCCGTCGGGGAGCTTCAAGTAAATCCTGCCTGCGGCGGCGTCGACGTAGAAACCGCCGGCGAGCCCCGCGGCGGCCGATTGCAGGTCCGCGAGCGAACCGTAGTCGTAGAGGCGCGTATCGTCGACGGCGACATACTGCGACGCCCCGGAGAACGGCGCCGAGTAGATCCCATTGCCTTCCGATTGAAAGGCCGCCCCGTCCTCCAGCGCCGGGTCGGATCCGTCGACGATCGCGCCCGGCTCGGCGACGAACCAGACCGGGTTTCCCGCGGCGCCGCCGTGGTTGCCCTCGACCGTCACGGTCTCGCGATAGACCCCGGCCGCGACGTGCACGACCGTCCCCGGCCCGGCCGCGGCCGCCGCGGCGCCGATGCTCTTGAACGGCGAGGCTTGCGAGCCGTCGTTTCCATCCGAGCCATTCTTCACGTCCACGTAAAGCTGCTTGCTCCCCTTCGGCGGAGGCGCGTCGTCGCGCGTGCGGATCGTCCCCATCACCTCCTCGGGTCCGCCGTTGTCGGGATCGTCGAGCGTAACCCGCACCTCGTATTCGGTCGCGGGTTCCAGGAAGAGCGCGCTGCCGCGGCGCCCGCCGGGCGTGCGGAGGAGCGGATGGCCGGGCGTGAAGCTCGCGTCGCCGGCCTTGCGGAACGCGAGCTTCACGGCGGCGTCGCCGTCGTCGTCCCCCGTCAGCGCGGCCGTGACGCCCACGGCGTGAATCGTGGGCCGGAGCGTGAGGTTGCCGAGCGTCGACGTATCCGCGGCGCGGGCGGCGCCGGCGCTACCGACGAACAGCAGGAAGAGGGAAGAGGCGAGAACCGGGCGTGGAGCGTATCGAAGCATGGGCAGGCATGCTACGCGCAACCGGGACGGAGCGAAAAGAGAATTTCAATCCGTTCCGGGCGCACCGCAAAAAAGCGGGATTTCCCGCATTGCGATTCGCGCGTGGGCCGGGTATGAGCCAGAGAACGACGGAAAAGGAGACCGAGCCATGACGAACGCAATGCCCGCCATGAACATGCCGATGCCCATGATGCCCTCGTCGATGCCCATGATGGGCTCGCCCATGCACGGAATGCCCATGATGAACATGATGCCCGGCATGACCGGAATGCCCGGCATGATGCCCGGCATGATGCCCGGCATGATGGGCATGATGCCCGGCATGATGCCCGGCATGATGGGCATGGGCATGATGCCCGGCATGATGAACATGATGCCCATGATGGGCATGATGCCCAGCATGATGGGCATGGGCATGATGCCCATGATGTGTCGTATGACCTATGAAATGACCAAGGACGGAATCACCTGCAAATTGACCCCGGGCGAAGGCACCTCCATGGACATGATGAAGGAGCGCTGCGAGGCCATGGCGCGCATGATGTCCGCCGGCATGCCCATGATGATGATGTGCGGCGGGATGCCGATGATGATGTGTCTGCCCAGCCTGCCCAGCACGATGCCGGCGAAGTGACCCGCGCGGCGGGCCGCTCCCCGTTCACATCGCGGGCCAGACGGGCACCCAGAACCAGACGGGCACCCAGACGAGCATGACGGGCACGGGCTGGGCCTTCTGGCGCTGCTCGTCGGCGCGTTTCCTTCGCACCTCGTCGAGATCGATTACACGAGCGCTGCGCTGGTTCATCGCACGACCCTCCAACAAAGCGTGGCGCCATCCACTATAACGGATGCCGTCCGTTCGAGCAAGCCTGTTCGAGGATCGGGGCCCGCAGCAGCGGAGCTCAAGCGAGGCCGAGCTGCTTTTCCAGGGCCTCCACGGCATTTTTCGCGTCGAGGAGCGAGGATTTTCGCGCTTCTCGGTAGAGCCGGATCGCCTCGAACTTGTTGCCGGCGCGCAGCGCCTCGACGACCCCGGCCGGCAGCCCGCCGGGCCCGCTCGCCTGCGCGGCTCCGCCGGGCGCGCCGGGCCAGGCAAGAACGGCGCGGCAATAAAAACAAGAAGCGCTGCCTTCCTGCGCGGGCGCGCCACAGTTCGGGCAATGAACGGTGGAGACCATGGCAAAAGCCTACCCGAATCCCGCCACGAGGTCCGAGCTCGCGCATCCGCAGCACGTTTTTCCCTCCCGCCAAATCCTCCAGGCCCTTCGCGCGTCTTAGCCGGGCTCTGGAGCCGTCATGAGAGATCTCGCGTTTCGTACGTCGATCCCCCTCCTCCTCGTCGCCATCGCCCTCTTCGTCCTCGGCTGCGGCCCCGCAGCGTCGCCGTCCGGCGCGCGGGATCCGAACGCGGTCCGCGTGGAAGCGCTCCTCGGATCGCCCATGCTCCTCGCGAACGGGGACAGCACGGTGTACGCCGTGCTCCGCATCTCCACGGCCGCGCGCCCCGCGCGTGAACGCGGCCCCGTGAACGTCGCGCTCGCCATCGACACCTCGGGCTCGATGGAGGGCGAGGGAATCGTGGCCGCGCGCCGCGCGAGCCTTCAGGTGATCGACTCGCTCAAGGACGGCGACCGGCTCGCGGTCGTCGTGTTTCATTCGAAGGCCGAGGTCCTCATCCCTTCGACCGAGCTCGACGACGAGGTCCGCGAGGAGGCGCGCCAGCGCATCGCGGCCATGGAGGCGCGCGGCACGACCGAAATGGCGGGCGGCCTCCAGACCGCGCTCGACGAGGTCGTCACGAATTACAACCCCCAAGGCGTCAACCGCGTCGTGCTCCTCGGCGACGGGATCCCGAACCAGGCGGGAAACCTCGAATACACCGTGAAGCGGGCCACCGACCGAGGCGTCGCGATCACCACGCTCGGGCTCGGGCTCGATTACGACGAGACGCTCATGGGGAACATCGCGCAGCACTCCGGCGGGCGATACCGCTACATCGAGAACGCGGACAAACTGGCCGGCTTCTTCCGGGAGGAGCTCGATCGCCTCGACACGGTCTACGGCCGCCAGGCCTCCGTCACGCTGACCCCCGGCCCTGGCGTGCGCATCGACGCGATCGTTGGCACGCAAATGATCTCCCCGGCCGGCGCCGCCTACGTGCCGCTCGGCGACATCGTGCGCGGCGACAGCCGCGACGTCGTCGTCCGCATGACGGTGACGCCTCGGAAGGCGGGCGTGCCGATCGAGCTGCTCGACGCGGTGCTCACGTTCGACGACGCGCTCGTGCAGGCCGGCCGCCTCGAACGCAGGCTCTACTTTGGCGCGCGCACGACGCTCGACGAGGGCGAGGTCGCGAAGACGAAAAACCCTGCGGTCGACCTCTCGGCCGCGCTCGCCGAGGCGTCCGCGACGACGCTCCAGGCGCTGGAGCTCGGCAAGCAGGGCTCGTACGTGCGCGCGCGGGGGCTGCTCGAAAAAGGCGCCACGGCGGCGCTCGCGCAATCGAAGCGCACGCCGAGCGCCGAGCTCGACAAGCTCGCGGCGAACATGACCTCGGTCGCCAAGGACATGCCGGAGGCCGATCGCCCCGCCCCGACTCCATCTCCCTCCTCGGGGGAGTATGGCTACGAATTCTCGGACGACACCATGTCCACGCCCATGCCCGCGGAGGCCCCCTCCGTCGTTCGCAAGCGCAAAGAGGTCCACCAGAAGGCGGTCGACGCTCTTTATTGACGGGAGGATCCGCGCTAGCATGCGCGGCCATGCCCATCGAGCTCGACGGTTTTTCGCGCGAATCCTTCACCCACGACGGCGCCACCAAGGACGTCTATCGCCGCGGCAGCGGGCCCGGCGTCGTCGTCATGAGCGAGATGCCCGGCATCACGCCCACGGTCATTCGTTTCGCCGAGCGCGTCGCCGCCGATGGATTCACCGTCTTCATGCCGCAGCTCTTCGGGACGCCGGGCAAACCGCTCTCCTTCCCCTACGCCATCTCCGAGCTCGCGCGCGCGTGCATCTCGCGCGAGTTCGCCGTCCTCGCGGCGAACGAATCGAGCCCCCTCGTCGATTGGCTGCGCGCGCTCTGCCATCACGTGCACGCCGAGCTCGGGGGCAAGGGCGTCGGCGCGATCGGCATGTGCATCACCGGCAATTTCGCGCTCGCGCTCATGGTCGATCCGGTGGTCGCGGCGCCCGTCCTCAGCCAGCCCTCGCTCCCGTTCGGAATCGGCACCGCTCGCCGCGCGGGCATGCACATCTCGGAGAGCGATCTCGCCGCCGTGAAGGAGCGCTGCGCGTCCGGCGCGCAGGTCCTCGCCATGCGATTCACGCACGACGCTCTTTGCCCGGGTGAGCGCTTCGTGTCCCTGCGCAAGGCGCTCGGCCCCGCACTCGAATCCATCGAGATCGACTCGGGCCCGGGCAACCGCTGGGGCCTCCCGCGGCGCGCCCACTCGGTCGTGACGAACGACCTCGTCGACGAGGTCGGTCACCCCACGCGCCAGGCGCTCGACCGCGTGCTCGCCTTCTTCGGCGAGCGCCTGCGCGGATAAAGTCTAGCGCCCCGTTCGCCGCCGGAAGAGCCGCAGCGCGACGAACCCCATTGCCACGACAAACCCAGCCTCCACGGGCCCGGGCGCGTCGCCCGACTCGCCCACGCGGCACCCCGCGCACCCGCCCTGCGGCGGCGCGGACGGCGGCCCGGATGCATTCGTGTCGGTCGTCGACGGAGATGCAGAGCTCGAGCCTGCGGGCAGCGGGGTCGTATCCACCGGCGCTGCATACATCGCCGGCGCGGGCACGAGCGGGCCGCTGTCGATACGCGTCTCGTTCTCGTCGCGCTGCACCAGGGCAGCAAGCTCGATCCCGCCGCGCTTTGCGAATGCAAGATCGCGGCGAGGTGGACATCGCGACGCGATTCCGGTAGCTCTGAAACGACACGACCTCCGGGAGGAAAAACCATGCGCGCCGCCCTGCCCTGCGCTCTCCTTGCGCTCGCCGCCCTCGCCTCGCCGGCTCCCGCAGATGCCTTCTGTGGCTTCTACGTGAGCGGGGCCGATTCGAAGCTGTACAATAACGCCACCCTGGTCGTCCTCATGCGCGACGGCACCCGCACGGTGCTCTCGATGCAAAACAACTACCAGGGCCCGCCCGAGGATTTCGCGATGGTCGTCCCGGTGCCGGTCGTCCTCGCCAAGGAGAACGTGAAGACCCTGCCCGCCGAGGTCTTCGGCCGCGTCGATCGGCTCGCGGCGCCGCGGCTCGTCGAATACTGGGAGCAGGATCCTTGTTACATGCCGAGCCGCGACCTGGAGTCCACGGTCGAATATGCGCTCAAGCCCACGGAAGACGTGGGGGGCGCGGAAGAAGAGGCGGAGCGCCACGGCGTGAAGATCGAGGCGCGCTTCAGCGTCGGCGAATACAACGTCCTCATCCTGAGCGCCCAGGACTCGCTCGGGCTCGATACGTTCCTGCGCGGCCAGAAGTACAAGATCCCCGCGGGCGCGGAGCCCTACCTGCGCCCGTACGTGACCGCCGGAAGCAAGTTCTTCGTGGCCAAGGTCGACGCGAAGAAGATCCGCTTCGAGAATGGCATGGCGCAACTCTCGCCGCTCCGGTTCCATTACGACAGCGAGACCTTCAACCTGCCCGTGCGCCTCGGCCTCATCAACTCGGCCGGCACGCAGGACCTCATCGTCCACGTCCTCGCCCGCTCGCGCTACGAGGTCGCGAATTACGAGAACTACGCCATTCCCACGAACATCCGGGTCAAGGAGCCTGTCAAGCAGAGCTTCGGCTCGTTTTACGCGACGCTCTTCGACAAGGTCCTCGAAAAGCACCCGCGGTCCGTGGTCACGGAGTACGCCTGGGACGCGGGCTCCTGCGATCCCTGCCCCGAGCCGCCGCTCGACGTCGCCGACCTCGCGACCCTCGGCGCCGACGTCCTGCCCGCGTACGAGGGCCAGAGCGAAGTGCCGCCCGAGGTCGCGAACGCCTTCACGTTGACGCGCCTCCACGTCCGGTACGACAAGAGCGCCCTCGGCGAAGATCTGGTTTTTCGCGCCGCACCGCCGATCCGCGGCGGCAATGGCGTCCCCGATCCGGAGGGCAAGATGGAGCCGGGCGCGATGTCGAGCGGCAACAACAGCTTCCAGGGCCGTTACGTCATCCTCCACCCGTGGGAAGGGCCCATCGAATGCAAGGAGCCTCGGCGCGGAATCTGGGGTGGACCGATCAAACAGATCGCGGGCAACGGCGCGACGCAGGTCGCCACCAATACCGCGTTTGCCCCGCGCGGCGTCGAGCTCGCGACGCTCCTCGATTCCTCGGAGGGCGTCCTCGATTCCGAGGGAGCAAAGCTGCCGAGCGGCCCGGTCACGGAAGCGCCTTTGCCGACGTTGCCCCCGAAGGGCGGCTGCGCGAGCTGCACGACGTCGAGCTCGCGCGATGGCCTCGAAGCGATCTTCGGGGCCGTCGCGGCTGCGGTGGCCATGGTGCTGCGCGCCTCCACGCGCTCGAAGCGCGGCGCGGGCTGATCACGACACCTACACGAAGGAGCGCCTCTGGAGCGCTGCGCGCAGCTCGGCGACGAAGGCCTCGTCGGTGACGTCTTTCGGCACCGCCCCGTGGGCGCCCAGGGCTCGCGCCATCCGGGCGAGCACGTTCGCCTCCATGTTGCTGCAAAGCAGGACGCGGACCTCGCCGAGCCCGATCGAATCGCGGATCATGCGGATCACGCTCGAACCGTCGAGCTTCGGCATGTTCACGTCGAGCAGCACGAGGTCGCAGCGCATGTCGCGTATCGCCTGGAGGAAACCCAGGGGTCCGCGGTGAAATCGCGCCTCGAATCCCATCTCCGCGAGCCTCTGCACGGCGCTCTCCCCGAACCTCGCGTCGTCGTCGATGACGAGGACCCGCGTACGTCTCATGAGGCCGCTGCTGCCCCTTCCCGAGCGCGGGGCGCCCTCCTCCTCGGCCCGGCTGCCGTGCGACGGGAGGACGCTCGCAAAACCAATTGGAGTGAAGCTACGTGAAAGGCGTTTCGTATCATTCATGAGATCCGGAGCGCTCGGGCTCCGTGACCCCGGTTGTATCCCGCCCCCTACGGGTCGGCCATGAGACCAAGGTCCCATGGCCGGTGCGTCGACGCACAAGCGCGCGATCAGGCCACGACGCCCTCCAGGATGGCGATGGAGTTCGCGGTCGGGATCACGCGGGCGATTTTCAGCCCGGCGGCATGGAAAAGGGCCGTGAACTCGACCTCGGTGCGTTCGCGGCCGGGCATGACGGTCAGCATGCAGAGATCGAGCGCCTTGCTCGGGTGCTCCGTGTTCCCCGGAGGCACGAGCGCGTCGACGACGAGCACGCGCCCTCCGGCGGCCATCGCGCGCCGGCAATGCTTCAAAATGTTCACGCACGTCTCGTCTGCCCAATCGTGCATGATTCGCTTCAGCACGTAGACGTCCGCGCCGCCCGGCACGGAGGTGAAAAAGTCGCCAGCCACGCGATCGATGCGCTCGTCGAGCCCCGCCGCCGCGATACGCCCCGGCTGCCCGACGACCTCGGATCGATCGTAAAGCACGCCGCGCACCGACGGATATTTTCGAAGCACCTCGACGAGCAACCCGCCGAGGCCCCCGCCCACGTCCACGACGCGTGAGGCAGCGCCGAAATCGTAGGCCTCGGCGATTGCCCGGTTGTCCGCGTCCGAGACGCCGGCCATCGCCTTGTCGAAGACCTCGCCGATCGACGGATGGTTGCTCATGTATTCGAAAAACCCGACACCGTGACGAGCATCGAACGCGCACTCGCCTGTCTTCACGGTATGCGGGATATGGAGCGCGGCCTCCATCGTCGGCAGGAGCGTCCCGAGCTGCACTGCGCCTTGCAGGGAGAAAGGCACATCGGTGCGAAGGAGATCGGCCGCCGGCGTGAGGTGGAATCGCCCCTCGGCGTCCTCGGCGAAAACGCCCTTCGACGCGAGCACGCGGAGGACGCGGTAAAGCGACGAGGAATGGGCGTTCGCCTCGGCCGCGAGCTCCTCCGCCGTCTTCGGGCCCGACACGAGCCGGTCGGCGATTCGGAGCTGCATGACGGCGTTGAGAGCGCCGGCATAAAAGCATCCCCACGTGAGATCCATGATGATTCCAGCATGCGATTGCATGGATTCCATGGCATTCAGCGTATCAAGCCGGTCGGACCCGAGCAAGGAACGCAGGCCGGCAACGGACCCCTCACGCGGCACCGGATACCGTGCGGACGTTGGTCGTGTATCGATACCCTGGCGATCGCGAGCGTGTTCGGTTCCCACGTTTCCGCGCGGAGCGGATGAGCCCGCTCACCCCTTCACGGCCCCCGCCATGAGCCCCGCGAGGATGCGCCTCTGGAAGACGAGCGCGAGCAGGACGAGCGGCGTCGTCACCAGCACGGAAGCGGCCATCATCTGCCCCCAGGGCACCTCGAATGCCGAGCTCGTCGTCGCGGAAAACGAGAGGATCGCATAGGTCACGGTCCGTTTGTCCGGGGTCTGCATGAACGAGAGCGCGAACAGGAGCTCGTTCCATGCGGCGATGAAGGAGAGCAATCCGGTCGTGACCATCCCGGGGGCCGCGAGCGGCAGCATGATTTTCGTGAAGAGCTCGAGCGGAGATGCGCCGTCCATGTACGCCGCCTCTTCGATCTCGACGGGCACGGCTTCGAGGAATCCGGTGAGCACCCAGATGGTGAACGGCAACGTGAAGACGAGGTACGTCAGCGTGAGGGCCGGCAGCCGGTTGTAGAGGCCGAGCGCATTGACGAGCTGGAACAGCGCGCCGAGGACGGCGATCTGAGGAAACAGGGTCATCGAGAGGACCACGTAGAGCACGAGGCTCCGGCCGCGGAATCGGAACCGGCCGAGCGCGAACGCCGCGAGCGCGCCTATGGCGAGGGAGACGAGCGTCACGGAGCTCGCCACGAGGACGCTGTTCAGCGCCGCGTGGAGGAAATCGTCGTTCGCGAGGACCTGACGATAATGTTCGAGCGTGGGATGCTCGGGCCAGAAGCGCGCGGGCGTCGAGAACAGCTCGGCGTTCGTCTTGAACGAGGACAAGAGCGCCCAGCCGAACGGGAAGACGAGATACACGACGAGGCAAAACACGGCGATCCCGAGAGCCGCTCGCCGCGCCAGGGCCCGGGCGTTCACGCCTCCCTCCGCTGGAAAAGCGCCACGTAGATCACGATGAAGACGGCGATCACCAGGAAAATCGCGGTCGAGACCGCCGATCCGTATCCCACGTCGGAGATGCTGACGAGGATCTCGTGGGCATACGTGGCCAGCGTCTGCATGTCGGGCCGGCTCCCGAACATCACGTAAAAGACGTCGAAGACACGCAATGCGTCGAGTGTCCGGAATACGAGCGCGACGAGGAGGGCGGGCCGGAGGAGTGGCAGGGTGATGCGCGTGAAAGCTTGCAGGGGCGTCGCGCCGTCCACGCGCGCGGCCTCGTAAAGCTCGCGCGGGATGAGCTGCAGGCCGGCGAGCAGGAGCAATGCGACGAAGGGCGTCGTCTTCCAGACGTCAACGAGCACGGCCGCGAGGAGCGAGGTCCTCGGGTCCGCGACGAAGGCGATCGGCTCGGAGACGAGGCCCAGCCGATTCACGAGGACGTCGTTGAAGACGCCATACACGTCGTTGTACATCCATTTCCACATCTGCGTGGACACGGCCGTAGGGATGGCCCAGGGGACGAGCATCGCTGCGCGCACGGCACCGCGTCCCTTGAAGCGCGTATCGAGGAGGAGCGCGATGCCGAGGCCGAGGCCGAGCTCCAGCATCACGGTGATCACGGCGAAGAGCACGGTGAGGAGCAATGCGTCGAGGAAAAACCCATCGTGGGCGAGCTCGACATAATTCGACAAACCCACGAACCGCGCAGGCTCCTCGCTGCCGAGGCGGGTGTTCGTGAGGCTCAGATACAGGGTATCGCAGAGCGGGTAGAGCGCCACGAACGCCGTCACGATGAGCGCAGGCGAAAGGAACACCCACGCGACCCTGGCGCGCCTCCTCGCGCGGATCCCCGCGACCTCCTCCTGCTTCTCCGCCTCGCCCGTCGTCATGCTCATCCCGTGTTCCCTCACCGCAGCGAACGCCGGATTCGCCGAGCAATCTGCTCCAGCGCTTTCTCGGGGTTCGTCCCGTAAAGCGCCTTGCTCACGCCCTGGTAAAACGCAATCGAGACCTCGTTGTACCGCGCGCCCGCCTGGTTCGACGGCCTCGCGACCAGCGTCGCGCCCCGCACGCGTTCGAGGAATGGCAGCACCCGCGCGACGTCCGGATCGCTCTGCACCGCGGGGATCGTGGGAATGTATCCGCCGACGAGCGCCCGGAAGCGCTGCACCTCGGGCGAGCAGAGATACCCGACGAGGGCGATCGCCGCGTCGGGAAACCGCGAATACTTCGAGACGCCGAGGGTCCAGCCGCCCAGGGTCGCGCTGCTCTCGTATCCGGGCTCGTGCGGGAGCGGCGCGACGTCGAAGCGCCCTTCGATACGCGAGCCCTTCGCGTTGCCGGCCGCGAATGCGTACGGCCAGTTGCGCATGAAGGCCGCGTTTCCGCCCTGGAACACGTTGCGCGCGTCCTCCTCCTCGTATCCCGTCACGCCGATCGGCGAGATCGTCCCGACGAACCTGTGGAAACGAGCGAGGGCCTGCGCGGCCCGGGGGTTCTCGACCGTGGGTTCACGGTCCTTCAGGATCGCGCCGCCGCCATACGAGTGGATCCATTCGAGCGCATTACAAGTGAGCCCCTCGTACGCCTTGCCCTGCCAGACGAAACCCGTGAACGAGCGGCTCTGCGCGCGCTCGCCTCCTTGGATCGTCCGCGCCATCTCTTCGAGCTCGTCCCACGTCGCGGGGGGCGCGCCGTATCCGTATTTCGGGAGCAGATCACTTCGATAATAAAGCATGCCGAAATCGGTGAAGTAGGGCATGGCCACGAGCCGCCCGTGCACGGTGTCGTTCTCGATCGCGGCTTCGAGGTGCGTCGCCGCAAGGCCCCCGAGCGCCGCGCCGAGGTCGAGCAAATGCGGGGCGAAGATGCCGGGCCACACGACGTCGAGCGAGAGGACGTCCACGTCGGCGGAGCGCGCCTGAAAGAGGCGCAGGTAACTCGCATATGTCTCGGTCGCGTCGCGCGGCCGCGGGACGACATCCACGAGGGCGCCCGTGTCCCGCGCGAACCGCCGCGCGAGCGCGCGGTCGATGGCGGCGCCGATGCCGACCGACTCCGCGTAATACAGGAGCCGCGCGCCCGCATGCCGCCCGGCGCCGCGCACGGGCGGCGGCGGCATGCGGACCTCGGGCAGTTCCTCGGCCGCGTCCTCCGCGGACGGCGCGCGGCGACAGCCGGAGATCAGCGCGGAAAACGGCAGGGCCGCCGCGGCCGCGAGGAACGCACGTCGGGTCTGCTCGCCTCCTCCCTTGGACACGACGACATCGTTCCCCGATCGGGCAGCGGCGTCAAACGTTTTGTCCTCAAACGGATCGACGGATCATTCGTCCGGAACGATCAACCGCAAGGCGCGGGCGATGACCTCGATCGAAGCGCGCTCGGCGCGCGGGAACTCTTCGCCGTCGAGCTGGCAGGGCGGAGGCGCGCCGCCTTCGGGGACGTGGAAATGGACATCGATCCGCGAAGCCCTCCGCGTCCCCGGAGGCGCAGCCGGCGCGACGAGCCCGGCGCGCGCGAGCGGTCCGACGGAGAGGCCGAACGTGGCGCGCCGGAGCCAATCGCGCCGCGTGGGAAAGGCAAACACCTCGAAAAGGCCGTCGTCATGGCGCGACGTCGGATCCACCACCCACCCGCCCGCATAGACGCGCGTCCCTCGAATCAAAAGCTCCGTGAGGCGCGCCTCGTAGCGGGCTCCATCGGCGACGACGTCGGCAACGAAATCGACGTCCGTGCTCCGCGACGAGGCGAGCGTGCGGACCAGAGCACCCGCATACACGAGTTCGTCGCGATAAAGCGCCAAGGGTCTCCCCAGCCGCCGAACGCGATCGCGGTCCACGTTGCGCGCGGCAATCACCGCGGCGCCGATGCCAAATCCCACCGAATCGAAGAACGTCGCGCGCGCGATCGTCCTGCCCGCGCCGTCCATCGCATGGAGCTTCCCCGCGTCGAGCCGCGTCTCCCGCCCGACCGCGAGGACGCGCACGTTCCGCGCGAGCGCGCCCTGCCCGGCGCGCAACCCAAAGCTCCTTCCATGGTTGTTCGCGGTCCCCGCGGGCAGCATTCCGAGCGCCACCGAGTCCCGGCGCGGGCTTTCGAGCAGCCCTTCGGCGACCTCGCGAAACGTGCCATCACCGCCCATGGCAATGACGCATCGACAAGGCTCCTCCGCGAGCGCATCCCGCACCGCCTGCACGGTTCGTCCGCCGGGTTCGGTCGGCAAGAGGCGGGCGGGGAGCCCGGCCCCGCGCAGCAGGCGCAATGCAACGTCGATGCGCGCCGCATTGCGCCCGCTCTGGGCCATCGGATTCGCGACGAGGATGTGCGTGGGCGCCGTCATGCGGGGCGGAGCTTACCCGAAGCGAGCGCGCGTATCACGGGTCCGGGTCCCCTTCCCCTCGCGCCTGCGTTCGGATAGCCTATCGGACGTGCCCCCGCGCCCCGAAGACGAGATACCGCTGCCGAGCGCGCTCGCGCCGATGCGGCGTTTCGCGCTCGACGGCGCGCTCCTTTGCTTCGATCGACGTACGGGGCTCACGGCCGTATGCGAGGGGCCCGAGACGGCGCATCTCCGCATGCGCGCGCCGCGCGTCGTGCAGTTCTCGATCACGAACGCTTGCAATCTCTCCTGCACGTTCTGCTCGCGCGACGTCGCGGCGCGGAGCGCCTGGACCGCGGACGAGGCGTTCGTCCTCCTGCGCGACCTCGATCGAGCAGGCGTGCTGGAGGTCGCGTTCGGGGGCGGCGAGCCGCTCGTGTTCAAGGGATTCGCGGCGCTCGTGCGGCGGCTCGACCTGGAGACGCGGCTCTCCGTCAGTTTGACGACCAACGGTACGCGCCTCGACGACGCGACGATCGCGGCGCTCGCGCCCCACGTGGGGCAAATTCGACTCTCGGTCTACGACGACGTCGACCACCAATCCATCCTTCTGCGGCTCGCCCGGAGCGGCGTGCGTTTCGGCGTGAACTGGCTCGTGACGCCCGCGCGCCTTCCGGGGCTCGCGGCGTTCGTCCTCGACCTCGTGGAATTGGGTTGTCGGGACATCCTGCTCCTCTCCTACAATGGCCCGGATCACGCCTTGCACCTCGATCCCGCCGAGGCGTCGGAGCTCGCCCGCGTCGCGCGCGTGCTCGGGCGCGGGCTCGCGGGGCGCGCGACGCTCAAGCTCGACGTGTGCTGGGGCGAGCGCATGGCGGCCGTGCCGCGCCTCTTCGGCGGGCGCCCCTGCCCCGCGGGCCGCGAATTCGTCGTGGTCACGAGTGAAAAACAGGTGAGCCCTTGCAGCTTCCATCACCTGCGTTTCCCCGCGGAGACCGCTGAGGACGTGCTCCGCGTCTGGGAGACCCAGGCGGCCGCGCTCGCCGCGCCGGCGCACGATCCTGGTTGCGCGCGGACGCCGGGGTATGGCCTCGACGGCGCCCCGCGGCGATTACCGATGACAGGGTGACTTCGATGCGCATCTACCTCTTCCAGGCATTCGCCAGCAACAACAGCGGCAGCTACACCCTGGTGGGTACGTTCAAGGACGAGGCCACGGCCGAGGAGGTCGCGCGCTTGCTCGCCGAGGTGAGCGCGGCGCATTCCGCGTGGCTCGAGCGTACCGGCGGGGTCGACGACGGCCCTTCCCCCCTCGACGAAATGGTGAAGCGCGAGGGCTTGCGGGGGGACCGCCAAGGTCGCAACGATGATTGGCCCTATTACGATGACGCCCCCCAGGTCGTTGCCGCAGGTCTGCAGGTGCTCTTTCACAGCACGCACACGCTGACGATGCCGGCCGCCCTTGGAGAGCTTTTTTATGCGCGAGGGGGACGCGTCCAGATGGAGCTCGACCACGCGCACGAAGAGCTCGCGGTCGAGTTCACGTTCTGGCTCCGGTACGACGATCCGGGCCGGAACGAGAAACTCGATGCGCTCGAGGCGCGGCTTTCGCAGGAGCTAGCCACCTGGACGAAGCGCGATGATGGTGACGACCGCCCGCAGATCGAGCCTGCATGGCACCGCGGGGAGTGGGGAATTCGGCACCTGTCCGTGGTGTTTCGCGATCTGATCGACGGCGTGCAGGGCGTCCGGCGTATCGCGCGGGACATGGGCGTGGAGGTCCGGCTCAACGTATCGGAGTGCCCGAGCGGCGTGCCGGATCCTTTCGCTCTGCTCCGTAACAAGGCTCCCGAGGAATCGCCCCGCTAACGTACGTCGAGGAGATACTCAGCGAAATCGGTCCCGCCTCGCCCGTCGCGGAGCACGAGCCACATGAACACCCGCGAAGGCGCCTCGGGCGCGCTCCATACGTTCGCGGTGGTCGTCTCCATGTCCTCCGCCGCCCGCCCCGTCACGTCGCTCTCGAACATCCCCGCGGTCGCATACCAGGAGACCCGCAACGCCTCGCGATGCTCCACGATCGCTTGCTTTTTCGGGTCGAAAGCAGGATAGACCTCGGCGTCTTCCGCGCCCCAGCCGACCTCGAACCGCACGTCTGCGCCCGCGGGCAAAGCGTCGAGCGGCGCGGGCGCGCCGTTCACGAACGCGCGCAGCGGGAGGAGCTTCGGATTTCGATTGGGCACGTGCCTCCGTGCGAGCTCCACTGCGACGTCGAGAGGCGCATTCGGCAAGTTGCACGTGATCCGCTCCAGCACGAACGCGGTGCGCTCCATGGCTTGCACCCGGACTGGCTGGTAAAACCCGCCCGTCGCATCCGGATCCCTCGGGCGAAAACCACCGGGCGGCGTCTCGGGGCCGAAGAGGGAACACGCATCGGTCGGCGTCGCCGCCGTCACGCTCACGGAAGCGCCTACGATCGGCCGCACGGCCTCTCCGAGGCACGCGGCGCTCACCGATGCGTTTTCGGTGAGCGGCTTCGGCGCGGCGCAAAAGGCCCATTGCACGGAGGCGCCCTGGAGATCGCCGTCCGGCGTCACCACGAGCGCCTCGTACACGACGGGCGCGCCTGGGATGGATTCGGGCGGCTCGCTGCGCACCGCGAGGATTCGCGGGCCCGAAACGAGCGACTCCCGCTCCGACTCGGCAGGGAGGCACCCCGCGACGACGAGGAACATCGTTGCCCACGACAAGCGCCCCCTCACAGCTCGACCCTCGCCCCGAAAATGGCCAGCGCCGGCAATCCCGAGATGAAACTCTTGCGGCTGAAATCGTAGTTGTACATAATCTCCTCGGGGTTGTCCTGGTTCGTCACGTTGGTGATGTCGAGGGAGAGGACGACCGAGGCGCGGCGCACAGCGATCGCCTTCTGCACGCGGAGGTCGAGGGCCTGGAAGCTCGGGAGGCGTGTTCCGTTTTGCGCGCCGAAGATCGGCTGGAAGCGGCCGGTCGTCACGTCGTCGAACGAGCCCACGACGGGCGTGCGCGGCGCGCCGGTGGCGTGACGGAATCGAAGACCGAAGTGCCATCCGCGCCATTCGTAGCCCGCCGTCGCCGTGAGCACGTGCGTCTGATCGTGATCGAAGAGCCGAGAGGACGCGTCCCCCGCGGAACGTCGCTCGCTGCGGCTCGCCGTGTAGGCGATCCAGCCGTAGAGCCCATTGCGGAGCTGCCTGCGCGCGAGGACCTGCACGCCGAGGCTCTCGCCCTCGCCGTCCTGCGTGAGGGCGGCGGCGAGCTTCGGGGTGGGGAGGCGGCTGCGGACCACGAGATCGCCCTGGGCCACGAAAAAGCCGGTCACCTCGACGTCGAGGCCCGCGGGCCATCGCACGGACGCGCCGGCGCTCGCATGCGCCGCGCGGGAGAGCGTGAGGTTTGGCGTACCAAACACGGGGCCGAGATCCTCGGCCGACGGCGGCTGGTGGTAGAGACCGCCGCTCGCGGAGATGGTCACGTGTTCCACGGGGGAGATGCTTACCGAGAGCCGAGGATCCAGCCCCGGCAAGAGCCGCGACGAGCCGATGCCGGGGGTTTGTCCGATGCGCGGCGTGCTCCGGGATCCCTCCACGAGAAAAAGGTCGGCGCGCAGCCCCGGCGCGACGAGAAAGGGCCCGAGCCGCACTTCGGCAACGAGGAAAGGGCCGACGTCGACGATGTTCGTATTCCAATCATCGGCATTGACGTCGCTCCCGGGCGGCTGACCAAAGACGTAGAGGTCCCCTTCCCTCGGGGGCAACGTGAGCGACCCTTGGCGGAGCAGGCTCGCGCGAGACGCGAGGGCGTCCACGCCGGCCGTCACGACGACGGCGGGCGAAATCGGGGCTCGATACGAGGCACGCAGCCCATACCGCCACGTGAGCGTGTCCCGCGCCTCTGGCGCCCCGCCGAACGAGGCGTCCCGCCGATCACGATCCCGCCCGAAAAATGGCACGATGACGACATTCGCGCCGTCCGGAAGAGCGCGCGTGTAACGTAAATAGAAACGATGAAAGGAGGTCTCGGTCGATTCGGTGCGGGTGTTCGCCGGATCGGACGACGGCTGCGTGCGCGTGAGCGTGTCCCCCGCGCCGAGGAGCACGGCCGAGATTTCCTCGTCCTCCCGGAGCGCGAGGGAGGCCTTGAGCTGATAATCCTGATACCGCGGGATCGGCACGACGTCGAGGACGCTCGGCGGAGCCACGGCGGAGACGAGCCGATCGAAATGGCTCGCGCGCGCCGCGGCCGCGACGCGCACCCGATCGCCCACGGCAACGCTCACCATGCCCGCGGCATCGAGGAAATCCGCGCCGATCGATCCGTGACTGCCCTCCGCCGGGAGCTCGCGCGTGGTCACGCGGACGAGGCCGCCGAGGGCGCGACCATACTCGGCGCCGTATGCGCCGGGCGCGAGATCGATCGTCTGCACGAGGCCCGAGGGAAGCACGCCGCGGAGGCCATTTCCGTGATAGAGCGCCGGAACCTCGACGCCGTCCACGGTGACGCGGCTGTCACCCGGCGCGGCGCCCCAGAGGACGAGCCCTCCTCCGAAAAACCCGCCCCGCGCGACGCCCGGCAAGCTCTCCACGATTCGAAGCGCATCGTCCCGGGTCCCCGCCACGCGCCGGGCCTCGTCGGCGCGAACGGTCGCGCGCCCCGGATCCCGCTTGCGTGGCGCCGCGCGGACAGTCACCTCGGCGGGTCGTGCTTCGTCGGAATGCGCCACCGCGACAAACGAGCCCACGGCCAGCACCGCGGCCATGCACGCCGCGCCGCGCCTCACGGAACGTCGAACTCCACGGCGAGGACGCCAGCTCCCCTGTCGTGCGGCATGGCCTCGTCCGTGGGCCCGCTCTGCCCCGAGGATCGCGCAAGGGAGACGCCGCTCCGGAGCACGTCCACCGACCAGTTCGCATATCCCTCGCCGCAGAGGGAGAACGTGTCGACACGAACGATGTAATGGCCAGGCGGAGGCTCATCCTTCCAAACGACGTTCTCCATGCGCCTGCCGTCGATGACGCATCCCGCATTCGAGTCGAAATCGAGGATGGCGCCGGATTGCCACGCCGTGGGATCCACCGGCTGCCCGGGCGGCGGCAGCTCGTACGAGTTGATGTTGCGCTTGTAGATCTCGACCCCGCGCGGATCGACGACGTGCAGGTCGAGGTCGGCCTCGCGATCCCAGCGAAGCGAGACGACGAGGTTTTCCGCGGGCGCAGGGATGGCTGTGGCTTCGAGCGGATGACGGCTCGCGACGCCGACGTGGTCATCCGTGTCGACGGCGCGTACGAGGAGCTCGTACGCCCCCGCGCGCATGTCGGGCGAAAACGAGAGAGAGACGTCGAACGTGGGAAAGGCTGGCGATTGCACGTCCGGCAGGCCCGCGGGGACGATCCAGTACCCCGTATCCCCGGCGAGGCCGAGCGCGACCGACGTTGCTTTCGGCTCGAGGGATCCCCTGAGTGGTTTGTCGATCTGCCCGACCCGTACGCCATTCGTACCGAGGTCCACGGCGACGACGCCGGGGCCGCCATTCTCTTCTGGCATCGGCCCCTCCACGTACGCCCCGGGCGCGACACGCATGTCCGCAAAGAGCCCGGGATCGGAGGGGACGCCGTCGCAACCGGTGAGCGCCGGAAAAAGGAGCACGAGCGCCGAGCGCCTCAAAACGACACCTCCCCGCGGATCGCGAACGAGTCGTCCCCGAGCGTGGTCGGGAGCCCTCCCGCGGTGCGGCCGAGCGCGTTGTTCCGATGATCGTATTCGAGCACGACGCGCAAGGCGGGATGGGGGCTCTCCCGGGCAAACGTCCACGTCGGCGGCGTGTACCGGAGCGCAGCGGCGATCGAGATCGTGGAATACGTGCTGTCGCGGGGCACGAGGTCCTTGCCGCGTTGCTCGCTCGCGTCCTGGTCGGGGTTGTACCGATCGTACCGCACGCCGATCATCGCATACCGCCCGAGCTCCTGCGTGATCCCGACGTGAAAGCCGAGCTCGCGGAGATCTCGGCCCGCGCCGATGGGATCGGCGGGTTCGACACCACGATCGAGGTTTTGCGCGCGCACGATTTCACCGAAGAGGCATGCCTCGCCGACCACCGGGAGCTTCGCCGTGATCCGCAGATCGGCGCCAAGCGCGAAGCGGTCGAAGTTCTCGGAAGGCGTGGCCGCGGTCCCCGGGATCACCCGGATCTCGGTCCCCTCCACGAGGCCATTTTCATTCTCGTCACGCCACACGAGCACGTCCTTCGTGCTCGGCGTGCCCCGATGCAAGCCCGTGCCGGAGAGCGCGGAAAAACCGCCCTGCACGCGCAGCTTCGCGAGCGGCCTCGTATCGACGCCGATGCGGCCGAGGACGTCCTTGCCTCCGTTCGGATCACGTGCCGGGAAAAACACCTGCCCGATGGGCTCGCCGTTCATGAGGGCCACGGCATAACGAAAGATACGATAACCACCGGAGAGGCGCGCCCCGAGGTCGTAGTTGCCAGGAAACAACGCGCGGCTCGTCGTGGAGCGTTCGAGGAAGAGGCGGCTTCGCTCGCGCTCCGGTCCTTCGACGCCAAACGGAATCTTGAAGAGGCCGAGCGTGGCCATGACGTAGGGCGGCGCCTCGGGGTTCGCGCCTTGCCAGCGCGCCGAGATCTCGGCCTCGATGAGGCGCGCGACAGGCCCCTCCACGGTGTTCGCGTCGAGCTCGAGCGCACCGCTCACGATGTGCGCGCTCGCCTCGGCGCGAAGGCGCGCCCGCGTGATCGTGAATCGATCCTCGTTGAGTGGCGCGCCGGTCGCGGGGTTGATTTCATCCTGCGACGATTGCCGGTACGCCACGGCGTCGGCCTGCACGTATCCCGAGAGGCGGAGGCGCACGGGGGGCTCGGACGGCTTCGGCTTGGTCTCGGCCCGCGCGGTCGCGGTCACGCTCGCGACGAGCAAGCTCGCGAGCGCGACGAACCACCGCGATGTGCCCTCAAGGGAGCGGCGGCAACGAGCCATCGTCATTCAGGAGCGGCAGGTTCACGACCTTGTCCACCTTCTCTGCGTCGGTGCAGGCGTTGATGATCTCCACGTGGGTCGTGGGCGTGGTAAAACATTCGGGCTCGCCCCCGCCAGCTCCGCCGGCTCCGCCCACACCGCCGCCCCCACCCGCGCCGCTGCTCGACGAGCTGCCCGCGGGGTTTGCCGGCGGATTCTCCTCGCCGCAAGCGGCCGCGAGCAGGACGACGACGAAAAGCAGCTTGATCCCATGTCGCGTGTTCATTTCGCCTCGCAGAAGCCGTGCCGGCACTTGCCCGCGCCACACTCGCCATCCCCTCCACACGCCTTGCACGTCGCGCTGGGTTGTCCCACGCGGCTCTCGAAGAAACATCCGCACGGCTCGGACGGGCTGTAGAGCGAGAGGTCGCCTCCCTCGAAGGATCGCGTGACCGTCATCGCGCAATCGGGGACGAGGCCTTTCGAGATCACGACGTCGAGCGGATCGAACTCCGGCGCGGGTGCGACGGTCTTCGAGAGGATCATGTCGACGAGGTACCGAACGCGGGCGTTTGTCACGGTCCCCTGTGCGTCGACTGGAGCGAGATAGACGGTGGGCGACCAGATCGTGTAATGGCCGTCCCGCACGTTGCGTTTGTCGAAGGACGTCGCCGTGGAGTCGGGGTAATAGGCGTGCTTCTGCTTGAACGCCTGGAACGCGAGCGCTTCGACCTTGTCCCGGTTGCCGTCGTAGATCTCGGCGCCGAGGATACCGATCGTCTTCTCGGGGCTCGGCGAGGTGGCGACGCCGTTCAGGACCTCGGACGATTTGTCGAGCATCACCCCTTTCCATTTCGCGCCCGGCACGCCGATGGCCGCGGCCATCGTGAGCAGCGTGCTCTTTGTCGTCGTGCGGATGAAATAAAGCGACTCGTCCGTCCAGGGCTCGACCTTCCCTTGCGCGCCGAAGCCGAAGACGAAATACGCCTCCTCCGCCGTGATCGCGCGCTGCGAGCTCGCCTCCGGGACGATGAAGACATAGGGCTGCACGGGCCCCTGAAAGAGGCCGATCCCGGAAGGCGGCGGCGAGGGATCACAGGAGCTCACGAAGAGCGCCGAGATGGCGAGATCGAGGGGGACACCATTCGGGTCGATCGTGCACTGGGGCGCGGGCTTGCTCGGATCCCACGTCGGATCCTCGGTAACCGACGGGATGTAGAGCGGGTTCGTGGTGAGCTTCGTGCCCTTGTACATCGCGTCGATGTTCGTGCACGAGCCGCTCGTCTTGTAGATGAGCGTCATCGGGCTCGCCTGCGAGGCGCGGAGCTTCTGGCCGAGCGCCTTGAGGAGCGGCTCCTGCGTGTCCCCGCTCTGAATGTAGACAGGGTTTGGCAGAGCGCTGCAATCCAGGGCGAGGGCCGGTCGCGGCGAGAGGAACGCCGCGAGCGCCCCCAGAAGCATGGTTTGTCGGATCAGTTTCAAGGGATGCTCCTTCCAAACTGCAAATGCCCGGCGCTCGTCGCGTCGTAGCCCGCGTGGCGCGCGAGCCGAGCCCGATATTTCCCGCTCTGGACGAGCTCGCAGAGTGCGAGGACGCGGGAATCGCCGAGGTGCGCGGCGCGAAAGACGAGGCCATACGCCTCCGCCACGACCGGCGTGAACCCGAGCCCCGCGTGCGCGGCCCACGCGCGCGACGCGAGCGCGACCTCGGCGTCCCCACGCGCGACGGCCATGACCGCGTCCCTGTGGGATCGATATTCCTCGGCGTGCGCATAGGCGCGCTCGGGCTCGATCCCTTCGCGGGACAAGGCCTCGTCGATATGGTGGCGAATGCCCGCGGTCCGCGGCCGCGACGCGAGCCTGCGCCCCGCGATGCTGGAGAGCCTGCGCAGCCGCAGGCCTTTTCGATGCGCGAGCCCGAGCTCACGCACGGCGAGGTGGAGCCACGCGAGCTTCTCGCCGCCGAGCGAAGCGGGAACATGATCCCCGTGGCAACCCGCGCCGAGCACGGCGCCACGCTCCAGCCGGACGAGGCCGGTGGCGTGATCGGCGAGGACGAAGCCCACGAGCGGGGCGGATCGATCGCGCCCCTCGTCGAATAAAACCTCGATCGCGAGGTCTCCGTTCGCCGCGAGCAAGGGCGGGAGCGAGGCCTCGGGCGCCGCCTCCGCCGGCTCCACGGCCGAATCGCCCCGGCTCCACGCGAGCACCTCGGCCTCGTCGTAACGCCACTCGTCGCCGACGCGGCGCGCGGGGAGCCCCCGCTTGAGGAGCCGGTAGACGTGCTTCGGATGAACACGGAGCAGCGCCGCGACCTCGTGGGTCGTGAGCAAGGCCGGGGGCCGCCGGGGAGGTGTGTCGTTACCCAAGGTGGTCGGATGTTACCTAATGTTACCCGTGAGGGCACAAAAGATCGCGACGACCGCGTCGGGCGGGGTATCCGTCTCGAAGGTTCGGGGGGGATGCCGCGCCCGGTCAGGGCGCGGCGGGGAGGGAAAACGAGAGGGAGAGAATCAGGCCGAGCGACGACGCCGACGCAGCCCGAAGGCCGCCACGACGATCAGCGCGCCCAGGCCGCCGGCCGTGGACGAATCCGACGCCGTCCGGCAGCCGCAGCCGCCGTCATTGGTCGTCTGTCCGCCGCCCGCGCCCGCCGCGCCGCCAACGCCGCCGCCCATACCACCGGCGCCGCCGTTGCCGCCGTTGCCGCCATTGCCACCGGCGCCGCCGTTGCCGCCCGTGCCACCATTGCCGCCCGCACCGCCAGCGCCGCCATTGCCGCCGGCGCCGCCATTGCCACCAGCTCCGCCCGCGCCGCCGCCTCCGCCAGCGCCCATGGCCGGCACGCACCATTCCATGACCGGATCACACTCGTAGTCCGGGGCGCACATGCTGTCGTTCGTGCAGCTCGTCGCGCACTTCGTCCCATCGCACGCGTACCCGGGCACGCACGAGGTCTCCGTGCCTGCGGCGCACGTGCCATTGCCGTCGCACGTGGACGGGTTCGTCTGCGAGGTCCCCATGCACTTGCCCGCCGCGCACTCCGTGCCCGACGCGTAGAGCGCGCAAGCGCCACTGCCGTTGCACTGGCCATTCTGGCCGCAGGTCGAGGGCACCTGGGCCGCGCACTCGCTGTCCGGATCCGTGCCGTTCTTGATCGGACCGCACTCGCCGTCCGCGCCCTGGCCCTTCTTCGCCGTGGAGCAAGCCACGCAGCCGCCGTTGCACGCGGCGTCGCAGCAGACGCCGTCCACGCAGAAGCCAGAGCTGCACTCCGACACGTTCGAGCAAGGCGCGCCCGGCGAGCCCGCCGGCTTGCAAGCGCCCGCCGTGCAGACGTTGCCCGGCAAGCACTCGTTACTGTTCGTGCAGGGGTTCTTGCACGTGCCGCCCGAGCAGACGTACGGCGCGCAGTCCTGCCCCATCGCGTCGTTCACGCATTGACCCGACCCATTGCAGATCTGGCCCGTGACCGTGCTGCCCTGGCAGGTGCTCACCCCGCAGGAGGTGCCCTGCGGATGGAGCTGACACGCGCCCGAGCCATTGCAAACGCCGGTCTGTCCGCAGCTCGACGCCGCCTGCGTCACGCATTCGTTGTCGGGATCGACGCCGAGGGCGATCGGCCCGCACACGCCGTCCGTGCCGCTGCCCTTCTTCGCCACGGTGCACGCCTGGCAAAGGCCGCCGCACGCCGTGTTGCAGCAGACGCCGTCGACGCAGGAGCCCGACGCGCACTGGCCATTCATCATGCACGCGGCGCCGTTCGCGAGCGGCGGGACGCACGCGCCCATCACGCAGGCGTTGCCCGCCGCGCAATCGGCGCTCGTCGTGCACGCGCCCTGGCAAGCGCCGCCCGAGCACGCGTACGGCGCGCAGTCCTGCCCCGCCGCGGACGGGATGCACGTGCCCACGCCGTCGCAGACCTGGCCCTTCAGCACCGTGCCCTGGCAAAGCGGGCTGCCGCAGGACGTGCCCGACGCGTGGAGCTGGCAAGCGCCGGCGCCATTGCATTGCCCCGTCCTGCCGCAGGTCGCGGCCGCCTCCGCCGAGCAGTCGCTGTCCGGATCCGCGCCGGCCACGATCGGCCCGCACGTCCCGTCCGCGCCCGCGCCCTTCTTGCCCGCCGAGCACGCCTGGCACGTGCCCGTGCAGCTCGTGTTGCAGCAGACGCCGTCGACGCAGTTCGCCGACTGGCAATCGGAGTTCGCCGTGCACTGCGCGCCATTGCCGAGCAGGCCGACGCACGCGTTGTTGACGCACGAGAAGCCGGACGCGCAATCCGCGCCCGTCGTGCACGAGGACTTGCACATGTTCGCCCCGCACGCGTACGGCGCGCAGCTCGTCGGCATGCCACTCGCCGCGCACGTCCCCGCGCCGTCGCAGGTCTGCGGCTGGAGCGAACCGCCATTGCAGGTCGAGCCGCAGCTCGTGCCCGAGGCGTAGAGCTTGCACGCGGCCGCGCCGTTGCAGCTCCCGTTCGTGCCGCACGAGCTCGCGCCCTGGTCGGTGCACTCGTTGTCGGGATCGGTGTCGATCTTGATCGGTCCGCAGACGCCGTCGGTGCCCGCGCCCTTCTTCGCCGCGGTGCACGCCTGGCAGGTGCTCGTGCAGGCCGCGTCGCAGCAGACGCCGTCCGCGCAGAAGCCGCTCACGCATTGCGCGCCGATCGAGCACGCCGCGCCGTTCGCGCCGGGCGAGACGTCCGAGAGGACACGCGCGCGGGCCCGATCCGAGCCGTAGGGCTGCTGCGGGTCGAACCGGTAGTACGCGGCGAGGACCTCCTGCGGCTTGCCCGCCGCGAGCTGCGGCCGGAGTTCGTGCTGCAGCGCGTCGTTCGCCACGACGAACCCGCTCGCATCCTTGTTCGTGCCGGTGCTCGAGATGCGCGCGCCGTAGATGTCTTGATAGTTCTGGGTCGTACGATCGTCCTGCCAGACGACCCAGTACTGCGTGCCGTCCCAGGCCGTGGCGGGGAAGCTCTGGGTGTTCACCGCGCTGCTCACGTTGATGCCGACGACGTCGAGCACCGTACCCGCGGCGTTCACGCGGGCGCCGCGCACGTTGGAGTCGTCGTTCCAGGCGACGAACCAGTCCACCCCGTTCGACGCGACCGCGGCGTTCGTCTCCGCCGAGCCCACGACGGCCGAGACGGGGATCGCGAGCGCGCCCGGGTCGAGGACCACGCCGGCGGGCGTCACGCGCGAGCCGAAGATGTCGTTCGCGTTCGTCGGCTTGGTCCAGGCGACGAGATAGTTCGTGCCGTTGTACGCGACCGCGGGCAGCGACCCGCCGCCGGTCGAGACCTTGACGCCCGCGGGATCGAGCACGGTCGACGACGGCGCGACGCGCGCGGCGAAGATCTCCGCGCTCGTCGCGTCGCGCCACGTGACGAGCCAGTTCGTCCCGTCCGCGGCGAGGGCGGGGTTCGTCTGGTTGCCGGCCGCCGTGTTCACCGGGATGCCGCCGGCGTCGAGCACGGCGCCCGTGCTGGAGACACGCGTGGCGAAGATGTCGTCATTGCCGCTGCCATTGCGCCGGTCCTGCCAGGCGACGAGCCAGTCGACGCCGTTCGCCGCGACCACGGGCACGTACTGCGAGTTCGTCGCTTCCGAGATCGCGAAGCCCGCGGGATCGAGCACGGCGCCCGTGCTGGAGAGGCGCGCGCCCCAGATGTCGTTCGTGAGTCCCGGGCGCGCGTCCTCCCAGACGACGAGCCAGTTCGTCCCGTTGAAGGCGGCGCGCGGCGTACGCTCGTCGTTCGCCGCGCGGGAGAGCAGCGTGCTCGTTGCGTCGATCTTGACGAGCGCGTTCGACAGGCGCAGCCCGTAGATGTCGGCTGGGCTGTTCGCGTTGTTCCCGCGCGTGTCGTAGAAGGCCGCGTAGAAGTTCGTCCCGTCGTGCGCCGCGCCGACGTAGCTACGGCTGCCCATCTCGCTCGTCAGCGGCGTGGCCCCGATGAGCACCGCCCCGCCCGAGCTCACGCGAGCGCCGAAGGCCTGGTTCGAATCGTCCCAGAATACGCCGTAGCCGTTGCCCGCGAAGGTGACGGTGACCTGCGCGGGATCGGTGTTGAGGACGCCGTTGCCGATGGTGAAGCCGTTCCCCGCGTCCATGATCGCGCCGGCCGACGAGATGCGCTGGCCGTAGATGTTGTTCGCGTTGCTGTAGTTGTCCCACGCGAGCAGCCAGTTCACCCCATCCGACGCGATCCCGAACTCCGAGTACGGGCAAATCGACGAGCCGCTGCAGGCGACGATGTCACTCGCGTCGAGCACGGTGCCGGCCGGAGATACACGTCGCGCGCCGACGCGGTAATAGGTCGACCCCGTGTAGCTGTTGTACGCGACGAGGTAGTTCGTACCGTTCCAGGAGACCGCCGTGTCGTTCGCGACGTACGTCAGCGACGTGATGGCCACGTTCGACGGGTTCACCGTGCCGTTCGTCCCCACGAAGTTGCCGCGAATCTGGCTCGAGAGCGTGTGCACGACGAAGTAGTTCGTGCCGTCGAACGCGATCGACGGTTGGCTCTTGCCGCCGCCGCTCGTGACCGCGATCCCGTTCGGATCCTGCACGACACCGGCCGCGGTGACGCGGGCGGCGTAGATGTCGTCGGCGCTGTTGCGGCTGTCGACCCAGGCGACCATCCAGTCCGTGCCGTTGGTCGCCACGACCGGCTGCGATTGGTTGCCCTTCGCGACCGCGATCGGGATGCCCGACGTATCGAGCACGGTGCCGGCCTGCGACACGCGCACGCCGTACACGTCCGCCGTGCTCTGATAACGCTCGTCCATCCAGACGACGAGGAAGGTCCCGCCCGCGTACGAAACGACCGTCTCGTACTGGCCTCGGTTCGCCGCGGCATATACGGGCGTGTCGATCGCGATCTCGGGCCCGATCACGGGATCGAGCACCGCCGGATACGCGCTCGCGTCGAGCACCGACGCGGGCACGCGCAGCACGATGCGCCCGTCCACGAAGTCCGCGTCGACGTGCGTGCGCACGCCCTTCGCGTCGATCCATGTGGCCACGCCGTAACGCACGCCGAGCCCGGTCACGGGATCCGCGAAGTGCAAGCCGCCCTCGGTTTCGCCGAGGAAATCCTCGCCCGTTACGGCGATCTTGACCTCGAGATCGCCCTCGCCCGCCGGGCGCTCGGCGAATTCGAAGCTCTGCTCGACGCCCTCCTCGTCGTTCTCGAGGTGCTCGATCACGGCGCCGCGCTGGATGCCGAGGCTCGCGTCGGGCCGGATGGCGGCCTTGCCGGAGCGCCCCTCCGCGATCGACCTTCCGCCGCGGGTGATGCTCTCGAGCGACGCGACGAACGGCGCCGTCGCGCCCTCCTCGGGCGCGACGAGATCACTCTCGCTCGGCCACACCGTGAGCGCCTCGGGGCTCGCCTTGACGGCGTACGTCGCGTGCCCTGCCGAGAACACCCCGCCCCCAGCGCGATACCCGAAGTGCGTCCGCCGCATGACGGTGTCGAGATCGATCGCCTCGGTCGGGTTTGTCGCGGCCGGGGCCGGCGCCGTCGCGCCCGCGGTCTCCTGCGGGCCCGCGCTGCGCCCTTCGCTGCTACACCCTGCGAGCGCGGCGAGGATCAGGCCGTGACAAAACCAGCCTATCGTCGCGACGCGGCGCCTCGTGCGCGCCGCGCGCGTGAATGAAACGGATCGAGATTGCATATCTCCCACCAGGTGAATGCTCGCCCCGCAATACGTCGCCGCGGCTCGACGAGACCGCGGCCGTTCGGGGCGTTCGGGGCGGCATCGGACAGCACCGGCCGGCGCCCGTCAAGGCCGCGGCTGGGCATTTTGACGCGCCAGGTCACCGGGCGTCGGCGCGTTCGAGCACGCGGCCTGCGATCCGCACGAAGAGCGCGCAGAGCGGAGCCACAAGGACGAGCACCAAAGGTCCGAGCCACGCGGCGGCAGCGTCGTGCCAGACGAGGCTGGGCATGGTGATCGCGGATCGAAGGATCACGCGGCCCTCGTAGACGTCAGGCCGATAAATCATGACGGCCGAAGGCATGAGGGGGCCGAGCCAGACGAGGGATCCGACGAGCAGCGCGTGGAAAGCGTCGCGCATGCGCACGAGGAGCGGCAGGAGCATCGCGAGCAGGAGGAGCGCGAACGCGGTCAGGAAGAGCCCTCCGCCGAGCGCGCCGGCGGCGCTGACCATGTCGCCCGGCGCGAGGTACGGGAGGATCGAGAGCCCCGTGGCGATCGCGACGGCCGCGCCGGTCGCCGCCGCGGCGCCGAGAATGGGCCAGACGCGCGCGGCGAGGAGCACGCGGGCGTGGAGGGGCTTCGCGAGCAGGACTTCGAGCTGCCCCTCTTCCCGCGCGGTGACGATGGCGCCGAGCAGGCCCGCGAGCCCCACGAAGAACGGCGCGAAATAGGCGGCCATCAGGTCGTTGATGAGCAGGACCGACGCGATCCCCTGGATGTCGAACGCCCGTTCGAGGAAGTGAAGCGCGCGCGGTGGGAAACGCACGAGGATGGCATGGGTCCCGAGCACGCAGAGGCCGCCGAGGATCGCCGCTGCGATCGGCGCGCGGCGCGGCGCGTGTCGTGCCTCGAGGAGGAAATAATCTCGGAGCGAAGCGGTCTCCGTCATGATCAAGCCTCCATGCGACGCACACCGGCGGCGCCCATCGCGATCGCGGTGATCGAGAGAAGCGAGAGCGCGATCGTCGGCGGCGCGAGATCGGCCGCGCCGAGATGATCGAGGTTTCCGAGCGCGAGCGCGCCGAGCGACATCGGGTTCACGAGCGTCAGCGTCCGCCACGCTGGCTGGTAAAACCCGACGAGCGACAAACCGAGGAGCAGGCCGAGCACAGCGAGCCCGAGGAGCGCGGAGGCGCCGCGGTGCTTCACCCAGGCGGCGATCGCCGCCGAAAACCCGGTCGCGAAGATCGCCGCGAAGAGATGCGGGGTCATCGCGGCGAGGAAGGTCAAAGGCTCGAAGCCCGGCACGCGCGCGGAAAAGTACACGAGGCCGAGGAGCTGCGCGCCCACGTGGAGCGTGGCCATGACGGCGCACGCGCTGACGGCGCGCAGCGCGAAATACCGCGACATCGAGAGGGGTTTGGCCGCGAGGATCGAGAGCACGCCGACGTCACGCTCGCGCAGGACGACGCCGCTCGCGAGGACGACCGGGAGGAACGCGATGATCTTGTTCATCGCGAGGTCGATCCACACGTACATGAAGATCACGAACGGGCCGCCGTGGCCGAACCACGTCGAGATCGCTTCCTGCACGTGCGCGGGCGGGCGCGCGAGGATGACCGGAATGGAGAGCACCGCGTAGAGGAGCATGGCGCCGCAGAGCCACGTCTTGCGCTCGCGCAGCGTCGCGAGATAGTCGAGCCACTGGAGCCGGATCATGCGGCCGCCTTGCGCACGAGCGCGAGGTAGAGGTCATCCATCGTGCGCGCGCCGTGCTGCTCTTTGAGGGGATCGACGTCGCCGAATGCGACGAGCCGTGCCCGGTGCAGGACCGCCACGCGGCGGCATAGCGCCTCGACGTCGGAGAGGATGTGCGACGAAAAGACGACGGTGACGCCCTTGTCGCGCGCGAGCTCGCGCAGGAGCTCCAGCAGCTCGTGGCGGCCGAGCGGATCGAGGCCCGAGGTCGGCTCGTCGAGCAAGAGCACGCGCGGCTCGTTGATGAGCGCCTGCGCGAGCCCCACTTTCTGCGTCATGCCGGTGGAGAAGCCGCGCAGCGCTCGATCCGCGTCCCGCGCGAGGTCGAAGCGCTGGAGGAGCGCCTCGGCCCGCTCCGCGACGACGCTTCGCGGGAGCGCGAACATGGCACCGACGTAATGCAAGAACTGGCGGGCCGTCATGTCCGGCGGGAGCGTGTAATGGGCCGGCAAATAGCCGGCGGTGCGGCGAATTTCGAGCGTCTCGCGCCCGACCTCCCGGCCGAGCACGCGCGCGGCGCCGGACGTGAGGGGCGTCAAGCCGAGGAGCATGCGGAGCGTCGTCGTTTTGCCCGCGCCGTTGTGGCCCATGAACCCGAAGACCTCGCCGGGCTCGACCGCGAACGTGACGTCGTCGACGGCCGTGACCTTTCCAAACCGCTTCGTCAGGCCCTCTACTTCGATTGCATGCGTGGTGGTCATCGCCTGGATCTCCTCGGGGGCGTGGGTTTCACGGGCGGCGGGCTCTTCGGCGCGGAGAGGCCCGCGCGAAAGACATCGACGATCGCGTCGAGCGCGCGCTCGGTCGAAAAGAGGCCGAGCTCGGCGATCATGCCGAGGTGCTGCGGCGCGAAGCGCAGGACGCCGATCACGATCGGGACCGCGTCGCGATCGATGTCGGCGCGAATCTCGCCGCGCGCGATTCCCTCGTCGACCCAGCCGCGGATCATGGCGAGCTGCGCCTTGCCCTCCTCGACCTTCTGCGAATCGGAGGTGAGCCCGAGCGCGCGGAGATCCGGGTCCTCGCGGAGCAGCTTTCCGAACATGGGGTCAGCGAGGAGCTGTCGATACGCGAAGCGCAGCGTGGCCACGAGGCGCTCGAGCGGCGACTCGATCGACATGACCTCCTCGGCATACCGAGCGCCGATCGCCGCGAACGACTGCTCGACGACCTCGCGCAGGAGCGACTCCTTGTCGGCGAACTCGAGATAAAGCGCGCCTTTCGCGCAGCCCGCCTCGGCCGCGACCGCGTCGAGGTTCGTCCCCTTGAAGCCGTGCTGGGTGAAGTGCCGCCGCGCCGCTTCGAGGATGCGCTGCCGCCTGGCAGGATCACGGGGCTTCTGGCTACGTCGCGCGACCATCACGACCAAGTTGACTCATCTGGTCGTTCGAGTCAACTTCGAAGATGCGAGAGCGAGCCCGCGGGTCCCGCGAGCTCGCTTCCGCGAGGCGACGGGCCCCGCTAGTCGATGTCCTCGCCGCGCGCCACGGTCTTGCCGTCCGGCGTCACGGCGACCTCGAGCTTCTCTTTCCCTTTTTTGATCTCGGCCTTGTACTGGACCTGGCCGTTCTTCAGGGTGACCTGCTCGACCTTCTTGATTTCACCTCCAGCAGCCCAGGTATTGATGGCGTTCTGCGCCGCGGTGGGCAGGTTCGCGAACGCGACCTCCTGCTTCTTGGCGTCCTTGTACGCCTCCTTGAGCGGGTGTTCGTCGGCCACCGCAATGGCAGGCGACGCGAGCACCCCGATCGCGAGCGAGGCGAGCAGCGGCCGGAATATGCGGTTCATGATCATCTCCTTCCGGTTGATTGCCTGCCGCGGTCTTCGCGGAAGGCTCCCAGCCCCGCGCATGCGAGTCCGGTGCCGTTTTCCGCGTGAACACGAGGCACAGCCATCGCGCCCCCGCCATGCCGGGAGAGCGAAAGGAGAGCGGAGCGAGGGCACGCCCGTGCCTCGCCACGCCCCGTTCGAAGCCAGGATCAAGCCGCCCGCTCTTCGCGCGGCGTCGCCTCCAGATACGCGCGCCCCACCTCGGATTCGTCGAGGAAACCCACGATCTTTCCCGCGTCGTCGACGACGGGCACTTCCCGCACGCCCTGCGCGAGCAGCACCTCGGTCGCCTTCCTCAAATCGTCGTCCGGCCGCACGGTCACCGGCGGCTGCATGGCGTCGGCCGCGACGGTCAATGCTTCGAGCTCCCGCTCCGTGGCGAGCAGGCGCACGATGTCACTCGTGATGACCCCGGCCATTTTGCCCTGCTCGTCGAGCACGGGAAAGACGTCCTGCCAGCCCGTGTCCGCCGCGAGGCGGAGGACCTCGGGCACGGGCGTCGCGAGCCCGAAATGGACGAAGGGCCGGCCAGCGATCATCACGTCGGCGACCTTGAGCGAGCGGAGCACGTCGAGCACGCCCGGCGGATGCGCGGGGGAGTCGCGCTGCGTGGGGACCTGCGCCGAATAAAGCGAGCGGTCGCGCAGCGCCACGAATGCAATGCCCTCGGCGAGCATGAGCGGGACGAGCAGGTCGTAGCTGCCGGCCAGCTCGCAGACCATGACGAGCGAGCCGAGCGGCACGTGCGCGACGCCCCCGTAAAACGTGCCCATGCCGACGAGCGCGAACGCGCCGGGATCGATGCGCGGGTCCCCGATCGAGAGCGCCGCGATGCGGCCGAACGCTCCCCCGACGAGCCCGCCGATCGCAAGCGAGGGAGCGAAATCACCCGCGCTTCCCCCCGTGCCGATGGTGAGCGAAGCCGCGACGATCTTGAACACCGCGAGCGCCGCGAGCAGCTCGACGCCCTGCCAGCCCTCGGGCAGCCACGACGCGCCCGTGATGGCCACCTGCGCGGCGCCATACCCGCCGCCGAGGACGCCGATTCCCTGCCCGTCCGGCAGGATGTACCGCGACCCGAGCAGCATGAGCAATGGCACCGCCACGAGCCCGAGCACGAGCCCGCCGACGCCGGGGCGCGCCCAATCGGGGACCGGCAGCCGCGCGGATACGCGCTTCACGAGCGCCATCACCTTGAGAAAGGCGATCGCGCAGAGCGCGACGAAGATGGCGAGCAGCGCATACAGCGGCAGGTGCGCCGGGACAAACGGATATCGCGGGGCGTGCGCGAAGAGCGTGGACTCGCCGAAGACGGAGATGAAGACCGAATACGACACGACGCTCGCGAGCAGCGCGGGGATGAGCGCGTCGCTCTCGACGTCGTCGCGATAAAGGACCTCGGTGGCGAGCAGAGCAGCACCGAGCGGGGTCCGGAAGATCGCGCTCATGCCGGCCGCAACGCCGGTGATCATGAGGATCCGCCGCTCGCGCGCCGAGACGTTCAACGTTCGGGCGACGAACGACCCGAAGGCCGCGCCGATCTGCATCGTCGGCCCCTCCCGCCCGCCCGCGCCGCCGGTCCCGAGCGTGAGCGCGGAGGCGAGCGCCTTCACCCAGATGACGCGCCGGCGGATGAAGCCGCCGTGACGGTGGAAGGCCTCGATCATCGCGTCGCCGCCGCCGCCGCGGCATTCGGGCGCGAGGCGCGTGACGAGGCCGCTCGCAAGGCCGCCGAACGCAGGCAAGAGCACGAGCAGCCAGGGCCGGAACACGCCCATGGCGTGCTCGCCGAAGAACGACTCGCCCGAGGCCCGGAGCGCGCGGTAGCCGGCGAGGCCCGAGAGGAAGAATCGATCGAGAAGCTCGATTGCCGCGAAAAACACGACCGCGACGACGCCCGCCCCGGCCCCGACGAGCGCCGCGTGGAGCAAGGTGCGTCCGACGAGGCGCAGGTCGATGGGCGAGGCGTCGACGAGGAGCGCGGAGAGCAGGCCCTGCGCGCGCTGCGACGGGAGGGGCGTCCGCGTGACGGAAACGCCGTTTTTTTCCGAAGATGGATCCATTTCGCGGCTCGTCTGGCGTGCGTCCGACTCTAGCACGAGGGCCGCGGGGCATCCGTGCCCTCGTCCCAAACAAATTTGCACTCAAACGAACATCGTACGGGTTCGTACGTCATGGCGCGGCTGAGGACGATGCCTCGGCGAGGGCGCGGGGTCAACGATGCGGACCGCGCGCCGCGCGTCGACCCCTCACGGTGGGCTCGTCATGGCCCCCACGGCGGCCCGCGCGACATCTGCCAGGGCCGCCTCGCGCGCCTCCTCCGGCGCGCTCGAATCGGTCAAGAGGGCCACGACCACGAGCTTTCGCCCGTCTGGCAGGGCCACGATCCCGATGTCGTTCGTCGCGCCACTGCGACCCTCGGTAACGGAGGAGGTCCCGGTTTTATGCGCCAAACGCGCGTCCGGCGGCAGGCCGGCGCGGAGCCTCCGAGGACCGGTCTTCGTCGCGTACATGATGTCGAGCAGCACACGCGTCGAGGCGGGCGCGAGCATCTCCCCGCGGTCGAGCTTCAAGAGGAAATCCGCGGCGGCCTCGGGCGTGGTCGTATCCCGGGGATCTTGCAGGTAGGCCTCGAAGGCGCGCACCTGTCCGTCCTTCGGCAGCCGCGCGACCGCGGCGTCCATCCCCTCGCAGGTGGACATGGCAGGTTCGTACGCGGCGAGCCCGTGGAACTGGAGCTGCAAATCGCGCTCGTATCGATCGACGTGCAGCCCGTTCACGCCCGACCGTGAGAGCAAGGCATTCACGCTCTCGGGGCCGCCGATCCGATGCATGAGCACGTCCGCCGCCGTATTGTCACTCACGGCCACCGATTGCGTGAGGAGGTCGAGCACCGAGTACGATTGCGCCTCGCCCTGAAACGCCTCCGCGAGCGGGCTCCAGCAGACGCTCAGTTCGTCGCGACGCACCTCGATCTTCGTGTCGAGCGAGAGCGCGCCCGCGTCCACGCGCGCGAGCACCGCCGCGGCGAGCGGCGCCTTGAACGTGCTTTGCAGAGGAAAACGCTCGCCGGCGTGATGCACCCAGCGCTGCCCCGAGCTCGGCTCGACCACGGCGACACCGAGCCGCCCCCCCGAGCGGGCTTCGGCCGCGGTCACATCGCGTTCGAGGCGCGTCACGTCGAACGCGCGGGGCGGGGCTGCGCAAGCGCAGAGGAGGACAGCGGCGGAGAGGAGCGACAAACGTTGCATGATCCGCGACGAACGCACGAGGCCCGCGCGCCATTCCCGCGCCGACGTACGTCGAGGACGCCCCCGGACAAACGCGGGCGATTGACGCGCGCGCGGCCGGGTCCAAGGTTCGGCCGCAGGGGGAGCCGTGGTCGAAATCAAGCGAGCGGGCGATCTCGAGACGAGCGAGGACCTCGCCTTCGAGCGCACGAGCCGGCGCGTCCGTCGCGTCGCCCGGAGCCTGCTCTACGTGTTCGTGCTCCTCGCCGCGCTGGGTCTCTTCGGGGACGGTCCCTTGAGCCACGCCCGCGCCGGCCACGAATCCGGTTTTTTCGTCCGTTACGAGCGCTTCGCCCGCGTGGACGGCACGACCCGCTTCCAGATCCACCCCCATCCCGGGAGCTCCGCCGCCCCGCGCCGCCTCTTCGTGTCGACGTCGCTCTTCGAGCGCGGGCACGTGGAGCAATTCGTGCCCGAGCCCGCGTCGGTCGAGATTGCCGCGGATCGAAGCATCATCACGTTTCCGCGGGTCGAGTCCGGGGGCTTCGTCGTGCTCGTGATGCGCCCCTTGCGCCCCGGAGCTCTGCGCTTCTCCCTCGGCGAGGAGGGCGGCCCCACGCTCGATCTCGCGCTCTTCGTATACCCCTGAGGCCGTGGCGATGAACCTCGTCTTGCGCGCCGCCTGCGTTTACATGGCCCTCCTGTTCGTCTTCCGCGTCGCGGGCAAACGCTCGCTCGTGACGGTGACGACCTTCGATTTCCTGCTCCTGCTCATCATCAGCGAATGCACGCAGCAAGCGCTGCTCGGACAGGACTACTCCGTCACGGGCGCCATCATCCTCGTGGGGACACTCGTGAGCCTGGAGCTTGGTTTGTCATGGCTCAAATGCCGAAGCACGAGGTTCGAGCGCTGGCTCGACGGCACGCCGCTCGTCATCATCGAGGACGGGCGCATTCTGCGCGAGCGGCTCGCCTGGCTGAGCGTCGACGAGGAGGACATCCTGGAGGCGGCGCACGTGCAGCACGGCCTCTTGCGCCTCGATCAGATTCGCTACGCGATCGTCGAGCGCAACGGCGCGATCGCCATCATTCCGTGGCGTGAAGGGGGCTGAGGGCCCCCGCCCCGCCCGCTCATTCGACGCCGCCGAGCGCGTTCAGCGTCTTGCTCCACTTCTTCTCGGCCGCGATCTTCTTCGGCGATCGCTTGTCGTAGTCCGGCGTCGCGGACGCGGACCAGCCCGCGCTCGCGAGGAGCGTGACGTTCTTCGCCGCCTCGTCGTCGCTCTTGCCGAATTGCACGGCCTCCCAGACCGCGGTCTCGCCTCGGGGGCAAGCGTCCGGCTTGATCCCGTGGTCGATCGCCGTTTTGATGAATTCGTAGCTCCGACCCACGAGCGCGCAGCGGCGGTGGGCTTCAGGCCGTGTCGTCTCGCGCATGTCGGCGCCGGCTTCGAGCAGCAGGGCCAGGGCAGGGGCATTGTTGTATTGCGCGGCGCGACCCACGGCCTCATCGAGCGCGGCGCGGTCTGGCTTGCCGGCCAGCTCGGACTTGACGTCGTCGAGGTCGCCGTCGGTCGCATAGTACGCGAGCATGCTCCCGTAGGTCATGGTGAGCGCGACGATCTGGAGCCCACGGCCGGCCATCACGAGCAACGCGAGCGCGCCGAAGAGGATACCGGCACGCAGGAGCGGCTTGCCTTTGGCCTCGTTGAACTTGCGGCGCACGAACCCGCCGAAAACCGTGAGCGCCATGATGAGCACACCGGCCGCCGCGAGCCCCGCGACCTCGCCCCAGTGCTTCGGCAGCGGCGTGCTCGTGCCATACACCGAGAGCGCGAGATGGAGGTCGAACGCGGTGTTGAGCACGCCGACCAGGGCGACGAGCACGCAAGCTCCGCCGATGAGGATCCCCAAGAGCCCGACAATGCCCACGTCCGATGATGTCTTCGACTCCGCCATACGCCGCTCCTCGTTCGTCGAGCGGCACTTATGGCAGAAAGCCAACCCGATGGGAACAGGCGTCTACGGCCCCCGGACGGATACTCCCCGCGCGGCCTGCGAACTGCGTGTCCGCGTTAGAGAGGAGGTGAAAGCGCGTCGCCACGCACTGCACGGGAGAACAGCTTGTGCCATTGCGCGATGCCGAGGTCCGCGCGGACGAGCTTTTGGTCACGCACGTCAGGCTCGCGGGGCGACGTCGACATCAGCATGCGCCGATCGTCGGGTTGCACCAGGGCAAACTCGGCCCACAAGGAAAACGCCGCGAGGAGCTTGCCCACGAAGGGCACGTTCACGAAATATCGCGCGAAGATCCACGTCGCCTCGCGGTCGACCGGCGTGCACGCGACGACGCCCGACAAACGTGGCCCGAAGCGGAGGAGCAAGAGCCCGGGCAGCCGCGCGTCGATCCGAGCGCTGAAGCCACGCTTCGGGCCGTCCCCGGGCCTCCGGAGCGTACCGAATGTGCGTATCGTGTCCCCCTCGACCTTCACCTCGTAGGGGTCGAGCCGCGCCCCGATGCCGCGCAGATATCGGCCGTGCGCGAACGGCACGTGATGCAGGTCGAGCATCCCTTCCATCACGCGAAGCTGCGGCAGCGGCCACACGGTCTCGTGGTCCCACGCATGTCGATCCGTTTCGGGCAGCTCCTCGAACCACGGCAGCGGAGGCCGATCCGCGCGGACGCCCCCGTGCCATAACCACACGAGTCCGCGGTGCTCGCGCGCCTCGTATCGACGAATCGAAAGATCACGTCGACTCGGCTCGCCTTCGGGCTCGCAGGGCATCGCCGTACATGCGCCGTCCACCCCGAAACGAAAGCCGTGATACGGGCACGAAAGCTCGCCCGAAATCACGCGCCCGAGGCCGAGGTCCGCGCCGCGATGGGGGCAACGCGCGCCGTGGGCCACGATTTCGCCGGCCGCGCTCCGCCAGAGGACGAAGGACCGGCCCAGCCGCCGCACGGTCCGCGGTCGCTCGCGGACGTGACGCGCGGACGCGATGGGATACCAGCAGTCGCGCGGAAGCGAAGGCTCCGCGCCTTCGAGCATCGAGAGCGAGTGTCTTTCGCCGTGCGTTCGTTGTGGCATGTTCATGGAGCCCTCGACGGTCGAGGATGCGCCCCCCGAGGACCCTCGTCAGTGACATCGAACGCCAGAAACGCTGACTTCGCGCGACAACCGACCCACAACGCGCGCCTCGCGGGCCGCATCGTCGACGTCGCTGCGGCAAGCGGGACCGACACAACCGCCCTCTGCCATGCGGCGGGTCTTTCGGGCGAGGACCTCCGCTCGCCGGAGACGCGCGTGCCCCTCACCTCGATATACACGCTCGTGGAGAAGGCCGCGGCCGCGATCGCCGAGCCGCTCTTCGGCGTGAGGGTCGCATCGGGCGTCGACGTCGAGATCTTCGACGTGCTCGGCTTCCTCGTCCTCACGAGCCCCACATTTGGCGTGGCCATGGAGCGCACGCTGCGTTATCAGCGCCTCTGGAACGACGGCGAGCGATATTCGCTCGTCGTCGAGGCGGGGCGCGCGCACCTGCGTTACGAGCCCTTCGGCGCAGAGCGACGGGCGCACCGCCTCATGGCCGAGATGTTCGCCTTCGACGTCGGCGTGAACGCTCCCAAGCTCGTCGCCGAGCCTGCATTTGCCACGGCCATTCGATTTCGAGGTGAACCATCCTGCGACCGCGCGGCCTACGAGGCTGCATTCCATGCGCCCGTGACCTTCGCGTCCCCGATCGACGAAGTGGTCCTGCCCGCGAACATGTTCGAGAAGGCCATGCCGCTCGCCAACGAGGCCATGCACGCGTACTTCCAGCGCCACGCCGACGCGGCGCTCGCGCAGCTCGGCCCCGAAGCCTCGCTCCTCTCTCGATTGCGCACGTTCGTCGCCGATCGCCTGCCCGAAGGCGACGCCTCGCTCGCGGCGGCGGCGGCCTCGCTCGGCATGAGCAGCCGTACGCTCCAGCGAAGGCTACGCGCCGAGGGCACGTCCTTCGAGGACCTCGTCGACGGCGTGCGGCGCGCGCGCGCCATGGCCTACCTCGACGCGCGCGTCTCGATTGCAGAGGTCGCCTATCTCCTGGGATATGCGGAGCCAAGCGTGTTTCACCGCGCATTCAAGCGGTGGACGGGCATGACCCCCGAATCGTGGCGGGCGGCAGAGGCGCGCGGGACGTCGCGCTGAGGACCCGGCTCGGCGGCGGACCGTCGCTCTCGAAGTGCTCCCGCCGAGCACGCGTATTGCATCGAGCCTGAGCCAAAGGCGCGAGCTCGCAATACGACGCGTACACAAATTTGCAATACGTCTTCAACACGCCCTGCGTGCTCCCATCGCAGGAGAGGCGCGTCCCGTGCGGCGTTTCCTGGCTTGACAATGTCAGTATGGATAAGTACAGACACGCTGCCGCAAAACGCATGTGCGACGAGCGGCCCGTTCCCCTCCGGTCCTGGTACGGACACACCACGCCGGCCTTTTTCGTCCTTCTCTCCCGACCCTCGAAGGCAATTTTTTCGAAGTGAGCGCAGCGGAGCTCGAGCCCTCCTGCGCATCCATTGCGGAGTCATGCATGAACAACGCTATCGAAACGAACGACCTCTCGGTGCGGATGCGCTCCTTGGGCGTCTTCAACATGTGGATCTCGCGGATGATCTACGTCGCGGCGAAGCTCGGAATCGCGGACGCGATCCATGAAGGCCCGCGGAGCAGCGATGATCTCGCGGCCTCTTTGGGGGTCGACGCGACCGCGCTCCATCGAATGCTCCGGGCCCTCTCCGGGGCGGGGGTTTTCACCGAGCTACCGGAGAGGCAGTTTGCCTCGACGCCCCTCGGCGCAACCCTGCGCACCGGCGTCCCCGGCTCCATGCGCGACTTCGTGCTGCTGTTCGGCGGCGACGTCTATGCGCGCGCCTGGCTCGATCTGCTCTCCAGCGTGCAGTCCGGCAAGACGGCCGTCGAGCATGTCTTCGGCGCGCCGCTCTATCCTTATCTCGCGGGCCACCCCGAGGACGCGCAGCTCTTCGACAAGGCGATGACCAGCTTCACCTTCGTCGATACGAACGCGGCCGCCGCCCGTTATGATTTCTCCGCGGTCCGCACGGTGGTCGACGTCGGCGGAGGTCACGGCAGCCTCCTCGTCGCCGTCGTCGAGAGGAACCCGGAGCTTCGAGGGATCCTCTTCGATCAGCCGCACATCATCGAGGGGGCGCGGGCGCGAATCGCCGCGAGCGCAATCGCGTCGCGTTGCGAGGTGGTCGCCGGTGACTTCTTCGACGCCATCCCCAGCGCCGACGTCCACATGCTCAAGCACATCATCTGCAACTGGGACGACGACGCGGCCATTCGAATCCTGAAGAGCTGCCACCGCGCGCTCCCGCCGGGCGGGCGAATCCTGGTGATCGAATCCGTGATCGGCCTCTCTGCGCCCGCCGAGCTCCTCGACGTCCACCTCCTCACGGTGGTCGGAGGGCGCATGCGCACCGAGCAAGAGCATCGAGATCTGCTGGCTGCGGCGGGCTTCCGCCTGACGCGCCTGCTCCCCACCGACGTCGGCCTGCAGCACGTCGTCGTCGAGGGGATACGCGAGCCCTGACGTGGCCGGCGCGGCAAAGGGGGGGGGACGTCGCGAGAGAAACGACACATCACCACACATTCACGCACGGACCGCTTCCCCTGCACCCCATGGACCTATCTTTCGACCCGCGTCATCCTGATTTCATCGAGAATCCTTTCCCGACGCTCCTTCATTTGATGGAGCACGAGCCCGTCTTCTGGAGTGAGAAGCTCCATGGCTGGGTGCTCACGCGCCATGAACACGTGCGCGCATCGCTGCGTGATTCGCGGCTGTCGGCCGATCGCGTGCGCCCGTTCCTCGCCCATTTCAAGGGTCCGGAGCGTGAGGAGGTGCAAAACCTCGTCGCGGGCCTCTCGATGTGGGCCTCCTTCAACGAGCCCCCGGTGCACACGAGGCTCCGCAGCCTCATGAACAAGGCCATGACGTTGCCATCGATCCTGGCGCTCGAGCCGCGCGTGCACGCGCTCGCCGAGGAGCTGCTCGATACCGCGCTCGAGCGCGGCGAGATGGACATGATCGCCGATTTTGCCTATCCCCTCTCCGCGACGATGATCGCCGAGCTCTTCGGCGTGCCGCGCGCCGACGTCCCCTTGCTGAAGAAGTGGTCCGACGAGCTCGGCGCGTTCATCGTCCAGTCGCGCACGCTCACCAACAAGTATGCGATCGCGGCCGGCGGGCTCCGCGCCATGACATCCTATTTCGAGGACGTCATCGCGGAGCGGCGCCGGCGCCCGCGAGAGGACATGCTCTCGCGCCTCATCGCGGCCGAAGAGAAAGGCGAATTCCTGAGCGCGCAAGAGCTCTTCGCCTGCTGTGCGCTCCTCTTCTTCGCGGGGCACGAGACCACGACGCACCTGATCGGCAATGGCATGATCGCGCTCCTCCGCCACCCCATGGCGCTGGCCGAGCTGCGAGATCGTCGCGACGACGCCGCGCTGATGAGCTCTGCCGTCGAGGAGATGCTGCGCTGGGACGGGCCGCTGCTCATGATGGCGCGCGTCGCCTCGGAGGATGTCGAGCTCTCGGGCAAACGCATCCTGGCCGGCTCGCGCGTCTTCCTCATGATCGCCGCGGCGAACCGTGATCCGCGGGTATTTGCTGATCCGGCTCGCTTCGACATCCACCGGAAGGACAACCGGCACATCGCCTTCGGCAACGGCATTCACTATTGCATTGGAGCGCCGCTCGCCCGCCTCGAGGCGCGTGTCGCCTTCCCACGCCTGCTCGAACGCCTGCCGAAGCCCGAGCTGGCCACATCGAAGCTCGTGTGGCGGGACGCATTCGTGGTGCGCGGTGTCGACCAGCTCCCCATACGTTTCGCGCGGCCCTCCCCTGCCCCCGAACCTTGACCGCTCGAAATCAACCGTGTAGCTCTCGAAGCAGCGTATACGATCGCTTGCGCGCCTCTGCGTCCGGGATCGCGCATAGGACCATCAGCTCATCGACGCGGGTGGCATCGAGGAGGTGGTCGAGCTGCTTGCGCACGGACGCAGGATCGCCGACGACGTTTTGCGCGAGCCACTGCTCGGCGAACGCGCGCTCCTCCCATGTCCACGAATACGCCTCTGCCTCCTCCATCGTCGGATACGGATCACGTTTGCCCTGACGCACGCGCAAGAACGCGAGCGCGCTCGGGAGCGCCAGGCGCCGCGCCTCGGCATCGGTGTCGGCGACGATCACGATGGCCCCGATCATCGCTTCGGGCCGGGGCAGCGCGGCCGACGGGTGAAACGTGCCGCGGTAGAGCTCGAGGGCGGGCAGCGTATTGGCTTGGCTGAAATGGTGGGCAAACGCGAAGGGCAAGCCGCGCCGGCCGGCGAGCCGGGCGCTGTAGCCACTCGAACCGAGCAGCCAGATGGGCGGTTCATTGCCGAGCGCGGGCACGGCGCGAATGCCGTGGTAAGGGTGACCCTCGCTGAACTGGCCGCGGAAGAACCCATAGAGCTCGTCGAGCATCGCAGGCAGGCCGTCACCCGTGTCTTCGCGGCCCAGGGCCGACGCCGTGAGGGGGTCCGTCCCCGGGGCGCGGCCGATGCCGAGGTCGATGCGGCCGGGAAAAAGCGCCTCGAGCGTGCCGAATTGCTCCGCGATCGCGAGGGGCGCGTGGTTGGGGAGCATCACGCCGCCGGAGCCCACACGAAGGGTCGACGTCGCGGCGGCGACCTGCCCAATCAGCACCGCAGGCGCGGCCGATGCGATGCCGGGCATGGCATGATGCTCGGCAAACCAGTACCGACGGTATCCGAGCGCCTCGACGTGGCGCGCGAGCTCGATGCTCTCGAGGAACGCCGAGCGCGCGCTGGAATCCTGCCGAACGGGCGCCAGATCGAGCACGGAAAGCGGAATCCGGTTCATTCGAATCTTTTTGGGAGCGCGCGCCGAGGATGTCAAGCTCGGCCCTCGCTCCGACCCGGATCCCGTTCCAGGACAAACCCCGGGCTAACTCGGCGGTGGGCCCTCGTTGTCGAGGTGCTTCTGCAAAAGCCCGAGCTTGTTCCGCGCGGAGAGGACCTGCTGCCGCAGCGACTCCGCCTCCCGCGAGAGGTCCTGCGCTTCGGCGTCGCGGGCGTCGAGCATGAGCTGCTGCGCGCCCTCGACCACCGCGCCGAGCCCTTCGAGCGCCTGCGCGATCGAGGCCCGCAGCTCGGCGCGATCGGAGCCGTCCCCGGGCTCGCGTTTGACCGCCGCAGCGCGCTGCATGATCACGTTGACCTCGGCCGCGCGCGCGCCGAGTTGCGCGAAGCGCTCCCGCAGCTCCAGAAACTTCGCGGCGCACGCGTCGATCTCCACCACGCGGGCGTTGATGGTCGCCGCCGCGGCGGCCTGCCGGTCACGCGCGGCGTTCACGGCCTCGACGAGCGACTTCAAGTGCTCGGCGAAGCGCGACTGCGAAGCGGCCGCGTCGCTCGTGGCCCGCGCCGCCTGCTCGAGCCCCTTCTGCGAGCTCAGCGGCGCCCGCGCGACTCCCGCGGCGAGATCCTCGAAGCGCCGCAGCTCCTGCTCCAGGGCGAGCGCTGCGGCCGCAAGCTCGCCTCCCTCGCCTCGACGACGATCGTCCTTGCTCATACGACGAGCATACCCACGCACGCACCGGGCGCGCCATAGCCCATGCGCTCCACGCGCACGCGAGGGGCGCGGGCGGGCCCACCCCTTCCGGTCGTCGGGGCCGGGCGAACGCTTCGCGCGCATGACGGTTCGTTCATTTGGGCACGGGCGGGATCACCACGTCCGTGATGGTGACGGCGTATCCGCCGGCGGGATACGCATACGACGAGTAGCTGTCGAGGCCCCAGACCACGAGGCCGAACGGCCCGTCGCTCTTGGCCGTATGCCGGCCGTTCTGGCAGCCGTTCACGCCGATCTCGGCGCGCATCAGATCGACGGTCGTCACCTCGAATCGTCCGTCCGACCCGACCGGCTTCCAGCCGGAGATCACGCCCAGGCAATCGACGGTGACCTCGGAAAAACCCTTGCTCGTCTTCACCCGTGTGAGCGTGAGGTTCGTCGTCGGATAGGCGGGATCCGTGAAAAAGACGTAGTTCGAGAGGAACTGCTCGGGCGGCAGCATGATCACGAATTCCTCGTCGCCGAGGTTCTTCTCGAAATTCGGCGCCGTCGCGCCCTCGCGCGTGCCGCCCGGGATGTTGCAGGTATCCATGATCTGGGCGATCGAGAAGGGATGCGCCGCGTCCTGGCTCGACACGCGGAACGGGCCGGTCGCCTGGAAATCAGCGATCTGGCCCTGCGCGAGCGCCGCGGGCGCCCCGCCGACGGGCGGATCGAACGCGAGCGTCGTCCCGTCCGCGACGCCGACCATGCGGTAATGGATGTTCTCGGGCTGGAGATCCTTCCTGCGCGTCTCGTAGGGTGCGGCCACGTATTCGTTCGCGAGCGCCGAGACCGGCAAGATCTGCTGGTGCGTGGCCTCGCCGCCGGGCCCCGGCACGGGCTGCAGCCGGAAGAAGCGGTTTCCGGTGACCACCGCGACGGGTTTGTCGCTGAGGACCACACTCCCGGAGGGATCCGACGAGCTCGCCGGGAGCTCCCATTGCAGATACTCCCCGGCCGAGAGCGTGAAGCTCGCCGGCATTCCCTTCGGCGCCGCGGGGAAATCGGCGCCCGCGGGCAGGTCGACGGTCGGCAGGAGGTCGACCTTCGTGCCGTCCTCGGTCGCGAGGACGTGCGCGAAGAGCGGCCCCGGCGGCGTGGCCGTGCCCTGGGGCGTGGCCATCACGATGTAGTTCGTGCCCCACGCCGAGGTCGGGAAGAGAAGCTCGGCGCTCGGGAAAAACGACTCGGCGCCGCCATACGGGAGAATGTCGTACGCGCTCACGGGCGTATCGGAGACGATATGGAACGCCTCGCCGCGGCCCGTGCCCGCGACGAGCGTCGGCGCGGCGATCGCAGGCGGCACCGGGCAGGTCAGCGGTTTGCCCGTCTCGGGCATGATCGAATTCGGGTCGTGCGAGAGGAAAAGCACCGCGACCTCGCCCTCGGGGATGCCCTCCGCCGGCACCGCGGGCCACGACGACTCGGGCATGCCGTTCTTGGGAATCCTGCCGAACGTCGTCACGTCGAACGATTGCCCGCCGCGCGTGACGGAGACCTTCGCGGGCCGGGGCCAGGTGTTCGTCAGGAAAACCGCAAAACAAGGCGGGAGCGCCGGAGGGTAGGAGCCGGCGGTCGTGACGCGGAAATCGCAGCCGACGTTGCCTTTGCTCTCGGCGGCGGCGGCGCACGCGGGCGCGCACGCCCCGTCGAGGCAGCCCTGATCGGCGGGACAAACCGAGACGACCTGCCCGGCCTCGTCGACGATCGAGCGCAAATCGGGGCTACAGCCGAGGGTCCCGTTCGCGTCGGGCCCGCCGTCGAAAAACACGGCCCCGTCACCGCCCGCGCCGCCCGCGCCACCGGCGCCGCCGCTCGCGCCGGCGCCCGAGGCCCCGCTGCCCTGGGAATCCTGTCCGCACGTCCATGTCGCGAACGCGACGCACAGGACGAGCGCGCCCTGGACCGCCGCCACGCTCGCTGCCCGAAACCTCGACATCGTCCTCATCGCCGCCTCCGCCCCGAATCTCCCGATTTGTTATCTCGGGCCCGGACGGACAGGAGACGCCAGATCGGCAGGCCCGTCAAGGACCCCGTGAAGCCCCGCGCGGGCAAAAGCATTCAATGGTCGACGGCCCAAATCCCGGCAGGCGCCTTTTCGACCGTGCGCCCCTTCCGCCCCGTCACCGCCGTCGCTTCCCCGAGCGCTTTTCCCAGCGCCGCCCGTGCCGCGCGGGCTGCCGCGTCGAAGAGCGGGCCGAGCGCGTCGTCGCCGAGCCTGCGCGCCTCGTAAAGCCGACCGGGCGGCGCCGTGAGGGATCCGTCGATCGTATTCGCCACCGAAAACGCGAGCGCGAGCCGCCCCTCCTCGGCGCCGATCGTCACGGCCGCATCGAGTCCCCGCAGGGCCGCCTCGCCGAGCAAGCGAAGCTCGGCGGGAAAGAGCGGCGCGTCCGTCGCGACGATCGCCACGAATCCGGGCGAGACCGCGCGCGCCGCGCCCGCCCCGCGCGGCGCCCCGCCGTTCGCCGCGAGGAGCACGCCCACGACGAATGCATCCTTCCCGACGCGCGCCTCGGCCAAAGCGTCCCCCACGCCTCCCTTGAACCCGAGCGCCACGAGGCCGCGGCCCACGCCCACGCTCCCGCAGGCCGGCGCTTCGCCGCGCGCCGCTTCGCAGGCCGCGAGCACGTCGTCGTGTTTCACGCGCCGACGACGGAGATCGTTCAAATACCCATCGTCCATTCCCACGACGACGGGCGGCCATCCATCGTCGACCGGCAGCTCCGGATCCCGCTTGTGCCCCCGCGTGATCAATGCGTCGTAGGCCGCGCCCACGCTCGTCGCATTGCAAAGGACGATCGGGGAGGCGAACGTCCCGAAATCCTCCGCCACCTCCACCCCCGTCCACGCGAGCCCTCCGCCGGCCGCGTACGCGCCGAGGGAAAACTTGCGATGACGCACGGACGGCGGGCACGGTGAAACCACGGTCACGCCCGTCTGCACGTCGCCCTCGGCCACGGTCAGGTGCGCGACCTCGACGCCGGAGACGTCGGTGATCGAATTGCGTGACGTGCGATCGGCCGGCATGGTTCTCCGCGTGGCTCCTAGCGCCCGGGAATCGGGCGGCCGTACTTGCGCATGATCTCCGGCAGCCGGTCGAGCGGCAATGCGTACGCCGTGTTCCCGTCGATGCCGGTCATCGTCCGGGCCATCACGAGGGCATTGAGCACGGCCTCCTCCGTGGCCTCGACCGCCGCCTCGTGCGCCACGCTGATGTGCTCGTCATTCCAGACGGGCGCCACCGTCGAGCTCGCCCCGCGCCGTACGCGCATGCCCGTCGAAAAGAACAGGAGGAGATCCCCCGAGCCGTGCATCGACACCGCGCCGGTCCGCGCGAGCCCGAGCGCCATTCGCTTCGCGAGGCGGCCGAGCTGCACCGGCGTCATCGGCGCGTCCGTGGCGCCGATGATCAAAATCGATTTCGACTTCCGGCCCTCGTAAGGCATTCCCTCGGTGATCTCGCGCCCCACCGGCACCCCGTCGATCCGGAGCTGCGCCCTCCTGCCGTGGTTCGCCTGCACGAGCACGCCGAGCGTGTAATTCCCCATCGCGGCAGGCAGGCGCCTCGACGCGGTCCCGATGCCGCCCTTGAATTCGTAACACAACATGCCCGTGCCGCCGCCCACGGCCCCCTCCGCGACGGGCCCGCTGCGCGCCGCCGAGATCGCCTCGCGCACGTGCTCCTCCGTGATGTGCCGCCCCTCGGCGTCATGAAGGAACGCCGCCCAGGTCTCGCCCACGATCGGCGTGGGCACGGGCGCGCTGTCGCCGATCTCCGGGTAGGTATCGAGCATCCACGCGAGCGCCCCGTCCATCACGCGGCCGATGTTCGAGGTGTCGGTCAGGAAGATCGGCGTCTCCAAAAGGCCGCGCCGATCGACCGTGGAGACCCCTGTGAGCTCGCCATTGCCATTCAGCGTGAAGCGCGCCGCGGGGACATTGGCGCGCCAAACGTCGTCGCCGGGCATGATCACGGTCACGCCGGTGCGGATTGGACCGCGGCCGGGCACGAGCGGGCCTTCGCCCTCGATTCGCGTCAAGTGCCCCACGCGCACGCCGGGCACGTCGGTGATCGCATTCCAGCGGCCGGGCGTGAGCGAGCCGATCGCGATGCCGAGGTCCCTGAGCCTCCGGCGCTCCGGCGGCGCGCGGGGCGCCTCGGCCGGTAAAACGCTGCATCCGGCGCTGATGGCGGCGAGCGCGCCGCCGGCCAGGAGCGCACGTCGCGAGACTCTCCCGGTGTCGCTCTTCATGGCCATCGGCGCGAGTATGGAGGTTCGTGCTGCCGTTGGGAAGCGCTTCGTGACGCTGCGGATGGGCCCAATCGCCTTCAGGCAGGAGCACGCCGCCGCCGCGGGCCTCGTGGGCGGCTCTGCGCTTCAGGGCGATCGCCGAGGAGCTGCCGGACGAGCAGGCGCGCAAACGACGCGGCCCCGGAAGGCTCGTGGAGGCCACGGGGAACGAACCCCTCGCAAAGGCGCGGCGCGAGGCAGACCATGTGAATGGCCGACCAGAATGCGGCGACGCGCAGGCGTTGCTCTTCCTCCGAGCCCGCCGGCAAGGCGGGGCGCACGCTGCGGAAAAACCCTTCGAGGAAATCGCGATACCGCTGGACCGCCGGACCCGTGTAGTCCTGGCGCGCGATGGCGTCGTGCAAATGGGCCGCGCTGAGGCGCGGGTACCGGACGGCGTCCGGCAAGAACGCCGGCAGGAAGCGCTCGAGCGCGGCGCGGACGTCCCCGCCTTCGGCCTCGACGAGCGCGTCGAGCTCGCGGAGCTGCTCGCCGAGCCCATTCTCCAGCGTGCGCGCGAGCACCTCCTCGACGAGCTTCTCTTTGCTGCCGAAATAGTAGTTGATCGCGGCCACGTTCACGCCCGCTCCGAGGGCGATCGCGCGCACCGTGAGGGCCTCGATCCCTTCCCGCTCGACGACCTCGATCGCGGCCTCGATGATCCGCTCGCGCGCGCCGCGGCCCTGCTCGCTGTCCATCACGGCCTCTCGTTTTAGCCCAGATCCCGCGAGCCGGTCGAGCCCCCTCCCGTGACGAGCGTCGAAATCCTGCTCCCCGTTGAACGAACCGGGGCGATCAAACAACTGTTTGAAACAACCGTTTGAACCGGCTGCGTCGCGAGCACGCAGGCGGGAGAGGTGCGTCATGAGCGAACAAAACGCCTGGAAAAGGCGGGCATCCGAGGTCGTCTTCGTGGGATGTGTGGCCGCTTCGATGGCGGCGTGCGGCGCCGAGCCGGAGAGCGCGCCGACGTGGTATCGGGACATCCAGCCGCTGGTCGATCGATCGTGCGCCGCGTGCCACGACGGGACCGGCGTGGGACGGGTGAACCTGCGAGACGCCGCGACGGCGCGGGCCCTCGCCACCACGATGGCCGCACGCGTGGAGGCGGGCGAAATGCCGCCCCCCGCGCTCGATCCTTCGTGCCAGCCTTATGCGGGCGCGGACAGGATGTACCTCGGCGCCGAGGAGCGCGCGCGCTTTCGCGCATGGGCCGACGCGGGCGCGCCGCTCGGCGATCCGAGCGAGGCGACGTCGAAGCCGAACGGCCTCGCACATATCGACGACCCGGACCTCGTGCTCGAAATGCCCGAGGCCCACGAGGTCACCCCGGACGACGACGGCAACGAATACTGGTGCGTCGTGCTCGACAATCCGCTCGCGGCGCCCACGTGGATCAAGGCGCTCGAGGCCGTGCCCGGCGATCCGCTCGTCGTGCACCACATCGGGCTCTACCGCGACGCGGGGCACGACGCGGGCGCGGGGTACGGCGTCCCGCCGGGCACAAAGGCTTTCTCTTGTCGGAATCCGGTGCTGGAGCTCGACTGGCAACTCCTACACGCCTTCGCGCCGGGCGTCTCCGTGATGGAGCTGCCGAAGGACACGGGCATCCGGCTCGATCCCGGCGAGCAGATCGTGATGCAAATGCATTATTACTCCCCCAAACCAGGCGCGCTCGATCGGTCGGCCTACCGGATGCGCCTCGCGACGGAGGCGCCCAAGGCCGAGGTCTTCATGGACGTCTTCGGCCCGGTGCCGTTCTCGATCCCCGCGGGCGTCTCGAAGCACGTCGAGCGAAGCGTGATCACGAACGAGGACGGGCCGACCACGATTTACGGCCTGCTCCCGCACATGCACCTGCTCGGCCGCTCCTACAACGCGTGGATCGAGGACGACGCGGGCGCGGGCGCGTGCGTCGCGCGAGGCGATTACGATTTCCACCACCAGGCGCTCTACGTGTTCGACAAGCCACTCCAGTGGCAGCCGGGGCAGCGGCTCGTCACCGAATGCACCTGGGACAACTCCGCGACGTCGAAAGGACAGTCGCATTTCCCGCCGCTCGACGTCGCCTGGGGCGAGGGGACGAACCAGGAGATGTGCTTCATGGTGGCATACCTGTCGCGGCCCTGAAGCCCCTCGCTAGATATACCCGAGCTCGATCGCCCGGAGCACGGCCTTCGTCCGATCGCGCACGCCGAGCTTCGAGAAGATGCTCGACGCGTGGTTTTTCACGGTGCCCTCGGCCGTGCCCAGCATCTCGGCGATCTCGCGGTTGCTCGCCCCCGAGGCCATCAGGCGCAGGACCTCGACCTCGCGCGCCGTGAGCGCGGTGGGCGGCACGATCACAGGGACGTCCGGCTTCAAGCGATCGAGCCCGCGCAAGACGCGCTCGGTGATCGCCGGGTTCCAGAGCGTCCCGCCCGAAGCCACCGCGCGGATCGCCTCGGCGAGCTGCTCGAGGCCAATGTCCTTCAGCAAAAACCCCCGCGCGCCGAGGCGAATCCCCGCCGCGGCGACGGCGTCGTCGTCGAACGTCGTGAGCAAGATCGTGGGCGGCACCTTGGGCTTTCCGCGGAGCGCCGTGAGCACGTCGAGCCCTGTTTTTCGCGGCATTCGTACGTCGAGCAGGAGCACGTCGAGCGCGGTCGTCGCCACGATCGCGAGCGCCTCCTCTCCGTCGCTCGCCTCCGCGGCGACCCGGATGTCGGGCGTGAGCGCGAGCAGGCTCTTGATGCCCTGCCGCACGAGCGTCTGATCGTCCGCGAGCAAGACGTGAATCACGGCGCAGCCATCGTCCTTTGGCGCGGCGGGACGACCGCGCGCCATTCGAATCCTTTGCCCAAACCGGGCGTCACGGTCAAGGCCCCGCCGAGCGCCTCGATCCGCTCGCGCAGGCCCGAAAGGCCGCTGCCCTCGGCGGCGCCCTCCGCGCCCCGCCCGTCGTCGCGCGCTTCGAGCACGACGCCCTCCGGCCCCTCGGCGAGACGAATCCAGAGGTTTTCCGCATGGCCATGGCGCGCCGCATTCGTGATCGCCTCCTGCACGCCACGAAAGAGCGCGTGGGCCAGGGCATCGTCCTCGATCACGAGCCCCTCGGCGAGATCGACGTGCACCCGCGGACGCGGCAGCCCCGCGGCGAGCGCCTCGATCGCGCGCGGCAGGTCGAGCGTGCGCTCCTCGCGCATCGCGCGCACGACGCCGCGCACCTCGGAGAGCGTGCTCTTCGCGAGCTCGTGCGCCCGCGCGAGGGCCTCTTCGCCGGGCGAGGTGCGGCGCGCGAGATCCAGGTGGATGCTCATCGCCGTGAGGTGATGGCCGACGGCGTCGTGCAATTCGCGCGCGATGTGCAGCCGCTCGGCCGTGCGCGCGCTCTCGGCGAGCATCACCTGCGCGGCGCGGAGCTCGGCGTTGACGCGGGAGAGCTCGACGCGCGCGGCCGCCTCGTGCCGCGCCACCGTTCCGATCGTGGTCGCGAAGAGCTGAAAACCGAGGACGCCAGCCGTCCAGAACGCCGCCTGCGCCACATCGGCGCGCCCCACGTAAAATGGGAAGATCGCCACGGTCTGCGCCGCGACCCAGCCGAGCGCCGCGCCTCGCGACAGGAGCAAGGACGCCTGCGCCGCGACGATCGCCAAGAGCCCCGCTTCGAGCCACAGGTTCCGGAGGTGCACGAGCACGAGCGCGGAGATCGATTGCACCACGAGCAGCACGATCCGGCTCGTCGGCCCGAGCCTGTCGAGCCTTGATGCGCTCGTGAGGAACGCGCCGAGATACGCCGCGTGCGCCGCAAAGCTCGCGGCCACGGTCGAATCGCGCAGGCTCGCCGGGTCCCGCGCGAGCGGCAGCAGGAACGGCTGGGCGATCGCGGCCCACGCCAGCGTTCCCGCGACGAAGAGCAAGCTCCGGGTGGGCGGCGGCCGGTCCATGCGCGGCGCATCGTAGCGCCTCTCACGCGCGCCTGTGCCGAAAGTCATGGTGGAAATCGACGGAGGACCATGACCTGTGGCACAGGCCCCCTCCTCGTTCGGGCCCCACGATGGAGGCCATGGCGAACGTCACCTCGTTCCTTTCGACCTCGAACGAAACCCGCACCGCGGACGGCGCGCCGCCCTGCTACGCTGCCTCCGCGATGACCGAGACGAAGGCGGCGGAGGCGCCTCGAAAGCGACGGAACATCGGGCGCGCCGTGCTCCTCGTGCTCCTCGTGGCCCTCGTGCTCTTCGCGCGGCCCGCGGATCGGCACCTGCGCGCGGCCTCGCTCCTCCTGCGCTTCGCGGACGAACGGGCGCAAGGGTTCCTGCCTGAGTACGGAAAACACGCGCTCGACGAGAGCCTGACCGAGGTGCCCTCCGCGCGTGGATCCGTACGAGCGCGTATGTATTCGCCCGTCGGCGTCGGGAATGCGCCGGGCGTGGTGATCGTGCACGGCGTGCATCGCCTCGCCATCGACGAGCCACGCCTCATGCGGTTCGCCCGCGCGATCGCGGCTTCGGGCGTCGTCGTGCTCACGCCCGAGGTGAAGGAGATCGCCGATTATCGAATCGATCCGGCCTCGATCGAGACGCTCGGCGCGGCCGCGCATTCGCTGCGCGAGCGCCTCGGCGGCAAGCCCGTGGGCCTCATGGGCATGAGCTTCGCGGGCGGACTCGCGCTCCGCGCCGCGGCGGACGGGGCGTTCGCCGAGGACATCGGGTTCGTCGTGGCGATCGGGGCGCACCACGACATGCGGCGTGTGCTCGAGTTTTTCAAGACGAACCAGACCTCGTGGCCGGACGGGCACAAGGAGGCGCTCGCCGCGCACCCGTATGGCGCGCTGGTCCTGCTTTATTCGCACGTCGAGGCCCTGGTCCCGCCGGCTGACGCGGCCGCGGCGCGCGACGCGATCCGGCTCTGGCTCTGGGACGATCGCGAGGCCTCGAAGGCGAAGCTCGCGGCGCTCTCGACCGAGGCGCGGGCCAAGGTGGAGGCATTGCTCGAAGGGAAAGCCGACGTGCCGGCGCTCATCGACGAGATCACGAAACACCCGGAGCAGGCGCTCTCGGTCTCGCCCGCGGGGCACCTCGGCGGTCTGCGCGCCCCCGTATTCTTGCTTCACGGCGCGACGGATTCGGTGATTCCTGCTTCGGAGACGGAATGGCTCTCGCACGACGTCCCGCCGGCGCTCCTCCGCGCCGCGCTCGTGACGCCGGCCGTCGAGCACGTCGAGCTCCGCGGAGAGCCGTCGGTCGCGCAGCAATGGGAGCTCGTCCGGTTCATGGCGGGCGTGCTCGACGTGGCGAACGACTGAGCGACGCCTACTGCGTGCAGGCCAGATGGACCCGCAGCGCTTCGAGGTCGGCCTCGCTCAGCTTGCCGGTCGGGGGCATCGCGCCTTCCTCGGCCTCGGCATACATCTCCGCCGCCTCGGCCTTGACCTCGTCCGCCGACGTGAAATCCAACCCACCCGCCGGCGTCCCCATCGCGTAATTCGGGTTGTGGCACACCGTGCAGGAATTGGCGATCACCTTCAGGCCCGCCGCCTGCTGCGCGCTCGAGTCGGGCGGGCACGTGCCGAGGCCACCACTGTCGCTCCCGCAACCTGCGAGGGCGCCAAACGCGGCCAAAGAAAACGAGAGCACGCACACAAGCATCTTGTTTTCAGTAAGTGTGGACATAATTCCACTCTACTGGGATGGCGCGGCGTGGCAACACGAAACTGCGGCCCCATTGCCTTCCTGTTTCCGTTGGGGCAAGCATGCGCCCCATGAAACGACGACTGCTCGCGCTGGCCCTCCTGGCCGCGCCCATGCTCGCTTGTGGTCCCGCGACGCCGGAGGCCGAAAACCCCGAGGGGAAGACCACCGAGACCGCCCCGACGGCCGCGCCCACGGCCACGCCGGAAGCCGCGCCCACGGCAACGCCGACGGCCGCGCCGACGGCCGCGAAGGAGCCCTCGCCCGAGGAGCTCAAGAAGGCCAAGGCGGCCCAGGAGCTCGCCGCCGACCGCGCGAAGTGGGAGACCGAGGCCAAGGCCGAGGACACGCGCTTCACGCCGGAGATCCACGCCGAGGCGAAGAAGCTCGCCGAGGCGAAGTACGCGTCGCTCGACGCCGCGCTCAAGGCCGTGCTCGCGGGCAAGCACCGCGCGCCCAAGAACGCCGAGCGCGACAAGTACCGCCACCCGCAGGAGACGCTGAAGTTCTTCGGCGTCACGCCGAAGCTGACGGTGCTCGAATACGGCCCCGGTGAGGGCTGGTGGACGGAGATCCTCGCGCCGACGCTGGCGACGCAGGGCAAGCTGCTCGTCACGACGACCGACCCGAAGGGCCCGGCCGACGCGCGCAGCACGTTCTACGGCCAGCGCCTCGCGCGCTTCCTCGATCGCGCGCCCGAGCTCTACAGCAAGGTCGACCGGATCGTGATCGACGGCAAGAACCCGAAGTTCGGCCTGGAGAACAAGGTCGACGTCGTGATCGTGATGCGGTCGCTCCACGGCCTGCACCGCGACAAACTCCTGCCCGGCTTCCTCGCGGAGGCGTTCAAGGCGCTGAAGCCCGGCGGCGTGCTCGGCATCGAGCAGCACCGCGCCAAGGCCGACGCGGACCCGGACAAGAGCGCGGAGCAGGGCTACCTGCCCGAGGCGTTCGTGATCAAGCAGGCCGAGGCCGCGGGCTTCAAGCTCGAGGGCAAGTCCGAGGTCAACGCGAACCCGAAGGACACGAAGGACTACCCCGAAGGCGTCTGGACCCTGCCGCCCACGCTGGAGCTCGGCGACAAGGACAAGGACAAGTACATGGCCATCGGCGAGAGCGATCGCATGACGCTCAAGTTCGTGAAGCCGAAGAAGTAATTCCCTGCCACGACCCAAGGACGGGGGCGCATCGGACTAGAAGGACCATGCGCCCCCGTTCGCTTTTGTTTCCAGCGCTCGCTGCTGTCTTGCTTGCCGTGGGGTGTGCGGGACGAGCGGCGCAAAAGGTCGCGGAGCCCGCGCCTCGGCCGGTGGTATCGGCTCAGGCTGCGCCGAACGAGAGCGCGTCGCCTGCCGGGAACGCCTGGCCCTCGCGCCGTAGCGTGCAGTTGGCGCACGATTTCGAGGAGATCGCCGGTGTGGCGGTGTCGGCCGGCGGCGCGCTCGTGGCCGTCGCGGACCATGAATCCGCGGCGGCCGGGTGCTTCGGCTACACGAATGTCGAGGTCACCGTGCACACGGGCGCGGCGGGTGACGAGATCGCCTCGCTTCGTTTCCACGACCTCCGCCTCGACGAAATGGCCTTCACGCCTTCGGGCGAGACCCTGGCGATCGTAGCCAGGCGTGGAATGGGTGGTTTCGGCGGCCCCGCTGCGACGCTCGCGCTGCTCGATCCACGCACGGGCGAGTCCCATGCCTTCGATATCGAGCCGCCTTCCGGGTATGGCGGGCTCCGGCTCTCGGTCGCAAAAAATGCCGTGGCCGTGGGCGCTTTCCCGGACGGCAAAATCGTCCTGCGGAAGCTCCCCTCGGGCGAGCCGCTCGTCACGTTCATGGATCCTTCCTTCACCGCCATGGCGCTCTCGGAGGACGGGAGCACGCTGGCGCTCGGCACGAAGGACGGTCGGATCCAATTGCGAGGTTTGCCCGACGGGCGCGTCGTTGGCGAGCTCGCGAGCCCCTCCGGTGCGCCGCGGAGCCTGCGTTTCCAGGGCGAGCGCCTCATTGCCGCGATGGAGGACGGGCAGGTCTTCGGCGTCCCCGTCTCGGGGGCTCCGCCGGTGCGCCTCGGGCAGGTTCGTCCGGACGCCAGGTTCATCGGCGTGGCGTCGGACGGGCAGGTCGTCGATGTCTTGCAAAAGGAGGACGTGGCGACCGTGAGGCATGGCTCGCGCTCCTTCACCGTCCCTCCGCCCGAACGTCCGTACGTCGAGGCCGTGGCCGCGCTATCGCCGGAGGGGGCTCGTGTCCTCGCGGCCCTGGGCTCGCACGTCTTTCTGCGACGCCCGGGCGATCTCACGGCCGGCGCGCTGACGTTCGGCCCACACCTGGACGGCCAGGTGTTCGGCGTGGGCCCGCTCGCGGACGGCGCCGTGCTGCTCGGCGCGAGGTGGGATGATGGCACGGCGCGGATCTGGAATGTGCGTACAGGACAACCGATCGTCTTGACCAACGGCCCGCTGCCGCGCTTGTCCTCGCTCGCGATCCATGGAAACGGTACCGTGGCCACGGTCGACGAGGCCGGCGCGGCGGTCGTATGGGAGCGGCAAGGCACGACGCTGAAGCCGCGCCATTCCTTCCGGACGAACGGCCCCGCGAGCGTCGTGGCGTTCGACAGCACGGGGGCTCGGGTCCTCGTCGGGACGCGGCGCGGGGAGGTGATGATCGCTGAGAGTTTGACCGGAAAAACGCAGCGCGTGGTGCGCACCGGGGGCAAGGCCATCACGTTCGTCAAGGCGTACGAGGGAAAAGAAAAAGCGCAGCTCGAAACCGCGGGGGGACGTGTCTTTCTGCTCGACCTCGCCACGGGCAAACTCGAACCCGAGACCGAAGAGGCTTACATGGGCCTGCTCGGCGGGGATCCGAACGCGCCGATTCGGCCCTGGGGGGAGGACGGGGAGACGCCGCTCCCCGCGTTCGAGCTCGCTTGCTGGGACGCGGTCTGCAGGGTCTCCGAGCCGTCCGGGCCGTTCGATCCCATCCGCGTCATTGCAAGCTTCGGCATGCTCGATCGACCCGGCGCGGCGTTCGTCATGGCCGACGGGCGCGTGGATACGCTGGGCACCACGTCGGGCGACTTCTTCACGTGTCGCGACGGCGGACGAACCTACCCCTTCTCCCATTGCCGCGACGCCGACGAGACCCCGGGGCTGCTCGGGCGGCGGCTCGACGAAGCTTGCGCTCAGGGCGCCGCGGCTTGCCCGAGATAACGCGCCGGATCAATCGCCTCGCCATAATCGCGCACCTCGAAGTGGACGTGCGGACCGCCCTCGGGCGCGCCGACTTCGCCGAGGACGTCGCCGCGCGTCACGGCCGTGCCAGGCTGCGCCTTCACGTTCGCGAGGTGCCGATACCGCGTCTCGATGCCGCGGCCATGCGCAAGAACCAGCACGGGCTCGCCTTTCGCATTCTTCTCGATACGGTCGACCGTCCCGTCGAGCGGCGCGAGCACCGTCGTCCCGGCCGCGGCCGCGAGGTCCACGCCGTCGTGCGGCGCGCTGGTTTGTCCGGGCGTCGCGTCGCCGAAATGCAAGGTCACGCGCGCGCCGGGCAGCGGGTGCGAGGAGCGCGAGGCCAGCTTTCCGCGCACGCGTTCACGCCACGTATCGTACGTCGTCGAGCGCGCCGCGTGCCGCTCGTTCCACATGCCCGTGGTGAGCGCGCGGTACTTCTCGGTCTCCTCGGAGAGCTCGGCCTTGCCATCGAGCCATTCGCGCACGCGGTTCTCGCCGCCATTGTACGCCGCGGCCGAGAGCTCGAACGCGCGGGCCGGGTCTTTCTTGCCAAACTCGACGAACTGCTTGCCGAAGTACGACGCGCCGAGATCGAGATTGTAAGCCGGATCGAGCAGGCGTTCGTCGGCGTGATCGGCGATGCCGAGCTCCGTGGCGACCGTGACGGCCGTGCCGGGCATGAGCTGCATCAGGCCGAGGGCGCCGGCCGGGCTCTTCGCCTTCGGATCGCCGCCCGATTCGACGAGCGTGAGGATCGCGACGGCCGCGGGATCGACGTTGCTCTTGTGGGCCGACGCGGCGATGGACGATTCCCAGCGCGCGATGGCGGGCGGCAGCCAGGGAATGCCGAGCGCGGCCGTCTGGGCCTTCGATTCGGCGAGGCCAGGTTTTTCCACGGCGGCCGGTTGCTCTCCGCCACAAGCGGCGAGCGTCGCGAGGGCGAGCCCGAGCGTGCTCGCGAGGGCGAGCGCAGGCGCGGCGAGCGCGCGGCCCGTGGGCGCGTGGGGCGTGGTTCCATCGATCAGACGTCGAATCCTCATGACGAGCGAACCTCCATTCGATCCGAGCGCGAGCTCGGGCGTACGTGCGCGCATCCCCTCCAGCGCGGCGAGAGCGCGGGCATAACGAACCGGGTCTCCGACGGCCGCCACGGCGTCGTCGTCGCAGAGGTGCTCGCGCTCCCTCCGCGCGACGCGCGAGACCCAGTGGACGGCGGGGTGATAGAAGAGCGCTGCCTCGACGATCGATTGCAGGATGTTCGTCAGGAAATCGAACCTGCGCACGTGCGCGAGCTCGTGCGCGAGCAGGGCCGTGAGGCAAGACGGCGGAAGATCGGTGAGCGCGGCGAGCGGCACGAGCACGACGGGCCGGAGCCAGCCGACGACCATGGGCACGTCGACGCGATCGGAGCCGAGGAGCCGCACGCCTTTCCGGACGCCGAGGCGCCCGGCGAGTTTGTCAAAGCGAACCGTGAGCGCCGAGGAAACGGGCACCGTGTGGTGGCGAATCAAGGACGAGAGGCGCGCGAGCCCCACCGCGATCCGGGCCGACATGAAGAGCGCGCCCGTGCACCACGCCATCACGACGATCGCGGGCCAGAGCGGCGGGCCGCTGCCCTCCGCGGGCGCCGAGAGCGTGGCCCACGGGTTCGGCGGGACGAACGGCTCGACAGCGAGGGCCGCGTGGAAATAGGCGAACGTCAGCGGCGGCGCGAGCGCCATGAGGGCGAGCGCGGCGCAGGCGGCCGTGTAGCGCGCGGCGGCGTGGCTGCGCGGCAGGCTTGCGAGGGTCGCGCCGAGGAAGAGGGCGATCACCGCGCCTTGCCACAGGAAATGGAGGAGCGCGAGCCCGAGCGCCGCGACAAACGGCGAGCTGGCGAGGTTGACGAGGCTCATTTCGACCTCTTTTGCTCGATGTCGTCGAGGAGCGCGCGAATCTCGGCGAGCTCCTCGCGGGAGGCGCGCTCGGCCGAGAGCGCGCGCAGGACGAGCCGCGACGCCGAGCCGCCGAAGGCTTTCTCCACGAGGTCGTGCACGAGCCCTTTTTGAGCCTGTTCCTCGGGGATCATCGCTCGATACACGTGGCTCTTGCCCGCCTCGTCGCGCTCGACGAGCCCTTTCTGGGCCATGATCTGCATGAGCTTGAGCACCGTCGTGTACCCCGTGCCCTGAACGGGCTTGAGATCCTCGTGGACCTCACGCACCGTCGACGGGCCGCGGCGCCAGAGGACGCGCAGGATCGCGAGCTCCGCGTCCGTGGGGAGCGACCTGTTCACCATGGTCCCGATGATGTACGAAGTTCTTCGTAGGTGTCAAGCGAGCCGTGGCGTTTTTTCCGGGACGTCCGGGATCAGCCCACGATCTCCCCGCTCCACTTGCAGCCGCAGCGGCGGTTGCCATTGTCGTGCCGGGGAGCGTCCTCGGTACAACGATGACAATACTCGGCCGCGCAATGCGTGCAAAGGCTCAGGTTCTCGACCCGGTAACGCTCGCCGCAGCGAGAACAAGAGCTGCGCGATTCGAGGATGCCGTAATAATGACCTTCATCGGCCTCGAAGCTCTTTTTGATGAGCTCCTTCGCGTCGTCGGACAGCCCCTCGCGCCGTCCGCCGTCGCTGATGTTCCAGGCGCCCGCGATCACGACGTCCCAGGGTTCGAGCAAATCCTCGTTCTTGCAACCCCCGCGCACCCAGGCAGCCGCATTCTCCTCGAGCCATTCCTTCATCCGCTTCCCGTCCCGCGGCGGGGGCGGCGGGGGCGGCGGTGGTGATGGGGGTGGAATGGGCTGCGCCAGCATCCGACGGCGCTCGGCGGCCAGGTTCTCCACGGCGCCGAGCGGCACGCCCGTGTACCAATCGACGAGGTGCACGCCGCCCTCTCCGTCCCCCGCGACGAACGTCCGCTGGCTCGATATCGCGGAGCAGCAAAGCATGGGCGCACTCCACGGTAGGATGTGGAGCGGGGCATTGCCTCGGCCTCCCACGGGCGGGAGCGACCAGATCTGAAGCGTGCCGTCCCCGCCCACGGAGACGACGGCGTTGCGCCAGGGCGGGCAAGCGACGCTCTGCAGGCCGCGGTGGGAATGCAGAGCGAAGATGGGGTCGCGGCCCTGCAAATCGGCGAGCAACAACGTATCGGAGGCCGGCACCACGATGATCCGCTCCTCGTCCGCCGTCAGGACGAGCGCGCGCACGGGCCCCGGATCGCCCGCGAGCGTACGCGCGAGCGTTCCCGTTTCGAGGTCCCATACCTTGAGCATTCCGTCGTCCGACGCAGAAAAGCCGAGCTTGCCGTCCGGGGTCATCGCCACCGCGCACACGTCGCCCTCGTGGGCCACGATTTCGTGGAGGAGCTTGCCCTCGACGTCGATGACGGCCGCCGTGCCTCCCCGCAGGCCGACGAGCAGCCGCCCGCCCGCCACGGCGAGCACGCGCGGCTCATGCGCGAAGCGGATCTCCGCGACGGGCTCTCCCTCGGGGATCTCCCAGATGGCGAGCGCGTCGTTCGACAAGGCCACGGCGAAGCGATCGTCGGCCGTGATCCCGAGGGCCGTGATCTGCATGGCCTGCCAATGGAGCGTCCAGACAACCTCGCCCGTCTTCACGTCCCAGACATCGATCGAGGGCTCCCTCGCCCACGCGCCGCGGCGCGCGGTGAGCGCGAGCCGGGCCCCCGCCGCGACGAGATCCACAGCGCCCCGTGATCCCGAGGAGAGCGTCGACGGATCGAATCGCTCGCGCAGGTGCGGCAGCTCCATCCCTGCGCCGAGGATCGCCTCCGCGCGTCCGCGCAAATCCCCGAGCTCGGGGCGCAGGCAACCATTGCGGATCATCTGCAGGAGGTGCTGCGGGACGAACTCCGCCTCGCCGTGTCGCAAGACGCCCGCGACGGGCTCGAGCGCGGCGAGGAGCGAGGCGAACGCGACGGTCCGGCCTTCGTCCTCGGCGAGCGCGCAGAGGCGCAAGGCGGCGCGCAGATCCCCGAGCACGTCATAAGGCCCGCGCCGCTGCATTTCCGCCACGAGCTGCGGGGGATCGAGGAGCTTGGGGCTGATCTGCTCCGCGAGGGATCCGGCGAGGCCCGGCAGGTCGTCGAGGGTCGTCGGGACGAACCCGAGCACGGCGGGAGGGAGCCGGGACAAACGCGCCGTGAATCGCTCGACGAGGCCGAGGGCGCTCGCCGCATCGAGCGCGTCGACGACCTCGGAGGGCTTGAGGCCGAGCAGCGCCTCGAAGAGCTCGCGCGGCCATGTGCTCCTCGGTTCGAGGAGCGCCGCCGCCTGCAAGAGGCGCCGCGCATGAACGCTCTCGAGCGCATCCCAGCGGCGCCGGAGGGCACGGGGACCCTCGTCCGCGCGCGCGGGATCCTTGGGATCGGGCGCCCGCGTGACGACGAGCACGTGCGTCGAAAAGCGCGTGCGCCCGAGGAGCGCGTCGACCTCGGCGCGGAGCTTGTGAGGGTCGTCCACGTTGTCGACGATGAGCAATGCCTCGCGTTGCTGTCGCAGGTGGTCCCCGAGGGCGCGCAGCTTGGCGGCGCGAGAGACCCCCGGCCCCGCGAGATGGAGCTGTTCGGCGAGGAGCGTGAAACACGCGGTCGGATCTGCGCCTTGCTCGACCCAGTAGAGCGGTGACCAGAATTCCTTGTACCGGTGGGCGTACTGCACCGCGAGCCGGCTGCTCACGCAGAAATCATTCGGCGCGCCCCACGCGAACCGGTGGAGAACCACGAAATCGTGCTCGAGGAGGCGCGTGTGCAGCGCGGGGAGGCGCTCCTGCGCGGGCGTATCCGGATTCGAAGGAAACGGGACATGAAACGACATGGCACGGCCCCCTAAGGTGTTCCGCCCACCGGCGTCGGGGTCACCCCGAAAGCAATCTTGGACAAACCTGCTTGCTTCAAAAGATCGAGCGTACGAATGACCCGCCGATGCGGCACGTCGCCATCGGCCCGGATCACGGCGCGCACGTCGTCGTCTTTGGCACGGGCCTCGCGGGCGGCCGCGAGCAAGGCTGCGTCGTCCTGCATCTTCCGTTGATCCACGAACGTCTCGCCGTTCGCGTGGAGCTCCACGGAGAAGACGATCTGCACGTCCGCGCTGGACGCACGCGGGAGGTCGAGCGGGAGCGCCGAGGGCATTGCCGTCGCGCTTCCTATGGGCGTGCACCGCATGGGGCCGACGCCCGACACGACGATCACCGTCCCGCCCGGCGCGGCGAAGACGCTCGGATCGGCCTCCACGCCGGGATTTTCCTTGTTGCACGCGGCGACCCAGAGGATGGTCGAGACGAACCCTGACGCGGAAGCCAGACGAAGCATGACAAGACGATGGGAACCGAACTGCCGGCGGGCGTCAAGGCAGCTAGCCTCTTGTGCCCGGCGTCCGTTCATGCCAAACAGCGAGCCCAGGGAGGTACCCATCACATGGCCATCACGTTTTATTTTTCGCCCTACTCCAGCGCGGTTCGCATCCATTGGGCGCTCGAAGAGCTCGGCATCCCGTACGACGGGGTGCGGGTGGATCTGAAGGCGGGTGATCAAAAGAAGCCCGATTTCCTGAAGCTGAACCCGAACGGCAAGGTCCCCACGATCGTCGACGACGGAGTGCCGTATTTCGAGTCCGCCGCCATCAACATCCACCTCGGCCAGAAATACGGCGTGGAAAAGGGCCTCTGGCCGAAGGCCGGCACGCACGCGCACGGGCGCGCGATGTCTTGGACGGTATGGGCCGCGGCTTCGCTCCTCAATGCCGGGACGCGGGTCATGTACAACACCTCGAAGGAGATCCCCGACGATCAAAAGAATGCGGCGCAGGCCGAGAGCGCGCGCAAGGAGTTCGAAGGGTTGCTCGGCCTGCTCGACGCCGAGCTCGCGGACAAACCTTACCTGACCGGCGACACGTTCACGCTGGCGGACGCGGTCATCGCCGCCGATCTCTGGTGGTACCAGATGGTGATCGTGTCCGATCTCAGCCCGTGGCCGAAGCTCGGGGCGTGGGTGGGCCGCTGTATGGAGCGGCCGGCGTTCAAGCGGGTCTCGACCGGCTGAACGTCAGCGCGACCGATCCAGGACGGGCGTCTCGGAGAGCGCCGGGACGCCCGCCTGCACGGCCACCACGGCCGCGTCGACCTGCGCGAGAATCGCGCGCGCATGCGCGAGCATCGTCTCGCCCGACGGCAAGAGGCGCACGCCGCGCGCCGTCCGCTCGAAGAGAGGGACGCCGAGCTCGTCCTCCAGGCTGCGGATCTGCCGGGTGAGCGGCGGCTGCGCAATCCGGAGGCGCGTCGCCGCGCGGGTCACGTTCCCTTCCTCGGCCACCGCCACGAAGTACTTGAGCTGCGCAAGGCTCATGCAGGTGATCGTTACCACGACGCGGGTCGGGATCCAAGCCCTCCGCGCGAGCCATATCGAAACGGTATTGGATCTCGCGCGCCGAGGCCGGCATCCTCGCCCGCACCATGGCCTCCATCGAGATTCACACGCCCCGGTCCGTCGAAGCCCTGCGCCAGGCAGGCCGCGCCGCCGCCGCGACCCTGGCCACCGTGGCCGCGCGCCTCGCCCCCGGCGTGCGCGCCGACCAGATCGATCAATGGGTGCGCGAAGATACCGCGCGCCGCGGCGGACGTCCGAGCCAGCTCGGCTACCACGGCTTTCCCGCGTCGGTATGCGTGAGCCGCAACCACGTGGTTTGTCACGGCATCCCGACCGCCGCCGAGGTCCTCGCCGACGGCGACATCGTCAATGTCGACGTCACGACCGAGCTCGGCGGATATCACGGCGACACGTCGGCGACGTTTTTCGTGGGTCGCCCGTCGCCGGAGGCGAAGCACGTCGTCGAGGTCGCGCGTCGATGCCGCGACGCCGGAATCGCGGAGGTGCACGACGGCGCGCGGCTCGGCGACATCGGCGCGGCGATCGACGAGCTCGCGCGCCGGGAGGGGTGCTCGGTGGTGCGCGAATACGGCGGGCACGGCATCGGCCGCGTCATGCACGCCGCGCCGCACGTGAGCCACGTCGGCCGGCGCGGCTCGGGGCTCCGGCTCCGCGCGGGAATGGTCTTCACGATCGAGCCGATGGTGAACCTCGGAGGCGCGGCGGTGCGGCAGCTCGACGACGGATGGACCGTGGTCACCGAGGACGGCTCGCTCTCGGCGCAATTCGAGCATACGGTGGTGGTGACGCGGAAGGGCTGCGAGATCCTCACGCCCACGCCGGAGATGGCCATGGCCATCGCGCTCTAGGCCGCGCAGCGCCGACGCGGACGCCGGCGCCCACGAACGACCTTCAGTTACACTGCTTCTGGAGCTGCTCGACGGCCGCGGTGCAGCCCTTGATGAGCCCGTCGCGCGTGGCCGGGTTCGCCGCGAGCGGCTTCCAGGCCTGGGCGCTCTGCTTCATCGCCGGCTCGAGCATGGGCTTGAGCTCGGGCTTCTTGCCCATGCATTCGGCGACCTTCTTGAAGTAGGCGTCACACTCGGGGACGCCAATCGACTCCGCCGCCGGCGCGGCCGCTCCCGTGGCCTCCGTCGACTTGGTCTCGGCCTTTTCTTCCTTGCTGCAAGCGGCGGCGAGCAACATCCCACCCATCATCACGAAGGCAACCGCGACTTTCTTCATCTCCGTCTCCGTCCTTTGTCGGCGCGCGCGCCGGGAGGCGGCACTCTGCCACAGGCGCGCGCGACGGATCGAGAAACCGGATGCGTTCGCGCGGAGGAACGCGTTTTCGGGCCGCCCCGAGGCTCAGGCCGGCACAGCCTCCTTCTCGGCGCGGTTCCAGTGCCGGTGCTGCGCGATCGCCTTCACGAGCTCCTGGATGAAGGCCGTGAGGTCGCTCGCGCCGCGCACCGTCACCACGCCTTCGGCCTGGAAGGTTTGTCCTGCCGCCTGCGCGCTCGCCACGGTCACGCCCTTGATGCTGGACGCGAGGAGCAGCTCCACGCCCTCGCCCGTCGCGCCGATGGGTTTGTTGTGCCGGAACGCCTCGTTGATGAAATGGATCGGATCGCCGAGCTTCTTCATTGCCTCGACGCTCGCCGCCCCGCCGGGCACGAAGACCGCGTCGTAAAGAACGGAGCTGACGTGGAGGCTCGCCCGATCGACCTCGACGTGGACGCCCTCCGCGGCCTCGATCGTGCCGAGCTTCGACGAGATCACGTGCACCTCGGCGCCCTCCGCGACGAGCGCATTGCGCACCGCCGAGAGCTCCGCGAGGCTCACGCCCTTCTCCGCGAGGACGGCGATCCGGCGCGTGCGGATCGAATTCTTCACGGTGTTCTCCATGCTGAGCGCGGGCGACTCGCTCACCGTGCGCTTCGTCCCGAGCTTCTGCGCGACGGCCTGCGCGACCTTCTTCACCGTCGCGCCCACGCCCGCGGGCGCCGTGAGCCCGAGCCCGGCGGCGACGGTCTGGCCGAAGGCGGCGTCGACGCGCGTGAATCGCTCGACCATCCGCTCGCGGATCACTCTGCTCTCGCACTTGCCGAGCTCGAAGACGGCGGCCTTCACGAGGTGCTCCTTTTCGGGCGTGGACATGCTCTTCCAGAACAGCGTGGCCTGGCTGAAATGGTCCCCGAAGCTCTCGCTCCGCGCGCGCTGCTTCACGCCGGCGAGTTTTTCCGGATAATGCGTGAACGCCCCCGCGCCGGGGCCCGCGACCATCGGGCAGCCGCCGCCGAGCGAGTTCGGCGTGTAATGCGCGCGCCCCTTCGGGATGCGGTGCTGGTGGAAGCCGTCCGTCTGGTGGTTGTCGACGCGCGCGACGGGCCGGTTGATCGGGATCTGCGCGAAATTCGGCCCGCCGAGACGCGTGAGCTGGGTGTCGAGGTAGGAGAAGAGGCGCGCCTGCATCAGCGGGTCGTCGGTGAAATCGATTCCGGGGACGACGTTCTGCACGCAAAACGCCACCTGCTCGGTCTCGGCGAAGAAGTTGTCGGGGTTCCGGTTCAAGACGAGCTTGCCGACGCGACGCACGGGCACGAGCTCCTCGGGGACGATCTTCGTCGGATCGAGCAGATCGAAATCGAAGCTGTCCGCCTCGTCCTCCTCGATGATCTGCAAGCAGAGCTCGTACTCGGGGTAAGCGCCCTTCTCGATGGCGTCCCAGAGATCACGGCGATGGAAGTCGGGATCTTTACCGGAGATCTTCTGGGCCTCGTCCCAGACGAGCGAGTGCACGCCGAGGAGCGGCTTCCAGTGAAATTTCACGAAGCGCGACTTTCCTTGGTCGTTGACGAGCCGGAACGTGTGGACGCCGAAGCCCTCCATCATGCGAAAGCTGCGGGGAATGGCGCGGTCCGAGAGGATCCACATCAGCATGTGCGTGGTCTCGGGCACGAGCGACGCGAAATCCCAGAACGTGTCGTGCGCCGACGAGGCCTGCGGGATCTCTCGGTCGGGCTCCGGTTTGACGGCGTGCACCACGTCCGGGAACTTGATTCCATCCTGGATGAAGAAGACCGGGATGTTGTTGCCGACGAGATCGAAGTTGCCCTCTTCGGTATAGAACTTGGTCGCGAAGCCCCGCACGTCGCGGACCGTATCGGCCGAGCCGCGGGAGCCGACGACCGTCGAGAACCGCACGAAGACCGGGGTCTTCACGGAGGGATCCTGGAGGAATCGCGCGCGGGTGAGGTCCTTCAGGGACGCGTAGACCTGAAAATACCCGTGCGCCCCCGAGCCGCGGGCGTGGACCACGCGCTCGGGGATACGCTCGTGATCGAATCGCGTGATCTTCTCGCGAAAATGGAAGTCCTCGAGGAGCGTGGGGCCGCGCGCGGAGACCTTGAGCGAGTTGTCGGTATCGTCGACGCGGATCCCTTGATCGGTCGTCAGGTATGTACCGGCCGAATCTTTGCGTTCGGGCTCCAGATCGCGAATTTTTGCGTTCTCGTCGATCGGAGCGGTCTTCGTTTGCGACATCGTTCCCTCCCTCGTTGCGGTCTCGACATGACACGGAATCGACTGCCGGGCAGGTCCGCTCGCTCGAAATCGCAATCGCATCGAATTCATGAAAGAAGCGGCGTTCGACCGGGACGCGCGACGCGCCGCTCGAAAGTCCCGAAGCGGTCATCTGTTTTTCATCACACAAGTTCCCATGGTCGGAAAAAAGTTGACTGACAGATGTTGACTTTTGTCAGTGCGTCGCTGATACTCCTTCTCATCCAGCTTCCGCCACAGGAGTCCAACAACATGATCACGCGTTCGCTTGGTTCGAAGGGGCCTCGGGTGTCGGCCTTGGGCCTCGGGTGCATGGGGATGTCCGATCTCTACGGCCCGTCCGACAGGGCCGAGAGCATTGCCACGATTCACGCAGCGCTCGACGCGGGGATCGATCTGCTCGATACGGGCGACTTCTACGGCATGGGCCACAACGAGATGCTCATCCGCGAGGCGCTCGAAGGGCGAGCGCGCGACAAGGTCACGATCAGCGTCAAGTTCGGCGCGATGCGGGATCCGAGCAACGGATGGGTCGGCTTCGACGGCCGCCCCGGCGCGGTGAAGAACTACCTCGCCTACTCGCTGCGCCGGCTCGGGACCGATCACGTCGACGTCTACCGCCTGGCCCGCGTCGATCCGGCCGTGCCGATCGAAGACACCGTCGGCGCGATCGCCGATATGGTGAAGGCCGGCTACGTCCGCCACATCGGCCTCTCCGAGGCGGGCGCGGACACCCTGCGCCGCGCCCACGCGACGCACCCCATCTGCGACCTGCAGATCGAGTATTCGTTGATCTCGCGCAGCGTCGAGGCCGAAATCCTCCCCACCGCGCGTGAGCTCGGCATTGCCATCACCGCGTACGGCGTGCTCTCCCGCGGCCTCATCAGCGGACACTGGTCGAAGGAGCGCGCGATGGCGCCCACCGATTTCCGCCAGTACAGCCCGCGCTTCGCGCCCGAGAACCTCGACAAGAACCTCGCGCTCGTCGAAGCGCTGCGCAGCATTGCGGAGGAGAAGGGCACGACCGTCGCGCCGATCGCCATTGCGTGGGTGCTCTCGCGCGGGAGCGACATCGTGCCGCTCGTCGGGGCGCGACGGCGTGACCGCCTCACCGAGGCTCTCAGCGCGCTTTCCATCGACCTCGGGCCGGACGACCTCGCGCGCATCGAGCGCGCCGTGCCGGCCGGCGCAGCCGCGGGCGAGCGGTATGGCGCGGCCCAGATGGCGCACCTCGACAGCGAACGCAAGGCGCATTGACATGGTCGAAGAGGCGCTCACCGCCGAACGCATCCTCGAAGCGGCCGAGGAGGTCCTCCGCCGCTTCGGGCCCGCCAAGGCCACGGTCGTCGACGTGGCCCGCGCGCTCGGCGTCAGTCATGGCAGCGTGTATCGGCATTTCCCGAGCAAGACGGCATTGCGGGACGCCGTGGCGGAACGCTGGCTCGCGCGCGTGTCGAAGCCGCTCGCGGAGGTCGCGGCCGAGGAGGGCCCCGCCCCCGAGCGCCTGCGGCGCTGGTTCGATCTGCTCATCGCGCTGAAACGAAGCAAGGCGCGCGACGAGCCCGAGCTCTTTGCCACGTACCAGAACCTCGTCGCCGACGCGAGGGACGTGGTCCGCACGCACGTCGATACGCTCGTTTCGCAAGTCGCCCGGATCCTCACCGATGGGGTGGAGAAAGGCGAGTTTTCCATCGAGGATCCACTCGCCTCGGCCTGGGCGGTATTCAACGCGACGGTGCGTTTCCACAAACCGATCCACGCGTCGGAATGGTCCGACCCGGGGATCGACGCGGCCTTCGAGGGCGTCTGGTCCCTCATCCTCGGCGGCCTCGGCGCGCGAGAAGCCCCCGCGAAGGCGCGCAAGAAACCCTCGAAGAAATAGGCTCAGGAACCGTTTCGCACCTCAGCGCTCGCGCCCGCGGTCGTGAGCGCAGAGGCGATCGCGCGCGCCTCTTCGCGCGAGATCCACGCGCGAACCACGACCGGCGCCGATTCCACGAGCGCCTTCGCCTCTTTCAAGGGCATCACCCAGAGCGCTCGCAGTGGCGCGCGCGTTCGTCGCCCGTCATCGCTCGCCAGTCCTCGTGGCATGGCTCGGCGATACGCAGCGTGCTGAGCTTCATGGAGCACGATATATCACGCGTCGGCGCGTGTTCGGAAGGTGCATCGCCCGCCGGGATGCGGTAGAAATCGCGCGCACATGAGCGACACGCAAAGGGAAAGTGCCACGTCGACGAAGACGAGCCGCAAGACGTGGCGGAGGGTCTTTCGCTGGATCGGGATCGGATTGCTCTCCATCGTGCTCGGGCTGCTCGGCTGGGACGTCGTCACGTTCGACCGCGGCGCGTGGCAACGCGATTTCGACGCGCTCGAGGTCGCGATGGCGAAGGAGTACGCAAACCTCGACTGGATGGTCGAGCATCGCGGCGTCGATCTCGTGAAGCTCGATCGCGACACGCGCGCATCCCTCGGCGGCGCATTCACGCGGGTGCAGGCTTTCCTCGCTTTGCGGCGCTTCGTTCGCACGTTTCAGGATCCCCATTTCAAGCTGACGAGAGGCGCCGGCCACGCGAGCCCCTCGCCTTCGGAAAATACCTCGCCGTCCGAAGCGCCTCCCGCGCCCGTCGCGAGCTGCGCGGCGGCCGGGTACGAGGCGCGCCCTGTCGATTTTCGTTTTCCCTTCAAGAAAATGCCCGGCTTCGCGCCGACGCATGAAGCCCCTTTCCCCGCCGGCGTGGCCGGCGAGCTCGGCGTGATTCGTATCGCCCATTTCGGAGAGGACAGGTACCTCGCCACCTGCGAGGCCGTCTTCAAAGCGGGAATGGATGAAGACGCGTTGCGGCTCGCGGTCCGCGCCAGACTTCAGGAGGCCTTGCAGACGGCGATCGGAGCCCTGCGTGACCGCGGCGCCAGACGGCTCCTCGTCGATCTCACCGGCAATGGCGGCGGCACCGAGTGGGTCTCGGAGGCCCTCGCCCTGTTCACGAGCGGGACGTTGCGGCGGAGCGAGGCCAGGATCGTCAAGCCGAGCTGCGATCGCACGCCCATCTGGAAGGGCGAGAAGGTTTGCTCGATCTTCGGTGACGGGCCCGGAACGGCGACGCTCGAAGGCAAAGGCGTCTGGAAAGGCCCGCTGTTCGTCCTCGCGGATCGCGGCACGGGCTCGGCCTCCGAGGATTTCGTCGCCTGGCTCAAAGACAACCACGCCGCCACGATCCTCGGCGCCCGCACGGCAGGCGCGGGATGCGGGTACGTGAATGGCGGGGGCCGCACCGCGCTGCGGGAGATCGGATTCGAGGTGCGAATGCCGAACTGCGCGCGCTTCCTCGCCGATGGGACGAACGAGGTGGAGGGCATCGCGCCGGATATCGCGCTCCCGCCGGGCAGGTCCGACGAGGAGAAAATCGCCGCGCTCACGGGCGCGCTCGCGCCTTTGCGGGATTGAACCCCGCTCGCAGGGATGTCACCATCCAAGGCGTGCGCGGCTCGGCTGTCTGGAGGGAACCCATGCGTCTCGCGTTGCTGCCGCTCGCCGTGTCGCTGCTCGGCGCCTGCGCGTCGGCGCCGCCCGCGGTCCCCCACGCGACGAGCCCCAAGGCCGCGCCCACGCCCTCCGCTGCAGAGCACGCTCGACCGCGGCTGCCGAAAGAAGAAGTGGCCGTCTCCTTCGATCGCGGCCTCTGGCGCCTCGAAGGCACGTTGACGCTGCCCGCGCGCGAGGAGGGGGCGCGCGTGCCCGCCGTGGTCATCGTGCACGGCAGCGGGCCCATGTCGCGCGACGGCGTGATGCGTGGACAGATCGGGCTCGGCTTCGGCTTCGAGATCCCCGTCTACCAGCGCCTCGCCGACGCGCTCGCCGACCGCGGGTACGCTGTGTATCGGTACGACAAACGCACGTGCGGCGCATTCAACGATTGCGCGGACGGCGGCTTCACGTCCGTGCCCTACGCCCTCCTCGAGGTGGAGTTCGCCACGACCGAATACGTGCTCGACGCCGAGGCTGCGCTCGATGCGGTGGCAGAGCGCCCCGAGGTCGATCCCGATCGGCTCTTTTTCGCGGGGCACAGCGAGGGCGGAGAGCTCGTGCCCGTGCTGCTGTCGGACAGGCCGCGGGTGCGCGCCGGGGTCATGCTGGCGCCGCCCTTTCACACGATGGCCGTGGTGCTGGAGCAGCAAAGCGAGCGCGTCCGCTGGTCGTTCACGATGGCCGGGCAGCCGGAGCGCGCCGAGGCGGAAGGTCGTGAATTGCTCGCCGCCGCGCAGGCGCTGCGGCAAATCGAGCGAGGCACGCACCTCGGCGGGCCGATCCTCGGCCAGCCGCCAGGCTTGTGGGAATCGTGGATCGAGCTCGCGAGACGGGCTCCCGATCTCGCGAGGAAGCTCGATCGGCCGCTGCTCGTGCTCGGCGGGAGCTATGATTACAACGTCGTGCCCTCGGAGATCGAGAGCTGGGCGAAGTGGCTCGACGGCGCGTCGCGCGCCCCGCACCGGGTGCGCGTGCTCGATTGCGTCACGCACGCCCTGAACTGCATCACCCAGCCGGACGCCACGCGCATCAAGCCGGGCGACATCGGGCGCGACATCTCGCCCGAGGTGCTCGCGGAGGTCTCGCGGTTCCTCGATGCCCACGCGTCGCGTGCCAAGCTGACAGAAGCGACGCGCTGATCCGAAGCGCGCCGGCCATTTTGTCGACCGTCCGCGCGGGCTTGCTGCCGTTTCCGCGGGGATCTGCAGAGCTCGAAAGCTGGCACGAGGCTCGCTTGTTCCCCCTTTTCATGGGATTCGACGCGCGCTCGAAAAAATGGTTCCCCGCGGTCCTGGTCCTGCTCGTGGGTCTCGCCGCCTATTTTCAGGCCGCCGGGCTCGGACGGCTCGTCGCGTCGAGCCTCACGGGCCCGCCCTTCGAGCCGCTCTCGCCGAGGCCACAAACGAAGGTGCGGAACGCGCTGGCCGCGGTGCAGGACGGAAAAAATGGCGGGGCCATTCTTGGACGCAACCCCTTCGATTCGATCACCGGCCCCCTCGCGCGCCAAGGCCCGCCGGACGACGGGGACCCGAAGCCTCCCGAACCGCTCGGAGATCCCTATGCCGATCCGATCTGCGACGCGGCGAAAGTCCTGCTCATCACGGAGGCCGACGACGCGCTCTGGTCGTTCGCGGCCATTGCAGGGCCGGACGGCAGGGCCTCGCTGCGGCGGCTCGGCGACGACATCGGCGGGCGCACGGTGCACGCGATGGCCTGGGATCGGGTATGGCTGCGGCAGGGAGAGGCGCGGTGTCAGCTCCCCTTGCACGAGCGGCGCGAGGGCCCGGTGGCGCGCAAGAAGCCCGGCGACGCGCCCTCGAAGCCCGCCTCCGGCGCGCGTGTGCCCCCGGAACTCGCTGATCGCATTCGCAAGGACGCGGACAACCATTACGTGGTCGATCGCTCGGTCATCGATACGATCCTCGAACGTCCGGACCTCCTCGGCGCGGCGCGCTTGGCGCCGGCGCGCGAGGGCGACACGGTCGTGGGCATGCGGGTCAGCGGAATCCGTCCCGGCTCGTTGCCCAGCCTGCTCGGGCTTCAGAATGGGGATCGGCTCGATAGCATCAACGGATTCGAGACGAGAGATTTGACGAAGATGGTGGAGGCGTTCGCGCGATTGAAGGCCGCCGACCGGCTCGACGTGCGTATCGTCCGCGGGGGCAAACCCACGTCGATCGAGGTCGAGATGCGATGAGACCGTCAGCCGCCCACGAGGCGCCCCGAGCGATAATCCTCGTAGGCCTGCCGGATCTCCTCGGCCGTGTTCATCACGAAGGGCCCGCGGCGCGCGATGGGCTCGCCGATGGGCTGTCCTGCGAGGAGCAAGAGGCGCGCTCCCGTGGCGCTCGTCGAGACGGCCGATCGACCCGCGCCGAGCACGGCGAGCTCGCCCCGCGCGACGGGCGTGCCCTCGGGCCCGATCCGCGCGGCGCCGTCGATGACGTACACGAATGCATTGTGCTCGATCGGCAAGGAATGCCGGAAGCTCGCGCCCGCCGCCAGCGTGACGTCGAGCATGCTCGGCGCGACGACGACGCCGTCCACGGGACCGCGCCTTCCCCCCGCCTCCCCGGCGACCACCCGCACCCGGGCGTCCGCGATATCGACCTCGGGAATCGCCGACGGCGGGATGTCCTGATACCGCGGCTTCGTCATCTTCCGCGCGGCCGGGAGGTTCACCCAGAGCTGAAAGCCCCACATGAGCCCCTGCTCCTGCTTGGGCATCTCGGAATGAACGATGCCGCGGCCCGCGGTCATCCATTGTGCGCTGCCCGGGACGAGGCGCCCCCGATTCCCGACGCTGTCCTGATGCTCCATCGCGCCGTGGATCATGTACGTGACCGTTTCGAAGCCACGGTGCGGATGATCGGGGAATCCCGCGATGTAATCGTCGGCGCGATCGGTGTGGAACTCGTCGAGGAGGAGGAAGGGATCGAGGTCGGGCAGGGCCTGGCCCCCGAGCGCGCGCGAGAGCCGCACGCCGGCGCCGTCCCGCGTGGGCTGCGCCGTGACGATCCGCCGCACGGGGCGCGCGTCGGGATCGAGCCCGCTCCCTGCGGCGAGGGGCGCGGGCGCGTCGGTCTCACGCGCGAGCAGGGCGAACGTCGCCGCGGGGAGGACGGCCCCCGCGGCGAGGAGGAAGTGGCGCCTGGTCGGAGCACGGGCCATGCACGCGAAGATAGCGTGCGAGCGGCCCGCGCTCAATGGTCGGAATTCAGCTCCGACGGCCGCGCGGAGGACGCGGCGGGCGCGGTCCGCGGGGGCGCTGCGGCTCGGGCGCGAATGCCCGGCGCGGCTCGGGGCGCGCCGCGGGCGTCTCCTGGGCGGGAGGCGCCTGTCCCTCGGCCACCGGAATGCGGCGGCGGAGCAGCTTTTCGATGTCCGAAAGCAACGCGCGCTCCTCGCGGTCGCAGAACGAAATGGCGCTGCCCGTCGCGCCCGCGCGGCCCGTGCGGCCGATGCGATGCACGTAGCTCTCGGGCACGTTCGGCAAATCGTAATTGATGACGTGCGAGACGCCCTCGACGTCGATGCCGCGCGCCGCGATGTCCGTGGCGACGAGCACGGGCGTGACGCCGCGGCGGAACCTGTCGAGGGCGCGCTCGCGGGCGCCCTGCGATTTGTTGCCGTGAATGGCGAGCGCCTCGATGCCGGCGCGCACGAGCTGCTCGGAGATGCGGTTCGCCCCGTGCTTCGTGCGGGTGAAGACGAGCGCGCGCTCGACGCTCGACGCGCGCAGGAGCCGCTCGAGCAATGCGCGCTTGTCGGCCTTCTCGACGAAGAAGATCGATTGCTCGACCGTGTCGGCGGCCGCGCGCGCGGGCGTGACCGAGACGCGCGCCGGGTCGACCAGGATGTTATCGGCGAGCGCGGCGATCTCGCGGGGCATCGTCGCCGAGAAGAAGAGCGTCTGCCTTTGCTTGGGCAGCGCCGCGACGACGCGCCGCACATCGTGGATGAAGCCCATGTCGAGCATCCGATCGGCCTCGTCGAGGACGAAGACCTCCACGCGATCGAGGCGCACGAACCCTTGTTGCATCAGATCGAGCAGGCGGCCGGGCGTCGCGACGAGCAGGTCGGGTCCCTTCGCGAGGTTCTCTTCCTGCGGCCGTTGCCCGACGCCGCCGTAAATGACGGTGTGGCGGAGGCCGAGGTGACGCCCGTACGCGGTCACGCGCTCGCCGATCTGCGCGGCGAGCTCGCGCGTCGGCGTGAGGACGAGGGCGCGAATGCCGCCGTGCCGCTGCGTCTTCGAGAGCCGCTGGAGGATTGGCAGGACGAACGCCGCCGTCTTGCCGGTGCCGGTCTGCGCGCAGCCGAGCAAATCACGGCCGGTGAGCGCCTCGGGGATGGACTGCGATTGAATGGGCGTGGGGCGCTCGTAGCCCTCTTTCACGAGGGCACGCACGAGCGGGGCCGCGAGGCCGAGCGCGACGAACGCGGCGCCCGGCGCCTCGGAGACCATGGAAACGGAAGCGATCGGCGCGGTGCCCTCGACACGCGGCGCCTCGACGGGGGCCGCCATGGGCCGCCCGGGAACGGAAAAAGTCACGATGAAAATGCTCTCTCGCGGCCCGAACCCCTGAAGGGTGTGGCTTGTCGCTTGCCCCCTCCCGCCGAGCCGCCAGGGTTCGGGAAGGGCGTGAAACGACCCGTCTGGCCGCTCCACCGCGGCGCGACACTCATCACGGTGCGCACCGCCACGCCTTCCCGGTTGCCTTCGTTCGGACGCAAGCACGCGGGGCCATGCCCTCACATGCTCGCCGGATAGGATCGTGAGCCCGAGCGTGGTAGCGCACGGCAGCGGCACGCGCAAGGGCCATCGGCCGGCGTGGACAGCTCGGCGCGTGGGGACGTTCGATCCACCGTCGTGGCCGTCTCATTTCGTGAACGGCAGGAAGCCATGGTCGAAGCGTTATGCGCGCACCCGAAGTTTTACGCGGCGCATAACGTTTTTTCTGGAATGGGGCCTGCGCGGCAGAACGTACACCCGGACCGATGCGTGCGATTTCCCCGAGGACGCCGCGCCGGAGCAGGGCATCGTGGGGCCTCGCGAGCGGCCGACGCTCGACGCGATCGTGGCGTACGTGCGCGAAGACGAAGCGCGCGCCGCTGCAGATGCGGCGACGTGATGCTCGAAGGCCGCCCACCTTGACACCCAACGTCGCTCGCGGTGTCCTCACGGCTGCTCGCTGAGGAGGCGCGCCCATGCTTCGCTTCTGGCAACGCCGCAAAGACGATCCGCGCGTCGGCCCTCCGTCCCAGGAGGGGGCCGACGAGGGCGCGGCGCGCGCGGCGGAGCTCGAAAAGGCGACGTTCAAGCCGGGGATGCAGATCGCCGGCAAGTTCACGCTGCAGCGCCTCATCGCCGCAGGCTCGATGGGCACCGTCTTCGAGGCCTGGGACATGTTCGTGGAGCGGCGCGTCGCCATCAAGCTGATGCACCCGAACTTCGACCGGGACCCCGGCATGATCGCCCGCTTCCGCCGCGAAGCGCAGACGACCGCCGCGATCCAGCACCCGAACGTCGTCACCATCCACGAGGTCGGGCAGCGCCGCGACGGCACGTTCTACATGGTGCAGGAGCTGCTCGAAGGCGAAAGCCTGCGCGAATACCTGGCGCCCCGCGGCCGGCTCACCGAGCACGAGGCGATGACGATCATGGTCCCGATCATGGGCGCGCTCGTCGCCGCGCACAGGCGGGGCATCGTGCATCGCGACATCAAGCCCGAGAACATCGTCCTCACGGACTCGCCGTCCGGCGAGATCGTCCCCAAGCTCATCGATTTCGGCCTCGCCCGCGTCAATACGCTCGATCCAGGCCGCAAGCTCACGCTGAGCGGCGTCGTCATGGGCACGCCCGAGTACATGGCGCCCGAGCAGGCGAAGGGAGATCCGGGGATCGACGCGCGGGCCGACGTCTGGTCCGTCGGCGCGGTCCTGTTCGAGCTGCTCTCCGGGAGGCGCCCCTTCGACGGCCCCACGCACCAGGCCGTGCTGATCAAGATCGTCACGGAGGCGCCGCCGATCCTGTCGATGCTCGTCCACGACATCCCCGGCGCGTTCCTGGAGGTCGTCCAGGGAGCGCTCGTGCAGCCGCGCGAGGGCCGCTACCCGTCGATGCAGGCATTCCGAGACAAACTCGTCTTCGCCTACGAGAACATCTCGCACCGCGTGGTCCTCCCGCCGACGCGAGGACCCAAGGACGAGGGCGAGGTCGCGCCCGAGCCGCGCGACGAGGCGGAGGCGCCCGAGGCCGCGGGTGCGGACGTGCTCGAGCTCGATCCGGCCGATCTCGTGCTCGACGAGGACACGGTGACCGAGCTCGACGAGGCGATCGCGAGCCTCGCGACGACGAGGATCGCCACGGTCCCGCGCTCGGAGATCGAGTGGCGCGACGCGGCCGCGCTCTTCCCCGGCGCGCCCCCGACGGCCGACGAGAGCGCCGCGTTCGACGCGCTCAGCGTGAACGCGCTGCGCGACGCGGAGGCGAACGCGGCGCGCGCGATCGAGGCGTCGGGCACGCCGGAGACGATCGCGCGCATGCGGCTCGTGCAGGCGATCGCCCATCGCTGGCTCGGGCACATGGCCGAGGCGAGGCGCGCGGCGGAGGAGGCGATCACGCGCCTGCCGCGAGGAAGCACGGCGTATCACGCCGCGCTCGGGCACCTCGTGATCGCGTCGGCCAGCATGGGCGACGGCGCGCGGATCGGCGCGTTCGTCGACGAGCTCGCGGCCCTCGCGCGCGAGGGCGTGACGAGCGAAGCGCACATCGTGACGGCGGGGCGCCTCGTCATCGCGCTCGTGCGCGCGGGCCTGCCGGATCGCGCGCACGAGGTCTTCGCCGGCGCGCAGAGGCTCGCGCAAAGGCACAGCGTGGTGAGCTCGTTCGTCCTCGCGTGGCTCGACGTGGCGCGCGCGGAGATCGCGCTGCACGGGGGCGATCTCATCGCCTACGTGCGGCGAATCGAGTCGGCCGTGGAGAACTTCACGTCGGCGGGCGACATGCGCAACGCCTGCCTGCAGCGCTGCAACATCGGCAACGCGTACCTGCAGCTCGGCGCATATGCCCTCGCCGTCGCGGCGTTCCGGGAGGCGCAGGCGATCGCCGAGCCGATGCAGCTCGACTTCGTCTCGTCGCTCCTCGCGAACCTCGGCTACGCGCTCGCGCACATGGAGAACCTGCCGGAGGCGATCGCCGTGGAGACGGCGGCGCTCGAGCTGCTCGTGCGACAGGGCAACCGGCGCGGCGAGGGGTTCGTGCGGGGCTACCTCTCGATCATCCTGCGGCTCGCGGGGCGCACGGACGAGGCGCTCACGATGGCGCGGCAGGCGATGGAGGTCTCCGAGGGCGTGCCCGCGGCGCGGGCCTGCGCGCTCGCGCTCATCGCGGCGATCGCGATCGCCCGGAACAACGTGCTGGAGGCGTACCAGAAGGCCTCGGAAGCGATGCAGATCCTCGGTCGGCTCGAAGGGATCGAGGAAGGCGAGAGCCTGATCCAGTGGACGTACGCGCTCGCGCTCCGCGTGAACGGCGCCGAGGTGGAGGCGCTCCAGCAGATCACCGAGGCGCGGCGAAGGCTGCTCAAGCGGGCCGATCGGATCAGCGATCCGCGCTGGCGACAGAGCTTCCTGGAGCAGGTGCCCGACAATGCGCGGGTGATGGAGTTCGCGGCGATCTGGCTCGGCGAGCGGTGAGAGGCGCGGGCGAAGCTTACGGCGCCTCTCCGATGTAGTCGCCGTACGCCTCGATCTTCGCTTCGAGCCTCGCAGCGAGTGGCGCGCTCGCCGGGCCCAGCGCTGCGAGGATCCGCCTCGCCTCCTCGCGATACGCGATCCGCTTTTCGCGCGACCAGTACGGCGGCGGCGCGGCGAGGTTCGTGATGCGGTCGGCGAGCTTCACCATCCACACCTCGCGGGGCTCGCGCTGGATGCGGGCGAGCGAGTCGGCCATCTGCTCTTCCTTCGGCAGGCGCGCATCCTTGCTCAACGCGCGCACTCCACACGCCACGGAGGCGCCGAAGAGCCGCGTCATCTCCTCCTCGGACGCGCTCGTGTCCTCCAGCGTGTCGTGGAGCAGCGCGCACGTCATGGCGAGCTCCACGTCGAACGAGTCCTTCGTCGCGACGGCGAGGATCTCGGCAGCGACGGTCACCACATGGGTGATGTACGGATGCTGCTTGCCGGGGACGCGTTGCGCGCCGTGGGCATCGGCTGCGAAGCCGAGGGCGCGCGCGTACGTGTCGGGGGAGAACGTCATGCGGGGATCGTACCCCGCGTTCAGGCCGAGAGCTTCTCCGACAGCTCCCACAGGCCTTTCGCCAGATCGTCGTTCTGCGCGTGGCGCGTCGTGCCCGCGATCTTCCGATCGAAGAAATACTCTCCGTTGTAGGGCGCGGCCTCGTCGCTCGTCGCGAGCCAGACGATCGTATCGGCGCCCTTCTCCGGGCTCCGCGCGAAGAGCGCGGCGGCCGCCTTGACGAAGACCGCTGCGATCGGGCCCGTGTTCAGCGCGAACCCTGTGCGCACGTAACCGGGATGCATGCAGTTTGCCGTCGCGCCCGAGCCCTCGAGGCGCCGGGCGAGCTCGCGCGTGAAGAGGATGTTCGCGAGCTTCGAATCGCCGTAGGCGCCAAAGCCGGCGCTGCCGCTCCGCTTGACGACCGTCGCGAGATCCATCTTGCTGACCTTGTGGGCGTGGCTCGACGTGCTGACCACGCGGGCCTTCGGCGTCTTCTTGATCAGGTCGAGCAGGCTCGTGGTCAGGACGAAGTAGGCCATGTGGTTCAGCGCGAACGTCATCTCGATGCCGTCCGGGCTGAGCTTGTAGTCGGTGAAGACGGCGCCGGCGTTGTTCACGAGCACGTCGAGCCGGTCGTATTTCGCGCGGAAGGCGTCGGCCACGGCGCGGGTCTCGGCGATCTTCGAGAGGTCGCCGAGGAGGAGCTCGATCTTCTCGTTGCCGCTCGCGTCCTTCAGCTCCTTCACCACGCGCTCGCTCTTCTCGCGGCTCCTGCCGACGAGCACGAGCGTCGCGCCTCGTTGCGCGAAGGACCCGGCGGCGGACTTGCCGATGCCTTCGGTCGCGCCCGTCACCAGAAAGACTTTGCCTTCGAGATCCTTCGCCATCGCGTCGCTCCTTGGTCGAGGCCGCATCTGTAGCGCACGTGTGTGCTGCCGGGGAGATGGACGCGCGAAACGTTGATCGACGGCGCCGCGCGCGGTAACGAGACGCGCATGACGAGCCCCCAGAGGGACGCGCTCTTCGCGCGGCTCGTGGCCCTTGGCATCGAGACCGAGACCGTCGCGCACCCGCCTGTCTTCACCGTGGAGGAGGCCAAGGCGCATCGCGTGCGGCACGACGGCACCCACGTGAAGAACCTCTTCTTGCGCAACAAGAAGGGCTCGATGTGGCTCGTCGTGCTCGACGAGGATCGCGCGGTGGACCTCAAGGACCTCGGCCGCCGCATCGGCGCGGGCCACGTCTCGTTCTGCTCGCACGAGCGCTTGCGTCAGCACCTCGGGGTCGAGCCTGGGTCGGTCACGCCGCTCGCTGCGTTGATGGACGAGGCGGGCGTGGTGCAGGTCGTGCTCGACGCGAAGGTCCTCGCGCGGGATCCGGTGCATTGCCATCCGCTGACGAACGACCACACGACGGCGATCCGCGGGGCCGACCTCGTCCGGTTTCTTCGGGCGACGGGCCATGAGCCGACCGTCCTCGACCTCGACGCCCCTGCCGCGCCCTCTCTATAAGGAGGAGGCTCGCGGCCCGGGGGGGCAGCCTCATGCTTCGCCCCAGGTGAATGCGAGATGAAAGAGCTCGCGGCTGCGTTCCATGTCGTCTCGACGGGCGCGGAGCATGACTTCATCCCCGTCGGTCCCGAGCATGTAGCCGACGGTGATCTTGCCGCCGAGCCGCGACACGACGAGCTCGAGCCCGGGCAGGATGGTCCAGTAGAGGCAAAGGGGCTCACCAGAGGCTTCGATCCAAACACTCATCACACATTCACCTACCCAAGTGGGTGCGGTTCCCTCCTGCCCTGTTAAGTGTGTTGAGAGGGCGGTTTGTCCGAAAAGATCGACAGAGCGTGGTCGATTTTTGGGGGCTGGGGTCGCCCGAGAGATCGGGTTTGGGAGGTAGAACCTCCCGTAGGGTTAAGTGTGTTGAGAAGGCGGATCGTCCACCAGAAACGACGTGGTCGTGTCGTTTTTTCGGACGCACCCAGGGGAGGTTGGTCCGGGTACGGTTCATATGTGCAGGTAGTACGTGTTCGCGGAAAAACTACGCTGGGACCGTGCTCAGAAACTTGCACGGGATCGGTGTTTGTCTCTTCCCCCAACGACAAACCCTGTGGTACGGATCCCCGGACGCACCAATGTGAGGTGCAAGCATTTATTTGCCTCGAACGGTGGATGAGTTCAAGCAGTGGGATTGGTGATGCGTTCGTGGTCACTCCTGTTTCTGACTATCGCTCTCCCGTTCGACGCCCTGGCCTGTGATGTCGGGTGGAGCGAAGACGCTAATTTCAAACCTGTGTGTGTCTGCGGCATAGGCACACCTGAAGAATTCGCTGACTGCCTCGCTGAAGGTTTCCCACCGGATCCCGAGACTTGCCCGGCAGACGCCGGAACTGATGGTGCGCCTGATGCTTGACCCGATCGGATATTTTGGAATGTGTGCACAGGACACGCCATCGGGCCACGCATCCTTTTAATCGGGGGTATTTTATGCGCCTGTGGCCGTTTTTTTTCCTGGCGGGAGCGCTTCCAGTCGTCGCCCTGGCCTGTGGTGACGTCGGCTGGAGCGAAGACGCCAACTATAAAGCTGTGTGTGTCTGCGGCGTAGGCACACCTGAGGAATTTGCGGAGTGCCTTGCTGAGGGTTGGCCTCCCGATCCGGAGACCTGCCCCGCAGATGCTGGCACGGTCGGGTGTCCAGGTGTGTGCGCCCCGGAAAAGCCCGCCGGCTGGGAAGGCCCCGTCCTCGTCGCCACGGGCCCAGCCATCAGTTTGCCCGCTTGCCCGAAAGGGACGGAAGAGGTCGTCTGGGCCTTGGCCGATCCCCAACTTGGGCCTCGTGACTGCCCTATCTGTACGTGTGGCGAGCCTCCGGGGAGCTGCGAGTTTCCTACGTCCTGGAATACACACGCTGCCGTCTGCCAAACGCCTCCCGCGCCCGCGAGTGCATCCTTCGATGCCCCGGCAAACTGGGATGGAACGTGCACGACGGCCAACGCCATCTCAGAAGGGAAACTCTGCGGTGGTGTGCCATGTGTCCGCTCCCTTTCCGTAGCCCCGCCCGTCCTCGTGGAAGGTGATTGTCCAGCCGCGACCGAGTGGGAGGACCCGCCAGACACCTCCATCCCCTACGGCGGAACCATCAACGAGTGGCCGACGATAGACTCCGTCGCAGCGCTGGCTTGCGCAAACGACGGGAAAACGTCGTGCAAGTACGCATCCTGTTCGCCGGAGCCGCCCTCCTCTTTCGACGTATGCGTGTACGCCGCAGGGGACGTCGAATGCCCCGAACGGTGGGCCAAACGCGCCGTGTTCTTCGAGGAGGGCACCGACAAACGCGAGTGCAGCGCTTGCACTTGCTCTCCACCCACAGGAGGCTCGTGCACCGTTCAGATTCACGTATTCACGGACAGCGCCTGCACGAACGAGCAACTGTCTCCGTATGTCTCCTCTGACATGCCCGCCCCCTGCTACGACCTGATGGAAGGCATTTCGCTCGGTAGCAAGAGAGCGGAAGTCATCGATAGGGTCCCTGGCGTGTGCATGCCCCAGGGTGGTGAGTCGACGGGAGAGGTGGAGATGAAGAAGCCGATCACGTTCTGTTGCCTCGCGTAAAGCTACCTTGCTCGATCCCGCCCCTAGCTGGTAGGGTCGGGTACGATGGCTCTCCGCGGGGGGACGGTACTGGCAGCATCGCTCTGCCTCTTTGCGACGCCTGCCGCCGCGCAGGAGACTTATCGCCTCGACTACGTGCGCGAGCCTGGCGCAGAGGTCTGCCCGAGCGAGGCGACCTTCCGTGCCGCTGTCTCCAAAGAGGTCGGCCGAGATCCGTTCCGACCTGAGGCGTCGAATCGTCTCAAGGTCATCTTCCACCGCTCCGAAAAGAACATTCGCGTCGAGATCGTCGCGAAAGACGATTCTGGATCGGAACAGCGCGCACCTGAGCACGAAAAGCCCGCATGGGAATGTGCTGGTTTGTTGCACCACGCGGCTTTCAGCGCGGGGATGCTCATCGATCCGCTGGCGCCGCCTGAGCCGGAGCAGCCTGTCGTTCCCCCCGGACCACCTCCCCTTGCGCCACCTGCGCTTCCGGCGCCACCCCTTCCACCATCGAGCCCGCCACCTCCGCCTACCGCCGTACAAACCGCGCGGACAGTGCCGACACTCCGGCCAGGTCCACCCACGCGCATCCTCATTTCGTTCGCTGGAGGCGCCGCCTCCGGCAGTACACCGGGGTTGTCACCCTCCGTGGTGTTTGGCCTCGGGCTCCGACAAGCTGAACTCTCCTTGAGCGTAGAAGCCCGCTATGACGCTCAGAGCGCGCGTATTGAAGAGCCATACCGCATCCGTGGATCACAGCGGTTTGGAATGCTCCTACCATGCCACCATTCGAGAGCACGTTCTTGGCTTCAACTGGACAAGTGTCTCTTGATCTCAATTGGATGGCTCGATCGCAGCATTGAGCACGAGAGTAAAGTACGGAAGTTTCTGGAAGAGATACCCACTTTTACCTGGGGCGTGGGCTTCCGCGGCGGCTTGTCGTTCCTGTTGGGACAGTCGTTGACCCTGCAGACTCGACTGGATGTCCTCTTCGTGCCCGACCCGCCCGGGGAAGTTGTTCTCGGCCGCGAAATCTGGACCTACCCCTACGCCTCCGCCGCGGCCCACGTTGGTCTCACCTACGCCTTCGACGTGTTCCGCCCCACCGCCAAACCCCCTCCCCCGCCGCTTTCTCAAAAATTTTTTCCCGCCGTCGGTACATCCGGGGGGTCTGACGACATTTAACAGGCGGAAGCGAGAGCCCTCATGCTAGCCGCCGTCGACACGACACCCACACGGGAGGAGTTCCGGACGTTTTACGTGGAAAACTTCCACGGCGTGTGGCGACAACTACGTCGCCTCGGCGTCCGTGAAGCCGACGCGTCCGACCTCACGCATGATGTCCTCGTCCTCGCATACAACCACTTCGACGAGATCCCGGCGTACGCCCAGACCTGGCTCGCGCGCGTCTGCTTCGAGATGGTCCGGAACTACCGGCGCAAGGCCGCGCGCCGACGCGAGCGCCTCGCGCCGAAGGTGATCGAGGCAGCGATCGACGAGCAAACGGAGGACGAGTCGCCGACCGAGATCGTCCTCGAAGCCCTCGACAGGATGCCCGAGGAACAGCGGATGCTGCTCCTGCGGTATCACGTCCGGGAGGAGCCGCTCCACGCCCTCGCGAAGAGCCTCGGCGTCGCGCGCTCGACCGTCCAGCTCCGCCTCGCCGCCGCGGAGAGAGCGTTCGAGGGCTGGATGAAGACGCTCCTCGGCGTGGATCCGGGGACCGGCTCGCGGCAAAGCCTCTTCGCGTCGTTCTCGCTAGCCGAGCTCTTGCCGCGAGCCTGGGAGTCGAGCGAGGTCCTCCAGAGGGCCCAGCTCGACGGCTGGGAGCGTTTGGCGCGGGCGATCGACGCCGCGAAGATCACCGCCGGCGCGCCGAAACGCGAGGCGCCTCCCTCGATCGAAGCAGGGGTCGGGACGACAAGTCTTCCCTTCAAAGTCGCGATCGCATTTGCCGTGGCCGCACCGGCCGCGCTCGCGGGCATGCTCATCGGGCATCTCGGTGCGGGCGTCGCTTGGGCGCAGAGTGCCGCAGCGCCGTCACTCCACGCGGCAGTGACGCAGGTCGCCGTGATCGCAGATGCCGTCGTCGTGAAGACTGCACCACAGGGCGATTCCACGGCAGCTTCCGTAGCGCCAGCGCCTTCGCCCGCTGCGACCTCCAAGCAGGACACTGTGCCGTTGGAGGTCAAGATACTTCGCAAGTTGAAGCAGGCAGTCATCGACGGTCAAAACGACCTGGCTCACCAGCTGCTCGCGGAGCACCGGCGTCGCTGGAGCGACAGCAGCCATGAGATCGAACGTCAGCGGATCCTCGCGGCGGCACAAAAAATCAAGGCATCCAACGAAACAAAGAAGGCCGCGAAAAACCAGGCCAAAGCCGAGGACAAACCCAAACCCTGACGCAAGAGATCGTCGTTCGCAGCCGGCCGCGTTGCCACTCATTCTGGGCGAGCATGGTGGCGCGGCCGCCTGGGGACGACGATCCACGATTCGACACGATCACCGCTCGCAGGCGGCCCGCCGTGGCAAAGACGAACGGAGGACCCCTGCTCGCGCGCACGAAAACAAGGCCAATCCGAGACATTTGTCTCGACGGGTCGCCTACGAGCGGTGATCGCACAACGGGAGGGAGACATGCCGACGACGCTGCGGGAATCGGACGAGGACGACGTTCCGATCGGGATCCACGAACGGCCGACGTGGCCCGAGGACACGCGGCCGACCATTGTCGATCCCTCCTGCGCACCTCCAAATGGATGGCGCGCTCGCCTTCGTGATTTCCTCGATCGAATCCGCGCCCGATTCCGCCCGACCCCCGCGCCGCCGCCCCTCCCGCCCGCGCGCGAGCGCACGAGCAGCTCGCCCACGCTCGTCTCCTCGGGCGTATTCGTCTTCGAGGAGATTCTTTCGGGATTGTGGCGCCTCTCCCCGGAGCAGCTCGACGCCGTCGTGCGCCTCGCCGATCACGTGCGCGAGGCCCGCGACGCAGGCCCCGATGCCGCGGTGGATGCTCGAATCCTCTACGTGCTCGCCCGCCTCATGCCCGCCCCAGGCGATATCGTCTCCCTCGCGCTGCTCCGGGACAAACTCCTCGGCCTCCCGCGTTCGTCCGTGGATCAGGGCCTCCTCCGCCTGGAGGCCGGCGGTAAAATCGTGCTTTTTTCCGCCCCGATGGCCGCCGGCCTCGCAGGCGCGGGAGGAGCGCCGGGCGCGGGGATCGAGCATCCAACACGAGGAAATCTCGAACGTTGTGCCCTCGTGCCCGAGCGACGGCGCGGTCGAGGCATCCGCCGCGCTGCGTGACGTCTGTGTGAAACTGCCGCGCCTTCCTGTGTGGGCGCTTGACTTCCGAGGGCGGCCGGAGCTTGCTCGGTCGGCACGCCCATGTCCTTCACGCCCTTCTCCCCCTCGCACGTCCCGCTCCGGGGAGGCCGCCGCGCCCTCCTCCGAATGGCCACCTACCCCGCCGATTCCGCCGGCCTGCTCGACCTCGAGCGCGCGATCGTCAAAGCCCGCCACGGAATCGTCAAATACCCCGACGAGCTGCCCACCGACCCGATCGCCTACGGCGACATCCAAATGCGCGCAGGCTTGGCGGCGACGGACGGCACGGCCTTTTGCATGGTCGCCGAGGAAGAGGGGCGCGGAATCATGGCGGAGGCGTCGATCCTCCGCCTGTCGTTCCGCATGGTTCGTCACGTCGCCGTCCTCGGCATCGGCGTACATCCCGAAGCACAAGGAATCGGCCTCGGTCGCGCGCTCCTCGAAGCGCTCCTCGGCTGGGTGCGCGACCATCGCGACGCGGACGGAGGCCGCATCCACCGCGTCGAGCTCCACGTCCGCGCCGACAACCCTCGCGCGGTCGCGCTTTATCGATCCCTCGGCTTCCAGCCGGAAGGGTCCCGCCGTGGACTCGTTCGTCGCGACGACGGCAGCTTCGTCGACGATATCGGCATGGGCCTCCTGCTCCCCGATCCGGACGAACCCTCGGCCTGACAGGCTGTTGATTCTTACTCGTTGCCCTCCCAGTAATCGCGGCTCTCGCCGTCCCGCCCGACATACCGGAACGTGCGCGGCTTTCCTTCCGCGTCCGGGCCGACCTCGGCGACGATGCCGAAGTTGCCCGAATCGGGGTACTCCACGAGGTCGGGCGTCATCCGCGTGCTCACGGACAGCACTTTGAGCTCCGCGGTCTCGGACGTATTGATGAACTGGTGCGCCGACTCCGGCCCGGACGGCGGACACGCGATCATGTCGCCGCGGCGAATCGGGTGTCGCTCGCCGCCGAGGCGCATCTCGCCCTCGCCTTCCAGCACGAAAAACATCTCCTCGTTCACGCGGTGGGCGTGGCAGGGAAACGCGCGCTTGCCGGGCGGGATGATCGTCACGTTGTAACCGAGCTTCTGCGCGCCGATCTTCTGTCCGACGAGGCTCACGCGACACGCGAAGCGCTCGCCGTGGCCCATCGGGAAATATTGCAGCTCGTCGAGGTTCAAGATGGGGCGAGACATGGGGAACTCCTCTCGTCGTTAATGGTTTGCCCTGCGGGTCTGTCACCCGGCCCCACGCCGGTCAAGGACGAAGCAAACGGCCGTTCGTCACGAATAACGCTTGACGCACGGGATGCGATTTGCGTTGGTGGTGCGGACATGGCAACCGTGGCCCACGCCTCGAACCTGAGCGAGCTCGCCGCCGCGATGAAGGAGGCGTTGAACCGCGAGGCGCGCCGGAACGAGATGCGCGTCGCGGTCGTCCGCATGTCGGCGTACACGCTCGTGCTCGTGCTCGACGTCGTGCTCTGGGCCCGAGGCCTGCGGCCCGCGACGAACATCGCCGGCGGAGCGCTCTGGGTGCTGCTCTCGGCCGTGCTCCTCCTCGCGACCACGCGGCTCCCGTACGGCCGCGTGTACTGGTTCATCGTGCCGATCATCGACGGCATCCTCATCGACGGCATCCTCAGCACGCGCATCGCGTCCCTCGGCGTCACGACCGCCATGGCGGCGGTCAGCGCGCTCGCCTGCGGCCTCTTCGCCGCGACGGGCGGGATTCGCTTCGATCGCCGCGCGGCCGCGTGGACCACGTTCCTCGCCGTCGTCTTGTTCGTGCGCCTCCTCGGCGATCATGCGTCGCACGTGCACTTGCTTTACTCGGGCGTGGCGATCGTCGCGATCGGAATGCTCAACGTCTGGCTCGCCGATCAGGTACGCCGCGCGATGGAGGCCACGCGCGGACAATTGCTCCTCGACCGGCTCCTTCCGGGCGTCGCGCGCGCGGCTTTGAGAGATCCGCTCTCGCTCCTCGACGCGCCGCGGTCCGTGGAGGCGACGCTGCTCGTCACGGACCTGCGTGGCTTCACGTCGCTCTCGGAGCGCATGGAGCCGGCCGACGTCTTCGAGATGCTGAACCAGCTCCAGGGCGCGCTCTCGGAGGCCGTGCACGCGTGCGGCGGCATCGTCGACAAGTTCATGGGTGACGGCATGCTCGCGGTGTTCGGCGCGACCGAGCCGGGGAGCGATCATGCGCGCCGCGCGATCGAGGCCGTGCGCCGCATTCGCGCCGCGCTCGACGAGCAGAACCGGGCGCGCTCGGCGGGCCTGCGGATCGGCATCGGCGTGCATTCGGGGACCGTGGTGGCGGGCTGCCTCGGCGGCGGGAGCCGGCTCGAATTCACGGTCATCGGCGACGCGGTGAACACGACCTCGCGCCTCGAAGCGATGACCAAGGAGATGGGCGTCGACGTGCTCGTCAGCGAGGAGACCGTGCAACACGTGCCCGAGGTGACGTTCGAGGACCTCGGCGTCGCGCCGGTGCGGGGACGGCAGCAGGGGATCCGGGTATTCACGCTGAAGTCGTGAGGTCGACGATCCTTTCGGCGTGCTAGCGTCCGCGCGTGCCTTTGCTCGTGTTCGAGGTTGCCTGCGTCGCCGTCGTCCTGCTCGCGCTCGCGGCCATGGCGCGGAGGCGACCGCCTGCCGATCTCTTGACCGAGTATGCGGCGCTCGCCGTCGCCGGGTGGATCGGCGAGGAGACGTGCGTCGCGTTTTACGATTACTACCATTACGCGATGGGCTGGCATGTCCGGCTCGATCGGGTGCCGATCCTCGTGCCGCTCATCTGGCCGCTCGTGATCCTCTCGGCCCGGGAGGTCGCCGCTTGCGTGTGGCCGCGCATCGAGCGGCTCCGCCCGCTCGTGGTGTTCGCGATCGTCGCGTTCGACGCGTCGCTCGTGGAGGTCATCGCGGTGCGCGCGGGGCTCTGGTCCTGGGTCGAGGCGGGGCACCTCGGCGTCCCGATCATCGGGATCCTCGGGTGGGGATATTTCGCGATTGGCGCGGACCTCGCATTGTCGGGCCGCCTCTCGGCCGGAGACGGGCGGCTCCGGCGCGCGCTCGCCACGATCGTCGCGGCTCCGCTCGTCGCGCACGCGCTCATTCAGATCACGTGGTGGGGGTTTTTCCGGTGGGCGCAGCGGGAAGCGCTCGGCGTGGCCTCGCTCTGGGGGCTCTCGGTGCTCGGCGTGTTCGTGCTCGCGTCCGTCGTCCTCGCGCGCCGTCGGGGCGGCGCCATTCCGCTCTCCGTCGCGCTCCCGCGGATGGTCGCGGCCGGACTCTTTTTCGTGCTGCTCGTCTCGACCGCGCCCGCGGAGCTTTCGCTCTGGCACCACACCGCGATCGTCGCCATCCCTTATCTCGCCGCGAGCGAGCTCAGGCCGCGCTGATCAAAGAAAAATGTTCGCGGGCATTCCCGCCCGCTCCCACAGCGCCGTGCCGACGAGATAAAAGACGAGCTGGGCCGTACCGATGTGCGTGAGCACGATGCAATCGTGCGAGGTGAGGCCACGACGGTACCGCGGCCGATAAAACGCGAGCTGCGTCGCGGGCGCGGCCAGCATCAAGCCCTCGCGAACCCCGAGCGCGCCGGAGACGATGCCCGCGACGAGAACGGCGGCCGCGCCGATGAGCAGTCCGTCGATGATCTGCCGCGCGCGATGAGGTCCGTGCACCACGGGATACGTGGGGATTCCTTCCTGCCGATCCCCTTCGAGGTCACGCATATCGTAAAGGATCTCGTACGTCAGCTCGAAAGGAACGAAGAACAGCGCAAGACAACCGATGCCGCTCCAGGGCATCACGCGCGCGCCGGGGCTCGTGACGAGGGGATACACGAAGCACGTGAGGACGAAGAGGACCGAAGAGCCGAAGTTCTTGAAGAAGTAAATCTCCTTCAATCGGGAGAAGCCACGCGGCGTGGGGACGATGTTGTAATTGTAGGCGAGGCCGATCACCTGAACGGCGATCCGGAATGGCGTGAGGCTCGGCCAAACCAGATGCGTCGCGACGAACGAGCCTACCATCAGCAGGACCGAGCCCACCGTGAGCAGGCGCTTTCGGCGCGCGACGCGCTCGGTGCCGCGGATTCCATTCTTGAGGTCCTCGTCGATGTCGGTGATCCGGTTCATCAGGTTGATGAGGAACCAGTCGAGGCCCACGACGAGGGCGACGAGCGGCAGGTAACGCCCCGTCATGAGCCAGCCGAAGACGACACACGCGGCCATGGCCACGAGCACGATGTGATATCGGGCGATCGCCAGCGCGTCGGCGAGCGCGGACGAGGCGGGCGCGAGGGCGGCTTCGGACATCGCCGCCCCTTCTAGCATTTCTCAGGGCAGCGCGAGGATCCCGATCGGCCGCGCGAGGCGCGCGTCCGCCTTCACGAGCACCGCGCCCGACTGACCCGACGCGGGCAGCGGCGTTCCATCGGCGTCGAAGCGCAGCACCGTCCCGGGGTTGCCCTTCGCTTCGTCCGCGTCGAAGCCCGCGGCGAAGATACGCCCGCCGTCGCCGAAGCTCAGCCCGCCGAGGTAATTGCCGCTCGGCATGCTGCCCGTGTAGTTCGTGGAGATCGTGCCGAGCAGCGTCCCCATCTCGAAATCGTAGTGACGAATGTCGTTCGCGTAGTCGCTCACGTAAAGCTCGCAGAGACCAGCATTGCAATCCGGTCCATACGCGAGGCCGAGCAGGCTGATGTAACCGTGCCCCGCGGGGGAGAGCTCGGGCTGCTCGGCGAAGACCTTCATCTCGCCCGTCGTGACGTCGATCTGCAAGACCTGGCTCGGCAGCCCCGGGTACGTGGGCATGCCGTTCTCTGCGACGGTGCCCTCGGTCGTCACGTACAGCTTTTCGTCGGGCCCGAAGAGCAACCCATTCGGCCCGTTCAGGCCGCCGGGCATGCCATTGCCCTCCTTGAAGACGTCGATGAAATCGCCTGTCTTCCCGTCATAACGCAGGATCTGATCGGTCAGGAAGCTCGACACGTAAAGCCGCCCGTCCGGCCCGAAGGCGATGCCATAAGGACGATGCAGGCCGCCGCCCTTCGCGAACTCGCCGTAAAACGCGCCCGTCGAGGAGTCGAACCGCAGGATCACGGAGTTCTCGGGCGTATCGCCGCTCGAGATGTAGAGATCCCCCTCGGGGCCGAGCGTCATGGAATCGGGATGGAAGAGGCCGCCCGTGCCTTTCGGAATGAAAGCATCGACGAACGCGCCCGTGTCCTGCTCGAATCGCAGGACGTCGTCGCCGCGGCTGTTCGCCACGAGGAACAAGGGCTTGCGCGGCACCTCGCCGCCGGTCGTGCTCGGGCCGCCTTCGTCATCCCCGCAGCCCGTGAGGGCCGAGAGCGCGAGGACAAAGGCGACCTTCCCAAGAGTTCGCAGAAGAATTCGCATCGCGCCAGCATATCGGCAGGGGCGCCGAGGCGGAAGGCCGATGGTGGACGAACACGCGGGCGCCGTGCGGCGGCACGCGCGCGGAGGTCACGTTCGCCCCCGCGCGCGGCGCGTCAGCGGCGCAGGAACGCCGGCACGCCCTCGATGTCGAGTGTCGCCGAGAGCTGCTCGCATTTGCCGGTGTCCTCGTTGTATGCGAGGTCCGTGTTCGCTTCGAGCAGCACCTTGATCTGCGGGAGCAGATCCTCGAGCCCATCGCCGTCCGCCACGCCGTCGAGGATCTCCTGCGGCAAGACGCCGCCGCCGAGATACCCCTTCAGCTTGTGCTCCTCGTCGATCGCGAAACGGAACCGCGCATCCTGCACGTTCAACGTGAAGGCGACGTCGAAAATGGCGAGCGGGATCGCGAGGGCGAACGGGCCGGTTTCGAGCACGCCGTTCTCGATGCGCGCATTCGTGACGTGGCTGCGGGTCGCGGTCGGGTCGGGCTCGAATGTTTGATACGCCTCGATGACGCCGTCCGTGCCGAGGGTCGGCAACCTCTTCACGCCGACCTGCACGCTGAAATTCACGCAGGCGTCGTTCGTGAAATCGTCAACGTTCTCCATCTCCATGAGGATGACGAGCTGGCCGTCGTTGATCGACCCTTGCAGAAGCCCGTCAATCGCATCGCCGACGAACTTCTCCACTTCCGGGACGAGCGGCGCGAGCTGGTTGTCCACGCCGCTTCGCCCCTCGGAATCCTTGAAATCCGCCTTTCCGCAGGAGAGCGAGTCGGTCACGTCGCTCGTCCTCCCGTCGAGATCGAAGCCGGGCGCCACGGTCGGTGATACCAGGCGCGAGAAGGCGAGCTTCGTGGTAATGGCGCCGTACGTCTCGCCGGTCTCGCACGACGAGGGGCCGAGGGCCTCCTCCCCGCCGCAGCCGACGAGGAAGAGGCCGAGGCCGAGCGCGGGCAGGAGCCTGGAAAAACGATTCGTGTTCATACCTCGATCGCCGTCAAGCTGGAGGTCACGCGCGCGTCGCCCTGGCCGAAGCTGTCGAGCGTCATCCCCATCGCCCGCGCGAGCGAGAGGAGCACCTTGCTCGCGTTCTCGGCCGACGGAGACCGATAATGCAGCCCGGTCTTGAGCGCCCCGTTGCAGGTGCCCGCGAGGAGGATCGGGTACTCCTCGAGCAGGTGCGATTTGCCGTACGAGCAATCGCTCGTCCCGAGGATCGCGCAATGGTCGAGCAGCGTGCTGTCGCCCTCGGGGACGGCGGCGAGCGCCTTCACGAGATAGGCGAACTCGCTCATGATGTAGACCAAAATGCTCTGCACCTGCGGCTGCTCGCCGGGCTCGTCGTGGGTGAGCTGGTGATGCCCCGCGGTCGTGCCCGGATAGAGCGGATTGCCGACGGGGCTCGAGAACCACTGGCTGAACACGCGCGTCTGGTCGCAAGCGAGCGCCATGACGAGGATGTCCACCATCGCGCGCGAAATCTCGGACATCGGCGGCCTGCCGTCCACGTCGGGATATTCGTCGAGCGGCTTTTGCGGCACCATACACGCCGCGAGGCTCGGCGGGTTCTGCTGGAGTTTTTCGATCTGCTTCTCCAGCGCGCGGATGCCGTCGAGGTGCTTTTCCAGGCGATCCTTGTCGGTTTGTCCGAGGACCAGCTTGAGCGACTCGGCCTCCTCCATCACCCCGTCGAGGATGCTCTGCCGCAGCGGCAATCGAGGATCGGGCATCGGCGTGCTGCCCGGCATGACGAACCCGTCCACGAAGACACGCTGAAAAAGCGACGCGGGCGAGTTCTCCGGCGGGTTCACGCTGTGCGGCGCAGAATAGGAGAGGCTCCGTCCGCCGGGCTGGACCGCGAATTCGAGCGAGCGGAAGCGCGTGTCCTGTCCGACGGCCTCGGCGATCACCTGGTCGATGCTCGGCTGGGTGAACGTCTGGAGCTCCGTGCCATTGTTGAGCGGCGCTGCACCCGAAAGGATGCCCGCCGACCCCGAGTAATGGGGCACGGTGTTCCCGGTGTACACCTTCATGCCCGTGATGACCGAGAGCTTGTCCTTCACCTCGGCGAGCGGCGCGAGCGTGGGAGACGGCTCCCAGGTCGGCCCCGTGCCCTTGGGCACCCAGAAATCGGGCAGGGTGCCATTGCCCCAGAAAAAGATCCCGAATCGCTTCGGCAATGCGTCGCCCTGCGCATACGCCGTCCCGTTCGAATTGAGAAAAATCTCGAGCGCCGGCAGCCCGATGGCGACCGCCGCGCCCCCGAGCATGCCCCGGAGCATCGTCCTTCGGCTGAGCTTGGTCCGCTTCATGGCATGATCCCCTTCGTCACCGGTGGTCAAGGCTCGTGCGCGAGCCGGAAACCCGGGCTCGTCGCGATGAACGAGAGAAGCGACTTCACGCGGTGCCCCGCCGCGCGGAAATCATACGTGAGGGTGTTGATCGTCGCGCTCTCCTCCGTCGTGGGCTCGAACGCGGTGGCATACGAATAGAGCTTGCGCACGAAGCAGGGCGCGACCTTGTCGCTGTCGTGAATGCGCAGGGCGAGCTCGCGCGCGTTCGCGTAAGGCACGCCATCGAGGTTGCCCGACGGATCGATGACGGCGTCGGTCTCCTTCATGCGGAACCTGCCGATCCCGTCGAAGTTTTCGAGGCCGAGGCCAATGGGATCCATGAGCATGTGGCAAGCCCGGCAGTTCGGATCGGTGTTGTGCTGCGCGATGCGCTCGCGCAGGGTCCGCGCCTCCGTCGAGGGATCCGGCAGGCCCGTGTTCACGTTGACGGGCGGCGGGGGAATGCCGTCGCAGAGCAGATCCTCGCGGACGAACTTGCCGCGAAGCGTGGCCGACGTCGACCGCGGATGCGAGTGGAGCGCGAGGATGCTGATGTGCCCAAGGAGGCCGATCCGCACCGAATCCTCGGGAAAGTCCACCTTGCCGAAGCCCTCGTCCGTCGGCGCGGGAACGGCGTACATCGAGGCAAGCTTCGGATTGACGAAGGTCGTGCGCGTGAGGAAGACGTCGCGGTAATCGGCGTCGCGATCGAAGACGAGGTGCTCGAAAACCCGCAGCGTCTCCTCGCGCGCGGCGGGGCCGACCTCGGGGCTATAATACGTGAAGACCGTCGGGTCCTTCGAGAGCGCGTCGAGCTGACCGAGGTGCAGCCAATCCGTGACGAACGCCCGCAGGCCCTCCCGCGCCCGCGGCGATTCGATCATGCGCAGGACCTGGTCGGCGAGGCCCTCGTCCTCGACGAGCTTCCCCGCCTCGGCCGCCGCGAGCAGCTCCTCGTCCGGGATGCTGTTCCACAGGAAAAACGAGAGCTTCGAGGCCATTTCGAGGCTCGTGTAGCGGCGCTTGCCCGGGCTCTTCGGGTCCGGCTCGCCGACCTGGGGACGATAGAGGAAATTCGGCGACTGCAGCATCCCCGCGATGGCAAACTCGATCCCCTTGTCGAAGCTGCCGAGCGTGGTCGCCGCCTGCACGAGCAGCCCGCCCAGCCGATCGACCTCCGTAGCGGAGAGCGGGCGACGGTAGACGCGGCGCCCGAGCGAGGTCGCGAGCTTCTTCGCGCAATCGAGGTCGTTTGCCCCCGCGGGCGCGCACGGCAGGACCGAGGCTTTTCGCGCGGGGTCTGAAACGACCTGCTCTGCAATGGCGAACGCGGCCTTCTCGTATTTCTCGACGCCACGCGGAGAGATCGTGCTGACCGAGGAGCCGAGCGTGACGAAGCCGTCGAGCGGCGCGTCGGGCTCGATCGACGTCGGCACGTTGATGTCCTCGCCGAAGAGGTCGCGGATGGCATTGCCATACTGGGCGACCGTGAGGCGCTGCGCGCCGGTCTGCGCGGCGATCTCCGGCATCGGCGGCCGCGGCCCGAGCCCGCCGCTCGGCGGGGGCGCCTCTTCGCTACACGCGACGAGCGAGGCCGCGAGCGCCGCGGGGAGGAGCGCCCGGGAGAGAAACTTCGTCTTGGGGGGTTCGTCCCGGAATGACATCGCTCACCTCATTTGTGCTGAAACTTGACCTTCGGCGAGAGGACCTCGGTACCGTCGAGGATCTTCTGGACCTTGTCGCTCGTATCGCCGAGGATGTGCCGGCGCGCGAACGCGAACGCATAGGTGTTGACGAGCGCCCAGCCCTCGTACGAGTCGAACTCCGGGCAGCCGCCGAGCGCGAAGAGCTGGTGGCAGCCGCCCTCGAAATCGAGCCACGTGAAATCGATCGAGGTCACGCGCGCCCACACGTCCTCGGCGCCGACCGGATCGAGCGAGCCCGTCATGTAGAGATACGGCTTCTTCACGGCGTTGTACCCCTCCTCGCCGAACCAGCCGTCGCCATTCCCGATCGCCATTGGCATACCCGCCTTGACGCGCGGATCCCCGATATCCTGACCGAAGAGCGCGATTTGCTCGGGCGTGCAGGGCTCGGAGAACTTCGTCCCATCGTCGCACAAGGCCTGGATCGCCGTCAGGTCGTACGTGGCGCCGCCGCTCGCCCACGCCGTGCGCCCGCCGAAGCTATGGCCCGAGAGCAAGACCTCGTCCGTGCGGCATTTGCCCGCGAGCGGATCGTCCGAGGGGAGCGCCTCGAGCACGTCGAGCGAGGCCGTGAGGTCCGTCGAGCGCAGGTAACTCAGGAGGAGTGGCTTCGTGTCCTCGTGCTCCGGGAGCGTGTTGCCCGTGTGATCGGGCGCGATCGCGACCCAGCCGTGCGAGGCGAACCAGTGCATCATGTCGGAGCTCGTCCCGCCGAACCCCGAATACCCGTGCGAATGCAGGTGCACGGGGTAGCCCGCAGCTTCCATCGGCGGCGCGACGCTCGCGCCCTCGAACACGTCGTCGTCGGGGAATACGTTGATGTACCTCGGCGGCGTACCTTCCTCGTCGAGCGTGGGATACCAGAGATTGACGCGGATCTCGCGAGATTCCGGGACGCCCTTCGGCTGGTAGGTGTGCAGAAAGGACCGGTAGCCGACCCGGAACGGGCCGATTGCATCCACGGGGTAGTCGAGCAGGCCCCCCTCCGGCATCTTCGGTCCCGTGTCGGGGTTTCCAGGAGGAGGAGCTTCCGGCGAGCATCCCGACAAGAGCGATATCGATCCGATGCCCAGCGCGAGGAGGCGTCTGGCATGGCGGAAGGCGGAGAAGAATACCACGGCGCACATTGGACCACGAAAACGCGCAGGACGCTACTCGTTTTTTCGAGCCCGACGCAGCGACGTAATGCCGGCACGTGGAAACTTTCCAGGGCGCCCCTCCCGCGCTCGTGGTGTAAGGTGCGATCGTGTCCGACGACGTCCTCAGCCGACTTCTCGCCGTCCTCCGGGTGTCGCGCGCGGAGATCCGCGCCGCTTGGCGCGTGGGCTCCCGCGTGTACGGCACGGCCGGACCTGCGTCGGACGAGGACTTCCTCGTCGTGCGCTCGAAGCCGGAGCAAAGGCAGGACCTCGCCTTCGCCGAGGGCCTGAACATCGTCATTCACGGCGTCACGACTTTCCAGGACGCGCTCGACGATCAGAGCGTCTTCGCGCTCGAATGCTATTTCGCGCAGCCCGCCCACGTGCTCGTCGCGTCCCGTCCGCCCTTCCGGTACACGTGCGATCGGAAAAAACTCGCCTCCTCGGCGATCGGTCGATCCACGGCGGACTGGCAGAAGGCGAAGAAGCGCTTCGTCGAGGAGCCCGGGCCCTCCCGGAAAAAGGCGTTTCACGCGATGCGCGTGCCGGTCTTCGCCTTGCAGGTCGCGAAGACCGGCAAGATCAGCGATTACACGGCGGCGAACCACTTCCTCGCGGAGCTACGAAAAGGGCCCGACGACGATTTCGCGTGGTACGAGGAGACGCTCGGGCCGGCGCGCGAGGCGCTCTGCGCCGAGCTCACGAAGCTCGCCGGAAAACGATAGGGCCTACCCGGACCGGGCGAGCCGCTGCGGGACGATCGCCTGATGCAGCCAGTGCTCGTCGGTCTGCACGTGGCCCTTGCGCACCCACTTCGCCACGCATCGGCCAAACGCGCCGTCCGGGAACTGCGCAGAGACACGCACGACGACGCCCTCGCGCGGCCCCCCGAACGTCGAAGGCTCCCGCGAGAGCCGGTCGGTGAGCGCGCGGAGCTCGTCCACGGACGAGACCACGCCACGAAAAAGCACGGGCGCGGTCGGGAGGCCGAGGTCGCCGGCCTGCGCCGTCACCATGTCCCAATCCCACCAGATGCCGGCCGCATCATCGCGCACGCCGAAGACCAGCGAATACTCGGGGAGCTTGTCGTACGTGATCGAATGCACGGCATAACAGTACTCGCAGAAGACCGAGATCCCCTCCGAGAGGAGGTGTCCGATGCGGGCGTGCGTGGCCTTCGCGAGGTCGAAGCTCGGGTGCGCGGGCGGGCCCGCGTGCGAGCGCGAAAAGACGTTCTTCCGCGTGTACGTCAGGTTCGAGCCGTCGCATTTCTCGGTGGCGACGATCTCGGCGCCGACGAGCGCGGACACGTCTGACATGCGCTTGTCGTCGGACGTCCCGCCCGGCGACCACGGGAGGTGGAATGTCCTCGGGTACTTTGCAGACACGGCGATGCAGAGGCTAGCACGGCCGCCCTCGCCCGTGCTATGGTGGCGTCCCTCCTTTCTTCACGTTACGAGCACCTCCATGTCGCTCTCCCTCCTCACCGAGCCGCCCCGGCCGCCCGCTTTCCGTGTGCCCTGGGACGAGCTGCAGACCTTCGAATGGGTCCGCGCGCTCGAGCCCTGCCCGCAGGACCCCATTCACCACGCCGAGGGCAACGTCTGGATTCACACGCGCATGGTGCTGGAGACGCTCGTGGCGATGCCCGCGTGGCGCGCGCTCTCCGCGGACGATCAGGCGGCCGTCTGGCTCGCGTGCCTCCTGCACGACGTGGCGAAACCGTTCACCACGAAAGAAGAGCCGGACGGGCGCATCACGGCGAAGGGGCATTCACGCGCCGGCGAGATGCTCGCGCGGCGGCTGCTCTGGGAGCTCGGCGCGCCGTTTTCGCTCCGCGAGATGGTCTCCGGGCTCATCCGCCACCACCAGATCCCCTTTTACCTGATCGAGCGGGACGACGCGCAGAAGCTCGCCGCAGAGATCTCGCTCGTCTGCCGCGCCGATCTGCTCGCGCTCGTCGCCGAGGCCGACATCCGCGGCCGCGTCTGCCAGGACATGCAGCGCATCGTCGACAACATCGAGCTCTTCCGCGCGTTCTGCGCCGAGGAGGGTTGTTTCGACAAACCGCGGTCCTTCCCGTCCGATCACACGCGCGTCGTCTACTTCCGCTCCGAAGGGCGCTCGCCCGACGTGCCTGTTCACGACGACACGAGCGGCGAGATGATCATGATGTGCGGCCTGCCGGGCGCGGGGAAAGACACCTGCATCCGCGAGCGATTCCCGGATCTGCCGGTGGTGTCGCTCGACGAGCTGCGCAGCGAGCTCGACGTCGAGCCCGACGAGAACCAGGGCGCCGTCGTGCAGGCGGGCAAGGAGCGCGTGCGCGAGCACCTCCGGCGCGGCGAGCGGTTCGTCTACAATGCGACGAACCTCAACCGGCAGCGGCGCGGTCCGTTGCTCTCGCTCGCGGCCGATTACGGCGCGCGGGTGCGGATCGTCTACGTCGAGGCGCCGCGGGCCGCGCTCCTCGCGGGCAACCGCGCACGCGCCGCGCGTGTGCCCGAGGCCGTCATTCGCCGCATGAGCGAGCGATGGGAGGTCCCGAGCCTGCTCGAAGCGCACGCGCTCGACGTCGTGCTCCGCTGACGCTCCGGCGTCAGCCGTGCCGGAGGAGCTGCAGTTTCAGCGTGGTGAACGCGACGCCGGCGACCACCACGGCGCCGATGAGCACATCGACGCCGAGGCCCCACAAGCCGAGCGTCGCAGCTCGCTGCCTCGATCGCTCCGCCGACCTCGATGAACCGCCCCTGAAGCCAAGATTTGCGCGCACGAATCCCTCCCCGGGGTCGATTCATCTCACGACGCGCGCGGCGCTGGCTATCGGGTGTTTCCCTGATTTGCGTGTCGTCACTCCTTCTCGCACTGAAGGAGCACGAGCATCGGCATGTCCACGTCGGACGGCTCCGTCGCCGACGCGAGCTCGTACGTGCCTTTCTTGGCATATCCGTCCCCGCAGCACCCGCCCGCGAGCCCGATGCCGTGCGAGGGGGTATCGACCGTCGACGAAAACGCATGACCATGGGAGCGGGGCTCGGGGCTCGTGAACGGGTCGCCGCCGAAGGGGCTGTCCGCGGCGGCGTCCTGCGGCAATCCCACGAGGATCCTGCCCGCCGTACCTTCGGCGGGTTTCCAGCCCGATGGGCATTTCTCTCGATCGAAGAACATGAGCATACGCGGCGGCAGGGGCGTCGGGCGCGGGACGGGCTCCGCGTCTTTTTTGCAAGCGAGGAGCTGGACGTAGGGGATCTCGTCGGGCGCCGGCTCCGACGTCGTGGCGAACGAGACGACCCCGGCCTGCCCCACGCCGGAATTGCCGCCGCCGGGCGCGCCCACGTACGAGACCGCGGGGATCTCGACGCTCGCCGCGAGCGCATGCGAATGCTTGCGTTCTTCCTGGCTCGCAAGTGGCGAGCCGACGGTCTCTCCGCTCGGCAAGGTTTCACTCGCGGCGACGATCGTGCGCCCCGCGGCGAGATCGTAGGGCTTCCACCCCTCGGGGCAGGCGAGCTTCTTGAAAAAGGAGACCGCGCCGGTGGGAAGCGCGTCGCCGCGGAGCGATTGCGGATCCGGGCCCGGGTCCGTGGCGATGGGAACGCCGGAGCCGCTGCCCGACGTATCGAGGCAACCCGCGAGAGAAACGACGAGCAGACTGGCAAGCATAACGCGTGTTTTCATGGCTTCACGCACCCCGCGATCTGCAGGAAGGGCAGCCCCGAGGAGACCTTCGTGGTGGTGCCCGCGAGGGGATACGTCCCGGCCGCGGCGCCGTTCTGGTTATTGCCGTTCGCCCCGGCGATGTTTTTCGCGACGAGCGTGACCTCGCCGGCATAGGCGTGCTCGTGCATTCGCTCTTCGCGATCGGTGAACGGCGTGCCGACCTCGAGGCCCACGTACTCCGGTTGAATCGCGCCGACGACGACGCGCCCTGCGACGTCGTACACGGTCACCCACCCTGGCGGACACGCGCCCCCGCCGACGAACGCGACCATGCCCGAGGGCGCGCCGTCGTCGGGCGGCGTCTCGCCGGACGCCCGCCGCGCCTTCACGAAACCAAACCCCAGCACGACCGCTGCGATCACCGTCGCCGCGGCCCATCTCCGTCGAAACGACCTTCGTTGCATCATGCGCCGACCGTGGCAAGGCGCCCGGCGCGCGTCAATCCGTCACTTCTTTGCCGCGAACAGCCCCGCATTCTCGAAGAGCGCCGTGATCTCGGCGCGCATCGGACCGAGCATCGGAGACGCGAGCAGCGGCGCGAGCTTGCAGATGAGGTCGAGCGAGCCGTCCACGAGCACGCGGGTCTTCACCTGATCCTCGGAGGCATCGTTCACGAAGTAAAGGAGCAAGCCGAGGTGCAGCGCCCAGAGCGCCTGCCCGAGGAGCGGCCGCGCGTCCTCGGGGATCGCGTCGTCCTTCCCGATCGCGTCGACGAAAATGCCGATGGCCTTTCGCCGCACGTCCGACGTCTCCGCGCTGAAGACCGAGGTCGGCTCGTCGGCGCCGAGCGTGCTCCGCAGAATGGCCCGGAGCAGCTTGCGATCGTCCTTCAGCATGTCGATCTTCGCGTGCATCACGGCGCCGAGCCTCGATCGCAGATCGGGCAGGGTTTCGAGGGCGCCGCGCGACGCCTCCGCGTGCGCATCCTGCTGCCGCGCGTAATACGCGAGCACGATGGCTTCCTTCGAGGGAAACCAGTAATACGCCGCGCCGAGCGAGAGGCCGGCGGCGGCGGCGATGTCGCGCATCGTCGTCCCGTCGAACCCTTTCTCACGGAAGAGCTGGAGCGCGATCGAGAGGATGTGCTCGCGGCTCGCCTCGCCGCTCGGGCGACGCTTTCGGGTGGTCATCGGTAATGGCCTCCGGCGTACCGTACCCGGCAGCTCCCGCCGGGGCAATCGTCCGGCGCGACCCACGCGGCGATTGTGCGGCGCTTGCTGGAGAGCGCGTGAAAGAACCGCTCCGCGAGCGGAGCGAACGTCGGGCCGGAGAAGCGGTACGACCAGGGCCGCCATTCCACGAGCGCCCACAGGCAGAGCAGAAATGCGGCCGCGCCCGCCCAGACATCGCCCTCGTCGCTCACCACGACGAGCTCCTCGCCGAGCCACGGCACCCCGGCATAACGACGTTTTGCCTCGTCGCTGCCGCAGGCGAGGAGCTCGAGCTCGACGTACGCCTCCTGCGTGAGGAGCCAGTCGCGGCAGCGCACGCAGAGCACGCAAGTTTCGTCGAAAAGGACCGTGAGCCGCTTCATGGGACAAACCTCCTCCTCGCCTTTCATGGGCGGTGAATTCACTCGGCGCCCGCGCGCACCATCTTGAGCTGGGGGACGACCGGCGGCGGCAGCACGGCCATCTGGGCGCGGCGGCGCATGCGGTGGAAGAGGTAGACGTTGAAGAAATGGATCACGCCGAGCGACAGGAGCAAGAGCCCGAGCTTGGCGGCGAGGATCTCGATGGCCTCGATCATGTCCGTCGCGCGGTCCGCCTTCATGATGAGGCACGCATAGCCGAAATTGAGCAGGTAGAAGCCGACGACGAGCAGCCGATTCACCGCCTCGGCCATTCCGGCGTTGTCCTTGAAGACGTCCGCGAGGAACACCGCCCCGCTGCGGAACAAGGTCCGCGCGAGCCCCACCGTGAGCCCCACGCTGGTCAGCGCATACGCCGCATACACGGGAACCAGATACGAAGTCGCATTCATCATCGCGTCCTGCATGGCGATCCTCCCTACGTATCGGCCCGCCAGAGCCCTCCAGCGCGACCGAACTTGAACATGTTCAGATGATGGATGCAGACACATCGTCGGTCAAGATCAAATCTGAACATGTTCAAACAACATCGTAACACATCGAAACCATGAGGTTTCGCGTGGAGACCCCGATGGACGATGTGGGGAGTTGTGCGAGAGAAGCGCCGAACGGGAGGGGCGGTGGCTCAACGGGCGCGGGCGGACTGGATGACGACGGGGGCGAGCGGCGCGTCTTTCGAGAACGGGCCTTGCGCGCCCGTCTTTTGCGCGACGATGCGGTCGATGACGTCCATGCCGGAGGTCACCTCGCCAAACACGGTATACCCCCAGCCAGCGCTGGTCTTTGCCGTATGGTCGAGGAACGCGTTGTCCGCGACGTTCACGAAGAACTGCGCCGTCGCCGAGTGCGGCTCGCTCGTGCGCGCCATGGCGACGGTGCCGCGTGTGTTCTTCCGGCCGTTGTCGGCCTCGTTCGTGACGGGCGCGAGCGTGGGCTTCTTCTCGTACGTCGCGTCGTATCCCCCGCCCTGCGCCATGAAGCCCGGAATGACGCGGTGGAAGATGGTCCCGTCGTAGTGGCCTCCTTCGACATAACGAAGGAAATTGGCGACGGTCTGCGGCGCGGCCTGGGCGTCGAGGGTGATCTCGAAGGAGCCGTGGTTCGTCTCGAAGTGGATGACGTTGGACATGACGCGGACCCTATCACGGCCCGCGCAGCGGCCGAAAGCCTACAAAGGCAAGATGTTCACGGCGCGTGTGGCCAGGACGATCGTGGGCTCGTCCTCGCCCGCGGCGAAGCTCGTCTCGATGCGCAGCTCGACGTCGGCGACCGGCAGCGGCCGCGGGACGACGCGGTTCCACGAGCGGATGCTCCCCTCCTCGATACGCGCGCGCAAGCTGCCAGAGGTGCCGGGGCCGAGCGGGAGCTCGAGGTGCTCCATCAAATACGTCCAGTATCGAAATCCGCCGGTGGCGCTGGAGCTCATGGCCGTGGGGATGACGACGTGGAGGGTTTCGCTCTGCGCAGGCGAGCAGCTCGCGCAATGGGTGCGATAGGCATACGCGAGGCCCCCCGCGAGCGGTTGGACGGCGGTCTGATATCGCCGGAGCGCGAGGCCTTTGCAGGTTTTTCCGTCGAGCCACACCTCCACGACCGTGTATCGCGGGCCCTCCGGGCGCGACACTTCGAGCAAATATGTATCGACGCCCCGCGGCTCGCCCGTGTCGGGCCCGCACGCCATGGCGATCGGGGACGCGTCGTCGGACTGGAGATAGCGGAGCCACTGGTTCGCTTGGTGGTTGTCCGGGTGATAGAGGTTCCGGATCCGCACGACCGCGGCATTGCCTTTCTCGTTGGTCAAGTGCGGCCGGGGCAAACCACTCCAGTCGACCGCGGGACGCGAGCGCTCGACGTCGGGCAACGGGCTCGGTTCGCCGCTCGTGTCGTAATGTTCGTCCGCCCAGGCGACGTCAGGCTCGGCTTCGATACGCGGGATGTCGGCGAGGCGGATGTCGTGGAATCGAGGAGGTTCCTCGGCCTGCGCCGGGGTCGCAGCCATGCCGAGCGAAAACGCGAGGGCGAGCGCCGAAAAAACGGGAATGCGTTTCATCACAGTTCCTCCAGGTAGGCCTCGAGCGCGGAAAGCTCCTCGTTCGAGAGGGAGCCGGTGTGGCCCATGGTGCCGTCCACGCCGCGCAGGAGGTCGCCGAGCGTGGCATAACGACCGTCGTGAAAATAGGGCGCCGTTCCGCCGACGAACTGGAGAGAGGGCGTATCGAACGGAATGCGGAACGGCGAGCGCGCGACGTCGTACGCCGATCGGTCGGTGCCGCCCCCCGGATGGCACGCCGCGCAGCCCTGCTGCGGATCGTCGAAGAGCTCGCGCCCGCGTGCGACGAGCGCGCGCCGGGCCTCGTCGGGCTCGGCGCGCACGGGCGCGGGCATGACCTTCAAATAAGCAAGGAGCGCGTCGAGATCCGCGGAGTCGGCGCCGCTGAAGACACCGCGCCCCGCGAGGCGCTTCATCGTACGGCCGACGTGGTGCCGGAGCGTGGTCGTCTCGCCCCGCCAGCCGAACGGCGCGCCTTCGTTCATGCGGCCCGCGAGCATGATCGTCTGGTGCCGCCCCTCGGGGGTCTGCCAGGTGATGCCGTCCTCGCGCCCGTCGATATGGCAACTCGCGCAGGCACGGCCGTCGCCCGAGATGCGCGGATCGTTTGTCGCGTGAAACAGGAGCCGTCCGCGCGCTTCGAATGCGCTGAGGTTTGGAGGAAGCTCTTTCGAGACGACGATTTCCGCGGCGGGCGTCGTCGAGGCGCCCTCGCGCAGGTCGAGCACGCTCACGGCGGCGGCGAACTGGGACCAGACGACGGCGCGCTCGCGCCCCGGCTCGGCCGCGACGCCCATGGGTCCGGCCGGGACACGGAATCGGCGACGCTCGAACCGCATGGGGTCGCGCGCGCGTGCATCGAGCTCGAGGACGGCGTCGACGCCGAGGCAACCGAGGAGGAGGCGATCGCCGGCGAGCGCCGCCGCGCGCGGCAGGGTGCAGGCTTTTTCAGGGCCGCCGACGTCGTCGAGGCCACCGACGACCGAGAGGTGACGACCGAGCAGGGATTCGGTCGTGGTATCGACGACGGCGACGAGCGGCGCGGCGGCGAGGAAACGAGAGCCATAGGTCTCGGTGGAGATGCTGCCCGCGTCCTGGTCGACGCTCACCAGCGGAGCGAGCAATCGCGTCACGCGCTCGGGGTTCGTCCCGACGAGCGCGGCCAGGACGAACCCCTGGCCGGTGCGGCGGGAAGAAGAGATCTCCCCGTTGTGGCGACGGAGATCGACGGACCTCCGGGTGTGGAGCGGATCTTCGAGGTCGACGACCGAAATCTCATCGCCGACGGCGTGGGAGACGAAGGCGCGGCGGCCCGAGGGCTCGACGAGGACGGCGCGGGGCTCGCGCGGCAGGGGCACGGCGTAGCGGGGTTCGAGCGTGTCACCGGCGAATGCGGTGAGCGCGTGGCCCCAGCCGCTCGTCACGAAGAGGGTGGATTCGTTTGGCGAGACGAACAAGCCTACGGGCTCGCTCGGCGTCCGGGCTTCGCAGAGGGGCGCGAGCTTCCGTTCGGGCGCGGAGGCGGGCTCGAGGACGGCGACACGATTGGAATCGCGGAGCGCGACGACGACCCTGCCATCCACGAGGACGACGAGCTGCGAAGGCGCGCCGGCGAGGGGCGTCGTCGCGAGGAGGGCCCGGCCGTCGATGTCGATCGTGTGAATGGCGTGGCGATCGGCGTCGGCGACGTAGGCGATCGTTCGATCGGCGTGCCGGGCCAGGGCAAGGGTGCTGCTTTGACGAACGATCGATTCGGGCCGAGCGGTGGCCTCGGAATGGCGCCGCGCGCAGGCGTTCGACGTCACCCGCGGTGCGTCGTTCCGCGCGGGAGACGCGAGCGAAGCCCCGGGGGCTTGCACGTCTCGTGGAGGCCTCGGCGCCGCGGCGCGCGGTGCGCTCGTGCAAGCGCCGGCGAGCGCAACCACGAGGGGGGCGGACCATGCGAGGCGGGAGCGGAGCGACATGGCGGAGGCCCTGTACGCCCGCTCCCGCCCCCCATATTCCTGACCTACCTGCAGAAGCGAGCACGACAGTCACGGTCACACCGCGTGGCACACGCGCCATAGCCATGTCCCCGCGTGCAACGACGGGTACAATTGGTGTTGCAGGACGCGAATCCTCCGCGGCAGCGGGCAGCGGCCACCACCGTGGCGCTCTCCTCCAGCGGCTGGCTCGCCGTCGATTCGCTCGGTGCGCTCACCGGCGCGGGCGCGGCCTGGGCGGAGACGGCGCTCCCCAGAAGAAGCCCGAGTCCCACGATTGCCTGAACGATCAGATTCTTCTTCATATCCCCCTCCAAACGCGACCCTCGGGGCCCCCGGATCTCAGGAAACCCATCCATTCACCCGGACGCCCCTTGGTCGCTTCCAACGAAGACATGGAGGCATCTTCCCCCGAATGCCAGATGGCGCGATGAATCGAACGAAAATGCGCGGGCCCACGAAGGAAATCCTGTAGGTCCCCCCCGACGCCCGCATTCCGGCCGCGGGCGCGCCGTTCGTCCCGTGATCTCAGGCCTTCCGTGGGTACCGGATGAACACGAGGTGGTTATGCCCGTCGGTGCCGCGTGAGCTCGGGATCTTCACCTGTTTGCCGCCGAGCAGGTCCTCGAAATCGGCGGCGGTGACCGTCACCGAATGCTCGTGCCCCGCGAGGCCCTGGATGTCGTAGGTCCGCGGCGCCTTTGCCTTGACGTCGGCGTCCGGGATGACGAGCTCGTGCTCGTCCTTGCCGGCGACCTCGATCTCGCAAGCATTCACGCGCTCGGGCGGGTCCACGGCCGGCGCGCATTCGAGGAACAACCGATGAATGTGCCCGCCCTCGCGGCTCGACGCGAGGCGCACGATTTGCCCCGCGCCGAGCTTCTTGAAATCGGCGGCGGTGATCGTGATCGTGTGCCGGTGGCCGGACGTCCCCGTGAGGTCGTACGTCTTGTCCACGGCCGCGAGCACGTCGGCGGCGACGATCGTGAAGACGTGCCCGTGATTTCGCCCGATCCTCGCGACGAGCCGCTCGCAAACGGGCGCTTTCTCGGCTGCTTTGTCGGGCGCCTTCCCGGACGGCGGGGTCTCCCAGTTGCCGTGCCCGTCACAAGCGGACGACGCGCGCGAAAAAGAAAGTGGGGCCACCGCGAACGCCATGCCGGCCTTCAGCAAGCCTCTTCGCTTCATCGCCGCGCGAGCTTACGGTGCTTTCCGTCCGAGGGGAAGGGTGCTAGAGCGAGCCGCCCGACCCCATGGAAAAGCCTCTTCCTTTCGACCTCTCCAAGATCGACCTCGAAGCATTCCACGCGGACATCAAGGCCCTACGACGCGAGATCGACGACGCGCTCGGAGAGGACGATCTCAAGCACCTCTACAAGCTCGAACGCTGGGGGCGCGCTTGCACCGCGCTCGGCTTGCTCGGCGCGGGACTCGCGCCGAACCCCGCGAGCGCATTGCTGCTCGGCATCGGTCGATCGACGCGGTGGATCCTCATGCATCACATTGGTCATCGCGGTTACGACAAGGTGCCGGGCGTGCCCGCTCGGTACACGAGCAAGGTCTTCGCGCGCGGAAAGCGACGATTCCTTGACTGGTGCGATTGGATTCTGCCGGAAGCGTGGATTTACGAGCACAACGTCCTGCACCACTCCTACACGGGTGAGCTCGACGATCGGGACCTCATCGAGCGCAACACCGAGGAGCTGCGCGAACACCCCATGCCGGTTCGTTACGCGCTCATGGGCATCCTCGCGCTCACGTGGCGGGCTTCGTATTATGCGCCGAGCACGCTGGAGGTCTATCGCGCGCGCCACGCCGAGCGGGACGGCGTGCCTCCTTCGAAGGAAGGCGAGACGCGCGAGCTTTGGCTCAAGTGTTACCTGCCCTATGCGGCGATCCATTTCGGGCTCCTGCCGCTCTGTTATCTCCCGCTCGGCCCTTGGGGCGTCTTCAGCGCGTTCTGCAACTCGCTGATGGCCGACGCGGTCTCGAACCTGCACACGTTCTGCGTCGTCGGTCCGAACCACACGGGCGATGACCTCTATCGCTTCGACGACCGCCCGGCCTCGCGCGCGGAGTTTTTCGTGCGGCAGGTGATTGGCTCGACGAATTACAAGACGGGCGGCGACCTCGTCGATTCCGCGCACCTCTGGCTCAATTACCAGATCGAGCACCACCTCTTCCCGGACATCCCGATGCTGAAGTACCAGCAGGTGCAGCCGAAGGTGAAGGCGCTCTGCGAGAAATACGGGATCCCCTACGTGCAGGAGAGCGTCTTTTCGCGGGTGAAGAAGATGGTCGACATCGCGGTCGGAAAGACGTCGATGCGGCGCGGGGTGCAGCGCGCCGAGCCCGACAAGGCCGTCCGGCGAGCGTCCGTCCCCGCCGCGGCGATGCCCGCGATGTGATGCACCCAAAGCCGCCAGGGCTTCCGTGTCCATGCGGCATGCGACGTCCCCTGCTCCTCGCCTCGTTCTCGCTCGTCCTCGCCGTGGGTTGCGGCGCCTCCCAGCCCGCGGAGCCCGCCGCCCCGACGCAAACCGGGCAAACCTTCGCCGACGCCGTGAAGCTCATGTGCGAGGTCGATCAGCGCGCCGGGCTCAGCGCGGAGGAAGATCCCCTCGCGATCGGGCAACAGCGGACGACGTGGCTCAACGATCACATCGAGAACCCCGACGGAATCGAGTTCCGTACGCTCGTCAGCGTGAAGGGCCCGGAGGAGCAGGCGCAGATGATCCGCGCGAAAGCGAAGGAGCTCGGAATGGAGAAGTGCCCGCTCGCCGATTCGATCGAGGCGACGTCTGCCGGGGGGCTCTCGCCTTGAAATGCGCGGTCAGCGCTTGAGGACGGCCAGGATCTTCGATTGCACGACGGCGGGATCCCAGAAGGCGAGCAGCTCGTCGATCGCGCGGGCGTGTTCCGCCTCGGGATAGAGGCCATCCGGGGTGCCGCGCAGGTCCCGCTTGGTCTGCGCATAAACCGCCGCAGGAAGCTTCGCGAGCTCCGCGTGACGAGCGAGGCCGACCTCGTACGGGTCGTCGGCCACCTCGTCGACGAGGCCGAGGCGCTGGGCCTTTTCGGGATCGAAGAGGCCCGCGCCGAGGAGAACTTCGTCGATGTGCTGGGGCGGCAGGCGTCGCCGCAGGATCGAGAGGATGCGCGGCGGGAATCGGAGGCCGAGCGCGGTCTCGTTGAGGCCGATTTTCGCCGTGGGTTTGCGGATCGCAATGCGCACGTCGCAACAAGCGGCGAGCACCGAGCCGCCCGCGATCGCGTGGCCGTTCACGACGGCGATCGTCGGCCCCGGGTACAGATAGAGGGTCGTCATGCATTGCTCGAGCAGCCGCAGGAAGGCGACCATGCCGCCGGCGTCGAGCGAGAGGACCTCTTTCAAATCGAGCCCCGCGGAGAACGCGTCGCCCTCGCCCGTGACGAGGACGGGCGCGCCCGCGGCCTTGTCGAGCCCTTCGAGGACGTGGCGCATCATGGCGCTCGACAGCGCGTTTTTCCCCGGTCCTGAAAGCTTGATGATCTCGGTCATCGTGTCTTCCTTTGCGAGGGCCGCGTCGCGCTCGCCTTGACGGCCTTCGCGCGCGGCGCTTTCTTCGTACCTTCTTGTTTCTTCGCCGCGGCCGGCTTCGCGCCGCGCTCCGCGTTCTTCGGGAGCGCCGCGCGCGTGGGCTCCGCGCCGTGGTCCCGCGGCGGAGGCCGCGTGGCCTTCGGCAACGGCTTCGGCAATGGCAACGGCTTCGGCGCGAGCTTTGCGACGAGATCCTTGTAGTAATCGAGCACGATCCGCGTTTTCTCGCCCGGTTCGCAGAACCGCCCGCGCGCGGGATCGCCATAACCCTGGTAGCCCGAGAGCCAGCGTTCGGCCTTCGCGCTGCCGGTCTTCGCCTTGCAAAATTCCATGTTGGCCCCGATGATCGCGCCCATGCGCCGCAGGTTCGTCACGCCGTCGAGCAGCGAGTCCTTCGCGCGCTGGCAGGCCTCGCTCGGCGCGTTCACCGGATCGGCGTCGTCGCGACAAGCGCCCGCATACCGGGCGCGCACCTGCCCGAGGCCGTAATCCTCCCCGTCGGCCGAGACGAGCGAGGGGCGCCACTGCGTCTCGAAATGCACGATCGCCACGGCGACGAGCGGGTCGAAGCCACGCGCCGCCGCGACCTCGGCGAGGACGCGGGCATAACGATTCGCCTCGTCCTTCGGCATCCCCGGCCTCGAAAGGAGCATGCCTGCGACGAGGACGGCGATGGGTCGAATCAAGGCTCTTCCTTCCGCTGTGACAGGGTCCGAGGTGAGTGGCACGAGCGCCGCGGAAGGGCCAAGAATGTTGCGACGAGCCCCCGCCCGCCCCTCTGATCTCGTGGATCCTCGCAACATGCGACCTCGCCAACGGCACCTTTTCTTCAGCCTCACGGCGCAATACGTGAGCCCGCAGTGGACGGTGGCGGTGATCGAGCCGCCAAAGTGATCGTCAGGCCACGGGGCCGAGCCGAGGGACGGGATCGGGTGCCGGCAATGCGAGCGGCGCGTCGATCCCGATTCCATGCGCGATCCCGCACATGCTGCGCACCATCAGGCGGCGGAGGAACGGCAAGGCCGTCGCGATGGGAAAACCGAGGTCGCGCAGCCAGCCGAGCGGCGCGAGGTCGCTCTGGAAGAACGGGGTGAGCCAGCGCGTGACGAACTGGTAATAATCGAGGTGGGAGCGGCGGGCGCGCGAATACGCGTCGAGCGCGATGGGCAAGGATTCGTGCGCCGCGAGCGCCTCCGCGAGGACCATCGCGTCCCAGAGCGCGAGGTTCGCCCCCTGGCCGAGCTGCGGGCTCATCGCATGCGCCGCGTCCCCGAGATAGACGACGCGGCCGTCGTTCCACGGATACATCGAGACGTCGTGATACCGCGCGAAGAGGACCTCGTCGGCGGAGTCGATCTGATCGAGCACCGGCGCAGCCGACGGCGCGAGCGCGCGCACCTCGCTTTTCCACGCGTCGAGCCCAGCTTCGCGCCAGGCATCGAGGCTCGCGGCCGGGAGGCTATAAAAAAGGCTTATCTTGTCCGTGGCCGGCCCTTCTCCGGGCCCGAAGCCCGTCGGCAAGAGGCCCACCATGCGCTCGGTCCCGCGCACGACCTGCGCGAGCTCGCCCCGGAACGCGCCGCCCGGGTCCTCCCCGACAAACCACAACGCGCCCCACGGATAGGGGCGAATGTGCTTGCGGATCGAGGTGTCGTCGCGGAGCTGCGAGCGCGCGCCGTCGGCGACGATGCACGCTGCGTGCGGCCCGAGGCGCTCGCCCTCGGGCGTGAGGAAATACAACCCGCGCCCCATGCCGGCATTCTCCAGGTTCTCGACGGTCACGCCGAGGCGCAGGTCGACGTTCGCCGCGCGAACGGCGCGAACGAGGTGCTCGAAGAGCACGCCGCGGTGGAGGCCATACCCGACGTGATCGCCGGGGATGTCGCCATAATGGAGGTCGAAGAGCTGTTTTCCGCCCGCCGTGCGGCAGATCATGCGGGTGATGGGCGTGCAGCGGGCGAGCACGGCTTCACGCAGGCCGAGCGCGCCGAGGACGGCTTGCCCCGTGGGCTGGAGCATGACGCCCGCGCCGACGGGGCCCGGATTCGCCACGCGCTCGTAGACCGTGACCCGGTGCCCCGCCCGCGAGAGAAAAAGGGCTGCGGCGCTCCCCGCGGTGCCGCAGCCGATGATGCCGACGTCGATGGGTTTCATGCCGCGCGCAGCGCCAAAGAGGACGCCATGCCGCGGCGCGCGTCAAGCGCCTTCTCTCGCGCGGTCGAGCACGTGCGGCAGGATCCGCGCGATGTTTCGCGCGTCGTCGATGCCGCGGTGGTGCGTGCCCTGAAACGAGAGGCCGAGCCTGCGGAGCGCCTGTCCGACGCCGATCTCGCGGCCTTCGTTGTGCCTCCGCGCGAAGGCGGCCTTGAGGTTCCAGTGGTCCTTGCCGAGCGGGAGGCGAATGCCGTGGCGACGCGCGTCGCGCTCGAGCTGATTGCGATCGTAGTTGCCCCACGAGCAGAAGAGCGCGGCGTCGCGACCGAGAAAATCGCGAAGTTTTCCCATGGCCGCGGGGAACCGTGGCGCGGCGTCGACGTCGGCCTGCGTGATGGTCGTGAGCTTGGTGCAGAATGGCGTGAGGCGCGGATGACGAATCGGGCGCACGAACGTTTGCATCTCGCGCACGGTCTTCAGCGTCGCTGCCTCGACGAGCACGGCGCCGATCTCGATGATCTCGGTCTCCTCGCGCGGGATCGATCCGTCCTCGGAGCACGTCGCTTCGAGGTCGACGACGAGGTAATGGCTGGGGGAAGTCATGGCTGTCTCCTGTTCTCTTTTTTGCGCAGTTTGACGGAGACCCCTGCCGAAGCGCCCGGACACGATCCCGGACATCGGCTACCCTGACCGCGAGGGGCCGGCCCAATCCACCCCGGCGCCCCGGGTCCCAGGCATGATGAAACGCGACCTCGCTGCCGCTCTCCTCGCCCTCTGGGGCGTGACCCTTGCGTGCCTCGCGGCGCTCGACGCCGCGGATTACGAGGCTTTCTGGGTCAGCATTCAGTGGCGATGATCGATTCCTTGATCTACAACCTGCTCGAATGCAGGCCCTTCGGGCCGGTTGCGCTCGTCGCCTTCTCCGTCTCGACGGCCGCCGCGCTCGCGCTCGTCGTCGCTGCGCTGTTCACGCCGCGGAGCGGAGCCACGAAGGCCACGCGCGCGATCGGGGCCCTCGTCGCCGTGACGTTCGCGCTGGGCGTGTTCGCCGCTTCGCGTGTCATCGCGAATGCACGCGTCGAGATGCTCCAGCCCATGCCCGTCGACGCGTTTTACAAGGTGACCTGGGCGTGGGGACGGGTCATCATGGAGTCGCGCCGGACGTGGCAAAGCCTCGCCCTCGCAGTCGTGCTCGTCGCCACGCTCTCGGGTACCGCCCTGGCCCTCCTCGCGCGACGCGCGGGCGCGCGGCGGCCTCTCGTGATCACCGCGGCCCTCGCCTGCCTGCTCGGCGCGCTGACGGGCGCAGGCATTCTCTACCGCTTCGAGACGGACGCTATCTGGGTGGGTGACTGCGGCCACCACGCGTATTCGGTCGAGGAGAAGTCCCAGTGCGTCCAAACCATGCTGCAGTACGGAGTGCACGCGTCATCGCGCGTCCGCGTGGGAATCGTCGCTCTCTCCGTGCTGGCCAGCGGTCTGGTGTTCGTGCTTTCGAGACGACGTGCGGAGGAGCCTGCTCAGGATCGGGAAGCTCCGGCCGCGCTCGGCGCCGCGGTCTTCGCGTTCGGGCTCGCGGCGTGGTTCGGAGCGCGCGGCATGGCGTACGACGCGCGCCATACGCTGCCGCTGCCGGAGGCCCCTGAGAGCCATTGTGGTCTGAGCATCTACCCTCCGGCCTCCTCGCGTCCCCCCGCAGGCCCCTGTGAACCCGGCCCCGACGCGCTGGAGGTGATCCTCAATGAAGAGGGGCTCCACCTCGGCTGGGAGCGCCTCGACGTCCGGCAGCTCGGGACGCGCCTGCAAGTGAAGCTCGAGAACCAGAACCTCAAGGATCCGGTCGTCGTGGTCGTGGCTCCTGCGGCCACGCCCATGGCGACGATGTTGCCGATCCTCTCGGCCGTGAAAAACGACTCCCGGAGGAGCATCGCGATTCTCCGCGGAAAACCCGAGCGAAGCGTCTCCACCGCGACGCTCGGCGAGCTCCGCCTGCACCAGCGCTGCTGCATGAACCGGCTCCGCATCGCCCCGGACGGCGCGCCTCTTTCGAACCACGCGACCTGGGGCGACGTGGCGCGCGCGTCGAGCGAGGGTGTTTCTTTCCGCCTGGATCCGTGATTTTGAAATGAGGACGAGCGCCGGCCCAATCCACCCCGGCGCCCCGGGTCCATCCTGCCCATGAAACGCGACCTCGCTCCCGCTCTCCTCGCCCTCTGGGGCGTGGCCCTCGCGTGCCTCGCCGTGCTCGACGCCGCCGATTACGAGGCGCTCTGGGCCTCCTTCGGGTGGCGTTGATGCACCTCTCGCCCTGGGATCTGGAGTTCCTCTTCGAGGCAGGGCCCTTCGGCCCGGTCGCGCTCGTGGCGCTGTGTGCCTCGGTGCTCGCCTCGCTCGCGCTCGCCGTCGCGGCGCTCTTCGCGCGGCGGAGCGGCGCCACGAAAACCACGAGGGTGCTCATGGCCCTCACCTTCGGGACGTTCGCGCTCGGCGCCATTGCTGTGGCGTGCGTCCTCGCGCATGCGCACGCCGCGATCCTCGATCCCACGCGGTCGCACGAAAAGGTGGGATTGGCCTGGGGACGCGCTTTCGGGGAGATCCACGCGGCGTGGCTCGTCCTCGGCCTCGCGCTCGTCCCTATGGCCGGGTTCTCGGGCGGGGCGTTCGCCCTGCTCGCGCGGCGCGCCGGCACGCGGCGGCCCTTCGTGGTCGCGGCGGCCCTCGTCTGCGCGCTCGGCGTCGCGACGGGCGCGGGCATCTATTCCCATTTCCACACGACGAACGTGCCCCTCGGGCTCTTCTGCGGCGCGATCGAGGATCGCAACCAATGCATCCTCGATTTGCAGCAGGAGGGACGAGGCGTGTCGTCGATCGCCCGCGTGGTGATCCTGGTGCTGGCGACGCTGGGCAGCGGGCTCCTCGTTGCCGTCTCGAAGCGCAACGCAAAGGAGCCGGCCGCGCGGGACCCGGAAGGGACGCTGTGGCTCGGCGCCGCGCTCTTCGCATTCGGGCTCGCTGGATGGATCGGCGCGCGCGGAATGGCCCACGACGCGCGCCATCCGCTGCCGCTTCCCTCGGGTCACGAGGGATATTGCTTCCAATGGTCCGGCCCTCCGGCCACGTCGCTTCCCCTCGCCGGCGCGTGTGACGGGAGCGATGGAGCCCCCGAGGTGGCGATCGATGCAGGGGGAATCCGGATCGACGGCGTGCACGTGGCGGATATCGCGGAGCTCCTTCGGCTCCTGGAGAACAAGCGCGAGCTGTACCGGATCGTTCAGCAAAAGGAGCTCGTGGATCCGCTCGTCGTGATCGCAGCCCCCGCGGATTTGCCGATGTCGTCCGTCTTGCCCATCCTCGCGGCAGTGCAAAACAAGTACCGCGGGACCGTGGCGATCCTCGGTGCGCACCCCGAGCGAAGCGTCTCCACGGCGACAATCGGCGAGGTGACGCTCGAGCGTCGCTGCTGCTGGAGCAAGCTGCGGATGGCCCCGAACGGCGCGCCTCTCTCGAACCACGCGACCTGGGGCGACGTGGCGCGAGCGGCGAGCGAGGGTGCTTTTTTCCGCCTGGATCCGTGAACCTGATCTATCCTCGTCCCGGCCAGCGATGACGAAGCTCCTCCCTCCCCTGCTCCTCGTCACGGCCCTCGCCCTCGGCGCCGCGGGTTGCGCCGCGGAGAAACCCACGTTGCGGCTGCATCACGCCGAGCTGCGCTCCGCGTCGCTGCGGGGAGTCGGGCTCGACGTGTACCTGACCGTCGACAACCCGAACTCGTTCGACATCGAGATCCGCAATGTGCGGGTGACGGTGACGTTCGCGGAAAAGTACGCGCTTCCGACGATCGATTACAGCCCGAACCAGTGGCTCGCCGCGGGCCAATCGACGGTCGTGCGCGTGCCGGTGGCGATCCCGTTCACGCTGGTGCCCGGCGTGATCGACGAGGCGCGGAGGACGCCGACGTTGCGGTACACGGTGAAAGGGAGCGCGGACGTGACGGCCGTGCGAGCGCTCGGGGTGGAGAAGGACAATTATCCGATCGACGAGGCGGGGGCGCTCGGGCGGGAGGATTTGCTGGCGGCGGCGGGGATTTCGCTTTGATGCGGTGTCACCAGAGCGAGCGTACAGCTTGGAATGAACGGATCCGCTGATCCGACGTCAAGACCGTCATATCCAGCAGAATCGCTGTCGTGACCACGATCCGGTCCGCAGGGTCGGCATGATCGAGCCCGACCCTAGCCGAACGCGCAGCGATAGCGGAGTCCACAGGAACCTCACGCAGCCGATATCGATCGACAACCCGCGGAAACCATGCCTCCGGCGGCAGCGGCAGCTCGAGGCGCCGCTTCGCCACTTTGATGGCGATCTCCAGCGCCGATATCGCGGAGACATGCAGTTCGCCCCGGCATGCCACGAGGGCGTCGCGCACGTCGCGCGAGAATCGCTCCGGCTCGACGGCCAGCCAGAGCAGCGCGCACGTGTCGAGCAGCAGCTTCACGCGCTCTCCTCGGGCCAGTCCTCTGGAGAAAGCGGCGCCGCAGCGTCCTCGTGGAACACGACGCGGCTAAGCAGAGGGTCCGGAGCGAAGAGGCGAGCAAACTCGTCGTGGACGGACGTCTCCTTTGCAGAGGTGGTGGTCTCGAGCGCGTAGACGTGGATGACGACCTCGGCCGGCCCCTCCGGGAAGTCCTCCGGCAAATCTACCGTGACGCGATGATCTCCAGACACCTGGACGCGTTGTCGATGGGCTCGCATGGGGACCATGGGGTGGATCGTACCACCTTTGTTCCCCGTGGCGAGATGGAACGAGCGAGCGGCTCGCGGAAAGGTTCGTCGCGGGCGCGACCTATCTCGTGTGCCGCGTGGTCACCGCATCCGAAACGCATCCGCCAGCGTGCGCGCGTCGAGCCGCCCCTCGGCCTCGATGTACGCGAGCTGCTTGCGGAGCGGATCCAGCGACGGATCCGGGTTCCCACGCGTCGCCTCGACGAGCGCCGCCACGACCTCGAAGCCCGCGGGCCGCTGCGCGTAGAGGCCGAGCACGTTGCGCGCGTGGTAATCGATCATCGCCGCCTCCCACGTCGCATCGAGCCCCGCCGCGCGCGCCTCCTTGCGTAATGCGGCGAGCGTCTCGCCGGCCTCGCGTTGCCCTTCCCATAAGCGAAAGGCAACACCGCGAAACACGCGATAAGCCCGGACGAACCGCAGCACGGAAGGAGACGCGTTCGGCGGGGGTTCGAGGTCGAAATTCGTGGCCCAGGGCCGGAGGTGGTCGTGCGCGTGGAAGACCTCGTGCATCACGTCGACCTGGTCGCGTGGCGAGAGCGTCGCCGTCGCCTCGATGGCGCGAGCGCGTGTGTCGGGAAAAAGCACGAGCGCTCCGAGCGCATTCACCCGCCCCCAGCTCTCCCGCGGCGCGCGCAGCGTGAGGTCGAGGACCACGTCGCCCCCGCCCTTCAAAAAAAGGAGCACCCAGCTCCGCCCCGCATACTCGACCTCGATGCGCTTGGCGATCCGCGCGCCGTCCTCGCTCGACCACCGTATCGCGGCGAGCGCTTTTTCGCCCGCCTCCCGGGCCTGTTTGCTCGTGGCCACGGCGGAGTGCGCGAGGCGCCGCTCGCCCGCGAGCGTGAAATCGGTGCCCGCGACCTCGCCGAGCGCGGTGAGGCAAGCCAGGCTCATGAGTCGATCCGCCTCGTCGGCCTGGCGGCTGTTCGCGAGGTCCTGCGCCACGCGGAGCAGCAATGCCTCGCGTTCGAGGCGCTGCGGTCGGGGCGTGGGAAACGGTTCGAGCGCGACGCCCTGCTCGACGTCGATCGTCGGCGGGCTGAGCGATGCCATGCGGAGGAAATAGGCGCAATTGCGCGCGCCCTCGGCGGCGAAGCTCGGATCTTCGAGGACGTCGCCCACCTCGCCCGGTTGTTTCACGGCGCGCACGGCATACAGCGGGAGGCTGCCCGGGTAGACGTCCGCATTCGGCGGAAACCCAGCGGCGAGCGAGGAGCGCGAGGGTGCGGCATTCGAGGGCTCGGCGGAATCAGCGGGCGCCGCCTCTTTGCCTGCGTCCCCGCCCCCGCCGGAAGCGGCGGCGGCGATCGGCGGGGCGAGGCCGTGCACGCGGGCATAAACCTCGACGAGCTCGTCGGGCGCGAGGCGGCTGCCGCCCTTGGCCGCGGGCGTACCGGCCATGAGGTCGTGCTCCTCTTTGCCACGAATCGCAATGGGCGCGAGGTGCGTGACGCCGTCGGCCATGGGCTTTCCATAAAAACGCAAGGCGACCTCGGCGGGTCTGCCCGCGTCGAACACGGACGCGACGACGAGCTGCGCGACCTGCTCGCAAGACCCACCGCCGTCGAGGAGCGCATCGGCCATGCGGCCGCCGGGTTGCCCGTAGTACTTGATGTCCTCGAAGACCCAGGGCACGGCGAGCGAAACAGGTTCGCCCTCGCGGAGAGCCTCGCGCAGCCGGGCGAGGCGATCTTCGTACCGGGTGAGGGCCTCGGCCACGTCGAGCTCCTCGCCGGCCTCCTCGGCGTCGATGCGATTCGCTTCGAGGAGGAACCGGCCGAGCGCGAGGCGGCCGTTTCTGCGGTCGATCCGCGCGGCCTCGACGAGCTTCCGGCGGGCCTCGCGGGTGCGCTCGCTGCGCGCGAGGGCCTCGGCGGCGGAGGCGAGGGGCGAGGTCGCAGGCGATGCGATCGTCCGAGGCACCTCCCGCGCGCGCGGCGCGCCGAAATGGAGGAAAAGGCCGTGCCCGAGGACCGAGAGGATCACGGTGCAAAGGGCGCGGCGGGACATCCGACGGAGAGAGTAGCCGGACAGGGGCGGGAAGTTCCCGGGGATCTCGCGATCCCCTGCCCCGCGAGCGTCGCTCCTCCCCCCGTCGCTCGCGTGAGCCGCTCACTTCGCGGGAGCAGACGTCGATGGCGCGGGGGCGGCCGCGTGGGGGTCGCAAATGCCGCGAATCGGGGGCCCCGCCACGGAGGGGCGGGTTCCAAAGGCCACCCATCCGGACCTCTTGTCGGCTGGGGGGAAGCGGGTGTGCCGTACGGCGTCGACGAGACACGATCGAAGCGTGCCATCGAGAGCGTCGTCGCTGTCGATGCATGCGTCCTCCACGTTCCCGTCGGGGCGAATCAGAGCAATGACGTCGAGCGTCCCGCCGGTCCCTACGGAAAGCTTCGCCCCGCACGAGGCCGCTGCGCGCTCGAACGCCTTCATGACACCTGCCTGCTTCTCGTCGCTGTAGGCCCCTCGGGGCTGGATCGCCGTGCTCTCGTACACACCCCGTCGGCAGCGCTCGGGCGCTTCGGTCGGCACGGGCCAGTGAGGCCTCGTCAACGCGGTCGGGCCCGCCGCTGCCACCGGAAGCGGCGTCGCGAGGACGACGCTGCCTTTTGCCTCGCGGAGCGTGTCGAGCGTCTCCAGAACGCGCGCGAGCGGCGCCGCGCCTTCGGCCGCGACGATCCACACGGCCACCTGCTCGAGAGCGGCGGTCATGAGCCGGGGCGGGAACTTCTCGAGATGCTGAAACCCCACGGTACCGTTCGCGCCGAGGTAGACCCTACGGTCCGTGACGACCAGGACCATCGTACTCGCGCGGAAGACGAGACGTGGGACGGGCGTGAGCGCAACGAGATCGAGGTAGTTCCCGCCGTCCGTGACGAGAGGACGCACGAGTCGGGTGCCCCATGCGATGTCGCCAGCGACGTAGACGTTGCGGTCGACCCATGCATCGAGATCGTCGGGAGGGTCGGGGAGGTCGCCCTCCTCGAGGTTGAGCGTCTCGAGCACGAGCGCGCGGGTCTCGTCCTCTCCTACGAGGCAGGCGCCGGCCCGCTTGGCCGGCGCAACGTCGCGGACTCGCGCGACGAGATCGCGAAAGGTGGCTTCTCGTGGGACGGTGATCGGATCGGTCCAGGTTGGAATGGTCACCGTCGGCGCAGGTGGCGGAGGGGCGGCGACGTCGAGCGTGCGCGGCGGGGCGGGCGCCGGCGCGCCTCGACTGCATGCGAGCGAGCTGCAGGCGAGGAGCAGCCATGCGCAAGGCGCGAGGACCGACCTGCGCGCGGAGGCTCTGGATGGGCGGAGCGACACCTGCATCGGCGGCTCGCTTAGCCCCTCGGTTCCTTCGCTGCAAGCTTGTCGGCCCTCGTGTCTTTACCTTCCAGCTCTGCATAGACAGAAGCTCGGATGGGAGACTCCGCGCACCACGTGAACGGCGAGATGCATTCGATGCTCGATTCTGCGCCGCCCATATCGGCGGACGCACCACGAGACAGGTCTGGCGGCCCCTCTCCCCCAGTTCGAGCAGAGCGCACGGGTTGCCGCGCTCGCGGCATCGTCCGACTTGTCCACCGAAACGGGGGAGGATCATGTTCGACGTCGACGTAAAGGCGGACGGTCAGGTCGACAAGGCCAAGGTCCGGGAGTCGATGATCGGCGATCGGGAGATCGTGTCGTGCATGGAGGATGCGCTCCGCGGCATGTCGTTGCCTGGGGTCGTCACGCCGCTGCGGTCCTCGGAGCCGGTCTCCGAGGGGATGGTGTCACCACGCGCCCGCGCCCCGATGGGCAACATCCTCGTCCTCGGCGGCGCCGTGAGCCTGGTCCCGATCGTGCTCATCGCCGCCGGGGTGACGATCGTCGTGGCCGTCACGGCGCATGTCGCGGAGGAGGCGGTCGAGGCAGCCGGTCGACGGCGTGCGGTGCAGAGGCGGTGCCAGGCGCTGTTGGACGAGTGTCTCGACAATGTGTGGCAACCGGAGGAGACCAGGAAGATCTACGGAAACAAGAAAGATTGTCGGGGATGTTTCATGGAGTGCAAAAATCATAACGGCGTTTGGCCCGACGAGAGGTGTCCCCGCCCGAACTGAGTCTGATGCAGGAGTGAAGCGACATGCAGTCCCCCGACGAAAAACATCCCGTCTGTTGGTCCTGCGAGAAGCAGCCGGCGACGGAGAGGTATGTACATCCGAAATTGGGCGAATGGGTATGTGCAACCTGCCTCGACCGACTGGAAGTGCACGATGCATATCAACACCAATTTCTTGACATGCTGGAGCTGGAACGACAGGAGCGATACGATGAAGTGCTCGCTTGTATAGATGAATTCCTGGCGGCGAACCGGCATCGCGACCACGATCAATGGCTGGCTCGAAGCGTCGCCAGAGATCGAACCATGGTGCTGTTCGAGGCGGAACGATATGCGGAGGCCGAAAAGGCGTGGGAAGCGTGGGCGCAGCTCGGCTTTCCGAACGTCACGGATCGATGGTTCAACGCGAGCGTCAAAGCGAGCATCTTGCAAGCGCTCGGGAGGCATCAGGAAGCCCTGGCGGCTTACGAGGAGGCGTTCAGCCATCAGGATCCGAGATACGCATCCGCCATTCCCTATTACTTGCCCCGGCTCGTCGAGCTTTCGGAGAACCTGGGCCAGCCGGTCGACGAGAAGTGGCGGAGCGTCGCGGAGGCGGGGGCGGAGGACTTCGCCGTCGAGATGCCCGCACGGGAAACGCTTGGCGAAAGCATGCGCGCGCTCGCGGAGATGACCCAAGGGATGCCGTCGAAGAGGGAGAGGGAGTGGAAAGCAAGACAGGGCGGCGGAGCCGGCGGCGACGCACCGTGAATCGACCGCGCGGAGGCTCCCGTGAGCCCGCGGCGGTCGTCCTGCGACCACCGGACGGCTCGGCCGAGCCGGGGGACGGTCGGTAGGCGACCTTATTTGAGATGAAACCAACCTCCGGAGGCCGGAAGGTGACCGCCGGGAGGCTCGCGCGAGCCGTGGGGAGGGCTTGCTCGGCTTCGCCCGCAGCATTCACGGCATCGCGCCCGTGAACTGCACGCCGCCCCCATCCTTTGCGAACTGGGGCGTGATGATGACGTTCGGAGGAGGCGGCTCTGGACGGTTCGCGAGCCCGATAACGAGCCCACTCACGGACAGCGCGCTGAGAATCCCGCCGCCCACCGCCACGCCGTACCAAGTCCCTGCCTGTTCTGGACTCTTCTGGGCCATCAAGACTCCGGTCGCAAGACCGCCGAGCCCCAAGCCAAGACCCACCCCGCTGCCGATCATGAGGTTCCTGGGCCACGTGGGCGGATCGTCCTGCGACACTCTCGATATATTCGCGTTGATCGAAACGTTCATGGGGGTTACCGGAAACGCGACGTAATGCGAATGGACCCGCTCCTGCATCGCGATCGAAAGGTCCTTTTTCTCTCCCCGGCCTACCTCCACGTCCGTCTGATTGAGCCAATAACCGCTCCTCATCGCTTTGATGTGGTGCATTCCCGGTTCGACATAAAATTCGGAAAAGTAGGGCCAATCCTTGACATCCTCCCCGTCGATGGTGATGCGCACGCCGGGCACGTTCACCCGGATCTCGATCGTTCCGATGTACTGCTTGATGGCCTTGAGGTACTTCGTCAGATCCTCGCGCGAGTGGACCGTGAGACCCGACGCGTATTGACTGGAGAGCACCTCTTGGAGCTGGCGAGCCGCTGGCAGGTAATTGCCAGCGCGCGCCTGTGCAAGTGTCCGCTCGATCTCCACATCGGTCAGCCCTTGCAGGTTGACAGCGCGATCATACTCATCGAGTGCCTCCTGCGTCTTGCCGGCCTTTTCGAGCGCCTGCGCCTTCATGAGGCTCTCCCGGCATCGTGACCAGAACATCTCCACGGATCGAGGTGACGTATACGAGGTGTAAGGGATGATGACCTTGGGCGCATCGGGCGCCTTCGGGCTGGAAGCCGGGGCGCTGAGCTCATCGGCCCGAGCTGCCGACGACGAGACGGAAACCACGAGAAGAACCGTGCTTGCGAGGTGTAGGAACTTCATGAGAGCGAGCCTACCCTCAAAATCGTCGGTCGGTCAAGACGAACCCTCTCCGCGGACGAACCCTTTGTGTTCGCGGGCAAACCTGCGGTTCGTCCTGGACCAACGGTGGTTGTCGGAGGAGAGTCCAATCCTCCGGGCGCAACAACCGGACGCTCTCCTGGACCCGAGCAGTGCGTCGACGGCCACCGCTTGAACCCTCCCCCACCCCCGTCGCGACCCTCCTCCAAGAGGGTCGCTTCCCTCCCGGGGAGGGTCGCGACCGTCAGCCCAAGATGTCCGGACAATTCTGGACAAGTTCGGACAATTGTCTGGACATGTCCGGTCCCTGGTCGCGCCCTGCCGCAACCCTCCTCCCGAGGGTACCGACCCTCCCGCAGGTGGGTACGACGTCCCTCGGAGACACGTGGACCCCTCCTCGGCCCCACGTCGACCTCACCCGATAGACGCTCGAAATCATTCGCGAAGATGGCCTCGTCCCGCGCCCGCCCAGAGCCTACCGGAGCCCGTCCGGGTCCTCACCCTCGACATCGAAGACGCACCCGTCTGCGAGATGGAAACGCCCCTCGCCCCGACGGCTCTCACCCTCCCCGAGCGCTGGCATTCATCTTGCTGATCAGGGTCGCGACCCCGACGCAATCCACGTCGAGGGCTCATTCGAGCAACCATCACCCTTCCCGCAAGGAAGAGGAGACCCTCATCATGAACGACCCCAAGCATCCCAAGGCCGGCGACCGCACCCTCGACCTCGGCGATATCGAGCTCGTGGACATCACGCCCGACCACGTGGCCAGGTTGAGCAAGCTCCGCGACGGGCACGCGGAGGCCATCGAGGCCCTGGTCCTGGCGACCCCAGCGGCACGGCAACGCGCTGGCCTGAGCGAGGCGGAGGTCAACGACCTCGAAGCGCTCTGGGCTGCATACCAGCGGATCGACGAGGTGCGGCCCGCGGTCGAGAAGCTCCTGGAGCTGCTCCACGAGACACGCCTCGTGCGCGGGCACGAGATTGCGTATCGCCTCGGCGAAATGGCCCATCAGGTGCGGCGTCGGGCCGACAGGACCGACCATGGCGCGGAGGTGGCCGCGCCGTTCGAGGCGCTCCTCGATTACCACTTCGCGACAGGGCAGATGGCCGCAGCCGCGCGGGAGAAGAATAAGAAGGAGGCCGAGGCGCCGGCAGACGCGAGCTCGCCGTCCTGACCTCACCCACCCCAACCCTCCCTCTCCACGCGCTGGAGAGGGAGGGAGTTTCCGGCTCGGTTCCGCGCCTTTCGCCCCCTCTCCGCCGCGCAGCCACGCGGAGAGGGGGTTGGGGGTGAGGCTCAGCCCGACAGCACCCGCCAGAACTCCGTGAGCCGCTGTGGCGACACCGTCACCGCCGTCTTCAGCTCCGGCGCGAAGAGCGACACGCGCAGCTCCTCGACGAGCCAGCGGAACGTGTCGAGGTCCTCCCCCGGGACACCCCGCCCGCGCAGGCCTTCGTGGTGATCGAGGTAGTTTTTCCAGAACGGTAAGACCTGCTCCGCCTTCGATTGGTCCTTCTGCGGGCCATTCGGCATTCGTTCGAGCCGGATCTGTACGGCCCGGAGATACCTCGGCAAATGCGAGAGGCGCTCCACCCGCTCGCGCAGGAACATGCCCGGTGGGATCAAATGGTCGAGCTGTGATCGAATCTCCCCGAGCGAAACGCGGGGCGCTCCAGGTTTGCCCGAGAGCGCGCGGAGCGCTTGTTCCGCGCGGGAGAGCTCGGCCGCGATCTCCTGCGCGAGCTTGCCGAGGCGAGAGATGCTCGCCGCCAGCTCGACCTTGCCAGCGTCGAGGCGCGCGAGGAAGTCCTTGCGCGCGCGCGGGAAGCGGCCGGGATCGTTCAGGCCGAAGGCGTCGTCGAGCGCCCGCAGCACGATTTGCCGGCGGAGCGGGACGCCGCCCGCGCCCGCGCGCTCGGCCAGCGCGCCCGTGGCCACGGCCGCCGAGACCTGATGCTCGAGCTTGTTCATCGGCATGCTCATTTGAAGCATGAAGAGCCGCCGCAATCCGCCGCGCGTCGCCTCGTCGGCCGCCTCGCGTGAGGCGAGCACGCGCAGCGCGACAGACATCTCGGTATCGACGAGCGCCGGATACCCCGCGAGCTTGCGCCCCGCGACCTCGATGCGCACCTCCTCGGGCAATCCCTCGAAGCTCCACGAGGTGAGGCCCTCGCGTTCGAGCGTCGCCTTCGACGCGCCCGCCCACGCGTCCCGCGCGCGTTTCGCGAATCGCTCCTTGAGCGCCGCGAGGTCACGCCCCTCGCCCACGACGCGGCCTTCCTCGTCGAGGACGCGGAAATAGAATCGCAAGAAGGGCGGGAGCTCGTCCGGGCGGAGCGAGTCCATCGGGACGCGGACGCCCGTGCGCTCCTGGATCGATCGGGCGAGGGCTTCGAGCATCGGGCCCTCGAAGGGACGGTGGCGCCGCGCGAGCTCGGCCACGAGCTCCTTCACGCCGCCGACCGATTTGCGGACGGCCTTCGGCATCGCGTCGAGCAGCCATTCGATTTTCTCGGCGTGCCAGCCGGGAATGGTCCATTCGAGCACGGCCGGATCCGCCTGCGGGAGCAGCGCGAGGGGCAAGGTGATCGTGACGCCGTCGTCGTCCTCGCCCGGATCGAAGCGGTACGTGAGCGGCAATTTGGTGCCGTAGAGCGAGAGCGTGTCGGGGAATCGCTCGGGCGTGAGCTCGTCGGCCTCGCCCTGGAGGACGTCCGCGAGCGAGAGCTCGAGCAGGTGCGGATTCTTCGCCTCGGCCTCCTTGCGCCAGGCCTCGAATGTCTTGCCGCTGTAAATGCCATCGGGGACGCGCTCCTCGAAGAAGAGGGAGAGGGCGTGGTCGTCGGCGAGCATGTCGCTCTTGCGCGCCTTGTCCCGCAGGCGCTTCACTTCCTCGAAGAGCTTTCGGTTGTGCTCCATGAAGCGCGCCTTCGTCGCGTATTCCTGCCGGACGAGGGCGTGCGTGAGGAAGATCTTGCGCGAGGCCGCAGGGTCGAGCGGGCCGAAATGGACCTTTCGGTCTCGTACGATCGGCAAGCCGTAGAGCGAGACCTGCTCGCGGGCCATGACCTGCGCGGGTTTCTCCTCCCAGTGCGGGTCGCTGTGGTGCTTGCGGCAAAGCGATCCGCCGGCCTCTTCGAGCCAGCCAGGATCGACGCGCGCCGCGGTGCGGGCGAAGAGCTGCGAGGTCTCGACGAGCTCGGCCGCCATGATCCATGCCGGCGGCTTTTTCGAAAGGCCGCTCGACGGGTGGAGCTGGAATCGGGTTTGTCGGGCTCCGACAAACGCTTTCGCCTCCTGGCTCCACATGCCGATCTTGCTGAGCAGCGCCGGGACGATCGCGCGGTGCACGCCGTCGCCGCCGTCGCCTTGCGTGCCTTCGACGCGGAAGCCCATTTCCCGCACGATCTGCGAGATCTGCTGGTGGATGTCGCTCCACTCGCGCATGCGGAGGTGGGAGAGGAAGTTGTCTCGGCACCACTTGCGGAGCTGGTTTTTCGAGAGGCGCGCCTCGGACTGCTTGTAGGCGTGCCAGAGCTTGAGGAGGCCCGCGAAATCGCTCTGTTCGTCGCGGAACTTGCGGTGCGCGTCGTCCGCTTGCTTTTGCGCGGAGAGCGGGCGCTCGCGCGGGTCCTGGATGCCGAGCGCCGCGGCCACGACGAGGACCTCGCGGAGCGCGCCCTCCGCCTCACCGCCGAGGACCATGCGGCCGAGGCGCGGATCGAGGGGCAGGCGCGCGAGCTTCTTGCCGATGTCCGTGAGCTCGCCCGATTCGTCGATCGCGCCGAGCTCTTCGAGGACACGATACCCCTCGTCCACGGCGCGGCGCGGCGGCGGGTCGAGGAAGGAAAACTCCCGGATGTCGCCGATCCCCAGCGATTTCATCTGGAGAATGGCGCCCGCGAGGCCGACACGTAACACCTCGGGATCGGTGTAGGCCGGGCGGGTCTCGAAGTCGCGCTCTTCGTAGAGGCGGAAGCAGACGCCGCTGCGGATGCGGCCCGCGCGGCCCTTGCGCTGCTCGGCGCTGGCGCGGGAGATGGGCTCGATCTGGAGCGTCGTGACGCCCGAGCGCGCGTGGTATCGATTGACGCGGGCGAGGCCGGCGTCGATGACGTAGACGATGCCGGGGATCGTGAGCGACGTCTCGGCCACGTTCGTCGCGAGCACGATGCGGCGCTGCGGCAAAGGGGTGAAGACGCGCTGCTGCTCGGATTGCGGGAGGCGGCCGTAGAGCGGCAAGACCACGGTGTGCGGCAAGCCGTGCGAATGCAGCTCGTCCATGGTCTCGTGAATTTCGCGCTCGCCGGGCAAGAAGACGAGGATGTCCTCGCGAGGGTCGAGCTCGGTGATCTCCTCGATGGTATTGCCGATCGTCTCGGCGAGCTCCGTCTCTTCCTTGCGCGGCGGGCGGTGGATGACCTCGACCGGGTGCGTGCGGCCCGAGACCTGAATGACGGGCGCGCCGTCGAAGAAGGCCGAGAATCGCTCGGTTTCGAGGGTCGCGGAGCTGACGACGACGCGCAGGTCCTTGCGGCGAGGCAGGATTCGCTTGAGGTAGCCGAGGAGGAAATCGATGTTGAGCGTGCGCTCGTGGGCCTCGTCGATGATGAGCGTGTCGTAGGCGCGGAGGAGCGGGTCGCCCTGGATTTCGGCGAGCAAGATGCCGTCCGTCATGAATCGGACGTACGTCGACGGGCTGGTTTTGTCGGCGAAACGAATCTTGTAGCCGACCTCCTTGCCGAGGTCGACGCCGAGCTCCTTGGCCACGCGGGCCGCGACGCTCGTCGCAGCGATGCGGCGGGGCTGCGTGACGCCGATCCGCGCGTGGAGGCCGCGGCCCATCGCGAGCGCGACCTTCGGGAGCTGCGTGGTCTTGCCCGAGCCAGTTTCGCCCGCGATGATCACGACGGCGTGGTCGTTCATCGCCTGCGCGATGTCGCGCACGCGCGCAGAGATGGGCAGCTCTTCGGGGAACTCGACGGGGGATCGGCTCACGGCGGCCGAGGGATAGCATCCCCAGGCGAGGTGCGCCCGCGCCTCGTCCGTCCCCTACACCCGCGCTTTGCGCGCGCGCGCCTGAAGCTCCGCGCCGAGCCAATCGAGGAATTCGGCGTCAAAGGGCGCGCCGCCCGGATATCGCGCGCCGATCGCCTCGGCGAGCTCGAGGTCCCAGCGGCCGAAGAGCGCGGTGAGGCGATCGTGCGCCTTGCGGCCACGCGGCGCACGCGGATCGCCCTCGTGTTCCGCTTCGGAGAAGGCTTCTTCGCAAAGGTAATAGTTGCAGGTGGCGCTGCGGCGATCGGGCGGGAGGACGCAGCCGGACGGGCCGAGGTAGCCGCATCGCTCGGGGAAGGGCTCGCTCGGCGGGGCGCGTCGAATGGAGAGGCCGCGCGTCTGCGGGACGAGGCGGCCTTCGCGGATCTCGGCGAGCAAGAAATCACGGCCGCCGAGCGATACGATGCGGCCGATGTCGGCCCACGCGACGGCCGGCGGGGCCTCGCAGCAGCCCGCGCGCCCGTGCGGGCAGCGCGCGCAGAGCGGCGACAGAAGGAGCGTGTGAACGCCGGCGAGCTCGAGCCGAATCATGCGCCACGACTGGATACCAGGGCGCGCCCGCCCCGTCCACGCGAGGGCAAATCGGTCAGGATATGTCCGAAGTCGGGGATCCGTGGAGCTCGCTCGTTTTTTCTTTCTGGTATTCTCGGCTCGCCGTGATCGAAACCCGCGACGACCGCCGCGCCCTGCGTCGTGCCCTTCCCGGGCACGTGGGGCTCGGGCTCGTGTTCGCGCTCGGGGTCGCGGCGGCGGCGCACGCGTCGAGCGCGCCCGAGGCGCCGCTCGAAGGGATCACTTGCAACGAGCAAAAGCCGCTGCCGTTCCTGGTGCGCGGCAACTACGCGATCCAGGACGGTCTGCCGGCCGAGGAGCGCAAGGCGCGCGCCGAGATGCAAAACCGAGCGCTCCGGTTCCGGACCGAGCGTTATGGGAGGTCCTGGGGCACGGCGCCGCTCGAATGGAACGGACGCGCGGTCGCCGACTACATCGACCCGGTGCGCTTCCTCGGCCTGCCCGTGCAGGTGAACCGCAAGATCGTGCCCGCGCTGCGCTGCGTGGAGCAGGCGATCGCGGCGCGCTGCGGCGATACGCCCTACGAGCCGCAGCGCCTGCTCGGCGTGCGCGGGAAGAACACGTTCCACAACGGCGAGGTCTCGAACCACCTCTATGGGATCGCGATCGACATCGATCCCGAGCGCAACCCCTGCTGCCGCTGCGTGGAGCCGTTCCCCGACCACCCGGCGTGCCGAAAGCCGGGCGCGACCGCTTACGAGCGCGCGGAGCTGCCGCGGTGCTGGATCGAGACGTTCGAGCGATACGGATTTTACTGGCTCGGGCACGACAAGCTGGAGGACACGATGCACTTCGAGTTCCTCGGCGACCCGGATCGGATCACGTCCACACCGTGAGCGCAGGCGCGGGATGGCAGGAGGCCGCGGCCGTGGTACGTTCGTCCGGCCGGTCCGAAGACAAACCTGCACCCTCCCCCATGTCGAGCCTACGCCTCACCTTCCTCGGCACCTCCGCCGCGGCCCCCACCGCGCACCGGAACCTGTCCGGCCTCTTCGTCAAGCGCGAAGGCCAGAGCTTCCTCTTCGACTGCGGCGAGGGCACCCAGCGGCAGATGATCCGCTACGGCACGGGCTTCGCGCTCGACGCCGTGTTCTTCACCCATTTCCACGCCGACCATTACCTCGGCATCATCGGCTTCCTGCGAACGCTCGGCATGCTCGGCCGCACCGAGCCGCTCGCGCTCATCGGTCCGCGCACGGCCGCGACGTTCCTGCCGAAGGTGATCCGCCTCGGCGCCGACGACGCGCCCCTGCCCGTGACGATCGCCGAGGCCGAGCCGGGCGACGTGGTCTTCCGCGGGGACGGATATCGCATCGAGGCGTTCGCGACGGACCACCGCATTGCGTCGGTGGGGTACGCGCTCATCGAGGATCCGCGGCCGGGCCGGTTCGATCCCGCGGCGGCGCGCGCGGCCGGCGTGCCCGAGGGTCCGCTCTTCGGCAAGCTCCAGCGCGGCGAGGTGGTGCGGCTGCCAGACGGGCGCAAGATCGATCCGCGCGAGGTGATGGGGCCGCCGCGGCCCGGTCGGCGAATCGTGATCTCGGGGGATACGCGGCCCTGCGAGGGCACGACGCGGGCGGCGGAAGGGGCGGACGTGCTGGTGCACGAAGCGACGTTCGGCGATCAGGAGCAGGCGCGCGCGCGGGAGACGCGGCACGCGACCGCGCGGGAGGCGGCGATCGTGGCGCGCGACGCGGGCGCGCGGCGGCTCGTGCTCACGCACCTGTCGACGCGATACGATCGAGATCCGGACATTCTGCTCGGACAGGCGCGCGAGGAGCTCGGGGAGAAGGCGTCCCTGATGGTGGCCGAGGACGGCGACGGGATCGACCTGCCCCTGCACGATTGACGCGGTGTCAAATGGGGCCGGCCACGCTTGACGTTGCCGGAGATCCGGCCGAACATGGCGTCCACTTGGATCCGTTTGTCCGGGGAGTCGTCATGAAAAACAAGAGCTACGCGGGAATGTGCCTGGCCCTCACGTTCTTCGCCGCCTGCTCCCTCGTCAACGCGCCCGCTTCCGTGAAGGGAGGCGGCGAGGGCGGCGAGGGCGGCACGGGCGCCGCGGGTGGCGGGCCCCCCTCGCCCTGTGGAAACGGCGTCTACCAGACCGGCGAGGAATGCGACGACGGCAACGACGTCGAGACCGACGGCTGTCTCTCGACCTGCAAGAAGCCGAAATGCGGCGACGGGTTCGTCTGGGAGGGCGTCGAGGGCTGCGACGACGGCAACATGGCGAACGACGACGGCTGCACGAATGACTGCAAGCTGTCGACCTGCGGCGACGGGACGATCCAGGACGGCGAGGATTGCGACGACGGCAACGCGGACGACACCGACAACTGCACGTCGTCGTGCAAGGTCGCGAGCTGCGGAGACGGCGTCGTGCACGCGGGGATCGAGGCTTGCGACGACGGAAACGCGGACGACACGGACGCGTGCCTGCAAGGCTGCGTCGCCGCGGCGTGCGGCGACGGGTTCGTCCAGGTGAACGTCGAGGAATGCGACGACCAGAACATGTCGGACACCGACGGGTGCGTCGCCGGCTGCAAGAACGCGATCTGCGGCGACGGCTACGTGCGGGCCGGCGTGGAGGAGTGCGACGACGGCAACCTCGTCGGCGGCGACGGCTGCGGGCCCGGCTGCACGAAGGACAACCTCCTGCCGCAATGCATGAACTATGCGGTGCTGAGCGAGGCGGATCGAAACGTCAATTTCAATGATGGCGACGGCGGGGTCGAGATCTGCGACAGCCAGGTGATCGGCGAGGGCTGGTACCGATTCATGGGCGCCGCCGGCACGCAGATGCCCACCTTCCCGCCGCCCGACTATGCCTGCGGGACCGACGCGCCCGGCTGGGTGCAGGGAGCATACCCGCAGGCCCAGGGCGAGGTGGTGAACGCGACGGTATGCTTCAACTGGTCGGGCAACTCGTGCGAGTGGTCCTCCGCGATCCAGATCGCGCATTGCGGAGGTCATTACGTCTTCTACCTGCCGCTGACGCCGGTCTGCCACCTGCGGTACTGCGGCACGAACTGACCTCGCCCGATCCCGCGTCCGCTTGACGTTGCCGGAGTTCCGGCCGAACATGGATGGCATCTTTGCTGGATCTTGCCCGGGAGATGCCATGACCGCCTTTCGCCACGCTGGGATTTTCCTCGCTGTCACGCTGTTCGCCGCCTGTTCCCTCGTCAACGCGCCCGATCCCGTGAAGGGAGGCGGCGAGGGCGGCGAGGACGGCGAGGGAGGCTCGGGCAGCGGGCCGCCGTCGCCCTGCGGGAACGGCCTGTATCAGACCGGCGAGGAATGCGACGACGGCAACGACGTCGAGACCGACAACTGCCTCTCGACCTGCAAGAAGGCGAAATGCGGCGACGGGTTCGTCTGGGCGGGCGTCGAGGGCTGCGACGACGGCAACATGGTGAACGACGACGGCTGCACGATTGACTGCAAGCTGTCGACCTGCGGCGACGGGACGATCCAGGACGGCGAGGATTGCGACGACGGCAACGCGGACGACACCGACAACTGCACGTCGGCGTGCAAGGTCGCGAGCTGCGGAGACGGCTTCGTGCACGCGGGGATCGAGGCCTGCGACGACGGAAACGCGGACGACACGGACGCGTGCCGGCAAGGCTGCATCGCCGCGACGTGCGGCGACGGGTTCGTCCAGGTGGGCGTCGAGGAATGCGACGACCAGAACATGTCGGACACCGACGCGTGCGCCGGAGCCTGCAAGAACGCGATCTGCGGCGACGGCTACGTGCGGGCCGGCGTGGAGGAGTGCGACGACGGCAACCTCGTCGGCGGCGACGGCTGCGGGGCTGGCTGCACGCTCGACAACCTGCTGCCGCAGTGCATGAGCTACATCACGCTCAACACGCCCGACCGGAACATCGGGTACGTCGACCCGGCGACGCGCGACTGCGACGACGGCATGAACGGGAGCTGGTATCGCTTCATGGGCGCCGCCGGCACGCAGATGGCCACCTCGCCGCCCCCCGAGAACGTCTGCGCGACGCACGCGCCGGGCTGGGTCCAGGGCGCCTATCCGGCGGCCCAGGGCCAGGTGGTGAACGCGACGGTGTGCTTCAACTGGTCCGGCAACCCCTGCGAGTGGTCGGCGGCGACCCAGATCGCCCATTGCGGGAGCTATTACGTATTCCAGCTCCCGCCGGCGCCGGCCTGCTCGCTTCGTTATTGCGGGACGAACTGACATGAAAAAGGGGCCGGTCGCCCGGCCCCTCGCGCACGCGGCCCTCCCCCTCGCCGCGCGCTTCCCGCTCCTGCCCTAATCCTGGGACGAGATTTCCTTGTCGAGCGTGTCGAGCTCCGACTTGTAGTTCGTCTCCGTGATGTCCTTCTCCGCCTGGTCGTCGTAATCGGCCGCGGTCGGGATGTCCTTGTCGTCGAGGACGACCGGAGCCGTGGCGGCGCCGCCCGTCGTCGAGGCGCCCTGGGGCTTCGGCTCCTCACAAGCGACGACGAGCGCCGCGAGCGCGAAAAGAGCGAGCACGATGGAGCGGTTCATTTCTCACCAGCCTTGTCCGCGGGCTTTTCGCCGGCGCCCTTCGGGCCCGTCACCTTCGCGTCGTAGTTCGACATCCACTTGTCGTGGCGCGCATTCTCCTTGTCGAGGAGCTTCTGCACGCGCTCGGTCGCCTCGGTGTCCTTCGCCTCCTCGGCGAGGTCCTTCACGCGCTCGAGGCGCGCGAGGCGGCGCGCGTGCCGCTCGAGCTCCTGCTTCATGGCCACGGCCATCGGCTGGCCCTTCAGCGCGGCCGAGACCTTCTTCTTGAGCGCGTCGCGATCCTCCTTGGACTTCGCCTTGCGCGCTTCCTTCTTGGCCTTGTGCTTCTCTTCGCGGGCCTTCTTGTCCGCCTCGGACTCGGCCGGGGCAGCGGCCGCGTCGGCGCCGGCGTCCTTGTCGTCCGGCTTGCCCTTGTCGTCCGGCTTGCCCTTGTCCTCGGGTTTGCCCTTGTCCTCGGGTTTGCCCTTGTCGTCGTGCCCCTTGCCGGCCTGTTCGGCGGCCTTCGAAGGGCCCTTGCCCTTGTCCGCGACCGGGGTCGGCGGCGGCGGGGTGCGGGGCAGATCCGCGGACGCCACGCCCGTCACGCCGAGCAACGCGCCCAGCACGAGCGCCACGGCGCCCTTCTTCCACAATCCGTTCATCGTAGATCTCCCTTCGCGCGCCGCCCCCCCACCAGGGGAAACCGCGGCGCTCGTCGATCTGTGTGAAGCGGGGAGGACTTTATCCCGGACGCGTCAGCGAGGGCAATCCAATTACGGATTTGGGGAGGAGCGGCCACGCGTGCCGCGCATCGACAAGGATCCAGGCGGCCCCTCGACGGCGTATTGCTCTTCGAGGAGGTGCGCCGTGGCGTCGTCGATTCGCACCGGCGGTTCGTTGACGTCGGCGCGCGGGCGCTCGAGCGCGCGCGTTCCACGCTCGATCACGGAGGCCGATAACCCCACCCCGGGCGGCAAAGCACCGCCGGTCACGAGCGACAATCGAATACCGGTCACTTGTTTTACCAGGTCGAGCGCTGCGTCCGCCGCGCGCAGGAGGCCGTCGGCGCATTCCCCCTCGAACACGGCGGCCACGCCACGACCGAGCAATGGAATGACCACCCCCCCGTGCTGTTCGGCGATGCGCTGGAAGAGGGCGCGCGTGCGGCCCACGTTGCTCGACAGGGGCAATCGGCCGAAGATCACGCCGACGAGGTGATCGTCGCTCGGGACGAGGACCGGCGGGCGCGCGATCTCCTCGGGCTGCGCCGCGCCTTCGAGGACGAGGCGCTCGATCGACGCGATCGCGTCGACCATCTCGCGGGCGGAGGAGAACCGCGCCTCGGGGTCGCGCGCGAGCGCCCGCGCGAGGAGGGCGTCGAGCGAAGGCGGCGCCTCCGGCCAGACGTCCGAGAGGCGCGGCGGCGCCTGCAAGACGATCTTCGCGAGAACGGAAAAAGCGTCGTCGCCCGTGAAAGGCTTCTTTCCGGAGAGGAGCTCGTGCAGGAGCACGCCCAGGGAAAAGAGGTCCGAGCGGGGGCCAATCTCACTGTCACCCCGGGCCTGCTCGGGCGACATGTAAAAAGGCGTGCCGAGCGCGACCCCCTCGACATTCTCGGAGGCGCTGTCGTGCGCGACGCCGAGGTCGAGGAGTTTCACGATGAAAGGGGCGCCTTCGCCCTGCTCGGCGAGGAAGAGGTTGCCGGGCTTGACGTCGCGGTGGACGATGCCCGCCTCGTGCAAAGCGAAGAGGCCGAGCGCCGCCTGGCGCGCGATCGAGAGGGCCTCGGCCGTGTCGAGGCGCGCGCCCGAGGTGCGCATGCGATGCGCGAGATCCTGGCCTTCGAGCCATTCGAGCGCGAGGTAGGGGCGATCCTCGGCGTCGATGCCGGCGTCGACATAACCGACGACGTGCTCGCTCGTGATGCGCGCCGAGAGCCGCGCCTCGCGCTCGAATCGATCGCGGCTGATCGGATCGACCGCGAGGTGCTCGTGCAGGCGCTTGATCGCCACGGGGACGCGGCGCTCCTGGTCGAAGCCCCGAATGACCTCCGCCGTCGCGCCAATCCCGACGCGCTCGGCGAGCGTGAATCGATCCGCGCTCCCCATCACCCGCGCCCTCGAACCACCGAACCCCCCCCGTTCATGCCCTCAGTGCCAGGCCGACGCGGTCCGGACCGACTGGCCCGTCCGGTCGTGCTCGGCCAAGAGCTCCACCGAACGCGCGCGGCAACCGCTGCACGAGGGGAACGTCGAGCCGTGCAGGCAACGCAGCATCACCGCCTCGCCCGTCTGCATCTCCTCGGGCTCGAGGTGACGGCCACACGCAATGCAATGGATGTGGTGCGTGTGCGCCGGTGCCGCCGCGGGCCGCGGCGGTGCGAGGGCCTTGCGCTCACGCTTCGTCAATCGCTTTTCTCGCTTCATCGCTCGTGTTCCCTGGCCGGGCCGTCCGAGGGCCCTCGCCGGGTCATACGAGGTTCGGCGCACGCGGGCAAGGGCTTGTTTCGTGCGCTGCGTCGCGGTCGCTACGGCGCGCCGGTCGGCCCATGGCTGCCCCACGTTTCGTGGAGCGACCCGAACGTCCGCTGCACACCACTCGCGGGGCCGCGCTCGTCCTCGTCTTCGCGCGCCTCCTTGCCCCCGCGCGCGCCCTTGCTGCGAAGCGCCTTCGGTCCACCTCGGTCGAGCGGCACGACGACGGCGCTGCGCCGCGCCCGCACCTTTCGCCCCGCGCGACGCGCCCCGCGGAGGCGACGCATGCCGGCCAGAAAGCCGAGGTAGACGCCGAGGAACGTCGCGCCGGCCCACGCCGCGAGCGCGCCGAACGCGAACCCCGCGGTCTTCATGCCCGCGTCGCCGCGCCCGAGATTCGCCATGCTTTCCAGGGAGCCGCGCATTCCGGCCACGTCTTCCATCGGCCCGCGCAGCGCCGAAAGCGTGCCCATCGGCTCGTCGAGCCGCGCGACCTTGCCCATCACGCCGTCGAGCGCCGCGACCTCGCGCATGGGCTCACGCAGCAAAGCCACGTCCTCCATCGGCTTTTCGAGCCGCGCGAGGCCCTTTTCCATGTGGCCCATCTGCGCTTCGAGGCGCGACATGCCCGCGCCGAGCCGATCCATCACCGGGCCGAGCGAGGCGAGGTCTTTCATCGGCGCTTCGAGCCCCGAGAGCCGCCCCATGGACGGGGCGAGCGCGTCGAGCTGTCCAGCCATTCGCTCCATGTTCGAATTCGACCGCCCGAGGACGCCGGCGGACTCGTTCATGGTTTTCGTGGTGTCCTGGATGGCGCGCGTGTTCGTCTCGACCATGGATGCCATGCCGCAGCCCGTGATCGCGGGCGCGATCAGGGCGACAAGGACGACGAGCGTTCTCCTTCCCGACGAGCTCATGCATGGAAGCATCGATTGGGAGACGCTTCGCGTCAACGCATTCGCGCGGTGCGCAAGGACGGAATATGTCCTATGTGCAGGGCGGGGCGATCGGCGCCTGGAATCGAGGGGAAAGGAGGGAGCGGGGGTCTCCCTTTGTGCTCAACCTTCCAGGCTCGCGAGCAGGAACCAGGTGTGTTTGTCGAACGTCGTGATGATGTTCGTGAGCAGGTCGGACGTGTCGAGGTCGCGGAGCTCGTCGGCGATGGCGCGCGAGGCGTGCAGGCCCGTGATGTACACGGCGAAGCGCTCGGCGAGGTGGCGGACGTGCTCGAGGCCGCGCGTGGTGTCCTGCGGATACTCGGGGACGCGCGAGGAGGCCGCGACGTGGCGCGCCGTGCCGGCGGCGAGGCCCCCGAGCGTGACGGCGCGCTCGGCGATCTCGTCGTTGAAGGCCGAGAGCTCGGTCGCGAACGTCTCGAAGAGCGGATGCAGCGCGGCGAAATGCGGGCCCTTGACGTTCCAGTGCGCGACCTTGATCTGGCTGTGCAAATCGAGGCCGTCGGCGAGGCGCTCGTTCAGCGTCTTGATGAGGGCGGCGCGGGAAGACTCGGGCAGATGGCTCGGGCTCGGGTACATGGAAAGCTCCTCTCGAAATCGCGATGGTTCGTCCTTCTGGAACACGGCGCCTCGCTGCGCCAGGGGGAAACGCGGCGAGGCGCCGTGTCCGAAGGGTTGGAAGGTCAAACCGCGCCGGCCGTGATCTCCAGCGCGACCACGGCGGCCTGGATCGTCGCGGCGATGCGCACGGCGTCGTGCACGTGGTCCTCGCCGAGGCCTCCGCCGAGGACGGCCACCTCGTGCGACTTCACGCACGCCTCGCAGCCGTTCATGGCGCTCACGGCGAGGCTCATGAGCTCGAAATCGACCTTCGAGGTCTTCGGCTGGCCGATGCGGTTCATGCGGAGCTTCGGCGAGCGCTGCGAATACGTCTCCTTTCCGATCTGGTACCGGAACCGGTAATAGACGTTGTTCATCGCCATCAAGGTCGCCGCCGCATAGGCGTCGTCGATGACGGCGTCGGCGTGCTCGAGCTCCGCGCGCGCCTGCTCGAGGAACGCGTCGCGCAGCGGCACGCTCCGCGCGTTCACCGCCGCCGCGATCGCGATCCCGAGCCGCTGTGCCCGCGTGAGCGACGAGTCACCCTCGAGCACCGATTGCAGGTTCAACTTCGTGTCCCGCGCGGCGTCGGGCAGCTTCGCGCGGATGGCCTCGAGCGCGCTCATGGCTTCAACCCGCCTCCAGCGTCGGCTGGCCCTTCACCCAGTTGCAGGGGCAAAGCTCGTCGGTCTGGAGCGCGTCGAGGACACGCAAGACCTCGTCGACGCTGCGGCCGACGGAGAGGTCGTTCACGCCGACGTGCCGGATGATGCCGTTCGGGTCGACGATGAACGTCGCGCGGAGCGCCACGCCCTCGTGCGGGTGCAGGACGCCGAGGGCCTGGGAGAGCTCGCGCTTCGTGTCGGCGACCATCGGGAACGGCAGGTCCTTCAGGTCCGGGTGCTGCTTGCGCCAGGCGAGGTGCACGTATTCCGTGTCGGTGCTGAGGCCGAGGACCTCGCAATCGCGATCCTTGAAGTCCTGATAACGCTTGCCGAAGCCGGCGATCTCGGTCGGGCAGACGAACGTGAAGTCCATCGGCCAGAAGAACAACACGAGCCACTTGCCCAGGAAGTTCTCGCTCTTGATGTCGTGGAACTCCTTGCCCTGGTCGAGGCTCACGACGCCCTTCAGGTTGAACGCAGGGATCTTCTGGGAAACCGTCAACATATCTTCCTCCTCAAGTGTCTTCTTCGAGTTCAGAATCCGCTTTGTACTGTGTCCAGCTCTGGACCTCGTCTAAACGCTCGGCGCAAAAAAGCAGCCAGCCTCGGACGCGCGGGCGCGTCAGGAGGGGCGGGCCTACTTGAGCTTGCCGCGCAGCACGACCTGGTATTCGTGCACGTCGAAGCCTTCGAGCGCGTCCACGTTCGACACGGCGAGCGCGCTCCACGGGACGTCGTGAATGGCGCCCGTCTCCTCGTCGATGAAATGATGGTGCGGCGCGAGGTTCGGATCGAACACCACCTTGCCCTCCGCGAGCACGTGGGCCCGGAGCAGGCCCTTGTCCACGAAGAGGTTCAAGGTGTTGTAGACCGTCGCCCGCGAGACCATCGGCAGCGCCCGCTTGACCTTCGCAAAGACCTGGTCGGCCGACGGGTGCTCGTCGGTCCGCAAGACGTATTGCGCAATGGCCAAACGCTGCGCCGAGGGAAGCACGCCGTGCCGTTCGAGGAGCTCGGCCTCGTCGAGCACGGTGCTCGCCGTCATCGGCTTGGTTGGCTTCGTCGGCCTCACGGACCTTAGACTGTGTCTAAAGCGAGACCCTGTCAAGAACGGCGAACGTTTTTCTCGCAGGGCCCGCGGTCCGGGGCGGGCGCCTGAGAAGGGTTCGCGCGTGCAGGCGGCCCGAGCGCGGGTGGAGGTCCGCGCGCGGAGACAAGGCGAGCCCGCCTGTCCGGACGAACCATTCCCGGCACGCCGCATGCGAACCATCGATGGGGTTTCGGGGGCCGAGCCCCCGAGCGGTGAACGGGAGGCGTACGCATGGACAACAGGGACATTGGCACTTCGACGGGCACCCGGCCGCCCGAGCTCGACCGGCAGGAGCGCGAGCGTTCGATGCAGGTCGTGACGGCCGGCTCGCTCGTGGAGGCCCTCGGCGGCATCGCCGCCGTCGTGCTCTCGGTCCTCGGTCTGGCAGGGATCGCCCGGCAGACGATGATCGCCATCGCCATCATCGCGATCGGCGCCGCGCTCCTGTTCGCAGGCGGCGCGCTGGCCTCGCGGTACAATCAATTCGCGTCGCGCGTGAGCGGGCAGCGCGTCGACGAGATGGAGTTCAGCGGAGGCGTGGGCGTGGAGTTCCTCACGGGCGCCGCAGGCGTGGTGATGGGCATCCTCGTCCTGCTCGGCATCTACCCGCTGACGCTGTCGGCCGTGTCCGTCGTGGCGTTCGGCGGCGGCCTGCTCCTGTCGACGGGCGCGACGAGCGCCGTGAACCAGCTCGGCGAGGCGTTCCCCTACGATCGACGCGTACGCATGGCGCGCGAGGCGGTGCAAGGCGCGGCAGGCGTGCAGGCGCTCGTGGGCATCGGCGCGGCGATCCTCGGCATCCTCGCGCTGCTCGGGATCCAGCCGTACACGCTGCTCTTGGTCGCGCTGCTCGGCCTCGGCGGCGGCGTGCTGATCTCGGCGACGGCCGTGAGCGGGCGGATGATGGTCGGCATGCGCGGCTTCCGCTGAGCCGGGCCGTCTGCGAAAGGACGCGCGCTCGTCTGTCGCGACAACCCTAACGCTGGGTCCGGGCGAGCGCCCAGGCAACCGCGCCCTTCAAGGTTGCCCGGGTGGCGATGCCCTGCATCGGATGGCCGAGGTCGATGAGCGTGCGCGCCACCGCGGCGCGGATGCCGGAGATGACGACCTCGGCCCCGAGCAGGCCGACGGCCGAGGCCGCGGCGACGAGCGCGGACGCGACGCTCGCCGAGGCCCCCCGCACCCCCGTGATGTCGAGGATCAAGACGCGCGCGCCGCTCGACGAGACGCCCGCGAGCGCCACCGAGAGGATCTCGCCGGCGCGGCGCTCGTCGAGCACGCCGATGAGGGGCATCACGACGATCCCGTCCGCGATGGGCAGGAGGGGCGTCGAGAGCTCGCGCAGCCGCTCCTCCTGCGCTTCGAGCATCGCGTCGTGGAGCGCCTCTTTTTCCCGCTCGGCGCGCTCGCGCTCGAGGAGCTCGCGTTCGAGATCTGCGGTGCGCGCCCGGACCTCGTGCTCGAGGCGCTCGTTCGCGAGCCGCTGCGCCTCGTGCATGCGCTGGATGCTCGCCACGAGCAGCGCGTTCTCGACGGCGATCGCGGCCTGCGAGGAAAGGAAGGAGGCGACCGCGATGCGCGCCTCGTTGAAGACGTCGGCCGCCGCGCGGTTCTCCAGGTAGAGCACGCCCGAGAGGCGGCCGCGGTGCGCCATCGCGAGGCAGAGGAGCGAGCGCGGCCGGCGCTCGACGAGGTACGGATCCTTGGAGAACCGATCGAATCCGCGCGAGCCGCCGAGCACGACGGGCGCGCGGGTCGCCGCGACCTCGTCGACGAGCGCGCGCGGTAGCTCGTCGCCCGCCATGCGGGCCGCCTCGACGCCGACGAGCACGCGGTCGGGGTCGATCGTCATGGCCGCCTCGACGAAAAGGCCCGCGCCCCGATCGAGCAGGAGCACGGCGCGCTGGGCGCCCGCGGTCTCCACGATCACCCGCATCACCCGATCGAGCAGGACGTCGAGCACGATCTCCTCGGCGATGGCCCGCGTCGCGCGCATCACGGCGCCGAGGTCGAACTCGCCCCCGAGCACGCCCGGCAAGGGCGCGGCCGACGGGCCCACGCTGCGGCGCGGCAGGAGAAAGCCGTACCGCTCGCGGAGCATGTCGACCTTGGTGATCGCGCCCCAGCGGAGGTAGGCCTGGTAGGCCTCGCCCATGTAGGCCCGCGCGACCGTGTCGCGGCGTCGTTCGAGGTGGAAACGCGCGGCGAGCTCGTTGGCGAGCGCTTCGTCCCGCGATACGCCGCTCTCGGCGGCCGCGCGGACCGCCTTTTCGTAGAGGGAGAGCGCGAGAGCCTCGTCGCCCGCGGCCCGCGCGCGCTCGGCCGAGACGAGGAGCCATTTGCGCTCATAGTTTTCGGGGCAACGCGCGGCGAGGGCCGCGAGGCCTTCGAGGATCACGTCCACCCCCGCGAGGCGGGACGCGCGCTCGGCGGAGAACGCAGCGCCGTCGAGGAGGAGCGCGAGCGCGAGCCAGACGGGCAGGTCCGTCGCGAGGAACTCGCCCTCGACGTCGGCGAGGTCGGGCATCGCCGCGAGCGCCTCGCGCGCCGCGCCCGCCGCGTCCTCGTGCAGGAGGAGGAGCTCGGCGCGGCGGGCGTGCCCATAGAAGCGCGCCCGCGCGCGGCCTCCGCCCTCGTCCGCCGCGAAGAAGGTGGCCTCGTCGAGGTCGTCGCCGTCGAGGCTGCCAGGCGCGCGGGTCCGCCCGAGCAGGCTGCGCACGGCCTGCAAGGTGACGCGCGCGGTCGGATCGGACGCAGCCTGGCCACACGGAGCGCGGTGCGCGAGGGCGAGGCTGCGCTCGGCCTCGTCGCAGGCGCGGGCGAGGTCGTCGCCGAGCTCGAAGCGCGCGGCGAGCACCTCCGCGGCCGCGCGGCACGCGGTGGGCAGGTCGCCCACGTCGACGGCCTGGTCCACGGCGCGGTGGAAATGGAAGAGCGCGAGGCGCCGGGGGCGGCGCGCGTGCAGGATGGAGCCGACGACGAGGTGCACGCGGCACGCGAGCGGCCCCTCGCCGAGGTCCTCCGCGAGCGCGAGCGCGAGGTCGCCGAACGCCTGCCCGACCTCGGAGAGCTCGGGCAGGACGAACAACGCGGCGCCGTACGCCGCATAGCCGACGGCCGACGCCTCGGTGTTGCCGTGGGCCATGGACGCGCGCACCAGCGCGGCCGCGACGATCCCCGTGGCCGAGCGGCTCACGGCGCCCGCAGGCGCGAGCCCTTCGAGGAGGAGCGCCATCGTGGCCACGGCCTCCGGGCTGCGCGCGGCAGGAAGCGACAGCAGCGAGCCCGGCGCGCGGCCTTCGAGCGCCGCCTCGATCGCGCGCGCCTCCCGGACGAGCGCGGCGCGCCGCTCGGCCTCGCTGTCCGGCACGACGAACGCGAGCGCGCCGAGGTCCCGCGCGCCCGCGCGGAGCGCCTCGATCGGGTGGCCGGCGGACGCCTGCCGGGCGACCTCGAGCCGCTGCGCCTCGATCCGCTCGAGCTTCGTCCGCGCGCCAGCGGCGAGCGCCGCGACGAGCGTTTCGGCCGCGCCGCTCGGCTCACGCGTCACGAGGCAAGCGCAGAGCTCGCGGGTCAGATCGAACCAGAGCGCGTGGGGCTCGTCCCCGGCGAGGGCGCGGTGCCCCGCCTCGAAGCAGGCGATCGCCTCGGAGAGCGCGCCGATCGCCTGGAGCCTCCGGCCGGCGAGGAGATCCCGCTCCGCGAGGGCGCGCCGCTTCCCCTCGTCGCGCATCGACGCGAGCCCTCGATTCTGCTGGCGGACGGCCGCCAGGAGGCCGCGATCGCCGTGCTCCCCGCGCGAGGCCAGGATCTCGCCGAGCCGCAGGTGCTCGTCCTGCCGCCGTGACGCGGGAATCCGCGCGTAGACGGCCTCGTGCACGCGCTCGTGGGAGAAGGCGTACGGCACGTCCCACGCCTCGCCCGGGGAAGGCGGCGCCGCGGAGGCGTGCGCGAAGCGGTAATCGGACGAGAGCGGCAGGACGAGGCCCGCTTCGAGCGCGGGCCAGAGGTCCTCGGCGACAGCGGCCGGCTCCCGCTCGGCCACGCACGCGAGCGTGCCGAGGTCGAAGCTCGGGCCGAGGCAGGCGGCGAGCTCCAGGATCCGCTGCGAGCGCGAAGGCAGCGCCGCGACCCGCTCGCCGACGAGATCCCGCGCGCCCTCGGCGCCGAGGTGATCGCGCACGAGCTCGACGTCCCAGCGGAACGCGCCCGCGGCCGCGTCGAACCGCACGAACCCCTCGGCGTGGAGCGCGCGCAGGGCCTCGCGCAGGAGGAAGGGGCTCCCGTGCGTGGCCGCCGAGAGCACGTCCGCGAGATCGGCGACGCGATCTTCAGGCGCGCCGAGCGCGTCGCCGAGCAACGCGCGCACGTCCGAGGGCGCGAGCGGGCCGAGCGCGATCTCGGTCACGGCCACGCCTGCCTGGCGCAGCTCGCGCAGATCCAGGAGCCGCGCCTCGTCCGAGGGGGCGCTCTCCCTTCGCGACAGCACCACGCAGAGCCGCTTCGCCGCCGCATCGGCGCAGACGACCCGCACCACGGCGATCGAGTCCGCGTCGGCCGCGCCGACGTCATCGAGAAACAGCACGAGCGGGCCTTGCCGGCTCGCCGCGTCGAGCAGCGCGCGCACGAGCACCGCGAGCTTCCCGCTCGACGCAGCTGCCGACAGCGGTGCTTGCGCCTCCCGCTCGCCGAGGGCCGCTTCGAGCTCCGGGACGAGCGCGAACAGCGCCGCCGCGCCCACGTCGACCGTCCGCGCGAGCTCCCGCAAGAACGCGCGCGCGTCCTCGGCCGGCCCGCCGAGGATCCGCCGCACGAGGTCCCGCAGCGCCGACGACAGCAACCCACACGGCGCCGGGCTCCCGATCGCGTCGGCCCTCCCCTCGGCGAAGACCCCTCCGCGCAGCGCCGCCGCGCTCTCCAGCTCGCGCGCGAGCGTCGACTTGCCCACCCCGGCCGGCCCCGAGAGCACGACCACCCCGAGCCGCCCGGACGCGGCGCGCTCGAAGGCCTGGGCCATCTGCTGCCGCTCCCGCTCCCGCCCGTAGAGCCTCTGCGGCAGCACGAGCTCCGCGCCGAGGTCGTGCCTGCCGAGGGGGAACGGCTCGATCTGGCCGTGCTCCTCCCACTGCGACGCGCACAGCGCGAGGTCCGCTTCGAGCCCCCGCGCGCGCTGGTAGCGATCGTCGGCCGATTTCGCGAGCAGCTTGACGATGATGTCCGACAGGACGCGCGGCAGCTCCGGCACGAGCGCGTGGGGCGGCACGGGCGCGCGCGCGATGTGGGCGTGCACGAGCTCGAGCGGCTCTTCCATCACGAAAGGCAGCGCGCCGGTCGCGAGCTCGTACAACGTCGCGCCGAGCGCATAGAGATCGGCGCGAGGATCCACGACGCGGTTCATCCGGCCCGTCTGCTCGGGCGCCATGTACGCGAGCGTCCCTTCGATCGCCGAGGCGGCCGCGATGCGCCCGTCTTCCCGGGGCAGCCGCGAGGCGTGGCCGAATCCGACGAGCTCCACCTCCAGCGTGCCGTCGTCGACCAGGAGATTCGCGGGACAGACGTCCTTGTGCACGAGCCCGACGAGGTGCACGCGGTCGAGCGCGCGCGCGATCGACACGCCGAGCCGCAGCACCACGCCCACGCTTTGCCGCCCGCCGCGCAACCGCTCGACGAGCGGCCGCTTGCCCGCGTCCGAAAGCACGAGCGCCACGCCGTTGCGACACGGCGACAGCCCGAGCGCCTCGGGCACGCTGGGGAGCGCGAGCCCTCGCATCACCAAGAATTCGTGCCGGATCCGCGCCACGTCTCGCGCGGCCGGGTAATCCTCGTTCAGCGCCTCCACGAGGACGGGCGCCCCATCGACGTCCCGGTACCCTCGATAAAGCGTCGTCACCTCCCCTTCGAGGACGACCTCGGTGAGGGTATGCCCCTCCAGCCAGAACCTCATTGGCCCAGCCATCCGTCCCCTCGCGCCTCGCGTCAACCGCGCTCGCATCGGCGTTGGTCCGGAACGACCATAATTGTGACCCACGACACAGGCATTCCGAATTGCTTTGCGGAGACAATTTCTTGGCGAACCTCTGCGAAGCGCCGGGGTATCGTATCGGGTCGAACCTCGCCGCGATCGCCGTTATGGCCAAGGCACCTCCGCGTACGCCCCCATCCGAAGCGCCGCTCCCGATCCTCGCGTCGGCGGGGCTCCTCGTGGCGCTCGTCGGCTCGGCGCTCGCGCACCGCTCGTTTTTCCTCGCTGGATACCTCGCGCTCGTCGCGCTCGTGCCCGCGGTCCCTCGCGAACGCTTGCGCGCGCTCGGCGTCGCCCTCGCGTGGATCGGCGTCGTCGTTTGTGTCGTCGCGATCGTCCTCGTCCCGCTCGGCGCGCGCGTCTCGCGCGTGTATCTCCCGGGCTGCGTCGTGCTCGTCGTCCGCGTCGCCGCCCTCCGCGCCGCCTCCACGCGCGCGTGGGCCACGGGGATGCTCGACACGTCCGGCTAGAGCGCCGAACTGTTCGGCGCTCAGCGAGATCGCGAAGCGAGCTCGCCTCGGGGGGTGAATCGTCCGGGCTTTGCCCGGACGAGAGGGGGACGCGAGGCGTCCCCCTCGGGACAAAACAAGGCTAGAACATCGAGCGGTTGTCCAAACCGCTCGATGTTCTAGCTGCTACCCTCCGCCCCCATGACGCGCTTTCACGAGACGCTCATGGGCGTCTACTTCGACGACCTCGACGCCTTCCAGATCCTGCACAACGCGCGGTATCTCCTGCTCATCGAGCGCACGATCGGCTCCTTCTGGAAGCACATCGGGTGGGGCGGCGTGCTCGACGCCCAGAAGAACCCCGACCAGTTCCACTTCGTCCGCGCGAACAACATCGAATACCTCCGGCCCGTCGTCGGCGTCCGTGACGTGCGCGTCCGCGTCTGGGTCGAGAAGCTCGGACGGTCGAGCCTCACCTTCGGCTTTCGCATCTTGCCGACCGACCAGGACGAGGACTTCGCCCGCGGCACCCGCACCGTCGTGCGCGTCGATCCCACGACGCACCGGCCCGTCCCCTGGACCGACACCTTCCGCGCGACGCTCGAACCTTACCGCGCCGACGTCAGCGCCTGAGCGCCCAGGCGATCCCTGCCCGCAGCGTCCCGCGCGTCGTGAGACCGCCGAGCCCCTCGCCGAGGTGCACGAGCGTCTGCGCCACCTCGCCGCGGATCCCCGTGATGACCACGCGCGCCCCGAGCAGCTCGGCCGCGCGCGCGGCGGCCACGAGCGCGCTCGCGACGTGGGCGTCCATGTTCCGGACCCCCGTCACGTCGAGAATCGCCGTGTGCGCGCCATACCGGCTCACGCCGTCGAGCAGCGCATGCATGATCTCGTCGGCCCGCTCCTCGTCGATCGCGCCGACGAGCGGCAGCGCCACGACCCCCTCGGCGAGCGGCATCAACGGCGTCGCGAGCTCCCGCAGCGCGGCCCGCTGCGCCTCGATCACCTGCTCGCGCAGCATCGCTTGCTCCTCCTCGGCGCGCCTGCGCTCGGTGATGTCCGTCGAGATCACCGCGATCGCCATCGGGTTCGCCTGCGCGTCGAGCACCGGGAACTTCAGCGCCAGGTACGAGAGCGGCCCGTCCGGCGAGGGCAAGGTCTGCTCGTACTGCATGGCGCGGCCCGTCCGGAGCGCCTCATCGTCCTGCCGGTGGAAAAACGCGGCGAGGTCGCGCGGAAAAATGTCGTAATCGGTCAGCCCCGCGATTTCGGCGCGCGTTTTCCCGAGGTATGTCTCCACCTGCCGATTGACGATCAAAAACCGCCCCTGCGTATCCTTGACGAACACGTAGCTCGGCGTGTTGTCGAGCACCGCGAGCAAGAGCCGCTGGCTATCGCGCAGCGCGCGCTCCGTCGCCTGCTGATCGGTCACGTCCTCGACCTCCGACAGGATCTCCGTCGGCTGCCCCTCCGCGCCGCGCAGCACCGTGTGCGACCATTGCAGCTGGATGGGCCGCCCGTCGCGCGTCGTGAAGGGGGTCCGCATCGCCGCCGCGGGCCGCGCCATCATCCGGTCGGCCCATTGCCGAAGCTCCTCCGCCGTCCGCCGATGGGTGCCCATCAGGTCCGTGATCGGCATCCCCAATGCCTCTTCGCGCGCGTATCCCAGGAGCCGCGCCGCCTCCTCGCTCCAGCGCGTCACGGCCCCTTCGAGGCTCCAGCCGATCGTCGCTCGCACGAGACCCTCGGCGTTCCAGCCGACGAACGCCTCGTCGAAGCGCTCCTCCGACGCCTCTGGTTTTCCCACGGCCGCGGCTTCGAGCTCCGCGACGCGCGCGCGCAGCGCCCGGACCTCCGCTTCGAGCTCGGCGATCCGCGCTGCCTCCTCCTTCATCGCCCCATGTCTCCGGTGCGACGGCTCTTCGTCCCGCCGCTCGCCTGCGCGCCCTCGAGCATCTGCTCCAGCACCTCGTGCCAGCCGAGCTGATCCTTGGCGACGAGATCGACCAGCACCCCCACCGCGGCCCGCGTCGTCGCGCGCCGCCGCGGCGCCTGCACGAAGACCAGCGTGTGCAGCCGCGCGAGCACCTCCTCGTCCACCGGCCGCAGCCGCCCCGCCGCCGGCAAACGCCCCCCGCGTTCGCGTGCGATCACCCACTTCGCGATCTCGACATCATCGAGCCCCGTATCATCCCGCAGGATGTACACGTCCTCCAGCATCGAGCGGTACGTCGCCGCCCAATCGACGCACACCACGCGGGCCGTCGGCAGCGCGACCGTGAGCGCCTCGACCTCCTCGGTGCGACCGAACGGCGTGTCCGTCAGGTCGAGCTCTTCGAGGTGCTTCATCGACCGCAGCACGTCCGGCACGCTCGCGAGCGGATTTCCTTGGAGCCACAAGAACTTGAGGCGCGTGAGCCTGCCGATCGACTCGGGCAGCGCCGTGATCCCCGTGAGCGACAGATCGAGCTCTTCGAGCCCTTCCAGCGCGAAGATCACGTCCGGCGGCTTGCCATCGCGCAGTCCCACGGGCGACCCGGCGACGAGCAACGTCTGAAGCCCCGTGAGCCGCGCGAGCACGTCGGGCAGGCTCTCGAGCCACGTGCTCCGCAGATCGAGCCGCCGCAGCGCCGTGAACGCGGAGACCTCCTCGGGCAGCGTGACGAGCGGGTTGTCGCCGAGCTCCAGCGCCTCCATCGCCTCCCATGCGTGCCCTGCGAGCGGCAGCGCGCCGATGCGGTTGCCCGACACGTCGAGCGCGCGCAGCCCGAGCCCCGGGAGCATGGGCGGCAGCGCCGTGAGCCTGTTTCCGCGCAGCACGACGGCCGCGAGCGCACCGAGCGTCCCGATCGACGCGGGCAGCCCCGAGAGGCGGTTGTCCCCGAGGTCGAGCTTCTCGAGCGCCGCGAGCGCGCCGAGATCGCCTGGCAGCGCCTCGAACCCGAGCCCCGCGAGCCCGAGCTCCGTGAGGCCCGAGAGCGCGAGCACTGGCTCCGGGAACGCGTCGAGCGGGTTCTTTCCGAGCACGAGCGCGCGGAGCGCCTTCCGGTCGGCGAGCCACCGCGGCACGGACTCGACGCGGTTCTGGCCGAGGTCGAGCGACGCGAGCGCCGGCAGATCCGCGACGAACGACGGCACCGACGGGAGTTTGTTGTGGCTGAGATCGAGGACGCGCAGCTTGTCGAGCCGCCCGAGCTTGCGGGGCAGATCTTCGAGGGCGTTGCGTTCGAGCCGGAGGACCTCCAGCGACGAAAGCTCGCCGAGCCACGCGGGCACCTCGGCGAGGGCATTGCTCCCGAGATCGAGCTCGACGAGGTTCCGAAGGGAGCGGATCGCGGGCGGGACCTGGCCGAGCACGAGGCCGCGCAGATCGAGCTTGCCCGTTTTTTCGGCGGTCCCGAGGCGTTCGGCCAGCATTGCGAGCATGCTAGGAAGCTGAAGCTCAGCGCGTCAACCCTTGACGCCAGGGAACGATCCTGAAATGCGTGTGTGAGGAGGCGGGCATGTTCACGGTCGTCATCGAGGGGGCGAGGGGGAAAGAGACGCGCGAGACGTTCGACAAGCCGACCGTCCTGCTCGGCCGCGGAAACGGCTGCGACGTCCTCCTCGGATCGATCGGCACCTCCCGGCGCCATGCCCGGATCGAATGCCAGGACGGCAGGATCCGCGTCGAGGATCTCGGTTCGTCCAATGGCACGTTCGTCAATGCCGAACCGATCCAGCGCCCGCTCGATCTTGCGCCCGGCGACGTGATCGAGATCTGCGACACGTGCCTGCGCATCGAGGCCCCGCCCGAGGTCTGGACCCAGCCGCGCAGCGCGCCGTGGGGCAAGCCGCAAAAACGACGAAAGGAGCCGAGAAAACCCGCCCCGAACGACAACGGCGTGCTCCTCTGCGACGCGAAGGAGGGCGATTTCCTCTCCGTGCGAGGCGTCCGCGCCGACATCCACGTCGACGGCCTCCTCTCGCGCGCTCGGATCGTCGTCACGTTCCACAACGACCTCGGCCGCACGCTGGAGGGGGACCTCGTCTTTCCGCTGCCGCCCATGGCCGCCCTTCGCGAGCTCGTCGTCAAGCTCGGCGGCCGCACGATCGAAGGAAAAATCCGCGCGCGCGGACGGGCCCGCGCCGAGTACACGCGCGCCGTGGAGGCCGGACAATCGGCTGCGCTCGGCGAATCCGAGGGCGAGGACCTCGCGCGATTGCGCATCGCGCCCATCGAGCCCGGCGAGGACGTCGAGGTCGCGCTCACGGTCGATCAAAGGCTCCTTCCGATCGCCCACGGCCACCGGCTCATCGTCCCGCTCACGTACATGCCGCGTTACGTCGAGACCGGGGCGGACGTCACGCTGACCGAGGCCGCGGCGCTCGATCGTCCCCGCCCGACGACGCTCGCCGCGCGGGCCAGCGTCGACATCACGATCGAGCATGGCCCGGACGAACCCCCGGACCTCCGGTGCACCTCGCATTCCACCACGATTTCGCAGGCCGGCGCGCGCGCGCGGCTGATCGAGGTGCGCGACGCCCCGCTCGACCGCGACGTGCAGATCGAGCTCTCCAATCGTCCCCGCGGCGACGCACCTGCGTTCTGGATTCGCCACGACGCGACCGAAGGCCCCGATCAGAATGGCCCGTCCACGGCGGTCGGCATCATCCCGCCGGCGTTCGCGGACGAGGGCCTCGTCGTCCCGCGCGCGGTCACGTTCCTCGTCGATCGCTCCGGCTCGATGGGCGGCGCGCCCATGCAATCGGCCATTCGCGCCGTGCGCGGGGCCCTGCGCTCGCTCGGCCCCGAGGACCGCTTCAACGTGATTGCGTTCGACGACAAACTCGAAGCGCTCGCGGTCGCGCCCGTCCCCTTCGACGACGAGCACCTCGCGGCCGCGGACGATTTCATCGCGCGCATCACGGCGCGCGGCGGCACCGAGGCGTCCAGGGCCCTCCGCGCGGCGCTCTCGGCGCGGCTCGGCACGGACGTCGCGGTTGCCTGGACAAACCCTACGCCGCGCGACCAGATCTCCCGGCTCCAGATCGTCGTCTTCATGACCGACGGCGACGTCGCGAACGCGGCGAACGTGCTCAAAACCGCCAAAGACCAGCTCATCGACACGCGGCTGCACGTGCTCGGCATCGGCGACGCCGTCCAGCATTCGATGCTCGCCGAGCTCGCGCAGCTCGGCGGCGGCACGTACATGCCCGTCGCGACGAACGAGGACCTCGAGCGCGCGCTCGTGCGGCTCAAGAATGCGATCACCGCGCCGCTCTGGACGGGCATTCGGGTGCTCGTCGAGCGCGACGGCGAGCGCAAGGGCCCGAAGATGCTCGAACCCCCCGGCCCGATCGACCTCTTCGCCGCCGAGCCTGTCCTTTTCGCGTTCCGCGGCAAGATCGAGCCGGGCGATCGCCTCGTGCTCCTCGGGCAACGCGCGGACGGCGAGGAGCATCGCGTCGCCCTCTCGCTCGCCGTGCCCGCGGACGCGCGCGCCGAGGGCGCGGCCACGTTATGGGCGCTGCTCCGCAACAAGCGGCTCACGTATCGATTCGATCCGGACGACGACGACACGCTCGAAGGCCTCGGGACGACGTTTGGCCTGGTGAACCGCAAGGTCGCGCTCGTTGGCGTGGATCCCGAGAATCGCAACGTGACGATCGAAGGCAAGGTCCCGATGGCCCTGCCCATGCCGCGCAACGTCGCGCTAGGTCTTCCTCCCATCCACAACGGTCCGGCGCCGATGGGCGGTTATGGGCCGCCTCCTGCGCGTAGCGCCCCGGCGTCGGCCGCCCCTTCCTTCCGTTCGGCGTTGCCGGTCCCGGGAGCCCCGCCCCCGCCTCCCGGCATGGGCGCGCCTCCCCCCGCATTCGCGGCCCCGCCGCCTCCTCCCGGATCCGCGCCGCCCGGCGGCCCGCCGCCCGCGGCCCCGCGCCTCTCGGCCGACGACGGCGGCCTCCGCGCGCTCCTCCTCCATCAAAAGGCCGACGGCCTCTTCGACGGCGACCTCGGCGCCACGCTCGCGGCCGTCGCCGCCCTCGTCGGCCGTGGCCACACCGCCCGCGAGGGCCTCTTCCGCGCCGAGCTCCGCCGCACCACCGTCACCCTGCGCGCCAAGCTCGGCGCAATGTCCGCCGACGACAAACGTCTCGCCCTCCTCGTGCTCGCGCTCCTCACGATGCCCCACGGCGACTCTGCGCCCGACGGCCTCCCGGCCCCGATCGCCGCGGCCCTCGCGGGCCTCTCTCTCGCCGATCGCCCCGGCGCCGCCGGCAAGATCGCCCTCGCCCTCGGGCACTTGCCTTCGGACTGGGCGCAGAAGCCCCTCGCCGCCGAGGTGAAGCGGGTCTTCCTGTAAAACCGTTTGCCATGGAACCACGAGCGTCCGGGCAGCGTGAACCGCCGCGGAAAAATGGTAGGCTCGGGCGCATGCATGCGGAGACCATCGTGGTGGGCGCCGGCTCGTCCGGCGCTGTGATCGCGGCCCGCGCGACGGAACGCGCGGATCGCGAGGTGCTACTCGTCGAGGCCGGGCCCGACTATCCGCCGAGCGGGGCCCTGCCCGGAGACCTCGTGGACGGCACCCGCAACTCGATGACCGCCCACGACTGGGGTTTTACCTATCTGCCGATGCCGGGGCACAAGCCCTTCATGTATCCGCGCGGCAAGGTCGTCGGCGGCTCCTCCGCGGTGAACACCTGCATCGCGCTCCGCGGCCAGCCCTACGATTACGACGAATGGGCGGCGCTCGGCTTGCCCGAGTGGAGCTTCGACGCGTGCTTGCCCGCCTTGAAGCGCCTCGAAGACGATCACGACGTCCAGAATCGCTGGCACGGCCGCGGCGGCCCCATTCCGATCCGGCGCCACCCGCCGGCGGAGCTCACGCCCTTCCAGGTCGCTTTCATGGAGGCCTGCCGCGCCCTCGGCTTCCCGGCCTGCCCCGATCAAAATGACCCCGAGCCGTTCGGCGTCGGCCCGCAGCCGATGAACAAGATCGGCGGCGTCCGCATGAGCGCCGCGCGCGGGTACCTCGGCGAGGACGTCCGCCGCCGGGAAAACCTCACGATCCGGCCGCAGACGACCGTGCGCCGCGTCCTCTTCCACAATGGCAAGGTCACGGGCCTCGAGGTCGAGACCTCCGGCGAGATCGAGGTTGTCTCGACGAACCGCGTCGTCCTCGCGGCCGGGGCGATCGCCACGCCGGGGATCCTCCTTCGATCCGGCATCGGTCCGCGCGCCTTGCTCGAACGGCTCGGCGTGGAGGTCGTCTCCGACGTCCCGGCCGTGGGCGCGCGCCTGCTCGATCACCCGGGCTCCCTCGCCCTCTTCGTCCCGAAAAACTATGGCTTCTCCAGCATCCAGCATCCCCTCATTCAAACGGTGCTGCGATACACCTCCGAGGGCAGCCCTTTTCCGAGCGACATGCAGCTCCAGCCGTTCTCGTTCTTCGCCTGGCCCGGCAATTACATGCCGCTCGTCGGCATCTCCTGCTGCGTGGGCAAACCCCGCGGCCACGGCCGCATCACCTGGACGAGCGCCGATCCTTCGGCGAAGCCGCTCATCGAGCTCGACACCATCCTGCACCCCGACGATCGCGCCTGCGCCGTCGAGGCCATGGAGCTCGCCGGCCACGTCGCGCGCACGAAGCCGATGCGGGACCTCGTCGTCCCTTTCTGGCCGAGCGACCGCGTCCTCCGGAGCCGGCCCGAGCTCTCGCGCTGGATTGAATGGAGCTCGGGCTCGGGGTATCACCCCGCCGGCACGGTCCCGATGGGGCCGGAGGGGGATCCCGAGGCGGCCGCCGACGGCCGCGGCCGCGTGCGTGGCGTCTCGGGCCTCGTCGTGGCGGACGCGAGCCTCATGCCGACGATCGTCAGTACGAACACGAACGTCACGGCATTGATGATGGGCGAGCGATTTGGAGAGTGGCTACGAGACGGGGGACTTTAGCAGGCTGTCGAGAAACGCCGCGAGCGCCCTGGAGCTAGGGAGGAGGACGCAGGAATACAGGCGTATTCCGAGGACGACGACCGACGATCCAGGGCGCACAGCAAGTTTATCGACAGCCTGCGGAATCACGGCCCGGGCTCGGGCTGGGGCGCGGGGAATTGGTCGTAGATCGTCGGGCTGCACCGACCCCAGTCCGCGTTGCACCCCGTGAAGCCGAGCGACTTGCAGTCGACCTTGTCGACCCGACCTGCATTGCAGACGACGATCGAGTCGCCATCACAAGTCGGATGGGTCCCCTCGTAGGGATCGCATTCGCCCTCGAGCCCGCAGAAGCTCGTCCCGCCCGGGCCCGTGTTGCAGGCAAACCCCTTCACGAGCGTGCTGCAATCGACCGCTTGCTCGCCTCCGTTGATGCAGGCGCGCAGCTCCGCCCCGTCGCACCCGAGGCCCGACCAGTAGTCGATGCCGAGCGCGCTTTCCGTGTTCGACTGGCACGTCGCGCCCGTCCCGGCGCACCCGAAGCCGCCGAAGGGCCGCGCCTTGCACGCGAGCCCGTAATCGGCGCAGACGGGGCCGCTCGTCTCCGCCTCGTTGTCGCACGTCAGGGGAGCGCCATCCTTGCAGGACTCCACGTACGTGTCGTAGCTGCAGGCCGGCCCGACCGGGACGCTCTTGTCGACGCAATTCCTCTGCTCCGCGGAGCACTCGCGTCCGAGCACGCTGCAATCGACGTGGAATGCGAGCTGGTCGTCGCAGGTCTCGAGCACGCTCCCCGTGCAGGAGGTCTGGCAGGGGCCGCTGAGATCGGCCGTGATCCCGAGGCACTCCTCGACGGCCTTGCAGCCGTTGCTCTTGCTCGCGAGGCATTGCGTGTAGTCGCGGACGTTGAGCTCCTCGCCGCCCGCGCGCTCCGCGTAGAAATCACGGAGCCAGCTGTCCACGTGGCCATCCGGGATGCAGCTCCCGAAGATGATCGCTGCTTTCAGCGCGGCGTCCGGATCCTTCGGTCCCGCCGGATCCTTCGCGGTCCCGCCGCCGCCCGCGCCGCCGCCGCCCGCGCCGCCGGAGCCGCCGCCGCCCGTCGTATTGTTTGCCTCGGGCCCGCACGCCAGGACCAACCCGGCGAGGACCGAGGCCGTCACGATCGTTTTACGAATGAGCATAAATCCTTTTCAACCGATCAGTTGGCGCCGCCCGGGTCGCAGGCGAAGAGCACGGCGATCTTGGCCGCCGCGTCGTTCTTGACCACACCGCAGGTGTCCGGGCAGAGGATGATCTGCTTCGTGTCCTTGTCGATGTAGAACGCGTCCAGCGCGCACGCCGCCGCGTCCGCGACCTGCTTGAATTGCTTGTTCGGCGACATGTCGCCGGGCGTGTAATCGACGACGACGCTGTTCAGATCGACCGTCGTGCCCATGGGCGGATCGGGAATCCCGAATTCGCAAGCGACCTGCGCACCCGCGACGACGCCGTCCGCGATCGCCTTGAACACGGCGTCATACGAGGTCGTGTCGCAGAGCGGGAACTTGAGCCCGCCCGTGATGTTGCTCAGGCCCTGGTATCCCGTGCCCGGATCGGCGGCCGTCGGGCACTCGCCCGTGATGATCGGATCGCTCGGCTCCCACGGCTTGGTCGCCGGGTCGTTGTAGGCCATCGCGATGATGCTGTAGAACCGATAATTGCGATTCTCGATCGTGCCGAAGTTCTCCGGCGACAGCGCGAGCAGCGCCGCGTCCCATTTGTCTGCGGCCGTCCCGCCACCGGCCACGCTGTTGCTGTCGTTGTAGGTCGTGCCGCCGTAGCTGCAGGAGACGCCGTCGTCCGTGAGCTCGATGAACGTCTTGAACGAGTCGGGCCGCAGCCACTCCTTCCAGCCCGTCGGCGCGAAGCCGAACTCATCCTGCACGCCGAACGTCGAGAGGACCTTGCAGAGCGAGTCGTGGCTCGCGACCTCGACGCTGTAGTGATAGAACTTGCCCGGGTTGTTCACGGGCTGCGCCGGAGGCGTCGCGCAGCCGCCCGCGGGAATGCCGGAGAGCGGCGCCTCGATGCACACCGACTGCGAGCCGTTCGCGCTGCCGTGCTTGCCGATCAGAATGACGCGGTAATCGAGGCCGCTCTGATCCAGGATCTGAGCGAAGTTCACGTTGATGTTGTTCTGAACGCCGATGATCTCCTGGCTCATGCTGCCGGAGTTGTCGGTCAAGATGATGACGTCGACCGGCTTCTTCACGAGCGTCGCCTCGGAGCTCTGGCTCACGCAGGCGCTGTCCTCCGTCAAGCCGCCGTCGCCCGGCCCGGCGTCGAAGAAGTTGATATCGCCGCCGCCATTGCCGCCGCCCCCTTGCCCATTACCGCCGCCGCCCTGCGACGAGCCGGACGAGTTGCCGCCCGTGTTGGCCGAGCCCGAGGCCGAGTTCTCACCGCCGGAGCAGCCCACGCCGAGCGCCGCGCCGCCGAGAGAGAAAGCAGCGAACGCGCAAAGGAAAAAGGTTCGTTTCGTGCGCATGTTATTCCTCCGAGCTCCAAGCATCGGGCAGGGCGCTCCTGAATGCAAGGACTCGAAGCCCGAAGCAGCGGCAAAACCACACCCGCCCGCGGGGCCTTTCGTGGCGCTCGGCACCCCTGGCCCTCGAAGATCCAGTGACATCGGCCGTCCAAGGGGACCGCGCGAAGCACCGTTCGCGGCCGGGGGTTTCTGAACGGCCCCGAATTTGGTATGGGTCGAGAGCGGTAGCGCGCTCGGAGGAAACACATGGGCAAGCGATGGTTCGGCAAGGTGGGCGGGTCCTCGGGGTACGTCGCGGCGGCGATCCTCGGGCCCCTCGTCGCGGGTTGCGGCGGCGCGACGCCCGCGCCTCCGCCCGATCCCGCGAGCGCGAAGAGCGAACCTGTCGCCGCCGCGAAGGCCGCGAAAGCCGACGCGCCGAAGGCCCAGGCGCCGAGCTCCGCGCGCGTCCCGAGCCGCGGCATGCTCGACCTCTTGCGCCGCGCCGAGCTTTTGCCGAGCCCCGACGCCGCCAGCACGAAGAGCGCCCTCGCGTCCTTGCCCGAGGGCGGCAAGGGCGACGTGCGCGAGAACTACCGCGCCGTCGCGCCGGCCACCGTGATCATCCGGACGCCCACGGGCCTCGGCACCGGCGTGATCGTCGGCCCCACCGGCTGGATCCTCACGAACAACCACGTCATCGACAGCGGCGAGCGCGAGGACTTCCGCATCAAGGTCTCGGTCGAGCTCGGCAAGATCGACAAATCGGGCGCCATGGAGCGCACGAACAAGCCGATCACGGCCTGGGTGCACAAGGCCGATCCGGTGCGTGACCTCGCGATCATCAAGCTCGAAGGCAACCCCAAAGACCTGCCCTTCATCCGCCCGGCGGCGAAGGATCCGGCCCCTGGCGAGCCCGTCGCGAGCCTCGGCCACGCCGGCTCGGGCCTCGTCTGGGCGATCAAGGACGGCGAGGTCGCGGCCGTCGGCAAGCTCGCCACGCACCTCTCGCAGCTCGTCTCGCTCGAGTGCAGCGGAGCCGAAACCGCGGGCGACGACGCATGCCCGAAGCGCAAGCAGGAGATGTTCGAGGGCCTGAAGAAGGTGTTAGAACACGACAAACCCCTCATGGTCGTGCAATCCACCTGCCCGAACTGGCCGGGCGACAGCGGCGGCCCGCTCGTCAATCGTGGGAACGAGCTCGTCGGCTTGAACAGCTTCGGCTACGGCAACAGCGAGAACCGCGCGACCTTCCACGTGCACGTCTCCGAGATCCGCGCGTTCCTCTCGGAGATCCCGGTCCAGCCTGCGGACGTCCTGCCCGACCCGTGGTTCGACGGCGGCGAGGAGGCGACGATCGAGGACGCGGATCTCGACGGCCGCTACGACGTCCTGCGCACCGAGGGCCGTGCGGCCATGGCGCGGTTTTACGATCTCGACCAGAGCACGATCGGCGAGGGCGCGGGCAAACCCGACGTCGCCGCGCTCTACGGCAAGCGCGGGTTCGACGCGGAGGTCATCTACCTGGCCACGCCGGCCGGCAGCTTCGCCTGGTACGACACCGACGACGACGGCCGGTACGACGTGGTTCTTCATGACGAACGGGGCTCGGGCCGCGTCACCCACGGCTACCGCATCGGCAAGAACGGCAAGCTCGGCCGCGACGACGCGCTCGGCTCGGGCGGCCCCATGATCCAGCCCGATCTCGTCGGACAAACCGCCGAGCGAAGCGCGCTCGCGCGGCTCGGGGCGATCACGCTCGGCGCGTCGATGGTCGAGTCGCGCGGCGGCGAGCTCGCGGAAAACCTCCCGAGCCCGCTGCTCGGCGGCGGCCGCGAGGTCGCGATCGAGGACATGGACGGCGACGGCCGCACGGACACGCTCGTCACGCGCTCGGTCTACAGCCATGGATTCGTCTTCGACGTCGATCAGGGCACGCTCGGCGAGGTCCACAAGAACGACGCGGCGCAGGCGCTCCTCGAAAAGCAGGCGGTGGACGCCGAGGCCACGATGATCGCGCAGGGCCCGCGGCTCTGGGTCTATTACGATCGAAACGACGACGGCAAATTCGATTTCCTCACGTACACGAGCCGCGTCGGCACGGGCGTCGCGCTCGAAGCGTACCGCCTCGGCCCCGACGGCCGGAAGGAGCCCGCGCCCGAGCACGTGGGCCGCAAGATGTTGCGCCCGCGCCTGCTCGAAAATGGCACGCTCGCGACGCGGCTCGGCCGCGTGGCGGTGCGCGCCATTCCCTCGGCGACCTCGGCGATCGCCGACGACGGGCTCGACTCGTTCCCGGATCCGCTGCGGCACGGAGGCATTTATTTCAGCTTCGGCGACACCTCGCGATGGAGCACCGCGTTCGGCCCGAAGACCGGCTGGGACAAGGCCGTCATCGTCTCGGCGGGCATGACGTCGACCTCGCTCATCGTCGACGTGAACAAGGACAGCCCCGCCCCGGGCAAACTCTCGGCGCAGGAAGTGATCACGGGCGGCAAGTTCAAGCCCGAATTCGCGTTCCTGCATCGCGACGGCGCCGAGTGGACCTATTACGACACGGATCAGGACGGCCGCTTCGACCTCGTCCTTTTCACCGGGACGCCCTCCGCGGGCGTGGCCGACCGCGCGTATCGCATCGACGCGAGCGGCGCCGTGACGATGGATCCTGCGCTCGCGGGCGGCAAGATGGTGCGGTCTTCGGTCTTCGCGAAAAAGCCCACCCAGGCGCAGTTCAAGAAGGTTGCCGGCGAGCTCTTCCAGGCCCGATCGCTCGAACAATAATCGTCGAGGAACGTCACCATGAGCGTCTCCGGTCCTCTCGCAGGTCTCTCGCTCGTATGGGCCGCGGACGGCGTCCGCCCCGAGGGCGCGACGCTCTGGCTCGATCGAAAGGCCGCGGCGGGGCACGATTCGCTCTCGCTGCTCGTCTTTCGCGGCGAGGCCCCGTTCGCCGCCGAGGGGCCCGCGCTCGAAGGCGCCACGATCGCGATTCGATCGTTTCCGCACCTCGACGAGGTCTGGGCGCTTTACCTGCTCACCTGCAAGCGCCGCGGCGAGCCGCTCCCGGCCGCGTGGGAGGCGATGTGCCGGTATGCGGGCGACGTGCGCCAGGGCCTCTGGCCGGACCGCGTCCTACCCGAGCACGCGACGCAGGCGGTCTACCTCGCGCTCGCGCAGCACCATTTGCTCGAAGACCCGCCGCGGCGGGAGGCATTCCTGGACGACGCGCTCGCATTTTGCGCGATCGTCGGGAAAAAGCTCGCCGCGGGCGCGCGCCTCTATGACGACGACCTCGTCGCGGGTGAGGCGCGGCTCGAACGGTTCGTCGCGCTGCTCGCGCAGGACCACAAGCTCTACGAGGAGGACCTCGGTCGGAGCCTGGGCTTCGTCGCCGCATTGCCTGCGTCGATGAGCGGCGGCGTCGCGCGGACGCTCCCGCTGCTCTGCATTCAGCGGCCGATCGCGACGCAATTCAAGCTGTGGGCGAGGACGGACGCCCGCGCGCCGGGCGGTCGTGGATATCCGCTCCTGCTCGTCGAGCAGGAGAACAAGATGATCGTCCTCAGCGCCGATCCCGCGAGCCGCGCGAAGGTCGGGCTGCTGGCGAAGGCGCTCGGGGAGCGGGAAAACCGAGCGCGCGCGGCGCAAGGGAAAGAGGCGGCGCCCTGGTACGACGGCAAGGATCACGGCGGCACACTCGCGGCGGCGCCGCGCGACGGGACGGCGCTCTCGTTCGAGGAGGTCGTCGCATGCCTCGAAAAGGAATTGCGGCTCCGGCCCATTCGAAAGGGGAACGGGCGCGGGCGGCTCGTCGCGGCGGGCGCGCTCGCGGCCGCGGCGCTCGCGGGGGCGCTCGGGGTTGGTTTTTTCCTGCGCAAAGAGGACAAACCCGCGGCGGTCGCAGACGCGCGGCCGGCGGCCCTTTCGGACGGCGATACGACCGAAGCGACCTCTCCCGCGAAAGAGGGCCGTCCGCGGGGCAGCAAGGGGGATCCGCTGCCTGCGGCGGAGGTGATCAGCCTCATCGCGAAGAATGACGGCCCTCGCTCGATCGAGCCTTACGCGCTCATCGCGGGCGTGTGCGGCTACGAGGGCGAGCACGCCTTGCATTCGCCTTGCCGCGACGCGCGGGCCATGCGCGATCTGCTCGTCCACAAATACGGCTACAAGCGCGAAAACATCATCTACCTCGTCGACCAGCCCGCGCCGGGCGACAAGGCGGACGGCGCTCCGACGGCCGAGGGCCTCAAGCTCGCCGTGGAGAAATTCCGCGCGCGGTTCGGCGACAAGGAGGACAGCTCGTTCCTCTTTTATTACTCGGGCCACGGCGGTTACATCAAAGGCGCGCGCCAGGATTACGGCGTCCTCCAGCCCGCGGAGTTCTTCGGCAAGCTCGCGAGCCTGCCGAGCTCGCACAAAGGCTGGGACATGCAGGACCTCGTGAGCGACATCCGCAAAGGCGTGCCCTCGAAACACGTGATGCTCCTGCTCGATTGCTGCTACAGCGGGTGGGCCGTGGGCGCGAAGGGCGACGACGAGCTCGAGACGCACCTCGGCTCCTTGTGGAAAGAGCGCGCCGAGGTCGTGCTCACGGCAGGCAGCAAGGGCCAGCGCGCGTGGGAGGACGACCCGGACGAGCGCGCGTGGGCCTGGGGCGGGCATTCGGCGATGACGGCGTTCCTCCTCGAAGGGCTCAGCGTCTCGGCCGCGGGCACGGCGGGGGCCGACGCGAACGAGGATCACGTGGTGACGGACGAGGAGCTCGCGAAGTTCGTCAAGGAGCGTGTTCCCCGCTCGGTGCAGGACAAGAAGGACGCGAAGCAGACGCCGACCCTCTTCCGCTTCGACGCGAGCTTGCCGAAGAGCGGCCAATTCCTGTTCGTCCCGAAGCCGTGACGTGCGCGCCCCGGCGCCCGTGGTTAGGCTCCGCCGCATGGCCACAGCCGAACCGAAGGGACGCATCGTCACGGACAGCCGGCGCATCGCGGAGATCGCCCGCCATGCAAAGCGGGTCGCCGTCCTCGGCATCAAGACCGAGCAGCAATCCGACCAGCCCGCCCATTACGTGCCCGCGTATCTCCAGGGCGCGGGCGTCGAGGTCGTCCCCGTGCCCGTGTATTACCCCGACGTCACGCGCATCCTCGGCCAGCCCGTCTATCGGCGCCTCGCGGACGTGCCCGGCGAGATCGACATCCTCGACGTCTTCCGGCGCCCGAGCGACCTCCCGCCGCACGTGGACGACATCCTCGCAAAACGCCCGAAGGTCGTCTGGCTACAGTCGGGCATCCGCAACGACGAGGTCGCCGAGCGCCTCGCCGCCGCGGGGATCGAGGTCGTGCAGGACCGTTGCTTGATGGTCGAGCACCGGCACGCGCGCTGAAACGAATTTGCTATTTGGCGAGCTCGGCCTCGATGGCCTGGACGATGGGGTTCGTCTCGAAGCTGTCATTCGGGTTCTGGGGATCGTCGCCGGGATAGGTCGACGAGGTCCACTGCGCCACGAGCTTTCCGTCCTTCGAGATGAGGTACTTGTGGAAGTTCCACAAGGGCTCGATCGTGGGCGCGGGGCCGGGGTTTTGCTGCGCGAGGATCCATTGCCACACGGGCTGCGGCGTCTCCGGCCCGGCGCCGTCCGGATCCTTCACGTGGCCGATCGCGAATTGCTTGAAGCTCAAATGATAGCTGTCGATGCACCCGCCGATCTGCTCGTCCGAACCTCCTTGATTGCCGAAGTCGTTGCTCAAAAAGCCGAGCACGTGGAACGCTTGACCGCTGAACTTTTCCTCCAAGACCTGGAGGCCCGCATATTGCGGTGTATAGCCTCAAGCGGCCGCGGTGTTGACGATGAGCAAGACCTCCCCGCGGTACTTGCAGAGCGGCACCGCGTCGATGTCGTTCACGTCGTAGGACTCGACCGCGTGCTCGTAGAGGCTGCCCGGCTCGGCGGGCGGGTCGCATACGAACCCCATCGATCCGCCGGCGCCGCCGGAGCCCACGCTCGCCGATGAGCTCGCCACCGCGCCCACGCTCGACGACGACGACGCGACCGCCATCGTCCCCGCATTGCCGCCCGAGCCCGGGCCCCCAACGCCCCCAACGCCCCCCGCGCCAGCCGTGCCGCCGCCGCCCGCGCTCTCGCCGCCGCCCGAAGAGCAAGCGAATGCGCCGAGCGTGATGGCCAGGGCGACGCACCATCGCTTTCCATCCTCCAAGGTAACCATCGCGAACCTCTCCGCGGCCCGAGGCCGCTGCCAAAGGATTCGGCGAGTATACCAAAAAGATACCTCGCCTCCGAGAGACCGTGCAGAATCCGGCTCGCTCGATCACGTCCCCATGCTCCCCGAGAACACGGTCTTCGCCGGACGTTACCGGCTCGTACGTCGAATCGCCGCGGGCGGCATGGGCGAGGTCTACGAGGCGCGGCACCTCGAGACCGAGCGGCCCTCGGCGCTCAAGGTGATGCTGCCGCACGTCGCCGAGAGCCCGGCGCTGCGCGAGAGGTTCCGGCTCGAAGCGCGCGCCGCCGCGCTCGTCGAGAGCGCGCACGTCGTCGAGGTACTCGACGCGGGCGTCGACGAGGCGACCGAAAGCCCGTTCCTCGTGATGGAGTTGCTGCGCGGCGAGGACCTCGGCCGCAGGAAAGCGCGGCTCGGCCCGCTCCCGCCCGAGGAGGTCGCGACGTGGATCACGCAGACCGCGCGCGGGCTCGACGCGCTGCACGCCGCGTCGATCGTGCATCGCGATCTGAAGCCGTCGAACCTGTTCGTGGCCGAGCGCGCGGGCGAGGCGCCGCGCATCAAGCTGCTCGATCTCGGCGTGGTGAAGCGCGTGGCCGAGACGGCAGGATCGACCGCGGCCGTCGGGACGCCGTTCTACATGGCGCCCGAGCAGCTCCGCAACGGCAAGGTCGGTCCGCAGGTGGACGTGTATGCGCTCGGCATGGTCGCGTATTCGCTGCTCGCCGGGCGCGAGTACTGGGCCGACGAGGCGAAGGCCTCGGAGAACACGCTCTCGTTCGCGCTCGTGACGCTCGACGGGCCGAAAGAGCCCGCCTCGACGCGCGCGGCGAAAGCCGGCGTCACGCTGCCCGCCGCGTTCGACGCGTGGTTCGCGCGGGCGACGGCGAAGGAAGCCGTGGATCGTTTCCCGAGCGCAGGCGCGGCGGCCGAGGCGCTCGCGTACGCGCTCGACGTGAAGGCGGAGAGCGCGATGCAGGCGGCGCCGGAGCCACGCGCGCGCGTGGCCTCGCCGGACGCGGAGACGGTGCCCGAGGTCGCGGACGCGGAGCCGCGGACGCGGACGCTTTCGTTTGGGGGCGAAGAGAAGAGCGCCGCGCCAAACCCGAAGGTCGTCACCGTGAAGGAGGCCGCGGCGATCTCGCAGGCGCCCGCGGACGAGCCGAAGGCGAACGGGCGATCGCTCGGGCGGAGGATCGCGGCGGCGCTCGGGATCGCGGCGCTCGCCGTGAGCGGCGTCTTGCTCCTGCGACGAAACCCGGAGGCCCCGACGCCGCCTCCGCGGCCCGCGCCCCCCGTGATCGTCGAAGCGGTCCAGTGCACGGCCGCGACGATCACCGGGCCGGGCGCCACGGAAAAGCTCGGCGACGCGCTCGGCAAAGGGGCTTGCGCGCGCCTCGCGGTCGAGCTCGGCGTGGTTTGGAAGAACGAACCCGCCACGCAGCTCGACGTGACCGCGGAGCTTGGCGACGGCACGACGAAGGTCACGCTCGCCATCGCCGGCAAGCGGGCCGAGGGCAAGGGCGAGACGCCGATCGCCGCGACGAACGCCGCGATCCAGGCGCTCCTGCCCGCGCTCACCCGGCCGGCTCCGTCGAAGGAGTACCTCGTGCGATGGGGCGCTTCGGACGAGGCGAGCGCGTTCCGGATCGAGCGCTTCGTGCGGCGGCGCGCGTTCGGCTTCGCGGCGCGCGACGGCGTCGAAGCGGAAGCGCTCGTCCGGACAGACCCAGGATCGGCCGTGCCGCATGCGCTCCTCGCGTATGATCTGCGGAACAAGGAAGATCCGGCGAAAAGCCGGGCGGCGAAGGAAGCCGCGCTCGGGCGCCTCCAGGGTTTGCCCAAGGGTCGCGCGAGCGTCATCGAAGGCCTGCTCCGCACGTACGTACAACCCGCGAACGACGACGAGGTGGGCCGGGGCGTGACGCTCCTGCTCCAATCGTACGGCGAGCTCGCGGAGGACCCGGATTTCGCGGCGCTCTACACGTCGTGCGGGTGCATCGTGACGGATCAGACGTTGCCGATGGCGGATTGGCTCGCCAAACGCTGGCCCACGATGGCGCTGCCGATCCTGTACTGCGCGCTCCCCTCGGCCGACGAGGACGACGCGCGGTTCTCGCGTTTCCTCGGCTGGACGAGCGCGACGCTGCCGGAGCTCCGGGGCATGTGGGTCCCGACGCTGCTCAGCGCAGGCCGGATCGAGGAGGCGCGCGAAGCGGAGGCGCTCCGGCGGATCCTCGGCGTGGAGTCGGCGACGCGCGCGGGGCTCGCGCGGGATCGCGCGCTCATCGCGCTCGCTTCGCTCGACGGGGCGGCGGCGATCACGGCCGCGGAGGAGCTCCTCGGCGAGCCCGATCCCGAGGCGAACCACGAAGGCGCCACGCTGCGCATCGGCGCGATGCTCCTCTCCGGGCGCGTGGACGACGCGCTCGAAGCCTGGAGACTCGAAGGCGGGCGTCAGAAGGCCCTCGGGCGCGAGAAACAAGCGGAGGCGCTCGCCAAGGACGAGAAGCGGATCCGCCGCTTGCTCGGGCGCGAGAAGGGAGCGGCCGAGGGCAAGCGAGGGTCTTTCGAAGAGGCCCTCGCGCTGGAGACGCGCGGCGCGAAGAAAGAAGCGGAGGAGGCGTACCGGGACTGCCTCGTGCTCCCGTGGCGTGCGCCGTTCGACGCGATCGCGGCGCGCATCCGGCTCGCGGAGATGCTCCGCGCGGCGGGCAAGCCGGACGAAGCGCGCGAGCTCGACGTCGCCGTGGACAAGGCCTGGGCCGGGGCGGATCCGGGCCTGCGCGACTTCGTTCGCCGCATGAAGTAAAACGGCTCTTCGATGACGAGCAGCGACACGAAGACGCTCTCGCCGACGCGAGACGCGGGCAGCGATCGCGGGGTGATCCGCGCGCCGCTCCTGTTCCTCTGCCTCGAGAGCCACCGCCCGTTCGCCCCCGCCGCGCGCCTCTCGCTCGCGGGCCTCGACGAGGTCACCTTCGGCCGCGGCTCCGCGCGATCGTTTGAGCACGTACCATCACGGCGGCTCGCCGTGCGCGTGGACGACGCCTGGATGTCCACGAACCACGCGCGCATCGGAAAGGTCCTCGGCCGGTTCACGATCGAGGACAGCGGCTCGAAGAACGGCACGCGCGTGAACGGCGAGACGATCACGCGCGCGGCGCTCGCGGACGGAGATCTGATCGAGCTCGGCCGCACGTTCTTCGTCTTCCGCGAGGGACTCGGCGTCGCGCCCGACGATCCGCCCATCGTCGAGGTCTCGTGGGACAAGGCGAAGGCGCCCGGCCTCGCGACGCTCTTGCCCGCGCTCGGCCGCGCGTACGAGACGCTCGCGGTGATCGCGCGGGCGACGCTGCCGATCCTGGTGACGGGCGAGACGGGGACGGGCAAGGAGGTCACGGCGCGCGCGATCCACGCGCTCTCGGGGCGATCGGGGGCGTACGTCGCGGTGAACTGCGGCGCGCTGCCGGAGTCGCTCGTCGAGGCGGAGCTCTTCGGGCATCGGCGCGGCGCGTTCTCGGGTGCGCTCGAGGATCGTCCCGGCCTCGTGCGCGCGGCCGATCGCGGCACGTTGTTCCTCGACGAGATCGGCGAGCTCCGGCCGCCCGCGCAGGCGGCGCTGCTCCGCGTGCTCGAAGAGCGCGAGGTGCGGCCCGTGGGGGCGACGGCGCCGGTGAAGGTCGACGTGCGGTTCGTCTCGGCCACGAATCGCGGCCTCGAACGCATGGTGGAGGCGGGCACGTTCCGCGCGGACCTCTTCCATCGGCTCGCGGGTCATCGCGTCGAGCTCTTGTCGCTGCGGGATCGTCGCGAGGATCTGTGGCTCGTCGCGGCCTCGCTGATCGAGCGTCACGCGGGGGCCGAGGCGGCGCGCGTGCGGCTTCATCCGTCGGCGGCGCGCGCGATGTTCGAGCATGCGTTCCCGGGCAACGCGCGCGAGCTCGAGAAGGTGCTCGGCGCGGCGCTCGCGCTCGCGGCCGGGGGCGAGGTCACGCTCGACCACCTGCCGTCCTGGGCGCGCGACGAGGCGCCCGCGGAGGCGCCTGCGACGGCAAAGGACGGCGAAGGCGAGCCCTTGCGCGAGGAGCTCGTGCGGCTCTTCCGCGAGCACAAGGGCAACGTCTCGGCCGTCGCACGCGCGACGGGCAAGGCGCGGATGCAGGTGCAGCGCTGGATGAAGCGGTACGGGATCGACCCGGAGGCGTTCAAGAAGTAGGGGTGCAACGGGTGCAACGGGTGCAACAGGGGGGTGCAACCGGTGCAACCACCACGCGGCAGCCGAAAATGGGCGCGTTTCGGAGGGCCAGCCCACGAATCCTCGTGCTACGGCGCCCATCTTGGCCTGGCACGCCCGCTGCAATGGCTCCTCCACGAAGCCAGCGACAACCCCGGCTGAATGAATTGGAGGTATCCCATGACGACGCTCAAGCTCTCGCTCCTCTCGCTCACGATTGGCCTTTTCTCGGCGATGTTCATCGGCGGCTGCGCGGCCGAGGCGGCGGGTATCGACGAGGACACGACCGCGGAGGCGGCCTCCGAGGCGGGCGACGCGAAGAAGGGCGATTACGGGTATGAAATGAAAGACCTCCGCCTCGTGTCGGGCGAGGCCGTGCCCGCGGCGGACGCGGTGACGCCGGATGGGCGCGTCGCTCCGGAGGAGGTCATGCGCCAGGCGACCGCGAAGATCCCGGCGCTCCGGGCCTGTTATGCGGAGGCGTTGAAGAAGGAGCCGGGCCTCGGCGGCAAGGTGATCGTCCGGATGCACGTGGAGAAGGACGGCTCGGTGAGCTCGTCGCGCGTGAGCGGCGGCTCGATCGGCGACGCGGCGCTCGGGAGCTGCCTCGCGAAGGAGCTCGGCGCGATGACGCTGCCGGCCGCGACGAAGGGCGCGCTCGAGGTGATCTATCCGATCGAGCTCGTGCCCGAGGACGTGACGAAAAGCGCGCCCTCCGGCGCCTGATGCCCGAGCGCTCGACATCGGGGCGCGTGCCGCTACCCTGCGCGGCATGCGCCCTCGATTCTCAGCTTGTCTCGCCCTCCTTACCCTCACGAGCGTCCCCATCGCCGCGAACGCCGCGCCGCTCTTCGTCGAAAAGACGGAGAACCTCGGCTCCCCGCAGCCCTGCGCCGCCTCGAACGAGGGTTGCTACTCCCATTACGTGCTCCTCGTCGACCTCGACGGCGACAAGGACCTCGACGCCGTGTTCGCGAACGGCGGCGGGTATTACACGCCGTCCACCGCTGCCCCGCTCGCGGCGTACCTCAATGACGGCGCGGGCCAGTTCACGGAGGTCGGGGGCACCTCGTTCGGGGGTTTTTCCGGGCGCGTGCGGCAGATCGCGGCGGCCGACGTGGACGGCGACGGCGACCTCGATCTCTACGCGCCGGACTCGTACGGCATGCAGCCCGACGCGCTCTTCGTGAACAACGGCCAGACGCCGCCCATGTTCACGAACGAGGGGGCGACGCGGATCGGCGTATCGTCGCGCTCGGCCGGCGCGCGGTTCGGCGACCTCGACGGCGACGGCGACCTCGACCTCGTCTCGACGGAATGGGGGTCTGCCCCGCCAAACTCAGCCGGCACCGCGCGGGTCTACCTGAACGACGGCGCCGGGTTTTTCCAGGAGAAGGCCGAGGCCGTGCCGCAGGGCACGGACGCGATCGGCACGGGGCCCATCGACGCGGACCTCGTCGACGTGGACGGCGATTTCGATCTCGACCTCTTGCTCGCGAGCCGCCAGGGGGAATCGCTCCTGTTCCGGAACGACGGCACGGGCACGTTCGTCGACGCGAACGGCGATCTGCAGGATCAACCGGGCCCGTACGTGTATGGCCCGGACGCGTGCGACATCGACGGCGACGGCGACCTCGATCTCTGGCTCGACAACGGCGCGGCGAACCTGCGCGAGCAGCTCCTCGTGAATGACGGGAAAGGCGTCTTCGCGGACGAGACGGCGGCGCGGGTCGTGGGAAACCCGAGCGCCGACGACAACGAGGTGCAATGTGCGGACATCGACGGGGACGGTGATTTCGACGCGGTGATCGCGTCGCTCTCGGGGAACGAGCGGGTCCTCGTGAACGACGGCACGGGCCATTTCACGCTCCTCGCTTCCACGTTCCCCACGGTGAACGACGCCACGCTCGGGCTCGATCTCGGCGACGTGAACGGCGACGGGATCCTCGACGCGATCACGGCGCAGGGCGAGTTCGGAGATTTCCTCAACCGGCTGTATTTCGGGGTGGCGCCGCAGCCGGTCGACACGGTGCCGCCGGTGATCCGCGCCGTCGAGGCGCTGCCGAGCGGAATGCCGGGCGGCGAGCGGGTCGTGCGTTTCGCGGTGAGCGACGTGTCGACGACGGACACGGGGCCGCGGCTCGGAAAAGCCTTCGTCGAGCTGGAGGCAGCGGGCGGCGTCGCGGACGCGCACTTCATCGGGGGTGATCTTTTCCGGGCGACGTTCGTGGCGCCGGGAGACGCGACGGTCGTGTATCGGGCGTGCGCCGAGGATCGACAAGGAAACAAGGCTTGCAGCGCGTCGCAGAGCTTCACGACGGGAAACGGGAACGGTAGCGGAGGCGCAGGCGGCAGCGGCGGCGCGGGCGGCAGCGGAGGCGCAGGCGGCAGCGGCGGCGTGGGCGGCAGCGGCGGCGGAAATGGTGGAATGGGCGGCGCGGGCGGCGGGGACAAACCCGACCTCGAGATCGACGACGACGCGGGGTGCGGCTGCCGGATCCCCGGATCCCGAGGGCCCGAGGGCGGCACGCTCGGCCTCGCCGCGCTCGCCTTCGCCTGGCTCCTCCGGCGTGGAACCTCGCGTGACCACGCGATATCACGCCGGAAACGTTGAAATCGAGCCGCGGGTCGCGCGCGGGGCGCTCTTCTGGTACGATCGGCCCATGAAGAACTTGCTCCTTTCCGCGATCCGCCCGCTCTTCCTGCTCACGTTCCTCGCCGCGGCCCTGCCCGCGTGTCGCACCGACGCCGAGGCCGTGTGCGACTTCAAGTGCGAATGCGAGGGCTGCAGCCCTTCCCAGGCCGACGACTGCTATCGTCACGCCGCGGACGAAGAATTCGAGGCCGACCGCCGCAACTGCCTCGATTACTGGGACGATCTCCAGGCGTGCGAGTACGACACCGGGCGCTGCGGGGGCTCGGATTGGACGACGGCCTGCAAGGTCGAAAAAGAGCGCTGGGACAATTGCAGGAAGTGACGCGCGTTCGGCCGCTTTCCCCCGGATGATCCCGGCCGCTCCTTCACCATGGAAAGCGTGGGCGCAAGCGGGTTACGGAGGCGCCTCGTCGTCTCCATGGCCCCCTCGGAATGCCCGAGGTCAATCCAAAACCGCGCGCGTGGAGCTGGCTTTTCTATGCGTTCCTGATCTTCGCGGCGCTCGCGTTTTCGGGCGTCTTCGGGCCCACGGGCGCGCGCACCGTGCCCTACGACGAGGCCGTGCGGCTCGTCGAACAAGGGCGCGTCGAATCCGCCTCGATCACGGCCGATGACGTCGTCCTCCGGCTGAAGCCGGAAGGCCCGCCCCCCGCCGAGACCTCGAAAAAGCCGTCCCTCTTGCCCACGCCGCCCCCGAAAGGCGAGGAGGTGCGCACCGGCCGCATCCCGGGCGTCGAACAAGAGCCGCTCGTAAGCGCCCTGCTCACGAAAGACGTCGCCGTCGACGCGCAGCCCTCGCGCACGCCGTTCTGGGTCATGGCGCTCTGGTGGATCGTCCCGCTCGTGGCCATCAATCTCCTGTTTTTCGCGGCCTTCCGGCGTGGGGCCGGGGGCGGCGTGGGCGGGCCGCTCGGGCTCACCCGTGCAAAGACCCGGCTCTACGACCGCGCGGCGCGCGAGCCGGTCCATTTCTCCGACGTCGCCGGCGTGGACGAGGCCAAGGACGAGCTCGTCGAGGTCGTCGACTTCCTCAAGCGCCCGGCGCGCTACCGGGCGCTCGGCGGGCGGATCCCACGCGGGATCCTGCTCGTCGGACCGCCGGGGACCGGAAAAACCCTGCTCGCCCGGGCCGTCGCCGGCGAGGCCGAGGTGCCGTTTTTCTCGCTCAACGCGAGCGAGTTCGTGGAGATGTTCGTCGGCCTCGGCGCCGCGCGCGTCCGCGACCTCTTCAACGAGGCCCGCAAGAGCGCGCCGTGCATCGTGTTCATCGACGAGATCGACGCCGTCGGCCGCAGCCGCGGCGGCCTCGGCGCGCTCGCGACGCACGACGAGCGCGAGCAGACGCTCCAGCAGCTCCTCGCCGAGCTCGACGGCTTCGATCCACGCGCCACGGTCATCCTGATGGCCGCGACGAACCGGCCCGAGGTGCTCGATCCCGCGCTGCTCCGGCCCGGTCGCTTCGATCGGCAGGTGATCGTCGATCGACCGGATCTCGCCGGGCGCGAGGCGATCCTCGCCGTGCATGGAAGGCGCCTGCCGCTCGGGAGCGACGTCAACCTCGGCGCGGTCGCGCGGCGCACGCCCGGCATGGCAGGAGCGGATCTCGCGAACATCGTGAACGAGGCCGCGCTCGCCGCGGCGCGCAGGAGCGGCACCGAGATCACGCAGGCCGATTTCGAGGACGCGCTCGACCGCGTGCAGCTCGGCCTGCGCCGCCGCGGCATCATGATGACGCCCGGCGAGCGGCGTCGCGTCGCCGTCCACGAGTCGGGCCACGCCCTCGTCGCGCTCGCCTTGCCCGAGGCTGATCCCGTCGAGCGCGTGTCGATCGTGGCGCGCGCGGTCTCGCTCGGCGTGACGATCCAGGTCCCGCGCGACGAGCGGCACGTGCTCACGGAGACCGAGCTCGAAGCGCGCGTGATGGTGCTGCTCGGCGGCCGCGCGGCCGAGGAGCTCTGCGATGGCTCGCCATCGACGGGGGCGCACGACGACCTCGGGCGGGCGACCGCGATCGTGCGGGAGATGATCACGCGCTTCGGGATGAGCCGGCGGCTCGGGCTGCCCGCGCTCACGCGCAACGTGGGCGCGCCGCTGCTCGGCCTGACGCAGGAGGAGCGTCTTTGCAGCGACGAGACCGCGCGCGAGATCGACGAGGAGGTGCGCGACCGGCTCGCCGAGCTCTTCGGTCGTGCGAGGGCCTTGCTCGAAGGCCAGCGCGCTGGGCTTCAGGCCGCGGCGGAGGCGCTGCTCGAGCGCGAGACCTTGACGGGCGCCGAGCTCAAACGCGTCGCGGACGAGGCGACCGCGCGCGAGCGAGCGGGCGCGGCCTGAGCGCGGAGGGCCGGGACGAGCCCAAAGGCGCCGAGGGCGAGGAGCGGGTATCCCGCGAGCAGGAAGGCCGCGTCGCCGACGAGGAAGCCGACGAACAGCATCATCAGCACGATGCACATGCCCACGAGCGCTTTGTCGCGATAGGACAGGCGCGGATCGACGGCCGCGAGGCCGACGGCGGCGACGCTCGCCGCGACGGAGCCGATGGAGCCGGCGATCAGGACGCCGAGCCCGCCGCGACCGATGATCACGGCGGCGAGCCCTGCCGCGGTGAAGATGCTCGCGAGGACGAGGTCCTTTCGGGGCGAGAACAGCGCAGCCTGTCCATGCTGCGTCGATTTCGTGCGCTCCATGAACATCCCCGCTGTGCACCTCGCGTGCCCGCCCGGATCCAGTGGGAAAAACGGCGGGCAAATCGCGAAAAACTCACGCTACGGCAGGCGCGCGGATTGCGCGTCACGTGCATGATTTGCGTTTCGATTGCGGGACGATGACATGATATCGTTACGCAACGAAAGTACGTTCGATGGAGCCTTCGATGCCTGATCATGTCGAGAAGAACCGGAAGTACTGGAACCGAATCGCCGGCGAATACCAGAAGGAGCACGCCGAGCAGCTCGGCATCAAGGAGCCGACCTGGGGCGTGTGGAGCATCCCGGAGCGCGACCTCGGCATCCTCGGCGACGTCGCTGGCAAGGACGTGCTCGAATTCGGCTGCGGCGGCGCGCAGTGGTCGGTGGCGCTCGCGCGCCGCGGGGCGCGCGTGACGGGGCTCGACCTGTCCGACGAGCAGCTCCGCCACGCGCGGGCGCTCGTCGAGCGGGAGGGCGTCTCCGTGACGCTCGTGCAAGGCAGCGCCGAAGCGGTCCCCCTGCCGGATACGAGCTTCGACCTCGTGTTCTGTGATCACGGAGCGATGACGTTCGCCGATCCGTACAAGGCCGTCCCGGAAGCGGCGCGGCTCCTGCGCCCGGGCGGGATGTTCATCTTCAACATGGCGACGCCGCTGCTCTACCTCGTCGTCGACAAGGCCACGGATCGGGTGGTGCCCGCGCTCGTGAACGATTACTTCGGCATGAAGACGTGGGAGGACCTGGACGGCGCGACGACGTTCCAGCTCCCGTACGGCGAGTGGATCCGGCTCTTCCGGCGCTCAGGGTTCGTGGTCGAGGACCTCGTCGAGATCCGGCCGCCCGAGGACGCGAAGACGACGTACGAGGGGTATGTGCCGCTCGAATGGGCGCGGAAGTACCCGGCCGAGCACGTCTGGAAGGTGCGGCGCGAGCCGGCGCGGTGAAACGACATCACGCCGACACTTGACCAGCCATTCGCGGTTTACCGAGCCCGCAGGGTCGATGTTTTGACGCTCGGGAAACACCCCATATCCGCTTTACAAGCGGTGTCGGCGCGTGCGATGGAGGAAGGTGGCATATGTGGGATCCCACGGGTCGACGCACCGTTTTGCTCGTCCGGGCGCGCTCGTGGGTTTGCGCGTTGCCCGCGTCGTCGGTCATCGAGACGATGCGCCCGCTTTCGATCGACCCCGTCGCGAACGCGCCACGCTTCGTCGTGGGCCTGTCCGTGATCCGTGGTGAGGTCGTTCCCGTCGTCTCGTTATCGTCCGTTCTGGGTGGAGGCGCGCGCGAGGAGGCGCGGCGGCTCGTGCTGGTGCGCGCCGGCGAGCGGCGGATGGGGCTGCTCGTCGAGGACGTGGTGGGCGTCGAGGAGCTCGACCTCGCGCGCCTCGAAGCGCTGCCGCCGCTGCTCGGCGAGGCGCTGCCCGCGGAGGTCGAGCGCCTGGGTTCGCTCGATGGCCAGGCGCTCGCGGTGCTCGACGCCGCGCGCCTGCTCCCGCAAGCCACGTTCGCCTCGCTTCCGGGCGGCGATTCCCTCGCCGCCGCCGCGTCGAAATGAACGCCCCGCGCGACGCCAAGGGCATCGAGGACCTCGTCGAGGCCCGCTTCGGCCTCGCGCCCTCGGGCTTTCAGCGCGATCGCATCGAGATGCTCCTCGGCGAAAAGCCGGCCCGCAGCGGCGGGCCGATCCCGCTCGAACGCCTGGTCGAGGCGGTGACGGTCGGCGAAACCTATTTTTTCCGCGAGCCGATGCAAATCGACGCGCTCGTGCGGCGGGTCCTCCCCGAGCGCGCGCTCGTGGGGGCGCGCGGGCGCAAGCTCCGTATCCTCTCGGCGGGCTGCTCCTCCGGCGAGGAGCCCTATACGATGGCCATCGCGGCCGAGGTGGCCACGCCGGAGCTCGCGCCGCTGCTGTCGATCACGGGGCTCGATCTGAACGGGGCGGCCATCGAGAAGGCCAGGCGGGCGCGTTATTCGTCCTGGGCCGTGCGCGGGGCCTCGCAGGGGATCCGCGAGCGGTTTTTCAAGAAAGACGGCGAGACGTTCGTGCTCGAGCCGCGCATGCAGGGCCGCGTATCCTTCGAAGAGGGTAACCTGCTCGAGCTGCTCGCGCGCGTGCCGGAGGCGACGTACGACGTCGTCTTTTGCCGCAACGTGCTCATTTATTTCTCGGAGCGCGCGCTCCACCGTGCGCTCGCGGGGTTTGCCCGGGCGCTCCTGCCGGGCGGGTACCTCTTCCTCGGCCACAGCGAGTCGCTCCGCGGGATCTCCGACGATTACGAGCTCGTCCACGAAAACGACGCCTTTTACTACCGATTGAAGAGCGCGAGCGCGTCCTCGGCGTCGACGACGGCGCCGCTCTTCCCGCGTCCGCCCTCGGAGCCCCCGATGCGCGCGCCTTTGCCGGCGCCGGAGGAAGGGGCGGTCTCGTGGGCCGAGGAGATCCAGCGCTCGACGGAGCGGATCGCCCGGATCGCGGAGACGCGGGAGGTCGAGGGCGCGGCGAGCCAGGCGCGGGCGGCGGAGAGGCCTTCCGCGCTCGCGCGCGTGCTCGACATGCTCGAAGCCGAGCGGCACGACGACGCGCTGCTCGTGGTGACGGCCGCGGGCCCGGACGCGCCGCCGGAGCTCGAGCTTTGCCGGGCGGCCATTTACGGGGAAAAGGGTCGACTGCGGGACGCGGAGCGCACGCTTTGTGCTCTGCTCGCGCGGGGGCAATGCGAGACGGGCGCGCATTACCTGCTCGGGCTCCTGCGCGAGAACGAGCGCGACATCGAGCGGGCGGCGTGGCATTACGGCGAGGCGAAGCGGCGGGATCCGCGCTTCTCGCTGCCGCGCTTGCGGCTCGGCATGGTGCTCCGGCGCTCGGGCCAGGGCGAACGAGCGCGCGCGGAGCTCGAGCACGCGCTCGAGTTGCTCGAACGCGAGGAGCGCGCCAGGATCGTGATGTTCGGCGGGGGGTTTCGCAGGGAAGTATTGCTCGAGTTGTGCAAGGCCCAGCTCTGCTCGCTGGGCGTCCCGCAGCGGGATCCTTCGCCCGTGTGATCGTTCTCGGGGAGGGAGGTAGGATTCGTGGGCAAGTCATGGACGGTCGGACAGCAAATCGCGGCGGGCTTCTTGCTCCCGCTCCTCATTCTGATCGCGCTCGGCACGTTCTCGTACCGCAGCACGCAGCGGCTGCTCGCGACGAGCGAGTCCGTCACGCACGCGCACGAAGAATTGACCGGTTTGTCGAGCTTCCTCGCATCGCTCGACGAGACCGAGACGGGCAAACGTGGATACGTGATCACGGGCCGCGAGGATTTCTTGCAGCCCTATCACACGGGTAAAAGAGGCGTCACCGCCGAGCTCCGGCAGCTCGAGGAGCTCTTCGGCGCCGACGCCGATCAGAAAGAGCGCATCGTGCAGCTCCGGCCCCTCGTGGAGGAGCGCCTGCGCGAGATCGACGAGACGATCGAGGCGCGGAGGATCCGCGGGTTCGACGCGGCGCTGAAGCTCGTGGTCGAAGGCAACGGCCCGAAGGTGATGGAGCAGATCCGGCGCATCGTGACCGACATGAAAACGCACGAGCAAAAGCTCCTCACGGAGCGGAACAGCGAGGCGAAGCAGGCCGCCATGTGGCTCAGCCAGATCCTGCTCTTCGGCACGCTCGTGGCCGTCGTGATCGTGGCGGGCGTCGGGATGCTCGTGACCCGCGGCCTCGGTGCGCGGATCGGCGCGGCCGTGCAGCACATCCGGAGCGCGGCGGCGGAGCTCGAAGCGGCCGCGACCCAGCAGGTGAAGGGCGCGAAGGGACAGGTCTCCGCGGCGACCGAGGTGAGCACGACGGTGCGCGAGCTCGTCACGACTTCGCGCCAGATCTCGGACAGCGCGCAGCGGGTCACGCAGGTCGCGAGCGAGACGGCGCTGGCCGCGAGGGGCGGCAACCAGACCGTCGAGGGCGCGCAGGAGGCGATCGAGGTGGTGCGGCGGCAGGTCGATCAGATCGTCGCGCACATGCTCGATCTGGGGCGCAAATCGCAGGAGATCGGCGGGATCCTCGACATCGTCTCGGAGCTCAGCGAACAGACGAACATCCTCGCGATCAACGCGACGATCGAGGCGGTCGCCGCAGGCGAGACGGGGCGGCGCTTCGGGGTCGTGGCGGGCGAGATCCGCAAGCTCGCGGATCGCGTGGGTGGTTCGGCGAAGGAGATCCGCCGGCTCATCGAGGAGATCCGGGCCGCGGCGAACACGACGGTGATGGCCACCGAGGACGGCGCGAAGGCCGTGGAGGCGGGGACGCGCCGGTTTGGCGACGTGGCGCAGAGCTTCCGGCGGATCGTCGAGTACGTGGGCTCGACCGCCGAGGCGTCCCGCGAAATCGAGCTGAGCACGAAACAACAAACGAGCGCGATGGAGCAGGTGGCCTCTGCCATTGCAGACGTCGCGCAGACGGCGCGCGAAAGCGAGTCCGGTTCGTCGCAGACATTGAACACCGCGTCCCAGCTCTCGGGGTTGTCCGGGGATCTCGTGCGCCTCATCCGACGCGAGGAGCTGCCTGCGTGAGCCGGAGGCGATCATCGCGGCGCCATGGCCCAGACGCCCGCCGGACGCTCGCATTGCAATCGTCGAAACGGAGGGGCGCTCCTGCGGGAAAACGACATGCGCAAGGACCGAGCGGAATCGGACGAGGGCAAGGGATTGTGCGGGCCCGAGGGCCCGTGGTATCCTCGTGATTCTTTTTTGCGGATCGAGGGGGCAGGATGAACGTTCATTCGCAAGAACGGGACAAGCCGAGCGAAGGGGCACAGCGTCCCGGGGTCGCCATTGCATCCGAGCGACACGTGGCGGAGCTGCGCCGCGCATTCGACGCCTCGTTCGCCGCGCCGCCCCGCGACGCCGAGCGGTCCGGTGAGCTCGTCCTCGCCATTGAAGCGGGGGGCCAGGGCTACGCGATCCGGCTGTCCGACATCGACGGCGTCCACGAGTGCCGCAAGCTCGTGCCGCTGCCCGGCAGCCCGCCGGGCTTGCTCGGTCTCACGGGGATCCGCGGCCGGCTCTTCGCCGTGCACGCGCTCGGGTCGCTCCTCGGTCTGCCGGCCGCAAACGAGACGCCGCGCTGGCTCTTGATCGCGGGCGGCGCCGAGCCCGTGGCCATCGGCGTCGCGTCGATCGAAGCCTGCCTCGAAGTGAACCCGGCCGATCTCGTGCAGGTCGAAGCCATGGACGGCGAGGGGCACGTCCGCGAGATCGTCACGCTCGCCGGGCGAGCGCGCGGCGTCCTCGCCCTCGAATCGCTCGTGGCGATCGCGAAGCAGCGGGCCGGGGATCACCGCGAGGGGGCGCAATGAGGGCATCCCGGGAGAATCGGCGATGAACGGGCTCGAGGACTATTTTCGGAGCGAGGCGAACGAAATCGTCGAAGGGCTCACGCGGGACCTGCTCGCGCTGGAGAAAAACCCCGTCGATGCGACGATCCTCGCCCGCTGCCTGCGGCTCGCCCACACGCTGAAAGGCGCGGCGCGGGTGGTCCGGCAGACGCGCATCGGCGAGATGGCGCATACCATCGAGGACGCGCTCGCCCCGTTCCGCGACGGCGAGGACACGATCACGAGCGATTACGTGAGCGACCTCCTGCGCATCCTCGAAAGGATCCGCGAGGAGATCACGAAGCTCGGGCCCGCGCGCGCGCCGGCCGCGGAGGACCCGGGCGCAAGCGTGGCCCCGTCGCCGCCGATCGAGGATCGGCTGGAGACGGTGCGCGTCGACATCGCCGACATGGACGCCTTGCTCGAAGGTTTGTCCGAGGCGTCCATCCAGATCGGCCCGTTGAACGGCGGCCTCGTCGCGCTCCAGCACGCGCTCCGGCTCGCGGGCGTCGTGCGGCAGGAGCTCGAGCTCGGGCAGGCCACGGGCGATCGCGGCCGAGGCGCGCGGCTCGGCGCCACGATCACCGAGATCGCGCAGAGCCTCGCGCACGCCGAGCGGGACATCGGCGCGGCGCTCGGTCGGATCGAGCGCGAGCTCGGCGAGGTGCAGTCGCGCGCGGCGACGCTGCGGCTCCTTCCGGTGGGCGCGATCCTCGGCACGCTGGAGCTCGCGGCGCGCGACACGGCCGAGACGCTCGGCAAGAACGTGAGCTTCTCGGCGCGCGGCGGCGACGTGCGCCTCGAAGGGCACGTGCTCTCGGCGGTGCGCGATGCGCTCCTGCACGTGGTCCGCAACGCGGTGGATCACGGCATCGAGGCGAGCGAGGAGCGGCTCGCGCAAGGCAAGTCGGAGATGGGCCGCATCCACCTCGACATCGAGCGGCGCGGCCGGATGGTGGCGTTCCGCTGCACCGACGACGGGCGCGGGATCGACGCCGCGGCCGTGCGGAGAGCGGCCGCGCGCCGTGGCCTCGCCACGGGCGGCGAGGAGCTCGACGAGGAAGCGACGCTCGCGCTCGTCTTCCGCGCGGGGCTCACGACGGCCGCGGAGGTGACGGAGTTCTCGGGGCGCGGCGTGGGGCTCGACGTCGTGCGCGAGGTGGCGAGCCGGCTGCGCGGATCGGTTCACCTCTCGAGCAAGCTCGGCGAGGGCACGACGATCGAGATCGAGGTGCCGGTGTCGCTCTCGTCGATCCCGGTGCTGTCGGTGATGTTCGGCGGATCGACGGCGCTCGTGCCGCTCGACGCCGTGCGCGGCACGCGGCGCGTGACCCAGGCGGAGCGGATGCAGGGGCCTGACGGAGAGCGGATCCTGTTCGGGGATCGGGCCGTGCCGTTCACGCCGCTCGGCGCGGTGCTCGCGCCCGAGGGCGAGGGGCACGATCTGCCGCAGGCGTGCTCGGCGGTGATCGTGCAGTCGGGCGAGACGTGGATCGCGCTCGGCGTGGATCGGCTGCTCGGCACGATGGACGTCGTGCTCCGGCCCTTGCCGCCGGGCGCAGGCGCGCCGACGGCCGTGGCGGGCGCGGCGTTCGACGCGCAGGGGGATCCGCTGCTCGTGCTCGATCCGCCTGCGCTCTCGCGCGCGAGTGCGCGCAAGGCGACAACGACGGCGACCACACGTGTGGCGCCGAAGCGGCTGCCGATCCTGGTCATCGACGACTCGCTCACGACGCGCATGCTGGAGCAGAGCATCCTCGAGGCGGCCGGCTACGAGGTGGACCTCAGCGCGTCGGCGGAGGAGGGCCTGCGCAAGGCGAAGGCGCGCAAGTACGGCCTGTTCATCGTGGATGTCGAGATGCCGGGCATGGACGGCTTCGAGTTCACGGCGACGACGCGCGCGGATCCGACGCTCCGGGACGTGCCCGTCATCATCGTCACGTCGCTCGCCACCACGAAGGATCGCGAGAAGGGCTCCGCGGCCGGAGCCTCCGCGTACATCGTGAAGGGGGAGTTCGACCAGAAGCACTTCGTCCGCAAGGTCGCCGAGCTTCTGGGAGTGGCCTCGTGACGAAGACACGCGTTCTCGTCATCGAAGACTCGCGCACGGTGCGACGCCGGCTCGTCCAGGCGCTCGAGGCCGATCCGGGCTGCGAGGTGGTGGGCGAGGCCGAGGACGGGGCGCGGGGCATCGCGCTCTGCGAGTCGCTCCGCCCCGACGTGGTGACGCTGGATCTGATCCTGAAGACCGGCACCGGCGTCGAGGTCACCGAGCACATCATGGCGTTCTGCCCGACGCCGATCGTGATCGTGTCGGCCTCGTTCAACCGCGGCGAGATGATCAAGACCTACGACGCGCTCCGGGCCGGCGCGCTCGAGGCGATCGAGAAGCCGACGGGGGACGAGCCCGACGAGGCCTGGTCGCGGCGCTTCGTCGAGACCGTGAAGATCGCCGCGAAGATCCGGGTGATCACGCATCCGCGGGCGAAGCTGAAGACAAGTGCGAACGCGCTGGCCCAGCCGCCGAGCCCGCCACGCCCGCGGCCGCTGGAGCGTTTGCCCGAACGTTTGCCCGCGCGCGTGCCTGTCGCAACCACGCCCATGCCGCTCGCCGAGCCGGGCGCGTCCCCCTCGCTCATCGCGATCGGCGCCTCCACCGGCGGGCCGGGCGCGCTCGTGCAGATCCTGCGCGAGCTGCCCGAGACCTTCCCGCTCTCCGTGCTGCTCGTGATCCACATCGGACAGCCGTTTGGTCGCGCGTTCGCCGAGTGGCTCGACGGCATGGTGCCGCTCCCCGTCATGGAGGCGAAGCACGGCGAGCTCCTTCCTCCGCCGGGCGCGGCGCGCGTCCTGATGGCGCCTCCCGAGCGTCACCTCATCGTGCGCGCGGGACGGCTCTGGCTCGACGACGGCCCCGAGCGGCACTCGTGCAAGCCCTCGGTCGACGTCCTGTTCGAATCGGTCGCCGAGGAGATCGGCAGGACGGCGATCGGCTGCCTGCTCACGGGGATGGGCAAGGACGGCGCGCTCGGCCTCCTCGCCATGAAACGCGCCGGGTCGATGACCCTCGTGCAGGACGAGTCCACGTCGGTCGTCTTCGGCATGCCGCGGGAGGCCATCCGGCTCGGCGCCGCCAGCCGCATCCTCCCGATCGGCGACTTCGGGCGCACCCTGCTCACACTCAGTCGCCCAGGTCGCGGCGGAACCGTGTAAAAAGGGAAGATCGGGCACCAAGGGGGTTCGATGAAACCGCATGTCCTCGTGGTCGACGACAGCCTCACCGTCCGGATGGATCTACGCGGCGCCCTCTCGGCCGCGGGCTTCTCCGTGACCACCTGCGAGACCAAGCGCGACGCGGAGAAGGCCCTCCGCGAGCGCACCTTCGCCCTCGCCGTGCTCGACGTGATCCTCCCCGACGGCAGCGGCATCGATCTGCTCCGCACGATCCGCGCGAGCGCGGGACTCTCGCGGATGCCCGTCATCGTCCTCTCCACCGAGGCCGAGGTGCGCGACCGCGTGAAGGGTTTGACCACGGGCGCCGACGAGTACGTGGGCAAACCCTACGACATCACCTACCTCGTCCACCGCGCGCGCTCTCTCTGCGAGCGGACGAGCCACGAGGGGACCGGACCCGTCGCGGCCGCGCGCCGCATCCTCGCCGTCGACGACTGCCCCACGTTCCTCATGGCGCTCGCGTGCAAGCTGCGCGAGGACGGCCACGACGTCGTGCTCGCGCGCTCCGGCATCGAGGCGCTCGAGCTGCTCGCCGTGCAGTCCGTCGACTGCGTGGTGCTCGACTTCGTGATGCCCGACGTCGACGGCCTCGAGACGCTCCGCAGGCTCCGATGCTTGCCCGGCCGTGAATCCACGCCGGCGGTCATGCTCACCGCGAGCGAGGATCCGACCGTCGCGCGTCGCGCCACGGACGCGGGCGCGTCCGACTTCGTCCACAAGAGCCTCGACCTCGACGCGGTGCGCGCGAAGATCAGGAACCTCCTTCGCAACCGTCGCGCCGCGCAGACCGCGGCGCCGCCCGCGCGCGCGTCGAGCGCCGATCGACCGCCCGCCTCACGCCCGAGCGGACCGACCTCGGAAGGCCCCTTGTTCCCGCGCATCGTCGCGGCGACGGGGCTCTCGCCTCTGCTCGCGCGCAGCGTGCTCTCGAAGGCGTGTACGCGCGCCGGCGTCGACGCGAGCGCGCTCGGCGTCGAGGGACTCAGGCGAGCTCTGCCGTGCATCCGCGAAGCGCTTCAGATGTTCTACCCGGCGGAGGAAGTGCAGCGTCGCGCGCAGGCGATGGCTGCGTTGATCACGCCCGCCGATCATCCGGAGGCGTGACACCTCGGCCCTTTTGCTACGCTCCGGGCCATGAATCGTGCTCCGGACGAACGGCAGCTCTTCGAGCGGATCCTCTCCCTCGTCGAAGCGATGGAGGAGAACCAGCGGCAGAAGGTCCTCTCCCTGGCGCGGCGCCTCCTGCCGGGGCTCACGCCGGAAGACATCCGGAATCCTCATGATTTCCCGGACCTCGATGACCCCGACTGGCACTTCGAAGATGGGCAACTGACGGGAATTCAGTCCGTGCGGTTTGCGCTACGGGCGCTCTCGGGTGAAGTTCTGTCTCATGGCGACCAAGGCGCGAGCCGGGCGGACGAGCACAAAGAAGACGCAGAAGAAGCCGAGCAAACAGGCGGCTGATAGCCCCTTCTTCCGCCCGTTCGCGAAGCTCGCGTCGAAGGGACGCAAGGGCAAAGCGGAGAAGGGCGACAAGCCCGAGAAGGCCGAGAAGCCCGAAAAATCTGCGTCCTCCGCGAAAGCAGAGAGCGGGACGAAGAAGCAGACGTCGTCACGTGTACCTGTACAGTTGGCGGCCGAGCAGGCAGAGCCCGAGGCGCAACCGAGCGACGCCGAGACGTTCGCGATGTACATGGCGGGCGTGCGCACGCTCGAGGATCGCAAGGCACGCGTCCCTCGCTCCGCGACGCCGATCGAGCCGAAATCCAAGGCTCCGCGCGTGACGAAGGACCACGATGCCGACGCGCGTCACATGCTGCACTCGCTCGTCGCCGAGGGCGTCCGCTTCGAGGTCACCGACGACGGCGAGCGCATCGAGGGACGCAGGCTCGACGTCGATCCGCGCGAGGTGCGCCGCCTTCGACGCGGTGCGTATACGGTCGATGGTCGGCTCGATTTGCATGGGATGAACGCAGGCGAGGCGCGTCGTGAGGTGGAGAAGTTCGTGCGCAAGCGTCGCGCGGACGGAGATCGCGTCGTGGCTCTGATCCACGGGCGTGGAAACCACTCGCCGCGAGGAATCGGCGTGCTGCGCGGGGAAATCGCGGCGTGGTTGAGCCAGGGTCCGGTCGCCCACCATGTGGCTGCGTTCGCGTCGGCACCGGAGGACGAAGGCGGCACGGGAGTCGTGCTCGCGCTCTTGGCACGATGACGGGATCGGGCTACTTCCTCTCTCGCACTCCCCCCTCGCAGCGGACGGCGAACGCGGGGGAAAGGGCATCGAAGGAAGCTCGGAGCGACGAACCTCCGAAGGAGCGCGCGATGGTCGACAAGCTGAAGAAGATCTGGATGGAAGGCGAGTTCGTCGACTGGGACGACGCCAAGGTGCACATCCTGACGCACTCCTTGCACTACGGGCTCGGCGCCTTCGAAGGGATCCGCGCCTACCGCAGGGCCGATGGCGGCACGTACGTGTTCCGGTTGAAGGAGCACATCGATCGGCTCTTCGACACGTGCAGGCTGCTCGCGATCCAGCCGCGGTTCACGCGGCAGCAGGTCGCCGACGCGACGGTGGAGACCCTGCGCCAGAACGACATGCAGGAAGGCTACATCCGCCCGCTCGTGTACATGGGCGACGGGCCGATGGGCGTGTACGCGCACGACAACCCCGTGCGCACGACGATCGTCGCGTGGCACTGGGGCCAGTACCTCGGCAAGGGCGCGACCGAGAACGGCATCCGCGCGAAGATCAGCGCGTTCGCTCGGCACCACATCAACGTGGGTTTGCCCAAGGCGAAGATGATGGGGCAGTACACGAACAGCTCGCTCGCCAAGCGCGAGGCGCGCGTCGCCGGCTACAACGAGGCGATCCTGCTCGATCCGAACGGCTACGTCAGCGAGGGCTCGGGCGAGAACATCTTCGTCGTGCGCCGCGGCCGGCTGCTCACGCCGCCGCTCTCGGCCTCGATCCTCGAGGGCATCACGCGCGACACGATCCTCACGCTCGCGCGCGAGGAGGGCATCCCCACGTCGGAGGAGATGATCACGCGCGACCAGCTCTACCTCGCCGACGAGGCGTTCTTCACGGGCACGGCCGCCGAGGTCACGCCGATCCGCGAGGTCGACGATCGCACGATCGGCGAGGGCCAGGTCGGACCGATCACGCGCAGGCTCCAGCAGCGCTTCTTCGGCATCGTGCGGGGCGAGGACAACTCGCACCCCGAGTGGCTCACGCGCGTCTGACCGTGCGCGCGCCTCTCGCGCTCGCCTTTGCGCTGCTGCTCTGCGGATGCGGCAGCGCGCCCCATCCTCCCCCGACAAACCCGCCGCGCCCGCTCCCCTCCGCGGGGAGCGCGGCGGCCCCACGCCAGGCACCGGATGCGATCGCGGCGGCCACGTCCTTCAAGACGTTCGCCTCCGCGCGCTTCGACCTCTCGCTCCCGCTGCCCGACGGCGCGGCCTTCCGCGTCGACGATCAGACCGAGCGGTGGCTCGTCGCCCGGCACGACGCGACGAGCTCGGTCCTGCTCGTGCGCACGTGGCGCGAGGACGACGTCGGGGGCCGCGCGCGATGCGAGGCGCGGGCGCGCACCTGGCGCGACCTGCCCGCGCGGGAAGGAAGCCGCCTCGTCTCGGCGTCGCGCCTCGCGGTGCCTCCGGATCACGACACCCTCGCCGAGGTCCTCCTCGGCCCCCGCGCCACGAACGGCGAGGGCACGGACGGCTTCGTGCTCGCCTTCGGCGGCTGGGCGAAGCGGTGCTTCGCGTACGTCTTCAGCACGCGCGGCGCGAGCGAGCGCGTCGTGATGGAGCGCCTCGCGGTCATGGTGGACGGTTCGCTCCGGCGCATGCGCTTCCAGAGCGAGCTCTCGCCTGCGCGTCCTTCGCGCGGGGGTTTGCCCTAGAGCCCCGCGAACGTCTGGCAGAACTTGCTCGTCTTCGCCTCGTCCTCCACGAGGATCCACGTCCCCTGCGAGACCTCCCCGTTCGGCGCCGCGCCGAGCATCTCGGGCAGGACCAGACAAACCACCTCGTACTGCCCCTCGATCACGCCCGCGGGGAACGCCGCGTCCGTCGTCTCGAACTTCCCCGTGAGCTTGCCGTACGACGTGCGCAGCGAGAGCGTACCGGGACCGATGATCTCCGCGCCGCTCTGCGACAGCTGCGCGAGCGTTCCTCCGCCGTACCCGTCCGACAGCGCCACCGAGAAGGTCTGCTCGAGCAGCTCCTCCGTAGTCACGTCGAACGCGATGCTGAGCCCGTAGCCGCGTCGATCGGCCGTCGAGAGCGTCACCGACGCCGTCGCTGGAGGGCCGTTCGGCAGCGGCGCCCGGATCTCGATGCTCGCCGGATCGCCTCGGAAGATGCGCCCGTCGGGCAAACGGATCGTGAGGTCGTCGTTCACGGTCGGCGTCCGAAACGCGAACAGATCACTCACATCACCCACCGAGCAGGCCGTGGTGCTCATGGCGGCGGACGCGGCACACACGCCCAGTAAGAAAAGGTTTTTCTCGTCCTTCATCGACGTATCCTCTGGCTTCAGCACCCGCAGTCGAGCACCTGGATGGTGAGCGGGTTGTGGATGACGTTGTCGCTCTCGGAGCTCTCCACGACCGCGTTGCCCGCGTCGACCTGGTGGTAGAGCCAGTACAAACCCTTCGGCGTCCCGCACGGCACCGTGGTCGTCACGCTCGGGTGGACCTGCTTCTCGGCGTTGACCGTCGCGCCGAACCACGTCCCGAGCGTGATCCCTGCCCACGCGTGTGCGGTCGGGCTCGGCGCGATGAAAAAGCGCTGGTCCGATGCCACGGTCTTCGTCCCCGTGTTGGCCGTGGTGAAGTGAAACGAGAACGTGTCGCCGCGACAGCGCTGGATCGTTTGCCACGGCGCCGTGCTGCGGATGTTGCCGCTCGTCAGGCGCTGCGCGGAGGCCATCAGGTTCGTCTCGCCGACCGTCGACGGGTACAGAAAGCGCCCGCCCGCGGCGTCGTCGGGCATGGGCTGGGCGAACATCGCGCTCGGCCCGCCGCCGAGCGGCACGGGCGGCGAGGGCCGCATGATCGTGAAGTCGAGCGTGTGGTTGTCCGGTCCGCCCGGGGACGAGATCGAGAGCCCGTGCGCGTGACCGAGCTCGTGGAGGAACGTGGACCTGCCCGTCCGCGTCGGGCTGTACGGGCATGCGCCCGAGGCGAACGCCTCGTCGGGGTTGTCGAAGCTCTGCGTCGAGAGGTTCGCGAGCAGCACGTTCACCTCGTCGATCTGATCGCAGTTCCGCACGACCACCGTCGTCCCGAGCGAGCCGTCGATGCTCGACGCCTCGACGAGCGCCACGTCGTTCCAGCCGTCGTCGAGGTCGACCCAGCAGTGGCTCGTGGACCAGGACCCGTAGTGGTAGACCATGTCCTGCATGCCGCCGACGCCGCGCCACTGCCCGATCGCCGCGGCGTAGGCCTTCGCCTGGCTACTGCCCGAGGGGATGCTGCAAAGGTTTTGCACGAGCCCGAACGACGACTTCCACCGGACGTTCTTGCCGTTGCAGGTGAGGTAGCGGAACGCGTCGGCGCGGCTCGTGAGCGTCAGGCACGCGAGGACGACGCACGCGAGGACGACCAGGAGATGCATGCGCATCACGGCGCACCTCCGTCCTCGCACACGGCGAGCTCCTTCGTCGACGTGTCGGCGAGGCCCACGGGCGGGTCGTCGAAGCACGCGAGCAGGCCCTCGGTACTCGCGGGGCTCTCCGTGGGCGTGGGCGCGCGCCACGTCGTCACGCGCCGCCACGGACCTGCCGACATCGGCGCGGGCGAGAACGAGCCGTTCGGCCACGCGCCCGTCGCACGGGCGAAGATGCGCAGCCCCTCGGCGAGCTCCTCGGCGTCGAGCGCGCGCTCCACGTCCGCCTCCGTGATCCACGTCGAGAGCCGCGGCGGCGCCGATCCATCCACGGCGCCGCTCGGCTGCGTCCAGAGCAGTGGCCCGGCCACGATCTCGGTCGCGCTCACGCCGGCGATGAGCCGCCCGTAGGCGTCCACGAGCGCGCGCTTCGTCCCGACGGTGTCCACGCGGAACACGTGCCCGAACGCGATCGGCGACAGCGTCCACTCGGTGTTGCGCAGAAACAGGAAGTACCGTTTGCCCGGGGCGAGCTCGGGCACGTGCGTCGCCACGATCTCGCGACCGTCGGGCAAGTACCCGCCGAACGATCGGATCACGACGGAGCTCGGCGTCGATTTGCCGAGCGAGCCGAGGTGGACGAACACGTTCGTCACGGTCGCGATCGTCCGCGGCCCTTCGACCTCGTCGAATTGGAAGCTCACGTCCTCCACGTCGCCTTCGATCACGGCGGCGGTTTGTCGCAGCACGTCGGCGAGCGTGTCCGCGGGCGAGGGCAGCGGAGAAGCGTGGGCGGCGTGGGCCCCGAGCGACGCGCTGACGATCACGGAAGCGATGAAACTCGGACGGACGGATCGCATCGAACCTCCGGCGGTTGGGTCTTTTTCGACGCGGCGGCGCGGCCTTCCTCGCGCGCGGCGTCGAAACCACCGCGCCTCGTCCTGCCTGCGCGGCGGCGTGACCGGGCCGGGACGAACGTGGTCCCGACGAACGCGAAGGATCTGCCGCATCGGGAATAAAAGGACCATCGGGCAGTCGGGGCCGTGTGTTCGAGGATCTTCCCGTCTTCGTAGGGAAAACGATGTACACGCCCCGGACCCTCGCGATCGCGCGGGGGATCTCGGGTCCGCCCGGTTTGTCCTTCTGGAGCCTGGTTTGTCTGTCTCGACGTGCCGGTTTGTCCTTCGCGGCGGCAGCGTGCGAGCAAGATCACGTCTCGGGTGCGGACCGGAACCATCCCGCAGGGGGCTCCCCGGCCCTTCGAAGCAAGAATCCCTACATGGAGGCCCGAGAGCGCGGGATCTGCCGGGGACCTCCGTCGGAATGGACTTTCGCGGGACGGACGACCTCGCTACCGTTCAAGGATTGCTCGTCCCAGGGACGTATTTTCCCCTGGGATGCACCGGGGAGAATGTCATGAACGTGCGCATCCTTGCTGCCTCCACGCTCGCCGCGGCGCTCGCTGTGAGCGGCTGCGGGTATTCCGAGGAAGAGTGGCAGGCGCAGCTCGGCAAGTACAACCAGCTGCTGGCCGACAAGAACGCGAGCGATCAGGCCGCGGCGGCCGCGCAAAAGAAGCTCGCTGAGGAGCTCGCGGGCGAGCAGGCGAAGGTCTCGGAGCTGACGAAGAAGCTCGCGGACGCCGGCGTCGACATCAGCAAGCTGAACGAGAGCCTGCAGGCGTCGGCGACGAAGGTGTCGGCGCTGAGCTCGACCTTGGAGGAGCGCGAGAAGGCGCTCGCCGAGTACAAGGCGCGCGCCAAGCAGCTCGAGCAGATCAAGGCGCGGTTCGAGATGCTGCGCAAGAAGCTCGACGAGCTCACGAAGCTCGGCCTCGCGGTGAACATCCGCAAGAACCGCATGGTCATCTCGCTCCCGGGCGACGTGCTCTTCGACTCGGGCCGCGAGACCCTGAAGAAAGAGGGTCAGGAGATCCTCACGAAGGTGGCGGGCATCATCAAGAACGACGCCTCGCTGCTCGGCCGCGACTACCAGGTCGCGGGGCACACGGACAACAAGCCCCTCGCGGGCGGCGTCTTCCGCGACAACTGGGGCCTCTCGCTCATGCGCGCGCGCGAGGTGCTGCTGTACCTCGTGAGCGAGAAGGGCGGCAACATGCCGACCGCGAAGTGGAGCGCCGCGGGCTTCGGCGACACGGACCCGATCGCCACGAACGACACGGACGAGGGCCGGCAGAAGAACCGCCGCTGCGACGTCATCGTGGTGCCGAGCGTCGAGGAGATGCTCGACCTCAAGGCGATCACGCAGTAGCCCGCGCCGCCTCCCGCCCCCCGCCTCAGGGACAGCCGCCGTCGTCGTACCAGGGATTCTGGCTCTGGATCAGGCTGCACTGATCGAAGCACGTCCCGCCGGCGCACCCCTTCCCCTTCGCCCCGGTCACCGAACACGAAATGGGCATGCCCCAGCAAACGCCCGTGGCCATGGGTGAACACGCGTTCGCCTCCGCCACCATGCGATTGCAATGACGCGTCCCGGGGCAAGGCGTCTGCGGATCGCAGGCCAAGGCCTCCGCCGCGGGGCAGACCCCCGCTGATTTCACGCTCGACCCGAACACCTCGGCGATCTCCGCATTCCAGTACGTGACGCCGTCGCACCCGCACGCGGGGTCCCGCGCCTGCGATTGCAGCCCCGGCGGCGGCTTCTGCGCGCACACCCCCGCCCCGCACCCGGGCGCCTTGCAATAAAGACCCGGATCACAACCGCCGACGCCGCCATTGCACGGCGCCCCGACCCCATTGCCGCCCCCCGCGCCGCCGCCGCCGCCGCTCGCGCTCCCGCCCCCGCTCGCGCTCCCGCCGCCGCTCGCGCTTCCGCCTCCGCTCGCGCTCCCGCCGCCGCTCGCGCTCCCGCCTCCGCTCGCGCTCCCGCCCCCGTTTCCGCCGCCGCCGCTCCCGCCACCGCCCCCGGACGCACCCGTTCCCGCGCCGCCGGACGCCCCGCCCCCCGGGGTCCCCTCGCCCTCGTCGGTGCAGGCCGAAACGACGGCGCACAGGCCGGCTGCAAATATCACCGAAATCAGGATCGATTGCGCTCGCATACGGCCATCTTACACCGGATCTCCCCGCCACGCGGCGTCGCTGATACGCTGCCCCCCGTGACAACCGCCTCGCGCCCGCCCTCCGCACCCGCCGCGCCGGGACCTCGGGGAATGCCGCTGCTCGGCAACCTCCCCGCGCTTCGCCGCGACCGGATCCGCATCTTCCTCGACGCCGCCCATACCTACGGCGACGTCGTTCGCTTTCAATTCGGCCCCGGCGCGAAGCGCACCGGCCACCTCCTCCGCCACCCCGACCACATCAAGCACGTCTTCGTCGACGCCGCCGAGCGTTTTACCAAGCAAACCCCCGGCGTCCGCGAGGTCCGCGCGCTCCTCGGCGACGGCCTGCTCACGAGCGAAGGCCCCCTCTGGCGCAGGCAACGCCGCATTGCCCAGCCGGCCTTTCACAAGCAACGCATCGCCGCGTTCGCCGGCGTCATGGTCCGCGCCGCCGACGAGCTCGTCGACGGCTGGATGCGCAGGCCCCGCCCCGACGCGCCCGTCGACGTCGCCGGCGAGATGATGCGCGTCGCCCTGCGAATCGTCACCGAGACCCTGCTCGGCACCGACGTGCCCATCGACGCCGCCGCGACCGCGGGCGCCCTCGACTTCATCCTCGAGGAGACACGCAAGAACCTCACGCGCGTCCTCCGGATCCCCCGGAGCGTCCCCACCGCCGACAATCGTCGATTCCTCGACGCCGTCGCCGTCCTCGACCGCGAGGTCCTCCGCATCATCGAGCACCGCCGCAAGTCGCGCGAGATCGGCACCGACCTCGTCTCCATGCTCATGGCCGCCCGCGACCCCGAGACGGGCGAGGGAATGACGGACCGCCAGCTCCGCGACGAGGTCATGACCATGTTCGCCGCGGGGCACGAGACCACCGCGAACGCGCTCACGTGGACCTTTTATCTGCTCTCCACGCACCCCGACGTCCGGCGCCGCGCCCGCGACGAGGTCTTCCGTGTCCTCGAGGGCCGCCTCCCGGATTCCGCCGACGTCGGCGCCCTCGACCTCGTCGGCCGGGTGTTTCAGGAATCGATGCGCCTCTATCCGCCGGCGTGGATGATTACCCGACGCGCGGCCGAAGACGACGTCGTCGGGGGGTATTTGATCCCCAAGGATTCCCTCGTCCTCTTGAGCCCCTACGTCACGCACCGCCATAACGCGTACTGGGAGAACCCGGAGGGCTTCGATCCCGACCGCTTCGCCGGCGGCGCGCTCGCGCGGATGCCTCGTTTTGCTTATTTTCCGTTCGGCGGCGGGGCGCGCCAGTGCATCGGATCGAGCTTCGCCACGGTCGAGGGGACGCTCGTGCTCGCCACGATTTTGCGCCGCGTCCGCCTCGACCTCGTCCCCGGACAGATCATCGAGACCGAGCCGGGCATCACGCTCCGGCCCCGGGGCAGCATTTACATGCGCGTCGTCCCCGAGCCGTTGCCTACCTGAATTACGACGACTTCGCCTTCTCCGCGCCCGCCGCCTTCTTCGAGGCGAGGTGCGTCCGGACGGCGCCGACGATCGGCGGGAGCACCGAAATCACGATGATCAGGTAAACGACCTTCTCGATCTCCTTCGCGCCGAGCACCTTGCCGAGGAAGTAGCCGAGGAACGTCATCGACACGACCCAGCCGATGCCGCCGAACACGTTGAACGTGATGAAGCGGCGATAGCTCATCTTGCCGATGCCGGCGACGACGGGCGCGAACGTGCGGGCGAACGGCATGAAGCGGGCGAGCACGATCGTCTTGCCGCCGTGCTTCTCGTAGAACTTCTGCGTGGCCACGAGGTAGTCGCGCCGGAAAAACAGGCTTTGCTCCCGGCTGAAGAGCTTCGGGCCCGCCTTGTACCCGATCGAGTAGCCCACCGTATCGCCCACGATCGCCATCACGCAGAGCACGGCGTTCATGAGCAGCAGGTTCGAGAACGTCGAGAGCTCGAACGGGTTGATCATATTCGCGTTGACGAGCACGCCCGCCGTCACGAGCAGCGAGTCACCCGGAAGGAAGAACCCCACGAGGAGCCCGGTCTCGGCGAAGATGATGGCCATGAGCACCGGGTAGCCGCCCCAGGTGAGCAGCTCCTCGAGGTGGCGCAGCTTGGAGAAGAACTCGCGTAGAAGATCCACGGCCGACCGACTAGCGCACCTTCGGGTTTTTGTCGACGTTCGAGCGCTACTCCCAGCTCACCTCGCGCCGCACGCACACCACGTCCATCCCGTGCGCGCGCCCCTCCGGCACCTGGGAAAGCCAGCGATGCCGCACCCGCCGCGCTCCCGCGAGCTCGAGCGCGTGCACGACGCCGATCTCCGTCGCCGCCATGTATGCGGGCGCCGCGACCGCCGGGACCCCCGAGGCGCTCGACGCGAACGTCCTCGGCCGGACCTCCGCCACGTCCACGCGCACGAAATCGTAATACGTGCCGCTGATGCGAGCCAGGTTTCGCATGGTCATTTCGGGCGAGGCCATCTTGAGCAAGAACCTGTAGAGCCCCGTGAACTGCCGCGGGATCCGCGCTCGGGAGATCATTCGAATGACCTCCAGGAAGGGCTGCCCCGCCACCATGGACACCGATCCGTGCATCGCGAGCAGTGGAAACACATCGTACCAGCCGCCGACCACGAACACGCGACCCAGGAATTCACGCAGCGCGGCATTCGTCACGCGCTCGAGGACCGCGGCCCGACCCCCTCGCACGTTCTCGTCGATGAAATCGAGCGTATCGACGTAGAGCACGCCTTTGCAGCGGAACGGCGAGGTGCCCGGCGCGAAGGGAATGCCATCCATCGAGAACATGGTCCCCCACCTCTCTCCCGCGTGCCCCGGGCCGAGCGCCCATCTTGCACCCGATCACGGACGAACGGCAAGATGGTCGGAATCGACGCCGGCTTTTCGCCGCGCCCCGCCCCGTGGAGCTTCTCCCGCCTGTCCGACGTCCGCGCGCAGAGCGCGAGGTCCTGCCCGGGCCACGAGGGGAAACGCCTAGGGCCCCTCGCGTCGCCCTGACCTCCTCCTCCCCGCGCCCCAGGGGCTCGCGACTGCGCCTCCGCCGCGATTTTCCTCGATCGCGCCTCGAATGGCATCCCCGGGTTTCCGCTCCTGACGCATTGGCCGCGACGTGCCGCGTCGGGGGATGCCACCGCGCACGGACGGACACCGGGCGGTTCCGTATCGGTCGGGCGTGAGGGTCCGTGCCGGTCATGTGCGGAATCACGCCCGCTCCCTGTATCCGTCCGTGCCGCACTTTGCGGGACGCAGGAGCGCCGGGCCCACGATTCACGCGGAAATACGCGCGGCGCCGGGGACGGCAGGAGCCTTGCAATCGTGTCCCGCAGCGTGAACGAAGCCGGTCGAGGCGCGCTCGCCCGGTCTCGCCACGTGAAACGAAGTGGAGGAGGATCCCATGCTCAAGCACATCGCAGCCGCCGCTCTCGTCTCGACCTTCGCTCTCGGCGCCACGGCATTCGCGCAGGGCGCTGGCCAGAACGCGGGGCTCAAGCAGCTCTCGTGGCAGCAGCTCCAGTCGGCCTGTCAGAACCCCGCGGCGTTCCAGAGCCAGCGCCAGCCGAATGCCATCCGGCTGACCTGCGAGGACACGCAGCTCGTCTGGGAGGCGGAGCAGACCGACAACGTGGAGATGGATAACTCGCGGCAGATCACGGCGTCTCTGAGCTCGGACAAGTATTACATCATTCGCCAGGACCAAGCGGTGCCGATGAGCGTGTCGCAGACCATGTGTCCGCGATTCAAGGAGGTCCAGGTCTCGTTCACGCAGAGCTTCTCGCTCTCGTGCCAGGAGATCCAGAGCTTCCAGGGCAACATGAACGACTTCTGCAAGGCCCGCCTCGACTCCGCGGTGAAGGGCAATCAGCAGCTCGCCACACGTACGGCCACGGGTCGCGTGTACGACATGTGCGCGGCGCCCGCGCTCGTGAACGAGCCCCCGAAGGCCCCGGCGCAGCCGGCGCAGCCGTCGCAGCCCGCGGCCCCGGCGCAGAGCGGCGGCGGCAAGGCGGCCCCGGCGGCCCCGGCCCCCGTGCAGCCGGTGATCCCGAGCCGCCAGCTCGGCGCGCGTCGCCCGGGCATCGGCGGACAGCTCCCGGTTCTCCCGGGCCTCGCCGGTCGGAAGTCGCGCTGAAGAGTCGCGCTGAAATGAAATGAGCGCGCTCGTCAGGCGGCCGGGCCGCGTGGCTCGGCCGCCTGACCTTTTTCAAAAATCCCCTGAGCATTCCGGGACAACCTCCAAGGAGAGGGCTCATGGCGATTCGTATCGTGACGACCTCCACCATCCTCGCGATCGGCCTCGTAGGCGCCGGTTGCGGCACCGGCGGCTTCTTCGGCGACGGCCAACCCGATTGCGAGCAGACCGGGGATTGCCCAGACAATACCGGCGGACAGGGCGGGGGCGGCGGAAGCGGCACCGGCGGAAGCGGCACCGGCGGAAGCGGCACCGGCGGAAGCGACACCGGCGGCGGCGGGAGCACCTCGGTGGGGCAGCCGCTCTACTGGGTCGAGAAGGGAGAACGCACGGCGGAAGCAACCAAGAAGCCCTGGTCGTCGTGGTGGTACCCGCTCTGGGAGGACACGCTGTTCCAGGGGAAAAACGAAGAGCCTTCGACGCTCGAGAAATACGACGCCTGGGCGAAGGAATTCGAGAATACCCAGACGTCGGCCGCGGCCTACGAGCGCAAGGAGCTCTACCAGCCGCGCGCGGCCTCGTGGTCGGGCCTCTGCGACGCGTGGGCCCTGGCGGCGATCCTCGAGCCCGAGCCGACGCGCCCCGTGAAGCGCGGCGAGCTGACGTTCTCGGTCGCCGACCAGAAGGCGCTCCTTCTGAAGACGTACGAGAAGGTCCCGCCGCTCAAGTTCGTCGGCAGCCGATTCAACGGCGAATGGGACGACGTCTACGAGGACGTCCTGCCCCACGAGCTGCACCGGGTCCTCGAGACCGAGCTCATCGGCCGAAAGCGCGCGTTCATCATCGACGAGGACGCGGGCCCCGAGGTGTGGAACGAGCCGGCGTGGAAGACCATCACGCGGGTCGAGCAGGACCCGAAAGACAAGAGCGTGGCGCACGTGCGGACCTGGCTCTACCTGGCGAGCCCGCACGTGGAGGATCGCAATTTCGTGGGCATGGTCGAGGACACCCGCGAGTACACCTACGACCTCAAGGGCAAGTGGCAGGGCGATCGATTCGGCGTATCGTCGAGCGCCTGGACCGACCGATCGCAATGGGATCACCCCGATTACGTGATCCTCGTGCCCGACCGCCTCGCACGCGGCAGCCACAACCCGCAGATCCGAGCCGAGTTCGTCGACCGCATCCGCGGCCGGTGAATCACGGCCCTCCGGGTCGTTCCCCGCGAGGCCCTCCGTCCGAGGCGCGCCCCCGGGCCCGGGATCCGAATGCCCTTGCCAGGGCCTCGGGCTTCGGCCGATGATCGGCGCCATGTACGACGTCAAGATCGTGGGCGGCACCCTCGTCGACGGCACGGGCGCGCCGGCGTATTCCGGCGATATCGGCATCAAGGACGGCAAGATCGTCGACGTCGGCGACTGCCCCGAGGGCGCGGAGCGCACGATCTCGGCCCATGGTGCCCTGGTCATCCCGGGGTTTGTGGACATCCACACGCACTACGACGGGCAGATCTCGTGGGACGAGGAGCTCGCGCCCTCGTCGCTCCACGGGGTCACGACGTGCGTCATGGGCAATTGCGGCGTCGGATTCGCGCCCGTCCGGCCGACCGACCACGAGAAGCTCATCGAGCTCATGGAAGGCGTGGAGGACATCCCCGGCAGCGCGCTCGCCGAGGGCCTCACGTGGGGCTGGGAGAGCTTTCCCGAGTACATGGACGTCCTCGAAAAGAGGCGCCGCGCGATCGATTTCGTCTGCCAGGTCCCGCACGACGCCCTGCGCGTGTACGTGATGGGCGATCGCGCCATCGCCGAGGAGAGCGCGACCGAAACCGACATCGAATCCATGCGCGCCCTCCTCCGGGAGGCGCTCCTCGCCGGCGCGGCCGGCTTCTCCACGGGCCGCACCGACAACCACAGGAGCGCCCGCGGCAAACCCACGCCCGGCTCCGAGGCCCGGGGCGACGAGCTCGCCGGCATCGCCCGCGCGTTCGCGGGCCTCTCGCACGGCGTCGTCCAGGCCGTCAGCGATTTCGACATGTTCCGCGGCGAGGACTGTTTCCCGGCCGAATTCGACCTGCTCGAACGGATGGCCGAGGCCTCCGGCCGCCCGCTCAGCGTCTCCACCATGCAGCGCGACCACGCTCCGCGGCAATGGGAGCGCATTTACGAGCGCGCCGAGCGCGCCGCCCTCGCGGGCCGGGACATTCGTTGCCAGGTCGCGGCGCGGCCCATCGGCGTCTTGCTCGGCCTCACGGCCACGTTCCACCCCTTCATGGGATTCCCGAGCTACAAGGAAATCGCCTCCTTGCCGCTCGACGCGCGCGTCGCGCGGATGCGCGATCCCGCCTTCCGCGACCGGCTCCTCTCCGAGAAGAGCGGCAAGGTCGCCGGCGACGGCAGCCCCTTGCCGCCGCTCGCCGACTTTTTCCTGGCGAACCCGCTCCTCGTGGCGATGCGCCTCTTCCGGCTCGGCGAAGTGCCGAACTACGAGCCGTCCGGCCTCACGAGCCTCGCGGGCGACGCGTCGCGCGGGGGTTTGCCGCTCCTCTCGGTCATCTACGACGCGATGCTCGAACAGGACGGCCGCGCGCTCCTCTACTTCCCGCTCTACAACTACACCGAAATGAACCTCGACGTCGTGCGCCGCATGCTCATGCACCCGCTCTCGCTGCCGGGCCTCGGCGACGGCGGCGCGCACGTCGGCACCATTTGCGACGCGAGCCTTCCGACGTTCCTGCTCACGCACTGGGCCCGCGACCGGGCCGAGGGCAAGATCGCCATCGAGCGCCTCGTGAAAATGCAGGCGCACGACACCGCGCGGTTCCTCGGGCTCGACGACCGCGGCGCCTTGAAGCCGGGGCAGCGGGCGGACATCAACATCATCGATTTCGACAACCTGCGCCTCCGATCCCCGTTCATGCAGCGCGACCTGCCGGCCGGGGGGCAGCGCCTCATGCAGCAGGCGGACGGTTACATCGCCACGCTCGTGGCCGGCGAGGTCATCGTGGAGAAAGGTCGATTCACGGGGGCGCGGCCGGGGCGGCTCGTGCGGGCGGGGAAAGGGCGGGGCTAGGGCGCAGTCAAAACCGCTCTTTGCGAAGCGCGACGAGCCACCCCGAGAGCGCGCGAAACGCCTCGTCCGAAGGCTTCTCCGGCAGGACCGACGTATCGCGCGACGCTTCGAGCAGGCGCATCGCGCGGTCGAGGCACTCGCGGAGCCGCTTCACGTCCTTCGCGGAGAGCTTCGTTCGTTCGCCGGCGCGCTTCACCGCGACGAGCGCGCTCGCCTCCTCGAAGCCGTATTCGGGAAACAACCTCCCCACGTCCGTCACCACCTCCCCCGCGCGGAGCAGGTGCGTCCCCGTCAGCGCCGTGCGCAGCACGTAGAGCACGCGCTTCGCCGTCGTCCCGCCTTCCTCCTCGGCGGCCTTGCGCTGGTTCTGGGCGAACCCTGCGTAATGCCGGTACACGCGCCGCGACAGCGCCGCGCGCACGAGCGGGCGCAGCCCCTCGAGCAGCGGGCTCTCCACGAGCGCGGGCGCGCCGAGGATCCGCTCCACGTAATTGCCATTTCCGCCGAGGATCCCCGCGAGCACGGGGCCGACCTCGTTCGAGGTGTAATCGATCTCCACCCCCTCGATCACCTCCATGCGGTCCCGCGCGGCCGGCGCCATTTCGAGCCCCACGAGCAAGGGCGTCGGCGCCACGTGCACCGCCTTCAGATCGAGATCGCTGTCGGGCGAGGCGAACCCATAGGCATGCGCGCCGCTCAAGAGGACGACGAGGTGCTCGCGGGCCTTGCCCTCTTCTTCCAGGACGCCGCGAGCCACCCGCGCTTGCTCGTCGGGCAGGACATCGAAATGCGTCGCGTGCTCGATCGCCTGCTCTCCATGTTCCTTCGTCATTGCATCCCTCATTCGTCCCAGCGCGCCTCCGGTGCGGTTGGCGCGTCCTTGCCGAAGGGCCCCTCCCTGCCCTCGAAAAACCTCCGCGCCGCCTCCTCGCGGACCTTGCGCAGCGCGACCTCGGCCCGCCGCACGTCCGCGCGCCGCGGCAGCTTGCTCTCCCGCCGCGCCGCTTCGAGCTCCGGCGTGAGCGACTCCGCCAGCGTGATCACCTCCGCGAGCGGCACGCGCCCCTTTTTGATGTCGAGCAGCATGGGCCGGAGCTCGTCTCGCACCCGCAGCTCCGGCTCGCCCGTCCGGAGCCACCGGATCGACAGATCGATGAGGCGCACCAGGTTGTAGGCATTCTTCGGCCGCAGCTCGCGCGGCGTCGGCAACGAGGCGCTCTCGCCCGCGCGCGCGTACGCGGCGAGCGCCGTCCACTCGCGCCCTTCGAGCAGGCCCTGATCGGCCATCGAGCGATAGAGCTGCTTCAGATACTCGCGCGCCCGGAGGAGCGCGTCCTCGGGCGTCGGCGCCACGATGTGCGTCTCCTTCGCGAGCCGCGCGGCCGCTTCGTCGAGCGCGAGCGTCGGATCGTCGCGCAGCCAGCCGAGCACGATCGCGCGGTGCTCGGCGAGGCGCGTGTCGTGCGACAACCGCGAGAGCTGCGAGAGCGCGTACCGCCCGAAGCTCGCGTGAATCTCCACCGAGACGAACGCGTCGCGCGCCTCGACGAGCCAGCGGCCCATCGGATCCTTCTCGCTCGCGGGCTGCGACGCGGCCGCGAACAGCATCTCCAGCGTGTTCGGATCGGCCCGGAGCGCCTGCCGGATCGCCTTGCCCATCTCCCAGTACGTGCGGCTCCCGTCCTCGGACACAAGGTCCTGCGGCGGCTCGACGAGCCCGCTCGTGAACGGGAACGGCAAGACGAACACGCCGCGCCGATCCTCGTCCGAGGTCTCGTCCGAGAGCCCCCACGTCCGCGAGCCGACGACCGCGTCGACCACCACGCAAGGCAGGAGCAGAGACCACGCGTCCTCGCGCCGCCGCGCATACCGCACCTGGCCGACCTTGCGCGGCACGAGCTCCTCGCGCGAATACCGCACCGTCCCCACGCCGACGACGAGGACATCAAAGAAGCCGTCTCCCGACCCGACCACGCGCCCGAGCGCGCCTTGCGGGACCAGCCGCTCGCCGAGCGTCCGGTCCACGCGGGTCGTCACCTCGGTCCCATGCGGGAGGGGTACGGCGAGGGGATCGACGTCCCCCATGCCGGAGAGCCTTCGCGACATGGGGCCGAGCTTATCGCTGCCGCGCGGCGCGAGCCACACGAATGCGGCGCGCGACCCATGGGCTCACCTTGGCCCGAGCTTCTCCTGGAGCTCGCGAAGGCGATACGTCTCGGCGAACGCTCGCACCTCGCTCACCCACGCAGAGAGCTGCTCGTCCTCTGCTGCGAGCGCCTGCAACGCCTCGAGCAGCTCCGGGATTCGTCCTCGCTCGGCGAGATCCGACAACTGCGCCACGACGTCCGGAGGCGGCTCGATCCGGGGCGCGGGCGCCTCGTCCCGAGGAGCCTCCTCCATCGCGCGCGGCGCGCGGATCCAGGTGAGGCCCAGGCGCCGCGCGAGCAGCGCGAAGAGCGCCGCGAAGCGCACCGGCTTGGGGAGAAACTCGTCGCAGCCGGCCTCCTGTGCGCGTCGCCGCTGCGCCTCGTCGCCGCTCGCGGAGCAGGCGACGATGGGCATTCCCTCGAGCGCGGGAAGCCGACGCAGGCGGCGCGCGACCTCGTCGCCGTGCATGTCCGGCAGGACGAGGTCCAGGATCACCAGATCCGGCTCCCTTTCCTCGACCCGGGCGAGGGCGCGCGCGCCGTTCTCGGCCTCCTCCACCAAAAATCCGAGCGGGCCGAGCGTGTCGCGCAGGAGCGCCCGGTTGTTCTCGTTGTCGTCGACCACGAGCAGCACCCGCCGCGCGCCCTCGTAGCCCGTGATCGGCTCGGAGGGACGCTCCTCGATCGCCGTCGTTTGCTCCGAAACGCCGGGCAGGCGGAGCGCGACCGTGAACGTGCTGCCCTCGCCCAGCACGCTCTCTACCTCGATTCGACCGCCCATCTGCTCGACGATGGCGCGGCTGATCGACAGCCCGAGCCCCGCGCCCTCGGCGCGCGCGCGCCGATCCCCCGATTGCTCGAAGGGCTGGAAGATGCGCGCGACGTCCGCAGGCGCAATGCCCGGCCCGGTGTCTTCGACGTGAAAGAAAAACGCCTCGCCCCGAGCCTCGACGCGGAGGATGACGCTCCCCGTCCGGGTGAATTTGATCGCATTGCCGAGCAGATTCAGGAGCACCTGGGTGAGCCGCTTCTCGTCGGCCCGCACCCAGGTCGGCGCGCCCTCGGCGGGCAGGTAATGAAATGCGATCCCCTTGTCCTCTGCGCGCACCCGGCAGAGGTCCACGACGCCCTGCACGAGCAGGGGCAAATGGACGTCCCCCGGGGCAAGCTCCATCTTGCCTGCCTCGATCCGGGCCAGGTCGAGCAGGTCATCGATCAACGCGAGCAGGTGCTCGCCCGACCTCTGCACGACGCCGAGCCTTTCGACGTTCTCCCGTGACACTTCAGACGATCGGGCGACGAGCTGCGTGTAGCCGAGAACGCCATTGAGGGGCGTGCGCAGCTCGTGGCTCATGCTGGCGAGAAAGCTCGATTTCGCGCGGTTTGCCCGATCGGCCGCCTCCTTGGCGGATTTCAACTCCGCCGTGCGCTCCTCGACCTGCCGCTCTAGCTCCAGATTCCGCCTCGCGAGCGCCCGGAGCCGCACGCGCACCCCTCCCCAGACGAGCCCCGAGAGCGCGAGCGCATACCCGAGCCAGGCCCACCACGTCCGCCAGGGCGCGGGTTTGACCTGGAAGGCCATCGATACGGGCCCCGCCACGTTCCCGGCATAGTCGCGCCCCCAGACCTGAAAGGTGTACGCGCCTGCGGAGAGGTTCGTGTAGCGCGCCTTGACGTCCGTGCTCCAGTCGCTCGGCGAGGGGTCGAAGCCGGCCATCTGCGTGCGATAACGCGTGTCGCGCTCGCGGAAGAAGGAGAGGAGCGCGTAATCGAAGGACACGGTGTTCTCGTCCCAGGCGAGCGCCATCCCGGGCTGGAGCGCCCCGCCCGACGTGCGGCCCGCGGAGAGGACGAGCGGCTTCGGCGTCATGTCCTCGAGCTCGTCTGCGGGATCGAAGACGGCCGCTCCTCCCGCCGTCGTCACCCAGATGCGGCCCCGGCTGTCGACGAGCGAGCCGTTCTGCTGGCAATCGTTGCTCGGCAGCCCGTCGTCCGTGGTGAAGGTATACATGGAAAACTCCGCCGGGTCCTCGGGCGTGGGCGCGCGCGGCGAGAGGCGCGCGATGCCGCGGGCCGTGAAGAGATAGGTGCGGCCCCGTCCGTCGGCGCGCACTTGCATGATGTTGTCGTCTGGCAGCGCCGGGCGGCTCTTCGTATCGAGCCTGCTGAGCCACGCCTCGGCGTCGAGGTCATAACGAGCGACGCCGCCGCCCAGGGTGCCGATCCAGAGCACGCGCGCCCCGCGCCCATCACGAAGCTCGCCGAGCGTCATCACGAAATCGGAGCCGAGCGGCGCGCTCGCGGCGGTATGATTCGTCCACGCGCCCTTCTCCATACGCGACAGGCCCTTGCCCGTCGCAAACCACGTGCTCACCCCGCCCCCCGGGCGGGTCGTCTCCAGGACGGCGTTCACCTGGTCATCGACGAGGGGCGAGCTCTTTTTCTCGAAGAGCGTAAAGGCGCCCTGCTCGTCGATACGCGCGGCGCCGCTGAACGTCCCCACCCACAGCGCGCGCCCGTCGAGCGACTCGCGCAGGTCATACACGGCGTGCCCCGGGTGCAGCGCGCCGTGGTCGTCGTAGCGCGTCAAGCGGCCGGCCTCCCAGCGGTGCACGCGGGTGGTGTCGCTGCCGATCCACACCACGCCGGGCTCGCGCTGCGACGGCAGGATACTCGTGATCACCGTGCCCAGCGTGTCCGTCGCCGCGGGAGGGAGGACCGGCGAGAATCCCTCGTCCGAGAGCCGGAGCAGTCGGTTCTCCGCGCCGAACCAGATCTCGCTCTTTCCCGCCGCGTCGCGCACCTCGCTCAGACCGAGGATCGTGCCGGTGAGGGGCGAATTGCGCGGGGTGAACGCCGTCCACCCGTCGTGCCGGAGCCGCCCGAGGCCGCCTGTATTGGTGCCGATCCAGAGCACGCGGCCTGTCGTCGCGAGCGAGATGACGTAATCGTCGGGCAAACCGGAGCTCGCCGCCGTGAGCGTCGTCCATGCACCGTCCGAGAAGCGAGCGAGGCCGCGGCGGGAGGTGCCGGCCCAGATCGTTCGCTCCCCCGCGCCATTCACCGTCTCGGCCAGCGCCATCACCGGGTCGCCCTGCACGGGCGAGGACGGGGGCGAGACGCTCTCCCAGTGCCCGTCCGCGAGGCGGACCACCTCCCCCTGCGTCGCGGCCCACAGCTCGTGCCGGCCCCCCGCGCCCGTCGTCTGCAAGAGCGCGCCGATGTGCTTGGCGAGGGTCGAGGCGCCGTCCGCCTCGAAGGGAGCGCAGCGCCCCCTCTCGCAATGAAAGAGACCGGCCCACGTGCCGGCCCAGAGCGTCGGCTCGCCGGACGGTAATGTCCCCTCGCGAAGGGCCAGGACGTCCACATGCTCGGCGCCCGGCCCGAGATCCACCCGATGAAAGCGCCCGCTCTCGAACCGATAGAGCCCATCGAGGGTGCCCACCCAGACCGCAGGCCCGCCCGGCGCGCGCGGCGCGACCATGGCCCGGATCGGGCGCGCATCCGTGAGACCCTCGGCGGCCCCGAACCGGTGGAAAGAGCCTTCCGCGTGACGGAGGACCGTGCCGTCGACCATCCCGAGCCAGACGGAGCCGTCCTCGCCCGCGGCGATGGCCTGCACCCAGCTCGAGGCGCCGGTCGGGAGGGGCAAGGCCGTGAAGCGCTGGCCATCGTGGTAGGCCGCGCCGCCCATCGTGCCGATCCACACGCGGCCCGTGCCAGCCACGGCGATGGCATTGACGGATCCGGGCACCTTCTCGTCAGGGCTGATGGTGCGAATCGTGGGCGCGCCGAACGTGGCGATATCGGCGGCGTGGGAGGGGCGCGCACCCGACAGGACGAGCCCCAAGCCGAGGGAGGAGAGCGCGCGGCGATGGCGGGAGGAGGGTCGGACGGTCACGCGGCGCGCATGTTACGCGCGTTCGCAGGTCGCGGGGGAACCCATGCTCGTACGGACCCGCTCAGGGCTGCTCGACGTATTCCTGGCAGCAGCAGAACTCGGTCGTGGTGGTCGTGCTCGATTTGCTGCCGCAGATCACCTTCTCGAGGAGAGCCTGGAAGCCATTCAGCGTGTCCTTCGAGGTGAACGCCTTGCCGCCCGTCTCCGTGGCCACGCGCGCGAATTCGTCCTCCAGCGCCTTGCGCTGCTTCTCCTTCGCGCCGCTCGTGCCGAGGTAGGTGTGAACGCGGACGTCGCTCTTCTTGGCGGCGTCGATGGCGCGGCTCGCCGCGGAGATATCGTCCTTGTCGACGTTGCCGCCGCCCTCGAAGGCCTCGTCGCCGAGGAAGAAGATCGCGCGCTTGGCGTCGGGCCGCCAATCGTAATGGGCGACGACGTCCTCGATGGCGCGCGCGCCGTCCTCCTGCGCGCCGCCGCCCGTGACCGTGCCCTTCTTGCGGCCTTGCAGCGCGGCCTCGTCCGCCTTGGCGACGTCGGTCAGGTACTTGCGGACCGTGGTCTCGAAGCGCGTGCTCTTGAACGTCCCTTCAATGCCCAGGTACGTGACGCGCAGGTCCGAGGGGCACTTGGTCTTGGCCGCCTCGATGGCCGCGCCGACGGCCTGGTTCAGCGCGTCCGCCTCGTCCTTCATCGACACGCTCGAATCGATGACGACGACGAGATCGACCGCAGGAACCGAGGTGCTCTCCTCGGTGGCCGTGGTCCCCGTGGCGAGCTTCGGGAAGTCGATCGTCTTGCCGAGATAGCTCTGCGGGCCTTCGCCGCCGATTCCGGTGAGCTGCGCCGGCAGGGTGGTGTCGGCGGTCAGGCTGCAGATCCCCTTGGCCGGGGTCCCGGTGACGAACGTGAAGCGTTTGTCCTCGCCCTCCGGATCGAAATAGAACGTCTGGACGTGGCTCTGGTTGATCGTGCCGACGATCTTGTCGTTATAATAAAACGCGGTCAGCTTCGGCGGGCCGCCGTCGGCCGGGGTCTCGTAGGTGAAGCAGCCCTTGCCCGCGATCGAGCCGTCCGGGTTCTTCACGGTATAGGTATGGCTGGTCGTGGTCCCCGGCTTCCCGGGGTCCTTGATCACGACCGTGGGTGTGGCCGGCTTCGCGGGCGTGGGCGGCTCGGCAGCCTTGGGCGGCTCGGCGGGCTTGGCCGGCTCCTGGGCCTTCGGCGGCTCGACGGGCTTCGGCGGCTCGGCGGGCTTGCGCGGGAAGGCGGAGGCGACGTACAGCCCCGAATTGTCGATGCGCGGCCCCCAGCTCCCCGCGATCGGGTAGATGTCGTAACTCAAGCGCAGGGTCTTGCAGCCGGCCGCGTCGAGCCGCACGAGGCCCATCACGGTGTCGATCGAATTGGCCTGGCCCCCGGGAGCCGGCCTGTTCGTTCCTTGCAGCACGCCGTTCGCGAGGCTCAACTGCGCGCTCGGCTGATTGCCCCCCGCCGTGTTCGGCGCGACGCCGCCATTATACAGCTTCCAGCCTGCCGGGCTCACGGCGCCGCCGCCTTCGCCCGTTCCGGTGATCGTGACCGTCGTCTTGGCGTACGTCAGGCCCGCGTAGATGTCGCTCACGCCGATGAGGGTGTTTTCCCCCGCGACGCCGTCTTTGCCCCCGACCTTCGAGCCCTTGTAGCGGGTGAAATCGAGCTCGACCGTGAAGTTGTTGCGGGCGGCGGTGAATTGCTTGTTCGCCTGCATGCGGATGGCATTGACGCTCGGCGACGCCATGTTCGCCTGCTCGTTCTTCCCGAACGACGAGGCGCCGGTGCCGTCATGGACCGAGCCGTGCGGGGGCACGCCCCCGAGGTTCCAGTCGAAGGTGCCGAAGCCGGCGCTGACGCCGAATCGAATGCCGATCTCGCCGCCCAGCCCGTCGGGGATGTAACGCCACTGGTTCCAGTCGCCGGGGCCATTCCACCGGTACCCCGACGGGTCCCAGAAAACGAGGTCGAGCCCTTCGGCGGCCGAAGATTGCGTATTGGATGCTGACATGACGGTTCCTTCCTCCCTATCAGGGATGCGCTCCCTGATGTCTTCGCGTCCTTTACGACGAGCCCGCGGACGCCGGATATAGGACCTTGGTCCCATGGGCCTCGCGTCCGGCCGGATTTACAAGGGTCCGACCGGAACCTTCCCGGGGAGGAACGAAGAATGAGCACGATTTCCGCATCCGATGTCCACGCGGCGCGGGATCAGCGCGGTCGTCGTCGACACCTACGATCCGGAGCAGGGCGGGGAATATCCGGCCTATGTCGTGGGCCTCGACGCGGCCGGCAATCTGGTGGGATGGAAGAGCGCCGTCATCTGGACTGACGAACCCTCACGCGGTGGGAGCCACCATCTTCGTAGGCTTCGCCGTCGGGCGGTCGGGGATGACGGCATGGATCTCCGCCTCGCTGAACCCCTCGATCTTGTAAAGCCTCTTCAAATTCGACAGCTCCGCGTGCACGACCCTGGCAAGCGAGGTGCGGACGCGGCCCAGGACTTTGAGCTGCGCCGCGGGCTTGCGGGCGGCCTCCACGGCGGCGCGCAGAGCGTCGCTCTCCGCCTTGATCTCGGCGGCAGCGCTCGCCGCGGTCGCGTGGGAGAGCTTCGGGTGAATGCCCGATTGCAAAAGCTGCACGAGGACATCCATGCGCTCGGGCTGCTCGCCGGTGTCGCCCTCGGCGTAGGAGGCGATGCCGTCGGGGAAAATCACGGAGAGAGCCGCGTCGTAGGCGGGACGGCCAATCTCGTTCCAGAGGATGTCGTAGACCTTGCCGATGGTCTTGTCGGCCTTGTCGTTGCGGGTGTCGATCTGGGCGCGCAGCGGGGCGAGCGTCTCCTCGGCGGCATTGCGCTGGGCTTCGACGCTCGCGTGCAGGGCGAGCGCAGAGCCGAGGCGCCCCTCGGCGAGCTCATGCCAGCGGCCGCCACGGGCCCTGGCCTGGGTGAGGGTCGTCTGGGCGTCGGTGATGATGTCGCCCGCCGCCGCGTTCTTGCGAATGATTTCTCCCACGGGAATACCTCTCGAAAGGGTTACGGGGATGGTTACGGCGGGGTCAGACGGAGCGGAGAAGGGACCGATGCGGGCGGAGGGCGGCCAAATCGTGCTCGCGTGAGCGCGGAGGGGGACTTGCGGCGCCGCAGGATGGGGGGCGCACGGCGCGTTCGGCGACCTCAGATGCCGCAGGACTGAAAACGGGCTCGCGGAGGGGGACTTGCGGCGCCGCAGGGGGGCGTTTTCGGGGCGGGATCGGCGACCTCGGGCGGTGTGGATCGGGTGCGGGTGAGCGCGGGGGGCGGCCTCTAGCGCCGCAGCGGGGAGGACGCGCCCAGGGACCCGGGGTTCACGACGCAGCAGATCGGGGGACGCGCGGCCGGGGGCCGGGTTGCGGCGGGGCAGGGCCAGCCTGGGAGTCTCAGCCTGCACCTCTCGGCCGAATGCCAAGGAGCGCGAGCGCGTCGGCCCAGAGGGGCCAGAGCGTCCGGAAGGGATGCGTCGCGAGGAGGACGCCTCCGTTCGGGAGGCGGCGGACGTGGTAGGGGCGTGCTGCTCGATCAGGCGCCGGTGTTCGACCGTGTGCACGAGCTCGTACGTCTGCCCTCCTGCCTGCTTCCTTTCAATGGCCTTGCGGGCCAGCGGCTCGGCCGCGCGCCACACGTCGTCGCGGAGGGCAGACGCCGACGCTTCGAGCGCGTCGAGCAGCGTACTCGGCGGCGTCGCGAGCGCCCGTAACACCTCCTCGCGGGTCAGCACCTCGTCGCCACCGCGTCCGCCTGCACGCCGAAATGGTCGAGCAAGCTCGCGAGCTCGTCCTTCAAGTCCTGCACGCTCTTCTTCAGGTCCGCGAGAAGCTGCTCCAACGCGGCCCGCGTGGCGTCGTCGACCAGGTCGCCGTATCGCTCCAAGATCGCGTCGAGGTCCACCTCGCTGATCTCGTCCAGCGGCCGAGACACGAGGTCATGCAATTCCGTGTCGAGCTGCTGGAGCATGTCGAGCCGCTCGGCGAGGTTCGCGGCCTCGGTGGCGTGCTCGATCAGCCATTTTCGCTCGGCCGCGATCTCGACCTCCAGGGTCGCGATGGCCTGCGCGAGAGGCGGGTTGATCTCCGAGAGCGTGAGGCCCACCTGCGTGCTGCCGCTGAAGGCGGTCCCGTCGCGGCGGACGTTGAACAGCGGCTTTTGGATCCCGAGCGGGAGCGAGACGAGGGTCACGAAGTTCTGCTGCCGGACGCAGGCATCGTTGCCCGTGGTGTTCGACACGCGGGACGAGTCATCGTCCGCGCCCGTCCGCAGAGCACGGAGTCGAACGGCTCCTGCGCCGCCGCCTCAGCCCGACTTCGTCGCGAACCCCGCGGCCCCGAGCTCGGCGGAGACGATCGAGGTGAGGAAGACGCGTCCTGGCTCCGTGATCGACTTGTAGATCTCCAGCCACGGATTCATGTACCGGCCTCCCGGGCCATAACGGACATAGGGCTCGTAAATCGGCCCGGCGATCTCGTTGATCCACCACTCTCCGCCGCTCGCCTTGCGCATGACCTCACCGGCATACGCGATGAGACCCGGGAACAGGTTGGGGATTTCGAGGATCCGCTGCTTGGGGCGGGTCTTCTTCAAGGCCTTGTCGACGAGTTGGAGGCTGTCGAAGGAGCTGTCGAGCGATTCGCGGTGGATTTCGAGGATCTTGGCGAGATCGTCGATGAGCGAGGGGACGGCCTCGACGAAATGGGCTCCCTGGGGAAGGTTGCCTTCGAGCATGTGAAAGGAACGGGCGGGCTTCTTGACGTGCTCCGCTTGTTTCTCCATCATCTCCTGGCGTGACGCATAAAGCATTCCGTTTCCACTAGCAAAGGTGGTGAGCAGCTCGCCCCGGTCGGAGACATAGCTAATCCAGAGCATATCGGTGTGTTCGGGGTCCGGTGTCCACTCTTCTTCGGCCAAGAGGGTCTCAATCTCGGATTTTGTGACCTTCCAGCACTTGCCGAAAGGGTGCACATCAGGCCGTCGGTTTCGGGGATCATTTTTCATGCATTCTCTCAGTGGGGGCGGGTGTTGCCAGGCGTCCCCGGGTGACCGACGAGGCCGTCGTCGAGGATCGGCTTGTCGAGGCCCCGATCGCCCGAGCTGCTCAAGTTGTGGACGTAGAACGACGGGCCGTAGAGCGTCGCCGGAAGCTGTTTGCCTTGAAGGATGGCGTGGCAGTTGAGGCAGCGAGGGGCCGCCACCTGGAGCTTGCCGCCTCCGTGGTCGAGGACCGGGGAGAGCCAGATCAGGATCCGGAGGGACGCAGCATAGTCCTCGATGTCCGTGCCGATCGACGTGTCGCCGGTCACGACGAAGTAGAGCGAGGGATAGGCCCGATCTGGCCCCGTGGAGGACGCCGCCTGCGACTTGGAGAGCGCGTCGAGCATACCGAGGATCTGGTACTCGGCGTACGCGAGGTTGACGACTCCCTTGACAGCCTTGACTTCCACGAACGTGCTCTCGGGGTGGGTGCTGATGACTGGCGGGAGCGTGCCATCAAACCCTTCGGCGGCGCCGGTCACGCCGTCCGGCTTCACACCGCGAAAGCGCTTGCCGGTCTTCTGCGAACGCAAATCCGACTCAAACGTCTTGTTGTTCGATGCCAGCACCTTCGGCCCCGGCAACGCCCCGAGCACGTCTCTCTGGAACCGAAGCCCCACGGCCCGGTTGTACTCGATACCGCTCAACCGGTTCGGATTCCCATAATACTCCCGCAGCTTTGCCGTCGTCACCATGTCGGAGATCGCCGGCATGTCGTCGACCATGCATCCGGCGGTCGAGACGACGATCGCGACCCATCCGACCGCGAAGACCAAGAACCGCGCGAACAGCCTCCACGTCGCTCCCACCACGCCCGGCGCCGCGACGACGAGCGCCGCGACGAGAAGATCCCCTCGTCTCATCTGGAACCCCCTCCTGCGATGAGCTGTGGCCTATCTATCAGGAGGACGAATGGGTCGGGCAAGACAAAAGACGAGGCGGGGGGACGTTGTCTGCCCGGGATCGGACCCCCTCTGCCGACCCTCGCCGCGCCCGGGCAACGCCCCGGCGCGGCGGCTCCTCGATGAGACCCATGCTCAGCTCGAGAGGGATGGGGGTGAGGGAATCGCTCTTCGTGCGCGGGACGTCCCCCATGCCGGAGAGCCTTCGCGACATGAGGCCGAGCTTATCGCTGCGCTCGCGCGCGAGCCCCACGAATGCGGCGCGCGACCACGAGCGCGACGAGCGCCGCGGCCCCGCCCCAGGCCGCGCGTGTTCCCTCGTCCCTCCCCGCGACCTCGCATCCGCAGCCCCGCGCCCCGCCTGGCGGAACCGCGCCGCGCGCCGCCGACGTGGCCTCGTCCTTCGCGGGCGTCACGCCTTCGAGGGGCCCCCACGCGCCGGATACGATGAAGCTCGCCCAGTAGTACGGGTGGCTGTATTCCGAGCGCTCGAGCAGGGCGAGCTGCGATTCTCGCATCGCCTCGGTGCGCCCTTTTCCTTCCCGGAAGAGCTTCTGGTAATAACTCGTCATGAGGTCCCGCGTGGCCTCGTCGTCCACCTGCCACAGGCTCATCACCTGCGTCTCGGATCCCGCGAGCACGAGCGCGCGCCGGAGGCCCCGGATGCCCTCGCTCCCGGCCCGTTTGCCGAGGCCCGTCTCGCACGCGCTCAGCACCACGAGCTCCGTGCCCCCGAGATCGAGCGACGAGGCCTCGTACGCCGTGAGAATCCCGTCGTCCACCTGCCCTTTGCGCACGTTCGCGCCGGCGAGCGCGATTCCCGAAAGAAACATCGGATGCGGCACCGGCAGCTTTTTCCCGTCCACCTCCGACGTGATCTTCGGCAGGCTCTCGGGCGGCACGTCGAGCTCGAGCCCGCGGCTGGTCCCCTGCCCGGCTCTCCCGTCGCCATCCAGAAAAAACCCGTGCGTCGCGACGTGCAGGATCCGCGGCGACGACGCCTGCTTCAGCGCCGTCTCCGTGGCGACCCTTTCGAGCCGCACCGAGGGATCGGGCATGAAACGTCGAATCGCCTCCGCCTCCTCCGCGGTGCCCGGGAGCTCGGAGAACTTGATTCGCGCAATCCTGGGCAGCGAATTCTTCGGCGCGTCGGGCAGCGCCGCCGCCCCCGCCTCGCCCGGCGCATCGTAATCGGGGTTCGCGACGAGCAGCGGCGGAGACCGCCGGGCCCCGCTCGCGCCGAGCCGCAGCAAATCACGCCCCGTCGACAGATACGTGAACGAGTATTTGGAGATCAAATACTTGTTGTCATGCCCGATGAGCGCGCCGAAGGGGATCCGGGCGAGCTCCGCGTCGGGCGAGATCAGCACGTGCTTCACCCCGCCGAGCCTCGTGGCGACCAGCCCGAAGACGACGTCGTGCAGGAGGACGAGCTGCCGACCCACGTCGTCGAACCGCACCGTGGGATCCTGCAAACCCCTCCGGATGATCTCCACCTTCCGCTCGACCTCGAACGCGTCGACGCTCAACTGGTGGTACCAGATGTCGCCGTCCGGAAAGAGCACGTAGACGATGTACCGCGGCGGACCGAGCGTCTCGCTCGCCGCGCTGTAGAAATGGGTGTCGCGCGGCACGTACCGAACAAACTCCATCAGCACCGCGTCCTTTGGAATGCGGGCGGCGACGGCCTCGATCGTCACCTTCGCCGTGGCGCGTCGATACCCCGCGCTATGCTCGGCGATCCGGGCCTCGATCGCGTCGGCCTCCGCGCGGAGCCGGTCCGTCTCGGCGTTGTGCTCGGCCACGGTCATTCCGCGGGGCCCGCGCGTCATGGCGGCCGCGTAGGCGCCGCGCACACGGGCGAGGTCGTCCAGCAATTTGCGGTCCTCGGGGCTCATGCGCGCGCGCAGCGCGCCGATGTGCCCGGCCGACGCTTCGAGGACGCGCGCCTTGTTCCGCAGCACCGCGCCCAATGCCATGCGCATGGCCTCCGGCCGTCCCGCTCCTTGGCCCCCGTATTCGAACGAGACGACGCGATCCATGAGCCTCTCCAGGCGCTTCGCGTAGAGCGTCTTGTCCTCCTCGCTCCCGCCGACGAGCGCGCTCTCCAGCCATTGCTCCTCGATATCGAGCGCCTTCTGGTTGAGCTCTGCGGTCCGCTTCCAGTCGAGCCGAGCCCAGAGGAGCGCCCAGTCGCTATAGAACGTGGCGAGGTCGGGGTGCCGGGGCCCGAGCGTCTTCGTGAGGATCGCTTCGCCTTTTTGAAAATACTGCTCGGCTTGGTCTTTCTGGTTCGACCCCGTCAAGAACACCCCGATGTTCTGGTACAGCCGGCCCACGTTGGGGTGGTTCGTCCCGTGCACACGCTCGGCGATCGGCAGCGCGCGGTTGAACTGCTCGGCGGCCTTGCCGTATTGGCCCAGGCCTCGGTACAGCGCGCCGAGGCTGCCGAGGTCGACCAGCAACGAACGCTCGGGGCCGGTTTTTTCGTGGAACGAGATCGCCCGCAAATAGAGCTTTTCGGCCTGCGCGAGCTTCCCGGTCGCCATGTAAAGCCCGGCGAGATTTGCGAGCACCGTCCCGAGCGCCGATGCGCGCGGCGCTCCGCCCTTCTCTTCGAGGGCGATGGCGCGCTCGTACGCCTTCTCGGCGGCATTCCAATCGCCCTTGGTCTTGAGCAGCGTGGCGAGATTGCCGAGGGCCGTGGCGAGCAGATCGTCGGGCCCCTTCGAGGCCTCCAGGATCTCGACGGCGCGGCGCAAGAACCCCTCGGCCTTCGGGTAATCGCCGGTCGAGAAGTACATCCCGCCGAGATCGGAGAGCGCCGAGCCCGTCTTCGCGTGCTCCTTGCCGAATTTCTGCTCGCGCAGCGCGACGAGCTTCTGCGCCGCCGCGAGGGCCTCCGCGAGCTTTCCTGCGGCGTAGAGCGCCTCGACGTCCTTTTCGAGCTTCTCGTCGTCGGCGAGCGCCGCGGCCGGCTTCGCGGGGGCGTCCGCGCCCGCGGCCCCTCCCGCGAGCGTGCCGAGGGCGAGGGCGAGGGCGAGGGCGACGTTCGCGAGGCGGCGCATCGCTTTCGGTTCTACCATCGCTCGCCGGGCGCGTGGTAGCCTCCCGCGCCATGCGTCGGTTCGAGTTCATCGAAGGGTCCTCGAAGAAGTTCTGGCAGATCGAGCGCGATGGCTCGCAGCTCTCGATCCAGTGGGGCAAGATCGGCTCTGCCGGTCAAAGCCAGATCAAGGATTTTCCGACTGATCCGAAGGCCCAGGCCGAGCACGACAAGCTCGTCGCCGAGAAGACCAAAAAGGGCTACGTCGAGGTCGCGGCCCCGGACGCAGCGGCGACGCCGGCCCCGGCCCCCAAAAAGCCCGCGGCCGCAGCGGCGCCGGCCGCCCCGAGCGCGACGGAGGCCCCGGCCCCGAAAGCGGCGAGCGCCCCCTCCGCAGACGAACCCGCGACCGCGCCTTTGCCTCTGCAATCGGCGCCCGTCGTCGTCGACAGCGCTCCGCTCGAGGACATTGGTCCGAACCTGCGCATGCCCCATCGCAAAGGGGCCCTCCGACCCACGGCCGAGGAGCTTGCGGCCGACCCTTGGCAGACGCTGCAAAGCGCGTGGAGCGCCCTGGCACGCCATTACGCTTGGGACGACATGACGATCCCCGCCGAGCTCGTGCCCACCGTGCGCGAGGTCGTCGCCTGGTTCCAAGGGAAAGGCCCGGCGCCGCTCTCGCCGCTCGCCGCCGCCTCGGTCCTCACCATGCTCGATGTCCCCATGGGGACGCCCGCTTTGCCTTTCTTGCGTGCCGTCGCCGACGCCTCGATCGCCAAAGACGGCCCGGCGTGGCTCATCGACGCGGTCCTTGCCACGATGCGCGTCCGCGTCGACCCCTACCCGTCCCAGGTTCTCAAGGGCGAGGCCAAAGCGTTCCAGGCATTGGTTCTTCACCCGGAGACCACGGGCCCCTTCGAGCTCGCATGGGCGGGGAGCACCGTCTTTTCGTTTTATACGCAAAACCTCCCCGAGGACACGTACGCCGCCGTCATCGCGGCCCTCACGGCCCGCTGGCACACGTTCTCTTACTGGCAAAAGCGCCTCGTCCTCACCTTGACCCCCGACCACACGCCGCTCGCGGACGCGCTCGGCGAGGACTGGCTCGCCTGCGACGGTCACATCGAGGGGTACGTCCGGGCCTCGTGGGACAAGGACGGCATGAAGCCGGATTTCCATTTCGCGTACTCGCGCCCGATGCTCGTCAAGCTCGCGAAGAAGACCGTCGGGATGTCGTTCTCCGGCGGCTACCTCGGGGGATATCTCTGGACGCTGCTCGACCTCTGCGGCGCGGACGTCGTCCCGGTTTGCCGGCTCCATTGCGACAGCGCCGATTACCCGGGCAGCATCGTCGAAGGCCTCGAGGTCGCGGCGTACGTCCGCGGGCCCGAGACCGCCTCGCTCATGGTCTCGCAGCTCGCGCAGAAGCGCGAAGTCGCCCAGGTCGCCGAGGCATGGCTCACGAAAAACCCCGCGCTCGCTGTTCCTGCGCTCGCCGACGCAATCGCCGCGGCCTCGGCGATCGGGGATCGGGCCGCGCCGGTGTTCCTCGGGATCGACCGCGCGCACCCGGGCCTCGCCGACAAGGTCGACATCCGCCCCGCCGCGCGAACCGCCGTCCAGAAACTGCGGGAAAAAATGGCCCCGCGGGCCGAGGCCTCGCCGGAGGAATTGCCCCGCGTGCTCGCCAATCCCCCCTGGCTCTCGGGCCGGAAGGCCGCCGCGCTCCCCGTCGTCGCGAATGTCGCGATGAAGGCGTATCCCGACGCGCTGCACGACCCCTACGGGGAGCTCGCGCTCGCCAAAACGGACCGCACGCAGACGAGGAAACACACGAAGACGTCCTTCGAGGAGGCGTCCGAAAACCTCGGCCATCGCTGGGCCGGCAAGTACGTCTCGGGCCGGCTGAACGAGCTCTCGGACGCGGACGTCAAGCGTGCCTTCACCGAGTGGCCCGTGCGCGCGTGGGACGCCGGCAATGGCCTGCTCGTCCCGCTCGTGGTCCTCGGCGAAGACGCGATCGCCGGATATCCCCGCATCGCCAATGGCAATGCTGCACTCTTTTCGGCCGCCCTCGCCGACATCGTCGAGTCCCCGCGGCTCGCGACGTTCTTTGCTCACGCGCGCGCCCTGAAATCGGCGCGCAAATCGGCGCAGCGGTGGTTCTTGAAGTTCCCGAAGGCCGCGGCCGTGGGCCTCATCCCCGCGGCCGTCGCGCAACCGACCCAGGCGCGGGAGCGCGCGGAGGAAGCGCTGCGCTTCCTCGTCACGAAGGGCCACGGTGAAATCGTCCGCGAGGTCGCCGAATCCTACGGCCCCGAGGTCGCGGCCGCCGTGAAGGCCGCCCTCTCCGCGGATCCGCGCGATCGCGTCCCCACGAAGCTGCCGAAGATCGGCGATTGGTGCAAGGCGGAGGCCCTGCCGCCCTTGCTCCTCGCGGGCCGCGCGAAGGCCTTGCCGCGCGCCGCGGTCGAGGCCGTCTTCGTCATGCTGACGATCTCCACGCCCGAGAACGTGTATGCCGGCATCGAGGACGTGATCACCGCCTGTGATCCGGCCTCGCTGGAGGAGTTTTCCTGGGCGATCTTCAATGAATGGCAGCGCGCCGGGGGTCCTTCCAAGGAGGCGTGGGGCTTTCAGCAGCTCGCGCTCCTCGGCGGCGACAACGTCGCGCGCAAGCTCACGCCGCTCATCCGCGCCTGGCCCGGGGAAAACCTCCAAGCCCGCGCCGTCTCGGGCCTCGACATCCTCGCGCGCATCGGCTCCGACCTCGCGCTGATGCACCTCAATGGCGTCGCGCAGAAGGTGAAGTTCAAGGGCCTGCAGGAAAAGGCCCGCGAGAAAATGGACGAGGTCGCGCAGAACCGCGGCCTCTCCGCCGACGAGCTCGCCGACCGGCTCGTGCCCGACCTCGACCTCGACGCGGACGGCTCGCGCACGCTCGATTTCGGCCCGCGGCAGTTCCGCGTCGGATTCGACGAGGCCTTGAAGCCGTTCGTCGTGGATGGGTCCGGGAAAAACCTCTCGGATCTTCCGAAGCCGAACAAATCGGACGACGCCGCGAAGGCAAAAGAGGCGGACGCCACCTGGAAGACGCTCAAGAAGGACGTCAAGGCGATCGCCCAGAACCAGATCACGCGGCTCGAGCTCGCGATGTGCGCGGAGCGGCGCTGGGAGGTGAATTCGTTCCGCGCCCTCTTCCTCGAACATCCATTGCTCGTGCACCTCGTGCGGCGGCTCGTCTGGGGCGTCTACACCGAGGAAGGAAAATACCTCGGGGCCTTCCGTGTCGCCGAGGACAGCTCGCTCGCCGACGCCGACGACGCGGCCTTCGATTTGCCCGACGGCGCGTACGTCGGCATCGTCCACCCGCTCGCGCTGCCGGACGCGACGCGCGCGGCGTTCGGCCAGGTCCTCGGCGATTACAACATCGTCCAGCCCTTCCCGCAGATCGGCCGCGATACGTATGCCCCGACGAGCGCCGAGGCGACCGAGAGCGGGATCAAGCGCCGCGCGGGGCAATTCGTCCCCGTGGGCAAGCTCCTCGGCCTCGTCGAGCGCGGCTGGCGCAAGGGCGAGCCCCAGGACGCGGGCTGGATCTGGGACATGGGAAAACGTTTGCCCGGCGGCGTGGAGGCCACGCTCGGGCTGCGCACCGGCATCAGCGCCGATATGGAGATGACGGAGCCGAAGCAGGAGCTCGGCGAGGTCTACGTCTCGAAAAACCGCGACGGTTTCAAGCTCGGCGAGCTCTCGCCCGTGGTGTTCTCGGAGCTCGTGCGCGACCTCGTGCAGCTCGGGAGCGCCTCGTGAAAAAGAAGCAGGCGGGTTTGCAGCGTGCTCCGGCGGAGATCCATTTCAAGGACGAGCTCGCGCGGCTCGCCGCGGAGGACACGGGCCCGCGCCCGCCCGGGTGGAAGCTCTCGCCGCGGGCGGTGCGGGCGTTCGTGCTCGGGGATCCGGCGCGTGACATCAAGCCGAAGTTCGTCGGCCATTCCGCGGTGATCGATCGGGCCATGGTCTCGCTCGCGACCTCGCGCGGGCTCTTGCTCATCGGCGAGCCGGGCACGGCGAAGAGCTGGCTTTCGGAGCTCTTGGCCGCGGCGATCTCCGGGCAATCGACGCTCACGGTGCAAGGCAGCGCGGCCACGAGCGAGGACCAGATCAAGCATTCGTGGAACTACGCTTTGCTCCTCGCCGAGGGCCCGGGCGAGCGCGCGCTCGTGCCCGGCCCCGTGCTCACGGGCATGCGCGACGGCAAGATCGTTCGATTCGAGGAAATCACGCGGTGCCCGGCCGAGGTGCAGGACGGGCTCCTTTCGATCCTCTCGGATCGCGTCCTCACGATCCCCGAGCTCGGCGAGCAAGGCGTGGTCTTCGCGCGGGAAGGGTTCAACATCATCGCCACGGCGAACACCCGCGACCGCGGCGTCAATGAAATGAGCGCCGCGCTCAAGCGCCGCTTCAATTTCGAGACGCTTTTCCCGATCGGCGACCTCGCGGCCGAGATCGAGCTCGTCCGCCGGGAATCCAGCCGCCTGCTCGACGCCTCGGGCGTGAAAATGAGCCTGCCCGAGCCGGTGCTCGAAGTCCTCGTCACCACGTTCCGCGAGCTGCGCACGGGGGTCTCCGGCGACGGCCAGCCCGTCGAGCGGCTCTCGACCGTCCTTTCCACGGCCGAAGCGGTCTCCGTGGCGCACGCGGTCGGCGTCCGGGCGGCGTTCCTCGGCGACGGCGCCGCGCACCCGGGCGACGTGATCGATTGCCTCGCGGGCGCCGCGGTGAAGGACAGCGCCGAGGACCTGGAGAAGCTGCGGCGGTATCTCGAGACCGTCGTGAGCAAACGCAAGGCGCCGCATTGGGTCGCGCTGCACGCGGCGCGGTCGAGGCTCTAGGCCCGTGTCCGGCAGGCTCCACGTCGTCGGCGTGCGGCACCACAGCCCCGCGTGCGCGCGGCTCGTCGAGGCCGTGCTCGCGCGCGTCGACCCGGCCGTGGTGCTGATCGAGGGCCCGTCGGACTGGAACGTCAAAATGGCGGAGCTCGCGCTCGACCACGCGCCGCCGATCGCGATCTTCACGCATTACCTGGCCGAGGACGGCCCGGTCTCGTCGTTCACGCCGTTCTGCGCGTTTTCCCCGGAGTGGGTCGCGCTCCGCTGGGCCTTCGAGCGAGGGAAGACCACGCGGTTCTGTGATTTGCCCTCGTGGAGCAAGGCGTTCGTCGGCGTCGAGAACCGATACCGCGATGAGGACGACCGCTACGAACAGGCGATCGAGGCGCTTTGCCGCCGCACCGGCACCTCGGACCTCGACGCCTTGTGGGATCACCTGTTCGAGGGCCGCTCCCCGGACGAGCTCGAACCTGCGCTCGAAGCCTATTTCAAGCAGATCCGCGGCGATACGGAGGCGGGCGAGCGCGACGCGCCCCGCGAGGCATTCATGCGCGATTATGCCTCGTGGGCGCTCACGCGCGGCGACGTCGTCCTCGTTTGCGGCGGGTATCATGCGCCCGCGCTCGCCTGCATCACGCCGGGCGGCCCCGAACCCATCCCTCCGGCGCACCCGCTCGGCGGCCAGAGCCACCTCGTGCCCTGGACCTATGCCCGCATGGACAACTTCGCCGGATACCAGGCCGGAATGCCCTCGCCGATGTGGTGGGAGCTCGAATGGAAGCTCGGGGCGGGCGTGGCGGACGCGATGCTCGATCGCAGCCTGGAAGCCTTGCGCAAGAACACGCAAAGGCCCACGGTCGCCGACCATATCGCGGTTCGTACGGGCATCGGGGCGCTCGCGGCCTTGCGGGGGCACGAAACGCCGAAGCGCGTGGACGTGCTCGACGGGCTGCTCTCCGCGCTCATCCGCGAGCCGCTCCCCGGGCCGCCGCCATGGTCGCGGCGCGGCCTCGTGACGGGCGATCTGCACCCCATTCTGGCGACGCTCCTCCGCGCATTCACGGGGGATCGCGTGGGCCGACTGTCCGCGGAGACGGAAAGGCCGCCGCTCCTCCGCGACGTGCACGAGACGCTCGCGCGCCTCGGGCTCTCGCCCCCGAGAAACCCGCAAACCGTGGCGCTCGATTGGCGTATCGAGGGGGATCGCGAGCGGCTCCGGGTCCTGCATCGATTGCGGCTCCTCGGGATCCCGGGGTTCGTCCGGGTCCAGGGTCCGGCGTGGGGCACGGACGCGCGCATGGCCGAGGCATTCAAGCTCGTATGGCGGCCGGATCAGGATCCGGCGATCATCGAGGCCTCGCGCTGGGGCTCGACGCTCGAAGGCGCGGTCGCCTTGCTCCTGTCGCACCGGCTGCTCGCGGCCGATTCGCTCGGCGCGCGCGTGGACGCGCTTGGAGACGCGGCGTTCGTGGGGCTCACGAAGCTCGCCGGCGAGATCATCGAGCTCGTGGCGAACGCGGTCGCCACCACGCCCTCGTTCGGCGCGCTCGGGCCGGCGATCGAAAAACTGCTCGGCCTGTGGCGTCACGGGGAATGGCTGGAGGTCGTCGGCGCGCCGCTCTTTTCGCCGGTGCTGCGCGCGGCCGGCGAGCGGAGTTTGTCGCTGCTCGCAGGCATTCAGGGGACGGATTTGCTCCCGGCCGATCTCACCGCGATGCGCTCGCTCGCCGAGCTTTTGCGCCATGGCGAGGCGCTCGGCCTCGGGCCGGACGATACGCGCGCCGCGCTCGCACGCAGGGCCTCGGACGGCGCCGCGCCCGCGATGCTGCGCGGCGCCGCGCTCGGCGCGATCTGGCTGCTCGATACCGAGGCCGCGCCCGTCGATTCGGCCGTCGACGGCGCGCTGTTCGCCTCCTCGGAGGGGCGGCTCGGCGATTACCTCGCGGGCCTGTTTGCCCTCGCGCGTGGGCCCGCGCTGCGCGACGATCGGCTCATCGGCGCGGTCGACGCGGCGCTCGGCAAGCTCGGCGACGACGCGTTCCTCGCCGCGCTCCCCGCATTGCGGCTCGCCTTTTCGTGGTTTCCCCCCGCCGAGCGCGCGCGGATCGGCGCGCTCCTCGCCGCGCGCTGGGGCAAACGGCCAGATGCTTCCTGGATCGGGGACGTCCCCGCCGACGTTTTGCAGGCCGGCCTCGCGCTCGACGCGCGGGTGCTCTCGTGGGGCCGCGCGCTCGGGGTGCTCGAATGAGCACGTACGACGCGGAGACGCGGTGGCGGCTGATCCTCGGGCCGGCCGGCAAGGACGGGCTCGGGGCCGCGGACGCCGGAGAAGGCGAGACCGCGGACCTCGAACGCGCCCTCTCCTGGCTTTACGATCGCGAGACGGACGGCGAGGCGAGCCGCTCGATCGCGCGCGGCGGCCCGGGCAGCGGACCCGAGCACCCGCTCGACGTGCCCGAATGGATCAATCAGATCCACGAGCTCTTCCCGAAAGAGGCCATCGAGCGGCTCGAATCGGACGCGCTGCACCGTTATGGCATCCTCGAGGTGGTCACGCGCAAGGAGGCGCTCGAGAATGCCACGCCTTCGCTCTCGCTCATCGAGGCGATCCTGCGCTGCAAATCGCGCATGGATTCCCACGTGCTCGACGCCGCGCGCGCGATCGTGAACAAGGTCGTCGAGGAGCTGAAAAAACGACTCTGTGACGAGATCGAGCACCGGCTCGGCGCGACGCCGTTCCGGCACCGGCGCTCGCGCTTTCGCGTGGCGCGGAACCTCGACGCGCTCCGGACCATCCGAAGAAACCTCCAGCACTGGGACCCGGACAAACGCCGGATCGTCATCGAGCGCCCCGAGTTCTTCGCCCGCGTCCGGCGCTTCGGGCCGCGCTACCAGGTCATCGTGGTCGTCGATCAATCCGGCTCGATGGCGCGCAACATCATCCACGCGGCCGTGCTCGCGTCGATCCTGTGGAAGCTCCCGTCCACGCGCGCACACCTCGTCGTGTATGACACGGAGGTCGTCGATCTGACGCCCTACGTGGACGATCCCGTCGAGCTCCTCTTGCGCGTGCAGCTCGGCGGCGGCACGGACGGGGCGAAGGCGCTGCGATACGCGTCGGAGCTCGTGGACATGCCGCACCGGACGATCTTGCTGTGGATCACCGATTTCGAGGACCAAGCGGACAAACTCGTCCGCGAGGTGACCGCGCTCGTCGGCGAAGGCGTGACGGTGTTCGGTGCGGCGTCGCTCGACGATCAGGTGCGCAATGCCTACGACCACGGCGTCGCGCAGGCGGTCGCGGACGCGGGCGCGCACGTGGCCGCCACGACGCCGCGCGAGCTCGTGGGCTGGCTCGTGGAGAGGATCCGGCGATGAGGGAGGACCTCGCGGCCCTGACGCCCGAAGCACTCGCGGCGCTCGCGAACGTGGGCCTCGTGAAGCGCGCCCAGCGGGAAATCGAGGCCGGACAGGGGCCGAAGGTCGAGGAGGAGGAGAGCGGCGTCGTCGTCGCGACGTTCCCGGACGGCATTTCGACGCGGCTCTTGCCGGGCAAAACGCTGAAGGACACGCCCTGCGGCTGCGGGGCGAAGACGGTGTGTCGTCACCGCATCGCGGCGGTGCTCGCCTATGCGGCGGCGGCCGGATCCGAGACGCGGCCTCCGTGGGAGATCGGCCCCGAGGAGCTTTTGGTTTGGCTCGGCGAACGGGCGCCGCTCGTGGACGCTGCGGAGGCGGCGGGGGTCGAGGTCGAGCTCGGGACGAACCCGCCGATTGCGCGTTTCTCCGGGTGCACCGTGCGCTTCTTGGCGGGGGCCGATCTCGCGCACGCGCGGTGTGATTGCGCGTCGCCGAGGTGCGCGCACGTGCCGCTCGCGGTCCGGGCGTTTCAGCGGCTCTCCGCGGAGGAGCGCGCGCGAGGCACGGGGCAGGTGCGCCTCGGGCCGCCCCCGAGACCCACGATTCCCACGGCCGTGCTCGCGGACGTGGAGGGGTTTTTCGGGCGAACCCTCGCGCGCGGGCTCGCGGACGCGCGTGGGCTCGCGCAGGCGCGCGAGGAGGTCCGCGCTCGATTGAAGGAATACCCCTGGCTCGACGGCTTGATCGAGGACGTCGAGGCGCAACGCGAGGCGTGGGAGATTCGCTCGGCGCTGCACGACGCCGGCGAGGTGCGGAGGCTCTTCACGGAAGGATGGGCGCGCCTGCGGGCGGCGAGGAGCGGCGGGGATCCCGCGGCCTTGCTCGGCCTCGGCGAGCCGCTCGAAGTTCCGCTCGATCGGGCGCGGCTGCTCTCGCTCGGCGCGCGGCTCTCGGCGGCGGGATCGGCGCGGTCGCTCGAGGTGCTTTTCTGGGACGGCGCCACGGTCGTGGCGTGGAGCGTGGCGATCCCCGACAAGGTCGATCCGGCCTCCATGATCGCCGTTGCGGGCACGCCGCTCGGGGTCATGGCCGGGGGGCAAGTCATCTCGCGTCACCTCGTGCGTTTGGCGCGGCGAACCATCGAGATCCGGCGCGGGAAGGACACCACCGTGGTCCCGCAGCGCGGCGCGTGGGGCGACATCCCCGCGCCCTTTGGTTTCCCCGGGCCGAGCGCGCTCCTCGCCGATGAAGCGGGGCGGCCGCCCTCGTTCCTGCGCCCGCGCGCGCGCACGGCGGCGCTCCGGGTCGTCGCGACGAACGGGGGTGTGCAGGGGTTGTCGTGGTCCCCGGGACGCCAAACGCTGTCGGGGTGGATCGAGGACGAGGCATCTCGGCTCCGCGTGGAGCGGGCGCACGAATGGTTTGCCCCCGGCGCCCTCGCGGCGCTCGCGGAGGCGCTCCCGTCGGCGAAGTACGTCTCGGGCTGGCTGCGTGAATCACGCGGCGGGCGGGTGCTCGAGCCGATCGCGGTGGTCACCGATCACGTGATCATCCCGGATCTCGCTCCTGCCGCGCCGATCCCCGCGCTGCCGATCGCCGCGCCCGAGGCCGAGGATCTGCTCGGCGCCGCGCTCGGGCGGCTCGAATCCGCGCTCGACGCGCTGGCGCAGGACGGCGTGCTTGCGGCGCGCATTCCGCCGCTCGCGCCGGCGCTCGCGACGCTCGGATTGCGGGCGATGGCGGCGACGTATTCGCGGCTCGAAGCGGCGCGGGCGGCGGGGGATCTCGGCGAGGCGACGAAGGCGTGGGCGGACGCGGCGATTTCCGTGGCGCTCGCGCGGGCGTGAGGGGGACGATTGAAGCTGACCCGGCGCACATTCTCGGCCCTCGCGCTCGGCACGCTGGTCGGGTGTGAGGAGCGGACATCCGCACCCGCATCCGCTCCCGCATCCGCTCCCGCATCCGCTTCCGCATCCGCTCCCGCTTCCGCATCCGCTTCCGCGCCCGCTCCCGCGGATTACGTCCCTCCCCTGTTCCGCGCCCATCCTGGCCTCGCGCCGCACCTGCCGCGCCTTCCGCTCGGCCTTCTGCCCACGCCCGTCGAGCGCGCGGCGAAGCTCGGTGAGAAAGCCGGAATCGCGGGGCTCCACATCAAGCGAGACGACATGGCCGGCGCCGCGTACGGCGGGGGCAAGACACGCAAGCTCGAGTTTTTCCTGGCCGAGGCCCGCGCAAAAGGCGCGCGCGAAATCGTCACGTTCGGCGCCTTCGGGTCCAACCAGGCGGTCGCCACGGCCCTCTACGGCGCGGCGCAGGGTTTTTCGGTCACGCTGCTGCTCGCCCCGCAGACGCCGAGCTCGTACGTCCGGAAAAACCTGCTCGCCGCGCGGCGCGCCGGGGCCACGATCCGGGTCGTCACCGGAGGCGTCGCCGAGGCCGAGGCCCTGGCGAAGCGGGCGGCGAAGGCGGCGAAGGGCGTCGCGCCGTATCTCGTGCCGCCCGGAGGATCCTCGCCGCTCGGAAACCTCGCGTTCGTCAATGCCGGCTTCGAACTCGCCGAGCAGGTCGGCGCCGGCCATTGCCCTCTGCCCGATTGCGTCTACCTCGCGATGGGCACGATGGGCAGCGCCGTCGGCCTCGCGCTCGGGCTCGAGCTCTCGGGGCTGCGGACCGAGGTCGTCGCCGTGCGCACGTCGAGCCCCGAGACGTCGAGCGAGGCGCGGTTCTTCGCGATGGCCCGGGAGACCGTGGCGTTCGCGCGTTCGCTCGATCCGACCTTCCCGGACGTGCGCCTCGGCCGCGCCCGCGTGCGATTCTCGACGAACCACCTCGGCGCCGGGTATGGCGCGCCGACACGAAAAGGAGAGCGGGCGATCACGCTCGCCGCCGAGACGGAGGGGATGGCGCTCGAACCGACCTATACGGGAAAAACCCTCGCCGCTTTGCTCGACGACGCCACGCGCCTCGCGGGGAAGATCGTGCTCTTCTGGAACTCGCAAAATAGCCGGCCGCTCGTGACCGAGGGCGTCACGCCCGAGGACTTTCCGCCGATCCTCCGTGGAATCGTGGCCGATCGCTGAATGCCGTCGTCAAGGCGTCCAGCTCACGTCGACGGTGCGGCTCACCATGAACCACGCATAAAGACCGATCTGCGTCGCCGGCGGGGCGATCGGCTCCTGGAACGTCGCGGTCCGCACGAGCGTCACCTGGAGCGGGCACGGGCCGGGCTTCGCCGGGTCGAGGGGCGTGAGCTCGGCCTGGGAAATCTCGTATTGGCCGACGTCGTTCGGCAACGTGCGGCTCAGCGGCTTGATGCACGTGCCAAAGGCCACGAGGCCGAGCACGTGGTTGCCCTCGGGCGCGGCATTCCAGGTGAGCTTCAGCGGAGAATCCCCCATCAGCGGCTCCGCCTTGAGCCCGATCGGCGGCGGCACGGGGATCACGCGGCCGACGATGCTGCGGTCCGCGCGGCGCGAAAGGTCGAGCGTGAGGTCCCCCGACAAACTCTCGACCTCGGCCAGGTACACGGGGCGGGCGTCCTCCTCGACCTCGCGCAGCGCGAGCGGCTCTCCCCCCATGCCGAGCCGCAACGTGTCGCCGTCCGACAAACGCAAATCCCCGACGGGGCTCGAAATCCTGACGCGCACCGTCGCGCCGTTCCCCTCGTCCGTCGCGTCGAGCGAGAAGAGCATGTCGAGGGTCGAGACGTCGGTCGAGCGCACGGGCTCGTCCTTGCACCCCGCGAGCGCCGCGAGTGCGAGGAGGCCGAGGGAACACGCGCGCGCCTTCATCAGAACACCACGAGCCCGGCGAAGACGCCTCCGCCAATCGATCGATAAAGCCGCACAGGATCGCCGCCCCGCACCTCGTCGACCCGCACGCGCGCGCCGAGCTGCAGGAGGCCCGTGCTCACGCCGAGCTCGACGTCGTGCTCCTGCAACGAGAGCTCGTTCGTGGTGATCGGGACGAAGCGGTAAGCCGTTTGAAGGCCAACGGTCTCGGTCGGGAAGATCCGGAACCGCGCGAGGCCGAACGGAGCGCCGTGATAGCCCGGCTCGAGCCAGACGGGTCGGCCGTACTCGAACGTGCCGCCCACGCCGAGGACGAACGAGCCCGGCGCTCGGCCCTGCCACCGGAGCGGCGCGACGAGGCCCGCGCCGGAGAGGCCGATCTCGACCTGCGCATTCTCGTCGAATCCGATCGGGCCGCCGTTCAGGTGAATCTCGAAGCCGAGCCGCTCGTGCGGGAAACGCACGACGTCGAGGTCGATGAAGCCGACGAGGACCTGGTAGCGCGCGAGCGTCCCGAGCCCGAGCATTTTCAGGCCCCGGACGTACATGACCCCCGCGTCGAGCCGCGCCATCTCGACCGTCGAGCGCTCCTTTGGCTTGCCATTGCTCGCGGCCGGCGCGGAAGGCGGCGCGGCGGGCTCGGGCGGCGGCGGGAGCTCGGGCAAGGGCTCGGCCGGAGGCGCGGGCGCGACCTCGTCGGGTGACGCCGCGCCGAGCACGAGGGGCGCGAGGATGCAGAGAAGAGCGCACGCGGCGCGGCGCTCCTCCAGTCGTAAAGCTCGATTCTCCGTGGCAGACGCGCGCATGGCTCACCGGGTTCGCACGAGGCGACCTTACCACGCCCGGACGAAGTTTGATATCCTCGGCCCCGCCGCCGCTGGGGGCGGACGCGGCTCCTTTCTTTTGCGCGACGAGGACGACATGACCGACCTGCGCTCATTCCATCGCTCGATGTCCCGGCGGGGCAAACCCCTCCTCTTCTTGCTCCTCGCCTCGGGCCTCTCCCTCACGGCCGCCTCCTGCGGCGACGGCGAGGGCGGCCCCGGGGGCCGAAGCGGGGGCTCCACGACCGGCGGAACGCGCAACACGACGTGCGAGAAGGGCGAGAGCAAGGGCGAAGTGATGGCGCCCGAATACAAGATGACGCTCTCCGGCGAGACGAGCTGGTTCGCCTCGCCCATCGTGCGGGACCTCGACGGCGACGGAAAACGCGAGCTCATCGCGGCTTATTATTCGGTCTTCGTCCACGACGCGGAGGGCAACGTGCTCGCGAAAGCCGAGGGCGGCGAGGGGCGCGTGTATGCCCCGCACGTCGTCGCCGATCTCGAAGGCGACGGGCTCGTGGACATCGTGTACGGCAGCGATCACGAGGTCTGGGCGTACGAATACAAGGACAAGGCGCTCGTGCCGAAGGCGGGTTTCCCCGCGAGCACGACGACCGCGGACAACGCGCCCGAGGTGCGCGGCATGGCCGCGGGAGACCTCGACGGCGACGGCGCGCTGGAGATCGTCGTGACCACGACGCAAACGGCGAGCACCGAGGAGGGCGGGGCGCAGGTGTTCGTGTTCCGCGCCGACGGCTCGCTGCACCAGCCCGCGGGCCTCGGGTTTCCGGCGTGGCCTCGCTACAACAACCTGACGGGCGCCGGGAACGACGCGGATCGCAATGGCATGGGGCACGCCGGGTACGGCTGCTACGGGCTCAACGTGGCGGTCGGGAACATCGACGACGACCCGGATCTCGAGGTGCTCGCGACCTACGACAACCACCACATCCAGGCCTTCAACCACGACGGCGTGGCGATCGACGCCGCGCCGTTCTTCACGAACCGCGCGAACGAATTCGAGGGCGAGCGCCTGACCTGGGGCCAGTTCATCCGCTGGGCGGATCCGAAGATCGAGGCGGACCATTACAACCTGCACACGGGCGAGTGGCCGCACCCGTCGTTCGCCGAATGGCTGCAGTGGACCGCGTCGCCGCCGAACGTGGTCGACCTCGACGGCGACGGGAAGAACGAGGTGCTCGGGTTGCCGAACGTCGAGAAAAACGAGCCGTACGAGACGCAGGCGTACGCGGTCATGGTGCTCGAAGGCGCGCACGGCGACGGGAGCCGCTCGGCGATGCGAAAGCCCGGCTGGGAGACCTTGCCGCGCGGGGAAAAACCCATCCAGGTGGAAGGATATTATCCGCCGGGCGGCGTGCCCGCCGCGACGACCGTGAACATCCAGGGCGACGACAAACCCGAGATCGTGGCGCCGTTCAACGACGGGTTCGTCTATGCGTTCGGCGCGGACGCGAAGCAGATCTGGCGCTTCAATTACACGCACGGAAAGTCGATCATGTTCGCGACCGAGGTGACCGTCGCGGACCTGAACCAGGACGGCTCACCCGAGCTCGTTTTCGCCACGTACGGGGATCCGAACGTGCTCGACTCGGGGTATCTCGTGATCCTCGGCGCGGACGGGACGCTCTTGCACGACGTGCCGCTGCACAACACGGGCGAGCAAAATGGAAATGGCAACGGCGCGCCCGCGGCGCCCGCGATCGGGGACCTCGACGGCGACGGGCAGGTCGAGATCTTCGTGCAAACCTTCGAGCACGGGCTCGACGTGTTCACGGTGCCGGGATCGGCCGAGAATTGCCTGCTCTGGTCCACCGCGCGCGGCGGCCCGCTCCGCATGGGTCAGCCCAACGGCGATTGAGGCTCGATTTTTGCCCCTTCTCCTCGGCGCGGAGTCCTGATTAGCTAGCCCCTTTCCCGAGGGAGGAAAACCCGATGAGCCAGAACATCTTCGTCACCGGTACGAACAGCGGCTTCGGCCGCCTCATCACGCACACGCTCGCGAAGAAGGGTCACACGGTCTTCGCGACGATGCGCGACATCGCAGGCCGCAATGCGGCGGCCGCCGAGGAGCTCACGAAGGCCGAAGGCGGCCGCGTGCACGTCCTCGAGATGGCGGCGACCGACGATGCGTCGGTGAACAAGGCCGTGGCCGCGGCGCTCGAAAAGGCCGGGCACCTCGACGTCGTCGTGAACAACGCCGGATACGGGTCGCTCGGCCTCGAAGAGACGCTGACGAGCGAGGAGCTGCTCCGGCAATACGACGTGAACGTGGTCGGCCCGCACCGCGTGCTCCGCGCCGCGTTGCCCTCGATGCGCGCGCGGGGCAAGGGCCTCGTGCTGCAGGTCTCGAGCGCCCTCGGGCGCCTGGTCTTCCCGGTGCTCGGGGCCTACGGGTCGAGCAAGTTCGCGCTCGAAGCGCTGAGCGAAGCGTATCGTTATGAGCTCAAACCGACGGGCGTCGAGCTCACGATCGTGCAGCCCGGCGCGTTCCCCACCGACTTCGGGCAGAAGATCGCCGTGGGTGGGGATCAGGAACGCGCCCAGGGCTACGGGCCGTTCGCGAACGCCGTGGAGATGATGAACAAGACGTTCGAGCAGATGCTCACGGGCGACCACGTGCCGAGCCCGCAGCTCGTGGCGGACGCGGTCCTCGCGCTCGTCGAGTCGCCCGCGGGCACCCGCCCCGCGCGCGTGGTCGTCGACCCGATGCAGGGGCAGGCGGCCGAGGGGCTGAACAAGGCGCACGCCGACGTGCAAAAGGCCCTGCTCACGGGCATGGGTATGGGCAACCTGGCCGATTGAGCCGGCCCGCTCACCCCTTCCCGAGCTCGAGGACCTCGGCGTAAACCTCGGGATCGAACCCCACCACGAGCGTTTGTCCTACCCGCATCGTCGGGGCCCGCAGGCCGCCGGTCGGCCCGAGCATGGCCCCGAGCACGTCCGCGTCGGGCGGACGCGCGCGCAGGTCCAGCGTGACGCGCTTCTTTCCTTTCACCGCGACGACACGCTCGGCCTGCCGGGCGAGCGCGAGCGCGCCCTCCTCGGCGAGCTTCAGCTTGCCCGCGTCTGCCATTTCCGCGATCGACACATTTTCTTGCGCGAGAAACTCCCGCGCTCGGGTGCACGAGGTTCACCCCTTGCGGTGATAATACCAGTCGGCTCGCTGGGTCATGCCAGATTCCTCCTTTGCCGGACGATGAAGGGTTTTACCGGGAACGTCAAGTCGAACCGCGATCGAGGGGGTTGCCTCGCGCGGCGCAGGCGTCCTAGACTGGCGGCCCGCTTCGGTCGTCTTCCTCCTGCCACGGGGTCCGCATCATGAGCGTCTCCTCCCTCGACGCCTCGGGCCAGGCCCAGGCGCCCTCGCTGCGGCGCAGGCTCACGTTGTTCGACGTGCTCTGCATCGGGGTCAACGCCACGGTGGGATCGGGCGTGTTCGCGCTGCCCGACGACATGCACCGCGTGATGGGCGGGTTTTCCCCGCTCTCCTTCGCGCTCTGCGCGTTGCTGCTCATGCCGGTCGCGCTCTGCTTCGCCGAGCTCTCGGGCAGGCACGCCGATACGGGCGGGACATACCTCTATGCGCGCAATGCGTTCGGCGACCGGGCCGGCTTTCTCGTCGGCTGGTTTTGCTGGGCGAACACGTTCGTGAGCTGGGCGGCGAACGCGAGCCTTTTCGTGGAGCTCGTGGGGATCCGCGCGCCGTTCGTGGGGTCGGCCGTCGCCGCGGCGGTCGTGGTGGCGCTCGGGGCGGTGAATTATTTCGGCGTGAAACCAGGCGCGTGGGTCGTGAACGCGATGACGCTCGGCAAGATCGGCGCGATCCTGTGTTTCCTCGTCGTGGCGGTGTCGCTCTTCGATCCGTCGCGGCTCGGGGGAAAACTGCCGCTCGGCGCGCTCGGCGTGGGGCAAGGGGTGTATCTCGCGCTTTTCCCGCTGCAAGGGTTCGAGGTCGCGCCGATCGCGGCGGGCGAGACGCAAAACCCCGAGCGCAACGTGCCGGTCGGGACGCTCGGCGCGCTGTCGATCTCGGCGCTGCTCTTCATCGTGGTGCAGGCGGTGCTGGTCGCGACGTACCCGCGCATCGGCGAGGAGTCGGGGCAGCCGCTCGTGGACGCGGCGCGGTTCATCGGGCCGACGATCGGCGCGATCGTGGTGATCGGCAGCCTGCTCTCCGTCGGCGGATTCACGGCGGGCAGCGCGCTCGGGTCGCCGCGGTATGCGCAGGCGATCGCAGCGCACGGGCTCATGCCCGCGGCGCTCGCGCGGATTCACGGGCGCTGGGGGACGCCGCACGTGGCGATCTTCTGGACGACGGGCATCACGGCGGCGCTCGCATTTTTCTTCGATTATCGGCGCCTCGTGGGGATGTCGAACATCACGATCGTGATCCAGTATCTGTTCACGTGCCTCGCGGTGCCCGTGCTGCGGAAGAAGGACGGCGCATCGAAGGGGTTTCGGGTGCCGGGCGGGACGATCATTCCTGTCGTGGGCGCCGTCGGATCGGTGGCGCTGCTCGCGGGCGCGGAGAGGCCGGAGTTCATGTTCGCGGGGGCGACGCTGGTGCTCGGGATCCTGGTGCTCGTGGGTACGAAGCGATTCGCGCGCGCCGAGGGCGCGTGAATGCCTTGACAGGCAGGCCCGGGGGCTGATGCGATCCGGACCATGCGGAGGTCTGGTTCGTTCGTTTTGCTCGTCCTTCTGGCCCTCGCCGGCTGTGGTCCAGGCCCGACGGTCGTATCGAACCCCGACGAGGCGCTGATACCACGAGCCTTTGCGTCGGCGTCCGCGTCCGCGGCCCCGTCGGCTTCCGCTTCTGCTTCCGCGCCGGGAAAACCGCCGCTCGAAGTGGCGAACGGAGCGCCGCTGCCGCTTCCTCCTTTTTCGTGCGGCAAGGGCAAGGAAATCGTGGCCGCGACGGGCACGTATTGCGTGTTCACGGAGCCGCGCGCGTGGCAGGACGCCGAGCGGCATTGCGAGGAGCACGGCGGGCACCTCGCCTCGATCACGTCCGAGGCCGAGGCGCAAGCGATCCGCGCGGCGATCGTGTCGCCCGTGACCGGCGAGAACGTGTGGATCGGCCTCGTCGAGCCGACGGAGGGGCGATGGCTCGGCCCTGACGCGAAGCCCGCGCGGTTCTTCGCATGGAACGACGGGGAGCCGAACAACGACGGCGCCGGGGAGAACTGCGGCTCGTGGCTCGTCGGGAGCGGGCGGTGGAACGACGTCGATTGCTTCGTCCCGCGCATGGCGCTCTGCGAGAGCCGGTCGCCCGCCGGGGCGAAAAGCGCGTTCAAGTGCGATGGGGCCAGGCGGATCGTCGTCGGAAAACGCGAGTATTGCTTGCAGGACGCCGCGACGTGGCAGAATGCGCAGGCGCGGTGCGTGCAATCGGGCGCGGACCTGGCCATCATCGAATCGGCGGAGGAGAACGACGCGTTGTTCGCCGCGATCGGCGCGAAGATCGACGTCGGTTCGATGTGGATCGGCCTCACGGACGTGGCGCAAGAAAACGATTTCCGGTGGGCCTCGGGGGAGGCGCTCGGCGCGCCGCCGTGGCGAGGCGGAGAGCCGAACAACCTCGGCGACGAGGATTGCGCCGAGTGGCTGCCGCAGGACGGGCGCGCGAACGATCTGCCTTGTCTGGAAAAACGGGCGAGTTTGTGCGAGAAGCCCAAGGCGAGCGTCGCGAAATGACGGGGACCACGAAGGCGACGTTCGTCCTGGTGCATGGCCCTTTCCTCGGCGGATGGGGTTTTCGGCGCGTCGCTTCGTGGCTCGAACGCGCGGGGCACAGGGTCTTCACGCCGACGCTGACGGGCATCGGGGAACGCGCGCACCTGCTCGGTCCCGACGTGGGGCTGTCGACGCACATCGACGACATCACGAACGTGCTCGTGTACGAGGATCTTCGCGACGTGATCCTCGTGGGGCAGAGCTACGGCGGCATGGTCATCACTGGCGTCGCGGATCGCGTGCCGGAGCGGATCACGCAACTCGTGTACGTCAACGGGCACGTGCCGACGAACGGGCGCAATGCAATGGGCGGACTCGGCGGGACGTCGCACAAGCTCGGCGAGATGACGGGCAACGAGGGGCCCCGGCTCTTGCCGCCGTTTCCCTTCGAGGCGATGGGCATTCACGACCCCGCGGACCAGGCGTGGGTCGGGCCGAGGCTCTCGCCGCATCCGATGAAATGCCTCGAAGAACCGATCGTACTCACGCGCGGAGAGCCGCGGATGCCCCGCGCCTACGTCCTCGGGACCGCGCGTGAGGCGCTCATCGCCTTCCTGAAGGCCGATCCGCTCGCCCATTTCGTGGAAAAAGCGCGCGCGGACGGCTTCGTGTTCCACGAGCTGCCCGCCGGGCTGTTCCCCATGATCAGCCACCCGGAGGAGCTCGGCGCGGTGCTCGAAAGGATCGCCTCCGCCGCGCGTTAGGCGGCCGATGGCGTGCTCGTTCGTCGCCGCGAATCGGCGATCTCGCGGACGATCTCGGCGAGGCGGCCAGCGATCGCGCGGCGGTGGAAGGGTTCTAGGCCCTCGGGCCGGCCAGGAAGGAGCGGCTCGCCGCGCTGGAACGAGCGCGCGATGCGTTCGAGCGCCTCGGCAATGGCGGCGGGCTCGCGCGGGTGAACGACGACGCCGAGGCGGTGATGCTCGACGAGGCGCGAGAGTGCGCCCTTGGGCGCGAGCGCGAGGCAAGGCCTTCCCACCGCCATGATGTCGAAGATCTTGCCCGGATAAATGGCCGCATTGCCAGGGATGTCGTCGACGACGACGAGCGCGAGGTGGCTCTCGGCGAGGAGCGAGAGCGCCTCGTCGTGCGGGCGAAAGCCGAGGTGGCGGACCATCGGGAGGGGGTTTTCCTCGAAGACGGCGCGCTCGGTGTCGACGACGCGGCCGACGAATCGAATGTCGAAGAGGTTCGCGAGCCGAGGCGCGCGTTCCGCGAGGAGGCGGAGGCCGGCGAAGAGGCCACGCGGTGAGGTGTGCCAGAAGGTCGTTCCGGCATAGGTCGCGACGAGCTTGCGGCCGGGCGCATACGGCGGCGGGGGCGCCGCGACGATGTGCGCGAAATCGTCCGGATCATAGCCGTTCGTCAAGGTGATCACGCGGCGCTCGTCGAGGTCGCGATAACGCGCGAGCAGGTTCTGCCGGAAGTCCTCGGTGGCCGTGAGGATTCGCGCGGCGCGCCGGACGAGGGCGGGCTCGATCGTGTCGATGGCGCGCGCGAGGAGCGGCCCGCCGTGCATTTCGTAGGTGGCCGCGGTGCGCCATTCGTCGCGATAATCGAGGAGGAACGGGACGCGCGCGAGCGGGCCGAGCAAGAAAGGCGAAAAGGGTGGGCCGCTGACGAGGACGGCGTCGACGTTCGCCGAGAGGCGGCGAATCGCGGCCGCGGCCGCGGGCAACCAGAGGATCTGCGGGTCCGGGACGAGCGCGGCGGAGGCGATGCGCGCAAGAGCGCGGCGCGCCCCGGCGAAGCGGCCCTTCGAGGCGGCGCCGCGCCAGACGGCGGCCTTTTTCTCGTAGCTCGGTTCGAGGGTCCGGACGCGAACGACGTTCACTTCGGCCGGGACGTCGCGGAGCAAGCTTTCGTCCCGGATGGGGACGGACGGGTTTTCCGCCGTGAGCACGGTGGTCTCGACGCCGCACGAAGGCAGGTACTTGGCGAGCTTGGTGACGCGCTGGACGGCGACGCCGCCGACGGGCGGAAAAGCGTACGAAACGATGAGCAGGCGCAAGACGGTTCCCCCCGGTCGATTGCAGGGGCCAACGATTGCACGGCGGTGCCGGCCGGGCAAATGGGGTCCCGCTGTGAGCGAAAAGAGCGTCCTGGGCGCGGTTTTGTCCTTGGCGCCTCGGCAGGATCTCGCGTAGAGATACCCGAGCCGTGGATCTGCTCTACTTCGCGCTTCTCTGCTCCGTGCTGATCTTCGTGCACGAGCTCGGCCACTTCGTGTGGGCGAAGATCTTCGGCGTGAAGGTGCTCACGTTCTCGATCGGTTTCGGGCCGAAGGTGCTCCGGTTTCGAGGACGAGAGACGGAGTATTGCGTGGGGCTCCTGCCCCTCGGCGGCTTCGTGAAGATGCTCGAGGAGAACCGGCAGGAGCCGGTGCTGCCCGAGGATCGCAAGCGTACGTTCGAGGCGCAGGCGCTCTGGAAACGGGTGATCATCGTCATCGCAGGCCCGGCGATGAACATCTTGTTCCCGGTCCTCCTGTATTTCTCCGTTTACGTGGGGGAGACGCGATTCTCGCCCCCCACGGTCGGCTTCGTTTTGCCCGGACATCCGGCGGAGGGAAAACTCTCGCCCGGCGATCGGGTGCTCGAAGTGGACGGGGAGCGTATCTCGACGTTCGCCGAGCTCGCGCGGATCATCGGAGAGAGCCCCGGCAAAGAGCTGCGGCTCCGCGTGTTCCGCAACAACGAGCACGTCGAGGTCGTGGTGGTGCCGGAGGAGAAGGTCGTCCGGAAGCCGCTCGACATCGTCGAGAAGGTCGGCGAAATCGGCATCAAGCCGAGCCGGCCCGCGGCCGTCGTGGGGATCTCGCGGCCCGATTCGCCGGCCTACCGCGCGGGGCTCCGGACGTTCGACCTCGTGACGGAGGTGCGCGGGCGGCCGGTGAAGACGTTCGCGGACCTCGAAACGGCGCTGTCGGAGAACCACGGCGAGACGGTGCCCGTGACGTATTTGCGGCCGGTGAAGGTGCCGCGCGCGTTCGGCGGGCTCGCGGACATGGCCGTGTACGAGTCGGGCGTGGCCGCGTTGACGCCGGAGGCGAACGGGCACGGCGATCTGGAGGAGCGGACGGGGATCGAATCCGCGGACCTTTACGTATTCGACGTGGCGGAGGGTTCGGCGGAATGGAGCGCCGACATGCGGCCCGGGGATCGAATCGTGGAGGTGGACCAGACGGCGGTGACGGCCTGGGCGACGTTCCTCGAACGGCTGCTCGTGGCGCCGGATCGGCCGCACGTGGTGACGTGGCTCCGGGGCGGGGTGAAGAAGAGCGGGACGATTCTTTTGCGGCGCGAGGACTGGATCGACGAATACGGGCAGCATCGGCCGCGGTATTTCGTGCGGGCGTCGAACTGGTCGCCGGTGGTGCCGGAGGCGTACGTGGAGCACGCGTCGCTCTTGCCGTTCGCGCTGCGGAGCGCGCTCGACGAGACGTACGACGTGATCCGGTTCATCGTGGTCGGGATCGTGCGGATCGTCGAGGGCAAGGTGAGCATCTCGACGCTGGGCGGGCCGATCACGGTCTACGACGTGGTCGGCGAGGAGGGCTCGAAGGGCGTCTCGTACTTCGTGTGGGCGATGGCCGTGATTTCCATCAACCTCGGGCTCGTGAACCTCTTGCCGATCCCGGTGCTCGACGGCGGTCATCTGCTGTTTTTCCTGTTCGAGGCCGTATCGAGGCGGCCTCTGCCGCTCCGGGTGCGGGAGATCGCGAGCCTCGTGGGCCTGCTCGTGCTCTTTGCATTGATGGGGGTGGCGTTCAAGAATGACGTGGAGCGGCGGTGGGACGTGATTCAAGGGCAGTTGAGGGAGCTCGTTGATTAGCGACGCAAGGATCATCGCGGCCCGCGTGCTCGCGCGGGTGTGGGGCACGGAGGCGTTCGCGGCCGCGGCGCTCGACGCCGAGCTCGGGCGGCATTCCGGAATGGATCCGCGCGACGCGGGGCTCGCGACCGAGCTCGTGTACGGGGTTTTGCGGACGGAAGCCGCGCTCGTCACGAGGCTCTCGGCATTGACGCCGAAGAACAAGCTCGACCTGCCGTCGCCGATCGCGCGGGCGCACGTGCTCATGGCGGCGTATGCGATCTGCTTTCTCGATCGCGTGCCGGCGTTCGCCGCGGTGAACGAGGCGGTGGGGGCGATCCGCTCCGAGGGGGACGTGCGGACGGGGTCGTTCGCGAATGCGATTTTGCGGAAGCTCGCGTCGGAGGTCGAGGCGAAGGGGCGGCCGTCGCTGCTGGAGGCGGCGAGCGCGTCAGCGCCGGGGTGGCTGCGCGGATCGCTGCGCCGTTCGCTCGGGCGGAGCGCGGCGGAGGCTTATCTTGCGGCAGGCCCGGTGCCGCCGCCGCTGGGTTTGTCGCTCGCGCTCTCGGAGGATCGGGCGGCGTGGATCACGCGATTGCGTGAGGTTTGTCCGGGAGGCACATTCGAGGAGGGGCACGCCTCGCCGCGGGCGATCCTCGTGCGCGGCGCCGGGGACGTGCGTCGATTGCCGGGCGCGGGGACCGCGTGGATCGTGCAGGAGGAAGGGGCGCAGGTGGTGGCGCTCGCGCTCGGGGCACGGCGGGGCGAGCGGGTGCTCGACGCCTGCGCGGGGCGAGGAAACAAGACGTGGCTGCTCGCGGACGAGGTGGGGCCCGAGGGCGCGGTGGACGCGGCGGACCTCTATGCGGCGAAGCTCGAACGCTTGAAGGAGGGCCCGGCAGGGCGAGCGGCGCGGGCGACGTACGCGGTCGACTGGGCGGCGCAGACGGGGGCGTTCGAGGAGGTGCCGCGCGCATACGACCGGGTGCTCGTGGACGCGCCGTGCTCGGGCGTGGGGACGCTACGGAGGCGGCCGGAGATCGCGCTGCGGCGGACGGCCGAGGACGTGAAACGTTTGTCGGAGCTGCAAACTGCGATCGTGCGGAGCGCGGCGACGCGGGTGAAAGACGGGGGTCGGCTGGTCTTCGCGGTGTGCAGCGTGCTGCGGGAGGAGGCCGAGGAGGTGGTCGAGCGGCTCGCGGGGGAGCCGTCGGGGACGGGGGTTCGGCTTGAAAGACTGCCGATCGAGGCCGAGCTTCCGCGGGAGATCCTGAGCGAGGGGGCGACGAGCTTCCGGCTCCTGCCCCACGTGCAGGGGACGGATGGGTATTTCGTGGCGGGGTTTTTGGTGCGGAGAGGCTGACAGGCGGCGGGGGGACGAGAGACCCCTATCGCGAAAGCTGCCCCCGCCACGCGCTCACGGCGCCACGCGTGGCCCGCTCGATCACCCGGCCCGCCACGTCCGGCGCGAGCAGCGACGAGACCGGGTCGAGCATGTGCTGCACCCGGACGAACCGCTGGAACACGAGCTCGTCGTTCGGAACGGTATTCATGAGCCTGTCCATGTACTTCCCCACGACGCGGCTCACCGCCCCGGGGCGCTCGCCGCGCGTCGCCGCCCAGCGGAAATCCTCGGCGAGCGCCATTCCCCATACCTCTTGCAGGCGTCGCGCGAGGCGTCGCTGGAATCGGCGCGACAAACCCACGAGGCTCGGGCCGCCGATGCGCTCGCGTTGCTCCACGAGGCTTTCGCCGAGCTCGAGCGCGCCGAGCACCGCCATCGTCATGCCCTGGCCGTACATCGGGTTGAACGAGGCGACCGCGTCGCCGAGCGCCACGAAGCGGTCCGGGAAGCGCTTCATTTCCTCGAAATGGCGGTGCCGATTTTCCCCCTTCGCCGAGCCGTAAATCGGCGAGGCCGGCTCCGCTTTCTGCACGAGATCCCAGACCTCGGGGAATCGCAGGGCGCGGATCCAGGCGTTGAATCCCTCTTCGTCGAGCGGCGTGCGTTCGCCCGCGATGCCCATCAGCGTGACGAACCACTTGTCATCCTCGCACGACATGTAGCCTCCGCCCCGCGGCAGGTCCGGAGGGCTCGGGAGGTCGACCACGAGGTTGTACCGCGAGAGGCTGCGAGGTCCGCGATACCAGCGCGTCGAATACGTCAGCGCCGCGTCGACCATTTCCTCACGCGGCGCCGGATACCCGAGCTCCGTGAGCCACGTGTCCACCCGACCCTCGCGGCCGCACGCCGCGACCACGAAGTCGGCCCGCAAAACGTCCTCCCCGCGGCTGTCGCGAAACCTGACGCCCGAGACGCCATGGCCCTCGCCGACGAGGCCCTTCACCTGAATGCCATTGCGGAACTCGACCCGGCCGCCACGCACGAGCCGACTCCGCATCGTGTGCTCCCGGAACGGACGGCTCGCGAAGCTCACCTCGACGCCGCTCGTCGAGCTCGGCAGGCGAAAGATGGGGAAATTCACGAGCGACGTACCCGCATAGTCGCCCCACGGCGCACCGGCCGCGGTAAGCTCCTCGCGGAGGCCCGGGAAGAGCGCCTCGAGCGCCTGCTCGCCGCCCGCGAGCAGGATATGGACGTGCCGGGCCTGAGGGACCCCCGCCCGGTGTTCGGCGCCTTCCTGCGGTTTGTCGCGCTCGAGCACGGTGACGCGGTCGAAATGCTCGGTGAGCACACGCGCGGCGGAGAGGCCGGCGATGCCACCACCAATGACGATGGCATGCCTTCCGGATCCGTGCGCTACGGGTAACGTCATGGCGGTCCTCCTCGGTAAACCGGAGCGGGCGGCCAGGCGAGGGCCCGCGGTCCGGGAGAGGCCGCACATCATAGCCGAAACGAAATTTCTGTCAGCCCCGCACGTTCCGCTCGGGCACCGGCCTCACGCCCTGGAGCTCGGCGAGGATCGCGTCCAGCCGTGCGAGAATGGCTTTTTGCAGGACGATCGACTCCGCCGTAACCGCGGCAACCTGCGCATCCGCCCCATTGGAAGCCGGTCGGGCGGACGCTTGTTGCGCTGCAGCAGGCGGGGCAAACGCGTTCGCCGCGACGCTCGGGCCAAATGTCATGAGGAACGCGGCGAGGGCCTTGCCCGATTCGGTCTCCGCGAACTTGTTGTCGTAGCCCACGGAAAGGCAGGTCGAGACGAACACCACGGCGTCCCAGAACGTGCGGCACCGCGGGTTCTTGTCCTTCTCGGCGAGCCAAAAGAGGTAGGCCCCGCCAAGCACGGAGACGAGGAGCGTGTCCAGCGGATCCCGCTGGACGAGCTCGCGAAAACCTTGCTTCCAGGTGCCATACCCGAGCGCGCCGCCCTGCGCGCCCGGGGTCGAGACGAGGCCACGCGCGATCTGCGCGAGCGCAGAGAGCGCAGCTTCATCGGGGTCTCTGCGAGGCGTGTTCATCGGTCACTCGCCAGGGAGCGGGGGCGCAGGCGGGATCGTGGGAGGGTCGATCTCGTGGACCTGGATGCCGGCGCCCGAGGGCACGGCGCGGCCGACGCCGAGGTCGTCGAGCTTCTTCGCGAGCTCCGGGTCCTTGTCGATCACGGCGCGGAGCTCGGACGGGAGCGTGGCGAGGAAGGAGCGGGCCTTGTCCGCGAGGCCCCGCTCGTCGACCTGCGAGAAGGCGAGCATCTCGCGGAGGAGCGGGTACGCGGCGCCCGCTTCGAGGATGGTCTTGAGGACGGGCGAGGCGACGTTGCCAAAGGGCGCGCTCGGGGCGCCCTCGCCGTTTGCCGCGGCAGACCCGCCCGTGCCCTGGAGCTGGAGGACCTTGATCTCGCTGATGGCGCGGGCCGGGGTCATGAGCTCGCGCGTGACGGCGGGCAGGACGTCGAGCGCCTTCACGGCGACGTCGCGGAGGAGGAACTTCGTGGCGACGGCGTTCTCGGCCTCGACGAGCCTGCGCTTGGCCTCGGCCTCGGCTTCGCCCCTCTTGCGCGTGGCCTCGGCGAGGGCGATCAAGGCCTGTGCTTCCTGCGAGGCGGCCTGGGCCTTGGCCTCGGCGGAGATGCGGACGCGGTCGGCGTCGGCCTCGGCGCCCTTGCGCATGACGTTCGCGTTCGCCTGCGCGTCGAGCTCGCGCGACTGCGCGAGGCCCTGCGCGCGGGCGATCTCGCCCTCGGCGGCGGCGCGTTTGGCCGCGGCTTCGCCTTCGGCGTGGGCCTTGAGCGTGGCGGCCTGCGTCTCGGCTTCGAGCTTGAGCTTGAAGGCCTCGCGCTCGGCGGCGATGCGCGAGCGCTGCGCGTCCTCTTCGCTCTTGATGACGGCGATCGCCTTTTCGCGGTTCGCCTTCGCGGTCTCCTCGACCGTGATGATGCCCTGCATCGCTTGCTGTTGCTCGGCCTCGGCCTGGGCCTTCAAGGCGGCGGCGCGCGCGGCTTGCTCCTCGCTCTGCGTGACGGCGATTTGCTTCGCGATGCGCGCGGTCTCGACGGCCTGCTGCTTGACGATCTCGGCGCTCTCGACGGCCTTTTGCTTGTCGATCGAGGCGGTCTCGAGGGCCTTTTGCCGATCGACCTCGGCGGCCTGGACGACCTTCTCCTTCTCGATCATCGAGGCCTCGATCTCGCGCTGCTTGGCGATCTCGGCGGCCTGCTGCGCCTTCTCGGCGGCGATCTGCGCCTCGCGCTGGCCTCGCTGGCGCGCGGCCTCGGCGACGGCGATCGCTTGCTCTTGCTGGATGCGCGCGGTCTCGGTCGCCTTGCGTTTTTCGAGCGCGGCGAGCTCCTGGGCCTGCTCCTGGACGTAGACGGCCTTCGCGGTCTCGGCCTTCTGCGTGGCGGCGTATTCGGAGACGCGGCGGGCCTGGTCGGCCTCGGCTTGCTTTTGATCCTGCTCGATCGTGAGGGCGCGTTTCTTCGCCTCGGCGTTCGTGAGCTGGATGGCGAGCTCTTTTTCGCGCTGGATCTTCGTGGTCTGCTCGGCGTTCGACTGGACGCTGTCGGTGATGGCGCGCAAGCCCTCGGCGTCGAAGACGTCCTGCGGGTCGAGCTCCTTCACGGGGACCATCGCGAGCGCGGTGATCGAGACGTTCTCCAGCGTGAGGCCGTTCTTCTTGAGCTCGTCGGAGAGCGTGCTCTGGATGTGCTCGGCGAACTGCTTGCGCTGGCCGTGCAGCTCCATGAAGGTCTGGTTCGCCGAGACGGAGCGGAGGGCGTCGGTGAGTTTGCCCTCGATGAGATCGCCGATCGCCTGCTCGTCGAAGTTTCGCTCGCCGAACGAGCGCGCGGCGGCGAGGACGTCCTCGGCGATGGGCTCGACCTTGATGTAGAGCTCCGTCGTGACGTTGGCCTTGATCTTGTCCTTCGTGACGAGGGCGTTTTTGCCCGAGCGCTCGACGGAGAGCTTGATCGAGTGGAGCGAGACGCGCAGGAGCTGGTGAAGGATCGGATAGACGGTGATACCGCCGCCGATCACGACCTTGTTGCCGCCGGCGCCGGTGCGAACGAGGGCCTCGTCCGCGCCGCAGCGCCGATAGAACTTCGCCAGGGTGACGAAGAAGGCGACCAGGAGGACCAGGAAGCCGACCGTTCCGAGGGCGAATAACTGAAACTCGGGTTTCTGGAAGAGCTGAGGCATGGCTCGAATGCTCCGATGGAGAAAGCACCAACCGCGAGGACGACGGTCGATGAGACCGCCTCGCAGGGGGCCGTGGCAAGGGAGAACGCGCTCGCCCGCTCAGGGCGCGCGGCGTACGTGAGATTCGTCTTTCATTTCCGAGGCCTCCGCTTCGGCCTCCGCTTCGGTCTCGGCCCGCGTGTCGCCCGCGATGCGGAGCGCGGGCGCACGGGGGGCGTCGTCGTCGTCGAGGGGCGCGACGAAGATGCGACCGTCCTTGCTGTCGTAATCGACGATGACAACCTCGCGGCCGGCGCCGATGGCAGGCTCGCCCTCGCGAATGCGGCAGATGACGTGCACGAAATGCCCCGCGCGGTCCTTGGCACGAATCTCGCCGAATTCGCTGGTGACGCGGGTCGAGATGACGACACCCGCGCAGCCCACGAGGTTCCTGCGGCTCGTGGCCTCCTCGCCCGCCGGCGCGACGACCTTGCCGAGGAGGCGCGAGGCGGTGCGCGTGACGAGGTACGCGACGAGGAGGGAGGCCGGCAGGCTGAGCGCGAGGGTCGAGGGCGCGAGGGCGCCGGCGCGGCCGAAATAGAGGGTGTTGAGGGCGAGTCCGGTGATGCCGAAGGTGACGGCGAAGGTCTGCCAGAGGACCGAAAACGGGACGCGGCCGGCGCCGAGATCGACGAGGATCTTGCCGCCGAGGCTCGCGTCGTTGTCGTGGTCGGCGTCGTGATCGTGGTCGTGGTCGCCGTCCGCGTCGACGTCGTGATCGGCGTCCGCGTCGACGTCGTGATCGTGATCGGCGTCCGCGTCGTGATCGGAGCCCCCGACGAGCAGGCCGAGGACGCCGGTCATTTGCAGGAGCGCGAAGAGGATCGCGACCGTGAATACGATGGCGTAGGGGAGGTTCGCCCAGACGAAGAGAGATGGGAGGAAGTCCAAGCGGCGCGCCTCGACGGTGGCCAGATCGTGTGGCCGCGCGAGGGCGCGGTCAAGATGAATGCGGTTCGATTCGCGCGATGGCTTGCTGAAGGTCGAGGTTGTCCATGCGCCGAAGCGCGTCGAGCCCGCGTGGAGTGAGGTCGAGCTTTCGGCACGCTTCGAGCAGGGCGATGTGGACGGACCACGTCACGAGGGGCGGCGCTTCGAGGAGCGAGAGGAGCGTTTCCAGCTCGCGAGCGGCGTCGAGCTTCGTGAGGTTGTCGATGGCGTCCTTGCGGATCGCCTCACGCTCGTCCATCGCGAACGCGACGAGGCGAGGGATGGCCTCCTCGGCGGGCGCGTGGGCGACGTAGGTGTCGAGGGTTTCGTAGGCGTGGGTGCTCGTGACGCCCGGATCCAGGAGGTGGCGAAGCGCGCAGGCGGCGACGTGGGGGCTCGGCGTCGTTTTGCCCAGGTAATACATTGAACTCTTCGATACGAAGAAGCGCAGGTCGGCGAGCAGGGCGATGAGCGCGTCGTGGCGATGCCACGCCCCAAAGAGGCGCGCGCCGCCGCAGCGTACCTCGGGATCGGGGTGCTTCGTGAGAAACGGGACGAGGCGTTCGATGTCCGAAGGGGAAAACGCGGCCGGGTCGGCCCGTTGCAGGCGGCGTTTCTTTTGGGCCCAGAGGCCGCTGGGGTCGGAAAGAGATATCAAGAGCTCGCCCGCGGTGACGACATCATGGACAGGGTTCGTTCGGACGAACGATTCCGGTGGCTCGTAGCGTATCTCGTCATCGTCGAATGCCAGGATCGACCAGACCGGCCGCATCCAGGCGAGGAGCGCCTCGCGCTCGGCGCCCTCGGCGGACTGGAGGGCCGAGGCGAATTGAGAACGTAACGCGTCGAGGCTATATTTTGCCTGGTCGCCGAGTTTTCCCTCGCGTGACGAGAGCTCGGCGAGGCGCGCGAGGGTGCGGCGGGTCGGATAATACTGGAGGGTATCGGCCGCGGCGACGGCGACGCGCTCTTCGGCGTCGTCGAGCGCCGCGAGCAAAGGCTCCTCGGCGGCGACGGGTTCGTCCCAGAGGAGCACGTCTGCCGCGGTTTCACGCACGCTCGGATCCGGATGCGAGAGGGCCGCGATCTTGAGGGCCTGGAAGCGCGGCTCCTGGAATGCCCACATCATGGCCCGGATGGCATCGCGGTGGAGGGGATGGCCGGGATCACGCGCCATGGACTCGACGAGGTCGGCATGACGGTGATCCATGCCGAGGACGGCATACCGCTGCACGATGAGGTCGCCGTCACGCAGCATTGCCGGGAGCTCGAATCGATTCTCTGCTCCGCACGCCCGGAGAACCGAGCTCGCGACGTCCCGTACGCGCGGAGACGCCGCGTGGTCCTGGAGCAACACGAGGAGCCGCGGCTCAGCCCGAGGATCGTCGAGGATCTGGAGCGTATGGGCGATCTCGTCGCGCTCGTCCTCAGGCGTTTCGGGATCAGCGAGGCAGGCGAGGAGGGCGAACGTGAAGGAGCGGTCCTCGTCCTCGCGAATCTTGTCGTGCGGGAAAGAAGGCGACATCGAGAGGAGGGTACCACGGCGCGGAGAGGGTCTGTCGCGCGGCGGGCGTTCGAGGCATGCGGAGTCGTGATGCACGACGTCGGGGAGGTTTGCCCAGACGATAGAGAGATGAGAGGAAGCCCAAGCGGCGCGCCTCGACGGTGGCCCGATCGGCGCTTCACGGCGGCGAAAAACGCGGGTAGCATCCCGTCGGTGGCCCCGTCTCGACGTTCCTGGTGGATCGGCGCGATGCTCGCGCTCGCGTGGAGCCTCGCCCCGGGGGTCTCCCGGGCCTGCTTCTGCCGGCCCCCGCCCGTCGAGAGGTTCCTGCCGGGAGACGGCGCGCACCTGCCCTCGAATGCGCGCGGTGTCACGTTCTTCTCGTCGTACCGCCGGACGATCTTCGAATGCGAGCCGCCGTTCTGTGATCCGGAGATGCAGCTGGCCTCCCGCACGCCATTGCCCTCCGCGGGCGATTTCCGCGTGCAAATCGTGAATGGATCCCGATACGAGGCCGTTCCGTTCGTGGTCGAGCCGGTGGTCCTCTCGGTGCGCGATACGCCCGGCTACCGTTATGCTGACGAGCTCTTGGTAGCGCCGCGCGGGGGGATGCGTCCCGGCGCGACCTATCGCTTCGAGGGACCAGGCGCGGTGATCCACGTGTTCGTGGACAAAGAGCCGCTCCGCGCGGGGACCCGGCTGCCGCTGCGGGTGAGCGACCCCGTCCGCATGCAGCTTTCGCTGTCACACCCGGCCGCCTGCTCGGTCGAGCTCGACGCGGAGACGCGGACGGTGAGCGTCGATTTGCCCTCGCCGGACTGGGCGAGCGCGCTCTGGTTCGCGACGTTGGTGGACGGAGCGGTCTGGTCGTTCCGCCACGACGATTGCGATGTCCACGTGCCTCGATCGAGCTGGATGGGGCCGGGGCTGGATCTGCTGTTCGAGGTTTGTTATGGCAAAGGCGACATCTCCGCGGGGTTTCCCTTCGAGGGCGATTCGCTTGTCCACACCGTGCAGATGGTGGCCGTGCTCCCGGGGACGAACGTGCGGCTCGAAAGCGAGGTCGTGACCTTCGGCGAGGGGTGCGCGCAGCCGAAGGCCGTCGAGACGGCGCCGAAAACGACAGCGAGGCGAGCGGAGCCGATCGAGAAGCCGAGGGAGGCGCTGCCGCCGGGCGGCGCGTGCGGGAGTTGCCGGGCGGGGGCGAGCGACGCGGGGCGATGGGGAGCGGTCTTCACGCTCGCTCTTCTGGTCGTCGGAGGGGGCCGGAGGTTTCGCAGGCCCTGTCGCCCGGGCGCGTGTTGAGGCAAGCTCGCGCCGTCATGCACGACTGTCCCCTGCCCTGCCTCGCCGATCACGCGCCGCCCAAAGAAGCCTTCGGTGGGTGGCTTTCAGCCGATCGGGCCCCGCTGCCCGCTGCGAACGACGAGGAAGGTGAACGATTGTCGTCGTCGTTGCCCGAGGTGATCGACGCGCACGTGCACCTGTTCCCCGAGCCGGTGTTCGAGGCGCTCTGGCGGTGGTTCGATCAGTATGGATGGCCGATCCGGTACAAGCTCCGGGCGCAGGAGGTGGTGCAATTCCTGCTTTCGCGCGGGGTTTCGAGAATCGTGGCGCTGCATTACGCGCACAAGCCGGGGATGGCGCGGGCGCTGAACGATTTCGTGGCAGGTCTCTGCCGGGAGGAGCCGCGCATCCTGGGGCTCGCGACGGTGCTGCCCGGGGAGCCGGGCGCGAAGGAGATCCTCGCGGAGGCGTTCGGGATGGGGCTCCGGGGCGTGAAGCTGCATTGCCACGTGCAATGTTTTTCGCCGGACGAGGAGTCGCTGCACGACGTGTACGAGGCGTGCGTCCGGGCAAACAAGCCGCTCGTGGTGCACGCGGGGCGGGAGCCGAAGAGCCCGGCCTACAAGTGCGATCCGTACGTGCTCTGCTCGGCCGAGCGGGTGGAGCGGGTGCTCGCGGAGTATCCGGGTTTGAAGCTCTGCGTGCCGCACCTCGGGGCCGACGAGTTCGACGCGTACGAGCGGCTGCTCGAACGGTACGACAATCTCTGGCTCGACACGACGATGACGATGGCCGAATACTTCACGGGGCCGCCGCCCGTGCGGCTCCTTCATTGCCGGCCGGAGCGGGTGCTTTACGGGTCGGATTTCCCGAACGTGCCGTACGCGTGGGACCGGGAGATCAAGCGGCTCGCGGCGCTCGATTTGCGGGAAGATGCGCTCGTGGCGCTCGTCGGGGGGAATGCGAAGAGGCTGTACGGGTCAGAATAAGCCCGGGACGAGGGCCTTGCGCTCGGGCGGGTAGTCCGGGAATTTTTCGCGGTACCAGCGGTGGTGGGAGCGCGCGCGCGGCAAGAGGTTCGCGATCGTCCAGAGCGCGAACGCGAGGCCCGGCAGCGACCAGGTGCAGATCGCAAAGCCGATCCATTCGATGATCTCGCCGAAATAATTGGGGCAGCTCACCCACCGGTAGAAGCCGCCGCGGGGGATCTTGTAGCCGGTCTCGCCAGGCTTGCGCAGGTGGAGGAGGATCCAGTCCGCCTGCTGGTTGATCGCGAATCCCGCGAGGAAGATGGCCGCGCCGAGGAAGAAGCGGGGATCCGAGAGCCAGGCCGAGGCATATCGATCGGGGCCCGCGAAGCCGAAGAGATAGCGGCCATTGAGGTAGGCGTTGGTCGAGGTGAACGTGAACCCGAGCGCGGCAATGGCGATCGGCATTCGCTTGGGGCCGCTCTTCAGGCGGAACGGGAAGATGTAGGCGCGGTGGACGTAATGGAGCTGCCAGAGGAAGAGGAACGCGAGCGAAGCCGGATCCGTGGGGCAGCCGCCGAGGTAATAGCAGGCGAAAAAGACGAGAACCGACGGCGACTCCATGAAGAGCCAGCCGAGGCGATTGTGGATCGTGGGGCCCCACGATTTCGTCTCGTGGCGGCCGTACGGCGCGGTGATGAAGAAGAGGGCCGCGAAGGTCAGGGCCGCGACGGCGAGGAAGCCCCAGAGGAGGTATTGGTAAAACGCGAGCTCGGCCATGGTTCAGCGGGGAAGCATGCCGGTCTCGCGGAACCATGCATAGGTCGCCTCGAGGGTCTCCTTCGTGGGGCGAGGCGTGAAACCGAGCTCGGTCTCGGCCTTTTTATGGCTCGTGTAGCGGTGAATGCGGAGCGCGTGCAAGGAGACGCTGTTGAAGAGCGGGTCGGTGCGGAGGAGCTTCGCAATGCCCCCCGCAGCAGGGGCGACGGCGCGCGCGAGCCACATGGGCGTCGTGAGGCGCGGCGGGCGGCGGCCCGTGACCTCGCCTGCGACCGTCGCGAGCTCGGCAAAGGTGAGCCAATGGCCCGAGAGGAGGTAGTTTTCACCACGGCGGCCGCGGGTATCGGCCGCGAGGGCCGCTGCCACGATGTCACGGACGTCGACCCAGGAGAAGCCGCCCTCCACGAGCCCAGGCATGCGGCCGCGGGCGAGCGATAGAAGGACACGGCCCATGCGCGAGGGCATGTAATCGTGCGGGCCGAGGACGGCCGCGGGATGCAAGACGACAGCGTCGAGGCCTTTCTCGACGGCCGAGAGGACGACGCGGTGGCCCGCGGCCTTGGAGCGGTCATACGGGGGCTGGCGAGGGTCGGTGATGAGCGGGCGCGTCTCGTCGAGGACCTCGGTCGCAGGTTCGGTGGAGAAGGCGTGGATCGAGCTGAAATGCACGAGCCTTCGGACGCCGTGGCGCAGGCACGCGTTCGTGATGTTGCGGACGCCGTCGACGTTGATGGTCTCGACTTCGGGGTCGACCGACTCGAGCGATATCTTGGCGGCGCAGTGATAGACGAGCTCGGCGCCGCGGATGACGCGATCGACGGCGTCAGGGTCGCGGACGTCGCCGGAGGTTCGCTCGCAATCGACGCCGTCGAGCGCGCTCGGCCCGTGTCGATAAAGCACCCGCACGCGATGGCCGCGCTCGACGAGTGCGCGCGTGAGGTTCGCGCCCACGTGCCCCGTGGCCCCAGTAACGACGACGTCCATGGCTGATCGGTCCTCCGTGCGCCCGGCACTATACCGGGCGCGAAGGACACGCCATCCGTTTTTTCGGGAATTCGAGCAGCGAAGCTGCTCTGCGAGGCCGCATAGCGACCTCGCCTCGGGACTAAAGAATGCCGGGGAACTCAGTGTTGACGTCGTCGATGAGGTCCTGACGACCGATGCGCAGCCAGGCGTCGCGCGACGCGAAGAGGTGCTTCTTGAAGATGTCCGGGTCCGCGGCGACCTGGGCCAGGCGGTAATGCGTCCAGCCGATCGAGTAATCGTCCGCCAGCGTCGAGAAGAGGCCGAGGGCGGTCTCGTAATGCGACCGGGCCGCGTCGTGCTCGAACTGCGTGAGCGCGATGTCGCCGAGGCTCTGGATGCAGTTCGCCTCGCCCATCTTCTCGCCGACCTCGCGGAGGAGCGGGAGCGCCGCGAGGTAGTAAGCGTGCGCGTCCTCGATCTCCGTGCACGCGAGCGCGACGTCGCCGAGGGTCGACAGGCACGTGCCCTCGGCGAGTTTGTCGCCGAGCTCCTTCAGGATGGGCAGCGCCTTCTGGTAGTGCCCCTCGGCCACGGCGTGCTCGCCGAGCGCGAACGCGATGTCGCCGAGGTTCTGCAGGCACTGCGCCATCGAGAGGCGATCGCCGAGCTCTTCGAGGAGCGGGCCGACCTCCTGGTAGAGCGCGCGCGCCTCGTCGTACTGCGTGCCCTGGAAGGCGATGTCCGCGATGCCCTTCATGCAGGCCGCGCTCGAAGCCTTGTCGCCGAGCTCGTTGTAGATCGGCAGCGCTTCCTTGTACCGAGCGCGCGACTCCTCGTAGTCGTCGCGCAGGGCCGCGATCTCGGCGAGGTTGCGCAGGCAGTTGGCCTCGCCGAGCTTGTCGCCGATGTGCCGGTAGTACGGCGCGGCGTCCGTGTAGCGAAGCTTCGCCTCGTCGTACTCGTCGCGCTCGCTCGCGATGTCGCCGAGGCGCATGAGGCACGACGCGATGCTGAGGCCCGCGCGCGCCTGGTGGAAGAGCGGGAGCGCGTCGAGGTAGCGCGCGCGCGCCTCGTCGACCTCACCACGCGCGAGCGCGATGTCGCCGAGCGCCTGCGTGCAGTCGGCCTCGCCGAGCTTGTCGCCGCCCTCGCGAGCCGCGTCGCGCGCGCGCTCGACGACGCGCGGCGTGCAGTGGCCCGAGGAGCCGATGAACGTGGCGAGCGCGACGGAGGCGTCGATGCACGCGATGCGATGCGGGCCGTCGAAGCCGCGCAAGATCATCGCCTCGATGTTGTCGCTGTCCAAAGCGAGGCGCGCCGCGCTCTCGTCGCCAGCAGGCCATCCGACGTTCGGGCCGTTCGAGAGCGCGAGGCCGGTGTACCGCTGCGTGGCCTTCGCCGACTCCTCGGCGCCGGGGCGCTGCGAGCCGACGATCTCACGCGCGGCGCGGCGCAAGCGGTAACGCTTCGATGCATCCTGCGCGAGGCCGAGGGCCACGAGCGCGGCGCCCGCGTCGGCGGTGCCCGAGGACGCGAAGGTCGCGAGGTCCTCGGCGCGGACGCCATTCGGCAGCGCGGCGAAGAGCGGCGCGAGGCGGCGCGCTTCGTCCGAGAGGCGGCCGCTCGCAAGCGCGAGCGCGACGGCGATCTCGATGGCGCTCGCCGACTCGGGGCCGTCCTCGCGCATGAGGAGCTCGTTCTGCTTCTGGTGCCAGGCGCGGACCGCGAGGTCGAGCGGACCATCACCGGCCGCGCGCGCAAGCAACGCGAGCGCGAGGGGGTTGCCCGCGGCCTCGGTGAGCGCGAACGAGAGGCCCGGATCGGAGCGGCGTGCGTCGCCGGCGATCGCGAGGAACGCTTGCCGCGCGGAGGCCTCGTCGAAAGGTTTGACGGCGGCGACGTGGAAGCCGTCGGGCCGCGCCGCGCTCGAGCGCGACGTGGCGATGACGGCGACGCCGGGGATGGCCGTGAGCCTCTGGAGGAGGTCGCGCACGTTCGCGGGATCCTTGCCGAGGGGCACGTCGAGATCGTCGAGGACGACGAGGGCCGGCGCGCGGCGCAGCGTCTCCGCGATGCGATTGACGAGCGGCGCCTCGGGCGTGACGCCGAGCGCGCGGCTGACCTCGACGACAGCAGCTTCGGTGTCGGCTGCCGTGTCGAGGTGCGCGACGTACCTGCGGCCGCCGAAGCGACGGACGGACGCGTCCGCGTGGAGGAGCGCGAGCGCGAGCGTCGTCTTGCCGAGGCCTGCGTCGCCGACGAGGAGCACGGGCTCGGGCGCGTCGCGATGGATGTGCGCCGCGAGCTCGGCGAGGAGCGCGTCCCGACCCACGCAGGGTCCTGCGTCGGGCACCGGCGCTCCGGCGACGCGTTTGTCCTCGGCGAGCAGGTGCTCGTTGCGAGCGACGGCGACGGGATGCGCGCCGGAGAGCTTGTCGAGCAGAACCTTGAGATCGGCGTTGTCCACGAGGAGCGCGATCTTGCCGGCCCGATCCGCGCCGCGCGCGACGCGCCGGGCGATGGAGCCGAAGTTCTGTGCGACGAACGCTTCGACGTCTGCGTCTTGAGGCAGGACTTCCGCGAGCAGCCGGTTCAGACCGGCCTTGGTAAGGACCATACCCGGCAGTTTCACCCCGAGACGCACGCGGGTACAAGATCGGTTGCGTTCCGGTCGAGCCTCGAAGCGCTGTTTGGAGGCCGGCCCGCGGAGGGACCACGCATCGCGCTGCCAAAGGCTCGCTCCTCTCGGTTCTGCCCGCTTGGCCATCTTCCGTCGTCACGTAGTCCCCAGCACAACGAGTGCGCATGGAGGAGTCACCCCTACCGTCACGTGACGTCGCGAACGTGGAAGATCGGCCCGGTCGATCGTCGTTTCCGTGCACGAGTCGCGCACTTGCGCTCGACAAGGAGCGCGCGGGTGTCACACTCCAACTCGTCGCGCGCGTGCCGGTCCGCCCCCCCCAACCGGTGCGCTGCGCGACTTTTTTTTGCCCTCACGGCAACCCGCGTCGGCCGCTCGTCCGGTCTTCCCACCGAGGCCGCGTCCTGGTAACGCGGCGCCATGACGGAGACCGACCTCGTCCTCGTGGAGCGGACCGGCACGATCGCGACGCTCACGATCAACCGGCCTACCAAGCTGAACGCGCTGAACGCGCACCTCGTTGCGGAGCTCGCGCGGGCGTTCGAGGCGCTCGCGGCCGCGGGCGACGGAGAGGACGCCGTGCGCGCGGCGATCCTCACGGGCGCGGGCAAGGCGTTCGTGGCAGGCGCGGACATCGGGGAGATGGCGGAGATGACGCCGGTGGCCGCGAAGCGGTTCGCCGATGCGGGGCAGCGGCTGTGTCATCGGATCGAGGCGCTGCCGTTCCCGGTGATCGCCGCGGTGAACGGGTTCGCCCTCGGCGGAGGCTCCGAGCTCGCGCTGGCATGCGACTTCATCTATGCGGCCGAGGGCGCGAAGCTCGGGCTGCCCGAGGTGACGCTCGGCGTGATGCCGGGGTTCGGCGGGACGCAGCGGCTGCTCAGGCGCGTGGGCGCGGCGCGGGCGCGGGAGCTCGTGTTCACGGGCGACATGGTGACCGCGGAGCAAGCGCTCGCGATCGGGCTCGTGAACGCGGTGCATCCGGCGGCGGAGCTTTTGAGCCGGGCGAAGGACACCGCGCTGAAGATCGCGTCGCGCGGGCCGCTCGCGGTGGCCGCGGCGAAGCGTGTGATGCTGCACGGCGAGGGGGTCGACCTCGCGTCGGCGTGCGAGCACGAGGCGCAAGCATTCGCGGGGCTGTTCGGTTCGGAGGATCAGCGCGAAGGGATGAAGGCGTTCCTCGCGAAGACGAAGCCGACGTTCGTCGGGCGCTAGCGCGAGTGCGACTCGATCGCGCTGCGAGGTCGCGTAGCGAGCTCGCCTCTAGGGGGTGAATCGGCCGGGCTAAGCCTCGGCCGAGAGGGGGACGCGAGGCGTCCCCCACGGGACTAACGCGCGAAGCTGTTTTTCGTTCGCTGGCCCTTCTCGTCGTACACGTAGAACCCGCGGCCGCTCTTCTTGCCGAGCCAGCCGGCGGCGACGAGGTTCCGGAGCAGCGCGGCGGGGCGGTACTTGTCCTCGCCGAGGTCCTTGTGGAGCACCTCCGCGATCGCGAGGACGGTGTCGAGGCCGATGAGGTCGGCGAGCTCGAGCGGGCCCATCGGGTGGTTCAGGCCGAGCTTCGCGCCCGTGTCGATGTCCTCGGGGCTGCCCACGCCCTCCTGCAAGGTGAAGCACGCCTCGTTGAGGAACGGGATCAACATGCGGTTGACCAGGAAGCCCGGTCGATCCTCGGAGGTGATCACGGTCTTGCCGAGACGAACCGACAGCTCGTGGACGAGCGCGTAGGTCTCGGGCGAGGTCTGCACGCCACGCACGATCTCCACGAGCTTCATGAGCGGCACGGGGTTCATGAAGTGCATGCCGATGACCCGCTCGGGCCGCGAGGTCGCTGCCGCGAGGCGCGTGATCGAGATCGACGAGGTGTTCGACGCGAGGATCGCGCCGGGCGCGAGCGCGGCGTCGGCCTTGCGGAAGAGGTCGATCTTGAGGTCGACGTTCTCCGTCGCGGCCTCGACGGCGAGCTCGACGGACGCGAAGGGGGCCATGCTGCCGGCAGGGACGATGCGATCGAGCAATGCGCGATGATCGTCCGCCGACATCTTCCCCTTCTCTACGAGCTTTCCGAGGATACCGCCGATCAGCGACTTGCCCTTGTCTGCGATTTCCTGGGATGCGTCGCAGAGGACGACCTCGATCCCGGCCGCCGCGGCGACCTGCGCGATGCCGCGGCCCATCTGGCCCGCGCCGATGACACCAATCCGTTTCACGGAGGAAGCGTTCATGGGGCCGCTTGATAACCCAAGGTGCGGCCGCGTGGAACGGCCCGAGGACACGCCAGGAGAGGACGGGGGCTTTCCCGCGGGTTTGCCGCGCCGCGAGCGGACGGCCGGACCGGGATGGAAACGCTGCCTTGAAACGCCGGTCGAATGCAGCGTAGAGTCGGCTCGCGTCAAATAAATCCGAGGATCCTTCTCTCGAGACGCATGGCGGGAGAAGGACGAGCTGTCTGGTCCAAAGTGCCCGCGTTGCACGTCGAGGTGCAGCGTCGGGTGACCGGATGATCGTGTCGTTGAGCTTCGCCGACCGGGGTAACGATGAGCGTTGAGAAAATTCGCGTGGCCCTCGGGGTCCTGCAGTCCGATCCCGAGAACGAGGCGGCCTGGAACGATCTCGCGGAGGCAGTGACGGCCCCCGACACGTCGACGAACGACGTGGAGCGTCTCCTGGGGCTCGCGCGGGCCAAGCAAGAGGAGCGGAAAGAATGGGGCGCGGTCGCCAAGCTCCTCGAGCTGGAGATCTCCTTCGCCTCGGGGACGCCCGTCGAGCCGCCGATGCAGGCCGAGCTCGCGCGCATCTACAACGAGGAGCTCGTCGACGCCGACAAGTCGCGAGCCGCCTACCAGCGCTTGCTCGAGCTGCAGCCGGATCACGAGGCCGCAGCCGAGGCGCTGGAGAGCGATACGACGAAGCGCGAGCGGTGGAGCGAGATCGTCGACCGCTACGTGGCCGAGTCCGAGAACGCGGACGGGCCCGCCTTCAAGAGCTCGCTCCTGGCGAGCGCGGCGGACGTGGCGCTGCGCTACGGGCACGCCGAGGCGCGTGATCGAATCGACGAGCTCATCGGGCTCGCGCTGGCGCTCGATCCGAAGAACAGCCGCGCGACGCGGCTGCTCGAGCGCGCGAGCGCGAAGGTCTCCGACTGGGACGGCGTGACGCGGGCGCTCTCGTTCACGCTGCGCGAGGGCGCGACGAAGGAGGACCGGATCGCGGCAGGGCTCAAGCTCGGTCGCGTCGCGGCCGAGAAGATCGGCGACAAGGGTCGCGCGCGCGACGCCTTCGCGCAGGTGCTCGACATGCAGCCCGGTCAACCGGACGCGCTCGCGTTCCTCGCCGACCATTTCACCTCGAACGAGCAATGGGACGAGCTCGTCGCGCTCTACGAGGATCAGCTCAAGGGCGGCGGCGTGAAGCCGGGCGAGGAGCTCGGCGTGCTCATCCAGATCGGCATGGTGCACTGGAGGATGCGGGGCCAGCCGCAGGCGGCGGAGGCGTACTTCGACCGCGTGCGTCGCGCCGATCCGACGCACGCCGGCATGCTCGCGTTCTTCCGGGAGCACCTGCTCGCCAAGGGCGACAAGGCGCGGCTCTACGCGGTCCTCACCGACGCGCAGCGCGCGCTGCCCGACGGGGCCGACAAACGCGCGATCGCCGGGGAGCTCGCCAAGCTCGCCGAGTCGACCGAGAACGCGCACAAGGCGATCGATCAGTACAAGAACATCCTGCGCACGGACCCGGACAACCGCGACGCGCGCGACGCCCTGAAGCGGCTCTACATGCAGACGGAGGGCTACAACGCCCTCGTCGAGCTCTACCGGCAGGAGCTCGAGCGCACGCCGCAGACGGACGTGCAAGGTCGCATCCAGGTGCTGCGCGACATCGCGTCGGTCTACCGCGACCGCGCGAAGAACGACGCGGCGCTCGTCACGGCGCTCACGCAGATCGTGCAGCTCGACGAGCGGGACATCGACGCGGTGCGTGAGTTGACGCGGGTCTACGAGACCCTCGGTCGCTGGCGTGACCTCCTCGCGTACCAGCAGAAGCTCGCCGAGCTCAGCACGAGCGACGCGGAGAAGGCGAACCTCTACCGCGCGGTGGCGCGGCGCTGGGTCGACCAGTTCTCGAACGTCCAGAACGCGGTGGGGGCCTACGAGTCGCTGCTCGCGGTGGCGCCGGGCGACGAAGAGGCCGAGTCGCGGCTGAAGGAGCTCTACCTGAAGCGGCGCTCGTGGGCGCAGCTCTACGCGCTCTACGAGGCGCAGCTCCCGAGGACGGAGGACGCGGCGCGCATCGAGCTGCTCGGCGAGATGGCGAAGCTCGCGGCCGAGCGCCTCGATCGCGGCGCGGACGCGATCGCGCACTACAAGCAGATCCTGGAGCTCGACGCGAACGCGCCGGGCGTGCTCGACGCGCTGGAGAAGCAAGCCGAGCGCGACAAGGATTTCGCGACGGTCGCCGAGGTGCTCGAGCGCCGCGTGGACGCGGCGACGGACGACGCCGGGCGGCTCAACGCGCTGCAGAAGCTCGGCGCGGTGTACGCGGAGCGGCTGAAGGATCCGGTGGCGGCAGCGCGCACGTGGCGTCGCGTGCTCGTGCTCTCGCCGGGGCACGCGCGCGCGCTCCGCGTGCTGCGCGAGTCGTACGTGGCGTCGGGCGACTGGGACGGGCTCGAGGAGCTCTACGCGTCGCAGAACGACTGGGAGGGGCTCGTCGAGTTCCTCTCGGGCGCGGCGGACAAGACGACCGAGCCGAACGTCAAGCTCGACATCTCCTTCCGCGCGGCGCGGATCTACGAGGATCAGCTCGGCGCGCCGGAGCGGGCCGTGCGGTCGTACGAGCGCGTCCTCAGCGTGTCGCCGACCGACGCGCGCGCGGCGGCGGCGCTCGTGCCGATCTACGAGAAGGAAGAGAAGTGGGCGCGGCTGCCCGCGCTCTACGAGATCCTGCTCGGCGCCACGCAAGACGTGGAGGAGCAGGTCTCGATGCTGCGCAAGCTCGCCGCGGTGACGGGCGGGCCGCTCGCGGACAAGCAGAAGGCGCTCGGCTATGCGCGGCGCGCCTACGAGCTCGACGCGAGCGAGGACGGGCTGTCGCTGCTCGAAGCGTGGTCGCGCGCGGCGAGCTCGTGGGGTCCGTTCGTCGAGGCCGTCGAGGCGCGGCTGAAGCGCGACGAGGAGATCGACGGCGCGACGCGACGCGCGCTGAAGCTGCGCCTCGCGGAGGTGTACGCGCGCGAGCTCGGCAAGGTGGACGAGGCGGCGGCGACGTACCGCGAGCTCGTCGAGGCGGATCCGACCGACGACGAGACGATCCGCGAGCTCGACGCGCTGCTCCGCGCGAACGAGAAGAAGGACGACCTGCGTTGGCTCTTCCAGCTCCGCGCCGATCAGGTCGAGGGCGAGGCCCGCGCCGAGATCCTCGAGGAGTGGGCGACGCTCGAAGAGGAGGTCTTCGGCGACAACGCGCAGGCGATCCTCTTGCTGCGCAAGGTCGTCGAGGTGACGCCCGCGCGCGGCGAGGCGCTGCGTGCTCTGTCGCGCTTGCTCATCGCGGCAGGCGAGGCGGCGGCCGGCGCCGAGGTCGTGGCGCGTCATCGCGACGTGTCCGAGGGTGACCAGCGCGGGCGGTGCGAGGTCGAGCTCGCCACGCTGTACCTGGAGAAGCTCGAGCGGCCGGTGGACGCGTTCGACGCGGCGGTGCGCGCGCTGGAGATCCTCCCGCACGAGCCGGACGCGGTCGGGATCCTCGCGCGCTTGCTCGACAAACCGGAGACGCGCGCGCAGGCGGCGCAGGTCCTGTCGAGCGAGTATGCCGAGACGGGCGACGCGCGTCGTGAGGCGCACGCGCTCAAGGTGCTGCTCGAGACCGAGACCGACACGTCGACGCGGCTCGCGCTCTTCCTCAAGCTCGCGGACGTCAACGAGCAGAAGCTCCGCGCGGTGGGCACGGCGCTCGACGTGGTGCTCGGCGCGCTGAGCGAGTTCTCGAGCGAGCTCACGGTGTGGGATCGCGCGTCCGAGCTCGCCGCGCGGGCCGGTCGCCCGACGGATCTCGCCGAGGCGTACCGGACGCACCTCGTCACGGCGCGGAACGAGGACAGCAAGAAGCTGCCCGACGACGTGGAGATCGAGCTCTGCGAGCGCGCGGCTATGCTGCACGACGAGCAGCTCGGCGATCCGGAGGGCGCGATGCCCTACCTCGATCGCGTGCTCGCGGTGGACCCGACGAACGAACGCGCGTTCTCGCGCCTGAAGCAGATCCTGACCAACGCGGAGCGGTGGAGCGAGCTCGAAGCGCTCTACGACAAGGCCGCGCAGGGCACGCCGGATCAAACGACGCGGATCTCGCTGCTCAACGACGTCGCCGTGATCGCCGAGGAGATCATGGGCGATGCGGCGAAGGGCATTCGCTACTACGAGCGCATCCTCACGCTCGACGCGTTCTACGAGCCGGCGCTCGACGCGCTGCAGAGGCTCTACGAGCGCGAGGGGCGGTGGAAGGACCTCGCGGCGCTCCTCGAGCGGCGTCTGGAGACCGCGACCGACGAGGAATCGGCCGACATCAAGCTGAGCCTCGGGCGGATCTACCTCGATCGCCTGCACGAGCCGGCGCTCTCGCTCGAACACCTCGAGCGCGTGCTCGAGCACCGGCAGAACGATGCGGAGGCGCGCCAGCTCGTCGAGCGTCTGCTCGAAGTGGGCAGCCTGCGCCTGCGCGCCGCGCGCGTGCTGGAGGTCGTGTACGAAGCGCGCGACGAGGTGCGTCAGCTCGTGCGGGTGCTCGAGATCCGGCGCGAAGGCGCGCAGGAAGAGCACGAGCGTCGCGAGCTTCTGCGCCGCGTGAGCACGCTGCGCGACGAGCGTCTGCGCGACGACCCGGGCGCGTTCGCCACGTTGAGCGAGCTCGTCCCGCTCGAGCCCGACGACGCGATCGTCCGCGAGCGCTTCGTGGACATCGGCCGCAGGCTCGCCGAGCACGAGAAGATGGCGACCGTCCTCACGGCGGCCGCCGACGCGTGCAGCACGCCGCCGACCCAGGGAGAGATCCTCATGGTCGTCGCGGAGATCTACGCGGACATGCTGGGCGACCGGGATCGGGCCGAGACGGTCTACCGGCGCGTGCTCTCGATCGACGAGACCGATCCGAACCTGGTGATCCCGGCGGCGCGAGCGCTCGCCGGCATCTACACGAGCAAGGGGAAGCACGAAGCGCTCGCCGAGGTGCTCGGCATCGAGGTGCGCCTCGAAGAGGACCTCGAGAACCGTCGCAACCTCTACCGCCGTATCGGCGAGGTGTACGAGTCGGTCCTCGAAGCGCCCGACAAGGCGATCGGGGCCTGGCGCGCGCGTCTGTCCGACGATCCGGAGGACCTCGAGGCGCTCTCCGCGCTCGAGCGCCTCAACGAGCGCACGGGCGAGTGGCGCGAGCTCGTCTCCATCCTGGAGGCGCGGCAGACGCTCTCGAACGACGCGAACGAGCGCAAGCGGACGATGGTGCGCGCGGCCGAGACGCTCGCGAGCAAGCTCGGCGACGTGGCCGGCGCGATCAACGGCTGGCGCAACGTCTCCGACGAGTTCGGCCCCGAGCCGGCCACGCTCTCGGCGCTCGAAGCGCTCTACGAGAAGGCGGAGCGCTGGTCGGATCTCGCCGACACGCTCGACGTGCACCTGTCGCTCGCGAACGAGCTCGAAGAGCGGCTCGATCTGTTCGCGCGGCTCGGCGACGTGCGGCGCCTGCACCAGAGCGATCTGCCGGGCGCGCTCGACGCGTATCGCCAGGCGCTCGTCCTCGATCCGGCGAACGCGCGCTGCAGGAGCGCGCTCGAAGCTCTGCTCGAGGATCCCGAGGCGCGGCGCGACGCGGCCGAGACGCTGCACCCGCTCTACGAGGCCGACGGCGACAGCGACAAGCTGCTCCGTGTCCTCGAGATCGAGGTGGAGACGGCGGACAGCACGGGCGAGCGCCTCTCGAACCTGCAGAGCGCGCTCCGCACGGCGGAGGGTCCGCTCGGCGACACGGGCCGCGCCTTCGGGTACGCGGTGCGCGGCGTGCGCGAGGCCGCGGGCGAGGCCGAGGTCGGCGATTGGATCCAGACCGTCGAGCGCCTCGCGAGCACGACGGGCCGGTGGGCGGAGCTCTCGGAGCTCTACCGATCGGTCGTGGACTCGATCCTCGACGGCGACGTGCAACAGGACGTGCGGCTGCGCGTCGGCGAGCTCGCGCGGACGAAGCTCGACGACAAGGCGCTCGCGGTCGAGTGGTACAAGAACGCGCTCGAAGCGAGGAGCGACGATCGCCGCGCGATGGTGGCGCTCGAAGAGCTCTACAGCGAGGCGAACGACGCGCCGAACCTCCTGGAGATCCTCCGGCAGCGCGTCGACAACGCCGCGGACGACGTCGAGAAGAAGCGCCTGCTCTTCCGCCAGGCGGAGCTGCAGCGCGACGCGCTGAAGGATCCGAGCGGCGCGATCGAGACGTACGAGGCGCTGCTCGACGTCGAGCTCAACCCGAAGGCGATCGACGCCCTGGAGACGCTCTACAAGGAGTCGAAGCGCTGGGAGGACCTCATCAAGCTCTACGAGCGTCAGCTCGATGGAGGGGTGGGGGCGCCGGCCGAGCTCCGCGTGAAGATCGCGAAGGTCGCGCACGAGCGGCTCGAAGACGTGTCCCGCGCGTTCGACGAGCTCGCCGAGGCGCTCGTGATCGACGCGGCGCACGTGGGCGCGGTGGGCGAGCTCGAAGCACTGCTCGAAGCGTCGGAGAACCCGGCGCACCGGGCGCGCGCGGGCGAGATGCTGGAGCCTGTCTACCTCCGCCGCGCCGACTGGGCGCGCGTGAAGATGGCCCTCGACGCGCGGCTCGCCGCGAGCGAGGACCCGTCGGAGCGGCGCGAGCTGCTCACGCGCCTGGCGACGCTGCACGAGGAGCAGCTCGAGGACTACAAGGCCGCCCTCGAGACGGTGGCGAAGCTCCTGCACGAGGACCTCGGCGACGAGGGCGTTTGGCACGAGCTCGAGCGCCTCGCGAAGGTGGCGAGCGCGGAGCGGAGGCTCGCCGAGATCTACTCGGCCGAGCTCGGCGAGATCACGGTCGACGACGCCCAGAGCGCCAAGCTCTGCCGCCGGACGGGCGAGATCTACGCGGACCTGAACGACGTCGCGAGCGCGCTCAAGTGGTACCGGCGCGCGCACGAGTTCGAGCCGGAGTCGCGCGAGCTGTTCTCCGCGATCGACGGCCTGCTCGTGAGGGAGCGCCGCCACGAGGAGCGCGTCGAGCTCTACCGCTCGTCGCTCGACTACCGCTACGACAAGGAGCGGCTCGACGCGCTGCACACGATCGCGCGCCTCGAACGGATCGAGCTCAAGCAGCCCGAGAAGTCGATCGAGACGTACCGGGCGGCCCTCGACGTCGACGACGCCGACGCGCGCGCGCTCGACGCGCTGACCGAGCTCTACGCGGAGCTCGGCCGCGATCAGGACCTCGCCGATCTCTACCTGCGGCGCGCCGAGGCCGCGGCGAACGGCGAGGCCGGCGCTCCGTACCGCCTCGCGCTCGCGCGGCTGCTCCGCGACAAGATCAAGGACACGTCGGCCGCGATCGATCAGCTCGAAGCGATCGTCTCCGACGTGCCGTGGCACCAGGAGGCGATCAAGGAGCTCGAAGCCCTCACGCGCGACGAGGAGCACAAGGCGCGCGTGGTGGAGATCCTCCGCCCGCTCTACGAGCGCAGCGACGACTGGCGCCTGCTCGTGAAGCTGAACGAGGAGCGCTACCACCTCGCGAGCGAGGTGCACGAGAAGGTCGCCGTGCTGCGCGAGACCGCGCAGCTCTGGGAGACGCGCGGCAACGACCGGAGCCTCGCCTTCCGCTCGATGCGCGCGGCCTTCGCCCTCGACCCCGAGGATGGAGAGACGCGGGCCGAGCTCGAGCGCCTCGCGACGATGCTGGGTGCGTGGGAGCGGCTCTCCGAGAGCTACGAGCAGGGCATCGGGAAGACGACCGACGACGTCGTGAAGCGCGAGCTCTTGCTTGCCGTGGCCAAGGTCTACGACGGGAAGGTCGACGACCCGCGGCGCGCCCTCGGCGCCTACCGGAGGCTCAGCGAGCTCGATCCGACCGAGCGTGATCCGCTCGAGGCGATCGACATGCTGTCGATGCTGCTCTCCGACTGGCAGACCTTGATCGCGGTCCTCGAGAAGAAGAGCGAGCTCGCCTCGGACGACGAGAACGCCGCCATCTGGCGCCGGATCGCCGAGACGAAGCTGCAGATGCTCGACGACGAGGAGGGCGCCATCAAGGCGTACGAGCGCGCCCTCGAGCTCGATCCGGAGAGCACGGTCACGGTCGACGCGCTCATCCCGCTGTACGAGCCGCGCGACGCAGCCCAGCGCCTCGTCGAGCTCTACGCGCGTCGCGTGGAGCTCGCGGGCTCGGGCGAGGCCGACCTCCGGTACGACCTCAACGTGCGCGCGGCCGAGCGTTACGAGAAGTCGCTCGACAACCGTCGGGAGGCGATCAACGCGCTCAACGCGGCGCTCGACGCGCGCCCCTCGGACGCGGCGGTCCTCGCCTCGCTCGAACGGCTCTACCGCGCCGAGAAGATGTGGGACGAGCTGCTCGACAACCTGAAGCTCCAGGCGAGCACCGCGGAGACCCGCGAGGCGCGCGTGAAGCTCCGGACTGCGATCGGCGATCTCTACGCCGCCGAGCTCGCGAGCCCGCAGGACGCGCTCGAACACTACCGCCTGGTGCTCGACGACGACGCCACGAACGATCACGCGATCAAGGCGATCCGCGCGATCGGCGAGGGTCGCGAGGAGCTCCGCCTCGACGCGGCCGACGCCCTCGAGCCCGTCCTCCGCGCGGCCTCGCGCTGGGAGGAGCTCGTCGGCGTCCTCGAGATGCGCCTCAAGGCGCAGACCGAGGGCATCGACCGCGCCCGCACGCTCCGCGCGATCGCGATCGTCGAAGACGAGAAGCTCGGAAAGGCGCTCGCCGCAGAGGGCGCGCTGCTCCGCGCGCTCGAAGACACGCCGGACGATCCCGAGCTCCACACCGAGATCGAGCGGCTCGCCGAGCGCTCCGAGGGCTTCGGCCGTTACTGCGACGCCCTCTCGCAGCGCGCGGCGGCGACGTTCGACGCCGTCATCGCGAAGGATCTGTGGCTGCGCGTCGGGCGCATCGCCGAGGACAAGCTCAAGGACGATCGTCGCAGCGTCGAGGCGTACGCGAAGGCCGTCGAGCAAGCTGGCGACGAGCCCGCGCTGCTCGAATCCCTCGACCGTCTCTACTCGCGGCTCGGGGACAACAAGGCGCTCGCCGATGTCCTCGAACGTCGCGTCGCCGCGATCTCGGACGAGCGCGAGCAGGCGAACTTCCACCACCGGCTCGCCACCATCCAGATCGAGTCGTTCGGCGAGAAGTCGCAGGGCCTCGCGACGTTGAAGCAGGCCCTCGAGCGGGCGCCCGATCACGGGCCCTCGCGCGCGGCGCTGGAGAAGCTCACCGACGAGCGGTCGCTCTTCGAGGAGGCCGCCGAGGCCCTCGAGAGCGTCTACAAGTCGCAGGGCGATCACGCGGCGCTCGCGAAGCTCTACGAGAAGCGCATCGGGTTCGTCGGGACGCCCGCCGAGCGCGTGCGGCTCCGGCTCGATCTCGCCAAGGTCCTCGAGGATCGCTCCGGTGATCCGAAGGCGGCCCAGGGCGCGCTCGAAGCCGCGCTCAAGGACGACCCGGCCGACGTCGACGTGCTCGCCGAGCTCGAGCGCCTCGCCCCGATCACGGGCGGGTGGGCGGGCGCCGCGGACGCGCTGGAGAAGGCCGTGTCCGAGAAGAGCGATCTCTCGACGGACGCGGCGCGCGACCTGTGGATGCGCATCGCCGAGTGGCGCAAGGACAAACTCGCCGACAACGCCGCTGCGGAACGCGCGCTCGAGCAGGCGCTGAAGCACGACCCGACGAGCGAGACGATCCTGCGCAACATCGAAGGCCTGCAGCGCGCGGCTGGCCGCGAGCGTGACCTCGTGGGCACGCTGCGCCGCCTCGCCGGGCTCGACGGCCTCGGCCACCTCGCCTCCGACCTGCGCCGCGAGGCGAAGGGCCTGGCCGAGGGCGTGCTCGCGGACGACGCGCTCACCGAGGCGATCCTCCGCGACATGATCAAGGCCGACGACAGCGACGCGTGGGCGCTCGCGGAGCTCACGAAGGTGCGCGACAAGGCCGGCGACGCGAAGGAGGTCTTCGATCTCCTCGTGCGCCAGGCCGAGCTCGCGGCCGAGGGCGACAAGATCCGGGACCTCAAGCACCGCGCGGCCTCGGTCGCCCGGGAGAAACTCTCGGACGACAAGAAGGCCCTCGACCTCTACAGCCAGATCTTCGAGGACGAGCCGAACGACGCGAAGGCCTCCGACGCGCTGCGCGAGCTCTACGCGAAGGCTGGCAAGAACAAGGAGCTGCTCAACGTCCTGTCGCGCCTCGTGGACCTCGCGGAGACGCCCGCGGCCCGCGCCACGCTGCGCCTCGAGAGCGCCCGGATCTGCATCGAGAAGCTCGACGCGACGAGCGAGGCGATGGAGCACCTGCGCGCGATCCTCGACGAGGAGCGCACGCACGAGCAGGCCACGCTCCTCCTCTCGCAGCTCCTCGAAAAGACGGGCCGCGACGACGAGCTGGCGGAGCTGCTCAACACGCAGATCGACCTCGCCAAGGAGCGCGGCGATCTCTCCGCGGAGCTCGTCTACAGCGTGCGCCTCGGTGAGGTCTTCGAGAACCGCCTGAACAACGTTCCGAAGGCGATCGAGACGTACAAGGCGGTGCTCGAGCGCGACGGCAGCCACAAGGGCGCGCTGCTCTCGCTCGCGCGTCTCTACGAGAAGAAGGGCGACAAGGCCGAGGCGGCCAAGGCGCTCGAGACGGTGCTCTCCTCCGCCAGCGGTGAAGAGGCCGTCAAGACGTCGCTCCGCCTCGCGGATCTGTACACGGCGCTCAAGGACGAGGCGGCGGTCCGTCGCGTCCTCGAAGCTGGCCTCAAGGCCGACGAGCGCGCCGCGGACATCCGCAAGAAGCTGCACGCGCTCTACGAGAAGCAGCAGGCGTGGGCCGAGCTCGCCGACCTCGTGAAGGGCGACGCCGAGGCCGCGACCGAGGCGGGCCAGAAGGTGCAGCTCTATCGCAAGGCCGCGGACATCCATCTCGGCAAGCGGAGCGATCCGGGCGCCGCGGCGGACCTGCTCGTGAAGGCCTCGGAGCTCGCCCCCGGCGATCGGGAGCTGCTCCTCGCGCTCTGCGACGCCTACAGCGCCTCGGGCCGCGGCAAGCAGGCCGCGGAGGTGCTGCAGAAGATCGTGGAGTCGTACGGCGGCCGTCGCTCGAAGGAGCTCGCGACGATCCATCACCGGCTCGCCAAGGCGTACCTCGCCGAAGGCGACAAGGAGAAGGCGCTCGCGGACCTCGACATCGCGTTCAAGATCGACCCGGGTTCGATCGCGATCCTGCGCGACCTCGGCGTGCTCTCGATGGAGCTCGGCGAGGCCACGGAGGAGAAGGCGGGGCGCGACGCGCACTTCGAGCGCGCGCAGAAGACCTTCCGCGCGCTGCTCCTGCAGAAGCTCGACGAGAACTCGCCGATCTCGAAGGCCGCGGCCTTCTACTACATCGGCCGGATCCTCCACGCGCAGGGCGACGACAAGAAGGCGATCCAGCAGCTCGATCGCGCGATCGATGCCGACAAGAACTTCGCGCCCGCGAAGGAGCTGCTCGCCAAGCTGAAGAAGTGACCGCTGGGGGTTTGGGGGCGAAGCCCGACTTGCTCGGGCGTAGCCCCCAAGCGTCGAATACGCGGCGACGACGAGCCCTCGGCCACGCTGTGGGGCTCGTCGCCCGCCTCCTCCTCCGCACCGTCCGCTTCTCCCTCCTCACGCACCCCGATCTCGACGGAACCGACGGCACTCCCTGGGTGCTCGCCTTCTGGCACGGCCAGCAGTTCGCGCTGCACCGCTGGCCCAAGCGTCGCCGCACCGCCGTGCTCGTCAGCCTCTCCGACGACGGCGAGATCCAGACCGGCGCGCTCGGATCGCTCGGGCTCGTCGTCGAGCGTGGTTCGTCCTCCCGCGGCGGCGCCATGGGCCTCAAGGGCATCGTCCGCCGCATGCGACGAGGTCATGACGCGGCTTTCGCCGTCGACGGCCCGCGTGGCCCGCGCGGCGTCGTGCGCGGTGACGGCGATCGCGTCGGCGCGATCCTCGCGGCGCACCTCGCCGGCGGACTCGTCGTGCCCCTTGCCTCGGCTTGCTCCTCCGCGTGGGTCCTCGCGCGGACGTGGGACAAGTTCGAGATCCCCCGCCCCTTCTCGCGCGTCGCCGTCGCGCTCGGCGCGCCGCTCGATCCACGCGGCCTCGACGGCGCGACCTTGGCGCGCGCGATCGACGCGGCTCGCGAGACGGCCCAACGCGCGCTCGGCGTCGATCCGTGACACGCTCTCGGGCGACGACCATGAGCCGCATCGCCTGCATCGACGGAAGGCTTCACGCGCCCGAGGACGCCAAGGTCTCGGTCTACGACCGCGGCTTCCTCTACGGCGACAGCGTCTTCGAAACCATCCGCACCTACGGCGGCCGCCCCTTCGCGCTCGACGAGCACGTGCAGCGCCTCGAACGATCGGCCGCGCAGGTCGGGATCCCCATGCCGATCGATCCGCCCGCGTTTGCCGCGGAGATCGAGCGTGCCCTCGCGGCTGCGGCGAACCCCGAGAGTTACGTGCGCGCCACGCTCACGCGCGGCTCCGGCCCGCTCGGCCTCGATCCGCGGCTCGCGGCGCATCCGCTCCGCGTGATCCTCGTCGAGCCGCTGAAGCTCCTTCCGGCGTCGATGTATCGCGACGGCGTCTCCGTCATCACGCATCGCACCGAGCGCGCCTGCGATGCGGCGCACGGCGCCAAGGTTGGCAACTACCTCGCCAGCGTGCTCGCGATCCGCAAGGCGTGTGACGTCGGCGCGCACGAGGCGCTCATCATCAACACCGCGGGGCAGATCGTCGAAGGTACGACCTCAAACGTTTTCGTGGTGCAGGGAAAAACGCTGATCACGCCACCCGAGGAGGCGGGGATCCTCGCGGGGATCACGCGCGGGCACATCCTCGCGATCGCGGGCGAGGCAGGGCTCTCCGTCGCGCTACGCCCGCTCGTTCCGGAGGACGTGCGCGCGGCGGACGAGGTGTTCCTGTCGTCGAGCTTGCGAGAGATCCTGCCCGTCGTCGCGGTCGACGGCGCGCCGATCGGCAACGGCAAACCGGGTCCGCACACGCGAGCGCTGCACCTCGCGTTTCGACGGCATGTAGGGATGGGCGACGCAAAAGCGCCGTGGGAAGGCTGAGCTCCCTTCCCCCCTCTTCACGGAGTGGAGAGGGGGGTTGGGGGGTGAGGTCTGGCGATCAGGTGGAAGCTTCTTGCGTTCCTTCGGCCGGCGCAGCCTGCGGAGCTTGCGGCCCGAGCGGCGCCACCGGGATGCGGAGCGAACCGCCGCCCTGATGCGCGAGCACGCTGATCCCCTTCTGGAAGAAGCCGACCAGGAACGGGATCTCGTTCGGCGGCGAAGTGATCAGCCCCGCCTCCTTCACCGCGCGCGCGATCGCGAGCACGTCCGCCGCGCGGTCGTTGCCCTTCCGCGCGCGCACCGAGATCGCCGCGTCGCGCATCCGCGTCGCGACGATCGCGCGTGCTTCCGGCGAGAAGAAGCGATCCGTCGCGGCCATGATCTCCTCGCGCAGCGCCTCGTTCACGGCCTGCGGATCGCGCACGCCCTCCGGCCCGAGCCGCTGACCGAGCCGCTGGAGCAGCTCTTCGAGGCTCCCGCGATCGGGCATCCACGACCGGAACTCCGGCTCCTCGTGCAGCGTCGCCGACCCGGGCGCGCGCGCCCAGGCGAGCTCGCTCGTGATGTCCGCTTCGAGATCGGCCACCGGATGCGCCGGCTCGGCCTCGGGGCACGGCTCCACGAGCTCGCGGCAGCCCTCGAACCCGAGCGGCACGATCTGCCCCGACGTCGCGTTTTGCTTGCGGGCCGTGGCGATCCGATGACGCGCCCACTCGAGCGGCACGGGCGCCGGCGACACGCCGAGCCCTTCGAGCGCGCGGTTGCGGCCTTCCTTGAGCTGCGAGCCGCTCATCCAGGCGCTGCCCGCGTTCAGGATGCCGATCGGCTCCCGGACGATCACCTCGGCCAGGTGGTACCGACCGCTCGCGTCACGGCTCGTGATCGAGATGGCCGACGTCCCGCTCCCATCGGGCGGCAGGAACGTCGCTTCGAGCGTCGCCTCGGCCCGCGTGTCCACGCGCGCCACCCGCTGCCGCGTCGGGATCGCCGTCCCGCGCGACTTCAGGATGTTGATCGCTCGACGCGCGGCCTTGCGCGCGACGCCCGGCGCGTCGTCCGCGTCGGCCACCGCCGCGATCGCCTCCGCGTTCGAGGCCGCGATCCACGCGTCCACGAGGGCCGCGCTGCGATCCCCTGCCTTGCGCGCGGCCTCCACGGCCGTGTCCCAGCCGGCCGACAGATCGGCCGCCTCGAACGTCGGGGCCGCTGCGGCCGCCGGGGCCTCGGCGGCGCCTTCCGCCTTCGCGGGCTGCGCCGGGGCCTTGCCCTTCGCTTGCTGCGCGGCCTTCGCCTTCGCGGCGAGCGCTTCCTTCGCCGTCAGCGCCGGCTTCGGCGCGGAAGCCTTCGGGCCGCCGCTCGCCTTCGGGGGCGGCGCGATGATCGTCACGATGTTCGGCTTCGGCGCGGCCGGCTTCGCGGCGGGCGCGGGCGGCGCGACCGGCTTCGGCGCGGGCTTCGCGGCGGGCGCGGCGGGCTTCGCCTGGGCCTCACCAGCAGCAGCAGGCGCGGCGGCGCTCGGCGCGGCGGCTTGCGGACGATCGCGAC
>NZ_JARZHH010000020.1 GCF_029946515.1 Polyangium sp. 6x1
CTCCGCACGCGCGACCGCATCCGCCTCCGCCGCCGCGCCCCCTGCGACCGCCTCTGCCGCCGCGCCCCCCGCGACCGCCTCCGCCGCCGCGCCCACGGCGGCGCCTGCGCCTGGCTCGGCCGACGCCGTCGCCGTCGGGATCGACCAGGTCTTCCTCGACAAAAAGACCTTCTTCGCGAAGTTCAAGCAGGAGCACACGCAAAAAGTCGCGGGCACGACGAAGAAATCGACCGGCGTCTTTTATTTCGAGCGCCCGAACAAGATCTCGTTCCGGTACGACGCGCCGAGCAAGAATCGCATCGTCTCCGATGGCACGACGCTCAAGGTCTACATCGGCGAGGACAACCAGATGTTCGTGCAGCCCGTCGACAAGACCGAGTACCCCGGCGCCCTCGCGTTCCTCATGGGCAAGGGGCTCGGGCCCTCGTTCTCGTTCGTGTTCCACGACAAATCCAAGTTCGAGGGCGGGCCCGTCCTCCTCGGGAAACCCCGACAAGCGACCCCCCATTACGACTCCGTGTATTTCTACGTCGACAAGGCGCTCCTGGAGAAGAAGGATCCCGGCGTGATCCGCCGCGTCATGCTCGTCGACGCCCAGGGCAACCGGAACCGCTTCGACTTCGAAGGCTCGACCCAGCCGGCTGCGATCGACCCCGCCGAGTTCACCTTCACCCCTCCGCCGGGCACCAACGTGACCCAGAATTGATCCCGTGCCGCTCGACCTCTGGCCGCTCTCCACGCCGGGCCGTCTGATCCACGAGGACCCCGACCTCGTCGCCGTCGACAAGCCCCCGTTCGTCCCGACACACGCTCCCGAGCGCAGCGACGACGTTCATCGCCGCCTCACGGCCCATTACGAGGCGACCCAACCGGGCGCGCCCATCTATCTCGGCGTCCATCAGCGCCTCGAGCGGGACGCCTCGGGCGTGCTCGTCTTCACCCGCCGCCGCGAAGCGAACCGATCCATTGCCGAGCAAATCGAGCGCCGCCGCGCCCGCCGCACCTACGTGGCGCTCGTCCGCGGCACGCCGGGCATGCTCGGCCGCGGCAAAGGGCCGGACCGAGGCGTCTTGCGCCATCGCCTCGCGCCGGGCGACGGCGGCCATCGCGTCTTGCCGCCCTCGGCGCACGCGGGCCAGCCGTCCACCGTGCTTTTCCGCGTCCTCGACAGGCACGGCGATCGCACGCTGCTCGCGCTCACGCCCGAGGTGGGCTGTCCCGTGGATCTGCCGGCCCAGCTCGGGGCCGAGCAGGCGCCGATCGTGGGCGACGTGGCGCGGGGCGGTGATCCGGCCCCTCGGCTCGCCTTGCACCTCGAAGAGCTCGTCCTCGACCACCCGCGGGACGGCCGCCCGCTCACGCTCCGCGCGCCCTTGCCGGCCTTCTTTTCGGATTTTCTCGAAGGAAACGAAGGTTTGTCCGACGTGGACGCCATCGAGCGCCGTTTGCGCGAGGCCGCCGAGCGCCGCGCGTGGATCGCGCGCCTCCCGGGCACGGATGCGTTCCGTTTGGCGAACGCCGCGGGCGACGGATTGCCCGGCGTCACCGTGGATCGCTATGGTGATTTCCTCGTCGTCTCGCTCTACGACGAGGACGCGGAGGCCGCGCGGGAGCGCATCCTCGACGCGGCCTACCGGCTCGGCCCGACGGGCATCTACCTCAAGATTCGCCCAAAACACGCGAGCCGCATCGTCGACGCCCGGGAGCCGCAGTTCGCCCCGAAAGACCCGGTCCGCGGCGAGCCCGCGCCCGAACCGCTCATCGTCCACGAGCTCGGCTTGCCGTACGAGGTGCGGCTCGGGGACGGTTTGTCCACGGGGATCTTCCTGGATCAAAGGGAAAACCGTCGCCGCGTGCGGGACATGGCCGCTGGTTTGTCCGTCGCGAACCTCTTCGCGTACACGTGCCCCTTCACGGTGGCGGCGGCCGCGGGCGGGGCGCGGCGGACGGTGAGCGTGGACGTCTCGCGCGGGTCGCTCGAATGGGCGCGGAAAAACCTAGACAGGATCGGCGCGGATCCGGCGGCCCACGTGCTCGTCGAAGCGGACGCGATCAAATGGCTGGAGAAGAGCGCCGCAAAGGAAGGACCGTTCGGCCTCGTGATCCTCGACCCGCCGAGCTTCGCGACCACGAAGCAGACGCGCTTCTCCGCGGAGAGCGATTACAAGAAGCTCGCGGCGAGCGCGATCCGCGTCCTTTCGCCCGGCGGCCACCTCCTCGCGTGCACGAATCACAAAGGGATCACGCACGCCAAGTTCAAGCGCGTCTTGCAGGACGCCGCGCGCGACGCGGGGCGGGGCGCGGCGCAGGTGAAGGAATGGCCGGAGCCGGAGGATTTTCCGCCGGAGCCGGGCGGGGAGGCCCATTTGAAAACAGTGCTCGTGACCCTCGAGAAAGGTTGAATGACGGCCCTCCCCTCCGACGAACCTCTCCCGCGTCGTGATCGCCCCGGCCTGCTCGCGCTGATCCTCGGCGCGCTCGCGGCGCTCGGGCCGCTCACCATCGACATGTACCTGCCGAGCTTGCCCGCGATCGAGCGGGACCTCGGGACCACCGCGTCGATGACGCAGCTCACGCTCGCGGCCTATTTCGCGGGCCTCGGGATCGGCCAGCTCGCGTATGGGCCGGTCACCGATCGCTTCGGCCGCAAGCGCCCGCTCTACGTCGGGCTCATGCTGTACGTGCTCGCGTCGGCCGGGTGCGCGTTCGCGCCGAACGTCGAGACGCTCATCGCGCTGCGGTTCCTGCAAGCCCTCGGCGGCGCCGCCGGGCCCGTGGTCATGCGCGCCGTCGTCCGGGATCTGTACGTCGGCCCGGCCGCGGCCCGGCTGCTCTCCACGCTCATCCTGGTCATGGGCGCGGCGCCCATCCTGGCGCCGCTGCTCGGCGGCCTCACGCTGGAGATCGCGGGATGGCGGACCATCTTCGCCGTGCTCACGGTCCTCGGCGCCGCCTGCCTCGCGCTCATGGCGACGGCATTGCCCGAGACCTCGACGACGCGGACCCGCATCGAGCTCGGCGCCCTCGCCCGGAACGTGCGCGCGCTCCTCGGCCACCGCGGGTTTGTCGCGTACACGCTCACGGGCGCGTTCTCGCAGGCGGGCATGTTCGCGTACATCTCGGGCTCGCCGTTCGTCCTGATCGAGCTCTTCCACGTCTCGCCGCAGCGATACGGGTGGTTTTTCGGAGCAAACGCGTTTGGCTTCATCGCGGCCTCCCAGGTGAACCACCGATTCCTCGCGCGGTTCTCGCCGGGGCAATTGCTCGCGCGCGGGACGGTCGTCCTGGCCGTGATGGGCGCGGTCCTCATCGCCCTTGCGGTGACCGGGGCCGGCGGCTTGCCGGCGGTGGCCGTCTCGCTGTTCGGATTCATGGCGAGCCTCGGCTTCATCGGGCCAAACGCGACCGCGCTCGCGATGGACGATCAAGGCAGCCGCGCGGGCCTCGCCTCCGCGGTGCTCGGCTCGATTCAATTCGGCATCGCGGCCTGCGCGTCGTCCTTCGTGGGCCTCTTGAACGACGGCTCGATGCGGCCGATGGCGGGCGTCATGGCCGCCTGCGGCGCGGCCTCCTTCCTCGCGGGCCGCATTGCGCGAAAATAACCGTCAATCGAACTCGACCTCCAGCTCGTCCGGCATCGAAGCGAGCCACGGCAATCGCGCGATCCCCGCCTCGTCGCAGAGCTCGTCGAGCCGCACCTCCGTCCCGTCGTCGAGCACGAGGTCGCCCCGCACATAATATCGCAATCCCCAGGAGAGCGGCTTACCGCGGCTCTCCGGGTGCTCGGCGAGCTCGCACAAGAGCTTTTGATCCTCGGGCGTGGACAGGCGCGCCACGTGCCGCGCGAGCGCGGGCCAGAGCGGGTCGATTCCCTCGGGCAGATCCGCGAGCGCGCGGCGGAACGGGGTCGACTCCGAGCGCGGGCGCAAGGAGAGGCGGCAGGCCTCGTGGAAGAGGCGGAGCAGCGGATCCTTCGGCTCCGAGAACGCCAGCACCGCGCGCGTCCCCGCCCGGCCGATCCCCGCGAGCTCCACAGCCGCGAAATCGAGCGTCCACGGCTCCTCGGGCAATTCGAGCTCGTGCGCCCAGACCCACGCCATGTCGAGCACCCAGTCCCGCGCCCAGTCCCGCGCCCAGTAACGCGACAGATCGAACGCCCAGTCCCGCGCCAGATCCCGCGTCCAGTACCGCGCCAGATACCGCGCCCAGTACCGCGCCAGATCGAGCGCGAAATCGCGCGCCCATTCCCGCGCCCACGAGCGCGACAGATCCATCGCCCAATCCCGCGCGAGATCCAGCGCCCACGTCCGCACCCAGTCGTCGTGCGCCGCCTCCTTCGCCCACGACCGCGCCAGATACCGCGCCATGTACCGCGCCAGATCGCGCTCCTCCCGCTCCGGCACGAGCACCCGCCGCGCCGCGCGCCCGAGGTGCTCGCGTTTGCCCCCGAGCGAGATCAACGTCTGCAGCCGCGCCGCCGCCGGCCCCCGCGGACCCGGCCACAGATGTAGCAGCGACAGCTCCGGCGGATCGCCCGGCCAAACCGGGCTCGACCCGCCGAGCGCCCGACCTCGCGCCACGCCTTGCCCCTCGCCCGCCGCCGAGAGCAATCGCGACATGGCGGGCGGCTCCGCCTCCTCGCGCCCGAGCCGCGCCTCTTGCCACCACGACGACGCGATCACGCCGGGCAGCCAGCGCGCTCGCGACGCCACCTCCGGCCACGCTGCCGCGAGCCGCTGCCGCCGCCCCTCCTGCCGGCTCGCCGCCCACGCCCGCGCCGCCGCGAACCCGCGCACCTGCTCGTGCACGTGAAAATGGGCCGAGAGCCGCTCGCACCACGCCTCGAAATGCCCCTCGCCGAGCCCGTCGGCGAACATCACGCCCGCGAGCCAGAACCCATCCGCGTCCCCCTCGATCAAATTCTCCAGCACGGACGCGAGGTGCGCCGGGTTCCGGTCCTCCACGACCGCCGCCCATAACCGGAGCGTCTCCCAGAATGCGAGATCGTGCAGATATCGCCGGCACAGCCCGACCCGCGCCTCGGCGCCCTCCACCACCGCGGCCCAGTGGTGCGCCACGAGGTATTCCTGGAAGCTCAAATGCGCAAACGAAAAGGTCCCGTCCGCGCGATCCACGAGCACGCCCGCCGCCGAGACCAGCCACGCGACGAACCCACGGCGCTCCTCGTACGAAAAACGCGAGGGCAAGAGCGCGCAGAGCTCGTCCTCGGTGCGCACGATCGGGCTCCGGCTCTGCTCGCGGTAGCCCTCGCGCTGCACCCGATCGGCGAGCTCGGCGAGCACGCGCATCCGCTCGGCCGCGTCCTCCGGCCGGAACATCGAAGGCGGCGTCCGCGCGCCCTCCGCCTCCTTCGCGCGCGGACGCGCCGAAAGCAGGTTGTCGAGGCAAACACGATACAGCTCATGCCGTTTGTCCGGCAGCGGCCTCGACCGGTGCACAAAGAGCATCATCACGAGCAGGAGCGCCGTCCGCGCGAGCGCCTCGGCCTCGGCGCTCGCGCCAAGCGCCGACACGAAGCGCTCGCTCGCCGCGCGGGCGCTCGCCTCGTCCTCGCCGTGCACGCGCCCGTGGAAGCGCGCCGCGAATTCCCCGATCTCCTCGTCCGAGAGCGGCTGCACGTCGAGCACGTCGAACCCCTCGGCGCTCGAAGGCCGGCTCTCGCCATAAGGCCGGCTCGTCACAACCGCGAGGACGCGCGGCGAAGCGCCGAGCAGCCCCATCAACTTCTCGCGCACCTCGTCGCCGAGATCGCCAAGCTCGTCCCATCCGTCGACGAGCAGGATCGGCCGCGGCCCCGTGGGAGCCTCGAACAACGCGGCGAGCGTCCTTCGTTCGTCGCGCCCGCGCACCTCGGCGAGGCGGCCCGCGAGGTACGCCTCGAGCGTCCGTTCGCTCGGCCCGGCCCGCTCCCACGCGCGCCCGAGCTCACGCAGCTCGATCAAAAAGGGAACGCAGGTCCTGCCGCCCTCGGCGAGCAGCTTGCGAAAACAATGCCGCAGAATCGTCGTTTTCCCGCAACCGGCCGGCCCCCGAAGGACGAGTGGCGAGGCCCGCGTGACGAGCGCGAACGGATCGAGCGGCGCGCCGTCGTCGAGCCTGTCGGGGTCGGTGTTCGTCCCGAGCCTCGGCGGCACGAACATCTCGTCGAGCCGCGCCGAGACGGGCGGCCCACCCCCGCTCGGCTGCGTCACGCCCACGCCGCCGAGGTCCCAGCGCACGTACCGCGTCCCGAAGCGCCGCCGATAGGCCTCGACGAACGCGGGCACCTCGGCCCCCTCGGACGAAGCCGCGACCTGTTTTTCCTCGCCAAACCCTTTGGGCACGTACAGATCGAGCGTGGCGCCGCGCGGGCTCGCCGGATCCACGGCGAACGCCCCCGGCTCGACCTGCCCCTCGGCGCGGACGCGAGGCGCATAGATCCGCAGGATCGACCGCGTTTGCCGCCGCGCCGGATCGAGCTCGAGGAGGTGCACCATCGCCGGCTGGCTCTCGGGCAGGTGCCCGGGCAAAAGGCCCCAGCTCCCGGACGAGAGCACGAGCGTGTGCCCCTTTTCCCCGCGCCGGAAGGGGAACGCGTGGGCATCGGCGCCGTGATGATGTCCGTGCAGCACCACGGAGACGCGCGCATCCTCGGTCACGGCGCGCAGGTGCTCCTTGCCCTCGAAGCCGGCCGCGTCGGCAGCGAAATGCTCGATCGTCTCGGGCTTGAGCGGCCCGGGATGGCCACGCAGCCATTCCACCCAGCTCGCCACGGCCTCGGGCACGGGCGTGATCGGATTGTGGTGCACGCCGAGGATCGACATCCACGACGGGGGCAAACCGCGCAGATGATCGAGCAAACGCTGGGCCTGCGCCTCGCTGAACGAGCCGCCCTTCCGGGCATGGGACTCACGCTCGCACGAGTTCAACGCGGCGACGGCGATCCCCCCCTCCGGCATGGCGAAATGGTGAACGAAAGCGCCATGCCCGATCGAAGTCACATTCGGCAGCTCCCCGCGCGGCCGCCCGTGGAACGCCGCGACGAACGCCTCGAAGCGCGCGAGGCGCACGAGGCCAAGCCGTCGCTCGAACTCAGCCTCGTCGAACCCCTCGTCATCCTGCTCGATCTGCACCTTGCGCGTCTCGGCCCAGGAGACATCATGGTTTCCGGGGACGAACACGAATCGATCGCGCGGGACACGAAGGAGCGCATCGAGGTGCCCAAAGAACCCAAGCGCAGCCTCGTATTCGCTCTTGCGCGCAGCCTCGGCGATGTCCCCCGTGACCACGACGAGCCCCACGCCCTGGCGCATCCCAAGCTCCTCGCGCGCAGCATCGATCGCAGCGGAGAAGCGCGCAGCGAGCCGCTCGCCATCCTGGCCCCCGAAGCGACCATGCGGGCCAAAATGCAGGTCCGAGAGGTGGAGGACGAGGAGCGGAAAGGACACGTCGAAGGCGAGTCTAGCGGAACTGGGGCGCGGCATGAAGGCCCCTCTGGGAGGCGCCGCGCTGGGGCTTTGCCCCAGGCCCCAGCAGGGGCTATCCGCCCCTGCACCCGGACCAGCGCAAGCGCTGGACCCGGGGTCGATGAACTGCGCGATGCGCAGTTCATCGAACAGCCGCGTCAAGACCGGCAGCGCGCTTGATGTGGGAGTTTGTCGGAGGGTCCGGGACAACTGCCGGGCGCATCAGAAACGGATTGCGGTGGCGGGTTTTCCCAGGTACAGGTTTGACCAGGGATATGCCACCGTCAGCACCCACCTCAAGGTTGATTCCGTACCTCTTCGCCCTCTTCTTCGTCGCGCCGCTCCTCGGGGTCGCCGCGTGCGCGCCGAGCCGCGAAGAAGAAGTGATCCTCCGCGAGCCGATGAAGGTCGCGACGACCTTCGGCCCTCACCTGCGATTGCCTGACGAGGATATGCGATGCGTGCGTCGCCCCGGCGTCCATCCTTGTCCGAAGGGATGGCCCCTCCGCGGGATCATTCCCGTCGCGCCGCCGCGAAATGCGTCATGTACGTCCGAGCCGAACGGCCCGCCGGCCACGGAGCTCGACGAGAACGGCGCGCCGCAAAGCGAGATCACGCTGTGTTGTGTCCTGACGTATTTCGAGGCGGAGAGGCGTGACGCCTGCTCGCGCTGACGGGGGTCATGATGAAACAGCAGCAACAACCCCCTGTACGCGTGCAGGTAAGTGGATCTGCTTCTGCCTGGCTCGTCTTCTGGCTCGAGCTCCTCTTTGGAGGGCTGGTCTTCACGGCGAGCATCCTCGGCCTCGTGAACGTGTTCGCGTCGTCGATCGTGGTCGATCGGTTGGCGGGTGAAACCGCCTGCATGGGGCAGCCTCGCGGGTGCGAGGCGGCGCCAAGGCAGTGGGAGCGGGCGCCGTGGGCGCACACGATCCAGTTCAACACGACCAGCGGCACGGTCGACATCCGCTGCAGCCGCGCGTATGTGCTCCTCGGCGACTGGTCGTGTGTTGCGCTGAACGCGCTACCGGAGCCCATCGCGCCCAGCGCGAGCGCGAGCGCCGCGCCCTCCGCCTCGTCGGCGAAGGTCCCACCGCGGGCCCCAACGCCGCAACGCGCGAAGCCCGCGGGCCCTCGGACTTCGCCGGCTTCCTCCGGATCGGCGGCGCCGCGCACGGGCAAGACGGAGCTTCAGGTGGTTCGGGATCTCGGTGGGATGCCTCCGGCGGAGTCGACACAGTAGAGGGTTCGGCCAATGCTGCTTTCGGAACGTTTGTCAAGGACAAGATTTCGGCGCAGCAGCGGAAACCGTTCCCCTCGCGGTGTTGCGTGGACGGGGCCGTAGCTCAGCCATCCTCGATCCGGATCGGGAGCCAGTCGAATCCGGTGACGCCTGCGTCGCGGAAGATGCGCCAGACCTTGGGGGTAACGAGGAACCAGGGGTAGGCGAGGACGGAGTCGTAGACGTCGCCGTTGAAATTCACGGAGCCGAACCATTCCCAGGTCACGTTCACGTCACGGGCATCCGCGAGGTCCGAGGCGCGGTAGGCGAGGCGGGGCGGGACCTCCCAAAAAGTGCCAAAGCAGCTCCGCCCGCATGGGCATGGTTGAGAGAGCTTGGTTCCGGTCGATCGAGGGGACATCGGGGGCAGCGTATGCGTGGCGCATAGCTGCCGCCACGGAAGCTGGAAGTGCCCACGCTTTTCGAACGCCGCAAAAACCCCTCGGAACGAGAGCCCGGTGGCGCCGCTCTCCGCGAGCGCACCGGCCAGCTTTTCTTCGACCAGGATGTCGTTGTACCAGGTTGTCGTTGCGCGCTTGCCCTCGAGGACCTGAAGCCTTTCGCCATCGACAACCATGGCGGACGTCTGGCGAGCTCCGGCCCCGCAAAGCTTGCACGCCTCGGACATGTCGTACTGGGTCCCCACCCGCGGTCCCGCGAAAATACCACTCATGAGGTCGGAGGCGTCCATGACGATCAGGCGCGCGGCCTGAATCTCGTCATCGGTGTAGCGGTCCCGGCGGTACTCGGACCATTCGACGCCATGCTGCTTGAAAAGCTCCAGAAGCCTTGGAAGTCGCGCGTCGCTGTCGTCCAGTGTGACGCATATTGGCAGCCGTTTGAGCACTGGGCCGAACACCTCGACGACGTCGGGGCCACAGCCCACGGCTCGCATGAGGCTATGGGGATCGCCCATCAAACATGCCCCATCAAAATCGATCTTGACTTCGGTTCGCATGTCGAAACTTGCTCGTCTTGACTACTGGGTTACTTGCCGAAGTATGGCCTGATGGCATCGAGCCAGTGCGGATACGACTCGTATGCCTCTTCATAGAGCTTCCACAGATCGGCTTTGCTCCTGATCCTGGGTCTTGCCGCAGTGAACATCCTATTGAAATCTCGGTGCTCCGCCACCGTCAAGATCACCGACGGTATCTTGTCAAGCTCTTTCGTGAGCCCGTGCGTGATCGCCTGATTGACCTCCAGGATGTGGTGCGCCTCGTACCTCCCCTTCATGCCATCCGTGAACTTGCTCATCAGCTTGTACGGGCCGATCGTCTGGTTCTGCGCTAGCGCGTTTGTAATCACCTCCCCGTACTGCTCCGCCAAGAGCTTCGCCGCGTCCTCGGATAACTCTTCCGCCCCCTCCAGGATGATCGGCGCCTTCTTCGCGCAAGCCTCCTCCAACCTCTTCGCGAACTTCTCCGCCTGCCCGACGAGCACCGCCGATGCGACCTGCGTGATCGCCGCCGCGGCCTGCACGATGGCGTTGTCGACGCCGTCCGCGTCGTCGCCGCCGATGATGCCGAACCGCTTGCCATCCTTGCGCGCGAGGTCGTGGTTGAACTCGCCGTTCAGCATCGCGGAGGCGATCGTCAACTCGCGGACCATCCGCTCGATCGGCGTCAGGGGTTTTGCTTTGCCCTTCCCCTTGCCCGTGCACCCCTCCTTCGTCTGCTCGCACGACGCCACGCTCGCGAGCGGCGCCCCGTTCCGAAACACGCGCTCCGGCAGCGCCCCGCCTCGATCCACCAGCGTGCACTGCTCATCCACGCACTTCGGCGGATGCACCTCGTCCCGCTTCGGCAAAACGCCCTCCGACGGCAAAAGCGGCTCCTTCGACAGCACGCCCTCGGGCGGAGGCGGCGACGGCCGCGGCTTCTCCGGCGGACGCTCCGGCATCTTCTTCACGCCGGGCGGCACGACCTCCCCTTGTTCGTCCTTCGCCGGCGGCGGCTTCTGCGGCTTCGAGGCCTCGGCGGACGTGGACGCTCCTGCCTCGTTCTCTTCAGCCGATGCCTTGGGCGCATCCTTCGGCGGAGCCGGCTTCGGTCGCGGCGGCGTGGGGCAGGTCAGCTTGTTGTGCGGGATCGGCAGGAGTCTCGCGCTCGTCGGGGGCGCGTAGGGGTCGAATACGTAGACGGTGAGCCCCTCGCTCTTCGTGGTGAACTTCGCGCGACTCGTGGTCCACAGGGCCTTCGCCCCCGGCGAATAGGCCCATTCGTTCGCGTTCGGCGCGACGTCCGGCGGTTTGACGCAGACGCGGATCACCTCCGCGCGTGCGCCCCTCGGCGCGCACAAGACAAGAAGGATCAGCGGCAAGCACCAGGCGAAGACACGACGAAGCATCGGCAACGGTACCGAACGCATGGCAGGGACACCAATCTCTCCTCCTCGCATTCCTTCCCTGCGCGAGCCCCTTCCCCCTTGACACGTCCCCCGCCGCAGCCGTTACCTTCCCCACATGGCTACCCATCTACGCACGACCACCTCCCCCGCGCCCGCCGCCGACATTTGCGCTTCCATTGCCGACGGCCTCGCCAGCGACGACGCCACGAAGCACCTCGCGCCCCTGTGGGAATCGCTCACGGCCAAGGGCGACGCGCTCGCGGCGGAGCGCCGCAAGCTCGAGCGCGCGCTCGGCCGCGCGCGGGCTCGGCTCGTGGTCGCCGATTCCCTTTGGGATCCCGAGGTCGCGGCGTTTGGCAGGGATATCGTCGACAAGACGGACGGCCGCCGGGATGCGCCGCCCTATACGCGGTTTTTCAAGGACGTCTCGCCGTCGGCGGCGCAGGCGTTCGGGGTCGATCGTGAAGTGAAGCAGGGGCGCGCGTGGCTCGACGAGCTCGGGCGGAACCCGGACGAGCCGCTCGCATTGAAATGGTCCCCGCGGCTCGGGGCCGTGACGGACAGGCTCGACCTGAACGCGCAGGAGCGCGCGAATGGCCTACGCGCCCTGGCATTGCAGGGCACCTCGGAAGAGCTTTACGTGGAGGACATCAACCTGGAGATCGACCGGCTCGAAGGCGACCTGAAAAAGCTCTTCGCGGGCCAGCCGAAGCGCGTCGCGGCCTTCCTGGAGCCGACACGGCCGAAGCGAAAGCGTGAGGCGGGCGACGCAAACGAGGGCCCGGAGGGCGAGGATTCGTGAGGTAGACTGCGCAACTGGGTCGATCGAGGCCTCGATCGACCCCGTTGCGTGGCGCGCGGGGGTGCTTCGAGGGGGGGAGCGCGCGGGTGGCGTGGGGCGCGAGGGGCGATCCGGGTTCGGGGTGAGGTGTTCGCGCCAGGCGGGAGCGTGGATCCGGGCGGGGAGTGCGGGCCGCGCGCGGCGCGCGGGCGCGGATCCAGACGGGAAGTACGGGCGGTGCGCGGGGCGCGCGGGGCGATCCAGCCGGGGAAAGAGGTTGACGCGTCGGGCCAGGGCCGGCAGGCTGCCGGGTGAGGGGCGAAACGCATGCGTGTGGGTCCGGCGTTGTTCCTTCTGGCGGACTTGCTCACGGCCTGTGGGGGGGTCCACGGTGACGGCGACGCAGTGCAAGCCCCCTGAGTGGTGTGAGGAGCAGACCCCTCTTTGTCACAACAGTTGCGACCACAAGGGTGCCCAGCGGGGTTGCGACGATTGCTGCATTGAGATGCGTCGCAAGTGCCTCGCCTGTGCGCCCAAAGAAGAGATTAATTTCGCTACCTGTGACCGACGCCTCTATCCCAGGAATTGATGATGCGATTCTCATTCTTCATGATTGCCGCCCTGGTCCTCGCCTCCTGCGGGCGTGCCGACCCCTCCGAGATCACGCTCGAACTCAAAACGCCCACGCGCGTGAATGGCTGCAACGTCTTCTTGCATCATGCGCTGGGCGGGGAGCCGCTCGGTGCGGATATCACCTACGTCTGCGACGTCCCCGAATCGTTCATCAACGAAAAGAACTGGTGGGGGGACGGCATGCAACCCCCGGCGGCCGGCCTGTTGCTGGGTGACTGCCTGCGCCTGGGCAATCGATTCTACTGCATGGAGAAAGTGGAACCCGGGGAGTCGGTCACGCTCAAGGCGACCTACGAAATCCTCCACGACCGCCGGTTCGACCACCTCCGCCCCATCCGCTGACCCTCAAAAAGCCCCGCTCGCCACCACGCCCGCATACCCTGCCGAAACCACCGGCACCACCGCAATCCCCTCCCCCGCCCCCTCCTTCTTCTCCGCCGCCAGCACGCTCGTCACGACCAGATACGTCCCCGCGAACGCCGCCCCGACGTGCAGCCCATACATCACGTATTGCAGCGTGTTATACGTATTCCCCCGCGCGCACGTCTCCCGGAGGACCCCCGCCCCCGGGTCCGCCGACGACTCCGCCGCCACGCACACGCTTTGCTCCTGCGTGAACTGCGCCGAAAACACGCTCGTTCGTATCGCCTCATTCGCCTGGTACACCTGATACGTCGACAGGATCCCGAGCCCAAGCGATACCGCCGACACGCCGAACGCGCTCATCCCCGCGACGAACCGACCATCCCACCCCGGCCCCCCGCCACCTCCCTCCGCGGAGGGCGAAGCCGGCTCGTCGGCGCGCGCGGCCCCCGGGACGCTCAGCGCGATGAGGGGCACGAGCACGGCGAGGGCGGACACGAGCGGGCCGGGGGATACGAATTTCCTCATGGTTTCCTCCTTCGAGACGTGACAACGGCGCCAAGATGGGCGAGGAGAACCGGGCTGCCATGGCAAGAAAGCTCCTCTTCACGATCTCCTCGTACGCCTACCTCGAGCCCCGTTTCCTCGCGGCCGGCGAGCTCGATCGCGGCGAGATCGTGCACAAGACCTTCCCCGACGGCGAGCGGTACCTCCGCGTCGCCGAGGACCCGTGGGGCCGCGACGTCGTGCTGCTCGGCGGCACCCCGACCGACCTCGACTGGCTCGAGCTCTACGACCTCGGATGCGCCATCAGCACCGGCGGCGCCCGCTCCCTCTCCATCGTCATGCCGTATTTCGGCTACGCGACCATGGAGCGCGCCGTCCTGCCCGGCGAGGTCGTCACCGCGAAGACCCGCGCTCGCCTCGTCTCGGCCATCCCGCCCTGCGAAGGCGGCACGCGCGTCTACCTCTTCGACCTCCACACCGACGGCATCCCGTACTACTTCGGCGACAGCCACGTCACGCACCACCTCTACGGCGCGTCGCTCGTCACGAAGCTCATCCAGCGCACGATGGATGGCCGCTCGTACCTGCTCGGCGCCACCGACGCCGGCCGCGCCAAGTGGGTCCAGAGCCTCGCGCGCGACCTCGACGTCGAGCCCGCGTTCGTCTACAAACGCCGCGATCCCGAGACCGGCAAGCTCGCCGTCACGGGCGTCAACGCCGACGTCCGCGGCCGCGAGGTCGTCATCTACGACGACATGATCCGCACGGGATCCTCGCTCATCCAGGCCGCCGCGGCCTACCTCGCCGCCGGCGCGACGCGCTGCCACGCCGTCGCGAGCCACCTCGTCCTGCCCCCCGGCGCCCTCGAAAAACTCCGCGCGAGCGGCATGTTCGAGCACATCCTCGGCACCGACTCGCACCCCGGCAGTCAGCAGCTCGCACCAAGCGCCATCGAGTCCGCCGCGCCGCTCTTCGTGGCCGCGATCGAACGGACGTACCGCATTTGACGGGGCCCGCAAATTGGTTGGAGCCTCCGCCGATCCCGACTAGAACCTCGCTCCGGTGACTCTCGCCGCCGACGAACCGTCCTCCGCGCCCGAGCGGGCCACGCCTCCCCCGGCGCCCGTGATCCCGGGCCACCTCGAGATCCTGGCCGAACGCGCGCTCATCGCCACGTGCCTCGCCGCGCTCGCCTTCTTGTTCTTCCAGATCCTCACGTTCGGCCACGGCCGCGACCAGGGCATCTACACGGTCGTCGCGCGCACCGTGCTCGAAGGCGGGATGCCCTATCGCGACGCCTGGGATTTCAAGCCTCCCGGCATTTTCCTGGTGTACGCCCTCGCCCGGCTCCTCTTCGGATCCGCGCAGTGGGGCATCCGCGCCCTCGAGGTCACAGGCCTCGTGCTCATGACGTTCGGCATGACGCGGCTCACGCGGCGCTTCTGGGGCACGGGCACGCTCGGGCTGCTCGCGGCCACGATCACCGTCCTCGTCCACGCGCAGCTCGATTTCTGGCACACGTCGCAGCCCGAGTCCTTCGGCGGCATGATCACGATCGCCGCCCTGCTCTGCGCCCCGCGCAAAGGTCCGTCGGGTTTGCCCTCGGCCGCGGCGACGAAGGCGCGTGATTGGCTCGTCGCGGGGTTCCTCTTCGGGTTCGCGGGTCTGCTCAAGCCGCCGCTCGTGGGCGGCGCCGCGATCATCGCGCTCTTGCCCGCGTGGTGGGACACGGATCCCGCGCGCCCGACCCTCGAACGCCTGCGCGCCGCCGCCCGCGGCGTCCTTCGCCCCTCGCTCCTGCTCGCGGTGGGCGGGGCGATCCCCATTGCGATCTGCGCGGCCTGGTTCGCCGCGCGCGGCGCGCTCGGCGACCTGCACCGCGTCCTCTTCGTCTTCACGCCCCATTACACGGCGCTCGGCTGGCAAGGCGCGGCCCCGACGGCGATGTTTTACTGGGCCTTCACCGAGTGGCTCCAGCAATACGGGAGCGTCCCGACGGTGGGCCTGCTCCTCGCGCTCGGCCTCGGTGTCTGCGCGCGCGAGCGGCCGCTCGTATGGCTCTCGCTTGGTGTCGTGTTCGTTCACCTCGTCGGCGTGACCATGCAGGGGAAGTTTTTCCCCTACCATTACGGCGCAACCTGGCCGCTCACGGGGCTCGTCGCCGCGCTCGGGTATCACGCCCTCTTCCAGCGGGCGCGGGCGCGCGGGGCGCTCGGCCTCGCCGGGTTTTTCCTGGTGCTCCTGATCGTGCCGTTCGGCCGGACGGCCACGAAGGACGTCCCGGGCTCGTTCCTCGTGCGCACGCAGAAGCGCCTCGGCCTCGCGACCGAAGGGTTCCAGAACCAGCGGGGCCTCGACGAGCTCGCCAGCGTGGCCGACGTGAATACCGTGACGAACCGCGCCGTCGCCGATCTGCTCCGGAGCGTGGTCCCCGCGAATCGCCCCGTCTTCGTCTGGGGCTTCGAGCCATCGATTTACGACATGGCCGACCGCGCGGCGGCGACCCGGTACATCTACAACGTCCCCCAGCGCGTCGCGTGGGCCAGGGAGGAGCACCAAAAGGTCCTCCTCGCCGACCTCGAAAAAGCGCCCCCCGCGGCGATCGTGGTCGAGCATTACGACGTCTTCCCCCACGTGACGGGCGACGCCTTCGACTCGGCCGACTCCCTGCGCGATTTCCCCGCGATGCAGCGGCTCCTCGACGAGAAATACGTGCTCCACACGTCGATCGGCCAGATGGACGTGTACCTCGAAGCGACCGAGGAAAAACCATGACCGCGCTGGTGCTCGATCCCGGCATTGCAGCGGACGCGCGTCCCCCGGGCGGCGTGCGTGTCGTCGTCGAGCGCGCGCGGCGCGTCTTCTCCGGCAGCGGCGTCGTGCTCGACGGCCTCGACCTCGACATCGCCGCCGGCACCTTCGTCGCCCTGCTCGGCCCCTCCGGCTGCGGCAAATCCACGCTCCTCCGGCTCGTCGCCGGCCTCGACCAGGCCGACGGGGGCTCCGTCCGGCTCGTGTCTCCCGACGGCGCCGAGCGGCCCCGCATCGCATACGTTTTTCAGGACGCGCACCTCCTGCCCTGGCGCAACGTCCTCGACAATGCAGCCTTGCCGCTCGAGCTCTCGGGCGTCTCCCGGGCCGAGCGGCGCGCCGAGGCCCTCGCCGCGCTCCAACAGGTCGGTCTCGGCGACGCGGCAGCGCGATATCCAGCGGAGCTCTCGGGCGGCATGAAGATGCGCGTCTCGTTGGCCCGCGCCCTCGTCGTGCGCCCGAGCATTCTGCTGCTCGACGAGCCCTTCGCCGCCCTCGACGAGCTCACGCGCCAGCGGCTCGACGATCAGCTCCGCGCACTCTGGCTCGACCTCGGCATGACCGTCCTTTTCGTCACGCATTCCAACGCGGAGGCGGCCTACCTCGCCGAGCGTTGCATCGTGTTCTCCCGGCGCCCAGCGCGCATCCTGCTCGACACGCCGATCGACCTGCCACGCCAGCGCGACACCACGCTCCGCAGCGATCCTCGATTCGCGCGCGTGCTCGGCCCGCTGCACGACGCGCTGCTCGCGGGGGAGGCGCCGGCTCCGCAATGAAAGCCAAGCCCCTCCTCAGCGCAGCCCCGCCCATTCTCTCCCTCGTGCTCATGCTCGGCGCCTGGGAGGTGCTCGTCCGCGTCCTCGCGGTGCCCGCATACCTGCTGCCTCCGCCGAGCCAGATCGCCGCCGCATTCGCCGCCGACGCAGCCACGCTCAGCCTCGCGACCCTGACCACAGCCAAAAGCGCGCTCGTCGGATTCGCGCTCTCCGGCGTGATCGGCGTCCTCGTGGCCGTGGTGCTGTCGGCCTCGCGCCTGCTCGAGCGCGCATTTTACCCATACGCCGTCTTCCTGCAGACCGTGCCCATCGTGGCCATCGCGCCGCTGCTCGTGTTGTGGTTCGGGCCAGGCGAGCGCGCCGTCAGCGTATCGGCATTCATCGTGAGCGTGTTCCCCGTCGTGGCAAACGCGCTTTCGGGTCTGCGATCCGTGGAGCCCGCGCTGCGCGACCTCTTCCGGCTCTATGGCGCGGGCAAGCTGCGCACGCTCCTGCTGCTGAGCCTGCCCTCGTCCCTGCCGAGCATCGTGACAGGCCTGCGCATCGCAGGCGGGCTCGCGGTGATCGGGGCCATCGTCGGCGAATTCGTGGCAGGCTTCGCCGAGGGCACGCCCGGGCTCGGCATCCTCATCATGAGCGCGCCGCGCCAGCTCCGAACCGACCTGCTCTTCGCCGCCGTCCTCTGCGCCTCAGCGCTCGGCCTCGCCTTGTTTGGCGCCACGAACCTCGGCGGCTGGCTCCTCCTCCGGCGGTGGCATCCGTCGGAGAAGAGCTGATAGCGTTTCGCTGGGGCTTTGCCCCAGGCCCCACCGGGGCTATCCGCCCCTGGACCCGGACCAGCGCAAGCGCTGGACTCGGGGTCGATGAACTGCGCGATGCGCAGTTCATCGAACGCGCCGATTCAAGACCACGACCCACCCTGCCAATCAAGGCAGCAGCGCTGAGATTTCAGCTGGCCACGCGGTACCAACGGCCTGTTGGAAGAACTGCGCTGCGCGCAGTTCTTCCACGAATGGTCCAGGGCTGGCCCTGGTTCGGGTCGAGGGGCGAACAGCCCCCGCGGGGTCCGGGGCAGCGCCCCGGCGCGGCGCCTCCAATCCTACCGCGCGTATTTCGCGTTCCGGTCCTTCACGCCGGCCGCCATCATCTCGACCGACGACGCAATCCGACGCGCGCGCGTCTCCGGCTTCTTCGCCTCCTCGATCCAGCCGACATACTCCTTGCGATGCGACGGCGCGAGCGCGTCCCAGGTCTTGCTCGCAGCGTGGCTCGTCGCGAGCGCCGCCGCGAGGTCCGAGGGCGCCTGCACGAGCGCCGCCTTCTTCGCCGCGCCCATCTTCCTCGCGCCCGGCGCCACAGCCGAGCTCTCCTTGCGCGCGACCGTCGCCTCGGGCTTGAAGCGCAGCGCCGACCACGTCTCGTCAATCGCGACCTGCGCGACGCCGCCCCAGCCCGCCTCCTCGATCACCTTCCACCCAACGTCCCGCGTGAGATCCGTCTCCACCTTGGAGCTCTTCTTCGGATAAGCGATCCAGAGGACACCGCCGTCGCGCACCGCCGAGATCGCCTTCGGTCCGCCCCTCTCGAGCTCCTTCGCCGTCTCCACGAAGAGGAGCACGACGTCAAACGAGCCGCGCGCCGCTTTCGCGACGCTCACGCCCTCAGGCAAGGGATCGAGCAGCTCCGCGCGCCCGTCCGGAGCGCCGAGCAGAAGGACGCGCGCATTCGGCTTGATCTGGAGTTTTTTGGAGAGAGGGCTCGGGGTGGTGGTCATGGCAAACGCTCGGGCCCCCATGCTACAGGCTTTTCCACGTCCGGGGTGGAACGCGGTTTGCCCCGAGCATGCTCGCGCCACGCGCGCCCTGCCTCGAAGGAGTCACGCATGTACGTCGTGGTCAACACCATCCGGGCGCCCGAAAACGAGCTCGAACGGATCAGGCGGTCCTTCCGCGACACAGCACACGACCTCGACCAGTTCGAAGGATTCCTCGGCGTCGAGCTCTGGCAAGACGAAGGCGCACTCCTCGCAGTCTCCCGCTGGACCACACGCGAAGCCTTCCTCGCCTACCCGCGCTCCGAGCTGTTCCGCAAGCACCACAAAGGCCTCCGCGGCGAGCAGGCAATGACGAGGGCGCAGATCAAGATGTACGAGGCAGAAGCGATCGGCTGAGCGTTGTCTTGATCGAAGGCGCTTCGCTGGGGCTTTGCCCCAGGCCCCACCAGGAGCTGTCCGCTCCTGGACCTGGACCAGCGCCCGCGCTGGACTGAGGGTCGATGAACTGCGCTCCGCGCAGTTCATCGAACAGCCGGGTCAAGACCAGCAACGACACTGCCAGTTAAAACAGCAGCGCTGACGGTTCAACCGGCGACGCGGTACCACCGGCCCCGTGGAAGAACTGCGCATCGCGCAGTTCTTCCATCAGAGGTCCAGGGCTGGCCCTGGTCCGGGTCGAGGGGCGGACAGCCCCCGCGGGGTTCGGGGCAGCGCCCCGACGCGGCGCCCCGAGCTCACCCGCGCGGCGCGGGCGGCAGCGACTTCAGCGTGAGCCGACGGATCTGCTCGACCACGATGGGATCGTGCGGGCGCATCTCCCGCGCTCGTTCGAACAGCAGCCGCGCGCGTGCGGGTTTGTCTGCTTCGCCCTCCCAGCGTGCGGCGAACTCGATGAGACGCTCGAACCGCAGCGTGTCGCTCGGCAGGGCTGCGAGCATGCGTTCCTCGGCGCTCATCACGCCGCGCCAGTCGCGCTCCTTCGCGCAGAGCAGGAGGAGCGATTCGAGCGCGGGGAGATGCCCTGGGCGCAGCGCGAGTGCTTTCTCGAAATCCGAGATCGCGTCCTCGGGCTCGCCGTGCCCTGACCGGAGCTCGCCGATGCGCACGTACATCTCGGCGCGCGCGTGTGGATCGCCGCCGGGCCCGAGCACGGAGAGCGCCTTGCGGAATGCGGCGATCGCGCCGTTCGGATCGCCTTGCGACGCGAGCAGCTCGCCCTCGACGGTGTAGCGCGCGAACGGCGAGATTTCTCGACCCGAGATGGGGCTCGAGATCGGTCCGTCCGTCCCGAGGATCGACGTGCTTCCGCTGCTCGTCATCGGCGGCGGTGGGAGCGAGGCGCCGGGGGGTGCGGCGAGCGGACGCGCCAGCGGGATGACGCGCGGCATGCTGCCCCAGTCTTCGCCTTCGTTGGTCCATGTGAGATCGACGTCGTCTGGCGGCGGCGGCGGATGGAATGTGCGCGGTGGGCGTGGAGGCGCGAGCGAGATCTCGGGCTCGCGTGGGGCTGTCGCTGCGCGCGGCGGCTCTTCGACGGGCGGTGGCGCGGGCGGTGGCGGGGGCAGCGCGGGCGGCGGTGCGGGCGTCGCGCTGCGCGGCAGCACGTCGAGGCGCGGCGCTGGCATCGTGGAGGTCGAGTCGCGCCGCCCCGGTTTGCCCGCGACGAGCTCGAAGCTCACCTTCGCCCGCGCGTGATGCAGGCACGGCACGGACTCGCGCAGCTTGCTCACGAGCCGATCGAAGATGCCTCGCGCGGTCAGGCTCCGCCCGCTCGGCAGCGCGTCGAGCTCCGTGACGATCCCCTGCGCGAGCGGCGTGCCTGCGGCGTCGAGCGTGCGCGGGCGCGCGCCGAGGATGAGCTCGACGCCGCTCGTGACTGGATCGATCGCGGCCTCGGCTGCGCGCACGAGCACCTCGGCGCGCGTGGGATCGAGGCCGAGCTTTGTGTCGACGAGCTCGAGCACGACGAGCTTCGGTCCCGGTGCGCCGTCGCGCAGCACGGCCGCGACGTCCGCGAGCGCGTCACCGACGGTCGGGTTTCGTGGATCGAGGGACAGGAAGAGCTCGCCGTCGATGGAGAGGAGCGCGGAGCACGCCACGTAGAGCATCACGGGGTCGCGGAAGCTCGGCCCGCGCTCGGCGAGCAGCGCCTCGAGCTGTTCGGCAAGGTCGCGGCCGGGATCGGCCTCCACCACCTCGAACGCGGCGTCCTCGCGGCCGAGGCGGCTCTTGAGGTGCCCTGCGCCCGTCGCCGCAAGCGGCGCGCTCATGGCGCCTTCCTGCGCTGAAATCGCGGTGATCAAGACTCGCATCGGGCCCGTGTCCTCGGGGGTTGGTCGCTAGCAGGGCGAATTTACCAGGGATCGCCTCGGATCTCTCGATTTCAGAGAGAGCACGGGAACGGCAGCCTCGGGAGGCGCGAGGCTGGTAAGATGGGATGCGAGTCGCCGTCATGCACCACGCCGTCGAGCTCTTCGTGTCCTCCGCCCCCGGGGATCAGGTGATCCGCGAGGAGCTCTGCGCGCGGCTCGCGGCCTTCGTCGACGCTGGGATCGTCCGGGAGGCCGTGCCTGCGGCCCCCCTGCTGGACACGCGCTCCCGCATCCGCACGGCCGACGTGATCGTGGTGCTCGTGAGCCCCGAGGCCCTCACGCCCGGCTCGATCGTGGAGGCGACCCTCTCCGAGGGGCTCACGATGGAGCGCGACAAGCGGGCCGTGGTGATCCCGCTCCGCGCCCGCGCCGGCGCCCCGGAGCAAGCGGGCCTGCTCTCGGATCGCACCATCTACCCGCGCGATGGGCGCGCCCTCGACGACGCCGAACACCAGGCGGAGAGCTTCGGCGAGGCCATTGCCGGCGTGCTCACGGGCGTCACCCTCTGCCACGTGATGGTCGGAGACTACTTGCTCGAAGACGAGCGCGAGGCCGCGGCCGCGGCCTCCTTCCAGCGTGGCATGACGCTCGCCGAGCGCCTCGCCGAAAGCGCGCCGAACGATCAGGACCACCGCTCCCTCGTCGCGCTCACGCGCGACCGTTACGCCGATGCGCTCCTCGCCGCCGGTGACGGCCCGGGCGCGCTCGCGGCGTACCGGGAAGCGCTCGTCGTGCGGGATCGGCTGGCGCTGGATGCGCCGGACGACGTCGGCCGCCGCCGCGCGCTCGCGCGTTGCCACGAGAGCATCGGCGAGGTGCTGCGCGCGATGGGCGAGAAGCCCGAGGCGCTCGCGGCCTACCGCGCCTGCCTCGTGCTCCGCGAAGATCTCGCCGAGTTGACGTACGACGACGATGCGCGGCGTGATCTCTACGCGACGTACGGCCGCATCGGCCACGTCCTCCGCGCGATGGCGGATCCGCGCGGCGCGCTCGAAGCGTTCCGGACGGGCCTCGCGCTCGCCGCGCGGCTCGCGGCGGAGCAGCCGGACGTGCCGGCGATTCAGGGGGATCACGCGCTCTTCTGCTTCCGCGCGGCCACGGTGCTCGCGGAGGGGACGTCGGCCGAGCGGCTGGAGGCGCGCTCGCTCTTGCGCCGCGCGCTCGCGATTTACCGTGTCCTCGAAGAGCGAGGCCTCCTCACGGAGGCGCAGGCGATCTGGCCGCCCGCCGTCGAAGCGCTGCTCGTCACGCTCGGCACATGACTTGACGCCCGCTCGCCGGGGCGCTTCCGTCGATCCTCATGAGCAGCGGGCGTTTTGCGGGCAAGGTTGTCCTCGTGACGGGGGCGGGCAGCGGCATCGGGCGGGCGACGGCGCTCGCGTTCGCCAAGGAGGGCGCGGAGCTCATCGTGTGCGACGTCAACACGTCGTCGCTCGACGAGGTCGAGACGGCAGCGCGCGCGCATGGCCGGAGCGTGCTCGCGCGCAAGGTCGACGTGTCGAGCGCCGCGGCGATGCAGAGCTTCGCGGACGAGGTGCACGCCGCGTTTCCTGCGGTCGACGTGCTCGTCAACAACGCGGGCGTCGCGGTCACGGGTGGCCTGCGCGACACCACGCTCGAGGACTGGAACTGGGTGATGGGCATCAACGTGATGGGCGTCGTGCACGGCTGTCACTTCTTCGTGCCGCGCATGATCGAGCGTGATCGCGGCGGCCACGTCGTCAACATCGCCTCGGTCGCGGGGCTCGCGGGCAGCCGCCTGCTCGTCGCCTACTCCACGACGAAGTTCGCCGTCGTCGGCTTCTCCGAGTCGCTGCGCGCCGACCTGCGTCGGCACCGCATCGGCGTCACCGCGATCTGCCCCGGGTTCATCCGGACGAACATCAACGAGGCGGGCCGCCGCCGCGGCCGCTTGGCCGAGCCCGCGGCGCTCGAGCGCTCGCGCCGCCTGATGGAGCGCGGCGCCTCGCCGGATCTCGTCGCCGAGAAGATCATGAACGCCGTCGAGCGCGATCAGGGCCTCGTCCCCGTGACGAAAGAGGCGCACCTTCTCTATGCGCTCAAACGTTCGTCGCCGGATCTGCTCGCCGCGATCTGGCGCCGCCTCGAAGCCTGGCAAGCGCCCGAGCTGTGACGGTTGTCCCCTCTTCGCCCCTCTCCCGAGAGGAAGGGGCGTCGGGGGTGAGCGATGCGTTCCGCGATGGCACGCCACGTGTAGCGCTTCGGCTTCGCGCGCATGAGGGGGGCGGACGCGCGCGGGAGGCACGGTGAGCCATGCGCATCGCGATGATCTCGACTCCATTCATCCGCATGCCACCCGTAGGCTACGGCGGAACCGAGCTCTTCTGTTACGAGCTCGCCGAGGAGCTCGACACCCGCGGCCACGCCGTCACGGTGTTCACGACGGGCGACTCCATCACGAGCTGCCGCAAGCGCGCGCTCTACCATCGCCCCGTCTGGCCCCCCACGGCCGCAGACGAGGTCAACCACGTGGCCTGGGCGCTCGCCGAGATCGCGCGCGGCAGCTTCGACGTCGTCCACCTGAACAGCCCGCTCGGCATCCCGCTCTCCGCCTTCGCGCGTGTGCCGATCGTGTACACGTTGCACCACCACCGCGACGAATCGTTCTCTCGGATCTACGCGTCGCACCCGCAGGTCTTCCACGTGGCGATCAGCCGGCGTCAGCTCGAGCTCGAGGTCCCGCTCCTCCGCGCGCGCGTCATCCACCACGGCCTCTCGCCGAGCCGATATCCGCCGAGCCTGCACGACGAGGGCTACCTCGCGCACATCGGGCGCTACTGCGAGGAGAAGGGCACGCACCTCGCCCTCGACGTCGCGCGGCTCGTGGACATGCCCATCCACCTCGGCGGCCGCACGCACCCGCAAGATCGGACCTTCTTCGAGGAGAACATCGCGCCGCGGCTCGATCTCCCGGGCGTCGTCGATCATGGAGAAGTCGACCACGAGCAGAAAATTCGGATCCTCTCGGGTGCGCGCGCGCTCGTGTGTCCCCTCCTCTGGGAGGAGCCGTTTGGCCTCGTCGCCGTCGAGGCCATGCTGTGCGGCACGCCCGTGATCGGCTTTTCGCGCGGGTCCTTCCCGGAGATCGTCGACGAGGGCATCACCGGCTTCCTCGTCCCCCCGGACGACGTCGAAGCCCTCGCTCGCGTCGCCGTTTCGCCCGAGCTCGCGCGCTTCGACCGGGGCCGGTGTGCGCGCCGCGCCCGCGACCGGTTCAGCACCTCGGTCATGGCGACCGCGTACGAGTCGGTCTACCGCCGCGCCGCCGCCGCGGGGAGCGCGGCCCGCGCGCGTGTCGCTTGAGCGGTGCCGTTCCCGGTAGACAACGCGCCGCATCTCGACTGAAGTCGCTGGTCATGCGCTGGTTCGTCACTCCAATCGTTTTCGTCGTCCTCGCGGGCTGCGGGGCAACGCAACCTGCAGGCGGCTCGGGACAAAGCGAGACCGGTGGGCCTTCCGCGACAGGCGAGCAAGGGTCCTCCGACGGGAAGCCTTCCGAGGGCAACCTGGCCGAGGGCAAACCGAAGGATCCGGCCACGCTACCGCTCTCGGGCACGCTCTCGAACGAGCAGATCCAGGCGGCGGTGAACGAGAACGCGAAGGCGTTCGACAGTTGCTACACGCTCGGCGCGGACAAGGACGGCAAGCTCTCCGGCACGGTCACGGTGCAAGCGACCGTCGGTCCGCTCGGCACGGTGAACGTGGCGAGCGTGAAGGAGTCGACCGTGAAGAACCCGAAGGTCGGCGACTGCGTGCGCGACGCGTTCAAGACGGTCAAGTTCCCGCGCCCGGCCGGCGGTGGCACGGTGATGATCACCTACCCGATGACGTTCGGCGGCGAAGTCGTCATCAAGAAGTGACGCGGCTCCCGCCGAGCAGCGCAGGCAGGACGTCCTCGGCGCGCCCGAGGACGACGTCGTCGAAGTAGGGGTTCGGCGGCGACGGCGGCTCGAGGTTCACGAGGATCGTGCGCGCGCCGGCGTAGTCGGCCTCGCGCACGTACGCCGCGGCGGGGAACACGACGCCGCTCGTGCCGGCGGCGACGAACACGTTCGACGCGCGGAGCCGTGGATCTCGAGGACGCACGGCGCGCCGGCGCGCTGGTGCAAGCTGTCGACGTTCTGCGTGATCACCACGACGTGGCCCTCGGGCCTCGCGCGGGCGAAGGCGGCGAGTGTATCGCGGGAGCGGGAAGGTCGTGTTCTCGACGGAGGGAACGACTGCGCCGGCCTTTCAGCAGAAGATCGAGCAGAAGAAGTCTTCGACGTCGTCGATGGCGTCGCTGATGTCTCCGATGGCCGAATCGAAGGCCGAGATCACGGCCGAGCCCGCCTGCGTCTTCGACCATTGCGCGAGATCCCCGGCGGCGTTCACCGACGGCGAGATCATCTTGTCGGAGGCCAGGTCGACGGCGGTGTCAATCGTCGCGCCCACGGTCGAGGCCGTTCCACCCAGCTCGATCACCGACTGACGACCGGCGTCCATCGTCCAGATGTAGGCCGCGCCCGCGACGGCGTCCGCTTGGTGGCTCACGACGAGCGCAGCGTCATCGAACGCATTCAGCGAGACCAAGTGTACGTCGTGGCTCCACGCGATGCCGAGGTCGCCCAGGTGCCGCGACGCCTCGAAAAGAGAGCCGGCCGAAGAGCCCCTCACGGCGTTCCACGCTTGCACCGCGTCGCTGCCCTTCACGTACAGGGTCACACCGACGGGCGTACCGAGGAGCGGCACGCTGAAGCCGTATTGATCGTTCTCGCCAAACTTCAGCTCGCCGTAGAGGCCGACACCAACGCCCGTGGTAATCGCACCCGTCGTCCCCGTCGGATCCCCCACGCTCCTCGTCACCACGTACAGGTTCGCTTCGGCGCCGAAGGCCATACCATCGTTCCGGAACATCGCGGCCGCGCTTCCCGAAGGGCCGATCGTCAATGTCGTGTCGACACCGAGCGCGTTCTGCGAGACGCCCGTGAGGGTGAAGGCCGAGCCCGAAGCCCGGAGGCCATTCCGCGAAGCCTCGAAATCGCCTTCGTACGTGTCCACGTGGTACGTGCGGTTCTGGCCCTGGTTCGGGATGCTGCTGCGCGCAGCCACGAGCTCGTGCGCGTCGATCGCCGTGCCCAGGTCGGTGTGCGGCAAGAGATCGGAGACCGTCTCTTTCAGGCTCGTCTGCTGGGCGGGGCTCAGCGTCTCCCAGAAATCCGTGCCCGCGCCGTAACTGTAACCCAGGTGCGGCAGCGCCTCGGCGATCACGAAAGGATCGTACACGAGAAACCCTCCGCCGCCGGGGTTCTCCGTGACGAGGACGAGCTCACGCGTGCCGTCGTTGTTCACGTCCTGGTTGACGAACCTCATCGTCGGCACGGAAGCCAGGTCGACGACCGGCTCGATGCCCCAGGCGGTCGACGTCCAGGTGGTCACGCCCTGCGGCGTGTCGGGGCGGTGCAGGAAATCGCCCCTCCAGGACCGAAGACCAGCGCCCTCACCGCCGTAGTTTTCGGGCCACCACCCACCCTGGTCCCAGGTCGTGACGCGCGGCTCGGCGTCGCTGTCGGGGCGGTGCAGGTAATCGCCTTTCCACGACCGGAGCTGGACCATCCCGTTGTCCATGCACTCGACCCTCCAGATGCTGCCGTAGCGTCTGTCGCCGGTCGTGACGCCATTCTCGGCGCGGGACAGATAGTCGCCCTTCCACGACTTCACGCGCACGCTGTCGCCACAGGCGGAGGTGCCCAGCACGATGACCTCCGCCGTCCACTCGAGCTCGCCGTCTTCGTAGGCCGTGATGCGCGGCTCGGCTCGGCCGGCGGGGCGATGCAGGAAGTCGTTCCGCCACGACCTCAATTTGAATTTGCCCCCGGTGGTCGGTACGACGGTCCACTCGCCTTGATCCCAGGTGCCGATGGCTGGCTGGACGTCGCCGGCGGGGCGGTGCAAATAGTCGCCCTTCCACGACCGGAGCTGAATGGTTCCGTTGTTCGTGCATTCGACGGCCCAGACGCTGCCGCCGACGTGACTCCACGTGGTGACGCTGTGCGCGTCGTCGGGGCGGTGCAGGTAATCGCCTTGCCACGATCGGAGGCGCACCTTGTCGCCGCAGCGGGCCGGGCCCATCACCGGGCCGCCCGCGCTGGCGGCCATGGCGACGACCCCGTAGGCCTCGCCGACGAAGGTCCAGTCGTTGCCCGTGGCAGCGCCGAGGGCGCCACGCCTGTGCAGCGCGCCGTTGGTGGCCGCATACAACGAGCCGTTGTAGCTCGCCAGGCCGGTGACGCCGTAGGCCTCGCCCGCAAAGGACCAGCTCGGGGCCGTCGTGGGGCCCATGCGGTCGAGCACCCAGAGCCCATTGCTCGAGGCCACGATCAGCATTCCGTTGTGGGACGTCATTGCGGTGACCCCTTGGGCGGGGCCGATCCAGGTCCAGTCATTGCCCGTCCCGGGGTCGGTGGAGCCGCGGCGAAAGAGCCCGTCGCTCGTCGTCATGTAAAGCGAGCCATGGAAGGACGCCATGGCCGTGCCCCCGGAGGCCTCGCCGATCGCGACCCAGCCTCCGGAACCCAGGGTGTCGCGTTTGTAGAGGTAGCCGCCGGCGATGACGTAAAGCTCGCTATTGTGAACGGCCATGGCCGTGACCCCGCTGGCTCCGTCGACGACGGTCCAGTCGTTGCCCGTCGCGGGGCCAATGGCGCCGCGCCTGTGGATCGAGCCGTTGGCGGCGACGAACAGCCCTTGGGTCACGAGCTCCTGCCGCGCCTCGGACACCTCCTCCTCCGCCTCGAGCGCGGGCGCGCCGTCGGCCGCGCACCCGAGGGGCAGCAGCGCCGCAGCAAAGAGCGAGAGCACATGGGGGAACACGCGACGTGAAGGAGTGAGTTTCATGCGAAGCTTCCCTGTGGGTGGGTGTCTTTGGGTTGGCCGAGCGGAGGCCGATGTCGTGGCGACGCTTCAGCAACCCTCGTACCGTTCGACTCGAGCCGCGCATGCACGTGATTTCCCGCGGAATACGTCCCGCGAGGCTCCTTTGCTTGGTGGCCGGCCACTGGCCGGCCACCCGCGCGCCATCGTTCGGCGCACGTCCGCCGCCGATCATGGCGCGCTGGCGACGCGGTAGAATCGCGCTCATGCCCACCCCTCCTGTTGAAGCTCCTTCCGGCGGCAAGACGCAGGACGAGAGGAATTCCGACGCGACCCTCGGCTACACGTCCGAGCAATCGCTCTGGCGCGCAGCGACGGTCCTCGACGAGCACGTCGAGCCGGACACCATCTCGGGGAGCGACAGCGACGTGACGGCCATCGTGGAGCCTGGAAAGCGCTACCAGATCCGCGAGGTGCTCGGGGTCGGCGGCATGGGGGAGGTGCGCCTCTGCCGCGACGAGGCCATCGGACGTGATGTCGCGCAAAAGACGCTCCTCGCATCCGCCGCCGGCAAGGGGCGCGCGGAGCGGCGCTTTTTGCGGGAGGTGCGGGTGCAGGGCCAGCTCGAGCACCCGTCGGTCGTGCCGGTCTACGACATGGGCGTCGGCCCCGACGGCAAGACGTTCTTCACGATGCGACGGGTCCAGGGACAAACGCTCGCGGAGGTCCTGCAAGCGCACGCGCGCGGGGACGCGTCGATGCGGGCCGCGCACACGAGGCGCAGGCTGCTCGAGGCCTTCACCCGGGTCTGCCTCGCCGTGGACTACGCGCATACCCGAGGCGTGCTGCACCGGGATCTGAAGCCCTCGAACATCATGCTCGGCGCCTTCGGCGAGGTCTACGTGCTCGACTGGGGGATCGCGAAGCTCGTCGCCGAAGGCGCGGCGGACGCGCCGGTGAGCAGCCCAGGCGCCGTGGCGGGGACGCCCGGGTACATGTCCCGGGAGCAGATGCTCGGCCTGGATGGCGAGCAGGACGCGCGCGCCGACGTGTATTCCCTCGGCGCAATCCTCTACGAGATCCTGACGCTCCGCCCGCTTCACCGAGGCAGCCGGGAGCAGATCGAGGCGTCCACGCTGCATGGCGCGGACGCCCGCGCGTCTGCCGTGGCGCCCGACGTTCCGCCGGAGCTCGACGCGATCTGCGTCCGCGCGACGTCCGCCGATCGAAACCAGCGGTTCGCGAGCGCGCGCGAGCTCTGCGACGCGGTGGAGCGCTACCTCGACGGCGATCGGGACCTCGAGCGCCGTCGCGAGCTCGCCGCGCACCACGTCGAGCGCGGCCGGGAGGCGTTCGAGCGATCGAAGCGCGAGGACGCCGGCGCCGCCGAGGCCACGCGAGCCGCCGCGATGCGCGAAGTGATCAAAGCGCTGGCGCTCGATCCGGAGGAGGCCGACGCCCGCGGGCTTTTGGTAAAACTGCTGCTCGAGACCCCCGAGCACCTGCCTGCGGGCGTCGAGACCGAGATGGCCGAGGCGGCGCGCATGAGCCGGCTGCATACCGCGCGCTTCGGCATCTACGCGCTGGTGGGATGGACCGCCACGATCCCCGTCGTCGTGTGGATGGGTGTCCTCGACATGGGGTCGTTCGCCGTGACGTCGGTGCTCTGCGTCCTCTCGGCGCTCTACGCCATCTGGATCTGGCGGAGCCGCGGCGCGACGCAGAGGCAGCTCGTCGTGCTCGCCACCGGGGTCGCCGCGACGTGCGCAGCGCTGAGCTGCTGGCTCGGTCCGTTCATCCTCACGCCCACCGCGGCGGCCACGACGACGATCTGGTTCACGCTGCACGCCGAGCGGCGCGAGCGCTGGATCGTGGCGCTGCTCGGCGGGCTCGCGATCCTCGTCCCGTTCCTCCTCGAGCTCGTGGGCTTTCTCCCCCGCTCCTTCAGCTTCGAAGCGGGCCACCTCGTTTTGCACGCCCGGACCGTGCGCCTCGCGCACCCCGGCACCACGCTCGCGCTCCTCTACGCGAGCGTGACGTTCACCGTGCTCCAGCCGGTGCTGCTCGGCGGGCTGCGCGAGGCGCTGAGCGCCGCGGAGCGCAAGCTCTTCCTCCAGGCCTGGCACCTCCGGCAGCTCGCCCCCGCGGCAGCCAGCCGGGCCCCCCAATGACGCCCTTGGATCGCCTGTTCGCTGGCCTGCACCCGTGCCTATAATGGCCACGTTGAAGACGGAGACGCTCGACGACGCGCTGGGGTTTTCCGCGGGCACAGCCGTAGGGACCCACCCGGGGCTCGTGGTCGTGCACGCCGGCGGGCAGCCTCAGCATCTCGTGCTCCCGTTCCCCAAGGGCGAACGCGCGATGGAGCTCGGTCGCGACGAGCTCGCGGCAGCGGCGATCCCGGACGGGCGTGTGTCGCGGCGCCACGTGCGCATCGAGCTCGACGGCGAGCGCTGGATCGTCCGTGATCTCGGCAGCCGAAACGGGACGTTCGTCGGGGGGCGGCAGGTGCAGAGCGCGCGCAACCTGAGCGAGTGCGTGGTGCGGATCGGCCACACCGTGATGCTCCCCGTCGGCGATCGCCGGCCCTACGAGTCGCGCCCGCTCGTGGTCGACGCCAGAGCGGTGATGGGTTCTTCGCTGCAAATGCTGCGGGAGCGCGTGGCGCTGATCGCGCGGAGCGGCGCGAACCTCCTCGTCCTCGGCGAGAGCGGCGCGGGCAAGGAGCTCTGCGCGGAGGCCTTCCACGCGGCCTCGGCCCCAGGCCCGAGCCGTCCCTTCGTCGCGGTCAACTGCGCCACGATCCAGAAGGAGCTCGCCGAGCGCATCCTCTTCGGCGCCCGCCGCGGCGCGTACACCGGCGCCGTGACGGACACGGTGGGCCTCGTCCAAGCGGCCGACGGCGGGACGTTGTTCCTCGACGAGGTCGCCGAGCTCGATCCGGGCGTGCAGGCCAAGCTGCTGCGCGTCCTCGAGACGAAGCGGGTCACGCCGCTCGGCGCCGTCCACCCGATCGAGGTCGATGTGCGCGTGTGCGCGGCGACGCACAAGGATCTGCGGGTCGAGGTGACGGAGGGGCGCTTCCGTGGGGATCTGTACTTCCGCATCGGCCGGCCCGAGGTGCGCCTCCCGCCGCTGCGCGAGCGCAGCGAGGAGATCCCGTGGCTCATCGAGCGTGCGCTCGCGTCCGTCGGCGAGGACGCGGCGAAGGTGACGGCGGGTGCTGGGTTTGTCGAGGCCTGCATGCTCCGGCCGTGGCCCGGCAACGTGCGCGAGCTCCTGGCCGAGGTGAAGATCGCGGCGCTCTCGGCGACGGCCGCTCGCCGCGCGAGCCTCCTCGCGGAGGATCTGGACGAGGAAGCCGGGCGCGCGCTCGTGCCCGTCGACGCGCCGGAAGCCGACGCGCGGCTCGATACGCCGGCGCCCGAGCCCGACGCCATCGAGGCGGCGCTCCGCGCGGAGCAGGGCAACGTCGCGCGCGCGGCAGCCCGCCTCGGCGTCACCCGTGGCCGGGTGCGGCGGTTCATCGAGCGGCAGGGGCTCGACGTGCGGGCGCTCCGCTCGGGCTGACGTTCGCGCGCTCGTCACCATGGCTCTCCGACCGTCGCGAGCGCGGTGAGGATGCGCTCTGCCGGTCGCGCGCGCCGCGGCTCCATCAAGCGCAGAGGATCGATGGGGGCGAAGAGAATCGCGGCGGGGCGCGTCTCGAAATGCAGATGCGTGACACCTTTCGCGTTCCCGCTGTCACCCACGTAGCCGAGGAGCGTTCCTTTCGAGACGATTTGCCCGACGTGAAGGCCCGGGGCGTAGTCATTGAGGTGCGCATAAAAGAAAAGCAGCGCCCCGTGACCCAGCACGAATACCACCTTGCCGCCGCGCGGCTGCTTCTCGATCGACACCACGATCCCCCACGCGGCGCTGCGCACCGGCGTGCCACGTGGCGCGAGGATGTCGATGCCCTGATGTCGGGAGCGGCCGCCGTCGCGCGGCGCGCCGAAGGACGGCGGAATGCGAGCGAGCGGCACGCCGTCGACCGGCGGGTGAAGAACACCGCTCCCGAATGCATAGGCGCACCAGAGCAAAAGCTGGCCGAACACGAAGACCGCGAGCGCGACCCTGCGTGGCCGGAAGCGCCTCTTCGGCGCGGTCGTCGCGCTCTGGGGCGCGGGCGGCGGCATTTCTTTCATCGAACGACGGGCGCGCTCGCGGCCTGCTTCTTTTCGGCGCGCCGCACCCCGATTTGCGACAGCCGCAACGGCGCCTCCCCCGGATCCGGGTGCACGATCCGCCCCTCTCCCTCGATCGGCGCCGACGCCGGCTCGTTGCCCGTGAGCTGCTTCAGCCCGTAAAACCCGTTCATCGCGGCCGACAACATCATCCCGCCGCGGCTCAATTGCCGGGCTCCGCGCGCGAGCCGATCCCGCACCAGCGCCGGCGAGAACGCGCGGTTCCAGAGCCGCCGGTGCGCCGCGAGCAGCTCGTCGGGCGTCATCTTGGCGGGCCGGAAGGCCACCCCATAACCGCTGTAATGGGGCCAATCGCGCTCCGTGAGGATCCGGCCGTCGCGCAGGTGCTCATCATAAAGAGGCGTGCCGCGGAAGGGCGTCAGCACGCTCAGGAACGGCACGTCCACGCCCACGGCATTGAGGCGATCCGCGGTGGCGGCGATCGTCTCCGGCGTTTGATCGTCGAACCCCGAAATGAAGCCGGCCATCACGCAGATCCCCCGATCGTGCAGGCGATCGATCGCGTCGCGGTACTCGCGCACCCGGTTCTGGCGTTTGTCGACGCTGCGCAGATCCGCCTCGTCGAGGCTCTCGATGCCGAGGAAGATGCCGATGCACCCGGACCGCTCCATGAGGTCGAGCAGCTCCCGATCCTTGACGATGTCGATCGACGCCTGCGTCAGCCACCACCGATCGAGGCCGATCATCGCGCGCAGCAGGTCCTTGGCCCAGCGGCGCTGGACGAGGAGGTTATCGTCCCAGAACCAGGCGATCTTGTCCTGCCAGAAGCGAGGAAAACGCGTCGTCGCGATGTCGCGCACGACCTCGTCAATCGGGCGCACGCGGAAGCCCGGGTTCAGGTCGGGCACGGTGCAAAAACTGCACGTGAAAGGGCAACCCCGCGTCGCCTGGAGGACGCGCGGGACGAGGAAGCGGTCTTCGAGCAAATCGTACCGGGGCGTCGGCAATCCGGCGAGGTTCGCCGGCTCCCCGCGGTACACGCGGCGCGCCGTTCCCCGCTCGAGATCACGCAGCACCTCGGGCCACACCGACTCCGCCTCCCCCGTGACCACCACGTCGACGTGGGAAAGGGCCTCCTCGGTCCAGTACGAGACGTGCGGCCCGCCCGCGACGACGCGCACGCCGAGCGCGCGGTAACGATCGGCGAGCTGATACGCGCGGCGGGCGAATCCCGAAAAGAAAGAGAGGGCGACGACGTCCGGCGTGGCATCGACGGGGACGGGACGCACCTGCTCGTGAATGACCTCCACCTCGTGCTCGGAGGGGGTGATCGCCGCGAGGTGGATTCCCGTGACCGGCGGGACGAAATGCCATTGATGACCGCGGCGGTAGCGGGGCACGTAATCGACGACGATCCTCACCTTCATCGTGGCTCACCTCCAGCAGGACGATGAACGCGGGCCGCCGGGTTCGCCGCCCGGACATGCGTGAGCGGTCGGTCCTCGGGCGCGAGCGGGCGCTTCGATACCTCGAGCGGTCTCACGTTCCGCCCTGCCCTGGGATCGGCTATCACGTTCTCCGATGACGGCGCATGCAGCCGGGAAACCGGAGCCGCTCGACGAGCCCCTCGCAATCGCCACGCTTCGCGCCCTCGCCGCGCCGCGCCGCCTCGTTCCGATCCTCGTCGTGAGCGTCACGCTCCTCGTCGCGCAGGCGCGGTCGGGCGGCTCGGCCACGGTCGCCGTCGGCGTCGCGCTCTGCGCCTCGTTCACGCTGCTCGCGCCGGTCTCCTGGCGCGCGATCGCCGCCGATCGCCCCACGTTGCTGCGCGTCCTCGCTTATGCGGCGCTCGGCGCGATCGTGGTCTTCGGCATCGGGGGCGTGATCCCGCGCTGGCTGCGGCTCGCGCCGAGCTTCCTCACCGTCCCGGGCAACCTCGTCAGCTCGCTCGCGCTCTACTGGGTCGGCGGCTGGGGGCTCGGACGGGACATCGATCTCGAGCTGCGGCTCGTCGCCCAGCGGGAGCGCGCCGAGAAGCTCGCGCGCGAGGCCGAACGCGCGCAGCTCCTCGCGCTCCGCGCGCACCTCGATCCCCATTTCCTCTTCAACACGCTCAACGCGATCGCCGAGTGGTGCCGCGTCGACGGCGCGGTCGCCGAGGAGGCCGTGCTGCGCCTCGCGTCGATGCTGCGGGCGATCCTCGCCGGCGTGCGCGCCGAATGGTGGCCCCTCGAGCAGGAGCTCGCGCTCGTGCGAACGCTCTTCGAGCTCTTTCGGCTGCGCGATCCAGGGCGGTTCACGGTCGTCATGGAGATCGATCCGGACGCCGCGCCTCTGCCGGTGCCGCCCCTCGTGCTTCTCTTGCTCGCGGAGAACGCGATGAAGCACGGTCCCGGCGCCGGACACGAGGGCGAGGTGCGCCTCGTGATCCGACGGGCCTCGGGCGCGCTCCGGATCACGCTCTCGAATCCAGGCGCGTACGCGGGCCCGAGGGCGGGCAGCGACGGGTTGCCCACGGTGCAACGCCGCCTCGCGCTGGCCTATGACGAACGCGCGCGCCTCTCGATACGCGGCGAAGGCGACCGCACGCGGGTCGAGCTCGAGCTGCCGGAGGTGACCTCGTGAATGCGCTGCGGGTGCTCGTCGTCGACGACGAGAAGCTCGCGCGGGCGCGCCTTTTTCGGCTGCTCGGCGCGATCGAGGGCGTGGTGGTCGTGGGCGAGTGCGATCGGGGCGACGCCGTGCGCGCGGCCCTCGGGCAGAGCAGCGTCGACGTGATCCTGCTCGACATCGAGATGCCCGGCCTCACCGGAATCGAGGCGATTCGCTTGTTGCCCGAGCCGCGGCCCTACGTGATTTTCTGCACCGCGCACGCCGCGTACGCCGTGTCCGCGTTCGAGGTGGCCGCGGTCGATTACCTGCTCAAACCCGTGGAGGCCGGGCGCCTGCAGATCGCGATCGATCGCGCGCGACGCGTCCTCGGCGCTGCGAAGGCAGATGCCCCTCGCCCCGCCGCACGGCGCCTCGCGATCGAGACCCGCGAGGGCGTGCTGCTCCTCGATCCCGCCGACATCTCGTTCGCCGAGGTCGACGGCGCGCTCGTCACGATCGTCGCGAGCGGGCGGCGCGTGCTCACCGATCTCTCGCTGGCCGCGCTGGAGGAGCGCCTGCCCGCGGGCACGTTCGTCCGTGTCCACCGCCGCGCGCTCTTGAACCTCGAACACGTGAGCCTGCTCGAACCCACGCCCTCGGGCGGCTACCTCGCGCGCACGAAAAACGGCCACACCGTCGAGGTCTCGCGCCAGGCGGCGAGGGAGCTCCGCCGCGCGCTCGGGATCGCCCGCGGGAGCGAGGACAAGGGGTGAATGAGATTCATCTTCGTCCCGCCAATCCCCCATGAGGGCAAAGGTGGGAGCCAATTTCCGGCCAATTGAAGTTTTACTGCGAAAGCCCGAGCCATTTACCGTCGATTCTTTGACGAATGGCGGTTGACTCCCCGGCGGGCAGCGTGTTAGGTATCAAGAAATCGGGGATTGCTTGATTGTCTCGAGCAGATTCCCATTGTGATTCTTATTCGGCGACCACCGGGGCGTTTACCAACGGGACGGCGAAGCCTCGGGGAGCGGGGGTTTCCCCTCGTTCCTGACGGGGGTATCGCCGTGCGATTCGGGGGAGCGAGGTCCAGCATGCCTGGAATGTCGGCCGCGTGGAGAGGCCTCTTGCATTCGACCGAAAGGAGCCGCCTGCGCGCCACGCTGATTGCAGGGCTCGCCGTGGCGAACGCCGGGTGCGGCGAGCCCGCGGCCGGAGGCGATCCCGCGCGCCCGGCCTGGGGATCCGCCGTCCCTTCGGCGGTACAGGATACGGCGCGATCCCGCTCGACGCCGGCGTGGAGATCCGCGGTTTCTCGAGCCCCGACCACGCGGCGCTCCCCGTGGATTTCGATCTTTATCGCGCCGACAACCAGGTCCCCGGCGGCTCGTACTACGAGCCGTTCGACGCCTGGCTCGTGCCGCGCTGATCCCCCTGTCAGCCCGGGGCGTCCGTCGTGTGGTGCATGAGCGCCCTCCAGACCCCGTCGCGCAGCTCCCAGACGGCGCTGAATGCGAGGAGTTTTTCCAGATGCTCCCCGCCTCGCAGCTCCACCCGCCCGAGGTAGACCCCCATGAGCAAGGCGACGCGCTCGGCGACGATGCGCACGTCGAACTGCCGGAACTCCTCGGTATACGACGTCACGCCCTGAATGAGCTCCCAGTAATCCGATTTGCCACGCCGAGCGCCGGTGGAATCGATGTACTGCCAGCTTTCGTCCACGTGCCGCTCGAAATAGCCGGTGTCCTTGGCCCCCACGGCCGCCGCCCACTGATGCATGAGCGCGAGGAGTTCTTTTTCTGCCTGTTCCCGGAGAATGGTGTTCGTCATGGTTCGTGCCTCCAGGGAAGCCTACCGCATCGATCGCTTGCGCGCGGCATGAATTGAAACTCCCTCCCTCTCCACGGCATGAAGAGGGAGGGTTGGGATGGGTGAGGTCCGTCAGGGCGTGCTGCCAGGATCCGCCGGATCGCTCCCCGCATCCTGTTCGTCGCCGTCGCGGAACCCGTCCTCGTCGCGGTCGAGCCCGAGGCGCTCGCCCGAGCCGGGCGGCGTGCAGGTATAGGTCAGCGGCACATCGAGCAGGATGGCCAAGAGGCGGAGCGTGGCGTCCGCCATCGGGGCAGAGCCCGCGCGATTGCTCGTGAAGAGGCCGCCGCCGGCGTACAGATAACCGAGCTCGCTGCCGAGCAGGCGTCCCTTCACGACGAGATCACATTCCCCGGCGTCGGCGCGGCTGCGCAGCAAATTGATGCGGGCGTGGACGGCCGCGTTGCTCGCCTGGGTCAACGTCGCCTGCTGCCCGACGATCGGCGCCATGTTGGAGTCGAACGCGAGCAGGAACGACTCGACCTGTCGGCGCAAGAGCGCGCCGCTCGGGCCGACCGGGAACCCCTCGGGGTTGAATTCGCTCTCGCCGAAGCCGAAATGCATGAACCGGTCGATGGTGTCGATCATGCCGTCGTGCAGAAAGCCGAAGCCGCGCACCTGATCCCCCATGAAGCCATTGTTGCCCGGCTCGATCCCCGGCGCCTCGGCCATGCCGAACATCCCGACCTTCTGGTAGAGGTTGCGGAAATGGGGCACCTTCATCGTCTGCGGCGTCCCCTCGAAGGTGCTCAGGCCCATCGTGCCGAAGAACCCCGGCGCTTCGCTCTCCGGGTTGCCGGAGGGATCGAGGGTATGGCATCCCTCGCAGCTATGCGTGACGTCCGACAGCGGGCCGGTGAAGAACGCCTTCCCCGCTTGCTGGTCCGGGGTGAGGGAGTTGTCGAGGTTGCGGTTCGGATTCGGCGGATAGCTGATGCGCAGGACGAAATCGGTGAATGCGTCCATGTCCGCCTCGGAGAGCTCGGTGTGGCGCCCGAGCAGATCCACGAAGGCGGGGTTGAATGTCTTGAAAGCCGCGACCTCGTCGAAGATCCCGCTGTCCGGCTGGACGGAGGGAGCGTCGTTGCCGCCGGTGCGGTCGCCGCGCCAGTGCATCGGGCCGTGGTTTGCCATGCCGCGCAGGCTCTGGGTGGTCATCGGTCCCTTCAGCGGACGATAGTTGGGATTGCCCGGGTCCTCGACGAGGAAGGGCCCCGGGTTCGTGACGGTGACCCCGTCCGGATTGCCGAGGTCCCACGCCAGGCTGTCGAAATCGCCGAACACGTGGCAGCTCGCGCAGGACGAGTCCCCGTGGCTGGAGGAGAGCTTCGCGTCGTAGAGGAACCTCCGGCCATGCGTGATGCTGGGCGGCTCGGGGTTATGCATCGGCACGTGGGCCACCTCGGCGCGCGCGGCGGTGTCGACGACGGAGATCGCGTTGTCGAACGTGGTGAGCGCATAGAGGCGGCCGCGCGCCTGATCGAGCACGAGCCCCGTGGGGCCCCCGCCGGAGACGGGGACATGGTCCGCCGCCGAGGGCGTGAACGTGTCGTTCTCCAGGGCCGCGGTATTGAAAATGCCGATCTTGCTGGACCCCAGGGCGGCCACATAAAGCGTCGCGCCATTGCTGGTGATGGCCATGCCCTGCGGGAGCGCGAGGCTCCGCTCGTTCTCCGTATTGGGCAGGGGCGCGCAGCAGGTCGCGTAATCGATGTGCTTGTTCAGGTGCCGCGGGGCCACCCCGCCCGGCCCGAGCACCGTGATACGGCTCTCGTGCAAATGTCCCCGCAGCGTCTCGCCCGCGTAGATCCCCGGGCCCTCGAACCGCTGGTCGTTCTGCGCGTCGGTGTTCGTGACGTAGACCTTCCCGTTCACCGGGTTGACGATCATGTTGTAAAGAATCGTCCCGACGCCGGTGTACACCCCCGACGAACCCGCCACTTGCGCCGGCGGATTGGCGAGGGCGTCGATGACGAAGACGTCCTCGTCGGGCAGCGAAAAGCGCACCTCGTCGTCCCACGTGCGGCCGATGTGATCGACCCAATTGACGCCATTGTGCTTGACGATGAGGCTGGTCTCGGGCTGCGGGAGGCCCTCGAAGTTCGTATTGGGCGCGGGCACGCCGCCGGCCGATTCACCGCCGTCGGGCACCAAAAGGTCGCTGACGACCGTGGTGCGGTTGCCGGAGTGGAACGCGGCCGCATACACCTTGGCGCCGTCGGGGGAGACGGCGAGCGCGCGCGGCGTGTCGCTGAAGAGGGTCACGATGCTGAGCGGCGTCCCGCCCAGGGGCGCGCCCAGCGCATTGGCGTCGAAGACCCAGACGTCGGCGCGGCCGATGCCGGGCGTGGTGAGCTGCGCATCGCCCGGGCGATTCTGGCCGCGGTGGGCCGTCGTGATGAACGCGCGCCGGCGGCCCGGCCCGCCGAAGACGATATCGCGCGGCTCGTCCCCCACGAGCAGCGTGCGCACCACCCGCCCGCGCGCCGGATCACTCACATCGACGACGCTGACGCTGTCCGACAGATGATTGACCACCCACACCTCGTCGTCGCCCCTCGCCGCGACGGCGACGGGCTCGAGCCCCACGGGCACCGAGCCGACGTGCGAAAGGCCGTTCTTCTTGACGCGGAAGATCTCCAGGCGACCATCCGGGGTATTGACGGCGAAGAGGTGTTTGCCATCGGTCGAGAGCGCGAGGGGACGCACTTGACCGCTTTCAAAAAGTGTGTACGACGAGGCTGCGTGGGCGAGCGTGGAGGCAGCGAGGGGGACGGCAAGCCCGGTGACCGCGAGGGCTTTGCGCAGCAATCCAAGTCCAGTCATCACCTTTTCCTTGGGGGCGTCGAAAGGCGAGCTCCGGCGCTGCGTCGGAGTGCATGTTCGACCCCACTCTGCAGCGTGCTACGGGTGACGAGGCCGCGCAAATCGGTCCCGAGCTCGACGAGCGTGCGCGCGATCTCCGGCCGGATACCCGTGAGCACAACCTCCGCCCCGAGGAGCGCCACGGCCTGCGCGGCCTGAATCAGCCCATTGGCGACCTCCGCATCCACCACCGGGACGCCGGTCACGTCGAGGATGGCGACCTCCGCCCGATGCGCCATCACCCCTTCGAGCAATGTTTCGATGACCTGCTGCGCGCGCGTACCATTCACAGTGCCGATGAGCGGCATGACAACCACGCTCTCGGCGATGGGGATGAGCGGCGTCGACAGGGCGCGCAGGGTCTCCTCCTGCATGCGAATGATCTCCTCCTGGAGACGGCCGTTTTCGGCCTCGGCGCGCTGACTCTGCTCGATGGCCCGCTGCGCCCGCTGCTGCGCGGTGACGTCGATGTTGCATTCGATCACATATTCGGAGCCGTCGTCGCCCTGGAGGGGAATGTAGGTCGTCTCGGTCCACACCACGCGATCATCGACGGTCGCCAGGGTGGAGCCCGAGGTATCGTAGGAAGTGGGCGGCATCGTGATCTTCGTGTGCTCGTCGGCCGCCCGCTCGAAATTGGCGACGAACCCCATCGATATCGATGCCGGATCGGTCAGGATGTTGAACTTCCCGATGATCTCCTCCCGCACCCCCCCGATGACGTCAAGCGTATGGCGGTTCATTGCGACCGACAGGCCATCCCGCCGGTAGACGCCCAGGGCCACGGGGATCGCCTCGAAGACCTTGCGATAGGGGACGCGGCGCTCGTGCTCGGTGAGGGTGTCGTCCAGCGACTCGCGCTCGGCGAGCACACGCTCGAGCTCGGTCACCCGCGCGCGCAGGGCCGCGTTCTCGGATCGCAAGGCTTCGTAGGTCGGCTCGTCGTTCAACTCTCGTCCTCCTTCCGTGGCCGCGCCGGCACGCATCGGTGGCACTGCAAACGGCCAGACTTCGGCAACGTACACTATCCGAAATCAATGCTGGCGAGGAAGGAGATCCGCGAGAGCCGGTCTGACGGACGGCGTGGGGAACGCGAGGTGACAGACGATTGACGCATTCACCCCGCGTTCAGTCTCCACGAAATTCCCGTTGGAGGTGGATTGTGGCTCGTGAACGAGCTTGCTTTCCGTGGAGCTCGGCGTGGGGCTATTGAAAGCTCACGGACACGTTATCGAGGCCCCAGCCCTCGTCACCGACGCCCTGGAGGTTCATCGCGCCGAATTCGAATGCGACGTCGCTGGCCGTGTGCGGTCGTTCGTATTTCAGGTGATACACGGAGTCGAACGGTTGCCCCCCCCAGACGTAGCCGAGCGAGTTCACCTCGAATGCGCCCGTGTGGCTCGGATGCGAGGCCGGCGGATTGGACCAGTTGTCCGGATAGGCCTGCGGAGAGGCCACGTTCGAGAACGTCGTCCCCAGGAGAAAGCCGCCGTCCATCTTGAGGCCCCAGCCATCCGGCCCGCCGTTGCCGTCCCACGTCTGGATGACGAAGACGTCGAGCTCCAGCGTGATCTGCTCGTGCGGCGGCAGGTGCGAGAGCGTGAGCTTCACCGTGTGATTGTCGAATTGCCCCAAAAACTTCGTCTTCGGGCGGCTCCCGCCGGGCGTCTCCGACACGAGGGCGCTCGGCAGAGCGCCCGAGACGACGCTCCACTCGGGCCCCAGCGCGCCCTCGAAATCGTTGAAGTAGGTCCCCATCGCCGCGACGGGCGGCGTGGCGCCGACGAACACGGTCGCATACGAGGCGTCGTTCGTCGAGGCCACGTCGAGAATGCACGCATTGAGCAGCGCCGGGTCCACGACGCCTGCCTGCACGCACGTCGCCTCGGCAGCGGCGTACGCCGCGGGAGGAAGCGAATGCGCGCTCACCGGCTGCGACGGGAACGCGAGGTTCGTGAACGTCGCCGTGCTCTCCCCGGGCGCATAATCGAAAAGCGACTCTTCCTGCGAGATGCGGAAGCTATCGGCGAACGTGTCGTGCAGCGCCTCGTGCGAGAGCGGCTGCTCGAGCGGCGTGCCGTCGCGCAGCTTGAACTCGTTCGAGATCGAACCATCGAAATTGCCGAGCAGCCCGGTGACGAGCCCTTGGTACCCGTCGGGGAGCCGGAGCTCGACGTCGACATGGTCCCCCGGGTGCACGCGGACCATCATCTTCTCGCCGCCGCCAAAGCGCAGCAAGAACTGGTTGTCATGCCATTCGACCTTCCCGGAGCCGACCGAGACGACCCCGTAGCTCGTGAGGGGCACGTCGTTGCCCTCGACGACGAGGCGCGTCGTGGGCCGCGCGTAAATGCTTACGCGCTCCGATCCGACGAGCGCCGCGACGGCGGTGTTCAAGGCAATCGACGTGGAGCTCCCGAGCGGCTCCTGGCGAATCTGAACGATGCGATCCGATGCGCTCGCGAGGACGAACTCTCCGACGGCCTGGAGGTCGTACAGGAGCCCATCGAACGTCACGAGGTGCGGATCTCCCGAGCTGCTCGACCCCGTCGTGGGTGGCTCGGGGTTTGGCGTGCCGCCCCCGCCCCCACCCGAACCGCCCCCGCCCCCGTCTCCGCACGCCCCGCAGGCCTCGCAGGCATTGGGGCAGCAATCGCCGAACTCGACGCAGCCTGGGTCGCAGTAGCAGCCTCCGCCGACGTCGTTGCATTCGGACGGCGAGCAGAGGCCGTCCGCGCAATCGACGGCGCAACCCACGGCGTCCTCGCCGGCCTCGCAGACCCCGTTTCCGCAACAGGCGACCTCGGCGCTCTCCGAGTAATGCCAGGTGGGATCCCAGTAGCTCGTTTTGACGTCTTTCGCTTGCGTGGCGTCGTCGATGACGAAGCCGAACTCGGAGACGGCCCCGCCGCAGTAGCCATCCATGAGCCCGCCGGGATAGAGGTTCTGCGAGCCGACGTAGAACGCCTGATCGTCGACCATGACGAACTTGGAGTGGTTCGTGTACGGCGTGCCGCTCGCCCACGTCGGAGCGAAAGCGTGCTTGAACGGGGCCACGTGCACCCTGTCGCAATAAAGCTGCTCCTGGGAATCGTACCCGGCCTGCGCGATCTCCTCCGGGGGGATCTCGTCTTCGAGGAAAAACCATTCGAGCTGCTTGGCCGTCCAGTCGACCGTCCAGCCGTTCTGGTAAATGCCCGCGTCGAGGACGATCTTGACCTGGACCCCGCGCCGAATCGCGGCGCGCAGCTTCTCCCAGAGCTGGTCGGAGTAGGAGCGGCAAGCGCAGGACGGAGACGCAAAAAAGTCCTGCTGGCTGATCTCGAGCGACGTCTGCGCCGCGTCGATGAGCGCATACAGCGCCCGGTCACCGGCCAGCGAATCGGCGAAGGCGCCGAGGTGCGCCCCGGAGGTGCCGACCGCGATGACCGGGACATCGCCGCCGCCCACCTTGAACGGGGGCGTGAACTTGTCGAAGCAAGCGCCGACGTTCGTGAGAATGCCGAGCATGCCCACGGGGACCTTGGGGAGGCTGACCCAGTCGTAGGGCCACACGCCGTTCGACTCGTACGCCGCGCACTCCATGGCCACGAGCTCGTTCACGTACTCCTGCGCGTGCGTCGCGGCCGTGCCGCTGAGCCGCACGGAGACGTCGTGCACGGGCGCCAGGGCATCGACATAATGGAACCCCCAGAGGTTGATCCCGCCCGCGATGACCGTGCGCCCATCCGCGGCGATGATCTTCGAATGATTGTGCGGGAACGATACGGTGCCCGGGAGCATGCCCGGCAATCGGCCCGCGGAGACGCGGATCCGGAGGTCATTCTTGATACGCGCCGTCACGTTGTCGACGATCTGCTGCGGCGAAAGTCCGCCGTGCCCCGTGACGAACCGCACGTGCAGCCGCGGCGTCGTGGGATCTCCCTGCGGGATGGGCGCTTTTTGGTTCAGCTCCTCGACGGCCTCGCGGATCACCATCAAAAACGTCTCGTCCTCGAACGAAAGGCTCGTCACGTCGACGTACTGGGTCGCGCCCGTGATGACGCTGTAGATCTCGTTGAGGAGATCGTCGGAATGGCCTGCCGGCAGGACGTTGTTCCCCCACCACTGGGCGGAGGGGAACTGCAGCAACTTGTCCATCGAGTTGTTGCACGAGGCGCCCCAGTATCCCGGATGCTCGTCCACGAGCGCGCTGATGACTTTGTCGCCGACGTACGAATAGTTGCACGTGGGCCACGGAATCGGCCACGGCAGCGGTATGACATCATCCCCGGTGGGGGGCGGATCCAGCGTATCTTCCCACGCATACGCATCGTTCGGGGCGATCGTCGTCGCCGCCGGGAGGACGAGCAGGGCGCAAGCCGCTTTCCAGGCCTTCCACGAAGTTTTCATCGCAAACGTCTCCTCGACGAGCAAAGCCGAGAGGCGCGGGGGCCGCGGCTCCGCTCGCGGAGGCAGGCACCGCAGTTCGTCGATGTGAACCTCGCCCTGAAAAAAATACCGCGGCGCGCCCGGCCTCAGGTTCCGTCCGGGCCCATGCCCACGATCCCCGCGCGTTTGCCCATCTCCAGGAGCCGCGCCTTGAGGAGCTGGAATCGCTTGCGCAGGCGCGCGGCCTCGCGCGAGAGCTCGGCCTCGCCGAGCGGCGCGTCGCCCTCGTGAAGCACGCGGGCGAGATCATTCCACGCGAGCCCCCGATCGACGCGGAGCACGAGGAGCATCTGATCCTCGGGGGGCAACGACGCGCGCAAGGCCGCGAAGCGCGTTTGCCGCTCGGTGCGCAGGTACGAGGCCGTCTCGCTGCGGATCTGGTCGGCGATCGCCGAGAGATCCGAGCCATCGGGCAGCGGCCGTTGCCTCTTCTCGCGGCGCCGCGCGTCGCGCCGGTGATTGAGCGAGGCGTGCCGCGCGAGGACATAGGCCCAGGTGCGGAAGGAGCTGTCCCCGCGGAAGGCGCGCAGATCGCGCCACAGCCGCTCGCTGAAGGCGGCGAAGACCTCCGCCGCCTCCTCCTCGTCGTGGTGGAACGTGACGAGGAAACCGAAGATCTCCGCGCCGAAGCCGCGGATCGCGAGCGTCGCCGCCCTCTCGGGGTGCCCCTCGGCGAGGTGGCGTCGAATCTCGCGCTCCAGCTCCTCGTGCTCTTCGGCCATCGCTCCCGCCCACTCTAGCGGAATGCGCCTCGGCTCGCGAGCGAATCTCGCGTCCGCTAAAGCGACAGCTCCGCCACCCCGTCCTGGAACCTTATCCTCGCGAGCATCAGCTTCTCCTGCTGCGCCACCAGATCGATCGTCGCCTTCGAGATCCGGTCGCTCACCTCCTGCATTTTCTTCTCCAGGTTCTGCATCAAGGGCCCCCCGCTCTTCACCACCTTGAGCGTCACGATCTGCGCGTGCAGCTCGTCCAATCGCTGCCGATACTCGGCGAGCTGCTCGCGGGTCGTGGTGATCCGCTGCTCCAGGTTCGCCATTTCCTTGTGCAGATCGAGGAGCGCGCCCACGCTCTCCTTCAGCTTCCCGCTCGCCGACGGGCCCGACAAATACACCCGCACCATCTCCATCCCCACCTCGTTGCGCAAATCGGTCGTCCGGAAGACCGGCGTCTCCTCGTCGATGTCGACGTCCACCTTCTTGCCCGGCCCGATCTCCACGCGGAACAGATACGCATCGCCCATCCGCTCCCGCGACGGCGGCGCCTTCGCCAGCGAATACCCCTTCGCCACCGTGTGCCGCACGTACACGGTCGCGTCGTCCTGCGACCGGTTCGTCAAGACGAGCGTTTTTCGCCGCGTGTGCTTCACCTCCGTCGAGAACACGCCCCGCTGCACCGACAGGATCCGCGTGATCTCGTCGGCCTCGTCGTCCTTGCGCTCCACCACGATCTGCCGGTCGAGCGCGAAAGGAATGAACGCGAACGAGCGCGCCGGGATCGGATCGCTCATGCCCTCGCCGATGAACCGCCCGTCACCGAACACCGTCACGGGCCCGCTCTCCAGCACGGAATCGGTCGGGTTTTTCAGGCGCACCGCCTTGAACGGGAACGTCGTATTGCCGCGCGTGCTCTCCGGATCGTAGAAGTACACGAAGCCGCCGTCGGTCTCCTCGCTCAAAATGGAGACCATCGCGCTCGTCGTGCGAGGCACGGTCATGGGGATCGTCGACTCGAAATGCGCCGTGCCGATCGGCTCGGCGCTCGCCTCCTCGGCCGGCGAGAGGCTCGCCGTTTTCTTCATTTGCGCTTCGGTGTCGACCGACTCCACGATGCTCACGCCGCCCTTGCGCCCCACCTGCAGCCCATTGCCCACCGCCGCGATCTGCGCGGCCGGCAGCCCGGCGCGGATGAGCTGCTCACGCGCGCGGTTTGCCCGCTGGAGCGAGGCGGCCTGTTGGTCGGTGTCCTTCGCGTCGGCATACCCTTCCACGACGATCTGCTTGCGGTTGCTCCGATACTTGGCCACGAGCTGCTCGATCTGGATCTGCTCCATCGTCTTCGGCGGAGGAGGCGGAGGCGGAGGCGGCGGAGGCGGCGGGGACGACTCCGGGGTCGCACTGATCTGCATCTCCGCCCCGGGCGCGACAGCGGCGAGGGATTCGAAAGAGCGGGTGGCGCGAGGAGCGTTGAGCGGGACGCGCCTCGTGAAGTCCGAGCTGATCGCGACTGCGCCTGTGCTCGCCCCATCGACGACGAGGCCGTTCTCGGGGCTCGTACTCCCCGCGACCGTCGCGAGCTTCGTGTCGTCGAGGTTCGCGAGAATGCGCTTCCCGGGCTGCCCCGGCTGCCCCCCATGCGTCGCCCCGCCCATCGGCGGCGCCTGCGCAAAGAGGCCGTCCGATTGCAACGTTTCTCGCTCGACCACGCGGATCGTGCGCAGATCGAAGCGGAACGAGAGCGCCGAGCTCGACCCGACCCCGAGCTTGACCTGGTTCCAGTCCTCCCCCGAGGTATTGTCGACGACGGCCCAGGCGTCGACCTTCGTCTTCCCGTCCTTGCCCATGGAGATGCGATAACTCGGCTTCCACGACGGCGCCTCGGTCACGTAGGAGAGCCGCAGCTTGTGCGGCTTCGGGCCCTGGAGCTGGATCTCCATGTTGACGAGGTTTCCCCCCTGCCCGTCATAGCCCGAGCCCACGGTCGGATACGCGATCGGCGCGGGTTTGCCCGTCGTCGCGTCGATCACGGTGAGCGATTTCAAGAAATCGTCGACCTTGTCGTCGGGCACGCTCAGGCGCAGCGAATCCCCGTCGATCTCGGCGTACCGCTCGAAATACGCCACGCCATTCCGATACACGACGACACGCCCGAGCGTCGTGTCGCTCCGGACGAAGCTCGTGGCGTTGCTACAGCCGAGAAGGCAAAAGAGCGAGAGGGGGACGAGAACCTTGCGCATCGGGACACCTCGTTCGAGTCGGATGCGAGGCCCTCAGCACCGATCGTGCCACGCCGTTTTCCCGCGCGATCACGGCACTTGTTCGCCGCGCCCCCCGGAGACGTGGCCCCGGCGTCGACAGGTGTGGACGGGCTGTCGACAGATCAGCGGGGCGCCCCGGAGACGCGCCGCTCGCAGGCCTCTTGCTCGGCCCGCGCCATGGCTTCGGGCACGTTCAGGAGCGCGATCCGCCGCTCGACCGACATGCAGTACGCCGTCGCCGACCACAATTTCGGGTCCTCGACGCCGGTGAGCGGCTCGAGGTCGGTCCATACCCACGCGGCCTTGTCGTCCGATGCCGTGACGATCCGCTTCCCGTCGGGGCTATAAACCGCCGAGTTCACCACGAAATCGGAGCCACGCAGGACGAGCGGCTCGCCACTCCCGTCCGCGCTCCAGATCCGCACGGTCTTGTCCTGCGAGGCCGTGACGATGTGCTTCCCATCCGGGCTCCACTCCGCCGAATTGACCCAGTGCTGGTGCCCTTCGAGGACGAGCGGCGCGCCGCTGCCATCGGCATTCCACACCCGCGCCGTCCTGTCGTGCGACGCCGTGACGATGCGCTTGCCATCCGGGCTGAACACGGCGCTCCGCACGTTCCCCTGGTGGTCCAGCAAGAGCAGCGGCTCGCCGGTTCCATCGGAATGAAACACCCGGACGGTCTTGTCGCGGGACGCCGTGACGATGCGCTGACCGTCCGGGCTCCACGACGCCGCATTGACGGCAGCTTGATGGCCCTGCAAGATCAGCGGCGCGCCGCTCCCGTCCGCATTCCAGATCCGCGCCGTCTTGTCCTCGGAGGCCGTGACGATTCGCTTCCCGTCGGGGCTCCACGAGGCCCATTTGACCGTCGCCAGGTGCCCACGAAGCACGAGCGGCTCGCCGCTCCCATCGGCATTCCAGATCCGCGCCGTCCTGTCCTCGGAGGCCGTGACGATCCGCTTCCCGTCGGGGCTCCACTCCGCCCAGTGGACCACGTTTTCATGGCCGCGCAAAACCACGGGTTTGCCCGCGCCGTCCGCATTCCAGACCCGAGCCGTGTTGTCCCAGGAGGCCGTCACGATACGCCCGCCGTCGGGGCTGAAGGACGCCCGATAGACGATACGCTGGTGCCCTTTGAGCAAGAGTGGCCTGCCCGTCCCCTCCGCGCTCCAGACCCGCGCGGTCTTGTCCGACGATACGGTCACGACGAATTGCCCGTCGGGGCTGTACGACGCGCGTTGAATGGCGTCCTCGTGCCCCCTGAATACCGAGGGATCGCCGGAGTTCTCCGCGGCCCAAAGGCGCAAGCCCTCGCCCTGGAACGCCGTGAGGACGCGCCCGCCCTCGGAGGTGAACGCGAGCGAATACGCGCCGTCCTGGTGGCCCGTGAGGACCTGCGGCTCGCCCGAGCCGTCCGCATTCCAGACCCGCACGGTCTTGTCCCACGAGGCCGTGACGATGTGCTCGCCGTCAGGCCGGAACGTCGCCCAGTTGACCGCCGCGAAGTGGCCCCGAAAGACCACGGCTTCGCCCGAGCCGTCCGCATTCCATACCCGCGCCGTCTTGTCCTCGGAGGCGGTGACGACACGCGCGCCGTCGGGGCTGAACGCCGCGGAGCGCAATCCCTGCTCGTGCCCGCGGAGGATCACGGGCTCGCCCGTGCCGTCGCTCCGCCAGATACGCGCTGTCTTGTCCCGCGACGCCGAGACGAGCCGGGAGCCGTCGGGGCTCCACGCCACGGATCGGACCGCGTCCTCATGGCCGGAAAAAATCATCGGGCGGCCCGCGCCGTCCGAATTCCAGATCCGCACGGTCTTGTCCCACGACGCCCCCGCGATGCGGCGACCGTCGGGGCTCCATGCGACCGATTGCACGGCTTCCTGTCCCCGGAGGAGGAGCGGCTCGCCGCGGCCGTCGGCATTCCATACCCGCACGATGCCGTCCTCCGACGCGGTGGCAATCCGTTTGCCGTCGGGGCTGTAGGCCGCGGACATCACGAGGGCCGGATGCGTGAGCACCACGCGGGCCGGCCCGCTCTGAAGCGCCCACCGCGCGAGCTCCGACCAGCCGCGGGGCACCTCGGGCGGCTCGACCTCACGCAGGAGCGCGAGCATCGTCGTCGGATCCCCTTGCTGCTCGCGCGCCGCGGCGATCCGCGTCGCATTGCGCGCCTGCCTCGCCTCGGCCTGCGCGCGCGCCCGCTCCTCGTCCGCGTGCGAGGCCTGCTGATCGGCGCGCCGCGCCTGCTCCCCGGCGCGCAGGGCCAGGTACGAAAACACGACCGCAATGGCGCCGAGCATCACGAGCGCCCCGCCGAACACGCGGCGGCGCAGGCCCCGCTCCCGATCGGCGAGCGCCACGACGGCCACGAGATATCGCTCTTCGCGCTTGCCGAGCCGGGACGGCGTGCCCGCGCCCTGCGCGGCGCGGCGTCGCTCGAGCCATTGACGCGCCTCCTCGGCGGCGCGGTCGCGCCAGACGAGTCCCTCGGCCTCGGCGCTCGCATACCATTGCTGGGCCGCGGCGCGGAGGCGCGCGAGGAACTGCGCGTCCTTCTCGTTCTCGTCGAGCCATTGCCGGAGCTTCGACCACCGCTCGACCAGCGATTCGTGGACGATCTCGACCGTCGACCCCTCCCAATCGCCGCCCGTCTCGATGACGAGCAGCCGCGCGGCGGCGAGGTGCTGCACGACCTGCTCCGTGGCGTCGCCGCCCTCGGAGAGCTCGCGGAGCTCGGCCAGGTTCACGAGCGCGCGCGTGCGCTCGGGCGTGACGAGCCGCAAGAGAATCGACCGCGCGAGCGCCTGCTCCGGCCCGGAGAGCGTCGCGAGCACCGCGTCCGCGTGCGTGGAGAGCGCCCCCGCGACCCCGCCGAGCGCGCGATAACTCTCGCGCGAGAGGAGCTTGTGTTCCCGATCCCGCGCCTCCCACAGCTTCGTCGCCGTGAATTGCAAGAGTGGCAAGGCGCTCCGCGTGTTCTCCAGGGTATCGAGCATCTGCTCGACGAGCTCGTCGCCCTCGAATCGATACCCCGCCGCCTCGATGGGCTTCGTGAGCGCCGCGCGCAGCCCCTCGCGGCCGAGCGGCGGCAAGAAGACGAGCCCGCGGGTCACCTCGGTCATGAAATGCCGATTGTCGACGAGCCGGTCCAGAAAATCCGAGCGCATGGCGAGCACCACGCGCAGCGGCGAGGACGCGTCGTCGGCCGCGCCTTCGAGGCAGGCGAGAAACGCCTTCCATTCGTCCGGGCTCGCGCCGAGGGTATAAAGCTCCTCGAATTGATCGACGAACAAGAGAATGTGATGGTCCGCCCCCGCGCGCCGGCACCGCGCGCGCAGGCGGGCGCCGAGGTAGCCGGGGCGGCTGCGCAACGTCGCCGCGAGCTCCTCGATGTCGATCGTAGGGGGCACGCTGCCGCGGAGGTCGGCCTTCGGATCGGCGATCTGGGCGAGCACGTCGGCGAGCGCGGCGAGCGGCTTGCGCCCCGGGCGCAGAATGAACGCCTCCCAGGCGCCCGAGCGCTTCAATGCAGGGAGAATCCCCGCGCGCACGAACGACGATTTGCCCGCGCCGGAGGGCCCGGCCACGACCACGAGCTGCTGGTTGCGCAGGCGCCCGACCGCGCCGGCGATGTCACGCTCGCGGCCGAAGAACCGCGCGGCGTCCGATTCCTGGAATGCGGAGAGACCGGCAAACGGATTGTCGTCGTCCGACAGCGCCACCGTCGTCGGCGCGTCCACGATGGATTCGAGCGCCGCGAGCAGCTCCCGCGCCGATCCGATCCGCTCCGCTTTTCGTTTCTTCAGGCATCGATCGATGAGCGCGCCGAGGGCCCCGAGGTCGGGGCGTGATTCGAGCGCGCTCGGCATCGCCAGTTCGAGGACCTGGACGCCGACGAGCCGCGCCATGCTCACGGGCGCGAGCGGGTGCGCGCCCGTGACGAGCTCGTGCAGGATGATCCCGGCGGCCCAGACGTCGCATTGCGGATCGACGTCGAGCCCCAGCCATTGCTCGGGCGACATGTACGGCGGCGTGCCGACGACCGTCCCGTCCTCGGTCGTCGACACATCGTCGCCCTGCCGCGGCGCCGCAATCGTCATCGTCCCCGTGTTGTCGAGCGTGAAGCGCTTGGCGATGCCGAAATCGAGCACCTTCACCTGGCCGCCCTCGGTCAGGAGGATGTTCTCCGGCTTGAGATCCCGGTGCACGATGCCCATTTCATGCGCGCAGACGAGCGCGCGCAGGACGGGAATCATGATCTCCGCCGCGACGCTCGGCGAGACGCCGCTCGCGCGCGCCCGCTCGTTCATCCACGACCGGAGCGTGCGGCCCTCGAGGTATTCGAGCACCATGTAGGGATACCCCTGGAGCTCGTCGACCTCGTACACGACCACGATGCTCTCGTGCTTGCAGCGCGCCGTGGCCCGCGCCTCGGCCAGAAACCGCCCGGCGCGTCTCCCCGTGTACCCGACGAGGAGCTTGATCGCGCAGAGCCGCGCGAGCCGCGTATCCCGCGCCAGGAACACACGCCCCATGCCGCCCTGGCCGAGCTCGCGGATGATCTCGTAATGCTTGATGACGCTGCCGGCGTGGAGCGACAAGGACTCCACCGGGATCGCCGGCGCGCCGAATGCGATCGGCGGAGACGTCGCGGACACCGTCGAGCGGGAGGAAGGCTCCGGGTTTGGCCCGGTCATGGCCTGCGCGGTCCGGGCGAACGCGGGATCCGGATCCGGCTCCCTCGTCGAAGCCTCCCCCGATCGATCGCGCTGGCTCTCCGGATGGCGCTCCATGCGATCTGCCCCTAGGGCTCGATTCCGTGGCGTCGCAGCAGCCGATAGAGATACGTGCGATCCATCCCCGCCGCGCCCGCCGCGCGCGCGACCTTGCCGTCGTGCAATCGCAGGAGCGCCTTGAAATACCGGCGCTCGAAATCGGCCATGGCGCGCTCCCGCTCCGAGGCGTACGGCGCCGTCGGATCCACGACGAACCCCTCCTCCGCCGCGCCCGCGCTCTCGATGGCCGGCTCGATCGTGCGGAGGATCAAGCACCGCTCCACGTAATTGCGGAGCTCGCGCACGTTGCCGGGCCACGCGCCGCCCCGGAGCTGCGCCATGAACTCTGGCGTGCGCAGCTGCTCCGCCGCGTCACGGGGCGCGCGGAGCGACGTGAGGATCTCCTCGGCCAGCGCCGGGATGTCCTCGGGCCGCCGGCGCAACGGCGGCATTCCAATCGTGACCACCGCGAGGCGAAAATAAAGATCGGCGCGGAAACGGCCGACGTTCACGTCCGTGCGGAGGTCGCGGTTCGTCGCGGCAATCACGCGCACGTCGACCGGCCTGTACGCGTTCGACCCCACGCGGCGCACCTCCCGCGCCTCCAGCGCGCGGAGCAGCTTCGGTTGCAGGTCGACGGGCAGCTCGCCGACCTCGTCGAGGAACAACGTCCCGCCCGACGCCTCCTCGAACGCGCCGACCCGCTTGTCCGTGGCCCCGGTGAACGCGCCTTTCTCGTGCCCGAAAAGCTCGCTCTCGAGCAGGTTCCCGTGGATGGCCCCGCAATCGACGATGACGAACGGCCCCTCGCTGCGCGCGCTTTTCTTGTGAATCGAGTGCGCCGCCTGGCTCTTGCCCGTGCCGGTCTCGCCTTCGAGCAGCACCGTCACGTCGCTCTCGGCCGCCCGCGCGAGCATCGCGAACGTCGCGCGCATCGCCGGCGAGACGCCCGCGAGCGAGCCGAAGCGGGTCTCCTCGGAGAGCGGCAGCCGGTTCGTCTCGGCGGCGAGCTCGAAGCGGATCACGGTCTTTCCGACCCGAAGGAGGCTACCGACGCGCAGGAACGCTTCGAGGACCGCGACCCCGTCGAGCACGGTGCCGTTGCGGCTCTTGAGGTCGCGGACGCGCACGCCGCCCTCGTCGACCAAGATCTCGCAGTGAAACCGAGAGACCGTGGGGTCGTCGACGATGAGGTCGTTGCGGTGGTGGGAGCCGATCGAGCAGCGATCGCCCGTGGACTGCCACGTGACGCCGCGCGCGGGCCCTTCGACGACGGTGAGGCGGAAGCGACGGACCGTGCCTTTCGGGGCGGAGGACGGGCCATCCGCGTGCGTCAGCGTCGTCGAGCTCACGGTGCTCGCGGGGGTGTTGCGGTCGCTTTGCTCTTGCCCCGCGGCGCGGCCTCGGCTCGACACGGCTCACGTTCCTACCACAGGCGAGGCGCGGCTCACACGACAAACGCGGGAGCCGGGTGCGGAAGCGGTGCGGATAGGGCTCGGGCCGTGCCGACCCCGGGTCGAGAGCCTCGCGGCGGTCCTCGCCTCATGGCTCGGTCCTGCTCTGCGCGAGCGCCAGCGCGGCGCCCCTCCGAAGCGTGTCTCAATGTGAAACCGGGTCCGTCTCACACGCCGACGCGTTATCGACGCATGTCCCCGCGCAGCACTTCCCCGCGCGAACGTCCGTCACCGGCGCGATCGGAAAGCAGTCGTTGATCTGCCCGATCGGCGTCGTCCGATCGAAGTGCACGCAGACAGCGTGCCCGAGCGTGGCCACGTCCTGGCACCATTCGGGGATCCAGGCGTCCCAATCGTCAGGATCGCACCACGCGTCCCACGTGCACGGATTGCAGTCGTCACAACCGTTCCAATCATGCTCGCCCGAGCAGTCCTTGTCCCACGATTCCTCGGGATCGGGCATCTCCCTGCGAAAGCCCTGCCCTTCGAGAGGCTCCTGCGAAACGCAGCCGAACATGAAAACGATCACAAGAAGGAACCTCGCAGAACCCCTGACCATGGTTCGCTCCGTCATTCCCAACATGGGATTTCCTGATGCTCCTACCGACGCCGACGATGAATACGGCTCGGCCGGCTGCCGATGACGCGAACGTGGAGGACGAGGCCGGCCGCGACAAGGTGCACATTGCATCAAACGTTGTTACGGTTGGTGCAAGATGCACCATCGGAAGAACAAACCGGACGCGTGGCCGTGGCCGCGCCCGTCGAAGCGTGCGCGCGAGTTGATCCGACGCGGCGCCGAGATGGCCCTGAACACACCCCACGAGTGGCTCGAGGAGCTCGACAAGGCGACGCTGGCCATCGAGACCATGAAGGTCGTCGCCGAGGACCCGGTGCTCGCGGCGGCCACGCGCCGAACGATGCGCGCGTATTTCTTCCACTGGGCGGAGGCGAACCTCCATGACCCAGGCGCGCCGGTCGCGCCCCACCTCGGCGCCGAGTCGCTCGGCAACGCACGTGACCTCGTGCGTCGTGGGGTGACCGAGTCCGCGCTGCACGCCTATCGCACCGGGCAAAACGCGGCCTGGCTCCGGTGGATGTCGATTGCCTTCGATCTGACCTCCGATCCGGACGAGCTGCGCGAGATGCTCGATATCTCGGCCCGCTCCATCTCGTTTTTCCTCGACGCGACGCTCGCGGGCGTCTCCGCCCAGATGGAGGCCGAGCGCGACGAGCTGACCCGCGGCACCCACGCCGAGCGCCGCGAAGTCGTCGCGCTCCTCCTGGATGGCGCGCCGATCAGCCCCCAAACCGCTTCACGGCGGCTCGGCTACGAGCTCGACCAGACCCACCGAGCCGCCGTCGTCTGGAGCGACGAGGCCGCGTCCGATCTCGGCTCCCTCGAAAGCGCGGCCGACGCCCTGGCCCGCGCCGCGGGCGCGCAACGCCCCCTCATCGTCGTCGCCAGCGCGGCGACTTTGTGGGTCTGGGTGCCAGGAGAAGCCGAACCCGACCTCGAGCGGCTACGCACGGCGATACGATCGCTGCCCGGCGTCCGCATCGCAATGGGACCCAGGAGCCGCAAAATCGAGGGCTTTCGTCGCAGCCACCTCGACGCCCTCACCACCCAGCGCATGATCGCCCGCCTGGGCTCCGATCAACGCGTCGTCAGCTTCGACATGGTCCGACTCGTCTCCTTGGTCACCCGCGATCCCGAGGGCGCCGACCATTTCGTCAAACACACGCTCGGTGACCTCGAATCGGCGAGCCCCGAGCTCAGGAGCGCATTGCGGACTTTCCTCGACGAAGGGTGCAACGCCTCCCGCACGGCAGCGCGCCTCCACACCCATCGCAATACCCTGCTGCGCCGGCTCGCCCGCGCCGAGGAGCTCCTCCCGCGACCCCTCGAGCAAAATCGCGTGGAGGTCGCCGTCGCGCTCGCGGTGCTCCGGTGGCAGACGAGCGCCGCGTGAACGAAACGGCCGCCGAGCGACACGTCCGGTGGATCTTGGAAGCCGACCATCCGGCGGTCGAATCCTTCTCGCTCGACCTTGCCTCGCAGAGCTCAACTGGGCCCTCGGAGCTCCCACGGCCGCGCGATGGGAATGGTGAAGAAAAACGTGCTGCCCACGCCGACCGTGCTCTCCGCCCAGACGCTGCCGCCATGTGCCTCGACGAGGCCCTTGACGATCGACAGGCCGAGGCCGGCGCCGCGATGGTCGGCCTCCTTTGCCTGCCAGAATCGATCGAAGAGGTGCGGGATCTGTTGCATGGGAATCCCCAGGCCCGTATCCGCGACCCAGAAGAGCACCGCTTGCTCCCGCCGAGCCGCACCCACGCGAATCCGTCCGCCCGCTCGGGTGAACTTGATGGCATTGCCGATGAGGTTCTCGAACACCTGCAAGACGCGATCGCGATCCGCCCATATTTCAGGAAGCTCTGCCGCCACATCGAGCTCGAGCTCCACCGAGCATTCGCGCGCGAACGGTCTCTGTGCCTCCACCGCCTCGATGGCAACCTTGTCCGCGGGGACGTCGCCACGCATGACGGAGAGCTGCCCCGCGTCGAGGCGAGCCACGTCGAGGAGATCCTGGATGAGACGATTCATGCGCAGCGCGGCATGCTGAATCGACTCCCCGCGTCGAGAGATCCCTGGTTCCCGCGCACGCCGCAAAAGCTCCGCGTGAACGAAAATGGCGTTCAGCGGATTGCGGAGGTCGTGCGCGACGATACCGAGCATGTCGTCGCGTACCCGGATGGCTCGCTGAGCGTTGCGGAAGAGGCACGCGTTGTCCACGGCCAGGGCGGCTCGGCGCGAAAGCTCCTGGGCCACGGCAAACTCCCGCGCCGCGTACCGAGCCGCCGTCGTGCTGAGGAGAAGGAGGGCACCCACGAGATTTCCACGCGCAATCAGCGGCACGCCGATGAGGGATTTCGGATCGAGCTCGCGCAGCAGCCGCAGGTGCTCCTCGCTCTGCGCGATCGATTCCAGGTACGCGGGCGTCACCTCGTTGACGAGGAGCGGCTGTCTGGTCTCGAAGACCCTCGAAACGAGGCGCGGCCCCCCTCGATCGAGCTCGAGCCGCTGGAGAGCCTCCGCGACGGTTGCCTTGGCGGGATCCGCATGGGCGACCTTGAAGCGACGTCCCCCATCCTCGTTCATGAGCTCCACGATGCAGCAGTCCGCCAGATGGCCGACGACGAGGCTCAACAGGCTGTCCACGGTCTGATCGTAATCGAGGCTCGAGGCCAGAACGGCGCCGACGTTCAAGAGGAGCTCTTGCTCCTTTTCGACCTCCTTGCGCTCGGTGATGTCGCGGAGGATGATGGTGAAGAGAGGCGCGCCCTCCACGTCGAGCTTGGAAATGGCTCCTTCTGCTGGGAACTCCACGCCGTCCTTGCGGAGCCCCGAAATGGTGCCGCGCTCGGATGTCTTTCGCGCCGGGAGCGGGTTCTTCGCGAAGTCGCGAACGTGCTGCCGATGGCGCTCTCTCAGCCGTTCCGGGATCAAGACATCCACGGGCCGGCCTAGGATCTCGTCGCGCTTCCAGCCGAAGATTTGCTCCGCGCCATCATTGAAAATGCGGATCCGTTGGTCCTGGTCGATCGAAACGATGGCGTCGGCGGCGATCGAGATCAGCCCTGCGAACCTCGCCTCCGACGCGCGGAGCGCCTCCTCGGCGCGCTTTCGCTCGCTGATGTCACGAATGAGGCTCTGCCATCGACCGTCGGGGAGGACCTTTTCGCACACCTCGACCGGCAAGTAGGCCCCCTCCTTGGTCCGTAGCCTCCACTCGGCGACCTCCACGGACCCCGCGAGGAGATGTTCCCTGGCATGCGAGAGCCGGGGGACGTCTCGCGGAGGTATGAAATCGACCATGGTCTTTCCGAGGATCTCCTCGCGGGCATACCCGAGCATGCGGCAGCCAGCGGTGTTCACGTCGGTATAACGCCCCTCGAGATCGGCGACGAAAATGCCGTCCGGCGCCTGCTCGACGAGCGCTGCGAGCCGCGCCTGGGCTTCGAGCCCTCTTTTTCCGGCGATGAGATTGTCGATACGCGCGCGCAGCTCGTCGACGGTAAAAGGTTTCGTGATGTAATCCTGGGCGCCCTCGCGCAAGAGCTTCACCCGCAGCTCGTCATCCGACTTCGCCGTGAGGAGCACGATGGGGATCCTATCGAGCTCGCGGTGGGAGCGGATCGCGCGAACGAGCGCGTCGCCGCTCAGCTTCGGCATCATGATGTCGCAGAGGACGAGGTCGGGCTCGAGCTCCAGCGCTTTTCGCAGGCCCTCCATGCCATCGAACGCCGCCACGACGCGATGCTCGGACGAAAGGCTCTCGAGGATGAATCTGCTCATTTCGCGGTTGTCTTCCACCACGAGCACGAGCGGGCGTCCCGGCTCTCCGACCCCCTCGACCGGAGGCCCCGCGTGAACCTCGAAGGCAGCCTGCGATATCACCGCCGGCACAGGCCCCCCCGAGGGTCCATCGGCCGCCCGGGGCCGCACGACGGCGTCGGGCGGCGCTCGTCGGGGCAGGTCCACCACGAACGAGGCTCCACCTTCGGGCGCTTCGGAGACGGAGATCGCGCCGTGGTGCAGGGCGATGAAATCACGCGCGATCGCGAGGCCGAGGCCCGTCCCCCCGAATCGCCGTGTCGCTCCGCCCTCGAGCTGGCGGAAGCGTTCGAATACGGCTTCTCGCTTGTCCACGGGAACGCCGGGGCCGCTGTCCGCCACCTCGATGACGATGCGATCCTCGGGGGTCTGTCGCAAGCTCGCGCGGATGCGCCCGCTGGCAGGCGTGAATTTGAATGCGTTCGAGAGCAAGTTGAGGAGGACCCGCTGCATTTTCTCCGCGTCGACCTCCGCCCACAGCACACCCTCTGTCTCGACCGTGAATGCGATGCCCTTCTCCCTGGCCAGCACCTCGAAGTGGCTGGCGACGAAGCGGGCCAATCGCGCCAGATCGATCTCGCAATACGCGAGCGTCATTCGTCCCGCGTCGATCTTCGCGACGTCGAGGAGGTCATCGACGTGGTGATGAAGCGTGCGTGCATTGCGTTCGATGACCTCGATGTCGCGACGAAGAGCCGGGCTGATCTCGGGTTCATCGAGGAGACGCTGCGTGGGCCCGAGGATGAGCGCGAGCGGCGTGCGAAGCTCGTGGCTGACGCTCGCGAAGAACTCGGACTTCAGCCGGTCGAGCTCCTTGGTCTTCTCGTAGAGCCGCGTGATCTCGTCGTTGGCGCGCACGAGCTGCCGGTTGGCCTCCGTGATCTCCTTTCCTCGCTGGAAGATCTCGGCCTCCATGTTCTCTGCCTGGATACGGAGGTCGGCGGTCAGCCTCTGTGCTTCGAGGCCTGCTTGCTTGATGCGGACGAACTCCGTGACGTCCTCGACGCGGTGCGTGACATAGATGAGCTCGCCGTCGGGCCCGAAGACCGGGCAGTTGACCTGGGACCACCATCGCTCTTCGAATCCGCCCCCTTCCTCCTCAGGCCGGCGGATGTCGTACTGCTGAATGGGCATTGTATCCTGGACTCGACGACGAAGCACCCGCTCGAGGGACGCGCCGAGGTTCCGGACGGCCGTCGCGCCTCGAACCGACGTCGACGGGTTGGCAGGGAATACCTCAAAAATACCGCGACCGAGTATTTGTTCGCGCCTCGTCATCGTCGCGCGCGCGTAAGCATCGCTCACCGCGACGATCGTGTACCGAGGCGCATCGGGTTCGACGACGAGGTAGAGCCCGGGGGCGGACTCGAAGAGGGTGCGAAAATCCGGATCCGCAGTCCGAGGCCCACGCACGGAAGACTGCGGATGAGACGGATTGTTGCTGCGACGCATGGCAGGGGCCCGCGGCCATTTCTTCGTGTGGCATAAACAACTGTCAATCGCTGCATCCCTTCTTCGTCGCGCCGCCACGCGCGCGCGGGGGCTCGGACAAGCAGGCTCCTCGCCTCCCGTGAGCGAGGCGAGAGGGCGGACGAGGGAAGGACCTCGCGCCCCACGAGCTGCTAGGATGGCGCCGATGTCGCCGAGGCCCCGCCGTTCCTTCACCGAGCTCGTGGCGACGCTCGACGACCCCGAACACGCCCCGAAAGCCGCGCGAGCCCTCGGCCGAACACGTGATCTCGCCGCGATTCCGACGTTGCTCGCCCGTTACGACCTCGCCGTCCGCGCTTTCGATTCGTGGGAATGGTGCGGCACGATCGACGGGTGGATGCCCGAGACGAGGTCGGCGTTCCTTCGCGCCCAGGCGCTTCGTCGAGCGATCGTGACGGCGCTCGGCGATCTCGGGCGGCCCGCGCTCGAGGCGGCCCTCGCGCTCCCCCTCGGAGCCCGTCCGCATCCGTCCGACCTCGTCGCGATCGCGCGACGCTCGGGCCCCACGTCCGTCGACGTGATCACGCGAGCGCTCGGCGGCCGCAATGCGTACGAGATCAAATGCAACGTCCGGCTGCTCCGCGATCTCGGCGATCCCCGCGCCATCCCTCATCTCGTCCCGCTGCTCGGCCACCCCGCGAGCAGCGTCGGTGGCGTCGTCTGGGAGACCCTCGTGAGGCTCGGACGGCGGGATCTCGATGGCCTCGCTGCCCTCCCGGAGAGCGCATTGGATCCCCTGTGGAAACTCGCCCTGCGCGCGAGGGCGGGTGATCGGCGGATGGTACCGGAGCTCCTCCGCATTTGCGAGGCGGGTGAGAAGGGGCGATCTCGAAATGCCGCGCTGGGCGCGCTCGGCCATCTGCGCGCCGCCGAGGGCGTGCCGTGGCTCTTGCGTGTCCTCGACGAGGGCGCGCCGGACGCGACCGTCGAAATCGCCGTGGAGGCGCTCGGGAAGATCGGCGATCCGGCCGCCATCGGGCCGCTTCTCCGGATGCTCTCGCACGACCCACCGTCTTTCGGGATCGATTCGGAGGTCCAGCGTGTGCTCCGCCGGCTCCTCCGCTCGCCGCGCCCGCTGCTCGATGCCATGGCGAACGGACTCGCGCCCGGTCGAGCCGCCAGGGTGCTCTCGTTCCTCTCGCCCATCGAGGATGGCGATGCGCTCGCCGAGGCGCTCGCGCACCCGGCGGCCGAGATACGCGAGGCCGCCGCAATGGCGGCCCATCATGTCGAAGGGCGAGCGCGACGGCATGCATTGCTCCCGCGGCTCGAAGCACGGGCGCTCGAAGACGGCGAGCCGCGCGTCCGACGCCAGGCCGCGTATGCCTTGGGCCGCCTGCATGTCTCGTCGGCGGTGGCCACCCTGCGGCGGATTCAAAGCGATCCGGACGAGCATGTGCGCGAAGCAGCTACGCGGGCCCTCGAATGGCTGGCGTGGCGGCATTAGCAGACAGGGCCCCCACGCGTAAGGATTTGAAAGTCCCGCGTGCTGGACGAGCCTCTGCGCCATCCCTTAGAACCATGGCATCACTCGCGCGTCGCTCGCGCTGGAGGTTGCTTATGAACATCACGAAGAGCATCCAGAAAGCCATCTGCCTTGCCACGCTCGCCGTCGCCGCTCTCTACACCGGCGTCCTCTCCGCGGATACCACCGCCCCTCTTTCCACCACCACCGTCCTCAATTGCAGCGCGACCTGCGCAGGCGCGACGATCGGCTGCTGTGCGTCCGGCGGCAAATGCAAGTACCGCTCCTCGGTGTCCGTGTCGTGGCGAGACGGCGAGATCCAGAACGGCAATTGCGTGATCAACGGCATCATCGTCGGCAAGATGCCCCCCGAGAAGCTCGAGCCCGTCGAAGAGAAGTAGGATCCCTGGCACCTCGTTTGCGGCCTCGAGGAGCCGCGTCTGGGCAACCGACCCCAAGGTGAGCCTTGCACGCGTGCAAATCATCCGAGAGACGCCGCTCGGTGGGTGTCCCACGCGTGCAAGGCACGCGAACCGACCTGCGAGGCGTGCCTTGCACGTGTTCAAGGCACGCCTCGCATGCGGCGCGGGAGCGCTTGCACCCGTCCAAGCGTCACCGTGACGTGTTCCTCTCGGCGCTTGCATCGATGCGAGCGCGCGGATCACGGCGTCACAATCGCGCTTGCTCCGGTGCATCCCACGCCGTGCACGTGTCCCGGGCGCCTTCGCGCCGGTGCAAGGGTCACCGCGCAGGCGCGCGCGCCCCCTTTGCGTTCGGCAAGTTCATCAGCAGCCTGCTAAAGCTCGTCGTGCTCGGGGCCGAACCCCACGATGACGAGGTTGCCGTCGATGTTGGCGATGTGGTCGCCGAGCTGGATGAACGAGAAGACGGTCATGCCGTTCCTCTGCCGGCAGATGGCCCCCATGCGGCCGATCTGCGGATGGATGACGGAGATGGAGCTGCACGTCGCCCCGAAATTCCCGCCCCGGCGCCATACCAGCTTTCCATCGTCGTTCGCGATGTACTGGTTCAGATCGATGAACGCCCCGAAATGGACATTGCCATTCCGCATCTTGCAATTCGCCGACAGGTTCGTGTTGTTGAAGATCCGGATGCTGTCACAAGAATCCTCGAATGCGCCGCGCGCCTCGGCGGCCCCCGCCGCGAGGAGTCCGGTCAGCGCCACGGCCGCGAAAGAAATGGCTGATTTTCTCGACATGTGTGCTCCTTTCGGGCTGGGGACCTCCCCCTCGCCCTCTCCCAGGATCTGCAGCAAGAACGGCCGACCGGAAGCGCTCGGCAGCCACGAACGCCCCCTGCCGCCCGCCAGCCCTTGACATCCACGAAGAGCTTTGTCTTCCTACCCCGCCATGATCTGGAGAACAGCAACGTTCGCGCTTCTTCTCTCCGCTTGCGCTTCGAGCACGCCCCCGGACAAACCGGCCGCCTCCGCGGACAAACCGGCCGGAGCGGCGCTCACGCCGGAGCAGCGGGAGGAGCTCGCGCGGCAGTTCCGGCAAGAAGAAGCCGAGGACGCCTACAAGTGGAAGCTGCAAACCTTCGTGCATCCCGTCGTCTGCAAGGATCGCCAGGGCCAGACCGGCGATGCGTGGATCGTCCTTCAAGAGGGGAAGGTCGTGAAGGCGGGCTTCGCGGACGGCTCCCCCGACAACGAGGTCGATCTCACCCCGCAGCTCGCCGGAAAAGCCGCGCCCCCCGTGCCGGCCAAGTACGAAAAACTCTTCGCCGACGGAAACCCGGTCTCCTTCTCCTGGAGCTGCATGTGAAGCCCATGAAAAAATACTCGCTCGCCGCCGGCCTCGCCGCCCTCGTCCTTTTCGCCCTCGGGTGTGGGAGCACGACACCCGCGCCCGAGGGCAGCAGCGCCGCGCCGGATCGCAAGGCCGCGCCCGCGCCCTCCTGCACGGCAGGCACCTTCGCGAACAACGAGGGCCAGTGCATCAGAGAATGCGCGTCCGACGACGCGTGCAAGCAGGGCGAGCACTGCGAGGACGTGCATTTCATCGAGAAAGACGGCAGCATGGGCCCGCTCATGGGCAAGGGCTGCCAGTAAGGCCGAGCGAATCCAGCGTTTCGGCGACCCTATCGCGGACCGCGGCGGACCGGCGCGGAGAGGGAGCCGCCGCGGACGCGCCTCAGCGCATAATCCATCCCGCTCTGGAGCGTGCCTCTCGTCACGAAGGACCCGAAATCGACGCCGAGCCCGATCAGGGTCTGCGCGATCCGCGGCGCGATCCCCGTGAGCACCGTCTCCGCGCCGAGCAGGCGCAACGCAGACGCCACGTCGATCAGCATCCGAGCCGCGAGTGTATCGACGCTCTTCATTCCCGTGACGTCGAGGATCACCACGCGGGCGCCCTGGCGCTGCGTCCCGTCGAGGGCCACGGCGAGCACCTGCTCGGCGCGCTCGGAGTCCACCGTGCCGATGAGCGGCAGGACCACGATTTCGTTCGTGATGGGCAGGAGCGGCGTCGACAGCTCCGCCAGCCTGTCGCGTTGCGCCGCGATCACCTGCTCCTGGAACGCGTTGCGCTCTTGCTCCACGGCGCGGCGGAGATCGAGCTCCGCCTCGAGTCGCACATTGGCCGACGTGAGGTCCCCGTTGAGGGCGCGGAGCTCCTCCGTCCTCTGCGCCACGTCGAGCTCGAGCCGCGCATTGATGCGCTTGATCTCTTCATTCGCCGCACGCGAGCTCTCGATGAGCCGCGCGATCTCGATCGCAATCGCCGCCTGCGACGAGAGCAGCGCGAGCAGCTCGACCCGGGCCTCGTTGAAGACGCTGGGCGACGAGCGGTTCTCCAGGTAAAGCACGCCGCTCAACCTGCCCTGGTGCAAGAGCGGCAGGCACAGGATCGACCGCGGCTCCTCGCGGACGATATGGGGATCGTCCGCGAATCGCGTCGTCTTCTGGGTATCGTCGATGACGACGGTTTCCTGGGTGCGGGCGACGTAGAGGACGATGCTCTTCGCGCAGATGGCGGCCTCGTCGAGCGACGCGCCGCCGTTGACGTCGACGGAGCTGCTCCCATCGCCGAGCTGCGCGACCACGACGAAGCGGTCTTCGCGCGCCAGGATCAAGGCGCCGCGATCGGCGCCCGCGTTGCCGAGCACGAGGTTGGCGAGGCTATGGACGACCTTCGCGAGGTCGATCTCGCTCGCGATCTCCTGCGCCGCGCGCACGACGAGCGCCGCGTCGCGCAGGCCGCCCACGTGGGTGCGCCCGATCAGCGTCATGCCCAGCTCGGACGAGGATCTGCTCTTCGCCGTGACCTGCCCGGGCGAAACGTCGCGGATGGCCAAACCGGCGATCGTGGGCTCGGATTCGAGCGCCGCGGCCTTCGTTTTCGCTCCCCAATGCCGGTAGGCGCGGTATGCATTCCGCAGGAAAAGGCCCTCGCTCGCGGGGGCGTCAATGCCCGCGAAGCATTTCGCCAGGCGCTCGTTTGCCAGGGCCTCGACGTGCGGGGCCTTGTGTTCCTGACAGAGCGCGATCGTCCGCTCGTACTTCGAGATCGCGCGGCCGACGTCCCCCTGGGCGCGCGCCGCCTCGGCCTCCACGAGCAAAAGGAAATGCGCGAAGCTCTTCGGCGAGACGCGCGCGAGCTCGGCCATTTCGGGTCCGTACGCCTCGAGGAGCTGCGCGCGCCGCGCCGCCTCCGCGGGCTCCGCGGCGGGCGACCGCAAATGGATCAAGAACGAGCGCAAGAACGGGGTGACCTTCGGCGAGATCGTCCCGCCGCCGAACATCCGCGCGCGCTCGGCGATCTCCGAGGCCTCCCACGCCTCCTCGTACTGTCCGTGGACGAGGAGGACGAACGCCTTCAGGACGCCATAGTGCACGTTCGTGCTGCTGGGCTGCGCGGCGAGGAGGTCGCGGACGAACACCTCCTCGTCGAAGGTGTCGTCGCTGAACGACGTCTCGCTTCGGGTCGCGCCGGCAAGGCTTGCGATGGCCTGCCGCGTGGCGATCATCGCCGCGTTGTTGCGCGGAATCTTCGTTCGCCGGACGATCGCGAGGTTCCGGTTCGCGAGCTCGAAGAGGTCCTCGATCTGATCGCCCGCGAAGAACCTCGCAATCACCCCGAGGAAGGAGGCGACGCCGAGCATGTGGAATTCGCCCGTCTCGAGGCACCTTCGCTGCGCCGTGGCGAAGCTCTCGGCCGCGTACCGCATCGAATATTGCATGTGCGCGGCGCTCGCCGCGGCGAACGAGAGGCGCGCGGCTTGCGCGGCGCTCGGGAACCGCTCGTTGATCGCCTCGGCCAGCTTGCAAAACGCCATCCCCTCGACGACGCGCCCGCGAATGGCCGCGAGCATGTAGCCGACGCACGCACAGGGCAGCGCGGCGAGCTCGGTGTTGCCGTACGCGAGCGCCACATTGACGGCTCGGAGGTTGATGACGGAAAACGCGATCGGGCCGAGGTGGTGCGCCGTGTCGGCGATCGAATCGAGGATCCCGAGGACGGCGACGATGACCGGATCCGTCACCTCCGGCGCTTCGCTCACCTCCTCGATGCGGCGGCCGCGCAGGTTCGTCGTGATCTGCGCGATCTCGGCCATCATCACCTGCGGCGAGACGGCATCCGCCATCGGCAGCGGATGCCCGAGGAGCGCGAGCGCGTCGAGGCCGATCTGGACGGCCTCGTTGAATTGACCGTGCGCGGCGCGGCTGTGCACGCGCTCCCTCTGGATCTCCGCGCGCTCGACGTCCGTCCTCACCCGGCGCATCAGCTCGCCGAAGCGCGCCTCGGTCTCCTCTCGGTCCCCCCTCAAATAGGCGCATTTGCCTGCGACGAGGTGGAGGGAGAAGCAGAGGTCGTAATGCTCGTCCCAATCCCCCTCGCGAAGGAGGGTGATGCCTGCGCGCGCGACCGCGCCGGCCGCGTGATACGCCGTCGATTGCTTCGCCCTGCTCGCGGCGCGGAGGTTCAGCCTCGCGAGGTCGAGCCGCTCGGCGTGCTCATCCATGAGGGAGGCGCCGAGATTGAGGTGATGGACGAGATCGAGGAGGTGCTCGTCCCGCGGCTCGCCTTCGGTGCGGCGCCGGAGGAGGCGCCCGATCGTGAGGTGGAGCCGCTGCCTCTGATCCTCGGGCAAGAGCTCGGCCGCGGCCTGGTGGACGCGATCGTGCACGAATTGATACCGGACGTCGAAGCGCCCGGCGGAGGCGCCTGCCTCCGCGCCGCCGAGCCCATCCTCGAGATACCTGTAATCACCGTCCAGGGAGACGATGAGCCCGGCCTTCATCGCCTCCCAGAGCGCCGTCGCGACGTCACGCGACGGTTTGTCCGCAATGATCAGGAGCGTCGCGAAATCGAAGGAATGGCCGATGCACGCCGCGCGCAGGAGGACGTCTTGCGTCGCCGCGGGGAGCCTGTGCATCCCCTCGATGAGCAGCTCCACGACGTTGTCCGTCACGTTCGCCGTGCGGATCGTCTCGACCTCCCACGTCCACGCGCCCGCGGACGCGTCGAAGCGGAGGAGATCCCGCTCGTTCAGCGTGACCAGGAATTGATGGGCGAAAAACGGGTTGCCTTGCGTCTTTTCGTAGACGAGCGCGGAGAGCTCGGCGACCTCCGCGGGATCGGCCGTGAGCGTGTCGGCGACGAGGCGCTGCACCATGTCCGGCTCGAGCGGCCCGAGCCGGATGTGCGCCGGGCGAAAGCCGGTGCCCTCGATTTCGGTGATCATGGCGAGCAGGGGATGGCCGGCCTCCACTTCGCCGTCGCGGTACGCGCCGATGATCAGCATGTGCTGGCTGAACCCGTCCATGACCAGCATCTGCAAGAGCCGCCGGGAGGCCGGATCCATCCATTGCAGATCATCGAGGAAGAGGACGAGGGGGTGCGCGGGGCTCGCGAAGACGTGCAAGAAATCGAGGAGCGTCAGCTCGAAGCGGTTTTTTGCCTGATCGGGTGGCAGCTCCGGCGCCCGAGGCAGCGCCCCGAGGATGAGCCCGAGCTCGGGCACGAGATCGGTGAGCAGCGACCCATTGCCTTTGACCGCCGCGAGGATCTTCTCCTTCCAGCGGGTGATGGACTCCGGCGATTCTTTCAAGATCTCGCGCGTGAGCTCGCGGAACGCATGGACGACGGGCGCGAGAGGGACGTCGCGCGCGAGCTGATCGAATTTGCCGGAAATGAAATAAGCGCCGTGCTGCGAGATGGTCCTGTGGATCTCGCGGACGAGCGCCGATTTGCCGATGCCGGAGTAGCCCGAGACGAGCGCGAGCTCCGGGCCACGCAGGCGCGCGCGCTGGAACGCCTGCAGGAGCGTCGCGACGTCGTTTTCGCGACCATAGAGGCGCTGCGCGCGCCGCAGTTCGGTGGCCCTGTCCTTCGTGCACAGGGGGAACGGCTCGATGGTGCCGCGCTCCCGCCACTGCCGCAGGCATTCGGAGAGATCGAAGGCGAGGCCCGCGTCGCTCTGGTATCGCTCCTCGGGCGTCTTCGCGAGGAGCTTCACCACGATGTCGGAGAGCGGGGCCGGCACGGAAGGCGCGAGGGCGCGCGGCGGCGTGGGAGTTCGTATCAGGTGCCCATGGAGGATACCCTCGACGTCGTCATCATCGAATGGCGGATGGCCGACGAGCATCTCGTACAGGATGACGCCGAGCGAATAAAGGTCCGAGCGCGCGTCGATGGCCCGGTTCATCCGGCCCGTTTGCTCGGGGGACACGTAAAGGGGCGTGCCCTCCAGCGATCGCGCCGCAGCCGGCGCGTTGAGCTCGCGCGAGAGGCGCGCCGAGATGCCGAAATCGATGAGGAAGGCCCTCTTCGTCGACATGTCGACGAGGATGTTCCTCGGCGTGATGTCCTTGTGGATCACGCGTCGCTCGTGGATCGCCGCCAGCACGCCGCAGATTGAAATCGCGACGACGAGGGTGGTCTCGAAGTCGAGCGCCTTGCGATCGATGAGCTCGCGCAGCGTGGGATGGCCGATGTCCGCCATCACGAGGCACAGGCCGCGCTGATGCTCGTCGAGGGCGATCGCCGTCGGTGTGCTGTCGAGCGCGAGCTCGCGCAGAATCATGAATTCACGCCGCAGCCGGGCGAGCTCTCGCGCGCTGGGATATTCGTTCTTCGTCTGCTTCAGGATGACGGGGGCGTCGCTGCCTTTTGTCCGCGCCCGATAAACGAAGGTCTCGGCTCCCTCGTACACGGGAACAACGGACGTGTACCCATCGGGAACCGCGTCTACCGACGGACCGAAAGCCAGAGGCTCCGTCATGTCAACTCCTGACACAGATTTCGTGCTTGGACGTAAATGCTAGCCGAGCTTGTGGCTTCGTTGCAAGGGAGAAGGCTGCCGGCGTACCCCAGCGTGGTGCATCGCGGCCGGAAGAATTGCACCCGACGATAAGAAGTCGGGAACACCGAGCGTCAAAAATCGGACGTTATTCCAGCTTGGCTGTCGAAAAGCGAGCTTATCGACAGCCTGCTAGAGCATCGAACTGTTCGATGCTCTGCGAGATCGCGAAGCGAGCTCGCCTCGGGGGGTGAATCGGCCGGGCTTTGCCTGGCCGAGAGGGGGACGCGAGGCGTCCCCCTCGGGACGAAAGAAGACTAGAACATCGAGCGGTTCTTGAACCGATCGATGTTCTAGTCGAGCCGCAGCACCTCGATCGCATTCGCAGACGCCGGCCGCGCGAGCTTCATCGACTTCCCTCGCCCGAGGAATGCCGCGTGGAAGACCTCCGCCCCGGGCCTCTTCACGATCGTCACCGGATCCACGTAAAGAAACCCCTTCCGCATCCGCTCGACCGGCAAAACGAGCGGCAGCCCCACGTCCCGCGTCGTCGGATCCGGCATCGTCGTGGAGAACCTCGCGCCCGCGAGGACCTTCGATCGCACGGAGAGCGTCGTCCCCGCCGCGAGCGGCCCCGACGCCCGGACAAACAGGTCGAGGCGCGACCGCACGCCCGTCCGGTACGACGCGCCCACGATCTCGGGCCCGTCCTCGTAGGCCGCGCCGATCGGCCTGAGCTCGCGCTCGATCTCCGCGAAAAGCGCCTCCGCCCGCGCCGCGTCGCCCTGCATCACGGCCACGTTGTGCGCGATCCGCTTCTGTTCGAGCGTGCGCGGCGGCGCCTCGGGCGGGCTCGCCTCCTGGTCCCAGTGCACGCGGTGCTCCCACGTCGCATACGCGTCCGGCACGATCGCGCGCACGGGCTCCGTCGCGCTCACGAACATCCATTCGAACGCGCCCGGCTCGCGCTCCTCGAACACGTACGCGTCGATCGGCGCGAACCCCTCGCGCGGAGACACGGCCCAGAACGGGCCCACGGCCGTCACGTGAAACCGCTTCGTCACGGCCGCGAGCTGCGGCTCCGGCACGTAACGGCTGTCCATCACGTACACGCCAGCGCGACCCGGCAGCGGGCCCGCCGGCACCGGCTGGCCAATCTTCACCACACGCCCGCCGAGCGACCAGACCTGCGCCCACGTCGCGTGCATGCCCTCGTGCAGCTCGACCGTGGCGTCCTCGGGGATCCGCTCCGCGAGCCAGCGCAGGAACACGGTCTTGTCGCCGTCCGAATCGATGAGGTTGCCCTTCTCGTTGAACCGCCCCCCCGTTTGCCGCGCGTAGAGCGCCGCGGGCGCGCCGTCCCGCAGCACGAACGCGAGCGGCACGAGCAAAAGCCCCAGCGCGACGAGCCCGCCCTCGAACGCGCCGCCCGCGGGCATCCGCCGCACGCGACCGAGGAGCGCGCGCAGGCGCTCGAACGCAGGCGCGAGCGTGGCCACGAGCGCGCCCATCGCGAGCGCGAAGTACGCGCCGAACGGCTGCGGCCAGAACACGTGGATGTCGGCGCCCTGCTTGAAGACGACGTACTGGAACGTCGCCATGCCGAGCACGAGGAGCGGCGCGAGCTCGACCTCGGCGCGCGTGAGGAGCAGGCGCAGCACGCACACGACCGCCGCGATCTTCCCGAGCAGGATCGCGATCGGCGTGAACGAGAGCTCGATCCAGTACCGCCGGCTCGCGAGCACCGCCGAGAGCGACACCGCATTGCCCGACGAGCGCGCCCCGTAAACCGCGAGCAGATCGCCGAGCTTGCCGGCCTTCTGAAAGATCGCGAGGTAGAGGACCCCGGTGAGCACGCTCAGCACGGCCCACGTGATCCACAGCTCGGCGTACCTGCGCTCGTGGAGCGGCCCGAAGAAGCGGCGCCCGCCGAGGTAGCCGCGGACGAGCCCGAAGCCGAGCCACTGCCCCGCGAGCACGAACGCCGGCCAGTCCGTGTGCAGCGCCATGACGAGCCCGATCGCGCTCACGACGAGGAAACGCCGCCGCCACGTCTGGACGAGCCGCACCCAGCCGTAGATCGCGACGAGCGACCAGAACACGAGCGGCACTTCGAGCGCGTTGAAGTTCGCGAAGGCCAGCGTGATCGGCAGGACCACGAAGGCCACGGCCGCCGCCGCGCCCGCCGCGGGCCGCCAGATCGAGCGCCCGATCGCGTAGAGGAGCGGCGGCGTCGCGGCCGAGAGCAGGATCGCGGCCAGGCGGCAGACGAGGTCGTGCCGGCCCACGATCTTCATGAAAAATGCCGTCACCCAGAAGATCCCCCACGGGTGGTGGCAGTAGTAGAGATCGGGGCCGGGGCGGCTCGCCGTGTACTCCCAGACCGGGCCCGGGATCCCCCAGCGCAGCATGTTCTCGGCGATGATCCCCATGCTCGCCGTCGAGGCCCAGTGCCCGTTGAGCACGGGCCCGAGCATCTCCCACGCGGCGACCAGGAAAAACCACGCCGTGGCCACGGCCGCGAGCCCCCGCGCGATCCGCGCCTCGCGCGCGCTCGCCACGGGCAAGCCGTCCGAGCCTTGGGGCAAGCGGAGCGAGAGCCTCGGGATCATGCGCGCGGGAGGGTAGCGGATGGCAAGCGCTTCGGGCGTGGTAACTTGCCGGCCCCGTGCGTTTCGGAAAGCAGCTCGCGGCCGCCGCGCAGAAGAATCCACTCGGCGCAACCCTCACGATCGTCGCCCTGGCCGCGTCCCTCTACGTCGTCGCGTACCCCTTCACGGCCGCGCGTTACGCGCCGATGACGGACCTCCCGTTCCACGCCGCGCAGACCGGCGCGCTGCGGCACTTCTTCGATCCGAGCTACCACCTGCGCGAGCAGTTCGAGCTGCATCCGCTCGCCGTCCCGTACATGTCCTCGTACGTGATCGGCGCGCTCTTCATGTTCCTCGTGCCCGCCCACGTCGCCGTGAAGATCGCGGCCGTGGCCATGCTCGCGCTCCTGCCCGCGGGCCTCGCCGTGCTCTTCCACGGCATGAAGAAGAGCCCGCTCCTCGGCCTCGCGGGCCTGCCCTTCGCCTGGAGCCACCTCACGCACTGGGGCTTTCTGAACTTCGTCGGCGCGCTCGGCCTGTTCGCGATGACGATCGGCGTGACGCTGCTCCTGCTCGACGCGCCCTCGCGCCGCCGCCAGATCACGCTCTCCGCCGTCCTCGTCCTGCTCTTCTTCACGCACGTCTTCCGCTTCCCGTTCGCCATCGCGGGCGTCGTCGCCGCGGCCGTCGTGATGTACCCGGCCACGCGGCGCTTCCGGCCAATCCTCGCGCCCCTCGTCCCGCCGCTCCTGCTCTTCGCCGCATGGACGCGCGTCCGGCCCGCGGCCATCGGCGGGCCGATCGACCTCTCGCGCTTTGACCTCAAACGACTCGACGAGATCCGCCCGCTCCTCCTCGAAGGCGGCTTCAACGATGCGACCGAGGCGGCGGCGATCCTCACGAGCTACCGCGCCGTTGGCCTCGTCGCGCTCGTCTCCCTCCTCGCGCTCGCGCTCTCGGGCCGCACGACCGGCTGGAACCGCCGCGCCTGGTCCTTCGCCATCGGCAGCCACGTCCTCGCCCTCGGCTGCGCGGGCGCGTTCCTCCTGTCGTTCCTGATGCTGCCGATGCAGCAGGGCGTCTGGTGGTACGTCTACCCGCGCGAGGCCACGGCGCTCGCGTTCCTCGCGCTCGGCATCTTGCCCGATCTGCCCCGCGCGCCCCTGCTGCGCGCCCCGCTCGTCCTCGCGCTCGCCCTCGCGCCGATCGGCCTCGCCCGCGCGGTGGCCACGAATTACCAGATCTTCGACCGGGCGACCGAGGACTTCCACCGCATCACCGAGGACATCCCCCGGGGCCCGCGCCTCATGTATCTCGTCTTCGACCACGGGGGCTCGACCAAGAAAAACACCCCCTTCATTCATTTGCCGGCCTATGTGCAGGCCGACAAGGGCGGCTGGCTCAGCTTCCATTTCGCCGTCTTCGGCGCCTCGCCGCTCGTCTACCGCGAACCGAGCGATCCCGCGGCGATCCTTCCGCCGCCCGTCCCCACGCGATGGGAATGGACGCCCCACAAATTCCGGCCTCTCCAGAATGGTACGTTTTTCGATTGGTTCCTGGTCCGCAGCCGGACCTCGCCCGACGGCATGTTTCGCGAGGACGCCTCGATTGTCCCGGTGAATCACGTCGGCACGTGGTGGCTCTATCGACGGAAAACGGGCTCGTGACCGCTCGATCGCTGTGAGCCCGCAGCCCTCGCTGCCTTGCGTCTCTGACGCCAGGGGCTAGGCTGCGCGATCATGGCGGCCATGATGCGAAGTGCCCCGAGGGATCGCGAGGCCCGACAGGAGCACGCGCCGGCGTCGGGAGCACGCGCCGATCTGACCAGGTTCCCGCCGGAAGAGTCGTCTCCCGAGCAAGGAATCTCCAGCGCGGAGCGGCTGCGCACGCTCATCGAGGCCTCGCCCGATCCGATCTTCATGAAAGACGGCGAGGGCCGCTGGCTCGAGGTCAATCGCGCCGGGCTCGAGGTATTCGGGCTCGAAGGCGTCGATTACCAGGGCAAGAGCGAGGCCGAGCTCTCCGCGTTCACGCCCTTTTATCGCGAAGCCTTGCTCGTCTGTCCGGATACCGACAGCGTCGCCTGGGACGCGGGCAAGCTCTCCCGCGTCGAGGAGAATGTCCCGCGGCCCGATGGGTCGATCCGGACGTACGACGTCTACAAGGTCCCGCTCTTTTATCCGGACGGGCGGCGCCGCGGCCTCGTCGTGCTCGGCCGCGACATCACCGATCGGCGCCGCGCCGAGGAAGAACGCGATCGGCTGCTCGAAAAAGAACAAGCCGCGCGCGCGGCCGCCGAGCGCGCCGAGCGTCGCTCCGCATTCCTCGCCGAGACGACCCGCATCCTCTCGGGCACGCTCGATTACGAGGACACCGCGACCCGGCTCGCGCACCTCTGCGTCCCCTTCGCCGCCGATTGGTGCGCCGTGTGGACCGTCGACGGCCAGGGCGGCGTGCACCTCGGCGCCCTCGCCCACGTCGACCCGTCCCGCGAGGCCCTCGCGAGGCCCGGCCAGATCCGCGTCGAGCCCGACCTGCCCGGCGGCGTCTCCCACGTCGTCCGCTTCGGCCAGCCTTTGCTCTGCCCGTCGGTCCCCGACACCACCGACGCGCGCCTCGCCGCGCTCGGGACGCGCGATCCGGCCTGCGAGGAGCTCGTCCGCGCGCTCGGCCTCTGCTCGTACGTCGCCGTGCCCCTCATCGCGCGCGGCCGCACGCTCGGCGCGATCACGCTCGCGCGGATGCCCGGCTCCTCGCCGGCCTGCGCGGCCGACCTCACGCTCGCCGAGGACCTCGGCCACCACGCGGCGCTCGCGCTCGCGAATGCGCGCCTCTACGAGGAGTCGCAGGAGGCCATTCGCGCGCGCGACGAGTTCCTCTCGATCGCCTCGCACGAGCTGCGCACCCCATGCACCTCGCTCCGCCTCGGCATCGAGGCGCTGCTCCGGCATGCGCGCGCGGGCAAGCTCGATCGAATGCCCGCGCCGCTGATCGAGCGCCTGCTCGAGACGAGCGACCGGCAAAGCAAGCACCTCTTGCACCTCATCGACCGGCTGCTCGACGTCTCACGGCTCGAAGCCGGCCACCTCGATCTCGAGCTCGAAGAGGTCGATCTCGCGGCCCTCACGCGCGAGGCGGCGAGCGAGCTGCGCGAAGAGACGACGCGCACGGGCGGCGCGCTCCTCGTCGAGGCGGAGCGCCCGGTGCGGGGCATGTGGGATCGGGCGAGGCTCCGCCAGGTCGTGACGAACCTCCTCGGCAATGCGCTCAAGTACGGCGCCGGCAAGCCCGTCCGCGTGCGGACCACGGGCGACGATACGCAGGCGTGGCTCTGCGTCGAGGATCGCGGCATCGGCATCCCGGAGGATCGACAGCCGCACATCTTCGATCGATTCGAGCGCGCGGTCTCGTCCCGCCATTACGGCGGGCTCGGCCTCGGCCTTTACATCGTGCGCCAGATCGTCGAGGCCCACGGCGGCAGCATCGCGCTCGCGAGCCGCCCCGGCGAAGGATCGACGTTCACCGTCACGCTGCCGAAGACCCGCGCCGCCGTGGCCGCGCGGGCCTCCTGATCACGACGCCGTTCTTTCCGAAAGAAAGTCGTCACGGACGGCCGCAGTTTTCTCATCTTGTCGTTTTCTCCCGGGGGCTGTACATCCTCCCGAAGTGCGGCTTTTGGTGGGTGACCTCGTCGGCGACCGGTTCGTGATCGAACGGGTCGCTGGCGCGGGAGGCATGGCCATGGTCTACCGGGCCCTCGATCGGGCCACGGGCCTCCGGGTCGCGCTCAAGCTGGTGCACGACGAGGACGCCGAGGTGGCGCGCCGCTTCGACCACGAGGCGCAGAGCCTCGCCGATGTCCGCCACCCCCACGTGGTCCGGTACGTCGCGCACGGCTCGATGGACGAAGGCGGGCGCTGGCTCGCCATGGAATGGCTCGAAGGCGAGGACCTCGCGGCGCGGCTCCGCCGCGGGCGCCTGTCGATCGAGGACGCGATCACGCTCGGCGCGCGCGTCGCGCGGGCGCTCGACGTCGCCCACCAGCACGGGGTCATTCACCGCGACATCAAGCCGAGCAACTTGCTCTTGATCGGCTCCTCCGTGGAGGAGGTCCGATTGATCGATTTCGGCATTGCCCAGACCGGGACCGCCTCGCGGCGCGTCACCGAGACCGGGACGGCGATCGGCACCCCGGGGTACATGGCGCCCGAGCAGGCGCGCGGCGATCGGCCCCGGGTCGACGGCCGCGCCGATCTGTTCTCGCTCGGCGCCGTGCTCTTCGAATGCGTGGCGGGCCGGCCCGCGTTCGAGGGCACGCACCTGATGGCGCTCCTCGCGAGGCTGCTCTTCGAGGAGGCGCCGCGCCTGCGTGATCTCCGGCCCGAGGCGCCCCGCGCGCTCGACGAGCTCGTCGCGAGCCTGCTCGCCAAGGACCCGGACGGGAGGCCGCGCGACGCGGGCGTCGTGGCGCGCGCCCTCGAATCGATGGACCTCGGCCGCGGCTCGATGCGCCCGCCGCCCGGCCGCGTGGATCTCGGGCACACCGAGCGGCGCCTCTTTTCCATCGTGGCGGCCCTGCCCCACGTGGACGAGGCAGGCCCGCGCGCCGAGACGGAAAAACACGCGAACGTCCCCGTGACGGCCATCGAGCAGGCCGTGCGCCCGTTCGGCGCGCACGCGTCGGCGCTCGCGAACGGCGCGCTCTTCGTCACCCTCTCCGGCGAGGGGAGCGCGAGCGATCTCGCGATGCGCGCCGCGCGGGCGGCCCTCGCGCTCCGCCCCCTCTTGCCCCCGAGCGCGATCGCCCTCGTCACGGGCCTCGGCGAGGCCGACGGGAAGGCTCCGATCGGCGAGATCGCCGAGCGCGCCGTCGTGCTCTTGAACGACGGCGCGCGCCACGCGAGGGGCTCGGTGCTCATGGACGAGGTCACGGCGGCGCTGCTCGACGGCCGCTTCGCCGTGGCGCTGGCCTCGGGGGATTTCGTCCTCGAAGGCGAGCGCGAGGCCCCGGAGGAAGCGCGCACGCTGCTCGGGCGCGCGAGCCCGTACGTCGGCCGCGACCGCGAGCTCCGGATGGTCGAGGAGCTCGTGCACGCGAGCTTCGACGAGAGCCACGCGCGGGCCGTGCTGGTCGTCGGCGCGGCGGGCATGGGGAAATCACGCCTGCGCCGCGAGATCGAGGTGCGCGTGGCCGCCGCCTGGCCGGACGCCGTCGTCGAGATCGGCCGCGGCGACCTCCTCGGGCAAGGCTCGCCCTTCTCGGTCATCGCCGCGGCGTTGCAACGCACGGCCCGCATCACGTCCGGCGAGCCGTTCGCCGTGCGCCGCCAGAAGCTCGAAGACACGTTCGGCAAGCACCTCGCGCCCGATCGGCAAAGGCACGTCCTCGAATTCCTCGGCGAGATGGTGGGCATCCCCTACCCCGACGATCAGAGCCCCAAGCTCCGCGCGGCACGGCAAAGCGCGGCGCTCCTGGCCGATCGCATCCGCGAGGTCTACGTGGACCTCCTCGCGGCCGAGCTCTCCGCCCGCCCGCGCCTCCTCGTGCTCGAGGACCTGCAATGGGGGGACGCCGCCTCGATCAAGCTCGTCGACGCCGCGCTCCAGGCCCTTCCGCACCGCCCGTTCGTGGTGCTCGCGCTCGGCCGGCCCGAGGTGCGGCAGGTTTTTCCGCGGCTGTGGGAGCAGCGGGACGCGCAGGAGGTGCGCCTCGGCGCGCTGCCGGGCCGCGCGGCCGCCGAGCTCGTGCGGCATTACGTGGGCGACCGCATCTCGGCCGAGGAGATCGACCGCGTCGTCGCGCGCGCGGGCGGCAATGCGTTTTACCTGGAAGAGCTCGTGCGGGCCGTGGCCGAGGGCCGCGGCGGCGAGGTGCCCGAGACCGCGCTCGGCCTCGTCGAATCGCGCCTCGCCGCGCTCGTCCCCGAAGAGCGCCGCCTCTTGCGGGTCGCCAGCGTGTTTGGCGAGGCCTTCTGGCCGGACGCCCTCGCCGCGGTCACCGACGAGCCCGTCGAATCCGTCACCACCCTGCTCGCCTCCCTCGAAGCGCGCGAGCTCGCGTTCCGCCGAAAAGCGAGCCGTTTTTCCGGGCGCAACGAATACGCGTTCCGCCACGCGCTCATCCAGGAGGGATCGTATGCGACGTTGACGGAGCGGGACCGCTCCCTGGCGCACGCGCGGGCCGGCGCGTGGCTGCTCGCGGCCGGCGAGAAGGACCCCAAGGTCCTCGCCGAGCATTTCGGCCGCGCCGGCGACGCGAGCCGTGCCATCGGGTATTACGTACGGGCGGCCGAGCAATCCCTCGCCGCGGGCGACAACGAGGCCGCGGTCTCGCTCGCCGACGCGGCGCTCGGCCTTGGCGCGACGGGCGCGGACGCGGCCGTGCTCCGGGCCATCCAGACCGACGCCTGGACCTGGAGCTGCCAGTACGTCCGGGCACACGAGGCAGCGCAGGTCGCGCTCTTTCTCGCCGAGCCTGGCAGCCCGAGCCATGCGCGCGCGCTCGGCGGCGTCATCAGCAACGGCCTCATGCTCCGCCGCTTCGACGTCATCGGCGAGGCCATGGCCGAGCTCCTCCGCGTCGAGCCCGCGCCCGAGGCGATCCCCGCGCTCGCCTGGGCCTTCGCGATGGCCGTGACCACCCTGCTCCTCACGGACCAGCGGGGCTTGGCCGAGCAGTACCTGCGGCGCATGGAGCACCTCACGATGGGCCCCGCGGCGGAAGATCCATCCGTGATGGCGTGGCTCGCCCACGCCCAGGGGCACTGGGCGCGCCACGTCGAGCAGGACCTCTGGGACGCGCTCGAGCTTCACCGCCTGAGCGCGAGCGGCTTCCGCGAGGCCGGAGACCAGCGTTACGGGCCCTATGCCGAGGTGCACGTGGGCTCGCTCCTCCTCGCGCTCGGCGCGTTCGAGGAGGCGAGCGCCGTCGTCGAGCGCGCGCTCGCGGCGTCTCTCCCCGGGAGCCAGGCCGTGCTGCTGGGCCGATGCATGCTCTCGTGGATCGCGCTCGATCGGGGATCGGTCGCGGAGGGCCTTCGCCTCGGCGAGGCCGTGGCGAAGGAGGCCGAGGCGCTCGACGAAGGCTTGCTGAGCCTGCATGCGCGCCTCGCGATCCTCGAAGCGCGCGCCCGGGGCGGGGACTTGGACGGCGTCGAGGCCGCGCTCGTGGAGATCGAGCCCGCGGTGAAGGGCATGCCCATCGCGGAGCTCTGGCACACGAGCGTGCTTGCCGCGGCGCGCCTCTCCGCAGGGAAGGCCGACGAGGCGCGAGGCCTCTGCGTGGAGGCGCTCGCGCGGAGCGAAGCGCGGGAGGGCATGGATCAACGCCGGCGCGCCTCGCTCGGCCTCGTGCTGGCCGAGGCGCTCGACGCGCTCGGCCGGCGCGACGAGGCCCGGGCGACGCTCCTCGGCATGAAACGAGACGTCGAGACGCGAGCCGCCAAGATCGCCGATCCCGCGCTCCGCGCGAGTTATCTCGGACGCGTCTCCGTGCATGCCCGGATGTGGGCGTTGCTCGATTCCTTGGCCGGCTAGCGACGCATCCGGAGCGGATGCACGTGCACCGGGCTCCGCTCGAGCGCGCACCCGGGCACATCGCGGCTGCATTTCGCTTTCACCCGCGGGATCACGTCGGCGGGACGCACCTTCTGCCAGGCCGCCCATGCCGCCGCGACCTCGGCCTCGGGCGCCGATAGCGCCGACAGCGAGAGCGCCTGCACCCGCAGGAGATCGTGATCCCGCGGCTGCACCACGAGCCCACGCCGCGCCGCATCGAGCGCGCCCCGCGCATCGGCCGCGCTGCCCCGCGCGACGGCCAGCATCACCCACGCCGCGTCGTCGCCCGCCGCGCGCTCGGCCGCCGCGGCGAGCGGGGCCGCCGCCTTCTCGAACCGCCACACCTGCGAGAGCGCCTCGCCGCGCAGATACGGGATCGCCGGGTGATCCGGCGCGAGCGGCGCGAGTTTGTCGAGCCAACCCATTGCCTCGTCCACCCGCCCTTGCCGGCTCGCGAGCAATGCGAGCGCCGCCATCACGACCGCTTTGGGCCTCGCCTCGCCCGTGGCCTCCGCCTGGGCGAGCGCCGCGACCAGGCTCGGCCCGGCCTCGTCGCGCCGCTCCTGCAACGCCCCGATCATCCCGAGCCCGTGATCGTAAAGCCTTCGCCACGTCGGTTTGCCGGGCTTCTCCGGCTTCCGCCCGGCCGATCCCGGCCCGATCCAGCTCTCCGTCTCGGCCACCTTCGTCACGGGCTCGGGCGTGCAGCCGTCGAGATCGAACCCCGCGGCGCGGAACGCCTTGCCGCGCAGGCTCTTCGACGCCTCGCACGACGCGTGGAACACCGGCAGGCTCCGCGTCCGATGCCGCAGCCGCGCGATCACGCGCAGCGGGAACGCGACGCCGGCCGGCGCTTCGAGCCCATATTCGACGACCTGCGCGCCCCGCGGCGGGATCGTGTGGTTGAAGACCGGCGCGCGAAACTGCTCCGTCTGCCGTTCGAGCCGCGGCTTGCCATCGTCGCCGACCTGCAGCGCGCGCAGCCGATGCGCCGTCGGATCGTCGCCCGTCGCCTCGTGTTCGAGGCCCGCCTCGGCCACGAGCGCGCCGTTCGCGTCCCGCACCTCGACCTCGACCCACGCGTCCGCCGCGTCCATCGTCCCGCCGGGGAACCTGTGCCCGACGCGCTCATTGCGCAGCGCCACGGCGATCACAACCCGCTCCCCTGCCGCCATCGGCGCCCCATCGGCGGGCAGCGTGCGGTGTCCATCCGCGCCGATCACGGCGGCGATATCGATCGAGACCGATCCTTCGAGGAACGCGCGCGTCTTCGCGAGCACGTCCGCATCCTTCCGGATCGCCGCGAGCCACGTATGCCCGCCGAGGAACGCGTGCGACGCGATTTTCCCCTCCTTCGCCGCGGGATCGCCTCGCTCGGCGCGCACGCGCGGCATGTGACAGCCCCGGCAATCCTGCTCGGCCACCTCCTCGTCGAGCGTGTGCACGCGCGAGCCTGCATAGACCGATTGTTGCCAGGGCGTCACGTCGTCCTGCCCGATGAGGTGATGCGCGTTTCCGGTCCCCTCGTTCAAAAAGGCCCGATGGCAGCTCGCGCAGAGCGCGGCCGTGCGAAGCGCGGGGCTCGTGGCGCGCGCCTTGTGCACGGCGATGCTCTTCGGATCCGACTGCGTCGGCATGGGGAACGGCTCGGCCGTGAGCGTATAACTCCCATTCCCGTCGATGCGCGCCTCCTCGATCCCGTGGCACGTCCGGCAGCCGATCCCGGCGTGCGCGCGTGTATCGGAGGGCTCGATCGCGCTGTCCATGGCGCCGTCGACGAGGAGCGAGATGTCGTGGCAGCCGCCGCAAAACTTGCTCTTCGGGTGGTCGACGTCGGCGCGGAATCGATCGACGGCGGCCCTGTACACGGGGTTGTTGAACGAGGCGAACGCATGCGCGCTGCCACGAAAGGCGGCGGCGACGTCGGCGTGGCAGCCCTCGCACTCGCTGCCATCCGCGAGCTCCTTGCCGCGGTGCTTGCCCTTCAAGACGGTCTCGGCCGGGGCGAGCTCGAGCTTGGATTGAGGCAACGTGGCGAAGACGCGGTCGCGGGTGGGATCGTCCGAGGGGGCTGCGGTCTTCGGCGGAGGCTCGGGGGCGCCGCCGGAAGGAGCGCAGGAGGCGGCGAGGGCGACCGCTGTGACGAGGACGGTACCGAGGACGGCGCTCTGCCTGCGCATGGGATGCATGCTCGCCGAGATGGAGCGCGGGGGCAAGAGAGCCGAAGCGGCGGCGGCCTCGTTCTTGCGGCGCATGCGCGGGGCCATTTCGGCGTACGGAGATCGATACTTCAGGGCATCGTCGACGGCCGCTCGCCCTTCGCCACGAATCGGGATTGCGCGACACACCCACGATCGATTATGCTCCAGGAATGCAACATTCTTATGCACTTCAGCTCGCTGCCGTCATTTTCGTGCTCGCCTCTGGCTGCGGCCAAGGCGGCGGGACATCGACCGGCGGATCGGGCACCGGCGCGAGCGCGACCGGCTCGGGACAAGGGGGCGCCGGGCAAGGCGGCGCCGGGCAAGGCGGCGAGAACGTGGGGGGCGCGTTCGTCGGGAGTGGCGGCGCGGGGAATGGCACGGGGGGTGGCGGCGGCGGGCCCGAGGTGTGCGACGGCATCGACAACGACAACGACGGGACGATCGACAACGTCGACGTGGGCAACGACGGCATCTGTGATTGCCTGCGCATCGCGACGCTCGGGCTCCCCGGCCAGTGGGGCAATGGGGACGTGTTCGCCTCGTGGCTCGACGCCCGGAGCGACAATGGGGCCGTCTCCCTGAACGACCAGGTGCTCACGAAGGACCTGCTCGACAAGTATCAAGTCATCGTCGCGCAAAACCTGAGCGAGCTCGGCCGGACGTATTCGGCCGCCGAGGTCGCGGCCTTGAACGATTGGGTCAAGGCCGGGGGCGGCTTCATGACGCTCATCGGATATGCCGACCCCACCGAGCGGACGAACGTGAATACATTGCTCGGATCGTTCGGCATGAGCTACGGTGCGCAGCAGATTCTGCCGCAGAGCGGGGGAGCGACCATCCCCGTCACGAACTGGGTTTCCCATCCCGTGACGAACGGCGTGACGAGGATCGGCGTGGACAATGGATATCCGGTCGAGGGCATGGGACAAACGATCGCCACGGAGCAAGGATACGACCTGCTCAAGGCGCAGGACGTGGGCAGCGGTCACGTGCTCCTGTGGGGCGACGAGTGGATCACGTACGACAGTGAATGGACCGAGCACCCGGAATACCAGCTCGAGCTGTTCTGGCTGAATGCGATCAAGTGGTTGACACCTGCGAAGAATTGCCAGGTGAACATTCCAACGCCGAACTGACGTCGGTCCCTCGGCGTCCTCGTTCCTGCCGCGGCCGCGTCGACGCCCCTCCGATCAGCCGAGCGCTCCACTGTCTCCCTCACGAGCCCACACTTTCGCCTCCCCGTTCGTCCGCACGAACGGCAACGTCCGTTCCCACGTCGCGTCCGGCAGCGACCTGAGCCGTCCCATTTTCATCTGCAGCGCGCATCGGAGGCCCGGGAGCAGACGAATTGCGGTACGGCAAACGACCGACATGCTACGACGTACCTTACCGGTCATGTCGAAGCGCTCCCGGAACGCCCGTACGACGCACGAGCCGTCCGCGCTGCTCGTGCGCCTGTCGCCGGCGGTTCGGATGGGTCGCGGCAAAAACGGGCGAACGGACCGTGTTTTGAACACGGCGGCGTTCGTCCCTTCGCTGCCCTGCGGGCGACGGCCGTGGTCCCGATTGGCTGGAGCCGCAGCTCGTTGCGAGAGGGGGAGGTGATGGGCACGAAGGACCATGGCGAATCTTGCAACCAGCTCCGCGCGTCGTACCAGAGAGTTTCGATGGCATTCGGAGTGGCCGCGCTCGTGATCGCGGGGCTCGTGATGATGGGCTGGACCTTCGACGTCGAGGTGCTGAAGCGCATCGTGATGCGCTACCCGTCGATGAAAATGAACACGGCGGTATCCCTCGCGGCGATGGGTCTCGCCCTCCTCGTGCTTCACGCCGAGGAGAGAGCCAAGGTTCGCTCGAAGGAGAGAGCCATTGTCCTCCTGGTCTGCGGGGGCCTCGTGACCTGCGTGGCCGCCGCGACGCTCGCCGAATACCTTTGGGGGTTCGATCTTCATATCGACGAGGCGCTCGTCGGCGATGTGGAATCGGCCACTTCTTCGGTCCCGCCGGGGCGAATGGCGCCGATCACAGCGCTGAAGCTCTTGTCGCTGGGCGTTTCGCTGATCGTCATGCGGCTCTCCAGGCGCCGGAGCAGCCTGTGGCAAGTCCCCGCATTCCTCACCCTGTTCCTCTCCCTGCTGGGCCTGCTCGGGTATCTATACAACCCCCGCGCCATGGCCACGTTCTTCCCTTATTCCCCCGTGGCGATTCACACGGAGATTGCGATCGCGCTGGTCTCGCTCGGCCTGCTCTTCGCCCGGCCTTGCGTCGGCGTCATGGTCGTTTTCGCGAGCGACAAGCCCGGTGGCCTCATGGCCAAACGATTGCTGCCCGTGGCGATCCTGACGCTGGCGATGCTCGGCCTCCTCGTTCAGCTGGGGGTCACCCGCCGGATCTTCGATCTGCGCTTCTCGGTCGTGATCATCGTCGCGCTCGGAACGACCATCCTGTCGGCCATCATATGGCGGACCTCGGAGAAGCTCGACCGGCTGGACGAAGCGCGGGAGAAGGCGACCTATCACCTGAATCTCATCATCGAGCACGCCGCCGGGGCCGTCGCGATGTTCGATCGGGACATGAAGTACCTCTGGACGAGCCGTCGATGGCTCTCCGACTATCGCCTGGGAGAGGAGGAATGCGTGGGGAGGTCCCATTACGAGGTCTTCCCCGAAGTACCAGAATGGTGGAAAGAGGTGCACCGACGCTGCCTCGGCGGCGCGGTCGAGCACTGCGACGAGGATCGATTCGAGCGGGCCGACGGCAGCGTCACGTGGATCCGGTGGGAAGTTCGTCCCTGGCACGAGGACGGCGACGTGATCGGCGGGATCCTGATGTTCACCGAGGACATCACGCAGAGGAAGCTCGCGGAGGAGGCGCTGAAGAACGCGAACGCGGAGCTCGAGCGGCGGGTCGAGCAGCGCACGCAGCAGGTGGCTCTTCAAGCGGAGATCCTGCACAACATGGCCGAAGGCGCTTGCCTGGTGAAGGCCTCCGATGGGTCGATCGTTCATACCAATCCGAAATTCGAGGCCATGTTCGGATATGCGTCCGGAGAGCTCATCGGGAGACACGTCTCGATCCTGAATTGCGAGGACGCTTCCGGAGGCCCGGAGGCGATCGCGCGCCGGCTGACGTCGACCCTTCTCGCGCGAAATGTCGGGACCTACGAGATCCAGAACGTTAGGAAGGATGGAACTCCGTTCTGGTGTCGGACCACGGCGTCGCAGTTCCATCACCCCGAGCACGGGCTCGTCCTCGTCGCGGTGCACGAGGACATCACCGCGAAGAGGACGAGCGAGGAGGCGCTGCGACGCAGCGAGCAGAGGTATCGCGACCTCGTCGAGCTCGCGGCCGACGGGATCTTCGTCGTCGACACGGCGGGGCGCTGTATCGACGTGAATGGCGCGGGGTGCGCAATGCTCGGTCTCTCCAGGGACGAGCTCGTCGGGACGGCGATCGTCGACATGATTCGGCCCGACGCCGCGTCGCATTTCGAGGCAGCCAAGAGGCGCCTGTCGAAGCCTGGGACCGTCGACGTCGCCGAATGGAACCTGCGGAAGAAGGACGGCAGTTACCTTCCGGTCGAGGTCAGCGCGAGGCTCTGCCCCGACGGGAGGCTCTTGAGCTTCGTTCGCGACATCAGCGAGCGAAAACGGGCGGAGCGCGCGCGTGAGATCGCCGAGCGGCGCTATCGAAGCCTCGTGGAGAGCGCGCACGACGCGATCGTGGTCGTCGACGCCCGGGGCAACATCAAGCTCCTGAACAAGCAGACCGAGTCCCTGTTTGGGTACGAGCCCGAGGAGCTATTCGATCAACCGCTGGAGATGCTCCTCGCCGAGCGGTACAGGGAACAACACGTCCGCCAGAGAAACGAATACGTCGCGGATCCGCAGGCCCGCCCGATGGGCGCGGGCCTCGATCTTTACGCAGCGCGAAGGGATGGCAGCGAGTTTCCCATCGATGTCTCCCTGAGCCCGGTGGTCGTCGACGGCGAGCTGCAGGTCACGGCGATCATCCGGGACATCACGGCGCGAAAGAACATCGAGACGCAGCTCCGTGAGGCGATCCGGACGCGGGAAGACGTCGTGGCCATCGTATCGCATGATCTCAAGAATCCGCTCACGGCCATCCTCGTGAACGCGCGTTTGCTGAAGAGGATTCGCGCCGCCGATCCGGAGTCGAAGGCGCGGCTCTCGAAGATCGCGGACAGCGTCGACCGCTCGGCGTTGGTCATGCAGCGATTGATCATGAGCATTCTGGATTTTGCCAAGATTCAGTCAGGGACGTTCACCGTCGAGCCCGACATCCAGGATGTTCGATCGCTCGTCGGCATGTGCTGTGATTCCATTGAGGCCCTCGCCGCAGCGAAATCGATTCACGTCACGCAGGAGCTCGATCCCGACCTCCCGCGAATCCTGGCGGATCACGACCGGATCATGCAGGTCTTCTCGAACCTCCTGGGCAATGCGATCAAGTTCACGCCGGAGGGGGGCATCGTCACGGTCCACGCCCACAATTCGGGTCCATACCTCGAGGTCTGCGTCTCGGATACCGGCCCCGGCATCCCCCCATCGCAGCTCCCCTACATCTTCGAGCGTTACTGGCAGGCCAAGGAGATGGCGAGGCTCGGCTCGGGGCTCGGTCTGGCGATCGCCAAGGGGATCGTCGAGGCGCATGGGGGGAGGATCTGGGCCGAGAGCAGGCTTGGACATGGCAGCACGTTCCATTTCACCGTGCCCACGGCCGAATCCGCGCGATGGAGCGCGAGCGCATGATTCCGTTCGCCCGTCCGCCGGGCGAATGGGGCACCACCGACGACCTCCCCGACGAGACACGGCGGCCGCCGAAGCAGGGTTCCCCCGCCCACCCTCCGCGGTCTATTCTCCCGCCATGCGCGAGAACGACAGCGACGGCGTGGGGACCTCGCCGCTCTACACGCGATTCTTCGGCTGGCGCCGCTGGGCCGTGGGCACGGTCGTCGTCCTCGGCGTCATGCTCCTGCAAACGCTCCCCTCGGTCCTCAGCCGCCAGCCTGCCGACGACCTTGCCCTTCGGCTCGCTTTCCTCCTCGTCACCGTCCCCCTCCTCATGTTTGCCCTCTCCGCGAGCTTCCATTGGGCCACCCGAAGACGGCTCACCTCGGGACGAACCCTCCTCGTCAGCCTCCTCGTCGCGGCCGTCGTCGGCGTGGCTTCCACCCTGGCCATCGTCTTCGTGGCACTGAGCTTCCCGAGCCTCGGCATGCAGCCGGAGCGCCGCGCTTCGTACACCCTCCTCGCGGTCTTCGGCGCCGTCTACGGCCTCTTCATGTGCGGCTTCTGGGCCCTCGCGTTCGTGTATCCCTTCGCCGCCGAAGACGCGCGCCTCCGCGCCCTTGAAACCGAAAAGCTCAAGCTCGAAGCCGAAAAGCTCCGCGCCGCCGCCGAGCTCGCGCACCTCCGCGCGCAGCTCGAACCCCATTTCCTCCTGAACACGCTGAACGCGATCGCCGGCCTCGTCACCCAGGATCCACGCGAGGCCCGCCGCCTCCTCGCTTGCCTCGGCGATCTCCTCCGCGACGCCCTCCGCGACGCCGACGAAATGCAGACCCTCGACGAGGAGATCGCGTGGCTTCGCCGGTATGCCGACATCCTCGAATCACGCCACGCCGGCTCCCTCCGCTTTCAATGGGACATCGAGCCCCCTGCCGAGAACGTCCTCCTCCCGCGCCTCCTCCTCCAGCCGCTCGTCGAGAATGCCGTCAAGCACGGAGCCCTGCGCCGGCGTGGCGGCCCTGGAACCGTCCTCGTCCGTGCGGTCGTGACCCTCGCCGAACACGGGGCTGCCCCGCGCCTCGTCTGCACGATCGAGGACAATGGCCCCGGAATTCCCCAGACGCCCCCGCGCTCCGGCGCGTTCGGCTTGCGCGCGGTCCGGAGGCGCCTCGCGCTCCGATATGCCGACGCCGCCCTGCACCTCGAATCCCTGCCCGACGGCACCCGAGCCATCGTCGAGCTCCCGTGCATTTCATCCCCCGGAGAGCTCGGGGCTCGCACGTGAGCATGCCCGTCGCCCCCCGAGCGCGCGCTCGGGAACGTCGAAATGCTGCTTGCCAACGCGGCCGGCCTCCGCCGCGCCTCCCCGCTTCGTCGCCACCAGGGCCCCGCTCGTAGGGGGGATGCCGCGGCTCGTCGGATGAACGTCGCTGGACGGGCGCCTGCCCGCATTCTTCGGGTCGAGCTTCCTTTCCACATTCCGGAATGGATCCCCCGATGGAGGTGTTCCAGTGACTCGTCTTCGAATCGCGCAGCTCGCTTCCGCGCTGATCGGCTTCTTCGCGCTCCTGCCCGCAGCCTCGGCCCGGGACAAGGGCCATCGGTTCGTCGCGACGGTGCACGGAGGCGCCGGCACGGAGGCCGGCGTCGGCGCCACGATGGAGCTGCGGCTCCTCGACGCCATTTGTCTGGGCGGTACGTTCGATTATGGCGTCAACTACGCCGGCAGCTACGGCACGTATCGGTACCTCGGCCCGGCCGTGCACGGGAGCTGGTCCATCCGGCTCGCGGAGATCTTCGAGCTCCGTCCCTTCTTCGGCGCGCGCTTTCCGATGGAGCTCCAGACCGTGAACGTGCCCGATTACAAGATCGTGGACAACCACAGCGTCGCGTTCACGACGGGGCTGCGCACCGCGTTCCTGCTCGACTTCTTCGTGATTGGATTGCAGGTCGATTTCACGCCCCACGGGGTCACCTGGGAGCAGATCTCGACGGGCAATCGAATGGAGGAGGACGAATACTTCTTCCGCGGATCGTTCGTCGTGGGTGTCGCGTTCGGGCCGGACAAGAAAGAAGGCGAAGGCTCGCGCGGGAGCGCGCGGGGAACACGAAATCGATTCCTTGCGGCGTTCTAGCCCGCCTTCCCCTCTTGCCGGAACAGCTCGTCGAAGAGCCCCGCCAGACGATCGAATTGCACCGGCTTCACGAGGTGCGCGTCGAACCCGGCTTTCCGCGACAACGACCGATCCGACTCCTGCCCATACCCCGTCACCGCAATCAACCGGAGCCGCTCGAGCTCCGGCCGTTCCCTCAGCCGATGCGCCAGCTCGTAGCCGTCCATCACCGGCAAACCAATGTCGAGCAGCGCGATGTCGGGCCGAAACTTCTCGGCCAGACGCAGCGCGGACGGCCCATCCGACGCCACCTGCGTCTCGTGCCCCAAGCTCCCCAGCGACTCCGCCAGCAGCACCGCCGCGTCCTCGTTGTCGTCCACCACCAGAATCCGATGCCCCGCGCTTTCCCCGACCGGCACCGGCGCCCGCGGCCACGTCCGCATCACCTCCACCTCGGAGAGCCCCATCGCGCCGGGCAGCCGCACCGTGAATTCGCTGCCTCGCCCCTTCCCCTCGCTCCGCGCCGATACCGTCCCGCCGTGCATCGTCACCAGGTTCCGCACGATCGCGAGGCCGAGCCCGAGCCCTCCCTGCGCACGGTCGAGCGCCTGTCTGTCCTGCACGAAGAAATCGAATATCTTCGGCAGCACGTCCGCGGGGATCCCGATCCCGTTGTCGCGCACCCGGATCTCCACGTCCCGCCCCCGCCGCTCCGCCTCCACCGCGATCCGACCGCCCGGCTCCGTGTACTTCGCCGCGTTCGTCAGCAGGTTCGACATCACCTGGGCGAGGCGCGTCCCGTCCCCGTCCACCACGAGGCCCCGCGAGGGCACCTCGACCGTCAGATGATGCCGCCGCTGCTCCAGCAGCGGACTCGCCATCTCGATCGCCTTCGCCACCACCTCCGCGATCTCGATGCGCTCCTTCTTCAGCTCCACCTTTCCCCGCGTGATCCGCGAGACGTCCAGGAGATCGTCCACGAGCTGCCCCAGGTGCTTCACCTGCCGCTCGATCACCGCTCGCTCCCGCGCGGCCACGTCGCCCGCGCGCATCCGCATGAGGTACAGCGCCGTCGTGATCGGCGCGAGCGGGTTGCGGAGCTCGTGCCCCAGCATCGCCAAGAACTCGTCCTTCGACCGGTTCGCCGCCTCCGCCAGGTGCCGCGCCTCCTGCTCTCGCACGAGCAGCTCCTCCCGCTCGCGCATCGCCTCTTCCAGCCGCTTGCGTGCCCGCACCCGCTCCGTCACGTCGACGGCCGCGCAGAGGAGCCCCTCCGGCACCCCGGACGCGCCGCGCACGGGATACAGGTTGAAGCTGAAGTACGACTCCTCCACGTGGCCGCTCCCGCGATCGATGTCGAGCCGCAGCTCGTCGGTCACATACGGGACGCCCGTCGCGTAGACCTCGTCGAGGATGCCGATGATCCGGTGGTCAGCGAGCTCCGGGAACACCTCGACGTACGCCCGCCCCGCCATGTTCTGCTTGCCCACCATCGCCTCGAAGCGCGGGTTTGCCAGCTCGTAGACATGGCGCGGACCGCGGAGCGACGCGATCGCCACCGGCGCCTGCATGAAGAGCGCGTGCATCTTCTCGCGCTCCCGCACCGCGCTCCTCCGCAGCGCCGCGAGCTGCAGGTGAATCGCCACGCGCGCCACGAGCTCGCGCGCGGAAAACGGCTTGGCGAGGTAGTCGTCCGCGCTCGCCCGCAGACCTTCGACGCGTGACTCCTCGCCCGCGCGCGCCGAGAGCATGATCACCGGCACGTCGCAGAGCGCCGCGTCGTCGCGCAGCGCCCGCAAGAGCCCGAAGCCGTCGAGGTTCGGCATCATCACGTCCGTCAGCACGAGGTCCGGCCGCGACGCGCGCGCGGCTGCGAGCGCCGCCGCGCCGTCCGCGACCGCCTCGACCTCCCAGTGCTCGCCGAGGATGCGCCCGACGTACGCGCGCATGTCGGCGTTGTCGTCGGCGAGCAGGACGCGCGCGCTCGGGTTCGACGCGAGCGCGCCGATCGGGGGCTCCGGGAGCAAGCTCGGCGCGCCCTTCGTGCCGTCTTCCTCGTCGACGCCGGGAAGCCACCGCAGCGCCTCTTCCACGTACGGCGCCGCCGCGCCGCTCCGGCTCGACGCCGGCGCCGGCACCGCGCAGACGCGCTCGGCGGGCAGGTGCGCCGCGCCGAACGGGACCCCCACCCGAAACTTCGTCCCCTTGCCGAGCTCGCTCGTGACCTCGATGCGCCCTCCGTGCAGCCGCACGAGCTCCTGCACCAGCGCGAGCCCGATGCCGGAGCCCTCGTGCGTGCGCGCCCGCGCGCCCTGGATGCGGTGGAACCGATCGAAGAGGCGCGGCAGCTCCTCCTCGGCGACCCCCGTGCCCGTGTCCTCGACCGTGAGCTCGACGTGGCTCCCCGCCGCCCGCAAGGCCACGCGGACCTCTCCCTCGAACGTGAACTTGAGCGCGTTCGAGAGCAGGTTCAGCACGATCTTCTCCCACATGTCGCGGTCGACGAAGACCGGCTCCGCGAGCTTCGGGCAATCGACCTCGAACGCGAGCCCCGCCCGCTCGAAGGCCGAGCGAAACGCGCTCGACAGGTCGATCGTCAGCGCCGCGAGGTCGGTCGGCTCGTACGAGGCGCGGACCCGACCGGCCTCGATCCGCGAGAAATCGAGCAGCGCGTTGACGAGCTTCGCGAGCCGCATCGTGTTCCGATGCACCCAGCCGAGGCCCTCGCCGGAGAGCGTCCCCGTGCCCGACGCGAGTGCGTCCTCGACGGGCCCGAGGATCAACGTGAGCGGCGTGCGCAGCTCGTGGCTCGCGTTGCTGAAGAAGGCCGTCTTGGCGCGGTCGATCTCGGCCAGCGCCTGGGCGTGCGCGCGCGCCTCCTCGTACGCGCGGACGTTGCGGATCGTCGTGACGACCTGATCGGCCGCGAGCCGGAAGAGCCCGCAGTACCGCTCGTCGAGCAGGCGATGCGGGCTCACGCCGGCCACGAGAAAACCGTAAGGCTCGGGTTGCCCGGTGTGCACGAGGGGCAGGACGATCGCGCGCTCCGGCGGGCTCCCCCAGCGGCTGCCCGGCAGGGCGCCGAACCTTCCGACGAGGTCGTCGACGACGACCTTGCGCCCTGTCTGCGCCGCCGCGGCGAGGGGCCACGCGGCCCGGGAGGTATCGCCTCGGAGCGGAAGCACCGCGGGTTTGGCGGGGCCTTCGTATCTGGCGAGCCCGCTCTCGCCGACGAGCTTCGCCTCGCCCTCGCGCGCGTCGGCGAGGTAGAGCAGCGCGAACGGCAGATCGGCCTCGTTCGACCCGAAGATCCGGGCGGCCGTGCGACAGGCCTCCTCGGCGGATGTCGCGTCGGGGGCGCGCGCCGCGAGGTCCCGCAGCATGCGGAGCTGCCGGTCGTCCTGGATCTGCTCGGTCGTCTCGTGCACGGTCACGAGCACGCCGCCCACGCGCCCGTCGTCGTTGGGGACGGGGCTGTACGAGAAGCTGAAGTACGTCTCCTCGACGAACCCGCGCCGCTGCATCCAGAGCAAGAGGTGCTCGCTCCACGTCGCGGGCCCGCCTTCGAGCACGCCGCGCGCCATGGTACCGCACACGTCCCAGATCTCGCGCCAAACCTCACCGCCGGGGGCGCCCAGCGACGCGGGATGTTTGTTGCCCAGGATGGGCCGGTAACGGTCGTTGTAGACCGCCTGGATGAGCTCCGGCCCCCACCAGATCAGCATCGGGAAGCGCGTGTTCAGCACGACGCCGACCATCGTCTTGAGGCTCGTCGGCCATCCCGACACGGGTCCGAGCGGCGTCCGCGACCAATCGAACGAGCGCATCAGCGCGCCCATCTCCCCGCCCCCGGCGAGGCAGGGCTCGACCGCTGAATCCTGGACATCACGCGGAGCCATCAATCCAGTTTTTAATGGACGTACGCCCGCGAGGCTAGCGCGGAAAAACCTGCCGTCCGGGACGCTCGCTCGGCTTATCGGCGCTCAGAACGCCACATTCGGGTCGATCCCATCCGCCTTCATTTTCACATCATCAGCCTTGTTCGCCACCGTCCCATTCGGATGTACATACCAGCCGGTCCCATCCTCGGCGTCCGGATCGTCACGCACCTTCAGGATGGTGAACATGCCGCCCATGTCGATCGTCGCGAACGGACCTTTGCCGCCGCGCATGGGGATCGCGTTTTTCGGGGCCGGCATCTTCATGTCGTCCATCCCGCCCATGCCGGATTGACCCATCGTCATGTAATCGGGCACGAGCGCCTGCACCCGCGCGTCGATCTTTTGCGCGTTCGCCCCGACCATCACGGGAAAACCGTGGCCCATCTGGTTCATCATGTGGTGGGTCATGTGGCAATGCATGGCCCAGTCGCCCGACTCCGTGGGCACGAACTCGATCACCCGCACGCTGCCCGTCGGCACGAGCACCGTCGTCTCGGGATACCGCGCCGAGACAGGGATCTCGCCGCCGTCGGTCCCCACGACCTCGAACGTCAGCCCGTGCAGGTGAATCGGGTGATGATCCATCGCCGACAGGTTCCCGAACCGCATGCGCACGCGCTCGCCCTTGCCCACGACGATCGGCGCCGTGCCCGGGTAGGCCTTCGCGTTGAACGTGAGCACGTTGAAATCGGTCATCTCGTTCGGATCCGGCCGCCGCGTGCCCGCGGGGATCGCCCATTCGTGCGTGATGAGCGCGAAATCGCGGTCCACCCGCGGCCCCTTCGGGTTCTTCGGGTGCACCACGATCATCCCCACCATCCCGAGCGCCATCTGGGTCATCTCGTCGTAATGGGGGTGGTACATGAACGTGCCCGCCTTGCCGAACGTGAACTCGTAGACGTGCGTCTCCCGCGGCTCGATCGGCTTCTGCGTGATGCCCGAGACGCCGTCCATGCCGTTCGGGAGGATCACGCCGTGCCAGTGCACGGTCGTCGGCTCGGGGAGCCGGTTCGTCACGTAAAACCGCACGCGATCGCCCTCGACGACCTCGATCGTGGGGCCGTGCACCCGGCCGTTGTACCCCCAGCAGTCGGCCTCGAGGCCGGGGGCGAGCGTGTGTTTGACCGGCATCGCCACGAGGTGGCCGATCTTCACGCCGTCCTTCTCGACGAGCGGCAACGTCGTCCCGTTCGGCGTCACGACCGCCGGCTGTCCTCCCGGGAAAGGCCCCGCGCGCCGCTGTCGTTTGCCCGCGTTCTTGTCGGGCGCGCCCTGGGCGAGCGCCTCGGAGGCCACGAGCGCGCCGCCGATCGCCGCGCCGATCTTCACGAAATCACGTCGATCCATGCTGCCTCCTAGTGCCCCTGCCCTTCGCCTGCGTCCGCCGCGCCCGCGCCCAGGCTGCCGACGCCCGGCGCCGCGAGCCCGAGCGATCGATGCCGCCCCGCGAGGATCTGCGCGAGCGCCGCGCGCGCCTTCCAGTATTCGAGCAACGTCTCCGTGTAGGCGATGCCCGTGTCCGTCACGCGGCGCTGCATTTCGAGCACCTGGAACACGCCGACCTGCATCGCGTTGTATTGCAAGATCGTCTCGGCGAGCGCCTTCTCCCGGGCGGGGATCAGCACGTCTCGAAAATGCTTCGCCCGTTTGCCCGCGGACTCCACGCGGTTCTGCGCCATTCGAAGGTTCGCGCGCACCGCCGTCGCCGTCGCCACGTACCGCTCCCGCAAGACGCCGAGCTCGCTCTCGGCGCTGATCACGCGGCCCTGCGCCCGATCGAACATGGGCAGCCCCACCGTCACGTGCCCGCCGATCTCCCAGCTCCGTCCGTCGTGCTCGCTGTGAAACCCGCCCGAGAGGTGCGGCAAGCTCCCCTCGGCGCGCGCCACCCCCACGCGCTTGCCCGCGGCCTGCATCCGGCCCGCGATCTCCGCGAGCTCGAAGCTCGCCGCGACCGCTTGTTTCTCCCCGTTCGCGTCGATCGTATCCACCTCCGGGGGCGGCAGCGGATCCGGCGCCGTCCACGAGGTCTGCTCCCCCGACAAACCAATCGCCAGGTTCAACCGCTCCCGCGCGTCGAGCAGCGCGTTCTCCGCCTCCGCGACCTCGATCCGCGACGCCTCCACGGCCGCGCGTTGCGTCGCGAGATCCACGTCCGGCAGGTTGCCCACGCGGTGGAGCTCCTCCGCCGCGGCATACCCGGCCTGGTAGGCGGCGAGCGCGCGCGACCGCAGGTCGAGCACGGATTGCCGCGCCTGCACGTCGTAAAACGCGATCCGCGCCCGATATCCCGTGTCGAGCACCTGCCCTGCCACGCGCACGCGCTCGGCCGCGAGCTCCGCCTCGGCCGCGCCCTTGCGCAAGGGCAAGAGGATCACCCGCGAGATGTCGTATTCGATTCCGATGTCGGCCTGCAGGGTCTGAAAGGGATCCTGCGGCGCGCGCAGCGAGACCTCGACCTCGGGGTTCGGCAAGAGCCCCGCTTGCACCACGCGGCCGCGGGCGATGCCGACCTCGTACATCGACGCCCGCAAATCCCGGTTCAAGAGGAGCGAGAGGCGCACGGCCGCGTCGGCATGCAAGGGTTTGCCGAGGAGGCGCGGCGCCTCGGCCGGATCCTCCTCCCAGCGCTCCTCGGACGGGAGCGCCACGGAGGCGCGCGCTGCGCCGCCCGGCGTCTTCCCGGCGCCTTGCGCGGCCAGAAACTCGTTCACCTCGCGCACGTCCGTGTCGAGCGCGCCGCGGCCACACCCGGCCGCGGAGAGCCACAGAAGCAGCGCGGAAACACCACGAATCAACCGCGAGCTCGTCATGATCGTTTCTCCCTCACGGCCCGTGGTGGTGATGGTGATGCCCGCCGTGCCCGCCATTCTGCGCGGGCTCGGCCTTCGCCGCCGGGGCGTCGGGCAAGACGCACGGCGCGCCCTCGGCGCAGACGCGCGCTTCGAGCGGGTCTTTCGCGGCGAGCACCGCGCCCACGGAGGGCCGCTTCGCAGGCGCGGCCGCGGGGCTCGCGGGAGATTCGGACCGGAAGGTCCGGGGGGCCTCGGCGGCGCAGGCGGCCGTCGCGAAGGCGAAGAGAAACGGAAAGGTGGAAAGCATCTTCATCGACGGAGGGGCGCGGACGAACAGGGCCGCCCGCGCGCGGCGAATGTAGCACCTCCGCGCGCTTCGCCAGGCCGGGGCGCGTCGAGTACACTCCGGCCGCGATGACCATCAGCACCTTCGATCTGTTCAAGATCGGCATCGGCCCCTCGAGCTCGCACACCGTGGGGCCGATGCGGGCCGCGCGCACGTTCGCCCTGGGGCTCGAGCAACGAGGGCTCTTCGAGCGGACGGCCAAGGTGAAGGCCGAGCTCTTCGGCTCGCTCGGCGCGACCGGCAAGGGCCACGGCAGCGACAAGGCCGTGATCCTCGGCCTCCTCGGTGAGACGCCCGACGGGGTCGACGTCGAGCGCGTCGAGGCGCAAGTGGCCTTCGTCCGATCCACGGGCCGCCTCGCGCTGCTCGGACGCAAGGAGATCGATTTCGCGCTGCCCTCGCAGATCCTCTTCTCCCGCAAGGCGCTGCCGTTTCACCCGAACGGGATGCGATTCACCGCGACGAACGCCGAGGACGAGGTCCTCGACGCGCGCGTCTATTATTCGGTCGGCGGCGGCTTCGTGGTCGACGACCCCGAGGCGGGCGCGGACGCGCCGAAGGAGGCACCGCGAGCCGGTTTTCCCTACCCATTCCGCACGGCCGCGGATCTGCTCGCGGCCTGCGCCGCGCGCGGGCTCTCCATCAGCGACCTGATGCTCGCGAACGAATCGATCTTCCGGCCCGAGGCCGAGACGCGGGCGGGGCTCTTGCGGATCTGGCAGGTCATGCAGGCCTGCGTGCTGCGCGGCCTGCGCACGGAGGGCACGCTGCCCGGGGGCCTGCACGTGCAGCGCCGCGCGCCCGGGCTCTACCGGAACCTGCTCGAAAACCCCGAGGCGGGCCTGCGCGACCCGCTGACGGCGATGGATTGGGTGAGCCTCTACGCCCTCGCGGTGAGCGAGGAGAACGCCGCCGGCGGCCGCGTGGTCACGGCTCCGACGAACGGCGCGGCGGGGATCATCCCGGCGGTCTTGCATTATTATCGCAGGTTCATTCCCCACTCGACGGACGACGGCGTCGTGCGGTTCTTGCTGACGGCGGGCGCGATCGGCCTGCTTTACAAGGAGAACGCCTCGATCAGCGGCGCGGACGTGGGTTGTCAGGGCGAGGTGGGCTCGGCCTGCTCGATGGCGGCGGGCGCGCTCTGCGAGGTGCTCGGCGGCAGCCCCGCGCACGTGGAGAACGCGGCCGAGATCGCGATGGAGCACAACCTCGGCCTCACCTGCGATCCGATCGGCGGCCTCGTGCAGGTGCCGTGCATCGAGCGCAACGCGATGGCCGCGATCAAGGCAATCCAGGCCGCGCGCCTCTCGCTCCGCGGCGACGGCCGCCATTTCGTCGCCCTCGACAAGGTCATCAAGACGATGCGGGACACCGGCGCCGACATGAAGGAGAAGTACAAGGAGACCGCGCGCGGCGGCCTCGCCGTGAACGTGCTCGAAGCCCCGATCGACCCCACGATCGACGTGAGCGTAGGTATTCCCGAATGCTAGGTTGACGTGGAGGCCGCCGTCGCCGAAGATGGGCGGCCTCGCCGAACCAAACCTGGGGACGAACATGGCGGATCAGGCGCGCATGACCTGGGAGCTCGTGAAGAAGATACGGTCGGCCTCGCCGCTCGTGCACAACATCACGAATTACGTCGTGATGAACAACACGGCGAACGCCCTGCTCGCGCTCGGCGCCGCGCCGGCGATGGTGCACGCGGCCGAGGAGGTCGAGGAGTTCGTCGCGATCGCCTCGTCGCTCGTGATCAACATCGGGACGCTCTCGCCGCCCTGGATCACGGGGATGCGCCTCGGCGCCGCGCGCGCCAGGGCCCTCGGCAAACCCTGGGTGCTCGACCCGGTCGGGGTCGGCGCGACGCCGCTGCGCACGAGCGTGACGCAGCAACTCGCCAAGCTCGGGCCCGCCGTCATCCGCGCGAACGCGTCGGAGACGCTCTCGCTCGCCTCCGTGACCTTGAAGGTCACGCGGGGCGTCGACAGCACCGACCCCTCGCAGATCGCCGTGGAGCCGGCCCGCTGGGTCGCCAAGGATCACGGCTGCGTCGTCGTCGTGAGCGGCGCCGTCGATTACGTGACCGACGGCGACAGGGTGTGCGAGATCCACAATGGCCACCCCATGATGCCGCGGGTGACGGGCCTCGGGTGCACGGCGAGCGCGCTCGTCGGGGCCTTCCTCGCGGTGGAGCCCGATCCGTTCGTCGCGGCCGCGCACGCCATGGCCGTGATGGGCGTCGCGGGCGAGATCGCCGCAGAGCGATCCCCCGGCCCCGGCAGCCTGCAAATGCACCTGCTCGACGTCCTCTACCAGCTCGACGAGGCGGCCCTCGCGCGGGTCCGCATCCGGTGAACCTCGCGCGCCTCGCCCGCCTCGCGCTCGCCGCGGCCGCGCTCACGTCGAGCGCGGGTTGTGTCGTCCTGCGGCGCCCGACCACCTTGCCGGCCGCGGACAAACCTTATGTCGCCGTGCTCAGCGGCGAGATGCCCGAGCCGATCACGATGGTGGCGCGGCACGCGTGGATCGTGGCGAACGTCGCGGACCAGGGCCCGCTGCTCCGGTACGAGTTGCTCTCGCGGGCCTTCAAGGAGACGACGTCGCAGCCGCTTCAGTACTTCGGCGAAGGGGACGTGGCGCTGCACGGGGTCGTCGAGAGGGATCGGGACGCGATCCGACAAATCGTAAAATGCCTCGACGAGCAGACGCCGCGGTACAACGAGGAGCACCCCGATTACTTTCCGATCCCCGGCCCGAACAGCAATACGTACGTCGATCAAATGCTCCGACGCTGCCGGATCCCGGTCGACTTGCCGTCGACGGCCATCGGCAAGGATTATCGGGGTCCGATCGGCATCTCGCAGACCAGCGGCGGCACGGGCTTGCAGGTCGAGACGTGGATCGCGGGCGTGAAGCTCGGCCTGACGGAGGGCGTGGAGCTGCACATCCTCGGATTGACGATCGGCGTGGATTGGTGGCCGCCGGCCATCATCTTGCCGGTCAACCCGGGCCGGCTCGGCTTCGACGACCGCTGATCAATTCGCCGCTTCGAGCTCCCAGCCGAACACGAGCCCGAGCGAGACGGTCCGCATCAGCTCGCGCCGCTCGAGGCGAAAGAAATAGCCGCGGCCCATCATGTTGCCGTATCGCTCGAACGTCTTGCCGAACCGCGCCGTGAGGGCCATCGTGTTCTCGTCGGCGAACGGGACGAGCCCCGCGCGGCTTTGGCGCACGTCGTCCGCCGGGGTCCAGTTCAGCGCGAAGAGCGCGCCGAGCCGCGCGCGCTTCGTCACATCGAGCTCCAGCCGGATCTCGGCCGGCAGCACGAGCGTCATGGGCACGCGCGCCGTCACGCCGTTCACGCCGATCCCGGCGAAGATACCGAAATACCCCGACGGCCCGATCGCGACCGCCACGCCGGCCGGATAAAGCTCGAACCCGAAGCCGAACCCCGGCGCCCCGCCCGCGCCGAGCTCGAGCCCGAGGCCGCACCCATATGCGATCCGCTTGCCATACAGGGCGCGCGCGGAGAGCCCGCCCATGAAGAGGCCCGACAGATGGTTCACGGCCTCGGGATCGCGGACTTCTGCGTACCGCAGGAACATGTTCACGCTGCCGAGGCCATAACGGCGATCTTCGACCTCGGGGATCTCGGCCCGCGCCCGCGCCGAAACGCTCGCGACCGTGGCGGCCGCCGCGAGCCCGACGAGAACCGTTTTTCCTGGCCGCAGCACGCTCATTTCAGGGTTTCCGCGGCTTTGCCTTGGGGAACGTCACGTACCCCCCTGGCGGTCATCCAGATCATCACGCTCGGCGTCCACGGCCGCCGCGCGGCTCACGGGGAGAGGACGAGCACCTGCACCTGGCTCGGCACGATCCGCATGCCGGGGCAATTCGTGTTGTTCTGGATCGCCATGCTCGTCATGCGCGTGACGGGCGCGCCGCCGACGAGGCAGGTGAACCCGCCCGTCACGTGGCGGCGCGGCCCCATCACCATTCCGCTCGCGACCCCGAGCGCGATGCCCGGCGTGTCGCCGAAGCTCATCACGCCCGTCGAGAACATGTTGTGGGCCGGCGCGCACATCATGAGGCAATGGTAGGCCGCGGGGACGGTCATCGGCCCCATTTGAACGTTGGGATAGGGAATGGGCACGGGCGCCGGCATGGGCGTGAGGCACACGTCCGGGAAGCCGAGATCCATTCCCATCATCTGCGTGTTCGCGAACATGACGCCTCCCTCAACCCATGTGAATGTGCTCGCCGTCGAACTTGACGAGGCTGTCGGCCGTCATCAGCGTGTTCTCGCCGTGGAGGTGCATGCTCTTCTCGGCGGTGTAATCGACCCGCTTCGCCCGGAGCTGATCCATTTCCTCGACGAACCGGTAGGCGCGCTGCACCTTCTGCATCACCCGCTCCGCCACGATATCGAGCGCGCCGAGCGTGGTCTTCGCGGTCGCGATCTCGGCGAAGAGCTCCTTGCCCACGACCGTGAGGCGGCCGAGGCCGAACCTGCCCTCCACCGCCTTCACCTCGACGGCGGGCGAAGTCATCGAGATGTCCCCCGCGGACACGAATTCGACCCCCTTCGCGGTCGCCACCGAGAGCTGCCCGTTCGGCAGCCGGATCGCGCAATCCCCCTCGACCGAGAGCGTCGCGGGCGTGCCCTCCGCGCGTTCGAGCACGGCGAGCACGTACGACGAACCGTCGGCGATGGTCGCGAGCAGCACCCGATCCCCCGTCACAGGCTCGAGCAGACAGCTCGCGGCCCGCCGCGCCTCGTGCACGGCGCCGTCGGCCCGCACGAACAAGACGGCTCCCTCCACGCGGAGGACCTGGCCCGCGAGCTGGGTGGCGAGGTCCGATGGTTTCTGTTTGGTCGCAAGGTTTCGCATGGCTCTCGCTCTCCGATCATCGATGAGGCGACTTGAAATCTTCTGCTCTCGCGAGCTCCGCGTCGTCGCCGAGCGCGACCGCGCGGCCCGGCCCGAACACGGTCGCTTCCTCTTTCACGCGGTGGAAACGCGCCCGGAACATCGAGGCGCCCTGGAACACCGCGGCGCTCAGGTCGGCGTACGAAAAATCCGCATACGTGAGCTCGGCGCCCTGGAACATCGCGCCGATGAGGCGTGATTTCTGCCAGACCGACATCTGCGCCTTCGCGTCGCGGAAATCGGCCCCGGGCGCGTCGAGGTCGACGAGCATGGCCTGGCTCAAGTTCGCGCCGCGCAGGCTCGCCTTCGCCATCTTCGCCTCCGCGAAGAGCGCCTGCTCGAGCCGCGCGCCGTCGAGCTTGGCCTCCTCCAGGTTCGCGCCCTTGAAATTGCAGTTGTTGCAGCGCGCCTTCGAGAGATCGGCCCCCTTCAGATTCGCGTCCATGAACTGCGTCTTCGCGAGGTCGAGGCCCGCGAGGGATTGTCCGGACAGGTCGCAGCCGATCAAAACCGCCATGTGAAAGCGGACGCCCGAAAGCTTCGCCTTCGAGAGATCACAATGAAGCACGTTGGCGCGCTCGAGGATCGCGCCCTCGAACGAGATACGCGCCGTGCTGGAGCTCAGGATGTTCGCCTTGTCGAGCGTCGAGCCCGCGAACGACGCGTCTTCGAGCTTGGTGTCCACGAACGTGGTCGCGACGAGCTTCGCCCCGCGCAGCGAGGCCTCCTCGAGGTTCGACGCATGGAACTTCGTCGCCGTGAGGTCCGCCCCGTCGAGGTTCGCCGCCGGCAGATCACACTCGTTGAAGATCGCGTGCCGCGCCGACGCCGACCCGAGGTTCGCGTTCGCGAAATCGCAGCCGAGGAACGCGGCCTCCTTGAGGTTCGCCCCGGAGAGGTTCGCCCCGACGAACTTCACGTTCTCGAAGATGGCGCCGGAGAGGTCGATCCCGGAGAGGTCTTCCCCGGAGAGAAAGACCTTCGCCACGACGTCCACGTCCTCGATGTGGCGCAACAGCTCTTCGCGGTTCACGACGTCCCCTCCCGCTTGCGCCGCTCGGGGACCACGCGGGCCTGCGTGACGAGGGCGTCCTTCACGTTCGTCTTCGCGTCGAGCTTCACCTTGGCCATGTCGCTCCGGAACAGGTTCGCGCCCCGGAGATCCGTGCCGTGGAGCTTCGCCTTCTGCAAGATCGCCATCTTCAGGCTCGCGGCCACGAGATCCGCATTCGAAAGGTCCGTCCGGATGAACAGGCTCCCGTCTGCCAGAACGCCGCGCATCTTCGCGCCCGTGAGATCACACTCGGAGAGATCGACCTCCGGCATCTCGGCCCCCGTGAAATCGGCCCCCGGGAAGGACACGCCGCGCATGCACGTGCGCCGGAACCGCGCCCCGCGGAAATCGACCTGCGGAAATGCGCATTCGAGCACGATGCGCGCCCCGTGCAGGCTCGCGCCCGCGAACGTGACGCCTTCTCCCTTCGCCTTCACGAACGTCGCGTCCGTGAGCGTCGCCGCGGCGAACCTCGCCCCGTCGAGCCCGACCTCGAGGAAGATCGCCTCGACGAGCGACGCATTCACGAAGATCGCATTCGCGAGGCTCGATTTCAAGAACAGCGCCTTGTCGAGCTTCGCCCCGCTGAAATCGGCGCCCTCGAACTTCGTCTCGAGGAGCTGCGCGGAGACGAACGACGCGCCGCCGAGCTTCGCGCCGCCGAGATCGGCCTGGTAGAACACGGCGCCCGTGAAATCGACCCCGCCCTCGAACCGGGCCTCCCGGAGCCGCGCCTGGCCGAGGTTCGTGCCGCGGAGCTTCGCGCCAGAGAGGTCTGCCTTGTCGAGCGTGGCCCGCGCGAGCGTCGCGTCCGTGAGGTCCGCGCCGCTCAGGTTCGCACCCGTGAGGTTTGCCTTTTCGAGCAGCGCGCGCTGGAGATTCGCCCCGGAGAGATCGATCCCCGAGAGATCGGCGCCCGTGAGATCACGCCCGGCCAAACTCTCGCCCTTGGCGCGCGCCGCTTCGAGCTCCGCGCGCAGCCTCCGGCTCGCCTCCTCGTCGAGGCCCTCGGCCGGCAAGAAGAGGTGGGTGTACTTCCGATACGCATCGAAGAGGCGCTGTTCGGCGTCGTGGAGCGCCGCGATGAACTCCGGATTCGCGAGCCTCGCCTCCATCTCGGTCATCGGCGCGCCGGCATTCTTGCCGAGCTGGACCATGTCGCGCAGCCGCTCGAGCTCCTTTTCCGCCTTGAGCTCCGGCGGCCCGCCCCCCTTCCCCTTGTGCTTCTCTTTCGCGGCGTCGAGATCGGTCCCGATGGCGCCGAGCGCCCGGCGCGCGTTTGCCTCGAGCTCGGCCATCGACGTGTCGGCCTGCTTGCGGGCCTCCTCGGCCTCCTTCTCGGCGCGATCGAAGACCGCGACGAGCTCGTTCACGTCCTTCGGCGGCGGCTCGCGCTTCTGCGCCATCTTCGCGTCGAGCTCCGACGGGTCGAGCCCCGCCCGGACGATCGCCGCGCGCATCTCCGCGACCTGTTTGTCCGCCCGCGCCTCGAGTCGCTTCTGCATGAGGCCGTCGGTCCTCGCGACCGCGACCATCTCGTTCCAGTCCTCGTCGGAGGGCGCCTCCTCGCCCTCCGGCAATGTCGGCATGAGGTCGGCGTCGACGAGCGCGTACATGGCCCCGCGCTTCTTGTCCTTGCGTTTCTCCAGCACGGACAGGTAATGCGACGTGGGCCGCGCCTCGCCGGGGCGTTCGAAGGCCGCAATGACGTGCAGCACGTCGGCCGCGTCGTCCTCCGCGATCTCGAGGACCCCGCGGAAAATGGCGACGGCGCGCTCCTTGTTCGGGAAGATCCACACCGTGTCGAGCCGCGACGCGGCCTCGCGCAGCTCCTCGCCGCCGTCCTTCGTCCGCTGCACGATGAAGAGCCGGGCGCGCAGCTCGGGCAGACGCACGGTGGACGTCGGGCGCTCCGGGTGCATGCCGTGCACCTCGAAGACCTCGCCCCCCGTGAAATACTTGTCGATCTGCTGATCCTCGGGCGCGACGTTGTAAAACGTCCAATCGATGTCGGCCGCGACGCCAGGAAAACGCGTCTCGAGCCACTGCTCGTCGTACGTGCCCGCCTTGCGCATTCGCTGCGGCCAGGTCTGGTCGACGGGGCCGAAGCCGACGGGCTGGGGCCTGTCGCCTTTTTTCGTGATGAGGCGCTTCGGGTCCTCCAGGTTCGGCAGGAGGTGGACCTGTTTTCCGTGGACGTCTGTCGGGGCGAACCCCTTGCCGATCGGGTTCCATTCGAACCCGGCGCCGCCGAAGGCGCGGTCCCAGGAGACGGGCATCTCGGTGAAGGGCTCGGGCGCGCTCGGCCCCCCGAGCTCCCAGCGCCGGTCACCGATGACGTAAAGCTCCTTGTCGACGATCGCGCGCTCGCCGCGCAAGACACGGAGCTTCACGGCGCGCGCCGGGACCTTCGCGCCGGCGGGCGCGTGGGCCTTGCCCGTCACGACCACCTCGCCGCGCGCCTTCGTCATCCCCGTGTCGAACGGCGTATCCGCGCCGAGCTCCTCGGGGATCATCGTCCAGAGCGCGACCTCGTGCAGGAGTTTGTCCGGCGCGTCGAAGGCGAAATACGCCATCGCCGTGAGCACGAAGAACGCCTGCCCGTCGTTCTCGAAGGTATGCGTCAGGAGACCGAGACGCTGCGGTTTGACGATCTTCAAGGGAGACCTCGCACGAAAGGATCGGCGCTCAGATGATCTTCATCCCGGAGAGGATGTTGATCGCATTGCAGCCGACCCAGTTCATGATCGCCTCCGCCTTCGTCTGGACCGCCTTGCACTTGAAGGGGACCGCGTCGAACGTGATCGACGCCCCGATCTCGAAGTTCGCCGCGGCGAGCAGCGCGACCTTGGCGCCGACGAAGAGCTCGACCTTGCCGCCGATGTTCATCTCCGTGTGGAGCCCGATGACGCCCTCGTTCTTGTTGATGAGCACGTACTCGCCCATCGGACCGACCTTCACCTTGAACTCGGGACCGCTGAAGACGCCCTCTTCCGCGCCCTGAACGATCTCCGTCCGGTTCGCGTTGACGGTGACGTTCATGTTCGCAATGACGGTCTGCGTGTAGTTCTGGGAGTAGTTCACCGTCACGTCGCCCACGACGACGTCGTTGCGGCTGCCCGTCACGTTGAGCGAGCGATTGCCCGTCACGTTGATCGTCTGGTTGCCGCCGATGTCGAGCGTCGAGTCGTTGTCGACGTCCACGTCGAGCGTGCCCACGTGCTGCTTGCGCAGCCCCGCGACCGTCGTCTCCTGCTCGGGCCATTTCTCGGTGACCTTGCCGGTCACGTCCTCGTTCTTCGTCGAGCCGTACACTTCCTTCACGTACCCATCGACGGTCTCCTGCTTGTAACCGCCGACGTGCATCTGGTAATACGAGCCGATGTCCTCGGTCTGGTACGTGCCGACCTCGATGTTCTGCCACGTGCCGACGATGTGATCGGTCGATTGACACGTGTGCCAGAGGCCGCGCTGATCCGTCTTCAGGATCATCTCGTGGTCGTCGTTCGGCGAGCCCATGCGAATGTACGTGTTCGCGTAGGGCGTCGACATCGTGATGCGCTGCTGGCCCGCCTTGTCCTCGAGCTCCCAGCGATTGCGGCCGCCCGTCTGGACGACGTTCAGCGTGTGATTGCCGCTCGTGACCGGGCTCGGCGTGACCGCGTTCGGCACGACGCCCGAGATGACGGGGCGATCGGGATCGCCGCCGAGGAAGCTCACGATGACCTCGGTGCCCTTGCGCAGCGGGAAATGGAAGCCTTCGATGCCGCCGCCATGGGGCTGCATCATGCGCACGTACGTCGACGCCTTGCCGTCCTTGCCGGTGCCCTCGTCGAAATGGAGCTTGACCTTGTACCGGCCCATGTCGTCGATCTGCGCGTATTCGCTCTCGGCCGGGCCGTCGACGACGCCATTCTCGAAGCCGTGGATGCGCGGCCACGGCGCGCGCGACTCCGCCCGGAACTGCACGTCCGCCGGGATCGCGAGGACCTCCACGAAGTACACCTCGTCGTGCGGCAGATCGATGATCTGGCGGAAATGGGAGTTCCCTGCGGCCTGGTTCGCGTGATGCGACACCTCGACCGCGAGGTAACGGTCGTTGAACTTCGCGCGCGGGTGGTCCTCGACCTCGAACGCCTTGCCCGCGTGGAGGTGCGTGCGCGTCCCCGCCGCCTGGAACACGATCTGGCGCGCCTTGTACTCCTCGGCGCGCACCTTCGCGAGGCGCGCGCCGGCCCCGGGCGTGAAGAACCGGTCCCCATACTGGACGACCTCGGCCGAGCCCTGGTTGGAAATGGTGGCCTTGCCCGAGACGTCGAGGCTCGGCCGGGTGTCGTCGTAATCCCTGAGCTTCACGGAGGCCGGCAGCGAGACGTGGGCGCTGCGGAACGAGCGGAACGAGGCGCGCGCGCTCCGGTCCGCGCCCGTCTGCGGGTAATACCGCACCGGCATGCCGAGCGGCTCGTCGTCGTACGACTTGTTGTCGCAGAGCACGAGCTTCTCGCCCCCATCGGCGTGGTCGAAGAAATAATAAATGCCCTCGCGCTCCATCCATCGCGAGATGAAATCGAGGTCGGTCTCGCGGTACTGGCAGACGTGCGCTTCCTTCTCGTAGCTGCCGAGCCGAAGCTCCAGCGCGTCGCCGGAGATGCCGTTCTCTTCGAGCACCGCCTGGAGGATCTCCGGGACGCTCATGTTCGTGAAGACCCGGCTGTGCCGCGCGAGCGAGAGCTCCCAGAGGCGCGGGACCATCGTCGCGCGGAGCAGCGCCTGCCCGTCGGATTCGTGCAAGAGCTCGATCCCCGCGAGGACCCCCGCGAAGACGTACGGAGGCAGCCGGTCGTCGTCGCGGTCGAGCACGATTTGCGCCTTGGCGCCGAGCGCGTCGCCAAGGTCGACGCCCTCGCCGTCGTCGCTCTTCGTGACGAGGAAGATCTCGAATCGATAGGGCCGTGAGATCCACTCGCGCCCGCGGAAGCCCACCACGCGGACGTCGTCCGGCAAGCCGCTCGAGGAAAACGTGATGAGGTCGGACATGGTCTGTTCCTTCAAGCGAGGAGGCCCGGCGGGCCCCAAGGAGGCGTCAGCATAACCGATATGCGCAGCGGGATCGAGCCGTTCAACGCGGGAGAGAAAGATCCGATGTCGCGAGCCCCGTGGCCGGATCGACCACTACGCGCGAACCGTCGACCGGATCGACGAGCACGGGCAGGCGGGCCCCCGCCACGAGCTCGCGGGCCTTGACCTGGCCCGCGAAGACGCGCGCCTCCGCCCGGAACACGGGCCGTCCCGGCAAGGCGACGTCGAGCGTGAGCACCACCTCGCGGTCGTACCCTCTGCGCGCGAGGCCGTCGGCCACGCCGACGATCGTGCCCTCGCCGCGGAGGCCCTCGCGGAAGACGCGCTCGCGCTTCGCGTTGAACTTGCCGAAATCCCGCACGGCCCAGATGAAAAAGGCGAGCAAGAGGACCGGGCCCACGATCATCCAGATCTGCTTGATGCTCATCCCGTCACCTATGGGCGGGTAAAGTACAGGCGCGCGCGCGCCCGCACAAGCGTTACGTGTCCCAACGACCCCTTCGCGCTACCGGATGTCGCTCGCGTCGGGGAACTGAATGCTCGGGTCCTTGATTTCCTGCGCGGCCGCGGCCTTCGTCACGAGCTCGTCGATCAGCGGGTCGATGCCGGTGTTGTAGAGCGGATCGTCCCACTCCCCGTCGTGGAACCAGCTCTTCAGGATCTCGAGCTTCTTGATCGTGCTCTCCTTGTCGAAGATCGTCGCGTTCGGCGCGTCGAGCTCCTTTTTCATCAGGTAGAGCCCCATCCGGATCGCGTTCGTGACCATGCGCGTATGCGCCGGCTGCCGCGCCGGATCCGCCACGACGTGCCGCGTCCCTTCGAGCTGGCGCGTGAGGAGGAACGGCCGCGGGCTCGCCCATTTGCCGTGGCCGGCGGAATTGTAGTCCTCCTTGTTCCGATCGCGGTCCGGCGCCTTCGCGTTGAGCCAGCCGAGCGGCGCGCGCGCCTTCGCGACCATGCCCTTCGCCAGGAGGAAGCCGTGATGGATCGCATAACGATTCAAGAGCGTCGACAGGAAATAATCGCCGTCGATCGAGGGGATCCCGTTGCCGGCGATGAGCAGGGGCGCGTCGTACTCCCACGCGGTCCAGAACCACGATTGCTGGATCACGTCGGTCTGGAGCTCGCGCACGTCCTCGTCCTCGGGCACGTCGGCGAAGTCGGGCAGCTTGATGCAGGTGCTCGCGCCCGTGCAATGCAAGGGGTTCACGCGGATGATGTCCCCCACGTGCCAGATCGGGTTGCGATCGATGGCGCGGTTCCTCGCCGACTCCGTGGGCCCCGACGACGCGCTCGGCGGCTCGGACCCGTGCCACACGTCCGGGTATTCGTTCGTCTTCCTGCGGAAGAGCATGTGCTGCGCGATCTGCACGCTCTTCCATTTCTCGCGCATCCACGCGATCCCGGGCTCGTCGGCGCCGCCGTTCCACGCGTCGGGCTCGGTCATCTCGTCGATCGCGTCGTAGAACCGCCAGAACTTCGCCTCGTCGGCCGGATCGGCGAGGTATTCGTCGACGATCGCGTACCAGTCCTCGTCCATCCCCAGGATCGGCCGCTGCGCGAGCCAGGGGACCCACTCGGCCACGCTCTCGAAAGGCGCGAGGCCCGCCGGCGTGTTGAAGGGATCCTCCGACCAGCGATCGAACGGGATGCCCACGCGCAGCTCGCGCAGGTCGATCGCGTCGAGCTCGTCCGCCACGGCCTCGGCTTTTTCGATGCTGTCGACGGTGCCGTCGAGGACCTTGAGCTTTTGCGCTTCGAGGGACGCGAGGAAGACGCGGTCGCGCGCCTCGCGGCGCTCGTACGAATCCATTTCGCCCTCGGGCGGCAGCTCGCCGAGGACCTCCCCGCCCGGCTGGAACGGTCGGAAGGCGGTCCTCGAGACCGGGACGATCGCGTGCTTTTTCCTGAGCGCGTCGATCATCGCCACGATCGCGTCCGTCTCCTCGGCGCCCACCTGATCCGCCTCGGCCCTGCGGCGAATCGTGGCCTCGTCGTAATCGATGGCCGCGATGTCGATCCCGTCCGGCGAATGACAGCCGGCGCAAGCGCCCCGGACGCCCGGCTTGCGGAACGCGGTCAGGCCCTTCTGGATCACCGCGTCGAGCGCGGGGTCGGTTTTTGGATCGCCGGGGCCCGCGCCGCTACCGGGCGAGCCTCCCCCGCCGCAGGCGAGGAGCGAGGACGAGACGAAAAGCAATCCCGTGAAGGCAAGGGTACGCATGGAGACATGTTCCTGAACCTTTGAGCTCGAAGCAAGCCCGAATCGCGGGGTGCGCGCGGCTCGAGCAAAGGTCAGGCCGGATGCCTCAGAAGAAGGCGACCCCCACGCCCGTCGCAATCGCGACGAGGCAGAAAATCACGTCCACCACGCGGCGATGGCGCGCGGGCCGGATGATGGTGACGAGCATCGAGAGCACGACCATCGGGGCGCCCGCGAGCATGACGGTCCAGCCGTTCGCCACCGCGATTGCGATCGCCACGAAGGCGATGAGCAGCACGCCGCCGAACGCCAGGAGAGGCTCCTCCCCCTGGTCGGGAGAAGAAATGCGCGCGACGGCGGCGCCCGCAGCGCCGAGCGCGAGCGCAAACGCGCCGGCCCCTTCCCAGGCCCAGAACGACGGCGCCCCGGAGGCGACCATGATCGCGGCGAACACCATCGCCGCGAAGAGCGCGGCGGACGACTCGATCACGAGCCCCACGACGTACCCGACGGCGGCGACCTGGCCGCGCGTGTTCACCTGCTCGACGACCCGGTCCCGCTCCCATTGCTGGTGCCCGCTGAGCTGGGTCGGCTCGCCGATGGGGACCCCGCCGTGTGGGTACAGGATCGCCTGCTCCTCCGGCGTGGGCGCCGCCTCCGCGGCCGTCTCGGCGAGCGACGGTCCGCCGCTCCACCCGAGCACGGAGGCGCCGAGCGCGACGAGCCCCAGGACCGCCGTGGGAACGGCCACGGCCGAAGCGTCGGGCACCTGGAAAAACCCCACGGCGCCGAGCGCGAGCGTCACGGCGGAGGCGCCGAGCAAGCGGTAGAGGGCGCCTCGATCGACGGGCTTGCCGGACGAAGCAGCGTTCACCACCTGGCCGGCGCTCCCCGGAATCCCGGCGCTCACGAGCGCCGCGCCTGCGAGGAGCCACGAGGCTCGCGTCGGGGGCACGGAGGCGAGTGCGGCGGCGATGGGAACGAGGTGGCGTGCGAAAAAAAAGGCAGAATGCTTCATTTCATTCATGGAGCTCATCCCCGATGGGCTTGCGCTCGTGCCGGGAACGATGGCTGGACGTGGGGTCGGCATGGATGATACCTGGAAGCGCGTCGACGCGCACCGCCATCGTTTCGAGGCGTCTGATCTGCTCCATACGCGCGCCATCGGCCCGCCGGGGGGTTGTCCCAATCGGGGCCTCGTGTAGCCTCTTCCTGGCGCTCGATGACCGCACCTCCTCGCCTCACCCCGGCTCAGATCGTCGCGCTCGGCCCTCTCGCGGCCGTCTCGCCCCCGCTCCGCCGCGCGCTCTCGGGGTCGGGCTTCGAGCCGATGCCCGCGCCGGCCGAGAACGACTGGCTCGCGTGCCACCCCGAGCGCGGCCAGAAGTACGCTGATTTCATCGCAGAGAAGCCGCTCGTCCCCGAGGAAGCTCGCCGCACGCTCGCGCTCCTGCCGCTCGGCGTGCCGGCGCGCCCCGGCATTCCGCGGCCCGGGCTCCTCCGCGACGCCCTCGAAGCTTTTTATGCCCTCCCTGCGCGCCTGCTCCCGCGCGTCGCGCTCGCGGACGTCGGCATGCGGACGCGCATCAACGAGCACACCGGCAAGGTCCAGCTCTACACGCCGCACATCCTCACCTACCTGAAGCGACGATTGCCCCCGGACGTGTTTGCGCTCGCGGCCATCACCGGCGAGGATCTCTACCCCGATGAAGCGTGGAATTTCGTGTTTGGCATCGCCAGCCCGCGCCACCGGGTCGGCCTCTTCAGCTTCGCGCGCTACGATCCGACCTTCGACGACGAGCCGTTCGGCCCCGGCGACGAAACGCGCATTCTCCGCCGCATGATCAAGGTGCTGCTGCACGAAGTCGGGCACATGTTCGGCCTCGCGCACTGCGTTTACTTCCTGTGCCTCATGAACGGCTCGAACCACATCGAGGAGGCCGACGCGCGCCCGCTGCACGTCTGCCCGATATGCCTGCGCAAATTGCAGCACTCGATCCGATTCGACGTGGTCTCGCGGTACGATGCATTGCAGCGATTCTACGAGCGCGCGGGCCTCGACGACGAGGCCGCCTGGGTCGCCGAGCGACTGCGGGAAATCCGGGATTGACGCATCAAGGAAAGCCGACCCACGCGGAAGCCGCTGACGAGCAGCCCCCGGACGCCGGATGGACTTGCGCTCGTGCCGGGAACGAGGATGGTGCTTTCCCGGCATGGACGACACCTGGCAGCACGTCGGCGCGCACCAGAACCGGTTCGAGCCCCCCGACCTGCTGCACACGCGCGCCGTGGGCCCCATCTCGCGCGACGAGTTCGCGGCCGCATTCGACGAGATCGAGCTTCGTGCCCGGGAGGGCCCCGTGTTCTGGCTCGTCGACCTCACGCACCTCGACGGCATCGCGCCGGAAGCCCGCCGCCTGCTCTCCGAGCGGGACGCTCGCGCGCTCCTGCGTGGGATCGTGCTCATCGGCGGCAGTTTTCCGCAGCGGGTCCTCGCGACGCTCGCCCTCAAGGCCGTGCGGCTCTTCTGGCGCCACGAGACGCACGTCCCGTTCGCCTTCCTCACGGACGAGCGCGAGGCGCGCGCGTGGATCGAGGCCGAACGGCGCGCGCACCCGAGCCCCCACGCGAGCGCCGGAGCGGCGGCCGGAAAAGAGCTGTAGCGTATCTGCGCGGCGAGAAATCGATCGATGGATCGACGGATCGATCCCTTGATCGATCACCTGATCGATCGCGCGCGCAGGCGCGTGGGTCGTCCGATCCAACGCGCGCATCAACGCCGCGGAAATCACGCGTTTCTCCGCGTCGGGAGGGCTTGGCACGGCGCCTGCTGAAGCTCCCTCGCGAAAGCGGAGGTTCTCATGCGCAACTGGATGTTCGTTTCGATGGTCGCTTCGATGTCGCTCCTGGCTTGCACGACGGAGACGGTGGACGACGCCGAGCTCGCCGCGCCCGAGGCCGAGGAGACCGCGCTCGTCGCCGCGCCTCGGATCACGATCGACGAGGTCTTCGAGCTCTCGCGTGGCCTGCCGACGAGCCGCCCGACCGAAGACGGCCTGGAGATCTCGGCCGAGGAAGCGACGGATCCCACGCGCTGTGGTCAGGGCCAATGGGTCCGCGTGAAGGACGACTCCCCCGAGGGGCAGGCGGAGCTCGAAGCGCTGCGGGCCGCGTTCACGAACGCGTCCGGGATCGACGTCGGCAAATGCACGATGTGCGGATATGACCTGGGCTGCTGGTGGCAGGGCAAGGAGCGACTGAAGTCGGGCTACTATTACGAAGGAAACTGCTTTGCCACGAATACGAGCCAGTGCTGCAATTGATCGGGCTCAGGCGCGGCGCACCGCGATCATCAAGAGCGCCGGACCGTCCAGCGTCTCGACCCTCCCGACGTCGCGGAAGCCCGCCTTGCGATAACAAGCCACCGCGCGTGCATTCGTCGGGTCCGGATCGGTCTGCACCTTGGTCACGCGCGGATCGGCGAAGAGGAATTCGAGAAACGCGCGGATCATGCGGGTGCCGAGGCCCTTGCCGATCCGGTCGGGGTCACCGATGAGCTGGTCGATGCCGAGGGCATACGGGTCGGTCTCGTCCGGCCACCAGCCCTCGGCCTGGCCCGCCATGACGCGATAGGCCTGGATGAACCCGAACGGCTCGCCGTCCTCGCACGCGAGATACGGGATGACGCCGGCCGGCGCGTCGAGCGGCAGGGTGGCGTCGTCGGCGAGGCACGGGAGATACTCGGCGCGGACGTCGTCGAAGGTCGGCGTGGGCTCCCACCATTCGACGACGTGGGGCCGCGAGAGCCAGGTGTGAAGCAAGGGGAGGTCGGCCTCGGCGAGGGCGCGGAAGGTGATGGGCGGAGGCATGGGCGGGAGCCTAGCTCGAAAGGTGTGTCTCTGCCGAGCCTGGATGCCCGCGCGCATCGTCACAACGCGCTCGGTCAGCTCAGGGCCTCCGCCGAGGGAGACATTGCGCTGTCCCGTACCGCTTTGAATGCGAAGAGGGGTCCGCGCGTGCGGGGATGGGCTTGGAAGGGGCGCGAAGACGCGTCGGCATGCGCGGAGGTGGGCTCGGAAGGGGCGCAACGCGAGGTCGGCGCGCGCGGAGGTCACCTTGGAAGGGGCGCGGAGACAGGTCGGCGTGCTCGGGGGTGGGCTTGGAAGGGGCGCGGAGACAGGTCGGCGCGCGCGGACGTCACCTTGGAAGGGGCGCGGAGACAGGTCGGCGCGCGCGGAGGTCACCTTGGAAGGGGCGCGGAGACAGGTCGGCGCGCGCGGAGGTCACCTTGGAAGGGGCGCGGAGACGAGTCGGCGTGCGCGGGGTCCATTTTGGAAGCGGAAGCGGCCGAGAGGTCGCACAAACGCGGTCGGGCGCGCGCACGGATACGCTCGACGTATTCCCCATGGAACGATAAAAAGCACTCGTGAAGCCCATCTCGCCGCTCCGTGGGACCGTGCTGCTCGCCCTTGCGCTCGGGGGCCTCGCGGCGGCATGCGGCGGGGGCCCTCGACCTCCCGCCGCGAAAGCAACCGCCGACGAGAAGCGTCTTCCCTTTCGCCCGCGGCCCGGCGTCGAGATCGTGGAGTGCCCGCTCCCGAGCGACGATTGCGCGAGCACGGACCCCAAAGCGTGCGAGGCAAGCTGCGGCGACGGGGACATGGCGGCCTGCGTGAGCCTCGCGCAGTGGCACGTGAAGCACCCGAACGAGGGCGGCGAGCCGGCGCGGGGCATGGAGCTCCTGCGGAGGACGTGCGGGAAGGAGTTTGCCTGGGGTTGCCTCACGCTCGCCTCGAAAAAGGAGGCGACGGCCGACGATCGAGCGATGATCGACGCCAGGCTCGGAGCGGCCTGCGAGCGAGACCCGGTCTGCGGGTGCTGGATGTATGGATCGGGGCTCTCGTTCGACCCGCGCACGGAGGTGCGGGCGGTCGAGACGATCGGCGAAGCGTGCGGGCGGGGGGCGCTGACCGCGTGCGACGAGCTCGAGATTCTCCTGGAGATTTGCGAGCGTGCTCAAACACGCGGGGCGCTCTGCGGGCGGCTGCGGGAAAGCCAGCCCCTCCGGCCGCCCGTTCCGCTGCCTCCGCAATGATCGCGAGCGCCGCTCCCGGCAACGCTCGCAGGCTGCTTCCGGATTCACGGCGTCGCTGGAGCGGCTGGCGGGGCCGGCCATCGGCAAGCGAATTCGTACCGAGCCCTCCCGCCTGTCGCAACCACGCGAACGGAAAACGCAAACGTGCGACCGGCGCGGCGCCCTCGCCGGAGTACAAGCACGCTCCAACCGAGCTGTCGCGCTCCTTCTTTCTTACGTCATCCGCAACAACCCAAGAGCCTTATCATGAACATTCTATCGAAGATTGCGCTCGTGCTCGTCCCGGTGATCGTCCTCGGTTGCGGCGATGACCCTGGCGGCACATCGGGCACGGGCGGCGCGGGCGGCACAGGGAGCACGAGCAGCGCGAGCACCGGCAGCGGTTCTGGCAGCATCTGCGAGAAGCTCTGTCAGGACCTCGCCACGTGCGAGGTGGACATCACCCCTGAGCAGTGTCTCGCGAACTGCGCCGAGGCGGACGAGGCGTACCTTACTTGCGTCGCCGGCTGCAATCAGGAGGTCTGCTCGTTGGAATGGATGACCTGCTCGACGGTGTGCCACGACAGCGGCGGCCCCGGCGGAGATCCTTATGGCTCGGACATCACCTCTTGTGGGGACGGGTTCTCCGTCGGTGTCAACTGTCCGCCCGAGGTGGTCATCTGCATGGTCACGCAGCTGGGCGACGAGAAGGAGTCGGTCTGCGTGCCGTATTGCTCGGCCGACAAAACGTGCCCCGTCCCGGCGACGGGCAACGCGGTGCCGACGTGCGGCACCGAGGACCAACCGCCGACCTGCACCCTCGATTGCAGCGGGGGCAAGACGTGCCCGGATGGCATGATCTGCTCGCTGGCCAACGACCGCTGCATGTGGGCGGTGCCCTGAGAAGGAGCGTCGGGGAAGGGGCCGCGGGTTTCGCCTCACCCCTCTCGCAGCGATTGGAGCGCGCGCGCCACCGCTGGAAAGCGCGTGGCGAAGGTGCGGCGGATCCATTGGTTCCCCAGGTTGATCGCGAGGAACAGAGGACCCAAGAGGCCAACGGCTTCGATTGACGTGCGTGCGGCCGGGTAGAGAGCGTAGGCGAGAGCGAGCACGCCGGCGAGCAGCGCCACGCCGGCGAGCCACAGCGACCAGCGCGGCCTCGTCAGCATGGGCGGCACATGGGGCGTGACCTCGAGGAGTCCACGCTCCACCGCGGACTTGCAGGCCAGAGGCGGCAGCGCCACGAAGAGGTAGTGGCCTCCGTCGTTCTCGACGTGGAACAGGCGCAGCTCGCACCCCAGCGCGTGGGCGCGGGCATTGCAGAGGTCGACGAGATCGTGGGCCAGCATCTCGTCTACGCTCTCCCCTCGGGCGCGGAACGCGGCGTCCAAGCGCGCGTCCTTTGGCAGGCCGAGCATCTTCGGCAGCTCATCCCAGGAGGCCGCGTCCAGGCATTCGAGGCTCAGAACCCAGCACTTCCCCTCGTGCCTGGCGAGGTCGTAGTCGTCGCTGATGGCGGAGAGCACCCGCCACACCTGCTCGGAGCCGCTCTCGTAGAACCGCCATCGTTCCTTTCGAATGTCGTAGTTGACCCACGGCTCCAGGTCTTCGCCGACCGTGTCCACGAAATCGTCGAGGGAGATCCCGCGGAGCCGTCCCGTCGCCGCCACGAAGTCGGTGAGCCAGGTGGAAAGCCGGTACTGCCGCGCCGCCGGGCGCGCCCCGAAGATTTCGAGCAAGGGGCCGAGGTGGGGGGCCCGAGCCACGAGCGCCTGCTCCACGCCGGCGCGTAGCGAGGTGAGCTCTGCGACCTCGACGACGTCGAGCGCCACGCTCGGGTTGCGCCGGGTGAGCGAGGGGATGGCTTCGCTTGCAAGCGACGTCAGCGCGTCGAGGAGCGCGCGCACCTCGCCGGCCGGCAGGACGCGCCCGTCCACCATCCCGGCGCTCCGGAGCTGCTGGAAGCGCTCCGATAGCTCGGAGGCGAAGACCTCGGGCGCACGCGTGTAAAGGGTGACGCGCAGTCGACGTAGGATCGGGTGAGCCACGGCGGGCACACCTAACATGTCTGCACCCTTTTGCGAGCGGCGAGACGCCGTGCCGAAGGGTGGGTCATGGTGAAGCCGTGGCACCCCTGCGTGGGCATCCCTCGGTTCATCCGGTGGCATCGCAGGCGAACGGATACGCTGCGACGCTCACCACCGGACCGCTGCCAGGCACCTGGACCCAGGGGCTCGTGAGGGTGGCGCGGGTGTAGAGCACGTTGTCCATACCGACACCGACGAGGGTCCCGTCCGGGGTCACCGCGACGGACTTCACGGCGCCGCTGCCGGGCACCTGGACCCAGGGGGCGGCGGCGGCGGGGGAGCTCCGGGTGTAGAGCAGGTTGTCCGTGCCGACGCCGAGCAACTTCTTGTCCGGCATTACCGCGAGCGAAATCACATCGCCAGTGTTGGCAATTTTGCCCCAGGAGGTCGAGAGGCTGAAGGAGCTGCGCTCGTAGAGCATGTTGTCCACGCCGAGGCCGAGGAGGAGTCGACCCCGGACGGCCCCGCCCTTCAGCCCCTGGCTATTGGGAATCTGTTTGTAGGTCCCACTCAGGTCCTGCTTCCAGAGCGTGGTGTCCTTGCCGACGCCCAGGATGACGCCGTTGCCCAGGACGATCATGGCCACGAGGGGCGGAGGCCGGGAACCGAGCTTCTCCCACGGCGCCTGCACGGTCTTCTTCAACAAGAGGGTGTTGTCCGTTCCCAGGCCCAGAATCATGGAATGGGTCTCCGTGTTCGAGGAGTGTCGTCGAAATGGTTTTGGGAATGCCCTCCCGGGCCAGGGCGGGCGCGGAGCTCATTGGACCGGCTCCCCTGCCTCGGCCTCGAAGTATTCCTCGCCCTCCTTGATGACGAAGCCGAGCGCCGACCAGTTCTTCTGCATCTGCGCGTAATGCTCGAGGTCCTCCGGGGTGAGGTGGTCACCGTCCGGATTGACCACCTCGGGCCCGGGCGGCGCCTGCTTGGCGAGGGCGTTCAACTTGCGCGCCCACGGCTGCATCTGCTTGTCGCCCCGCTTCACGCGCACGTCGTCGGGGCGGTGGGTGCACCACCACATGTGGTACATGCCCTCGTCGCCTGCCTTGTAGAGCTCCTTCTGGCAGTCGTAGAAGTCCGCCTGCCAGGGCAGCGCCATTTGCTGCGAGAAGAAGCCCGGGCCGACGGGCATGAGGTCCGGGAAGATGCGCGCGCCGTGCGCGATGCGGAATGGCTCCGCGTACGCATTCGGGTGGCGAATGAGCCAGCTCACGTCGATGCCGGGGAAGAAGGGCCCGCCGACGCTGTTGTCGAGCGCCGCGAAATCGAGCCCCTCGGGCGTGAAGTCGCCGGCGAGCGGGGGCGCCTCCGGCTTGCCATCCCAGTCCTCGCGGAACCTCCCGTCCTTCCACTGCCGCAGCAGGGCGTACTGGACGTGTGTGAGGCTCATGAACTTCGTGGGGTTGTCCGTGAGGTGGTCGTCGCCCAGCGCCTTGGGCATCTGCTTGGGGTCGACCTTCGTACCCGAGGGATCCCTCATTTTCGCGAAGATGGCCTCGCGCAGCTCCTGACCATCTGCGGAGCGCACCGTCGCGAGCTCCTGCTCCCACCCGAGGAAGGACACGTGAAAGCTCTTCGTCGACTCGGGGTCATGGACCTGGCGCACCAAAAGCGCGCGCTCGAGGAGGGGGTAGATGTCCCGCTTGAAGGAGGGCTTGTAGCTCTTGAAGGACTTCGTCGCCTCGTTCCAGTCCTCCTTCTGGGCCTTGAGCTCGGCCAGCCGTCCCCGGAAAAACATGCCGTTGTCCGGCGAGAGGGGGAGCTTGCGGACGGCAAGGTCCCACATCAAATCGGAGAGCCGGACGATATTGGCGGCCGCTGGCGCGAAGTCCGGCGGGCCCACCAGACACCACGCGGGATCCACCTCGACCTCTGCGCTTTCCATGGGCCCGCTGGTGAACAAGACGGTGGCCGTCACCGGCCCGTCGGCCATGTCATCGAACCACGTGTCGTTGTTGACGTAGTCCATGATGCGCGACCTGTAGCTGCCGGGCGTCGCGATGGTGCCCGACTCGCCATACCCGCCCAGCACCAAAAGGCGGCCCGCTTCGTCCGTGCGCAGCTCCCCGAGGCACTTGATGGGAATGTTCCGGTTCGGGTTGTCGAACCGGACGGGGGATTGGTTTCTGCCGGAGATGGTGCGTAGGCCGGGATCGATGACCAGCCTGCGCTCGCGCTCCGCGCCCTGGATGTCGGCGTTGCGCAGCTTGGACCATTTGCCGCTCGCGCCGTCCTGCCCGTCGAACTCGAAGAAGGCGGCTTTGCGGTTGGCCAGGTGCACGGTCCAGCGGATGTCGACGACGTCTCGCGTGCCGAGGGTGATTTCCCGCGTCGGGTGGAGGCGGCCCTGGCACCCCTCGTATTCGAAGATGCGGAAGCGCGCCGCCTGCCGCTTCACGCGGGCCTGGGGGTCCTTGAAGGGCAGAAAGCGCCCCGTGGCCGGGTCGGCATTGGGGGACACCCCGGGCTGCTCGGGGCCGATGAAGAACTCGCTCGGGGAATTGCCTACGCGGGCGATTCCCACCGCAGGATGGATCCGTAACACGCGCGGCGTTTGGGACATCTCTCGCCTCCTCACTCGGGAACACGGGGAAGGTTGTTGACGAGCGTCACCAGGCGCTCCAGGTCCGCCGGGGGAATCTCCCGGTCGGGCGGCATCTGGTAGCCCTCGATTTCCGCCTGCGCCGGCTTGGGCCTGAGCCGCATCCTGATATCGAGCCGCCTGCGGGCGACCTCGGTCTTGTTGAAGACGCTGAAGCGGATGGATCCGTGGCAGCGGAAGCAATAGCGGTTGAGCAGCCCGAGCAGCTCCACGTCCTCGCTGGAGCTCCGTACCCACTGCAGGCCGGGGCCCGGCCCCTGGAGCGCGGGGGCGATGGCTCGCTCGATGGGGGGACGGTGCTGGCGCGTCTGCTCGTGGAGCCGGAGCCAGGTGGTGGTGGCGGCCGCGTGGAAGCTCTTCGGGTTCACGCGCGCCTGCATCTCGGCGTACTCCTTGTTGAGCTGGCGGATGACGTCGAAGGCGCGGGCGAACTGGGCCGAGGTCTGGTCGTTGCCGCCGTCCGTGAGCACGGGAATGCCGTTCTTCGCCAGCTGGGGGAAGTCGTCCGTGGGCGCGACCCGGTCGAACCAGTGGTCGGTGTCGAGCTCATTGAGCACGCCCCTGCCGAGCCGGGGCGGAGGGTCCCCATGGCAGCTATCGCAGCCGTCGGGCACGTAATAGGAAACGATTCCCGCGGGCTTGCCGGCCTGGAGCGGCTGCAGGCCCCGGGCATCGAAGCTTGCGTCGAGCTGCAGGGAGAGCTTCGCGCCCTGCCCCGAGGCGCCGAAGTCCATCCAGTAGATGGAGTCGAGCAGCGGCCTGCAATCCTCCCCCCTGCACGAGGGGTCCGGCCGCGGATAGCCGGACGAGACGAGGGCGAGCTGCGTGTTGAAGGAGCGCACGCCCGGAGCGAAGGGCGCCTCGTTCGGCTTCGTCACGTAGTTGAAGATGAGGGTGGCGCTCTCGATGAAATGCTTGTCGGCCTCCGAGCCCTCGCGCGCCTTGAGGCGGATCAGCTTGCGAAAGCCCACGCTCCGCTTCTCCGGCGCCTCGGCGACATTGGTGATTTTCGGTGCGAAGAACCGCGACACGAGGATGTCGCCGGGGCGCAGCGGGCCCTGCTGGAGGAGCTGCGAGAGCCCCGTGGGACTCGAAAGCTTCACGTCACCGCACGTGGGCGCTCCGAGGCACATCAGCGCCTCGGGGCTCAGGTTCTCGAGGTCGACGGTCGCCAGACCCCTGTAACCGAGCCACGCGAGCACCTCGTCCAGGTTGGTGCTCAGGACGGTGTCGGGCGTGCGGATACCGAGCGTCTTCGACAGCTTCTTGTAGTACTCGGTGGCCTTCTCCGGGCTGCCATTGGGTAGGGTGACGCCCGCCGCGAGGCCTGTCCCGGGTAGGAGCGCCGCGCAAACGGCCAGCACCTGCACGGCTCTCGCGAGCACAGTGATTCTCGACATGGTTCCCCCATTCCCGCATGGTGCGGGGCAACCCACCCGTCGAGTTGCTCATCGCGCCCCGCTGGACCGCCTGTCTGTGAATGCAGACGTCGCGGCTTGGTCTTGCAGAGACCGAGCACGACGGGTCGCCGTCCCCGAGCGGGATCCCCTGCAACCCGTTCCCTCTCACGCCTGCGCCTGCGTCTGCGCCTGCGCCTCCGCCTCCGCCTGCGCCTCCGCCTCCGCCTGCGCTCCCGCCTCCGCTTCCGCTCCCGCGTCCGCTTCCGCCGCCTCCCTCTCCGTCCCGCTTGCCTATCTTCGCCTGCGTCGGCATTCTTCCCCGCCGTGCAGCCTGGAGACGTCGTCGGCGGTCGTTTCGTCCTCGAGCGTATCGCCGGCACGGGGGGCATGGGCTCGGTCTTCCGCGGCCACGATCACGTCACGCGCCAGCCTGTGGCCATCAAGGTCCTCGCGCAGCACGACGCCGAGGCCATCCGCCGCTTCGATCACGAGGCCAAGATCCTCGCCGAGCTCGGCCATCCCCATATCGTCCGTTACGTCGCTCACGGGGCCGCGCCCTCGGGGGCGCCTTGGCTCGTCATGGAATGGCTGGAGGGCCGGAGCCTCGCGTCGCGCCTCGTCGAAGGCCACCTCACGCAGGCGGAAGCCGTCGGCCTCGGCATCCGCATCGCATCCGCCCTCGCCGCGGCGCACGCGCGCGGGATCGTTCATCGCGATGTCAAGCCGAGCAACGTCTTCCTCGTCGGGGGTGTCCCCGAGACCGCGAAGGTCCTCGATTTCGGCCTTGCCCAGGCTGCTTCCGGCGGCGCGCGCCTCACCCGCACCGGGAGCGTCCTCGGCACGCCCGGGTACATGGCCCCCGAACAGGCCCAGGGCTCGCGTGGACGCGTCAATGCGCGGGCGGACGTGTTTTCCCTCGGGGCGCTGCTCTTCGAGTGCTTGACGGGCAAACCCGCGTTCGAGGGCGAGGGCGTCATGGCCATCCTCGCGCGGCTCCTCCTCGAAGATGCGCCGCGCGTGCGTACGATCCGGCCCGACGTGCCTCGCGCGCTCGACACGCTCGTCGCGCGCATGCTCTCGCGCGTGGCCGAGGCGCGGCCCATGGACGGGGCCGAGGTGCTGCGCGCCCTCGAGGGGATCGACACCGTCGAAGGCGAGAGGATCTCCGTCGTGCCGGCCTTGCCCGAGGGGATCAGCGATCGCGAGCGTCGCCTCGTCTACGCGATCGTCGCCGCGCCCGCCGTGGAGACGGCGATCCGGCCTTCGAGCCCCACGCTGCGCACGCAGCTGCCCCGTTCGTCCTGGGACGAGGTGCGTGTGATCGCGCGGCGGCACGGCGCCTCGCCGACGGAGCTCGCCTCGGGCACGCTCTTGCTCTCGCTCGATGGGACCGCCGACGGCCCCGTGCGCGCGGCGCGTTGTGCCCTGGAGATGGCCGAGATTCTGCTCGGGTTTCGGGTCGCGCTCGTCACGGGTCGCTCCGATGCGGGGCGGGATCTGCCGGCGCCCGACGTCGTCGAGCGCGCGCTCGATCTGCTGAAGCGCGCATGCCGCGCGCCCTCGTTCGGGGTGCGGATCGACGATCGGACGCGGGCGCTCTTGCCCGCGCGGTTCGAGGTCGAAGGCGCCTCCGACGACGCGCGTCTGCGCAGCGAGCGAGACGATCTCGGCGAACCGTGTCCCCTGTTCGGGCCTCCGTGCCAGTTCATGGGCCGCAAGGGCGAGCTCGCGGTGGTCCTCGATCTGCTCGAAGAAGGGCTCGACGAGCCGCGCGCGTCGGCCGCGCTCGTGGTCGCGCCGGCGGGGCTCGGCAAGACGCACCTCGCGCAGGAGGTCGTCCGCGCGCTCCGGGCGAGCCGCCCGGACCTCGTGGTCGGCTTTGGACGACCCGGCGTCGCCGGCGCCGATTTCGGCGTGATCGCGCGCATGCTCCGCACCCTCTCGCCCTCGCCCGACGCGGGCCCTGCCGACGGCTTCGAGGAGCGGGCGCTCGACGTCCTCCGGGCGCGCGCGGACGCGGGGCCGTTCTTGCTCGTGCTCGACGACGTGCAGTGGGCGGACGGGCCTTCGCTCGCGCTCGTGGATCAGGCGCTCGGGGAGCTCGCCGATCGCCCGTTCGGCGTGCTCGCGCTCGCGCGGCCCGAGGTGCGTGACCGCGCGCCGGGGCTCTTCGCGCGCCGGAGCGTGCAGGAGATCCGCCTGGGGACGCTCTCGCAGCGGGCCTCGCGCGAGCTCTTGCGCCACGCGCTCGGGCCCGACGTGGACGAGACGAACCTCGCGGCGCTCGCGCAGCGATCCGAGGGGCATCCGCTCTTCCTGCAGGAGCTCGCGCGCGGCGCGCCGGACGTGACACCGGAGGCGCTGCTCGCCGTGCACGGGCCCGCGATCGCCGAGCTCGCGTCCCCCGCGCGGCGGCTCCTGCGCGCGGCGAGCCTCGTCGGCGTCACGTTCTGGGAAGGCGCGGTCCTCACGCTGCTCGGCGGCGATGCGGACGTCACGCAGGTGCGATCGACGCTCGGGGATCTCGCGAAGCGCGAAGTCATCACGCGGAAGCGGACGAGCAGCGCGCCGAACGACACGGAGTACGCGTTCAGCCAGTCGATGCTGCGCGAGGCGTTCCTGGCGACGTCGATGGAGGCCGACATCCGCCGAGGTCAGGCGCTCGCCGAGCGCTGGCTCGCGGGCTCGGGTGTGCGCGCCACCGCGCACGCGGGAGACGCCTCGCCGGCCCTCGCGTGGAAGCAAGGCGGCACGCGCTCGTGAACCGCGGCGACGTCATCGCCGGCCGCTTCGAGATCGAGCGCCGCGCAGGCTCCGGCGGGATGGGCGCGGTCTACCGCGCGCACGACCGCGCGACCGGCCTGCCCGTCGCGCTCAAGGTCATCCACCAACCCGCGTCCGAGGCGACGCGCCGCTTCGACGTCGAGGCGCGCGCGCTCGCCGAACTCTCGCATCCGCACGTCGTCCGCTACGTGACGCACGGCCTCTCCGAGGCGGGTTTTCCCTACCTCGTGATGGAGTGGCTCGAGGGCGAGGATCTCTCCGCGCGGCTCGCGCGTGGGCCACTCACGCCGGAGGAGAGCCTGCTCCTCGTGCGCCGCGTGGCCGCGGGCCTCGGCGCGGCGCACGCGCGGGGCATCGTGCATCGCGACGTCAAGCCCACGAACCTCATGCTCGTGGGCGGCGTGATCGAGGGCGTCAAGCTCGTCGATTTTGGCCTCGCGCAGCTCGGCAACACGTCGCGCAAGCTCACGCGAACGGGCGTCATCCTGGGCACGCCGGGGTACATGGCTCCCGAGCAGGCGAGCGGCGACGGCAGGCCGCACGGCGCGGGCGCGGATGTCTTCTCGCTCGGCGCCGTCTTCTACGAGTGCCTCACGGGCCGCCCGCCTTTCCAGGCGGAGAACCTCATGGCCCTCTTCGCCAAGCTCCTGCTCGAAGAGGCCCCGCGCCTCGCCGAAGCGCGGCCCGATCTTCCCCCGCGGCTCGACGCGCTCATGGCGCGCCTGCTCGCGAAGGACCCCGCGTCGCGCCCGGCGGACGGCGCCGCCCTCGAAGCCGAGCTCGACGCGATCGACGCGCTCGGCAACGAGGAGACGGGCGAGGTCCCGACGATCGCGGACGAACCCGCGGCGATGGGCCTGACCGACGTCGAGGCGCGCTTCGTCTCGATCCTGGCCCTCCATCACGAGACCGTGAGCGGCGCGCTCGATCCGAAGGGCTCCACGCACCGCTCGCAGGCCGACGTCGTCGCGGCGGTCCGGCACGAGGTCGCCCCGCTCGGCGCGCGTGTCGACGAGCTGCGCAACGGCGCGCTCGTGGTCACGCTGCTCGGCGCGGGCGAACCCACGGATCGCGCCGCGCGCGCGGCCCGCGCGGCCTTGCGCCTTCGCGCGATCCTCCCCGACGCGGCCCTCGCGCTCGCGACGGGCCGCGCCGAGGCCTCCGCGCGCCTGCCCGTCGGCGAGGTCGTCGATCGGGTCGCGAGGCTGCTCGACGGTGAAACCGTGCCTCTCCACGGTGGCGAGAGAAGGCTCTCGGGTGAGGTCCTCGGCATCCGCATCGACGACGTCACACGCGCCCTGCTCGACGCGCGCTTCGACGTCACGAGCGCGGCCGATGGCCACCGCCTCGTCGCGGAGCGCGCCTCCGGCGAGGCTGCGCGCACGCTCCTCGGCAAACCGAGCCCCTTCGTCGGCCGCGACCGCGAGCTCCGCGTCGTGCGTGATCTCGTCGACGCGGCGATCGAGGAAGCGCGCCCCTCCGCCGTGCTCCTCGTCGGCGCGGCGGGCGCTGGCAAATCGCGCCTGCTCTCGGAGCTCGTCACGCGCATCCGGCAAGACCGCCCCGAGGTCCTCGTGGCCCGCGGCCACGGCGATCTCCTCGGCCAGGGCTCTCCGCACGCGCTCCTCGGCTCCACGCTGCTCGGCGCGCTCTCGGACGCGCCCTTCGAGGGCCGCGCGCGGCTCGCCGCGTTCGTCCGGACCTACCTCCCCGAAACGAGCGCCGAGCGGGTCACGGAGCTCGTCGCCGAGCTCGTCGGCCTCCCGTGCCACGACGAAGCGAGTGGGCGCCTGCGCGCCGCGCGCCAGAGCCCTGCGCTCATGAAGGATCACGTCCGCGAGGCCGTCGTGGATCTCTTCGCGGCGATGACGCGTCGCCACCCCGTCCTCCTCGCGCTCGAGGACGTGCAATGGGGCGACGCCGCCTCCTTGCGCCTGCTCGACGCGGCCATGCGTGAGCTCGGCGATCGCCCCTTCATCGTCCTCGCGGCCGCGCGCCCCGAAGCGCTCACGCTGTTCCCGCGCCTCTTCGGGGATCGATTGCACGAGGTGCGACTCGCGGAGCTGCCGCGCAAGGCGAGCGCGCGCATCACCCGCCACGCCCTCGGCGACGCGGCGCCGGCGGAGCTCGTCGACGCCCTCGTCGAGCGCGCCGCGGGCAATCCCTTTTATCTGGAAGAGCTCGTGCGGGCCATCGCCGAGGGGCGCGGGGGCGTGCTGCCGGAGACCGTGCTCGGCATGATCGAGGCTCGCCTCGGCGCCCTCGATCCGCCGGCGCGCCGCGTCCTCCGCGCAGCGAGCGTCTTCGGCGAATCCTTCTTTCGCGGCGGCATTCCGGCCCTGCTCGGCGACGACGCGCCGGACGAGGACGAGCTCTCGGCCGTGCTCGCCTCGCTCGTCGAGCGCGAGATCCTCGTCACGCGGCGCGACAGCCGCCTCGCCGGCGAGGAGCAGCTCGCCTTCCGGCACGTGCTCCTGCGCGAGGGCGCGTATGCGATGCTCACCGATCGGGATCGCGCCCTCGGCCACAGGCTCGCCGGCGAATGGCTCGAGGCCCACGGCGAATGGGACGCCAGGATCCTCGCTGCGCATTTCGATCGCGGCGGCGACGCGGCCCGGGCGATCCCGCATTACGAGCGCGCCGCGGAGCATGCGCTCGGGGCGGGCGACGACGAGGCGGCGCTCGCCCTCGCCGAGCGTGGCCTCGCCCTCGGCGCCGCAGGCGACCGGGCGGCCGCGCTCCGGGCGATCCAGACCGACGCCTGGGCGTGGAATGGCGATTGGGTTCGGGCGTTCGCCTCGGCCAAGGCCACGCTCGCCCTGGCCACGCCGGGCACGACGAGCCATTGCCGCGCGCTCGGCAGCGCCATCACGAGCCCCGTCATTGCCGACAAACCCGAGGTCCGCGCCGCCTTCGCCCGCGACCTCGCCCGCGTGACCCCCGATCCTCTCGCGATCCCCGCGTTCGCCTGGGCCTACAGCGTGGCGATCATGCCGTACCTGCTCGGCGCCGAGCGCGAGCTCGCCGAGGCGCACCTCGCGCGCCTCGAAGAGGTCACGGCGCCGTTCCTCGACCGCGAGCCCTCCTCGGCCGGCTGGGTGAAAATGACCCGCGCCTTCTGGCACCGCTACGTCCCCCGCGATTTCGCGGCCGCGCTCGCCCTCGATCGCGAGGCGCTCGCCCATTTCGAGGCCGCGAGCGATCGGCGCTATGGCCCTTACGTGCAGATGCACGTCGGCCTCGACTGGACCTACCTCGGCGCCTTCGAGCAGGCCGAGGCCGCCCTCGCGCGCGCCATGCAGGGCGCCGAACCCGGCAGCATGATGGCGCTCGCGTCGCGCACCTACCTCGGCCGCGTCCTCGTGCTCCGGGGCCGCCCGGCCGACGCGATCGAGCCCTGCACGGCCGTCCAAAAGGAGGCCGAGGCGCGCGGCGAACGGACCGTCGCCATCAATGCCGCGCTCGTCCTCGCGGAGGCAGCGCTCGCCGCGGGCTCCCTCGCGACGGCTCGAACCCACGCGCTCGCCCTCGGACCGCTCGTGCAAACATTACCCTTCGCGCGCGCGACCCTCACGGCCCTCCTCGCCGGCCTCGCGCTCGCCGAGGGCCGCCCCGCCGAGGCCCTCGCGCTCGCCGAGCCTGCGCTCGCCGAGAGCGCTCGGCGCGGCATGTACCATTTTGGTCACGACCAGCTCGTCCTGTCGCGCGTGGATGCCCTCCGCGCCCTCGGCCGGGCGGAGGAGGCGCGCGCGGCCGTCCTTGCAGTGCGCTCCGATCTTTTCGCGCGGGCGGCGCGAATCCCGGATCCGCTCCTTCGCCAAACCTTCCTCGAACGAATTCCGACCCACGCGGCCCTCCTCGCGCGTGCCGAGGAATGGCTTTCGCATCCCCCCGCTGCGCCCGCTTCGACGTTGGTGTCCTGAGCACACGGCGCATCGCGCCCGTCGCTCCGGCATCCCCGCCCGCGGGCGCTGGAGGGTTTTCGCGAATGGACGGATCTCCGCTCAGGAAGGACGCGCCCGAAGACCTCGCGCCTCGCTCCTCCACGCGCCCGATCGACGAGGGCGCGGCGCTCCGCGCGAGCCTCCTCCAGGAGCTCCCGGAGATCCCGGCTCGTTACCTCTACGACGACACCGGGAGCGAGCTCTTCGAGCGCATCACCGGGCTCTCCGTGTATTACCAGACCCGCACGGAGATATCGATCCTGGAGAGCCGCGCCGCGGACATCGTCGCGCACGCACACCCGCGCCAGCTCGTCGAGCTCGGCAGCGGCGCGGGCCGGAAAATCAGGATCCTCCTCGATTCCCTGCGGGCGGACGGCCGTGGCGTCACCTGCACCATGCTCGACATCAACGAACTCTTCTTGCTCCAGTCGATCGATCGCCTCTCCGTCGACTACCCCGAATTCGCATTTCGTGGCGTCGTCGGCAATTTCATGACCGACCTCGGTCGCCTCGGCCCCGCGGGCGGCCGCCTCGTCGTGTTCTTCGCCGGCACCGTGGGCAACCTCCACCCGGACGAGCGCCGCTCGTTCTTCGGCGAGCTCTCGCAGCGCATGGATGACTCGGATGCGCTGCTCCTCGGCGTCGATCTCGTCAAGGATCCGGCCCGGCTCGAAGCCGCGTACGACGATCCCGAGGGCGTCACGGCGGCCTTCAACCTGAACATCCTCTCGGTCCTCAACCGGCGCTTCGCCGGTGATTTCGATCCGTCGGCCTTCCGGCACCGTGCCTTCTACGACCCGGAAAACGCCTGGATCGAGATGCGCCTCGTCGCGAAGCGCAAGCAAGACGTCCGCCTCGGCGCGATCGACCTCGAGCTCGCCCTCGACGCGGGCGCCGAGATTCGCACCGAGCTCTCTTGCAAGTTCACGCGCGCCTCGCTCGAGGCCTCCGCCGCCGCGGCCAACCTCACGATCGACCGCTGGTACACCGACCCGGACGACCTCTTCGCCCTCGCATTGCTCCGGAGGCGCCGTCCGTGACCCTGCCGCTCGAATCGTTCTGGAAAGAAAAACTCGACACGACCTACCAGCGCACGGACTTCCTGTTCAGCCTGCTCCCTCGGGAGGCGATGCTCGAACGGCCGATCGCCCTGCGCCACCCTTTCCTCTTCTACCTCGGCCACCTCCCCGCGTTCGCCTGGAACCAGATAGGCCGGGGCGTGCTCGGGGCGGGGCACCTCGACGAGACGTTCGACGTCCTCTTCGAACGGGGCATCGATCCCAAGGACGCGCCGAGCGCCCGCCGGGCGACCCATTCGAATTGGCCCTCCATCGCCGCCGTGCTCGCCTATCGCGACGAGGCGCGCCGCGCCGTCCGCGCGCGGATCGGCGAGGTCCTCGGCCGCGCAGACGATCCGCTCTGCGAGAACGCGCGCATCCTGCACCTCGTCCTCGAGCACGAGCTCATGCACCAGGAGACGCTGCTCTACATGTTCGCGGAGTGCCGCCCGGGCCTCGTCCCGCGGCCCGCGAGCATCGGCCCGCCCGCATCCGGCGCTGGCCACGCCGCCGAGCGCGTCCGCATTTCCGGGGGTGACGCCGTGATCGGGGCCGCCTGGGACGAGATCCCGTTCGGCTGGGACAACGAGTTTGGCAGGACGACCCTTCCCGTCGATTCCTTCTCCCTCGGCTCGCTCCCCGTCCGCAACATCGACTGGCGCGCGTTCCTTCGAGCGAAGGGCGATCCCCCGTCGCTCCGGCCCCGCTCCTGGATTCCTAGTGGCGCTCGGCTGCTCGTCAAGACGGTGTTCGGCCCCGTGCCTTTCGAGGTCGCGGAGGGCTGGCCCGTCCAGGTCACGGGCGAGCAGGCGCGGCATTATTGTGCCCACCATGGCGGACGATTGCCCACGGAGGCGGAGCTCCGCCTCGCCGCCCACATGGCCCCGGACGGCTCCCGCTGGCCTTTCCCCTGGGACGACACGGCGCCTGCGCCGGAGCACGCCAATTTCGGTTTCGCGCGATTCTTCCCGTTGCCCACGGGCATGCACCCAAGCGGGGCGAGCGCGTGGGGCGTGGAGGAGCTCATCGGCAACGGCTGGGAATGGACGAGCACGCCTTTCTCACCCCTGCCCGGGTTCGCCCCGTGCGCCCGGACCTACCCCGGCTATTCGGCGGACTTTTTCGACGGCGAGCACGACGTCGTCTTCGGCGCCTCGTGGGCCACCGACCCGAAGCTCGTCCGTCCGAGCTTCCGCAACTGGTACCGGCGAACGTATCCCTACGCCTTCACGAGCTTCCGCGTCGCGTGGGACGATTGAGCCGCCCCCTCGCCTACCGCGCGCTCTCCCGGAGCTGCGCGAGCTTCCCCATCGCCCCCGAAAGCGCCGGATACAGCCCCACGTACACCTCGCGGTAGAGCCGCTCGTAAAACCCTCTCCGCTCCCCGGGGACGAACACCTCGCCCCGCGACGTCATCGCCGCGGCCGCCTCCTCGATCCCCGCGAAGGCTCCCACGCCGGCTGCCGCCAGGATCCCCGCCCCGAGCGACGTCGCCTCGCTCGTCCCCGCCCGCACGATGGGTTTGTCGAGGACATCCGCCAGGATCTGGCACCAGAGCGCGCTCCGCGATCCGCCGCCCATCACCCGGAGCTCCGCGATCGGCCCCGACGCCCGCTCCACGCCGTCCGTGTGCAATCGTTGTTCGAGCGCGATTCCTTCGAGGATCGCTCGATACAGATGCGCTTGTCCGTGCCCGCCGGAGAGCCCGAGCAGGACGCCCGTCGCCGCGTCGTCCCAGTACGGATTCATCACCCCGTGGAAATACGGCACGAGCACGAGCCCCTCCGCGCCCGGCGCAATGCCCTCCGCTTCCCGTTCGAGCGCGGCGAGCGTCGCCGACGACGCCTCCGCGTCCGCGCCGAACAAGCGCGCGAGCCACGTGAGCGTGAACGTCCCGCCTTTCAGATCGGTCTCGTACAAGAACGCGCCCGGCGTCGCCGCCATCATCGTCCGGAAGGCCCGATCCGTGCGGTAGTCCCGCGAAATGACCCCCGACACGATGGCCGTGCCGAGGTTCAAATACATCACGCCCGGCCCCACGACGCCGGCCCCGAGCGCTGCGGCCTGCCCATCTCCGGCGCCCGCGAACACAGGGATCCCCGCCTCGATCCCCAGCGCCGCGGCCGCCTCGCGCTCCACTTCGCCGATCCGCTCGCCCGGCTCGGCCAGCGCGGGCACCTCCGACGCGGACAAACCTGCCCATTCGAGGATCTCCGCGGAAAAACTTCGCGCCGCCATGTCCACGAGGCCCGTCGGATCCGCGCTCGCCACGGACGTGACCAGGCGGCCCGTGAGCTTGTGGGCGAGAAAGGCGTGCACATCGAGCATCCGCACCGGACGCGCGGCGAGGTGCGGCGCGATCCGATTGCGCAGGTGGAGGAGCTTGTAAAGCGAGGGCGTGGTGCACGGAAACTTCCCCGAAATCTCGTGCAGGCGCGCCTCCCCCACCTTCTCCGCGAGCGCCGCGACCTCCGCCCGGCAGCGCGCGTCCATCCACACGAGCGCGGGATGCAAAGGCTCGCCGCGCTCGTCTGTCAGGACGAACGTCTCCCGCTGGTGCGTGATCGTGATCGCCCGGATGCGCCGCGCGCCCTCATCCCCGAGCGCGCGGGCCGCCTCGCGTGTCGCCGTGCCGAGCGCCTCCCACCAGGTCCGCGCGTCTTGCTCCCACGCGTCCGGCGCCGGATTCGACAGCGGAATCGGCGCGCGGCCCTCCGCGACGGCGCGGCCCTGCCGGTCCCACGCGATGGCCTTGCACGCCGTCGTGCTGCAATCGATCCCCAGGAAAAGCGCGTCGTCCCCCGCTTGCATCGTCATGCCCCGAAAAACGAATCGAAGGGCATCTCCACCGGCGCGTCTTCCAGCGCGACGGCGATCAACGTCCGGAGGAGCGGCAATTCCCGCGGGCCGAGCTCGCCCCGGGCCTCGTACGCGGGCAAGGCCCGGCGCATCACGTCGAGGATCTCCAGGCATTCGAGCGTCGCGCCATCCATCCGGGCCACGGCCTCGCGCGCGCCGAGCCCGAGCCCGAGCAGCCGCCCGAAGCGCCCCGTGCGACCGCCGTTCATGGTGACGTCGAGATCGCCCACGCCGGGCAAACCCGTGGCCGTCATCGGATCGCCGCCGAGCATCGTGATGACCCGCATCATCTCGCGAATGGCCTGCGCGAACACGGCGCTCTCCCAGTTGTGCATCGCCACGCTCCCGGCCGCGCCGCCGTTTTTCTCGTGCAGGCCCGCGCCGAGCGCGACGCCCATCGCGTACGCATTCTTGAGCGCCGCGCACACCTCGGCGCCGATCACATCGGCGCACGGGAAAACGTGGTAATACGGTCCGCGCAGCGCATTCGCCAGTGTATCGAGCGCCGCGCCGTCCCTGCCCGTCACCACGACCGACGTCGGCACGCGCCGCGCGAGCTCCCCCGCGATGCACGGCCCCGCGACGGCCGCCGGGAACACGCTCGCCCGCACCTCCTCGGGCAAACCTCGGCGCACGACGTCCGGCAACACGTGGAGCCGGCCACTCTCGCCGTCGAGCTCGAGCCCCTTCGTGATCATCACGAGCGGCACGCCCGGCCGCGCGTGGCGCGCGATCGTCTCCGTGGCCCATCGAATGCCCGCCGAGCTCACGCCAAACGCGAGGATGTCCGCGCCGCGCGTGGCCTCTTCGAGCTCGGACGCGAAAAACGGCCGGATGGAAGGGGAAAGATCGAGCTTGAGCGTCGGGTGGAACCCGCGCTCACGCAAGCTCTCGATGATCGCGACGTCGAGGTGGGTGCCGACGAGGCGCACGTCGTGCCCGCGATCGACGAGCGGCACGCAAAACGCGCTGCCCATCATGCCGGCGCCGAGGACGGTGATGACGGCCATGGTGGCGGCGGAGGGTACCCAGAACCGTCGCGTTTGCAAGGAGTTGCCCGAGGGGATTGCCACGGGCATGCCCCTCGGTATCATCGCGGCCGAACACATGGCGCGGAGGTCTTCGTGAGCGGAGAGGACGAGGGCAGCAGCGGCAAGAAGATGGGGCCGATCGCGGCCGTGATCGCCGCGATCGGGATGTTCATGGCCCGCGCCGGCGACGATTGCGCGAGGATCGGCGCCAAAGGCGCGATGCTCGGCGACGACGCCGCGCGAGGCCTCGGCCGCGCGGGATCCCTCGCCGACGACGGCCTGCGCGGCGGCGGAAAGCTCGGCTCGCTCGCCGACGATGGCCTGCGCGGCGGCGGAAAGCTCGGCCCGCTCGCCGACGACGGCATGCGGGCGGGCGCGAAAGGGCCGCTGCCCGGCATGCACGGCCCGACGCCCGAGGGCGGCGGCGGCCTCGTCGAGGAGGCGATGAGCGCGGGCGCCAAGGCCGAAAGCCACGCGGGCGACCTCGCGGAGCTCGGCGTCGACGTCTCGATGGAAATCCTGTCGAACGTGGGCCCGAGCGATGGGGACGACGAGGACGAGGGCGACGCGCCCGTCGTGGACGGCGTCCGCATTCCTCGCCCGGCGAGCGTGACGAGCGCGCAGAACAACCCCGCCGATTTGCTCCGGATGCGGAGCGTCGCATCGAGCCCAATGCTGCTCGGCCTCGCCCCCGGGGCCCCGAAAACGATCGCGAACGAGTCGGAGCCGTTTGCCTGGCTCGCGAGCCACACCGCGCAGAACCCTGTCGGGCTGCTCTATGCGTCGCGCGGCAAGGTCAATACGAAGAGCACGATTTCGCTCGTCTCGTCGACCGGCGAAAAGACCGACGACGCCGCGATCCACAGGACGTGCCTCGAGCTCACCATGAACTGCGTCGTGCTCGTCTGCGAGCCGGACGCCGCGGGCGCGAAAGAGCCGTGCGTGAAGGGCGCGGTGGCCGCGTGGAAATCCGTCGAGGCCCTCGATCTCGGCGCGAAGCCCGCCTTGCGCGACTTCCTCGGAAAGCTCCTCCTCGCGCGCGCGGGCCGCCCCTCCTTGCGAAACCTCGTCCTCTCGCGGCTCGACGTCGAGGCCACGCCCCCGCGAATCGTCCGCAGCCGAATCGAAACGAAAGCCACGTCGTCAAAACCCTGACGACCGGCCCCACGGGGCGGCACGCTGCAGGCTTGGGCCTCGAGGCCCGCACCATTTCAGCAATCCGGCCCCGCGACATCCCTCCGATATCCATCGGATTTTACTAGCGCCGCGGCTGGCGCCCATGTTACGAAGTTTCATCCCGTCCTGCGGCGAGATACCCCGTGATGGGGCATGTCGCGTTTCGAGCTGGTTCGATTCGCACACGCCCGCAGGTCGATCCCTTGCCCGGGTCTCGTGCGTTCTTTCGCCCGCGTCCCAGCTTGGAGGTCCTCATGTTGAAAATTGGATCGTTCCTCGCGCTTGCGACCGCTTCGATGATTGTGCTCGGCGCGGAGCCCGCGCTCGCCTCCGGCGAGGTTGAGCTCGTGTATGCGGAGGTCAACACCTGGTTTCAGTATCCGCCCCTGGTCGCCGCGCGTGGATCCGCGTCCGGGTTCGCCGGCGCCGACGAGCTCGACGCCGATCCCATGCTCGCGGAGCTCGACCTCGACGCATTCGCGTTCGCGTCCATGGGCGGGCCGCTCGTGAGCGCGTTCCCTCCCATCCAGGACATGGGCTTCCCTCCCAAGTACAGGCATTACTACGAGATCGCCGTCTCGGACCCGGTCTACGCGGGGACCGTGACCGTGGAGATCCAGACCCTGAACGGGCTCGTCAGTTGCGCTGCAAAATACGCGACCGTCCGCGGCGACGGGCGCGCATTGTACACCGCGTACTGTTATCAAGGCGGGAGCACGCGCGTCTCGATTCGCCACGACGACGTCGTGGGACAGACGCACTGGGACGACAACGACGGGCTCGGCCACGCCATCTCGTACGCCGCGGGCCCCACGATGCCCGCAGGCGGCGTGTTCCACCACGGCGTACCCCGCTCTTCTGGCACCACAATGCAGGGCGCGGTCGTGCTGGAGAGCCTCCCGCCGGACGCAACGGTCACCGTCGTGTATTCGAGGGACGATTGGACCACGGCGACGAAGCACCCCGCCATCGTGAGCGCCACGGGCTTCGTGGGGAACACGGCCTATCGTTACGGCATAAACCCTGCCGCCGACGGCACGACGGTCCACACGTTCTCGCTCCCGGATGTCACGAAGGTCAGCTACTATTTCGTGGTGGAATCGAGCCTCGGCTCGTTCACGGACGACAACGAGGGCGAGTATTACGTGTTCGCGCCATGATGCGCGCCTACCGCACCCGCCTCACGTAAAACGCCCCCGCAGCGTCGATCCACGCCACCTCGCCGCCATCCGGCGATAACGCGACCGCCTGCGGGTTCGTCCCTTCGAGCTCCACGGCTTCCTCGTCGCCCCAGCGCACCATGACGGCCTCGCCCGTCAGCCACGCGAACGTCCCGTCACGCGCCACGTCCACGCTCCCGGGCCCGAGGCAGAGCCCGCCACTGAAGCTGCGAGCCGCGTCCGTCGCGATCGTGAGGCATTCGCCCTCGCCGTCCGGCCGCACGACCACGTAAAACCTAGCCGCGGCGTCGATCGCAATCGACACGGTCCCCCGATCGTCGAAATCGGTCGGCCAGCACTCGCCTCGAGCGAGCGCCTCGTTCGCCTCGTCGAACGGTCGAATCTCGAACCCGCGCTGATGCCACCCCGCGGAGCCATACTCCGACCCATACGGCCGCGTGCGATAAGCGACGGCGTACGCCGCGTCGGCAAGCGCGACCGTATGATGAAGGTGCTCCTCCGGGAGCCACAGGTCGTCGCGGATCCTCTGCCCCCGGAGCGTCTCCCACGCCGCGAACGCGATCACGTCGTCGAGCGCCGCCGCGAGCCGCATCGCGCGGCGATCGAACACGATCACGTCCGGCGAGCCGAGATGCGCGCGCCCGTCGAGCACGGCCATTCGCCCATCGGCATGGAGCACCCGCTCTGCATCCGCGAGCACGAGATCCCCCGTCGGATCCAGCGCCGCCGCGATCCACGACGGCGCAATGCCATGCTCGTGAAGCTTCCCGCCGGGCTCGCGCACGAGCACGCGATCCGGCGCGATCCGCGCGACGAGCCCGGCCTCGCCCCAGAAAAGCGGCGACGCGAGACGCGGTTCGTCGACGCTCACGAAGGCCGCGCCCGCCGCCGCGGAGGCTTGAAAAGCCCCACCTCGGGCGGCGGCGAGGCCACGCGCTCGGCCTCCGTCGCGGCGCGTAGCTCCGTCGCGAATGCCGGATCCTTCGCTGTCCTCCGCCCGATCGAGCGCCGCAGCGGCAGGAGATCGGCCCGCCCGAGGCCGAGCTCTTCCAGGCAACGCGACAGTTTTCCGTGCGCCGCCGCGACCGAGAGCCGCGCGTGCCCCTGCACGTCGACCTTCCGGCCGAGCGCTTCCATGCGCGCGACGTAGATCCGATCGAAGGCTTCGAGCAGCGCTCCCTCGGCGCGCACCGCGTCTTCCGCGATGATGGCCGTGCTCTCGGCCTCGATGCCAGCCCATTTCTCCTCGTCGAGCCCGTGCCTGCGCAGCGTCACGCCCACGTCGACCGTGGGCCCCGCGATTTCCGCCGCGATCGAGGCATATTTCTCGAGCGGGAGCGGCAGGAGCAACGCGGAGCCGGGCAATGCGGGCTCCCCCTGCTCCGGCTCGGGCGGCTTGGGCTCGAGGGGAATCGTCGGCAGCGTGACGAGCGCGGGTTTGACGGCGTCCTTCGGCGAGAATGGAATGGGCACCGCGCTCGCGGACTCGGGCGCAGGCGCAGGCACGAGCGCGGGCGCAGGCACGGACGCAGGCACGGACGCAGGCGCAGGCGAGGACGGCGGCGCGGCCTCCGCCGGCACGAAAGGCAATCCCGCATTCGGCAAGACCCGCGGCGGCCCCTCGGGATGCTGGCGCGGCGCCGTCGCTTGAAAAGGTGTGGCAGGAGAAACCTTCGGCACCCCGGACGAGGGCCCGAGCGTCACGCTGCCGAACGGCAGGACCCGCGCGGACGGCGGCGGCGCGGAGGGCCGCGCCGGCGTCGGCGGATCCGGCTCGATGTCGAGCTCCTCCTCGGGTTTGGCAGGGACAGGCGCCGGCGGCGGGGGCGGCACGGATGTCCGCTCGAAGGGTGTGGCGGGACGAATGACCACCGCCGGCGCCCCCACGTGCACCGTGCCGCTGCCGAACGGCAACGCGGGGCGCGGCGGCGCAGCAGGCGCCTCCGGCGCGGCGGACGCAGGCGCGCCCGGCGCCGTGGGGCGGAACGGCAAGGCCGGGGCCTTCGCGGACGCCGAGCCGCTCGTCGTGCCGCCCGAGCGCACCTGCCCGATCGGCCGCGTATCGTGCCTCATTTCGAGCGGATGTTTCTCCGGCGCGCCCGCGACGTCCTCCAGCGAGCCGCCTTGCTTCACGACCTTCTCGATATCGGCAGGTCGGACCCGCAAGCCTTGCGGATGGCTCGCCACGACGAGCGTCCCCACGGCGATCGGCGCCTTCGCGGGCACGTCCGTGAGGCCGCGAAACACGAGCGACAAACGGCTCCGATCCGTGTCGATCGTGAGCGTATCGCAGCGCAGCGCGATCTCGCTGACCCGGCCCGTCTTGGGATCGATCCGGAAGGCCTGCGGCCGCGCCGCGGGCAAACGTGTCTCGACCCGCTCCAGGGTCGGATGCAGATGTTCGAGCACGAGCGTCGCGCCGGGGCGCAGCAGCGGAATCTGCTGATCCGACGGCGCGGCCTGGAAAAACCCAAAATCAAACCCCTCGGGCGCCGGGCCCGATTCCTCGCCGCGCGTGGCCGTCGCCCACCTGTGTCCCTCGTCGGTCACGAGCCGCCTTCGCTGCGGCCATCCCGGCGCGAGCGGGCCGAGCCCTGGGGTTTGTCCCGTGGATACCGTGACGTTCGCCATGGCCCTCGCGCCGGGCGAAGGCGGCGCCGCGAGATCGATCCCGACCGGGTTCCCCTCTCCGCGCGCCGCGCGCTCGTAGCGCAGCGGCATCCGCGTGAAGACGGCCGGCGGCCCCGCGGACAGGCCCTCCGGCCCGGGCGTGAATCGCCGATCTCCGACGAGATTCAGCCCCTTTGCGAAATCGCCCATTTCAACGCGGCACGATAGCTCCTTGACGGGCGCGCCTTTCGGGGCGAAGGCGTGGCCGACGACGAGCACGTCCGTGCGCGGCTTCAGCGGCGCGAAATCGGTGGCGAAGCGGAGCGACGCGCCCGGCTCGTTGTCCCAGGTGACGTCCCCCGAGGGCTCGTCCTGCGCCGGCGCGACCGTCGCCTCGGCCCCGTGGACGAGCAGAAATGTGGCTTTGACGAGGATCGTGAGCGAATGCACTCCCGGCGCGGCCTCCCAGACGAAGGCCGCCGCGGGGAATGGACAGAACGAGCGGATCTCCAAGACGAACCGGGTGATGAAAAGCTCGCGGCCCTAGGGCGCGAGCAGGAGCACCTTGACCTGCGCGGGCACGATCGCGAGGCCCGGACAGTTCGTGTTGTTCTGGATGTTGAAGCTCGTCATGCGCGTCGCGGGAATCCCATTGACGAGCACGGTGAAGGCCCCGGTGATCGGCCGCGTCGGTGACATGATCATGCCCGACGCCACGCCCATCGCGATGCCCGGCGTGTCACCGATCGAAATGAGCGGCGTCGTCAGCAGATGATGCGCCGGCGTGCACATCCAGAGGACGTTGAACGAGGGCGGAAAGCCGAGCGGGCCGAAGGAGACATTCGGATACGGAATCGGCACCGGGACCGGCATGGGCGTGAGGCACACGTCCGGAAACCCGAGGTTCACACCGCCCAATTGCGAATTCCCGAACATGACGCGCCTCCTCCCTGCCCCGGTTTTCGCTCAGCCGAGATGAATTTGCTCGCCGTCCATCTTCACGAGCTCCTCGGCGGTGACGATGGCGTTCTCCGCGCGAAGGCTCATGACCTGCTTGGCAGAATAGTCGATCCGCTCGGCCTTGACCTGATCGACCTCTTCCACCTTGCGGAACGAGCGCTTCACGCGCTCGCTCACGCGCTCGACGACGCGCTCGACGATGCCGCCCTCGTGGCGCAATTTGCCAATCTCGCTCCGCACGAGCCCGCCGAGGTACGAGAGGCTGTCCATCACCACGCTGCCCGTCGCCGCGTGCACGCGCACGCCGTCGGCGAGGACCGAGACGTCCTTTTGCGAGACGAGGTCGATGCCCTCCTTCGAGGCCACGCGCACGCGGCCCTCGGGCACCTTGATCTCGAGGTCGCCGTCGCACACGAGCGACGCGCCCGCGCCCTCTTCGCGCTCCAGCACGGCGAGGACCCACGCTGCGCCGCTCGGCGCGCCGGCGACGAGGACGAAATCGTCGACGCGCGGCTCGACGAGGCAGCTCGTCGCGCGGCGCGCCCGCATGTCGCCGCGGCCCGTGCGGACGATGAAGAGGCCGGGCTCGGCGTGCACCACCGTGCCCATCACCTGGTATGCCTCGAGCTCATCGAGCTTCCTCGCGAGATTGCCGTTCATATCGTCCTCCGTGCCCTCTCCGTAAGCCCTGCGCCTCGAACACCCGCCTCGATCACGAGGCGGGCAAGAATCCTTCCGCCTCGGCGAGCTCCGCGTCGTCGCCGAGCGCGATCTTCCGGGCGAGCCCGAACGTCGCGTCGTCGTCCTTCACGCGATGCAGCCGCGTCCGCAGCATGTTCGCGCCCGCGAAATCGGCGCGCGAGATGTCCGCATTCGAGAAATCCGCGTACGAGAGCGTGGCCCCGCCGAAGCGCGCGCCCACGCACGAGGCGCGGGCGAACACCGAAAGCTCGAGGTCCGCCTTCTCGAAATTCGCGCCCGCGGCGAGCGCCTCCACGAAGAGCGTCTCGCGCAGCATCGCGCCCGCGAGGATCGCCCCTTCGAGCTTCGCCGCGGCGAACATGGCCTTCGGCGCCCGCGCCTTTTCGAGCTTCGCGCCCCGCAGATCGGCGCCCTTGAAATTGCATTGTTCGAGGTTCGCCCCCGAAAGATCCGCGCCCGAGAGGTCCGCGTCCACGAACTGCGTGCAGCCGAGATCCATCCCCGCGAGATCCATGCCCGCGAGCACCGATTCGTGCAGCACCGCGATCTCGAAGCGGGTCTTCGTGATCAGCGTCTTGCGCAGGTCCGTCTTCGCGATGACCGATTGCTTGACGAGGCTCCCGCGCAGATCGAGCCCGTCGACCTTCGCGTCGACGAGCGCGCCGCGATCGAAGGTGACCTCGGCGAGCGAGGCGCCCGAGAGATCACATTCGACGAAGAAAACCGTGAGCAGGTTCGAGCCCGAGAGATCCGCGCCCGCGAGGTTCGACTCGACGAACCGCGCGATCGGCGCGTAAACCTTTTTCAAATTCGCGCCGGAGAGCTTCGATTCGAGGACGGAGGCGTGGTGCAGGTTCGCCTCTTCGAGGTTCGCCTCGGAGAGGTCGCAGCCGCAAAGCACGCTCTCCTTGAGCCGCGCGCCCGCGAGGTTCGTGCCCTTGAGGACGACCTTCTCGAAGATGCCGCCCGAGAGATCCGCGCCCGAGAGATCGAGCCCGGAGAGATCGATCTCGCTGACGACCTCCCCGTTCTTCACGAGCGTGACGAGCTCTTCGCGGTTCATCGGGCCGACCTCTGGTGCACGACGCGCTTCAAGTTCGCTTGATCGAAGCGGGTCTCGTCGTCGCCGACGGCGCGGAGCAGATCCGCCGCGAAGAGGTTCGCGCCCGTGAAATCCGCGCCCGCGACGCGCGCCTTGTGCAGGATGCCGAGCATGAGGTTTGCCGAGACGCACCGCGCGTTGCGGAGGTCCGTCCCGACGAACCGCGAATCCACCGCGATCACGCGCGCGAGGCTCGCCCCGCGCAGATCCGCCTCGGAGAGGTCGCTCTTCGAGATCGTGGCCTCCGTGAAATCGGACGATTGAAGCCGCGCCCCGCGCAGGTTCGATCCGGGGAGCTTTGCACCCTTGAAGCTCGTCCGCTCCATCGTCGAGCCGTGCACGACGCGCACGTTTTCGAGCGTCGCGCCGTCGAAGCGCGCCCCGTCCGCGGTCACGCCGACGAACGTGCACGACGTGAGATCGGCGCCCGTGAAATCGGCGTCGACCAGGTTCGATTCGATGAAGCTCGATTTCCCGAGCTTCGCGCCCGCCCAGCGGACGCCCTGGAGATGGCACTTGACGAAAAAGAGCTTTTCGCCACGCGCGCCCGACAGATCCGCGCCTTCGAGCCGCATTTCGATCAAGAGCGCGCCGTCGAAGAGGACGCCGAGGAGCTTCGCGCCCGCCGCGTCCGTCTCGTGCAGCGTCGCGCCCGAGAAATCCGCGCCCTCGAAATCGGCGCCCTCGAGCCGCGCGCGCCCGAGGTTCGCCTCGCGCAGCGAGGAGAGCGCGAGACGCGCATTCGTGAGGTTCGCCCGCGCGAGCACCGCGCGATCGAGCTTCGCGCCCGTCAAATTCGCGCCCGTCAGGTTCGCGCCTTCGAAGTACACCTCTTCGAGATCCGCGCCCGAGAGATCGATGCCCGAGAGATCCGCGCCCGAGAAATCACGCCGCGCGAGCTTCTCGCCCGTCGCATACGCGCGCCGGATGTCGGCCCGCGCCCGCTCGCTCTCCTCCGGCTCCATCGGCGCCGGCGCCTCGGCCTCGTGCGCCGCGATCCGGTAGGCCGCGTGGACCTGCTCCTCGGCCTTGCGCAGTTTGTCGAAGAGCTCGGGATCGGCGAGCTTCTCGGCCACGCCCGGCAGCGCGACCCCCGCGTTCTTCGACAGCTCCGCCATGTCCCGGAGCCTCTCGATCTCCTTCTCCGCGGAAAACTTCGGCGGGCCCGTCTTCTCGCGCCGCGCCTTGCGGATGATCTCGTCGTAATCGAGGCCCTGCGCCGAGCACATCGCGCGGATCTTCTGCTCGGCCTCCGCCTGCTTCTTTTCGGCCTCGGCCTTTTGCTTGTCCGCCTCGGTGTTCATCCGATCGACGTACGCCGGGAGATCGTCGAGGCTCGGCACCTCTTCCTCGGGCGGCACGGTTTGTCGCGGCAGCGTGTCCGGGTCCGCGCCCATCGCGATCGCGCGATCGCGGCCGCGATCGAGCTCGATCTGGGTCTTGCGCCGCGCGTTCTTCAGGACGAGCATTTCCTGCTCGATGGCCTGGTCGTATTCGTCCGCGAGGACCGGCGCTGCCTTCGGGGCCGTGGCGAGGCTGCGTGGCATGAGATCGGGGTCGCGCAGGATGTGCAGGTGCGCGTTCTTGCGATCCATCCGCTGCGCGAAGACCTGCTCGTAATGGGCGCGCGATTTCGGCTCGTCGCCGAGGTCTTCGAGCGCCGCCATGGCGACCCGCACGTCGGACGCGTCGGGCTCCTCGATCTCGTGCAGGCCCCGGAACATCACGATGCCGCGCTCGAGGTGCGGGAAGAGCTGCACCGTCTCGAGGTGCAGCGGGACCTCGACGAGATCGTCGCCTTTCTCCGGGGAGAGCTGCAAGAAGCAGCGCGCCACGACGCCGGGGAGCCGCGACTCGATCACGCCCTTGTCCGGGTGCATGTTCTCGATCCGGAACGCCTCGTCGCCCCGGAAAAACCCTTCGAGGCGCTGATCGGGCGGCGCGACGTTGAAGACCCCGAAATCGATGTCGAGCGCGAAGCCGGGGAACTGCTCCTCCAGCCATTTCTTGTCGTACGTCCCCATCTTCGCGAAATGATGGGGCCAGGTGAGATCGAGCGGCCCGAGGCCCGCCGGCTCGGGGCGATCGCCCTTCGATTTGACGACGTGCCGCGGATCCTCGACGTTCGGCAGCGGGTGGACGGTCTGTCCGGACTCGGTCTTGATCGGCGACAGGCCCTTGCCGACCGGGTTCTGCGGGTATTTCTCTCCGCCGAACGCGTGCGCCCAGTCGATGGGCATCCGCGTGAACGGGACGGGATCACTCGGCCCCATGAGGCCCCAGGTGCGGTCGCCGATGATGTAGAGCGTCTTGTCGATCGGCCCGAGCCCGACCTTCACGTGCGCGTAAGGCGCCTCTTTCTTGCCGGGCGGATAGCAATGCCCCGTGACGAGCAGCTCGCCTCGGGGCTTCCACATGCAATGGTCGAGCACGCCAAACCGGCCGAGCTCCTTGCCCGCCATCTTCCAGAGGTCGACCTCGGTCCCGATCGATTTCGGCGAATCGAACGGGAAGAGCGCCATGACCGTGGGCACGAAGAGACACCGCCGCTTGTGCTCGAAGGTGCGGTGCACGAAGGAGAGCCGGAGAGGCTTCAGGATCTTCACGCGCGAGGCTCTCGCAGGAAAACGCGGGAATCAGGTGTTGACGTGCAGGCCGGCGACGCCGAGGCTCAGGCCCTTGGCTTCGAGCTTGTTGCCGATCGCCTGGAGCTTGAGGCCGAGCGCGTTCAAGTTCGTCGCCTTCATATCCATCCCGACCGGCGCGATCGAGATCGTGGGCCCGAGCGTGATCGCGAGCGAGACGGCCGCCGTGAGGTCCAGCTTGATGCCGCCGAAGAGCGAGATCTTGGCGCCCGCGAACCAGTCGAGCGCGAATCCGGCGTGGCCGTCGTACTTGGCCCCGGCCGTGAAGCCCTGGAACTCCGCCGCCTTGAACCACTCGACCGGGCCCTGCGTCGAGATCTTCTGGTTGCCGTTGATCGACGTCTTCATGTCACCCTTGACCGTGAGGTCGTAGATGCCGTCGATCTTCTCGGTCGAATTGCCCGTGACGTGGATGTCCTGCACGCCGTCGACGAAGAGTTTGTCCTCTCCCGTCACGCCCTGGAACCGCGTGCCGAGGTAGATCCCGGTCATCTTCCCGTGCACTGTCTCGTCGTAGGTGCTGTGGAATCGCTCGGTGTTCGTCCCGTGCACGTTCAAATCGACGACAGCCTTGTAGACCTGCGTCGTATTGCTCGTGACCTGGAGGTCGAGGATGTTGTTGTAACGGACCGTGACCGCGCCCTCGACCGTCTCGTCGAGCGTCGCATTGTACGTCTGCGTGACGGGGTTCGTGACCGTCGTCGTGAACGGACCCTCGTACGTCTCGGTGATGGTCCCGTGGACGTCCTCGGTCTTGTTCGCCATCACGTCGACGTCGAGGTTCACCCCCGTGTAAATGTGGCCGCTGCCGTCGGTGCGGAGGTCGAAGTTGTAGGGGCCGGCGCCGAGGTGGAGCGAGGAGTTGAGCTTCGGCGCGTAGATGTGCACGTGCGTCGAGCCGAGGAGATCCTCCATCTCGATGAAGTTGTTCGACCCCGTGCGGATCAAGTTCTTCGTGTAATTGTTCTGCGTCACCACGCTCGGCGTCTCGGCGTTGTGCGCGGCGCCCGCGATCACGGGGCGATCCGGATCGCCGCCGAGGAAGACGAGGTGCACCTCCGTGCCCTTGCGCAGCGGGAAATGATGCCCCTCGACAGCGCCGCTGTGCGGCTGGAGCATGCGCACCCACGTCGATCGCGAGCCGTCGATCGCGTCGCCCTCGTCGAAGAAGATGTTCACCTTGTAGCGGCCGTGCGCGTCGATCTGCGCGTACGGGCTCGCCGCCACGCCGTCGACCACGCCGTCGACCACGCCGTCGATACGCGGCCAGGGCGTCTTGCGCTCGGCCCGGAACTGCGTCGCGTGCGGGATCGCGTGCAGCGTGGCGAGGTACGTCTCCTTCGTCGGCGCGTCTTCGCCGAAGAGCAACGCCAGATCCTCGGCGCTCGCCGATTGATTGCCGAGGTGCTCGAGCTCGATCGTGAGGTAATCGCTGTTGAACGGGAGCCGCGGGTGATCCTCGAGCACGAACACGTAGCCAGGGCGCAGATAGAACTGCGGGCCCGTGGCCGTGTACACCGTCTGCCGCGCGGCGATCTCCTCGGCGCGGATCGAGGCGTACCGCGTGCTCTCGCCCGGCGTCCTCACGTTCTCGCCGTAAAGCACGATGTCGCCCTTGCCCGAGAGCTCGGCGCTGCCTTTGACCTCCAGGCTCGGCTTCAGGTAGTTGTAGTCCGTCACCTTCACGCGGCCGGGCAGCGCGTTCGAGCGGCACCGGAACGAGCGGAGTGACTCGCCCGCCGAGACGTCGCCGGGCGGCGCCGGGAAATACTTCACCGGCTTCGGCGCGAGCTTCTTGTGCCCCGAGCGCGTGTCCGTGAAGACCAGGACCTCGCGGTCCTCGCCCTGCTCGAAGTAGAAATAGATGCCCTCGCGCTCGGCGAGTCGGGCGATGAAATCGTAGTTGCTCTCGCGATACTGGCAGACGTGCTCGAGCTTCGGGTAGTCGTGCCAGAGCGAGATCCGGTAATCGGTCGCCCCAAGCCCGCCCTCTTTCAGGAGGGCCTCGATGATGTCCGGGATGCTCGCGTCCGTGAAGATGCGGCTGTGGCGCGTGAGCGTGAGCTGCCAGTACGTCGGGACGAGCCGCGCGAGGTAGAGTCCGTACGTGCCGTAATCGTTCACGAGCTCGACGGACGCGAGGATGCCGTGAAAGACGTACGGCGGCGCGCCGAGGCCCCGATCGATGTTCAGCGTGCCGCGGGCGCCCACGGCAGCGGCGACGTCGACGTCGAGCCCTGCGAGCTTCAACGCGATGTCGAATTCATAGGTCCGTGAAATGGCCTCCCGCCCCTTGAAAGCCGTGACCTGCGCCGTCGGGGGGAAGGCGGTGGACAAGAAGGTGAAGATCTCGCTCATCGCTCACGCTCCGGCACGTGGTGCGAGAGTAGAGCACGGGCCCGTGCCGGTCGTAAAGAGGCACCACCCGGAAAGAACGCTCGCAGAGGCAGCGGAAAATTCCTGACTCGCGCGGCCTTGACACGATCTCGTCGCGGCGTGGATGATCACGCGCTCGCACGGAGGTAGCACATGCAGATCGGTCGACTCGCGAGGCACGTCGGGATGGGAATCGTCATCCTCACGGCCCTCGGCTGTGCCCAGAACGAGAACCAGGGCGAGAGCGCGTCGAGCAGCTCGGGGACACCCGTCGAGCCTCCGCCCGAGCCGTCGGCCGACTTCGGCCGTAACATCCAGAAGACGGGGCTCACCGTGGATCTCGCGACGATGACCGCGACGGCGGTGATCGATCTCGCAGGCTCGCTGACCAGCACGGGCGCGTCGTTCGAGGCCGGGGGGCTCGAGATCGAGAGCGTCTCGCGCGCCGAGGGTCCGCTGAAATGGACGCTCACGCAGGGCCAGCTCGACGTCGGCGTGCCGAAGTCCCTGGAGTCGGCGCAGATCACGATCGATTACAAGTTCAAGGAGCAGGCGCAGTTCGAAGGCCTCATGGCGAAGGGCTCGACGCTCGTCTGGCCTTACTTCTGCGGCAACCTCTTCCCGTGCCATTCGGATCCCGCGGACGGGACGACGTTCGACCTCACCGTCACGGGCACGCCCGCGGGCATGATGACGGTATATCCGTCCGCGATCGGTATCGACGCGCCGTCCTACCAGATCGCCTGGGCGACGGGGAGCTACACGAAGCTCGACATCGGGACGACGTTCCAGGGGACGCGCCTCGTGGCCCATTACCTGCCGGGCGGCGGGACGGACGCGCAAAAAGGGACGGAGAAGCTCGTCGACATCATGAATTTCTACGAGACGATGCTCGCCGGGTATCCGTTCGGCGGCGAGGCGGGCCCCATTGCGGCGGACTGGGGTCCGACCGCGTACGGGGGCATGGAACACCATCCGTACTGGCACGTCTCGACGATCGCCATGGGCGACCCGTGGATCCAGGCGCACGAGGCGGCGCACGCCTGGTTCGGCGACGGCGTGCGCGTGGCGTGCTGGGAGGATTTCGTGCTCTCCGAGGGCACCGTGAGTTACCTCGAAGCGCGAGCGATCACGGAGGTGATGGGCGCGGCCGAGGGCACGAAGGTCTGGAGCCATTACCAGACCCGCCTGAACACGGCGATGGCCGGATCGGCGTCGAAGATCGCCTGGCCCGAGGGCTGCGGCGCGGTCGACATCCTGAAGGACAACCTCTTCGGGGACATCGCCTACATGAAAGGCGCGTTTTTCTTCCGCGCGCTGGAGGCGAAGATCGGCAAGCAGAAGCTCGATCCGTCGCTCAAGGCGTTTTTCCTGAAAAATAAGGGCAAGGCCGCTCATTTCCAGGATCTGCTCGATATCTTGAAATCGGTGGCCGGGTACGACGCCGCGGCCTGCGCGGCGGCCTGGCTCCGCAGCGAGACGGTGCCGTCCGAGCAGGTTTGTCCTTGAACGCGAAGAGAGCGCTCGTGGGAATCGCGTCGCTCGCGCTCGCGCTCTCGGGCGCGGGCTGCCGGCGACCTGCGCCGAAAAAGGACAAACCCTTGCCGCAGGCGCCCCCGTCGACGAGCGCCGAGACGCTGACGACCCCGAGCGCGGCGCCGGACGAGGACGAGGCGCCCGCGGGATCGGCCGCGCCCGCGGGATCGGCCACGCCGGGGAATGCGCTCGCGGGCGCGGGCGGGGGCACCACGAAAAAACGCAAGCCGAGGACCGGCGCGCGCTTTCTCATCGACGGTCCGGAGCAGCCGATCGCGGTGGGCGGGGCCGCGACGGTGTATTCGAAAGGCGTGATCTGGCGGCTCGCGGGCAATGCGGCGCAGGTGAGCCTGTTCGGGGCCGACGGGCCCGCGCCCGGGCCGAGCGAGCCGGAGCGGGCGCGGAAATGGCCGCGCGGAAAGGTGGCCGTCGCCGAGGACGCCTCGGGCGTGACGCACACGTACTGGGTCGAAGGATCGGGGCTCGTGCGGAGCGCGCTCGACGCCGAGGGAAAACTCGGCGCGCCCGAGGTCGTGGCGAACGACGCGGTGCCAGGGACGAGCCCTTCGGCATTGCGCACGGGCGGGCGCGACGCGGTGGCGTATCTGGCGGCGCCGAACGCGCGGAATGCGGAGCGGCACGGGCGATTGTGGGTCGAGGGCGGCGGCGTGCTGGATCTTTCGCCCGAGGGATCGGGGGCGACGTCGATTTCGCTCGTGCCGGTCGGCGAGGGGCAAGTGATCGCGATGTGGCTCGACGCGCGCTCGGCGATGACGCCGGTGCACGCGCGGCGCTTCGAGATCCGCGAGAAGACGACGGCGCTCGCGGCCGACGAGGTGGTCTTCGTGGGCGGGCCGCCCGAGGGGTATCCGGAGCTCGTGGGCGCGCGCGCGGGGAACTCCGCGGCCGGGCTCTTGCCGCTCGCCACGGAGAAAGGTTTCGCCCTCCATGACATTCTCGTCGACTGGAGCGGCAAGGCGAAGATCAAGACGCTCGATTACCCGAACGGGATGGATACGGCGCCCGTGGCGGCGGCGACGGCGTGCGGCGAGACGATCGTGGTGTACGCGCGGCCGGAGGCGAAGGAGCCGGGCTCGCCGCAAGTGCTGGAGGTCGCGACGCTCGGCGGGAGCGGGGCGATCGAGGCGCAGGAAGTGGCCGCCTATCCGGGGCAGGTGCTCGAATTGCACGCGGCCGCGGCGGACGCGAATACGGTGTGGGTGGTGTACACGGCGGGGACGAAGTCGTTCGCCATGCGGCTCGGGTGCGGGGCGAAGACCACGGCCCCGCCCGCGCCCAAGGGCAAATGAAGCCGGGCGGCGCGAAGCCCAGGAAGACGAGCCCCGCGCTCGCCGTGACCGTCTTCCTGCTGCGGATCCTGTGGGTCCTGTTCGTCGTCGCGCTGCCGCTCGCCGGGGTCTGGGCGGCCTCGTCGCTCGCCGCGTACTCGAACGGTCCGCGCTGGGCGGCGCTGCTCGCGGGGCTCTGCTTCTTTCCGATCCTGCCGCTCGCGTGGGAGGCGTTCGCGGCGTTCCGGCGCTCGCGGGAGAAGAACCCGAAGCCGCGGATCCTGACGTACGGCGATCGGATCCTGCTCCGAACGTTGGGGCTCAACCTGGTTTTTCTGGGCGCATTGCTGCTCGCGGCGCCCAAGGTGCTGTTCACGGCGCTCTCGGCGCGCGGCGACTGGTTCCTCGAAGGCGCGAAGGGCACGTGGGCGGACACGGCGCGACGCGCGCTCTTTGCCACGGCCGATCGGCTCGAATGGCTCTATCTCGCCACGAACGAGAACCCCTACCGCGACGATCCACCGAAGCCCACGGGCTCGTCGAGCTCCTCGGCCGCGCCCGTGCCGCCGCCCGTTCCCACGGACAAGCCGCGGCAAGCTGAACAGCCCGACGGTCAGGACAAACCGATCCCCGACCCGACGCCCACGCCGGCGCCGCAGCCGGAGTCCGGCGCGAAGCGCTGGCCGTTCCGCGAGGAATTGCATCCGGCGGTGGCATCGATTCCCCCCGAGGTGGAGACGAGCCCGGCGGCCGTGGGAAAATACCTCGCGGCGAAGGAGCCGGACCCGGTGCTGCGGGTGAAGGCGCTGCACGATTACGTGGCCGATCGGGTCGCCTACGACGGCGAGAATTACCTGGCGAAGCGGTATCCGCCGCAGGACGCAGAGACCGTGTTCTCCACGCGGAAAGGCGTCTGCGCCGGATACGCAAAGCTGCTCGTGGCGATGGGCGAGGCGGCAGGCGTTTCGATCGCCTACGTGGTCGGCGTGTCGCGCGACATGGGCGGCGACGTGGCCGGCGAGGGGCACGCCTGGAACGCCGCGCTCGTCGATGGGAAATGGTACCTCATCGACGCGACGTGGGACGCCGGGTATCTGAAGGGGCCCGCGTTCGTCAAGGAATACTCGACCGATTACCTGATGGCCCCGCCCGAGGTGTTCGGGGCAAACCATTTGCCCGACGAGCCGCGCTGGCAGCTCTCGTCGTCGCCGATCTCCCGCGGCGATTTCGTCCGGCAGCCGAACCTCCGGCCGGGCTTTCACGCGAAGGGGCTCGTGCTCGTGGATCCGAAGCGCTCGCAGGTGACGGTCGACGGCGAGGCGGTCGTGACCTTGAAGAACCCGGCCGGTATGTCGATCCTGGCCGACTTCGAGGCGAAGGGCGCGGCGCAGACGTCGCGCTGCCGGGTGACGCCGGGCGAGACGACGCTCGTGCGGTGTGATCTACCCGCGGAAGGGACGTATCACGTACGGCTGTTCGCGAACGAGGCGCCGGTCGGGAGCCATTCGTTCGTGGGGCAATTCGAGGTGAACCGACGGAAGTGAGCCTTCACTTCCCCGCCCCGTCGATCACGCAGCCGAACCGCTCCGCGACGTAATGCGCGCGGCGCGTGTTCCAGAGCGCCGTGACCGTGACCGCCTTGCCCTCCATGTCGAAGGAGCGGCCGTCGATCGGGACGACGGTCTGGCGGATGAACCCCTCGCAATCCGGCTGCGGGCGGCCCTCGACGAAGAGGCAGGAGCAGAGTTCTTTCGCCTCGTAGCCCGCCGGCAGCGACGGGAACGCGGAGAGGGCCTTCCAGTTCCAGGCGACGAAGATCGCGACGAGGCCGAGGATCACGCCGAGGACGATGCCGACGATCTTGAGGACGCGCTTGCCCCGCTTCATCGCTTCACCAGCCCGGAGAGGAGCTCGAGGTAATACCCCTTCGTGAAGGCCTTTTCGCGGTCGGGCACGCAGTTCTTTTGCACGTGCGCGGAGCAGCCGTACTCGCGGTCGTCGCCCATGCGCACGGCGACGAGGTCGAGCGAGGGGATCACGAAGATCGATTTGCCCCAGTGGCCGAGGGCCGCGAACGTGTCGGGCGGCGCGGCGGGCCAGGGGCGCGGGATGTTTCGCTTGGGGTCGCCGACGTTCAGGTAGACCTGGGCGCCGGGGTTGTCCTCCCATAACGGCGGCGGAACCTCGGTCGTGTAGTAGGCGGGGGCCATCGTGAGCGTGTAGGCGACCCATCCCTCCGGCAAGAGGCGCTTGCCGTCCCAGACGCCGTCGGCGAGGTAGAGCAATCCCCATTTCGCGAGGTCGCGGGCCGTGGCGTAGAGGTACGAGGAGCCGACGAAATTGCCCGCGCCGTCGCGCTCGAAGCGGGCGCTCGTCATGCCGAGCGGCTCGAAGAGCGCTTTCCACGGGTACGAGGCGTATTCGGCGTCCGACATCGTGGCGCGCAGGGCCGCGAGGAGGAGGTTCGTGTCGCCGCTCGAATAACTCCAGCGCGTGCCCGGGGCATGGGCGAGGCCGTGCCCGGCGACGAAACGAGGCATGTCGTCCTGGCCGCGCGTGTAGAGCATGGCCATGACCGAGGAGAAGACCGGTGAAGCCTCGTAGGTCTCGTTCCAGTCGATCCCCGAGCTCATGCGGAGCAGATCGGTCATCCGGACGTTCTGTTTGTCCGGGCCGAGCGCCGCGTAATACTTCCCCGCGGGGTCGTCGATCTTGAAGCGCCCCTCCTGGGCCGCGATGCCGATGAGGGTGTTCACGAAGCTCTTCGACACCGACCACGTGAGCAGCGACGTCTCGGCCGTGGTGCCGCGCGCATAATGCTCGAAGACGAGCTTTCCGTCTTTCACCAGGACGAACGCGTTCGTGCGTTGTCCCTTGCGGTCCACATCGTCGCCATGGCGCGCGAAGAGGTACGCGTCGAGCTTCTTCAGCGCGGCCGGATCAATGCCCACGGAGGCGGGATCCGCCGTGGGCCAGGCCCGCGTGGGCCATTCGGTCCGCGATTTCACGGCGAACGGGGGCGGGCCCGTGAGCTCGACGGGCGTGGAATCGCCGGCGCCCGGGGACGAGCAGCCGGCGAGGGCCGAGAGCGCGAGGAAAAGCGTGGCGCGGAAGGAGCCCATGAACGTGCTCACAAGGGGGCGAGTGTGACGATCGGGCCGGGTTCGTCCTCGGCCCACATCTCGGAGAGGCCGACGACCGGCTGGAACATCGGTCCGCTGCCCGGCATGTAATACGCTCCCCCGGTCCGCTGCGTGATCTGGAAGAAGCGCCGATCGCCGCGGCGAAGCGGGAAGACGACTTCGACGGCGTCCCAGCAAATCTGGCCCTGGTCGGGATCGCTGGTGCACTCGCCGCCGCCCTGCTTCACGGAGAAGAAGACGTCGTTCGTGTTGCCCGCGACGAGGTCGATGCTGTTCGAATTGAGGACCTCGCAGCGGAAACGGAGCCATTCCCGCACCCGGCGAACCGAGCAGAAGTACGAGCGGCTCGCGGCGTCGAGATCCTTGGCGGCGCTCCATTCGGCGAACGTGGGCGGCTTCGATTTCTCGGCGGGGACGGGGCCGAGGAAGGGGAGCGATTCCGCGGGCGGCGCCGCCTCCGCGTCCGCACCCGCGTCGCCCGGGGAGGCGTCGGGCACGTCCTCGGGCGACGCGACGCTCGACAGGAGCGAGAGCGCGGCGAAGGCAGGGAGGAGCGAGCGAAGCTTCATAACGTCCTCAGGTAGGCGACGAGGGCGGCCTTGTCCTCGGCGGAGAGCTGGTTCGTCTTGCCCATGCGGTCGTCGTTCTTGTCGATGAGCTCTTCGAGCGTGGCGTAGCTGCCGTCGTGGAAATACGGGGGCGTGCCGCCGACGAAGAGGAGCGAAGGCGTCTTGTATTTGTTGTTGTCCTTCTCGTCGGTGTAGCCCGCACGAATCGTCATGCGGGGCAGCGGCATCGGGACACGATCGGTGTGCTCGGCGCCCGCATGGCACGATTTGCAGCCGGTCTCGGCGCCCTCGAAGACGGCCTTGCCGCGCTTCTCGACCTCCGAGAGCTCGGCCTTTTCGCGCGGCGGAGGGACGAGGCCGCCGCGGAGGAAGGCGGCGATCGCGAGCGCCCGCGGGCGGGTCGCTTGCTTGTCCACGACGTGCCGCTCGTCCCAGCGGTGGAGGGCGAAGCCCGCGAGGATGCGCTCGACGAGGGTCTCGCTCTCGCCGTGCCAGCCATAAGGTCCCTCTGCGGTGACGCGGCCGGCGAGCATGGGTGTCTGGCGGGCCAAACCTGCGACGCGGCCATTCGAGACGAACGTGTGGTTCGTGCCCTCCTCCTCCGAGACGAACTCGGTCCAGGTAAAACCGTCGTCGCGGCCCTCGGGGTGACACCCCGCGCAGCCGAGGCCGCCGCTCACGAGGGTATCCTGGGCGTCGTAAAAGAGGCGGCGTCCCTCGGCGACGAGGGCGTCCTTCGGGCCCTGGCCGAGCGGAATGCGGACGACGCTGGATTTCGCGCCGGCCTTGGGTTCGGGGAACGTGAGGACGGCGAGCACGTTCGTGGAGCGGCAAAACACGTAGGCTTTGCGCTCGTCGGAGGAGAGCGCGAGGCCACTCGGAGCGGCGCACGCTGGGCCGCCGCCGCTCGCGCCCTCGTCGTGCAGGGGGTGGTTTTTCCGGACCATCGCCGAGGGGTCGATCGAGGTCGCGTCGAGCTCGGGCAAGGCGAGGTTGCCCTCGCCGAGGACGAGCAAGGTGCGCGTCGTCGCGCGATACACCATGGCGCGCGGCTGCACGAGGTCGCCAGGGCGGAGGTCGAGGGTCGGGTCGTCGGGCGGGATCGAGTTGATATGCGTCCCGGTGAGCGGGGGCTGCTTGCGCCGGGGCGCGAGCGGGGAATCGTCGCGCGGGAGCAAGACGTCGACGGTCGGCGCGCCGTACCAGGGCTCGACCCCCATGGCGCCGAAGGCATGGCGCGCGACGAAAAGCCTGCGTTCGTCGGGCGAAAACGTGAGGGCATAGCCGAGGGAGGCGTCGTCCGCACGCGTGGTGTCGTACGGCAGCCGGAGCGGCGCGGCGGGGAGGTTCACGCGCTTGACCGTCGGTTTGTCGCTGCCGATTCCGTCGATGCGCGTGAGCGCGGCGCCGACGAGGTGGCTCACGTACGCGCGCGAGCCGTCCGCGGCAATGGCGATGCCGCGCGGCTCGCGCGCGACGTCGACCGTGAAGCGGACCTTGTTCGTTTCGAGGTCGACGGCGGAGACCTTGTGCGTCCACGCAGACGAGACGAGCGCGGTCTTCTCGTCTTTCGTGATCGCGAGCCCCCAGGCGTCGGCGGGCAGGGCGATACGCGCGGCTTCCCCGTATACGACCGTGGGATCGGGCCGTATCACGAGGAGCAGGCCGGGATCGCGAATCGTGACGAGCACCTCGCCGTCCCGCGCCACGACCTGCGCGGGCCGGCCCGGGAGCGGCACGGTCAGCGCGGGTTTTTCCTTGTCGAACGGGAGCGGCACGACGTGGAGCGCGCTTCCATCCTCGTCGGCGACGTAGAGGAGGTCCTCCGCGGGGCTCCGCGCGACGACGTTGCCTTGCCGGCTCGCCGCGGGCGTCTTCGCCTTCGGGGGCGGCGCGGCGGCGGAATCGGCCGGGCCGGGCGCCGCGGAGGACGCGGCCCCGGGCGCGGGGTCTGTGGAGCTTTTCCCGCAGGAAGAGCACCCAGCAGCGGCGAGCGGCGCGACGAGGAGGGCGGCGACGAGGAGGGGCGAGGTCCGCATGTCCCTGATTGGAAGCGAATATCATGGAGGTCCGCGGGACGGAACCCGGAAAGGTGAGCCATTCCAAGCGTTGTCCTCGCACGCCCGGAGGTGCTAGGGTGGCGCCGATCGCGATGGATAGCGCCGAAAGACGAGCCTCTTTTCCCCGTGGATTCGCGGTTCTGGACGTCGAGACGACCGGGCTGCGATGGAAGACGGATCGGATCGTCGAGCTCGCCGTCGTGCGCACGGACGCGGAAGGTCGGGTGCTCGCGGAGCTCACGACGCTGGTGAACCCCGAGCGGAACCCCGGCGCGACGCACATCCACGGGCTCGGCGCGGAGGATCTCGCGGGCGCGCCGCGGTTTTCGGACGTGCTCTCCGAGCTCGTGCGGTTCCTCGAAGGCGCGGTGCTCGTGGGGCACAACGTGAAATTCGATCTCGCGTTCCTCGCCGAGGAGCTCGGGCGGCTCGGGTACGCGTGGCCCGACGCGCCGCGGCTCTGCACGCGCGAGCTCGCGATGCGGGTCTTGCCGGGGCTCGGGGAATATCGGCTCTCGTCGTGCTGCAAGGCCCTCGGCGTGGACGGCGGGAACGAGCACCGCGCGCTCGACGACGCGCGCGCGGCCGCGGGGGTGTTCGCGCGGCTCAATAAGACGGGCTTCTGGCGCACGTCGTACGACACGGAGCTCACGGTCGCGTCGAGCGTCGCGTGGCCGGTGATCGAAGGTCCGTCGCGGATCGTCGCGCGGGGCGAGGCGCAGGCCTCGGCGGAGCCGTCGCTGCTCGGCGCGATGGTGGAAGGTTTGCCCGAGGGGACGTCGAACGGGAGCGTGGAGGGGTATTTCTCGGTGCTCGACGAGATCCTCGAAGATCGGCGCGTCACCGAGGAAAAGGCGGACGCGGCGCGGAAGCACGCCCTTGGCGCGGGGCTCTTGCGCGGGGACGTGACGGCCGCGCATCGGGCCTATTTGACGGGCGTCGCGCGGGCGGCGCTCGCGGGGGATCTCGGCGGGGGTCTCGGCGCCTCCGATCTCGCGCGGGTCGCGCGGCTCCTCGGTTTGCCCGCGGATTCGGCGGAGCAGGCGCTCGCGGCGGCGCAGAGCGGCGCGGCGGCGCCTCGGCCAGGCTCGACGCGGCCGCTCGTGCCGGGGACGTCGATATGTTTTTCCGGGGACGGCGAGCCGACGAAGGCCGCGCTCGAAGCGCGGGCGGTGGCGGCGGGCCTGCGCGTGCAGGCCTCCGTGACGAAGAAGCTCGACGTGCTGGTGATCGACGATCCGCATTCGATGACGGCGAAGAGCCAGAAGGCGCGGGCTTATGGGATCCGCGTGCTCACGGTGCCGGTGTTCCTCACGCTCGCACGAACGCCGGACAAGCAATGACCGAGCCGCGAGATTCGGGTCTCGCCAGGCGCATTCGATTCGGGTAGGCTCGGGTTCGTCCTCACGAAAGAACGCAGGAGGTCATTCGCATGGCAAGGTCTGGCGAGGTCTCGATCTCGACGGTGCTCGAGCGGCTCCAGAACAAGTACCCGGACGCTCGTTACGAGCTCGACTGGACGACGCCGCTGGAGCTCTTGATCGCCACCATCCTCGCCGCGCAATGCACCGACGTGCGGGTCAACAAGGTGACGAAGACGCTCTTCCCGAAATACCGCAACGCCAAGGAGTACGCCGAGGCGAACACGGAGGAGCTCGAGCAGATCTTGCAGCCGACGGGCGCTTTTCGGCAAAAGGCGAAGGCCGTTCAGGAGACGTGCCGCGCGCTCTGCGAGCGGCACGGGGGCGAGGTGCCGCGGACGATGCAGGAGCTCACGGCGCTGCGCGGGGTCGCGCGGAAGACGGCGAACGTGGTGCTCAACAATGCATGGGACATCCCCTCGGGCATCATCGTGGACACGCACGTCGCGCGCGTGAGCCAGCGAATGGGCCTGACCACGCAGGAGAAGCCCGAGGCCATCGAGCGGGATCTGATGAACATGGTGCCCGAGGAGCGCTGGACGAAGTTCGGCCCGGCGATGGTCCTGCACGGGAGGTACACGTGCACGGCCAAGGCGCCGCAATGCGGTGATTGCATGTTCGCCGACGTATGCCCCAAGCGAAACGTCTGATCCCCTGAGCTCGTGGGCGAGGTCCCTCGGCTCCACGATCCGGCTCCCCAGCTCCGCGAGACCCCTCCCCTGCCCCCCCGAGACGATCCCCCGTGGGGGATGACGTCGGGGAGCAGGGGGATGTATGTCCGGACACGGGGGATCACGTCCCGGAGCAGGGGGATCAGGTCCCGGAGCAGGGGGATCACCTCCGGGGAGGGGGGGAATGTGAAGTCGGATACGGGGATCCACCTTCCGGAGGGGGGGAATCACCTCGGGGAGCAGGGGAGTCAGGACGGCGGGCATTCCGTCGTCACCGGAGCGCGGCGGAGGCACGCGGAACCTTTGCCAGCGCCAGGCGAGGGGGTACCTTCCGCCGCGTGATTCGCCCGCGCGTCGCCCTCTGGCTCCCCGCCCTCGCCGTCCTCGCCGGTTGCGCCAAGCAAACGAGCGGCGGAAGTGGTACGGACGACGCAGGCGCGGCGCCCCCGGCAATCAGCGGAAGCAACGTCGCGAACGCAGCCGCGACAACGACGGCCGCGGCCCCCGAAGAGAAGGGGCCGTGCGCGGGGAAAGCGGAGGGCGCCCTCGCGTGCGACGGCGAGCGCGTGGTGCGTTGCGCCGGGGCGGGAGGCGCGCCGGAGACGGTGAAGACGTGCCTCGACATCGAGCGGTGCGAGGCAGGCGCATGCGCGCCGGCGTGCCCCGAGGGCGAGGTGTACGTGCCCGCGACGGGGCCCGCGGGCTTCAAGATGGGCAAGAACCTGTCGGCGTTCGGGTTCGGCAACCGCAAATCGGGCAATCACGGCAAAGGGCGCGCGGACCTGCCGCACAACGTGGTGCTGACGAAGCCGTTTTGCATGGACGAGACCGAGGTCACCGCCGGCGCGATGAAGAAATGCGTCGCGGAGAAGGGCTGCAAGGCGCCACAGCGGACCGATCGGTGGGTGACCTACCCCGACAAACCGGATTACCCGGTGAACCTCGTCGACTATCCGATGTCGAAGTATTATTGCGAGCAGTACGGGAAGAGCCTGCCGACCGAGGCGCAATGGGAGTGGGCGGCGACGGGAGGCGACGGGCGTTCGTGGCCCTGGGGCGACGAGGAGCCGACGTGCGAGCACACCGATTTCACGCAGGCAATCCTGATCTCGCCAGGCGGCGACAGCGGCTGCCACGGAGGCGGGCCCTCGAAGGTGGGGACGCACCGCAAGGGGGATAAAATCTGGCCCGATGGCCCAATCCACGATCTAGCCGGGAACGTGTGGGAATGGGTGCTCGACAGCTACGTGCCTTATTCAGGCAAGGACGAGGTCGACCCCGTGCACGTGCGGTCGAACATCGGCAACTACGTGGTGCGCGGCGGAGGCTGGAACCGAAGCGGTCGTGGCTGCCTCGCAGCATTCCGAGGCGGCGCAATCGTGTCGTACAAGGTGCCGGGGCTGGGTTTTCGATGCGTCAGGAACGCGAAGGAGCGGGAGGCGCGCTGAGGAGCCGCCGCGCCGGGGCGCTGCCCCGGGCCCCGCGGGGGCTGTTCGCCCCTCGACCCGAACCAGGGCCAGCCCTGGACCTCTGGGCATCGACTGCGCGAAGCGCAGTCGATGCGGGGAAAATATTTAAGCTGTCCGCCCCCTCTTTGCTGGGCAAGCCCTGGACCTCTGGGCATCGACTGCGCGATGCGCAGTCGATGCGGGGAAATGGTTTCAAGCTGTCCGCCCCCTCTTTGCTGGGCCAGCCCTGGACCTTGCGTGGACGAACTGCGCTATGCGGAGTTCGTCCAACAGGCCGTTGGTACCCCATTGCCAGCTGAACCGTCAGCGCGGCGGTCTTGGCTGGCAAGGTCGTCGCTGGTCTTGACTCGGCCCGTTCGATGAACTGCGCATCGCGCAGTTCATCGACCCCGGGTCCAGCGCTTGCGCTGGTCCAGGTCCAGGGGCGGATAGCCCCGGTGGGGCCTGGGGCAAAGCCCCAGCGAGGCGCCCCCCGGACTAGAGCGCCCCGCGGCGCTTGACGAGCTCTTGAATGGCGAGGTTCGCGACGTCGAGGCGCATCCATGGATCGTTTGCCCCGATCCCTTCCCCGCCCTTTCCGAGGGCGAAGACGACGGGCGCGCTTGGACCGAGCTCGGGCTTGCCTGCGCGGCGGTTCAAGAGGCGCAAGGGGTCCACGAAGGCGACGAAGGCCGTCTTGTCGCCGATGGCCGCGAGGGCGGTTTTCGCCTCGGCGCGGCCGGAGAGGTTCTCCTTGCCCGGCGCGTCGAGGATGGCGCGGAATGAGGCCTTGGCGTCGTAGCCGGCTGCGAGGATGAGGCCCTCCTTGCCGAGCGTGTAGAGGACGTCGATCGTGCTCGGCACGCCCTCCGGCGCTGCGGCGGGTTTGTCCTTCCGGTCCTTGTCTGCCTTTGCGTCCTTCTTGCCCTTGTCGTCCTTGCCTTCGGCGCGCGTGAGGCGGATGCGGCGAATGTCGCCCGGGAGGTTCTCGAGGACGGTCTTGCCGGTGGTGACGTCGATCTCGTTCTGGCCGAGCCATGCGGCGAAGCTCTTGCGCTTGGCGAGGCCGAGCAGGTTGCCGAGCGCCTCGTCGAGCTTGCCTTCGTCGGCGATGTCGCTGCGCGCGTAAATGGCTGGGCCGGTCGAGAGGAGCGAGGCGCCGGCCGTGAAGGAGTCGCCGCGGCCCTCGGCGAGGGCGACGAGCGCGGCCGAGAGGGCTTCGCGATCCGCGTCGGGGACGTCCTTGCCGATCGCGGCGGCGAGGGCGTCGGCGTATTTCTTGGCGTCGGTCGCGCGCGATTTCGCGCTGTCTTGCATGTAGATCGCGATGTCGGCGTCGGCCGGCAGCTCGAGCAGGCGGCGCGGATCGCCGACGGTCATCGCGGCGATGTTCGCGGCGCCGGCAGAGCCTTCGCGCGGCGTGCCGACGAGGCGCAGGTGCGCCGCGCGGTCGTCGAAGTCGAGGGTGATGCGCGCGTGGTCGAGCTCGACGAGGATGCCGAGCAAGGCATCCATGAGCCCGTTCAGGGGGCTCGGGACGGCTGTGGGCGCCTTGTCGCCGGCTGCGGTCGCGCCGGGGCGCGGGCGCGGACGGAGGCTCTCCCAGCTCGATCGCAGGCCCTTTTCGATCGGGCCGCCGAGCGCCTCGCGCGGCAGCTCGAAGGAGACGTCGCCCTTCGGCATCTTCGCCGTGGGCAGGGTGCGCGCGACGTACGGGCCGACGTCGAGCAGATCCGCGGTCTCCTGCGCGAAGAGCAGGTAGTTGCCGAGCAGGCCGATCACGAGGGAGCGAGCGCCGCCGTCCTTCGGTTCGAGGAGCGTGATGGAGGTCTTCTCGTCGACGCGGGTCTGGAAGCGCGCGTTCTCGCCCTTCACGAGCAATGCCTCGACCTTGCCCGCGTCGCGCACGTGCACGCCCATCGCGGCGCGCGGACGGCCGCCGCCGGTTCGCTCGACGAGCGCGCCGACGAGCGGGAGGTTGCCGTCGATCTCGGCCGAGGCGGCGAGCGGCAGGCCGAGGAGCGTGACGGCGAGGTTGCCCGCGTTCGAAGGGAGGAAGAGCGCAGGCCCGCCGATGGCCGCGCGCGCCTTGGCCCACGCGTCGTCGGGGTTCGGGACGAAGACGTCGGCGAGCAGGCCGGCCGGCGCGGGGATCGGCTCGAGGGGCGCGACCTTCTGCGGCGGCGGGGGCGCTTCGTCCTTGCAACCCACGAGGGTCGCGGGAAGCGCGAGGGCGAGGGCGAAGAGGAGCCCGCGGGCGAGGCGGGTCGCGGCACGTCGGGGACGTCCTCGGAGGGGAAGGGCGTGGGCGCTCATCGTACGTCGCCAAGGTAGTACGAATCGCGGGCCCGTTTCACCCCGGTCGACGAGGTTCGCATGCGGTAAGCTCGGCGCGTGCCCCGCCCCGGTCACGACGAGGTCGTGCTGATCAACGGGTTCCCTTCGCTCTACGCGCAGCGGATCACCGAGCACGTGCTCTCCACGAACCCACGCGCGTTCGTGTACGCGCTCGTGCGGGCCGAGGAGAAGGCCGAGGCCGATCGGGCGCTCGTCGCGCTCGGGGAGCAGGCGGCGGCGCGAACGAGCGTGCTCGAAGGAGATCCGGCGGCGATGGATCTCGGGCTCTCGGGCGCGGAGTACAGGCAGCTCGCGTCGGAGCTCGATCGGATCCATCACGCGGCGCACGCTGCGTGGGTCGGGATGGACGAGGCCACGGCCGCTCGCGCGAACGTGGCGACGACGGCGGAGATCCTGGAGCTCGCGCGGGCGTCGAGCGCGCTCGAATGCCTGGTCGTGCACTCGACAGCGGCCGTGTCCGGGGACCGGACGGGCGTGGTGTACGAGGACGATCTGGAAGCCGGGCAGCAGTTCCACGACGAGGCCGCGCGGGCGCGGATGCGGGCCGAGGCGCTCTGCCGGCGCGCGAGCAAGGGCGTGCCGATCGTGATCGTGCGGCCCGGGGCGGTGGTCGGGGCGTCGGCGCCCGGGGATCGGCTCGACGCGCTGCACCTCGCGGCGCTGCTCTGGTTGACGACGCCGGCGGAGATCCCGCTGCCGCTGCCGCATCGAGGCGACGCGCCGGTGCACGTGGTGCCGATGGAGTACGTGGCCCGCGCGTCGTGCGCGCTCGGGCGGATTCCGGCCGCGCGCGGCAAGACGTTCCACCTCGTGGATCCGCATCCGATCTCGGTGCGGCGTTTCTTCGAAGTGCTCGGGCGCGCCGCGCGCGGGAGCACGCTGCGGCAGGTGCCGGCGAGCGCGGCGGCGATGCTCGTGCGGACGCCGGGGATCGAGCGCTTCGTGCGCAGCCCCAAGGCGTTCCTGGAGCAGTTTGCGCGAAACGTGCGGTACGACGCGCGCGGCGCGACGAGCGCGCTCGCAGGGCCGGGGATCACGTGCGCGCCGTTCGAGGCCTACGCCGAGGAGCTCGTGCGCGAGGTAGCGGAGCACGTGAGCGCGCGACGAGCGCCGCGGCCGCCGTCGTCGTCTCCGGGGGGTGAAGCGGAGGTGTACGATCCGTTCTCGTGAGGGTCTCTGGGCGGGCGCCCTGATCACGCTCGCCGTCGCAGGCTGCGGCGGGGAACATCGGCTGCCGGCGGACGCAGGGCCGGTCCCGTCGTCGCGTCCCGTCGCGTCTGCGTCTGCGTCTGCGTCTGCGTCGGCCTACGCGCCCGCGCCTGCCGTCTCGGCGAGCGCAGCCGCGCCGGTCGAGACGACGATCGTGGAAGCGGACGCGTCCGCGGCCCCGGCTGCCGCGCTCCCCGCGGGTGAGCCCGAGCTGTCGCGGTTCCAGGTGGCGCTGCAGGAGCTCGCGCGGGGCGGTCGCAAGGCGCACGTGCGGATCCTCTGGCTCGGCGATTCGCACGGGCAGGCGGACTTCTGGACCGGGGCGATGCGCGACGTGCTCCAGAAGCGGTTCGGCAAGGCCGGGCCGGGGTTCGTGCACGTCGGCTGGAAGCAATACAGGCACGACGGCGTGCGGCTCTCGACCGACGAGAAGTGGTCGATCCGGCCGAAGGCGCCGGCGACGTCGTCACGAACGGGCGACGGCGTGTTCGGGCTCGGCGGCCTCGTGACGACGGGCCCGGCCGGCAGCGGCAAGGCGCGCGTGAACGTGACGGACGAAGGGCTCCACAGCCGGCTGTCGTGGGACGTGTGCTACCGGCTGCGCTCGCCCGACGACGAGCTCGAGGTCTCGCTCGGAACAGGGCCGAAGCAGAAGATCCGCGCGACCGCGACCGAGCCGCCGGGCGCGCTCAGGCATTTGACGCTCGTGAGCGAAGGGCGCGAGACGCTGCACGTGACGCCCACGCGTGGCAATCCCGAGCTATGCGGGGTGGTGATCGAGACGGATCCGGCCGAGCGGGCGGGCGTGGTGCTCGATACGCTGGGGATCAACGGAGCGCGCTTCGGGACGCCGCTCGCCTGGGATGAAGCGAGCTTCGGGGCCGAGCTCGCCCGGCGCAAGCCCTCGCTCGTGGTGCTGGAGTACGGGACGAACGAGGCGGGCGACGTCGCCGTGGATCCGGCGAAATACACGCAGAAGCTCGTGCGGCTCGTGGAGCGCATCCGCCGCTTCGCGCCCGACACGGACTGCCTCGCGCTCGCGCCGACGGATCGCGCGGACGCCCGCGTACGGACGCCGCTCGTTCGCGACGCGATCCGCGACGGCGCGCGGCAGGCCGGGTGCAGCTTCTGGGACACGTACGCCGTCATGGGCGGCGAGGGCTCGATCAAGGCGTGGGCCTCGGAGTCGCCGGCGCGCGCGGCGAACGACGGCGTGCACCTGACGCAGCGGGGCTACCGGGAGCTCGGCGAGGCGCTCGCGTCGCACGTCCTCCGCGGTTTGCCCCCGTGACATGCGCGCTCGTCCCCGGGAAAACGGGGAGGCGCGTTTCGTGCAAACACCGGCCCCCTTCGGAGGGGGAGCATGGCCCGAGCGGGCGAGCTGTTGGGGGATCGGTACCGGCTGATCCGGGCGATCGGCGCTGGCGGGATGGGGACCGTGTGGTGGGCCCGCGACGAACGGATCGGGCGTGACGTGGCGATCAAGCTCTCACCCCCCGAGAGCGACGGCACCAGCGCTCCCTGCTTCGTGCGCGAGGCGCACATCGCCGCGCAGGTCTCCCATCCGAACGTCGTGGGTGTGCTCGACGCCGGCGAGGCCGCGCCCCGACGACGCTTCCTGGTGATGGAGCTGCTCCGCGGCGAGACGCTCGCCGAGAGGCTCCGCCCGCGCGAGCCGCTGCCCGTGGCGGAGGCCCTGTCGATCGCGATCGAGGTTTGTCGCGGGCTCGAGGCGATCCACGCGCACGGGATCGTGCATCGGGACGTGAAGCCGGAGAACATCTTCCTCGCGGACGTGCGGGGCGAAGGCCGCGTGCCGAAGCTGCTCGACTTCGGGTGCAGCTCGCGGGCGATGGGCGCGCGCGCCCTGCCGAACACGTTCGTCCCGGCGCCCCTCCGGCCGAGCGAGGCGAACGAGCCAGCGCACGGGGGGACGCCGCCGGGCCTCGGGACCCCGCAGTACATGAGCCCGGAGCAAGCGAGCGACGAGGAGGACGTGGACGAGCGCGCGGATCTCTGGGCGCTCGGGGCGGTCCTGTACGAGGCGCTCGCGGGGCGGGCGGCCTTCGACGGGACGGACGTGGACGTGGTGATCGACGCCGTGCTCACGGAAGAGCCGGGTCCGCTGCCTGGCTGGGTGCCAGAGGGCGCGCGGCGGATCGTGGCGAAGTGCCTGGAGAAGGATCGGCGGCGGCGGCATCCGGACGCGCGATCGCTCAGGCTCGCGCTGGAGGAGGCGCTCGCCGATTTCATGGGAGCGCACCCGTCCGCGACGGGGTTCACGCGGACGCGAGGCTCGTCGGTGCGGCCGCCCGCGCGCGGAGGCCAGGAGCGCACGGCCGCGATCACGATCGCGGCGACGCTCGTGCTGTTCGTCGTGGCGCATCTCCCGCCGCTGGGAGCGGCGCGGCAGGCGGCGGAGCTCTCGCTGCAAGCAAGCGTCGGGGATGCGGTGAAGGCGGCCGCGAGTCGCGCGCGTGAGGCCGCGCGGCACGAGGCGAGCCCCCAGAAACCGCGCTGACGATCAGACGAGGTGCCGCGCCACGGCCGAGCGATACGATCGCCAGAGCGTGAGGGCTTCGGACATCGCGTCGACGATCGACGCGGCGAGATCGCTCTGCGGCGGGACGTGCGCGAGGAGCATGTTCCACGCGTCGCGACGATGGCCTCCCTCGACGGCGCGGTGGGCGCGCGCAAGGCGCATGCGCTCGGGGGGACAGCCGTAGTGGAGGACCATGGGGTGCGTGCGGATGGCCTCGTCGATTGGCAGGAGCTTGCGCGTGCCTTCGAGCTCGGCGCGCTCGTTCACGCTGCCCTCGACGAAGATGGTGAGGACCGCGGCGCCGATCTGCCAGGGCGGGCTCGCGCTGACGCGGTCGAGCATCGCGCGGTAGGTGAGGGCCTCGGGTTCGAGGGGGATCGCGGGGTCTTCGATCGAAACGCGATCGATCCCGAGGCCGTCGATCATCTCCAGGAACATGGCCGGGTGCGGGTCGCCGAGGCTCAGCTTTCCGGTCTGCTCTTCGTAGAGGTTCTCGGCGAGCGCGACGCGCACGTCGTCGGGCGGGCCCTGGCCGAGGATACGCGCGAGCAGCACCGGGAAGTCGCGCACGTAGGTCCGGTATTCGTGGCGGAAGTGCGCGGCGAGCGCGGCGCGCGAGAGGCCCGGCTTCGTGAGCTTCGGCCAGGCCCAGTGGTTCTTCTGATCCATGATGGAAAGCAGGCGCTCGACGAGCACCCCGCGGTCCCCCCTCGCGATCGTCATGGGCTCGATCCTCCTCGAATCGTTATGACGTCGAAGCGTTCGCGTGCACGGCGATCGATGCGCTACGAAGCGCCCGGCACGTCGTGGGCGTACGCGTCGAGGCCATGGCCCCGGAGCGTCGCTTCGACGAGGGCGAGCGGATGCGCGAGCGCAGGCTCGTCGCGCGTTTCGTCAGGCGTGATCACGAGCGGCAAGGCGCGCGCGACGAGCAGGCGCGCAGCGCGATCGCGGAGCGCGTGCGCGAGGGGAAGGTCGCTGGAGACGAGCTGGTAGGCGTGCGCGCCGGCGCGAAGGTAAAAGGCCTCGGCGCGAGCGCGCGTGGACGGAGCAGGCGCGTCGAGGGTGGGATCGTCGGCGAGCGCGCGGGACGTGGCTTCGATCCAGCAGACAGCGCGACGCGCGAGATCACGCTCGGCGCGGAAGGTCGCGTCGATGCGGGCGCGGCGGGATGCGCGATGCGCGAGCGCAGCGAAGAAGGGGCGGAAGCGCGCGACATCGAGGGGCGCGGGCTCGGCGAGGGCGCGCGTCGCGGCGGCGGGATCGAGGCCCGAGGTCTCGACGGAGATCGCGAGGGCCGCGAGCGCGCACGCGGCGTCCATCGGCGGAGGGGCTTCGACGACGGCGCGCATGAAGCGGACGAGATCGGCGCGGGTCCCTTGCTTGCCGGGCGCGAGGAGCAGCGACGCCGGGAGCTCGACGATCAGGATGCCCTCGTCGAGATCCGCAGAGCTTTGCGCGCCGTCGGGGACGAGCGACGCTCCGTTCGGTCGTGGATCGAGCGCGCTCGCGAGCACGCATGCGCACTCGACGGCGGGCGCGACGCGCACGGCCTCCCCATCGTCGACGAAGAGAGCCGGGAACGTCTGGCACCCGAGCGGTTTTACATGCGCGCCCTGCGCCGCATGCAGGCGGCAGAGGCCGACGTCGTCGAGGTACGCACAGCGGCCGTCGACGACCGGCACGGAGGTCGCTCCGCAGACGGAAGATCCGTGCAGGGGCGTGAACGCGCGTTCGGGGTGATCCCCGGCGTCGAGCACGCGCGGCAGGAGCGCACGGGCATAGGCCTCCTCGACGGGCCGAAAGATCACGGAGGCATAGAGACGGCAACAGCTCCCGCGGCCGTCGCAGGCGAGCGAGAAGCCGGGCAGCGGATCGAGCGGTCGAGAAGCGCCGCGGGCCTTCGGCTCGGGCAGCGGCGCGACACCTTCGGCGAGCAGGCCGGCCTCGTGGAGAGCGCCGAGGAACGCGCGCAGCGTCTCGATCTTCGCGAACGCGCCCACGCGCCAAGCCGCGGCCACGATGCCTTCGAGATCACGTGATCCGTCGGCCTGCGCGAGCAAACCCCACTCGCGCGCGCCGAGGCGATACGCGAGGCCCGAGCGCTGATCGTGCAGCACCCAGAAGTCTTCTTCACCCACGCGATGGCGCCTGACGACGGCGTGATCGGAGAGGCGCGGTCGCGAGGGAAACAGCGCTGGCGACATGGTCACTTGCGAGCCCAGTGCTGAACGTGTGCCTCGCTACTCGATACAGCGCACCTCGATCTTCGCTGCGAGAGTCCTCGCGAGGTGCGTCGGCCGCGCAACCTGAAAAGCTTGCTGGATCCGGCTTCTACGAACCTGATAGCATGCGACGGCAATGGCGCTCGATACTCAGACTGCCACTGGATCGGCTTCGAAGCTCGGGAAATACGAGTTGACGCGGGAGATGTCCGGCAGTGGCGTGGCGTCCACCTGGCTCGCCCAAACCGAAGGAAGCACGAAGAGCTACGTCGTGCTCCGCCTTCACAAGCACGTGACGAAAAAGCCGGAGGTCGCCGAGGCGTTTCTGCGCGACGCGAAGAACGGCAAGCTCCTCACGCACGCGAACGTGGTGCCGATGGTGGAGACGGGTGTCGGGGACGGCGAGATCTTCGTCGTCTCGGAGCACTTCGAAGGCGAGACGCTCTCCGCCCTGGTCACGAACGCGAAGACGGCTGGTATCCCGCTCCCGATCGCGCTGCGCATCGGCCTCGAAATGCTCGAAGGTCTCGCGGCAGCGCACGCGCAGAGCGAGCCTAGCGCACACGGAGAGCTGAGCCCGTTCCACGTGCTCGTGGGCAAGGATGGCGTGACACGCGTCGGCGGATTCGGCTGGGCGCGCGCCCTCGCGAAGCTCGGCCCGCACGGGATCATGAAGCAAGATCGGCTCGCCTACGCGCCGCCCGAGCGCGTGAAGGCCATGAGCGCCGCGACGCCCGGCGCGCCGACGGGCACGATCGATCCGAAGGGCGACGTGTTCGCCGCAGGCGTGATCCTGTGGGAGCTCCTCTCGAAGCAGCGGCTCTTCGCCTCGAAGATGGAAGCAGCCGTCGTGCAGAAGGTCCTCTCGGGGCCGATCGCGGAGCTGTCGTCCGTGACGATCGACGGCATGCCGTCCGAGCTCGAGGAGGCGCTGCCGAAGGCGCTCGAGCGCGATCCCGCGAAGCGCCCGGGATCCCTCGACGGCCTGCTCCAGGCGCTCCGCAGCGTCCCCGCGGACAAGATCGCCAAGCCCGAGGAGGTGAGCGCGTTCGTGGAGAAGCTCGCCTCGAAGGCGCCGGCCGCGCCCGCCGTGTCGCCGGCCGCGCCCGCTGCTCCCGCCGCGGCGAAGCCTGCTCCCGCCGCAGCGGCGCGTCCGCCGCAGGCCACGGTCTCCGGCGTCGCTGCGCCCGCGACGAACGGCAAGGCGCCGCTCGGCGTGAAGGCGCCCGCCGTGGCGGCCCCCGCCGTGACGGCCCCCGCGCCCACGCCCGCCGCCGAGAAAAAGGACGCCGCAGACGACAAGGCCGCGGGCCCGAGCGTGCCGAAGCTCGGTGCGCCGAAGCCGATGGTTCGTCAGCGGACGCTCGTGGGCGGCGTCGAGCCCCCGAAGCCCGCAGCCTCCGCCGTGCCGAAGCCCGCCGCGAAGGCCGAGCCGGCCGCAGAGGCGAAGGAGCCCGCGGAGGCGAAGGCCGCGGACAAACCCGAGGTCGCGCCGGCCGCCGAGGCGAAGAAGCCGGTGGTGCCGCCGCCGCCGAAGGCCGCGCCGCCTCCGCCGAAACCCGGCATCCCGAAGCCCCCGGCCCCGCCCGTGGTCGGCGCGAAGCCCGATGTGCCGAAGCCGCCGCCGCCGGTCCGTCCCGTCGCGGAGTCGCTGCCCGGCGAGGACATCGAGATCGACGACGACGCCGACGCCTTCAAGGTCGAAGCGCCGAAGATCGAAGCGCCGAAGATCGAAGCGCCGAAGGTCGAAGCGCCGAAGGTCGCGGCGAAGGACGAAAAGAAGCCCGAGGAGCCCAAGGCCGAGGCGAAGAAGCCCGAGGAGCCCAAGGCCGAGGAGCCCAAGGCCGAGGACAAACCCGAGCACGTCGTGGCGACGAAGTCCGAGATGCCGACGGTCGTCACGAAGACGCCGACGACCGGGCCTTCGCCAGCCGAGAGCGACGGCTCCGAGGCGCCCGTCTCGCGCACGAAGGCGACCGCGCTCGATCGGCTGAAGCCCGGCAGCACGCTCGGGCGCTACGAGATCCTGCTGCGCGTCGCGCAGGGCGGCATGGCGTCCGTCTGGGCCGCGCGTCTGCAAGGCTCGCGCGGCTTCCAGAAGACCGTCGCGATCAAGACGATGCTGCCGGACGTCTCCGACGATCCGGATTTCGAGACGATGTTCCTCGACGAGGCGCGCGTCGCGGCGCGGATCCGGCACCCGAACGTGGTCGAGATCTTCGACCTCGGGGAGCAGGACGACATCCTCTACATCGTGATGGAGTGGGTCGAGGGCGACACGCTCAGCACGGTGCAGAAGGCGGCGAAGCCCCTCGGCGGGATCCCGCAGAACATCATCCTGCGCCTCGCGTCGCAGATCTGCGCGGGCCTGCACGCCGCCCACGAGCTGCGCGACGACAACGGCGCGCTGGTCGATCTCGTCCACCGCGACATCTCGCCGGGCAACATCCTGATCTCGACGTCGGGCTTCGCGAAGATCGCCGACTTCGGCGTGGCGAAGTCGCGCGGGCGCCTCTACGTCACGCGCACCGAGGGCCTCGTCAAAGGCAAGACGCCGTATCTATCGCCCGAGCAGCTCGGCGGCCTGCCGCTCGATCGTCGCAGCGATCTCTTCTCGCTCGGCGTGTTGCTCTACGTGATGGTCACCGGCCTGCACCCATTCCGCGGAGAGACGGAGTTCAAGACCGTCGAGAACATCGCGCTGAAGGATCCGATCCCGCCGCGCGAGCTCGTCCCGAGCGTCCACGCGGACTTCGAGAAGGTGATCCTGAAGGCGCTCGAGAAGGACCGGACGAAGCGCTACTCGACGGCCGGGGAGATGCAGCGCGCGCTCGATCAGGTCGCCTCGCAGGTCGGCGCGCCGATCACGGACGAGGACGTCGCCGACTTCGTGCGCAAGGTGATCGGCGAGGCAAACGCGAAGCGCGCCGCAGAGCTGCGCGCCGCGATCGCCGCAGCCGACGCGAACATCGCCGCGGAGCGCGTGAGCATCCCGCCGCCGATGCACAACGAGCCGAAGGTCGACTCGAAACCGGAAGCCGCAGCGAAGGCCAGCAGCGAGGCCGCAGACGTCCCGGTGATCGCCGACGCCGTCGCGACCGGCCTCGACGTACCGGCCGCGCCGCCCGTGCCGCGGCTCGAGACGCTGCCGAGCTCGCCGGTCCCGACCACGACGACCGCGCTGCCGGCCACGCAAGACGACGACGATCCGCTGCTCGCCGCACAAGCGTCGCAGAAGAAGAAGCGGCTCATCATGGGCGTCGGCGCGATCGCGGCCATCGCAATCGGCGCGGTCGTGGTGCTCTCGGGCGGCGACAAACCTTCCGAAAAGCCGACGCCGACGACGACGGAGCAAGCGCCCACGACGCAAGCAACGCCGCCTCCGCAGCCGACGGAAGCGAAGCAGCCCGAGCCGCCGCCCACGACGACGCCCGAGCCGCCGAAGCCCGAGGAGCCGAAAGCCGACGCGCCGAAGCCCGAGGAGCCCACCGAGCCCGCGCCCGAGGCGACGCAAGCAGCCGCCGGCGGAAACAAGGCGCCGACCACGTGGAAGGCGCCCGCCGTCAACACGACGAAGACCGTTCGTCCGCCGTCCACGGGGACGAGCAAGACGAACAAGACCACCAAGAAAACAACCAAGTTCGATCCCACCGGAATCTGAGCGCCGTGCGAACCAGAACTACCGCGATCGCAGCTCTCTTCGTTGCCCTCCCCGCGCTCTCGGTCCTCGGGCCGAGCGTCGCCCACGCGCAAGCCCCGGCCGCAGCGGCAACGCCCTCCGCAGCGGACGTCGCCGAAGCAAAGAAGAAGTTCGAGAGCGCCTCGACCTTCTTCAAATCCGGCAAGTACGCCGAGGCCCTCGCGGACTTCCGCGCCTCGTACGCGAAGGTGCAGAGCCCGAACTCGCACCTCTACGTGGCACGCTGTCTGCGAGAGATGGGCAAGCTCGTCGACGCCTACCTCGAGTTCGAAAAGGTCACGGCCGAGGCCCAGACCGCCGGCGAGAAGTACGCGCAGACAGGCGAAACCGCGAGGGTCGAGCGCGACGAGCTCAACCCGAAGATCGTGCTCGTGAGCGTGGACGTGACGACGCCCGAGAGCGGCGCGCATCTGACCATCGGCGGCGTCGAGGTGCCCCAGGATCGCTGGGGCAAACCCTTCCCCGCGATGCCCGGCAGCGTAGACGTCCGTCTCGAATCCGGCGCGAAGCCGGCCGCGTCGCAATCGATCACCGCGACCGCCGGCGAGTCGAAGACCGTGTCGATCGGCTTCACGAGCGGGAGCACCGGCGGCGGTAGCGGCGACGGCAGCGGCGGCGACGGCAGCGGCGACGGCAGCGGCGGCACCGAGACCGGCAGCAAAGGCATGTCGGGCATGCGGATCGGCGCGTTCGCAGCCGGCGGCCTCGGCGTCGCAGGCTTCGTGACGTTCGCGGTCTTCGGCTCGATGTCGAACGGGACGTACGACGACCTCAAGGCGGCCTGCGGCGGCCCGTGCCCCGCAGACCGGCAAGGCGACGTCGACAAGGGTAAGATGCAGCAGACGGTCGCCAACGTGGGCCTCATCGTGGGCGCCGTCGGCGTGGCCGCAGGCGCGACGCTCTTCGTGCTCAGCCTGAAGAAGGACAAGAAGCCCGAAGCCGCTCACACCGAGCTCGTCGTCGGCCCCGCCCACCTCGGCGTCCGCGGGACGTTCTGAGCCAGAGGAGGGCACGCCCGGCGCGGGCCCTCCATTCAACCACGCACCGCGCGTGCCCAAGCTCCGCTATCCTCATCCCCACGTCATGACCATCGTCGGTTCGCCGCCCGGTCGCGCCCCGGATCCCGCCGCGCCCCTGCCCCGCCCCGTCGTGCTCGGGATCGCGGGCGCCGCCAGCATCGTCGCCGTGATCGTGCTGGCCATCGCGATCCGCACGTCGCCCTTCCCGGACCTCGACGAGGCGCGCCAAGACACGAAGGCCTCAGCGGAGTCAGGCGCAACGGCCTCCGCGCCTTCGGACGACGACGAGGACGAGCCGCGAGCGCAAGCACCAGCAGGCAACTCGCGCGAGCTGCGCGCGCGGCTGTCGAAGGAGGTGCGCGCGGGCAAGGTGAAGGACGCGACGGCAACGCTCGAGTCGCTCGTGGCCGCAGATCCGCGCTCCCCCGAGGACGCAGACGTGCGCTCGGACCTGCTCGAGCTCGCGTCGAAGGCGGCCTACCTGGGCGGCCCCGAGGCCGACAAGCTCTTCGAGATCTTCGGTTCGAAGATGGGCACACGCGGGCCCGACGTGCTCTACGCGCTCGTCACGAGCAAGGGCGGCTCGAAGGCGGCCGATCGCGCGATCGAGCTGCTGAAGCAGGATGCGGTGCGGAGCCGCGCGACGCCCGCCACGCGGATCGCGTTCGATCTCTGGGCCGCGAAGAGCTGCCCCGACAAGGCGGCGCTGCTCGACCGAGCGCGCGACGAGGGCGACGGGCGCGCGCTCGGCTGGGTGATGCTGATGGGCCGGACGTGCAAGATGTCCAAGGACCCAAAGCTCAAGGAGACGCTGGACGCGCTCAAGTCGCGCTGAGACGGGGTTTCACAGCGTAGCGCCGGGGCGCTGCCCCGGACCCCGCGGGGGCTGTTCGCCCCTCGACCCGAACCAGGGCCAGCCCTGGACCTCTGGGGGAACAACTGCGCGAAGCGCAGTCGATGCGGGGAGAGTTTTTAAGCTGTCCGCACCCTCTTTGCAGCGCCAGCCCTGGACCTCAGGGGGAACAACTGCGCGATGCGCAGTCGATGCGGGGAAAGTTTTTAAGCTGTCCGCCCCCTCCTTGCAGCGCCAGCCCTGGACCTCAGCGGGAAGAACGGCGCGATGCGCAGTTCTTCCCACAGGCCGGTGGCAAGACCGTGGAGGTCGGCTCCGCGCTGTTACAGGGCACCTTTGCCGTCTTGGTTGGCAGCGTCGTCGTTGGTCTTGACCCGGCTGTTCGATGAACTGCGCATCGCGCAGTTCATCGACCCTCAGTCCAGCGCGGGCGCTGGTCCAGGTCCAGGGGCGGAGAGCCCCTGGTCGGGCCTGGGGCAAAGCCCCAGCGAGGCGCCTTCGAAAGCAAAAAAGCCCGCTCCTCGCCGAAGCGAGGAGGCGGGCTCCCTTGGAAAAACCCCTCAGCGAGCGCCGGGGGCCTTACCGACCTTTGCCTTCTTGTCGCCGGAGTGGCCGTGGAAGGTGCGGGTCGGGGCGAACTCGCCGAGCTTGTGGCCGACCATGTTCTCCGTGACGAACACGGGGACGAACTTGCGGCCGTTGTGCACGGCGAACGTGAGGCCCACGGCGTCGGGGACGATGGTGGACCTGCGGGACCAGGTCTTGATGACCTTCTTGGGGCCGCCCGTGGCCTGCGCCGTCTGGATCTTCTCCATCAGGTGGCCGTCGACGAAGGGGCCCTTCTTGATGCTACGCGGCATGGCTCAATCAACCCTTGGTTCCGCGCCGGCGGATGATCATCCCGTCGGTCCGCTTGTTGTTCCGAGTCTTCAGGCCCTTGGCGAGCTGCCCCCACGGCGAGCAGGGGTGACGACCGCCGGAGGAGCGGCCCTCGCCGCCGCCCATCGGGTGATCGACGGGGTTCATGGTGACGCCGCGGTTGTGCGGACGACGGCCGAGCCATCGCGAACGACCGGCCTTGCCGAGCGTGATGTTCGCGTGGTCGGGGTTCGAGACCTGGCCGATGGTGGCGCGGCAATCGAGGTGCACCTTGCGGATTTCGCCGCTCGGCAGGCGCACCTGCGCGTAGTCGCCGTCCTTGGCCATGAGCTGCGCGGCGACGCCGGCGGAGCGCACGAGCTGGCCGCCCTTGCCCTTCTTGACCTCGATGTTGTGGATCGAGGTGCCGGGCGGGATGTGGCGCAGCGTGAGGCTGTTGCCGGGCTTGATGTCGGCGTTGCGGCTCGCGACGAGCTTCGCGCCCACGACCAGGCCATCGGGGGCGAGGATGTAGCGCTTCTCGCCGTCGACGTAGTGGAGCAGGGCGATGCGCGCGGTACGGTTCGGATCGTACTCGATGGCGGCGACGGTCGCGGGGATACCGATCTTGTCGCGCCGGAAGTCGATGATCCGGTAGCGCTGCTTGTGGCCACCGCCGCGGAACCGCGAGGTGATGCGGCCGTAGTTGTTGCGCCCGCCCGTCGAGGTCTGCTTCTCGATGAGGGAGCGCTCGGGCTCGACCTTGGTGATTTCCTTGAAATCACTGACCGAGTAGTAGCGCCGCGCCGGAGAGGTCGGCTTGAAGTTCTTGATACCCATGGCTTACTCCGACTTCTCCTCGTCGAAGAACTGGATCTGGTCGCCCGCCTTGAGGGTGACGATCGCCTTCTTCCAGTTGTGAAGCTTGGCGTAGCCGCGCCCCATGCGCTTGTCTTTGCCGCGCATGACGAGCGTGTTCACTTCGACCACGCCGACCTTGAAGAGCGCCTGGATCGCGTCCTTGATCTGGATCTTGTTCGCGTCGCGGTGGACTTCGAAGATGACCTTGTTGCTCTGCTCGCGGAGCCGGCTCGACTTCTCGGTGAGGATGATCGGCCGACGAATGATGTGCTCGGGCTGCATGGCGTGTTCCTCTACCGAAGGCAGCGCGCTTCGAGCGCTTTGGCCGCCTCTTTCGAGACGACGAGGTGGTCGTGGCGGAGGAGGTCGTACACATTGACGCCCTCCGGCGGCAAGAACTGGTGCGCGTCGAGGTTACGGATCGACTTCACCAGCTTCTCGTTCGAGGCGCTGTCGACGACGAGCGACTTCTTGCCCGCCTGCAGGGCCCCGAGCGCGTCGACGATCGCCTTCGTCTTGATCTCGGGCAGCTCGAGGCTGTCGAGGACGATGAGGCGACCCTCCTTGGCGTACAGGGAGAGCGCGCTCTTCAGCGCGCCGATGCGCACCTTGCGCGGCGGACGGTAGGACCAGTCCTGCGGCTCGAGCGCGTGTGCGGCGCCGCCGCCCGCGTGGTGCGGGGCGCGGATCGAGCCCTGACGAGCGCGGCCGGTGCCCTTCTGGCGGTAGAGCTTCTTCGTCGAGCCCGCGACGGCGCTGCGCTCCTTCGTGGCCTTCGTGCCGGCGCGCCGCGAGGCGAGCTGGGCCTTGACGACCTCGTAGAAGAGCTGCTCCTTGACCTCGGCGCCGAAGACCTCGTCCGAAAGGTCGATCTCGCCGACCTGCTCCCGCTTGAGGTTGTAGACGTTGACTTTCATGGCGCGCTCCTAGCTCTTGATCTCGACGTCGACGCCGGCCGAAAGATCGAGCTTCATCAGGGCGTCGAGGGTCTGCTGCGTCGGCTCGATGATGTCGAGGAGCCGCTTGTGCGTGCGGATCTCGAACTGCTCGCGCGACTTCTTGTCGACGTGCGGCCCGCGGAGGACCGTGTAGCGACGGATCTCCGTCGGCAGGGGGATGGGGCCCGCGACGTGCGCGCCCGTTCGCTTCGCGGTCTCGACGATGTCGCTCGTGGACTTGTCGAGAAGCTGGTGATCGAACGCCTTGAGGCGGATCCGGATCTTCGTGGTGTCGGCCATGACGCTGCTTCTTCCTTACTTGACGATCTTCGTCACGATGCCCGCGCCGACGGTCTTGCCGCCCTCACGGATCGCGAACCGCATCTGCTCCTCGAGCGCGACCGGCGCGATGAGCTCGATGTTCATCGTGATGTTGTCGCCCGGCATCACCATCTTGACCCCCTCGGGGAGGTTGACGGTGCCCGTCACGTCCGTCGTCCGGATGTAGAACTGCGGGCGGTAGTTCGTGAAGAACGGCGTGTGACGGCCGCCCTCTTCCTTCTTGAGCACGTACACCTCACCGAGGAAGTGCGTGTGCGGGGTGATCGAGCCCGGCTTCGCCAGGACCTGACCACGCTCGATGTCGTCCTTCTCGACGCCACGCAGAAGGCAGCCGACGTTGTCACCGGCGATGCCCTGATCGAGCAGCTTCCGGAACATCTCGACGCCCGTGACGACGGTCTTGCGCGTGTCCTTGAAGCCGATGATCTCGACCTCTTCGCCGACCTTGATCACGCCGCGCTCGATACGACCCGTGGCCACCGTGCCGCGGCCCTTGATCGAGAACACGTCCTCGATCGCCATGAGGAACGGCTTGTCGATCGCGCGCTCCGGCTCCGGGATGTAGCTGTCGAGCGCCGCGAGGAGCTCGCCGATCTTCGCCTCCC